>NZ_JAXMOH010000001.1:0-796335 GCF_034670005.1 Thalassovita sp.
CAGCCTGGTGCTCCTTCAGGATGCCGATAATCTGATCTTCGCTGAAACGGCTTCTCTTCATCGTCTGTCTCCTTCGTCAGAGAACAGACTAACCTCAAACTGCGGACTTTTCAGGGGAGCACGTCAATCCAGACTGGAAAAGCTTCATATCCGCTCAAAACCCCAAAAAACAAAAAAATTTCCAAGAAACTGCTGATTGTTATCAAAAATGGAGGTCGAAGGTTGGGCATATTAAGTGGTTTGCTCCTCCTAAAAGCGATTGGCAATCGCCTGAGTTCAACATCACCGTGAATCCCGAACTCGGCCTTGAACTGGGCGGAGAAAAGCACGCAATAAAGCTCTTCCTCAACAAAAACAAACTATCAAAGCTGAAAGCCCAAATGGCTGGCCTTATCATGAACCAAACGCTAGCTGGCCTTTCGCCCGAAACTAAGTTTACGATTTTTGACGTGAAGGCTGGAAATTTTCATACCTTTTCCGGCGCATCAGAAAAACTTAGCTATTTGCTTATTGGCGAAACCGCTCACTTGTCAGCGATGCTGAATGCGATCCGAGACCATGACTAGAAAGCCGTAGGGTGGGCTTACAGCCCACCATCCCCCGGCACCATCGGCGCAAAAGGTGGGATGAAATCCCACCCACCCCTATGCCGGACCCTCTCAAGCCGTCCAATCCCAAGCGCCATCGGCGGGCCGCGGTGCGGCGATCCGACGGTTGTGATGTGGCCATTGATCCCGCCGCTCCGCAAACCTTCCGAACGATGCGCGAACCTCACCCAATCGCCGTGCCGTTTCGCCGTAGGCGAGCCGATTTATAGTCGGCGCACCTTTGGTGCGACGGGCGGCCCGGGCGTCTGGCGGGGCGGGTTGCGCCCTTGGTCCGCGCCAGCAAACCGGAGGGCGGGTTTCCGGACCGTCACACCCGGGCTTTGCTGCCTGACAATCCCGGTTCCCCCTGTTCCAACCGCGTGCCATAACAATCCCAACGCAGCAGTCAATTCCGGGGCAGCCATGTCAAAATTCAATTTCATTACCCAGACCTTTGCCGACATCCCCTATATGGACCAGGCCCATGCGGCACTGCTGCGGCAGATCATTCAGGACCACGGCGCGCAGGACATTCTGGAAATCGGGTTCTTTCAGGGTAAAAGCAGCGCCTATATCGGGGCCATTCTGGAAGATCAGGGCGCCGGGCATCTGGTCACTATCGACCGGACCAGCGCGGCCAACCGGTCCCCGAATATCAACGATCTGCTGAAAACCGCCGGGCTGGACCACCGGGTCACGCCGCGCATCGCCCATCGGTCCTATACCTGGGAATTACAGAAGCTGATCAACAGCACGCCAAGGCCGCAATTCGACCTGTGCTATTTCGATGGCGGGCATCACTGGGACGGCACCGGCTTTGGCGTTTTGCTGGTCGATATGCTGCTCAAACCCGGCGGTATTCTGGTGCTGGACGATATGAACTGGTCAATGGCGACATCGCCCCATCATCAGAAAAACCCGGCGACGACAAAGGCGTTTTCGCAGGACGAACAGGAAACCCGCACCGTTCGGCTGGTGTGGGATACGGTGTTGCCGCATCTGGGCTACACCCATGTGCGCGAACACCCCGGCGCCGATTGGGGCGTTGCACGCAAACCGGGCTGAGGCGGTCAGATCAGCGGCACGAACGGCACCCCGCATCCCGCCAGAACCAGAAAGCCCGTCATCAGAATCCAGCGCATCGCGTTATTCCCCTGTCACGGTCAGCCCCAGCAACCGCCAGGCCTGCATACCGCCACGATAGTAATAAATGTGATCGGCAGGGAAGCCCGCTTCGATCATGTTGCGGATCGCGGTGGGGGATTGGCCACACCAGTTGCCGTTGCAGAACAACGCAACGCGAGTGGGGTTTTCACAGACATAGCCGTCAAAATCGATGTCACAGCCCAATTCGCCCAGATGATCAATCACCTGCGTGTAAGGCACGTTGATCGCGCCCGGGATCGACCCGCCCTCGAACCATTCCGGCGTGCGGCTGTCCATCACCACCACCTCGGGGTCCTGCAACAGCGCGATCAGTTCCAGTTCGCCGATCGTGGTGACGCCTGGTGCGGGCGATTGCGGCTGAATGCAAAAAGGCGGGCAGGCGCGCGAGGTACGGCCCCAGTCGTCATCGATCCGGTGATCGTTATCTCCGATGCGCCTGATTTCCGCCGTGCCGTCGGTCAGCGGGATCGTCACCGATGCGGTGTCCCGGGTGATATTGACCGGCTTGTCCTCGGCCCAGACCGGCGCGGCCATCAGTGTCAGCAAAACCAAGAGTTTCTTCATTATTCCCCCACATTTCCCGCGACAGCGGGGCCAATTGAAATCATTTGCGCCCTGAGGCATAATCGGTCGTCGAGCACGTAGAGTAACATGTGGGGCGGTTCAAAATAAGGTGTAAACACCTGCGCACCCCGAGAACGAGGCAGATATATGAAACGCTTCCTTTGGGCCGCTTCGTTGGCGATGACCATTGTACCAATTGTCGCCGAGGCCGGACCGATCGACCGGGCTTGCATGGCCTCGAACCGGAAACAGAAAAGCTGGGCCTTGTGCCGCTGTATTCAGGACGTGGCCAACCAAACGCTAAGCCGCGCCGATCAGCGCCGCGCCGCAAAGTTCTTCCAAGATCCGCACAAAGCGCAGGAAATCCGCCAATCCGACAGCCGGACCCATGAAAGGTTCTGGCTGCGTTACAAGGAATTCGGCGCCACCGCCGCGGCCTTGTGTAAATGAGCGGTCATCACTGCCTGGTTGCCAGATCAAACCGCCTGCGCCATGATCCGGCAAAACAGGGAGTTGGGGATGCGTAAATTTCTTGTCATCCTGGATGACAGTCGCGAATGCCTGAATGCAATGCGGTTCGCCGCTATGCGCGCGGCCAAATCCGGCGGCGGCGTGAAAATATTGTCAGTTATTCCACCGGAAGAATTCAACCACTGGATCGGTGTGAGCGACATCATGCGGGAAGAAACCCGCGAACGGATCGAAGTGCATTACGAAGTATTTGCCAAATGGATGCGCGACCGTCAGGGCATCGATCCCGAGTTGGTGATCCGCGAGGGCGAACCGGTCACTGAGATCCTGAGCGAGATCGCCGACGACGCCGCGATTGGTGTGCTTGTGCTTGGCGCGGGCAGTGAAAAGAAGGGCCCGGGACCGTTGGTAACCCAGCTTAGTCGCAGCGCGGGCAGCCTGCCCGTACCGATTACCATCGTGCCCGGCGATCTGTCCAAGGAACGGCTGGACGCAATCACCTGAGCCTGCCAGAGGCTATTAGAACCATTCTAAACCTTGACTCCGGGCGATGTCGGGCGCATATCCTGAGTTAACTAGAAAGGTATCCTCGCGATGTTTATTCAGACAGAATCCACACCGAACCCGGCAACGCTGAAATTCCTGCCCGGTCAGGCCGTTCTTGGCGCGGGCACTGCGGATTTCCCGTCGGCAGACGCGGCCGGCACATCGCCTCTGGCGCAGCGGATTTTTGCGGTCAGCGGCGTGAGCGGCGTGTTTTTTGGCGGCGATTTCGTCACCGTGACCAAGGTTGACGATGTCGAATGGGATCACATCAAGCCCGGCATTCTGGGCGCGATCATGGAACATTATCAATCCGGTCAACCGGTGATGGCGGGCGACAGCACTGCGGCGTCGGGTCATGCCGAGCACGACGGCCCGGACGCCGAAATCGTCGGCCAGATCAAGGAACTTCTGGATACCCGGGTGCGCCCGGCAGTGGCGCAGGATGGTGGCGACATTACCTTTCACGGCTTCGATCGCGGTGTGGTCTACCTGCATATGCAGGGGGCCTGCGCGGGATGTCCGTCTTCGACCCTGACGTTGAAAATGGGCATCGAAAACCTGCTGCGCCATTATATTCCCGAAGTAACCGAGGTACGCCCTGTTGCCGTCTGAACCACTGGTGCTGGCGTTTGACACATCGGCCGCGCATTGCGCGGCCGCTTTGCTGTCGGGTGACAGAATAGTCGCATCCCGGGCCGAAGACATGGGTCGGGGTCAGGCGGAACGGCTGTTACCATTGCTGGAAGAGGTATTAAGTGAGGCAGACAAGGGCTGGGCCGATCTGGATGCCATCGCTGTCGGTACCGGTCCGGGCAATTTTACCGGCATCCGGATTTCAGTATCCGCCGCGCGCGGGCTGGCGCTGGCGCTGGACATTCCGGCGCTTGGGGTGACCACGTTTGCAGCCACCAGCCTGAATCATGACGAACCGCATATACCGGTTGTCCCTGGCCCGCGCGATCAGGTCTATATCGCCCCGACCGGCGAACCCGCCCGAATGGCAGCGCGGGATGAATCGGCTTTGTTAGAGCCGCCACTGCTCGCTGCTCCGCCTCCGGCGCGTCTCGCTGAAAACATGGCCCGGATTGTTGCGGCGACATATTCCGATACGACCCTGCCCCCTGCCCCACTTTACATCAAAGCTGCCGACGCTGCGCCGCCGCGCGATCCGGCGCCGGTCATCCTGTCCGATGAAAGCTGAAGAGCTGGCCCGCATTCACCGGGACGCGTTTACCGCGCAACGCCCATGGGCGGCTTCCGAATTCCGGTCTTTGCTGTCATCGCCGCACGTCTTTGTTGTTTTTAGCGATCATGCTTTCGCCTTAGGGCGGGTGATCGCGGAAGAGGCCGAATTGCTGACGCTGGCGACAGAACCAGAGTATCAACGGCAGGGCCAAGGCCGTACGGTGCTGGACCTTTATCATGCGGCCGCTCAAGAGCGCGGAGCCGAAACATCGTTTCTGGAAGTAGCCGAAAATAACCTGCCTGCAATAAAACTCTATCGGACAGCGGGCTACGAGCAGACTGCGATACGGCCGGGTTATTATCGACAACCCGATGGCAGCGCTGTGGCGGCGCTGATCCTGTCCCGCAGCCTGCCCCCAGATCGTTCAGAAATCGCCCACTGAGTCAAAAGGACCCGGCAGTTTCCTGCCGCAACTGATTTTTGACCAGAGTGATTCTCACCGGTTTTGCCCGCAACGCAACTCAGCGAAGCGACAGGGCTTAACGCTAAGCAAAACAGCCAAAAATCGCTGCATAACTAGTCCTGCTATACGTCCGCGCAGCCCGGTTATGCCCTATGGAGCACACCGAAGCGGTGTTGAGGCACATTTGCAGCGCAGCATGCTTGATTACCCGGCGTGGGTCGAGCTAGGAACGGACATGAATATTTACCTGCCCATCGCTGAAGTCTCGGTCAACGCGTTCCTGTTACTGGGCTTGGGCGGCATTGTCGGCATCCTGTCGGGTATCTTTGGTGTCGGCGGCGGGTTTCTGATCACGCCATTGCTGTTTTTTGTCGGCATTCCGCCCGCCGTGGCGGTGGCGACCTCGGCCAATCAGATCGTCGCCTCATCGGTATCCGGTCTGATGGCGCATCTGAAGCGCAAGACCGTCGATTTGAAAATGGGGTATGTGCTGCTGGTTGGAGGGCTGATCGGATCGGGCGCCGGGGTGGTTGTGTTCAACTATCTCAGATCTCTGGGTCAGGTCGATTTGATGGTGCGGCTTTGCTATGTCGTGTTCCTGGGTATCATCGGGGCGCTCATGTTCGTCGAAAGCCTGCGCGCGATCCAACGCGCCCGCAAGGCGGGCGGTGTGATGCCGAAAAAGCGCAAACAGCGCAATTGGATTCATGCCCTGCCCTTCAAAATGCGGTTTCGTGCCTCCAGCCTTTATATCTCGGCGATACCGCCCTTGATCGTCGGATTCGCCGTTGGATTGCTGGCGGCGATCATGGGTGTCGGCGGCGGTTTCATCATGGTCCCCGCGATGATTTATATTCTGGGAATGCCGACCAAGGTTGTGGTCGGTACTTCGCTGTTCCAAATCATTTTCGTTGCCGGGTTCACCACCCTGTTGCATGCGATCACCAACAATACCGTCGATCTGCCACTGGCGCTGTTCTTGCTGATCGGCGGCGTAATCGGGGCGCAGGTGGGCACCAGTATCGGGGTCAAGCTGAGGGCGGAAATGTTGCGTGTGTTGTTGGCACTGCTGGTGCTGTCCGTTTGCGGCAAGATCGCACTGGAGCTGTTGATCGAACCATCCGAGCTTTATTCGCTGGCCCAAGCGGGAGCGGAAGGATGAGCCGGTTTCTGGCCCTGTTTTTTCTCATGCTGATGCCGCTACAAGCTGCCGCACAAGATGAAGAAATTGTGCTGGGCCTGTCACAAAACCAAGTGGCGATCACCGCACGGTTCGACGGGTCCGACATTCTGCTGTTCGGTGCGGTCAAGCGTGAGACACCGATCCCGGACGACCCGTTAGAAGTAATCGTTACCGTTGAAGGACCCTCCGGTCCGTTGCTGGTGCGACGCAAGGAGCAGCGTTTCGGCATCTGGATCAATGCGGCGTCACTGGAAGTTGACAGCGCTCCGGTCTTTTATGCCGTTGCCTCCAGCGGACCGTTGTCCGAGGTGCTGGAGCGGATCGAAAACGAGCGTTACAAAATCACCGTAGATCGTGCCATTCAAACTGTCAGCCGCACGGTGGAATTCGGCAATACCAAAGATTTCACAAAGGCCCTGATCCGAATTCAGCAGGAAAATAATAGTTATCAACTGCTGGAAAACGCGGTCGTGGTCGATCAGCAGACGCTGTTTCGGACGTCAATCGCCCTGCCTTCGAACCTGACCGAGGGCGCTTACAAGGCGCGGATTTTCCTGACCCGGGATGGCAGTGTGATATCGCATTTCGAAACCACCATTGATGTACGCAAGGTCGGGCTGGAACGCTTCCTGTATAATCTGGCTCAGGAACACGCGCCGATCTACGGGGTGTTGTCGGTGGTCATCGCAATCGTTGCTGGCTGGGGGGCGTCTGCCGTGTTCCGGCTGATCCGCGAGAGGTAACAATCCCCCGGCTACCAGATTGGCAGCCCTCAGCCGCGCCCGATAAAGGGCATCTTGGTCGCCATCAGGGTCATGAATTGCACATTCGCCTCGGGTGCCAGTCCGGCCATTTGCTGCACCGCCTTGGCAACATCGTCCACCGCCATCGTCGGCGGCGGATTATCGGGGTTCTGGTCGATGATCCCTTGCAGAAGTTCGGTCCGCGCATTGCCGATGTCAATCTGACCGCAGGCAATGTCAAAGGCCCGCCCGTCAAGCGACAGCGTCTTGGTCAGCCCGGTAATCGCGTGTTTGGTCGTGGTATAACAGACCGACCCTTCGCGCGGGGCGTGGGCGCTGATTGATCCGTTGTTGATGATCCGGCCCCCTTGTGGTTTTTGCGCCCGCATCCGTTTGAAAGCCGCCCGGGCACAGAAAAACATACCGTCCAGGTTGACCGACCGCACCTGACGCCAGTCCTCGATACTGATCTCGTCAATCGGGGCGGCACTGCCGAACATACCGGCATTGTTGAATAGAACGTCCAGTCGCCCGGCCTGATCCACGAACCGATCAAAAGCGGCGTCAACACTGTCCGGATCGGTCACGTCACAGGGCAGAATAATCGCGTTTTCGCCCCCTTCGGCAACCTGTTTCAGCGCCGCTTCTCGCCGTGCCAGCAACCCGACACGCCAGCCATGGTCCAAAAATGACCGGGCGCAGGCCGCGCCGATCCCGGCGCTGGCACCGGTGACGATTATCGTTTTCATTCTTCTGCCTCCTGCAACAGGCTCAGTGGTGCGGCGGGTACGGTGCGCAGATCATCGACCCGTAGCGGTCCGCTGGGTTTCGAAAGTCGCGGCCGCACCACCCAATGCAGCCGCTCTTCGGCCCGGGTGATGGCGACATAGGCCAAACGCTTCCACAGGGGTTGCCCCGCTTCGACCCTGCCCATCCGGGCCGCCGCGTAAAGATCGGGGGCAAAAACCTGCACATCGCGCCATTGCGATCCCTGCGCCTTGTGAATGGTGACTGCCGCGCCGTGCAGAAACACCGCCCCCATACGGGCGGCAAAGGGGATGAAGGGTTCTTCTTCGTCCGGCTTTTCGATCTTAACGATGGACGCGGCGGACACTTGTGGGTCTTCGGCTCCGATCACATGCAAGCGGGAAAATCCGGTTTTCCGGCCCCGGCCAAGATAGATCACCTGCGCCCCCTTGATCAGCCCGCGCGCTTCGAGATCCAGCCGCTTTTTGCGGTGCTTCAAGGGCAGTTCGAGCCCGTCACAAATCAACGGCTCACCTTCCAGCAACGCGTCTTCAGGGGCGTCATAGACAGACCGGAAAGCATTGATCAGCCGAATGCGAGTGGCATTGCGCCAGACCAGAACCGGCGAACGTGCCATCAGGTCGACCTCAACCCGCTGGGCCCAGACCACACGTTCGTCGGTCTTGGCGGCCTGTTCGACCATGCGTTCGAAGTCTTCAAACCCTAGCGCCGGATCTGCCAGCGCATGGGCCAGATCCAGGATCGGGTTATCGGCGTCCTGCCGGTGGATGCGGTGCAGGCTCAGCACGGCAGGTTCCGGCATGGTGTCGAATACCATCTTGCCCGATTGCCCGACCGGGGCCAACTGCGCCGGATCGCCAAATAGCAGCAGAGTGGGGAAAATTTCCTTGAGATCGGCGAACTGTTTTTCATCCAACATCGAAGATTCATCGACGAACCCAATATCCAGAGGATCGTCACGGCGTTTCCAGCCGGTGATGAAATCCGATCCGCGCAGCCCCGCGGCAGCCAGCGCACCGGGAATTGACTTATGCAGCTGGTAAAACGCATGGGCACGGTTCAGCGCTTCGTCGGTTAGGCCTTCGATTTCCGGCTTTTCACCGTTTCCGGCCAGCCATTCCGCTATCTTTTCATATTCTGGATCATAGACGGGGGTGTAAAGAATACGGTGGATCGTCGTTGCCGGGACCCGCCGGTTGCGCAACACGCTGGCCGCCTTGTTGGTCGGGGCAAGGATCGCCAATGTGCGCCGGTCTTTGCGCTTGCGCCCTTCGTAATCGCCCGACACCACATCCACGCCCGCCGCTTCCAACGACTTATAAAGCTCGGCCAGCAACAAGGTTTTGCCCGAACCGGCCTTGCCGGTCACTGCCAGAACCCGGGTTTTGCCGTCCTGTGGCGGTGTCAGGATACCTTCGGCCAAATCCACACCGGCCGACCGCAGAACATCGGCGATACGGTCATAGGCTTCGGCCTGATCATGCGAAAATTGCAGCGCGGGTATGGTCATGGCGCGACCCTATATCGGGGTCACGCAAAGGGCTAGGGCCGCCTCTTCGTAAACTTTCGGATCTGCATTTCTTTCCGGTCCTGACAGTCCGGAAAAGCGCGCTCGAACCACATCGCCGATTGCGCCAGCGTCAACCGTGCCATGCGCGCCGCGCGAGCCTTGGCCTCAGCGTCCGGGGACCACAAACAGACCTGTGCTGCACCGTTGCAGGTCAGCAAACGCGGGCTTGCCCCGATCCCTGTGCAAATCCTCGCGAAACGCGCGTCATGGCTGCATGTAAAATGGTGCAAACTGAAGCGATCAAGAATTTCCGCCGCCCCCAACAACAGTGCCGCAGCGACGTTCAGATCGGAAACTGGCGACAGGCAGAACCGACTACAATGCCAGACCGCCGAACAGTCCGACAGGGGCACGAACCGCATCGATCCGCCATGGCGGCCATCGCCGCGTTGCCAAAGCAGGTAAAGTGGCCCCTGACCGCTCCTCGGATCACGGGTTTCGCCCATGACCAGACCCCGTGCATTCAGCCTCCCCGCATCCTGACACATGGTTTCGCGCAGATACGGATACCGGTGCAGGTGCTCGGCGGAAAGATAACGCAGCATCGTTTTCCCTCAGTTCGGGAAAACGCTAGACAGGACCGGTTAAGGGGCGGGAACCGGTGCGCACGCCTCAGCTACAGGGCTTTCATAAAAAAAATCCGCGGCGCATTTCCAGGCACCGCGGATCATTTTCGAATCTATCGTATCAGGCTTATTTCTTGCCTGCTTCCAAAACGTCTTCGAGGGTGCGCAACCCGGTCCGGGGGGCCTGAACCAGCACCGCCATATTGCCGGGCTTGTGTTCATTTCTCAGCATCTTGAGATGCGCATCGGGGATTTCCGCCCAAGGGAAGACTTCCGACATGCAGGGATCGATACGGCGTTCGATCATCAGCTTATTCGCGGCCGAAGCCTGTTTCAGATGCGCAAAGTGCGACCCCTGCAAACGCTTCTGATGCATCCACATGTAGCGCACGTCAAAGGTACAGTTGAACCCCGAGGTTCCGGCGCAGATCACGACCATGCCGCCCTTTTTCACCACCAGAGTCGAGACCGGGAACGTCGCTTCGCCGGGGTGTTCGAACACCATGTCGACGCTGACACCCTTGCCCAGAATATCCCAGATCGCCTTGCCAAATTTGCGGGCTTCTTTTAGCCACGCGTTGTATTCTGGCGTATTCACCGTGGGCAACTGACCCCAGCAATCGAAATCCTTGCGGTTGATCACGCCCTTGGCACCGAGGCTCATCACGAAGTCACGTTTGTCTTCGTCCGAAATCACCCCGATCGCGTTGGCGCCAGCGGCATTGGCCAGCTGGATCGCGAAAGACCCCAGTCCGCCCGAAGCGCCCCAGACCAGAACGTTCTGACCCGGCTTCAGTTCATGCGGATGATGGCCGAACAGCATCCGGTAAGCGGTGGCCAGTGTCAGGGTGTAACAGGCGCTTTCTTCCCAAGTCAGGTGCTTGGGGCGGCGCATCAGCTGCTGTGCCTGTACCCGGGTGAATTGCGCGAACGACCCGTCATAGGTTTCATATCCCCAGATCCGCTGCGTCGGCGAAAACATCGGGTCGCCGCCATTGCATTCCTCGTCATCGCCATCGTCCTGATTACAGTGGATCACGACTTCGTCGCCCACTTTCCAGGTTTTGACCTTATCGCCTACGGCCCAGACGATGCCCGACGCATCGGACCCGGCGATATGGTAGGGATGCTTGTGGGAATCGAAGGGCGAGATCGGAACGCCAAGACCGGCCCAGACGCCATTGTAGTTCACGCCGGCCGCCATCACCAGAACCAGCACTTCGTGGCTGTCGATTTTCCAGGTGTCTACGACTTCGACCTGGAACGATTTATCCGGTTCGCCGTGGCGGTCCTGACGGATCGCCCAAGCGTACATCTTTTCCGGCACATAACCCAACGGGGGCATTTCGCCGATTTCATATAGATCCTTTTCAGGGGCTTCGTAGGGGGCGATCCCCGTATCAGTATCCAGAGCCATCTTTGCCTCCAAGTTTGGGTCATGCCGCGATGCAGAATCGCGCTTCTGACCCGAGAGATAAAGACGGTCACGCAACAATGCAATCCAATTTAAGTTGATTTTGTAATTTTATGACCTCGCAACCGCAGAAAAATCTAAGCTGTCGATGCTGCATGAGCAAAAATATGCTCCACAGAGGCCGCATAAAACCGCAATAGCGGCTTTTCACGTTCAATCGGCACCACTTTGTCGCCGTCCAACCGGATCAGATTTCGTTGTTCCAACAACGTAATGGCCTGTTCCAGCGCCAGCCCCGCATGGTTGCGTGGCCAATAGACCGCCGAATGATTGCTTTCCAGCAGCAGCTTTTTCATCTGCAGTTCCAACGTCACCCGATCCGTCGCCCCTTGGGACAGCAGAAGATAGGCCAGAACCGGCACTGGCAGCACTGGCATTGCGGCCGATATCCGACGCATCATTTCGTCGGCCAATGCCTGCACATCGCCATCGAACCCGGCAAGCGGCAGCGGTTTTCCAAAACATACGCCAGCATGCCCATACCGCCGCCTGCGCCCTGACTGGCCTATCCAGATCACCTTCAGCACCCCCAAAAACACCGACCGCAACGACACCCGAAATCTGCGCTGTGATTTTTCGGCGGCGGCCAGAAGCGTGCAGTCTTCCAGCACGTGATCGTAATTCAACGCCACCGGCACAAAGATCACATCGCGCCCATCCGGATCGCGGGCATCGACGATATATTTCAAAATACCCAGTTTTGGATCGGCCAAGCGACCGGTCAGACTCAGCCGGCCTTCGGGAAAAACCGCCTGCGTGACCCCGGCGCGGGTCGCTAGGTAGACATATTTCGCCAGAATTTCCCGATAAAGCAGATCACCGTCCCGGCGCCGTATGAAATAGGCCCCCAAGGCGCGGATCAACCGGCTGAGCGGCCAGACCCGGGCCCATTCACCCACCGCATAGCTGAGCGCGCCACGCGGTGCGGCCAGATGGGTCAGCAACACATAATCCATATTGCTGCGGTGGTTCATCACCAAAACAACCGTCGCTTCGGTATCAAGTTGCTCAATACGCTCACCATCAAAATTGATGACCCGGACCTGATAAAAGCTGCGGCACAGCCAGCGCGCCACGCGCGCGGCAAAACTGAAATAGGTCCAGACGCTGAAGGCGGGCACGATTTCACCGGCGTAACGGCGGGCGCGTTCAAATGCGACGTTTTCCGGAATGCCTTCGCTTGCCGCATAGTCGGTGATCGCCTGGCCAATCTCGGGGTCATAAATCAGCCGCTGGATCATGTCGTAACGGCGCGCCAGCTTGAACGGTTCAATCGGCCTCGTCAAACGTGTGTTCAGCCGCGCCACCAGCCGCTCCATCCGTTTGCGGAAAAACCAGCGCACCGAGGGAAACAGGAAATGCGATGCAAAGGTGACCGCCGCAAAGGCGATCAACAAAGCCAGAACCCAAAGCGGCATTTCTACTGTGGTCGTCATTCTGGCAGCATGGCGCGGTTTTGCATTCCGGTAAATCACAAGGGTCAATAATCCGAAAATGCCGCGTTGCGGCGAATTGACAGCGCCACAAAATTCCAAGTATCAACACCAGGACGAAAGATTATTGCCCACCCTGATTCACGAGGCCGCCATGACCGAGACGAATAAAGACCGCCAAGCCGATCGCCCGTGGTTGTTCCGCACCTATGCGGGCCATTCGACCGCAAAGGCATCGAACGCGCTGTATCGCTCGAACCTGTCCAAGGGCCAGACCGGTTTGTCGGTGGCCTTCGACTTGCCGACCCAAACCGGGTATGACAGCGATCACATTCTGGCCAAGGGCGAGGTCGGTAAGGTCGGCGTCCCGGTCTGCCATCTGGGCGACATGCGGGCGTTGTTCGACGACATTCCGCTGGAACAGATGAACACCTCGATGACGATCAACGCCACAGCGCCTTGGCTATTGTCGCTTTATATCGCGGTGGCCGAAGAACAGGGGGCGGATATTTCCAAGCTGCAAGGCACGGTGCAAAACGACCTGATCAAGGAATACCTGAGCCGCGGCACCTATATCTGCCCACCGAAACCGTCGTTGAAAATGATCGCGGACGTGGCCGAATATTGCTATTCGAACGTGCCGAAATGGAACCCGATGAATGTCTGCTCCTATCACTTGCAGGAGGCAGGCGCGACACCGGAACAAGAATTGTCCTTTGCGCTGGCCACGGCGCAGGCGGTGCTGGACGAATTGCGCCCGCGCGTCCCAGAAGAGGATTTCCCGGCCATGGTCGGGCGGATTTCGTTCTTCGTGAACGCCGGTATCCGCTTCGTCACCGAGATGTGCAAGATGCGCGCTTTTGTCGATCTGTGGGACGAGATCTGCGAAAAGCGCTATGGCGTCGAAAATCCGAAATTCCGCCGCTTCCGCTACGGGGTGCAGGTGAACTCGCTGGGCCTGACCGAACAGCAGCCGGAAAACAACGTCTACCGCATCCTGATCGAAATGCTGGCAGTGACCCTGTCAAAGAAGGCCCGCGCCCGCGCGGTGCAACTGCCCGCCTGGAACGAAGCCCTGGGTCTGCCGCGCCCCTGGGATCAGCAATGGTCGCTTCGGATGCAGCAGATCATGGCCTATGAGACCGACCTGCTGGAATACGAAGACCTGTTCGATGGCAACCCGGCAGTCGACGCCAAAGTCGAAGCACTGAAAGACGGCGCGCGGCATGAATTGGCCAATCTCGATAGCATGGGCGGGGCCGTTGCCGCAATCGACTATATGAAGGGACGGTTGGTCGATTCCAATGCCGAGCGGCTGAACCGGATCGAAAAAAACGAAACCATCGTGGTCGGCGTGAACAAATGGACCGAAGGCGAACCGTCGCCGCTGATGACCGGCGATGGTGGCATCATGACCGTCGATCCCGCCATGGAGGCCGATCAGGTCGACCGGTTGCAGGGCTGGAAAGCCGACCGCGATCAGGCAGCGGTTGACAAAGCGCTCGCCGATCTGCGCGCCGCAGCGCAAGCCGGTGACAATGTGATGCCCGCCTCAATCGCCGCGGCAAAGGCCGGGGTGACAACAGGCGAATGGGCGGCGCAGATGCGGGCGGTTTTCGGTGAATATCGCGGCCCGACCGGGGTGTCGAAATCGGTATCGAACAAAACCGAAGGCCTGGAAGACATCCGCGAGGCGGTGAACATGGCCAGTGACAGGCTGGGCCGCCGCTTGAAATTCCTGGTTGGTAAACCGGGGCTGGACGGCCATTCCAACGGAGCCGAACAAATCGCCTTCCGTGCCCGCGATTGCGGCATGGATATCGACTACGAAGGCATCCGGCTGACGCCAGAGGAGTTGGTCAAGGCGGCGCAGGAAACCCGGGCGCATGTTGTCGGCCTGTCGATCCTGTCGGGATCGCATATGCCACTGGTCGAAGACCTGATGGACAGGATGCGTGGTGCCGGTCTGGGACATATTCCGGTGATCGTCGGCGGCATCATCCCCGACAATGACGCGGCCCGGCTTCTGGAAATGGGTGTGGCCAAGGTTTACACGCCAAAGGATTTCGAACTGAACGCGATTATGAAAGACATCGTGATGCTGGTCGACCCGAAGGTGGCGGCGGCGGAATAGCCCCACCCCGGCGAGGGCCCGTTCGAGCAGAACAAATCCGCCGCTTCCCGAGCGGAACAGTAAGAACTTTCGCCTAACCGGGATTGTCTGCAACAGCGTACATCTATGCATCCGATTTCAGCGAGTCGGTGCATCCCGGCGGCGCCTGCGCAAACAAATTTTGCGGGCGTGCTGGCTGGTACAGTCAAAGTATCACAGGTATACGCAGGGATGCGCCTGCATTTGTGGGACATCAGCAACGATATGTCTGAATCACTGCTCACTCGGAATGCCAGATAGACAGCCGGGCATTTTTTTTCTACCCAGTAGGCTAGCGATTAAGAAATTGGACCGGGCTATATACACATGGGATTCTTCCGAGCGCAAAACGATGACGGGACCCGCACAGTGGCGGGTTGGGGCCGGACGGTCGGCATTTTTGCCCTGCTGTTCGCCCCGGTAGCCGCCGTCGCGGACGACAAAACGGAAAACCCCTTCGTTTCACCGCGACCGCCCAGCTATAACCTTTACGGCACGGTCGGCCTGATCGACATGCCGTCAGCCGATATGGCTCCGGATGCAACCCTGTCGACCACGCTTTCCCTGTTCGGCGACACCACCCGGTCCACCCTGACGTTTCAGATTTTGCCACGGTTGAGCGGTAGCTTCCGCTATTCGGGTATTGCCGGGCTTTATATTCCCCCCACCTACGATGGCAGCAAAACTTACTACGACCGCAGCTTCGATCTGCGCTATCAGCTGCTCACCGAAGGAAATTTGCGTCCGGCGGTATCCATCGGTTTGCAGGATTTTCTGGGTACCGGGCTCTATGGTGGCGAATATGTCGTTGCGACCAAAGCGATCACACCTCGGCTGCGCCTGACCGGGGGTCTGGGCTGGGGACGCTTGGGGTCTTATGGCGCGATCGGATCGACAGGAACCCGACCGACCGAAATCATCGGGCGCGGTGGCGTTCCCAATTACGACCGCTGGTTCCGTGGGGATTTTGCCCCGTTTGGCGGTCTGGAATGGCAGGCAACGGACAATCTGACCTTCACGGTTGAGTATTCCTCGGACGCTTATGTCGAGGAAAGCAGCGTCAGCGGCCTGTTCAACCGCCAGTCGCCGTGGAATTTTGGCGTCGATTATCGGATGAAAAACGGCAACCAGATATCGCTGTTTTCGCTTTATGGTACGGAATTTGGCGCGATGCTGACCCTGCACAGCAATCCGCGTTATGCCGGGTCTCCGGGCGGACGGAACGGTGCCCCGGTGCCGGTGAAACCACGTCTTGCAGCGGACAAGCGGGATCTGGGATGGACAGCGGACAGCGTCCAGACCGACAATATCAAAACCCGTCTGAAAAAGGCGCTGGCACGTGACGACCTGATTTTCGAAGGCCTTACCTTGTCAGCGACCAAGGCGGTTCTGCGTCTCGGCAACCCGCGCTACATGGAAGAACCCCAAGCCATCGGTCGCGCCGCGCGCGTGATGACCCGGATTCTGCCAGCATCAGTGGAAGAGCTGAAGATCGTACCGATGGTCAACGGTATGACCACAAGTTCGGTCACCTTCAACCGGACCGATCTGGAACGGCTGGAAAACGCGCCCGCGACCGAGCTGCTGGCCAAGACCCGCATCGAGAACGCATATGGCACAGCCCCCGCCGCAGAAGACGGCCTGTACCCGGCGCTAAGCTGGTCGTTGTCGCCCTATATCGCGTTCAGCATGTTTGACCCCGACAATCCGCTTCGGGCCGATTTGGGACTTCGCCTCGGGGCGGATTATCAAATTTCTCCGAACTGGGTTATTTCCGGTTCGCTTGCCCAGAAAGTGACCGGGAATCTGGATCAGGTGACACGCGCCTCCACATCGACATTGCCACGGGTGCGCACCGACTATGCTCAATACAGCCAACAGGGCAACCCGGCGATCGAACACCTGACATTGACAACATTCGGTCGTCCCGGCAAAGACCTCTACAGTCGGCTGTCGTTCGGATATCTGGAAAAAATGTTTGCCGGTGTTTCCGGCGAGTTGCTGTGGAAACCTATCGACAGTCGTCTCGCTCTCGGGGCCGAACTGAACTATGTCAAGCAGCGTGATTTCGACCAGATGTTCGGCCTGCGCAGCTATGAAACCTTTACCGGACACTTGTCGGCCTATTACGAACTCGGCAACGGGTTCCACGGCCAGCTGGATGTCGGCCGGTATCTGGCGGGCGACTACGGCGCGACCGTATCGGTGGACCGCGAATTCGCCAATGGCTGGCGTGTCGGGGCCTATGCGACCTTCACCAATGTCGACTTCAACGATTTCGGCGAAGGGTCGTTCGACAAGGGCCTGCGGATCACCATTCCCGTTGCCTGGGTGCTGGGAAGCCCGACGCGGCAAGAGAATACAACCGTGATCCAGTCACTGACCCGGGACGGCGGTGCCCGCCTGAACGTTCGCGATCGCCTCTATCCACGGATCCGCGATTACCACGAACGAGAGCTGACCAACGAATGGGGCCGGGTATGGCGATGAACATGCAATCCGCTTTGAAACGTCCGGCATTGCTGGCCATCGCCGCATTGGGCGTTGTCGCCGCGTGCGGCAACACGCCTGGTCGCATCGACTACAAACGCGAACTGATCGCAGCTTTCGGCAAGAAAAGCACCGAAACGCCCAATGTTGATGTTGCCGCCGCGCTTAAGGTGACACCGAAACCGTTATCCCTGGTGGTGCGGGAGCAGGATAAAACAACGGCATTCATCCTTGAAGCCGAGCGCAATGGACCTTATCGCACCTTCATCACCCCGACCCGTCAAACGCTGACCCTGCGTCAGGGCGTTGTCACGGCAACGCGCGGCTTAGGCAATGACCTCATGTCGTCGAATGTCGAAGATACGCTACGGCTGCTGCGGACACGTCAGGCCGGCCAGACCCGACGCGTGATGCGTTATCTGACTGGCGATGAGCAAACCATTGCCTTCAGTTTCGACTGCAACATGGCTTTGGGCGACTCGCAAAACATAAGCGTCGGTGAAGTGTCGGCACAAATCCGGATCATGACCGAAGAATGCGCGGGCGACGGTCTGAAGTTCACCAATACCTATATGGTCGATCACACGGGCGAAGTGCTCAGTTCGCGCCAGTGGATCAATCCGACCATGGGATCTGCAGGGATTCAGGTGCTACGGCGCTCTCCGGTCTGAAACGCCAGTTCGAACCGGCCGGGCACTGTGCCCGGACCGTTTCGCAACAATGACTTTGGCTGACTGGATCAGGTGTTGAACAGAAAATGCAGGACATCACCGTCCTTCACGACGTATCCTTTGCCCTCTGAACGCATTTTCCCAGCTTCCTTGGCCCCTTGTTCGCCCTTGCAGGCGATAAAATCATCGTATGCGATGGTTTCAGAACGGATGAAGCCTTTTTCGAAATCCCCGTGAATCACACCTGCAGCCTGCGGCGCAAGGGTCCCATGCTTGATGGTCCAGGCGCGGGCCTCCTTGGGGCCGACGGTGAAATAGGTTTCCAGATGCAGCAATTCGTATCCGGCACGGATCAACCGGTCGAGCCCGGCTTCCTCCAGACCCATTTCGCTCAGGAACATTTCGGCCTCATCATCGTCGAGCTGGCTGATTTCTTCCTCAATCCGCGCCGAGATGATGACATGCGAATTACCCTGTTCGGCAGCCATAGCGGCAACCTTTTCGGAATGGGCATTGCCACTGGCGGCTTCGTCTTCCGACACGTTACAGACATAAAGCACCGGCTTAGTGGTCAGCAGCTGCAGCATTTTCCACGCTTTGGCATCTTCCTCATCCACCTCGACCACGCGGGCGGGCTGACCGTTTTCCAGCACTTCCTGCGCGGCGGCCAGCAGCCGGTCCTGCTGCTGAGCCTCCTTGTCATTGCCCTTGAGCTTGCGCACCAGGTTGGCGCGCCGCTTCTCAATGCTTTCCAAATCGGCCAGCATCAGTTCGGTTTCGATCGTGTCGGCATCGGCGACCGGGTCGACCCGACCTTCGACATGGGTGACGTCGCCGTCTTCGAAACAGCGCAGCACATGGGCGATGGCATCGACTTCGCGGATATTGGCCAGAAACTGGTTGCCCAGCCCCTCGCCCTTGGAGGCACCCTTCACCAGACCTGCGATATCGACAAAGGTCATCCGCGTCGGGATGATCGCTTTCGATCCGGCAACCTCGGCCAGCTTGTCGAGTCGGGCATCTGGTACGTTCACCTCACCGACATTGGGTTCGATGGTGCAAAACGGAAAATTTGCCGCCTGCGCAGCAGCCGTTTTCGTCAGCGCGTTGAACAGGGTCGACTTGCCCACATTGGGCAGCCCCACGATTCCCATCTTAAAGCCCATTGCCGGCCTCCTGTGACATTACCGTGCTGCTTCTAGGCAAGGACCGTGGGCGACGCAAGCGGCCTGTGACGGTTGTGGCAAACGGGGATCAAGGCGGCATTGATTTTCCCGGCCGAAACGGGCACATCCCTTCTGTGCAATTCAACAAAGGATGCCCGCATGACCCGCATCGACGCCAAATTCGCCGCATTGAAGGCCGAGAACAAGAAAGCCTTCGTGGCCTATATGATGGCGGGCGATCCCGATTACGACAAATCGCTGGAGATCATGAAGGCACTGCCCGCAGCAGGCGTTGACGTGATCGAGCTGGGCCAGCCCTTCACCGATCCGATGGCCGACGGCCCGACGATCCAGCTCGCCGGCCAGCGCGCACTGGAAGCGGGCCAGACACTACAGAAGACGCTCGATATGGCGACGGAATTCCGCAAGTCAGACAATAGCACGCCGATTGTTATGATGGGATATTACAACCCGATCTACAATCGCGGGGTGGACACCTTCCTGACAGATGCGAAAGCGGCCGGCATCGACGGTCTGATCGTGGTCGACCTGCCCCCCGAAGAAGATGACGAACTCTGCATTCCGGCTCAGAAGGCCGGGCTCAACTTCATTCGCCTTGCCACGCCAACCACCGATGACAAACGGTTGCCAAAAGTTCTGCAGAACACCTCGGGTTTTGTCTATTACGTTTCAATCACCGGGATCACCGGCGCCGCCGAAGCACAGGCCACCGATGTCGAACCGGAAGTCGCCCGCATCAAGGCGCAGACAGATTTGCCGGTAATCGTCGGATTTGGCATCAACACGCCCGACACGGCCGAAGCCATCGCCAGCGTCGCCGATGGCTGTGTTGTCGGTTCTGCTATTGTCAAACAAATCGGAGAAGGCAAATCCGCAGCGCAGGTCGCTGCGTTTGTCAAATCCCTGTCCGACGGCGCCCACCGCGCCTGATGCAAAGGAGCGCCGGTGCTGACGCACGAGAATAACTTCGCAACACATACAAAATAATGAATGGGGGCATTGCCCCCGTCGATCTACATCACGACGGCTTCCGGCGCAGGATATGGGTGGTGCGATAGGTCATCACCTTTTCATCATCCTGATTATAGGTGTCATAGCGGATGTCGGTCCGGCCCCGGTCGGGGCGTGATTGCGACGGGGTCGACCCGATCACCTCGGCCTTCACCCGCAGCGTGTCACCCGGGCGCACCGGTTTCAGCCAGCGCAATTCGTCGATACCGGGCGAACCCAGCGAGGCTTCGTTCCAAACATCGGCCCCCAGGGTCAGTAGAAATCCAACCACCATTGTCTGAAAACCGCTGGCGATCAGCCCGCCATAGGGCGTGTCCTTGGCCGCTTCTTCATCGACGTGAAACGGCTGTGGATCATATTTACGGGCGAAATCAAGCATTTCGTCCAGCGGAATTTGGCGCGAACCGGTTTCAAAGACGAAACCGACAGGCAGATCGTCGAAATACATATAGGGTCTCCTCTTTCCTCGGGTTGACAGGGTCGTGCATCTGACGCCGGATGGCAATGTATTTGCCATTGCCCTGTTTCCCCATAATCGGTAAAAAAACCTAACCAATACCGCAGAAAGAGCGCGATTATGCCTGTCATTACCTGCATCGACGACCTCAAACGTATTTACAAACGCCGCGCACCGCGGATGTTCTACGACTATGCCGAAAGCGGCAGCTGGACCGAACAGACTTTCCGCGAAAATACCAGCGACTTTGATCAGATCAGGTTGCGCCAGCGGGTTGCGGTGGACATGTCGGGACGCTCAACCGCGACGCAGATGATCGGACAGGATGTGGCCATGCCGGTGGCACTGGCCCCGGTCGGATTGACCGGCATGCAATGCGCCGATGGCGAAATCAAGGCGGCGCGGGCAGCGGAAAAATTCGGCGTGCCCTTCACCTTGTCCACCATGTCGATCAATTCGATCGAGGACGTGGCCGAGGCCACCAGCAAGCCGTTCTGGTTCCAGCTTTATACCATGAAGGACACCGATTTCGTGTCCCGCCTGATCCAGCGCGCCAAGGATGCCAGATGTTCCGCGCTGGTGATCACGCTGGACCTTCAGATCCTGGGCCAGCGCCACAAGGACCTGAAGAACGGTCTGAGCGCACCGCCGAAGCTGACCCCGTCGACCGTCGCCAACCTGATGACCAAGTGGCGGTGGGGTCTGGGCATGCTGGGCGCCAAGCGGCGCCATTTCGGCAATATTGTCGGCCATGTCGAAGGGGTGACTGACGCCGCCAATCTGGGGGCCTGGACCGCTGAACAGTTTGATCCAACTCTTGATTGGGGCAAGATCGCCCGGATCAAGGAAGAATGGGGCGGCCCGGTGATCCTGAAAGGTATTCTGGATGCCGAGGACGCCAAAATGGCGCTGCAGGTGGGGGCCGACGCGATCGTGGTATCGAACCACGGCGGTCGACAGTTGGACGGCGCGATCAGTTCGATCAAGGCGCTGCCGTCGATACTTGATGCGGTAGGCGATCAGGTCGAGGTTCATCTCGATAGCGGCATCCGGTCCGGCCAGGACATCCTGAAGGCCGTGGCGATGGGGGCCAAGGGTACATATATCGGCCGTGCTTTTGTTTACGGGCTGGGCGCAATGGGCGAACAGGGGGTCAGCGCGGCACTGGAAGTGCTACATAAGGAACTGGATCTTTCCATGGCGCTTTGTGGTCAGCGTCGGATTAACGATCTGGACCGCTCCGTTCTGATGGTGCCGGAAGATTTCGGCGGTCGCTGGCAGTGACAAGGGGGGCTACTGGCCCCCACAACCCAACCGCTCGAGTCCCAAGGAAATTTTCAAACAGAAGAAGATCAGGGGTTTTGACACTTCTGGCAGGCTGGGGCAGTGTGGCGCGGACCAATGAAGAGGCCCCCGAATGCTGGTTTTCGTCGACGCCAATCTGGTACTGTTCGCGGTGCCAAAAACCGGTTCCACCGCCTATCATCTGGCACTGAAAGGCATGTCCGAGATCAGTTTTTCCGGCAAGGCAGCCTACAAGCACATGTCGCTGCGCAAATACGAGCGTCACTTCGCGCCCTACCTGAAAAACGCTCACGGCCTGACCCCGGAACGGGTGGCGGTGATGCGCCATCCTGTCGAACAGATCCGCAGTTGGTACAAATACCGGTCGCGCCCGACGCCGCGGGCCGAAAAGGGTGTGCTGGAGGGCATGAGCTTCGACGATTTCGTTGCCGCAGTGATCGCGCCGCAGCCCCCCGAATTCGCCAAGATCGGATCACAATTGACATTTCTGGCCTCCGAGGACGGCGTTGTACGGGTCGATCATCTCTTTGCATATGAACGCCCTCTGCGCTTGCGGCAGTTCCTGACCGGTCGGTTGGGCAAGGATTTCGAAACCAAGCAGAGGAATGTCTCGCCCGCGATCGACGCACCGCTGAGCCCGGCGATGGAGGCGAAGCTGCGCGAAGTGCGGGCTGAGGAATTCGCGCTCTACGACCGGATCGTCGCGGCGGGCGGGTATCTGTCGAACCCGGCCGGGCAGGATTGATCTGCGCTTCCTTTTAAAACAGTCGCGAAACCGTACAACTGCCCGTTCCTGAAAATATTTCAGGACATGCAGTCGACTGTCTGTACTTCAAATCCTGATCGCTTCGCCCCGAGTGGAGTCGCCTTTGCGCATAGCAACAGGATCGTGAGGGTCGACGACCCGTGCATCCCGTTTAAGTTGACAGAATCATTACAATATTCAATTATTAATTGATTAATATCGCATCACTAGCACAATGATACGTTGTTTTACTACTCCATGAACTTAACGAAAGGCATGTCAAATGGCGGCTATAAAAGACGTTCTCAATGGTTTCGATGACAGTTCCGCGATCCTGAAAGAAGCAAAAGCCCATCTCGACACCCTGCATTCGATGGCGACTCTCAAAGCGGATTTTTTCAAAGACGAGATTTACAAATCTCTCGAGTCTGCCGGCTCTCAGGAAAGTCCTCTGGATACGCCAATCCACACAGTTCTTGATAGCTACATCGCGACACATGCCTATGTGTCTGACAATGCTGACGGGATCGTTGATGTCATCAAAGGCGCCGTTAACGATTTCATCAATGGCGGGCGCGAAAATATCGTGAACGGCATCGCCTCGATCGCGGGCAAGGCGGTTACGATCTTGTTGGGTTCATCAGAAGGAAGTGAGGACGAAACCAGTGGTCGCTTTATCGCGGTGAATCGGCTGGGAGGTATTTACCGATTGGATTATCGTGTCTGGAAACGGTCGGTAAACAGCGAGAGTCTGAAATCCAAAGCAGAACAAGTCACCGCGATGGCAATGTACAAATCCACCCCGGATTGCAGCAAAATGACTTGGGATGACTTTCTTGTGGTGTTTGGGGATTCACTTTCACCCGATTTGTCAGACAGCGATGTTGAAGCCGAAAAGGCATTTGTGAAAAAATCCTTTGACGATCTTCAGGGTGCGCAAAAAGTCGGTTGATTGGCCAGATTTCAAAAGCAATGAAATCTACCTGAACCGCGATGGTGGTGCCGGACGTTCCAGAAGGGCGCCCGGCACCACCGTGCAATCTCATTGCCCATGAATAACAGCGGTACACTCAAAGCGAAAACCCCTTTCCAATCATGCCAGACTGGTCTATACGCGCGACTTCATGCGGGCATACAGCCTTGGAGGATGCCCGCACATCTGACAAATTGGAGAATTCAAATGGCTGGAGAAATTCCTGATCTTCACGCTGAGACCCGGACGGGGACAGGCAAGGGCGCCGCTCGTCAGGCTCGTCGCGAAGGCAAAGTTCCCGGAATCGTTTTCGGTGGTGACACCGATCCGCTGCCGATCAACATCCCGTTCAACGCGCTGCTCAAGCGCCTGAGAGCCGGTCGCTTCAAGTCGACCCTGTTCAACCTCAAGGTTGACGGTCAGGACGACGTGCGCGTGATCTGCCGCGACGTGCAGCGGGACGTGGTCAAGGATTTGCCGACGCATGTCGATTTCATGCGCCTGCGCCGCACCAGCCGTATCAACCTGTTCATCCACGTGGATTTCCTCAATCAGGAAACCTGCCCGGGCCTGAAAAAGGGCGGCGTGCTGACCGTTGTCCGCCCCGAAGTGGAACTGAACGTTCTGGCCGGTGACATCCCCGAGAAGCTTGAAATCGATCTGTCCGAGACCGAAATTGGCGACGTTCTGCACATCAGCGACGTGACCCTGCCCGAAGGCGCCAAGGTGACGATCGACCGCGATTTCGTGATCGCCAACGTTTCGGCCCCGTCGGGTCTGCGTTCGGCCGATGACGAAGACGAAGGTGAAGGCGAAGAAGCAGCCGAAGCCGCTGAGGAATAATCCCCGGCGCCATCGCGCTTTGAGTTTTGGGAAACGCGGGTCTTCGGGCCCGCGTTTTTTCTTGGTCCAGATTGTGGGACCGGGATCAGTCCCCCTGCACCCGCTTGAACCCGATCACCCGCCCGCTGCTGGCAACCGGATCATAGGTCAATCCGCTTTCGGACATGCATTCGACGATCCGCTTGATCACCGTGTCGGGATATTTATTCGGGTGCAGTTCCATCATCACCCGGCGAACATGAACCGGCCAGGGCCGGTCAAACAGCCGGGCCTCGCCGCCTTCGATATCCATGATCACCACATGCGGTCGAAATGCGTCCATTAGATCGCCAAAACACAGGAGGGGCACATTGATCATGTCGCCGCTGCGATTCTCCGCCGGATCGAGCGACCCGCCCCAGAATGCCTTACCCGCATGGAAAGGGATGACTTCCCTCCCTTTTTCTTCGCCCTCGCTGACCGCCGCATGAACAAGCCGCACTTCGCTGAACCCGTTCAGCGCGAGATTGCTGCGGATAACGTCCAGCATCCGCGGGTTCGCTTCGACGCTGAGTACGTTTTCAGGCCCCGCCGCCCGGGCACAAATCGCGGAAATATAGCCAAGCCCAGCGCCCAGTTCCAGAACCCTGTTCCCCGGCTTCACCCGCTTCATCGCGGCCTTGGCCTCAAAGCCTTCATAGTCGCCACTATGGAGCTTGGCACGCACTTGTGGGCTGCTGACGTCATCGGGAAGGTGTAGCCGGATACCGTTCAATTCAAAAATCTCCATGTGATGTTCGATCCGTACCACCCCGTTGAATCCGATTAAGACGCCGGTTAGATTACCCGCAATCAGGATTGAAGGAACCCCAAAAATGCAACTCTGGATTGGCCTGGGAAATCCGGGGGCGAAATACGCTGGCAACCGCCATAATATCGGGTTCATGGCGCTGGACAGGATCGCCGAAGATCACGGCTTTGCACCGTGGCGGACCAAATTTCAGGGCCAATTAAGCGAAGGCAAGCTGGGCCGCGAAAAGGTGATCCTGCTGAAACCGGAAACCTTCATGAACCTGTCCGGCCAGTCTGTCGGAGAAGCGATGCGGTTTTATAAACTCACCCCCGCCGACGTGATGGTGTTCCATGACGAGCTGGACCTGGCACCGGGCAAGTGCCGGGTGAAACAGGGCGGCGGCCATGCCGGTCATAACGGGCTGCGCTCGATCCATCAGCATATCGGAGCGGATTACGGAAGGGTGCGGCTGGGCATCGGCCATCCCGGCCACAAGGACCGGGTGGCAGGCTACGTGCTGTCGGACTTCGCCAAGGCAGATCAGAACTGGCTTGACGATCTGCTACGCGGGATCAGCGACGGAGCGGCGGATCTGGCCGAGGGCGATAGTGGCCGGTTCCTGAACGCCGTCGCCTTGCGGGTGGCTCCGCCGCGCAGTTCCGGAGGGACCAAGGCGAAACCGGAACTGCCCACCAAGCCCTCCCCAGTGGCAGAAGACAGCCGCAGCCCGATGGAAAAGCTGATGGACAAGTTCAAGTGAGCCAAGTCAGAAATTTTCAGACATAGGCCTGTCCTTTGTGTTTGCCACTATCTCAACTGGGCTCAGTCCCTTAGACTGGTGTCCGGAAAAGGAGCGCGCACATGGTCACCCCCTACCCGTCCGTCAATGTCCTCGGTACCGCATTGGAACCCTGTTCCCGCGACCCGATGACCGGCTACTTTCGCGATGGGCATTGCAACACCTGCGCCGAAGACAGTGGCAGCCACACGGTCTGCGTCATCATGACCGCCGAATTTCTGGCCTTTTCGAAATATGTAGGCAACGACCTGACCACACCGATGCCGCAATACCAATTTCCCGGGCTGAAACCGGGCGATAGTTGGTGCCTGTGCGCCGCACGCTTCTTGCAGGCGCATGACGAAGGCTGCGCGCCCTTGGTGCGGCTGGAAGCCACCCATCAGGCTGCGCTGGACATGGTCCCACTCGATATTCTGGAAGTTTATCGCGCGCCGGAATGACGTTCTTGCGCGGGGTCTACATCGACCCCGGGCAATGCATCGGCCATCAGATCTTCGATGAACAGGCTTAATAGTTGTGATCGGTTCGCCACGCGCGCCTTGCGATAGATCGCGTTGGTCTGGGCCTTCACGGTTCCTTCCGAGGTGTTGCGCAGGCCAGAAATTTCAGCCGTGTTCAATCCCTTGATCGAAAACATCGCCACATCGCGTTCAGCTGGCGTCAAGGCCCAGGAATCGAACTTTTCCTCCAGCAATTCCATAAAGGCCCCGGACGCCACCCGCAGCTGACCCCGCACCTGGCGGGCCTCGCTCCTACTGCGGAGTATTGCAACAGCGCCCAGCACCAAGCCCAAAAGCAGCCCCAGTGCGGCCCCGATTTCCAGCAATTCGCGGGTTTGCCAGGATATTGGGCTGCTGCGAAGGCCAAAAACCGTCAAGAGAATGTCGGATACAAAAAAGACCGCACAGACCGCCTGAATGGCGAATATCAGCGCAATGAAAGAGAAGCTTCGCATCGGTCAGGCCCCTCAATCACTATCGCCAGAGTCGCCAGCATCATCGCCGCCGGAATCATCACCGCCGTCATCGCCGGAATCGTCTCCTGAACCTTCACTGTCATCGGGGCTATCTGAAGTCCCACCGGATCCGCCGCCTGATCTCGCCCCTGGCTCCGGATGAGCCAATAGCATTGGCCCTGTGGCGTCATCGCTGCGCCAAAAATCACGCAGGATTTCCCCCGTTCGGGGATTGATGATGATCTCACGCTGTTCATTTTCCCTCTTGGCGAGGATTCGGGTTCTGCCAAGCCATGTGCGGCTCACTGCAATCTGATCGTAGCCTTGCTGTTTCAACTGGAAAACGATGCTGTCGCGATTCTGACCTGCCGCTGCGGGCAGCGCGGCCAGCGTCATCGCGGTCATCAGAAGGAGCAGGCGAATTTTTTTGAACATGTCATGGACCTAGGCAGAAATTGGACTGCCCCGTCAAGCAGGGCAGCCGATTGTCATCCAATTATTGGCAAATGGGAACGCGACCGATCAGTCGTCACCGCCTTGGCCGCCGTCACCGTTACCGCCACTATCGCCTTCACCGTTGCCGCCGTGGTCGCCTTCGCCGTTGCCGCCATGGTCGCCTTCGCCATTACCGCCCTGGTCGCCTTCGCCGTTACCGCCATGGTCGCTTTCGCCGTTACCGCCATGGTCGCTTTCTCCGTTGTCGCCTCCGCCGTTGCCGCCGTGGTCGCTTTCTCCATTGTCGCCTCCGCCGTTACCGCCGTGGTCGCCTTCTCCGTTGCCATTGCCGCCGTGGTCGCCATTGGCATCATCTTGGCCACCCCAAGCGTTGTCAGGATCGCGAGGATCATAGTTCCGGTCATTCAGGCGGTTTGACGCTTCCTGATAAGATGTACCTGCAAAGCTGTCCGCCTTGCCCGAATGGGTCAGCCCGGCCTCAAGATGAGCGACATAGTTTGCAACAACGCGGCCAATCGCGTTTTCTGATTGACGCGCTGCTGCCGGGTTGCTGATCATGAGAACCGTTGCTGCCAGAGGGATAAGTACTTTCATGGGTCTGTCTCCTAGTTTGCGTGTTGCGTATTTGCGTTTGCTATTTGGCTTGTGGCCGAAACCCCGGCGGGGGACTGTGCCGCGACCGGTGTGAAGACAGGAAACACCCAGCGGCGCCAAATCGGCCATTCCACCCAGGTTCATGTTGCTGAAATAAACCTTGGTTTATTATTATATATTTTAATTACAGATAGTTAGAAGAATTTTCTTTTGCCTAAACCATGCAGATCCACATCCGGGTGATGGTAATTAAACCAGAGTTTACCGGGCGCGTGCGCAGCCAAACCTGAATGCAACGCCGATCTTGAAAAAGACCTGAACCTGATTCTGTCATTACTAGGCCCAAGAAAGGATCAGCCCGATCCAAAGAACCGACTGGCGGCAAAACTCCCCTAGGCCATCTTGCCCAAAGATCCGCCAAACAGAAACGAGACAATCATATCACCGGGGAATTAAGCCGTTTCGAAACAGCCTTAAGCTTGTTAGCCCTCTGCGCCAGACAATTGCTGTAGAATTGACGCATAATTCGCAGCACCTTGTGCGCCAACGACCAGATGCTTTTTGTCGAACACCATTGCGGGCACGCCGGTGACACCACGCGAAGTCCAGAATTGCTGCTTGGCGCGGACGTCAGCAGCGTAATCGTTGCCTTGCAAAATTTCCAACGCCCGATCCCGATCCAGCCCGACGCCTGCCGCGACATTGGCCATCGCATCGGCATCGTTCATGGTCTTGTTGTCGGAAAAATACGCCTCGAGCAGCGCCAGCTTCAAGGCGCTGCCAAGCTGTGCCTGTTCGGCCCAATGGATCATCCGGTGCAGCGCAAAGGTATTATAGATGCGCTTATCCTCGCTAAAAACGATCCGCGCGCCCAGCTCTTCCCCGATGGCCTTCAGCCGCTCACGCGCCTCCACGCTCTGTTGCTCAGTCGCGCCATATTTGCGCTTCATATGATCCCGAATATTTTCGCCTTCGGACGCCATGTCGGGATTAAGTTCGAACGGGTGCCAATGGATGTCCGCGTCAATCCCTGTCTGCTGCTGCGCCAGCCGCAGTTGATGATAACCGACAAAGCACCAGGGGCACATGACATCGGAAACAATATCGACGCGAATAGGGTCAGCCATGCCGGTTCTCCCAAAAGGTCAGCGCCCTACCTCACCAACGATATCGATGCCCAGATGGCGCGCCACGGTAAAAATATCCTTGTCGCCGCGCCCGCACATATTCATCACCATGATATGGTCACTGGGCAGGTCCGGCGCGATCTTTGTCACATGGGCCAGCGCATGGCAGGGTTCCAACGCCGGGATGATGCCTTCGGTCGAGCAGCTCAGCTTGAACGCCTCCAGCGCCTCGGCATCGGTGATCGAAACATATTCAGCCCGTCCGGTATCGTGCAGCCAGCTGTGTTCCGGCCCGATACCAGGGTAATCAAGACCGGCAGAGATCGAATAGCCTTCGAGGATCTGGCCATCGTCATCCTGTAACAGATAGGTTCGGTTGCCATGCAACACGCCGGGTCGCCCACCAGTCAGCGACGCGCAATGTTCCATTTTTTCATTCACGCCTTTGCCACCGGCCTCGACCCCTATGATGCGCACTGATTTGTCATCGAGGAACGGATAGAACAGCCCCATCGCGTTCGAACCACCGCCAATGGCGGCGATCACGGAATCGGGCAGGCGGCCTTCGCCTTCCTGTTCTTCCAGCTGCCAGCGCACTTCCTTGCCGATGATCGACTGAAAATCGCGCACCATCGCCGGATAGGGATGCGGCCCGGCCACCGTGCCAATGCAATAGAACGTATCGCGCACATTGGTCACCCAGTCGCGCAGCGCATCGTTCATCGCGTCTTTCAGAGTGCCGCGCCCCGACGTCACCGAAATCACCTCGGCGCCCAGAAGCTGCATCCGGAACACATTGGGTTTTTGCCGTTCAACATCATGCGCACCCATATAGACGACGCATTTCAGGCCAAATTTGGCGCAAACCGTTGCGGTGGCGACGCCATGTTGACCGGCCCCGGTTTCGGCAATGATCCGGGTCTTGCCCATCCGGCGGGCCAGCAGGATCTGACCCAGAACATTGTTGATCTTATGCGCACCGGTATGGTTCAGCTCGTCCCGCTTAAGATAGATTTTCGCGCCGCCCAGATGCTTGGTCAGCCCTTCGGCGTAATACAGCGGCGAGGGACGGCCAACATAGTTTTTCCACAGGTCATCCATCTCGGCCCAGAATTCGGCGTCGGTCTTCGCCTTTTCGTATTCTTCTTCCAACGACAGGATCAGCGGCATCAGCGTTTCAGAAACGAAACGCCCGCCGAAATCACCAAAACGACCCTTTTCATCAGGGCCGGTCATGAAGCTGTTGAAAAAATCGGTCATCGGGTGCGCCCTATATTTGTATCGGCATCTTCATACTGGCTTCGCTACGCGAAGGAAATGCCCGGGTGTAAATTTAACCCGTCGTTGCCCGATCTCAACCTTGCAGGAAAAGACAGGCTGAACAGCCAATGACGATAGGGATGTTCATTTGGTCGCCGACATTCAGACCTGTTTCTTAGGGCCAAGTACTTATGAATTGGGGTGTCGAAATCCAGAAGGTGTCAGGCTAAAACGGGACTTTCATGCCTGCGCCGCAGCCACGAAGGCTTCGATCAGCTCCAGATCTTTCACCCCCGGCGCAGTTTCCACGCCTGAACTGACATCGACCTGCCGTGCCCCGGTCAGATTGATCGCCCGGCCTACGTTTTCAGGCGTCAACCCACCGGCCAGCATCCACGGGCAAGACCAGTATTTACGAACCACCAATTGCCAATCGAAGGGCAATCCCCGCCCTCCGGGCAGATCTGCCCCTTTCGGCGCCTTGGCATCAATCAATATCTGATCAGCGACCCCGGTATAGAGGTCGATCGCAGCGACGTCGTCCTTGGTCGCGATGCCCACAGCCTTCATCACCGGCAGACCGTAGCGCGCCTTGATCTCGGCCACTCTCTCGGGGCTTTCAGACCCGTGTAACTGCCACATGTCGATGGCGACGCGTTCATTGATCGCGTCCAGAGCCGCATCGTCCGCATCCACCACCAAAGCAACCTTGGCCAGCCCCACTGGTGCCGCCCAAGCCAATTCGCGGGCTTCGTCCAGAGTAACACAGCGAGGAGATTTCGGGAAAAACACCAATCCGATATAAGCCGCCCCAGCGCGGGCCGCAGCCTCTACCTCTTCAGGCCGTTTGAGCCCGCAGATCTTTACTTTCACATCGGATGGCATTTTGTCAGGACGCTTCGTCCAGCAGAGCCAGAACTTCGTCTTTCTGTTCGGCAGTGTCGGCGCGGCGTTTTTCCCGCTTAAGCTGACGCTCCAGATCATGCACTTCGCGCGCCTTACGGCTTGCTTCAGCACGGTGTTTGTATTCGCGCATCCATTCCCAGACGAAGCCGATCAGCAACCCGGCAATGATACCGCCAAAGATCAACACGAAAAGCGGCAAGTCGATCCGATAGGACAGCCCTGTCAGCTCGGCCAGGGCGTCGGGCAGAAGGGCCAGCGAAACAGAGCCACGATTGGCCAGAGCGATAGAGACCAGAACAATGCCCAGACAGGCAAGAAAGGCATAACGAATATAGCGCATCGGCGATTTACTTCCCGTTCAGTCGGTCACGCAGCAGCTTCCCGGTCTTGAAGAAAGGCACGTGCTTTTCTTCAACCTCGACCGATTCACCGGTGCGTGGGTTTCGCCCGGTTCTAGCATCCCGTTTCTTGACAGAAAACGCGCCGAAACCACGCAGCTCAACCCGATCGCCACGCGCCATAGCGCCGGTGATTTCATCGAAAATTGTATTTACGATTCTCTCGACATCGCGCTGGAAGAGATGTGGATTTTCGTCAGCGATTTTCTGGATCAGCTCGGATCGGATCATCGATTATCTCTCCCCCGTCATATGACTTGGTTCTTATTACCGCATTTTGACTGACTATAGGAAGAAAGACTGCGGGCGCAAACAAGCAGTTGATTGAAAATAATTGAATCGGTGGGTTTTTCGCCCTGCACCCCCAATTTTAAGCCCATTTCCGCCCAAATTCCCAACATCGCCGTTAACAGTTCCGCTATGCGGTCATCCCGCCAAGCGACCGGGCCATCACCGCTGCACCGCAGAGAAGCCATTGATTCGGCAATAAAATCGCAATTCGGCACCGACAAAACCCAAAGCCGACCGCCCCGATTACACGCAAATCATACCCTTTTAGACGCAAAAAGGCCCCGCTACTTTGCAGTTGCGGGGCCCTGTTTTCACTTAAGTCCAATCTCGATGAGATCAGTCGTCGTCGCCCTTCAGCGCGGCGCCCAGGATATCACCCAGCGATGCACCCGAGTCAGACGAACCGTACTGTTGCACAGCTTCTTTCTCTTCGGCGATTTCGCGTGCCTTGATCGACAGGCCCAGACGGCGTGTTTTCATGTCGACATTGGTGACGCGCACGTCAACCTTGTCGCCGACCGAGAAACGCTCGGGGCGCTGTTCGGAACGATCACGCGACAGGTCCGAACGGCGGATGAAGGATTTCATGCCTTCGAATTCCACCTCGATACCGCCATCTTCGATCGCGGTGACCTCGACAGTGATGATCGAGCCACGCTTCACGCCGCCAGCGGCTTCGGCGAACTTGTCGCCGCCCAACGCTTTGATCGACAGCGAAATACGCTCTTTCTCGACATCGACTTCCGACACCACGGCCTTGACGATATCGCCCTTGCGATAGTTCTGGATCGCGTCTTCGCCACGTTCGTCCCAGGACAGATCGCTGAGGTGAACCATGCCGTCGATTTCGCCGGGCAGGCCAATGAACAGACCGAATTCGGTGATGTTCTTGACTTCGCCTTCGACTTCGGTGCCCTCGGGATGGGTTTCTGCAAACACTTCCCACGGGTTACGCATGGTCTGCTTCAGACCCAGCGACACGCGACGCTTGGCCTGGTCGATTTCCAGAACCATGACGTCAACTTCTTGCGAAGTCGAAACGATCTTGCCGGGATGCACGTTCTTCTTGGTCCAGGACATTTCCGAAACGTGGACCAGACCTTCGACACCGGGCTCCAGCTCAACAAACGCACCGTAATCGGTGATGTTGGTGACGCGACCCTTGTGTACCGAATTCAGCGGGTACTTGGCAGCAACCAGATCCCACGGATCTTCCTGCAGCTGCTTCATGCCCAGCGAAATGCGGTGGGTTTCTTTGTTGATCTTGATGACCTGAACCTTGACAGTTTCGCCAATCGTCAGGATCTCGGACGGGTGGTTGACCCGGCGCCAAGCCATATCGGTGACGTGCAGCAGGCCGTCAACACCGCCCAGATCGACAAACGCGCCGTATTCGGTGATGTTTTTGACCACACCATCGACGGTCTGACCTTCGGACAGGTTGCCGATGACTTCGGCGCGCTGTTCGGCACGGCTTTCTTCCAGGATGGCGCGGCGCGACACAACGATGTTGCCACGGCGGCGGTCCATTTTCAGGATCTGGAACGGCTGCTTCAGACCCATCAGCGGGCCAGCGTCGCGTACGGGACGTACGTCAACCTGCGAGCCGGGCAGGAACGCAACAGCGCCGCCCAGATCGACAGTGAAACCGCCTTTGACGCGGCCAAAGATCGCGCCTTCGACACGCTCTTCGTCGGCATAAGCTTTTTCCAGACGATCCCAGGCTTCTTCACGGCGCGCCATTTCGCGCGAAATGACGGCTTCGCCACGGGCGTTTTCAGCCGAGCGCAGGAAGACTTCGACCTCGTCGCCAACGGCGATTTCGGGTGCTTCACCGGGATTTGCGAATTCTTTCAGATCAACGCGGCCTTCCATTTTGTAGCCTACGTCGATGATAGCTTGGCCCGCTTCGATTGCGATGACCTTGCCTTTGACAACCGAACCCTCGTCCGGGGTGTCCATTTCGAAGCTTTCGTTAAGGAGGGCTTCGAATTCCTCCATAGTGGTATCAGCCATGTGGCGTTTCAATCCTTTACATATCGATGTTACTGGCCTGGCGGTTGTCTCCACCGGTCTTGGTTTGGTCTGTCGGGCAATCACAAAACAAAGAGGGCCGGTGACCCGACCCTGCTCGATCTCTTTAGTTTATGGCTTTACGCCTTATCGACGTGGGCGCATATACAGCGGCGCGGCCTTGAAAGCAAGACCTAACCGCTGCCATTTGTCATGTCGAACCGATTCACAGCGCCCAACATTGCGTGATCATCCGGGAACCGGCTTCAGCCGACAGGGTAGCCCAAATTTCAGCAATACCGCTCGGGTCCGACCCATTGCCCGGCGTTGTAACGATCTCCATGGGCCCAGCCCACCGGCAGCACCTGTTCGATCCGCGCGATATCGCTATCGCTTAGTGACACGTTCGTGCCCTGAACCAATTCGGCAAAATGGGCGGTCGAACGGGTGCCGGGGATCGGCAGTACGTGACCGCCCTTCTTCAGGGTCCAGGCAATCGCCAGCGACGCTGCAGGCATTCCCATCTCCGCCGCCAGCGCACGAAACTTGTCGGTCGCGGCGATGTTGTAATCGTAATTCGGTTGCTGGAACCGCGGGTTCACCTTGAGGAAACCCAGTTCGGCCACCCTTACTGCCGGGATCGGGTCGTCAGTGAGGAAGGACCGGCCCACCGGCGAAAACGCCACAAATGCGGTGCCCAGCTCCGCGCAGGCCTGCAAAAGCCCCAGCTCCGGCGCCCTTGTGGCCAACGAATATTCCGACTGTACCGCCGCAATCGGATGCACCGCAGCGGCACGACGCAGCGTACTGGGGGCGATTTCGGACAGACCGATGGACTTGGTCTTGCCCTTTCTCACCAGCGCGGCCAACGCTTCGGTCACCTCTTCAATCGGGCGCTCGGCCTGATAGCGGTGCATGTAGAACAGGTCGACGCACTCGACGCCAAGCCGCTCAAGGCTCTTATCCAGTTCGGCCTCGAAATGCCCGGGCGAATTGTCGAAGCAGCGGTTGCCGTCGGCATCTTTGGAAATCCCCGCCTTGGTGGCGATGACGAAATGATCGCGCGCCGCGGTGCCGCGGGATTTGAGGAACGCCCCGATGGCAGTTTCGGATCGGCCCATGCCATAGACATTCGACGTGTCAATATGGGTGACCCCGGCCTCCATCGCCGCATCCATGATGGCATAGGAATTTTCATCCGTCGTCGGCCCGTAGAATTCGGCAAAGCTCATCGCGCCGATCCCAAGCGCGGAAACGTCTGCACCCTGTGCTCCAAGTCGTCTCGATTGCATATTCTGTCCTTCTGGAAACCGCTGCATTTCAAGCCGCACAAAACAGCCTTCGGACCCGGGTTGCAAGGTCTCAGGCCGGAAAGGCAGGGACCAACCGGCCCCTGCCCGATGATCAGGCGACCTCGGTCACGAAATGATCGCGCGGACGGCGCACCTTCTTAAGATTGACCAGCCAGTCGCCTTCTTCCTGACGATATCCCAACGGTACCACCAGTACTGACCGCAATCCCCGCGCGCGAAGACCGAGGATTTCGTCGACCGCTGCGGGATCGAACCCTTCCATTGGTGTCGCATCCACTTCTTCGAACGCGGCGGCGGTCAGCGCGATGCCAAGAGCGATGTAGGCCTGACGGGCAGAATGTTCGAAATTCACCTGTGCGTCGCGCGGCAGATACAGGGCCTTGAGCCGGGAATAATAGGCGTCCAACATTTCGTTTGTGCCACGTTCGTCAGCCATCTGGGCGGCAACTGCGTTGATCCGTTCTTCGCTGTAATTATCCCACGCCGCAAAGACCAGAACATGCGACCCTTCGGTCAGTTGTTTTTGGCCCATCGCCGCTTCGCTCAGCTTGGCGCGGGTTTCGGGGTTCTTGACCACAATCACCTCAAACGGTTGCAACCCGCTGGATGTGGGCGCCAGGCTGATCGCCTCCAGAATTGCCTCGATTTTATCGTCCGGCACTGTTTTGGCGGGATCCATCTTTTTGGTCGCGTAACGCCAGCTCAGCTTCTCTTTCAACATGTCTTCGGTCCTTCATTTGCTCTTCGTCGCATATAGCGGTATAGAATCGGAACCGGATACATAATCCATACCTGCCCCGTCGCAAGAAGGCACATCAATGATCCCTGGTTACATGAAAGAAACCGCCGTCCACCCCGCGCAGGACCCTTCGCAATGCCAGCGCATCAAAGAAGTACTGGCGCGCGTCGGCGACCGGTGGAGCGTGATGATCGTGATCGCTCTTGACGGTGGCACCATGCGGTTCAACGAACTCAAACGTCATCTCGGCATCACTCAAAGGATGCTCAGCCTGACGTTGAAGGAACTTGAACGCGATGGCCTGATCAGCCGAACCTATCACCCGACAATCCCGCCCAAGGTGGAATACGCTCTGACGCCGCTGGGGAAATCCTTCAGTGAACCGGTGCGCTCCATGGGCAAGTGGGCGATCGACAACTTACCGAATATCGATGCCTGCCGTCAGCGTTATGACGCTGCGACCGAAACGTCGGACTGACACCGCCCCGCGCGCGCAGAGGGCTCTATCCAACGGCCAAAGACGAACCCCGGGGGGCTTAACCAGCCGCGCGTTTGCTGTCGATTGTACGAATCGCGGCGGCGACCGCATCTTCGATAGACAGGGTGGACGTGTCGATCATAACCGCGTCCTCGGCCGCCTTCATCGGGGCGCTGGCGCGTTCGCTGTCACGCGCATCGCGCTCCTTTACCTCGGCCAACACGTCGTCAAAGCTCAGTTCCGACCCCTTGCCCTGCAATTCCTTGTAGCGCCGCTCGGCCCGCACCTCGGCGCTGGCGGTCACGTAAAGCTTGGCCTCGGCATCGGGACAGATCACCGTTCCGATATCGCGCCCATCCAAAACCGCACCGCCCTGACGGCGAGCGAAAGCGCGCTGAAAATCGACCAGCGCCTCACGCACCTCGGGGATCGCGGCGACCTTGCTGGCGGCCTGTGCGACCTCATGCGTGCGCAGGTTCGCCGCGTCCAGCGCCTCCGGCGTCAGCTCTCGCGCAGCCTCGATCGGCTCGACCCCGTCCAGCATCCGCGCGCCCACCGCACGATACAGCAACCCGGTATCGAGATGGGCAAAACCGTAATGCGCGGCCACCGCTTTGGAAATGGTCCCCTTGCCCGCTGCGGCCGGCCCGTCGATTGCTATGGTAAAAGTCATCACTCGATCTCCTCGCTGGACCAACCTTCGCGATAATGCGGCACCGCGTCGGTCTGGTCTTGGTAATCGCCTTTGTAAGCGCAGAATATATGGTTTTCCACCCGCGTTCCCGTCGGCCCGTCCACCGTCCCCAACGACACCCAGATCAGGCCGTCGCCTTCTTCCCAGAACAGGTACGACCCGCAATCGGGACAGAAACCGCGCCGGGTGCCCGGCGACGAGACAAACCATCGCGGATCCCCAATAACGATCACACTGGCCGTTGGCACCGGGGCGGCGATGGAATAGCTGCCGGTGATCTTGCGGCATTGGCTGCAATGGCAGGCCGTGGCGGGACCGAATTCGGCTTCGGTTTCATAGTGAACCCGCCCGCAAAGGCAACTGCCCCGTTTCATCCGCGCCGCTTCCAGCGCGCAATCAGGGCCAGACCACCGCCGATCAGCAGCGCCATGTAGCACAGGCTGTCAGCCGCCGATTTCACCAGTGTCCAGAAACTGGCGCTCTGCACCATTTCCACACTGACCGCCCCGGCCCCGGCGTGCAGGATCGCCGCGACATGCGCATTTTCAGTATAATCGGCCACCATCCCCAGCACGGCAGCCCCGATCAACCCCCAGCGCAGCCAACCCCTATAAAGGATCGCGAAACCGATGCCGAAGCTCGCCGCCAACAAGGCGGGATAGGCCAGATCCAGCCGATGTTGCACCGTCAGATAAAACACGCGGCCGTCATCACCCAAAGCGACCAGATAATCGACCACCTCCGCATGAGAATACCCCGTCGGCCGCATGTCCAGAATCATCTGGCCATCAGTAAGCGCGGCCAGATGCGGCACGGTCCAGAACGCCATCGCCAGGTAAACGGCCATGGCCACCGTGAATACGATCCAGAACAGACGGGTCAGGGTCATGGCAGTTTCCTCAATTGCGGCGAATATCGGCACCCAAAGCGGCCATCAGCCCCTCGAAGATCGGAAAGGATGTGGCGATCGGGCTGCCGTCATCGACACTGACCGGTGCCTCTGTCGCCATGCCCAGTACCAGGAAACTCATTGCGATACGGTGGTCCAGATGGCTGACGCAGGTGGCTCCGCCCGACACGTTGCCATGGCCCCGCCCCTTGACGATCCACCAATCCGGCCCGTCCTCGACTTCGACCCCGTTGGCGCGCAGACCTGCCGCCATCGCCTCGATCCGGTCGGATTCCTTGACCCGCAGCTCTTTGACACCGCGCATCACCGTGTCTCCGGTCGCAAAAGCCGCAACCACCGACAAGACGGGATATTCGTCGATCATACTGGCGGCGCGATCGGACGGGACCTCGATCCCCTTCAGGTCGGGGGAAAACTTCGCCCTCAGATCGGCAACCGGTTCGCCGCCTTCTTCACGCAAGTTCTCGAAGCTCAGATCGGCCCCCATGTCCTGCAAGGTATAGAACAGTCCCGCGCGGGTCGGATTCAGACCGATATTGGGCACCACCACGTCCGATCCCGGCACGATCAGAGCCGCGCAGACCGGGAAGGCCGCCGATGAGGGATCGCGTGGCACTACGATGGTCTGCGGTTTCAGTTCGGGTTGCCCGGTCAGGGTGATAACACGGCCCTCATCGGTCACCTCGGTCGTGACCTCGGCGCCGAAGCCCGCCAACATCCGCTCGGTATGGTCGCGGGTCGCTTCCTGTTCGATCACCACCGTCTGGCCCGGCGCGTTCAGCCCGGCCAGCAGCACCGCCGATTTCACCTGCGCGGACGGTACCGGAACCTTATATCGCACCGGAACCGGATCGGCGGCCCCCACGATAGTCATCGGCAAACGCCCGCCCGCGCGGCCCACCGCTTGCGTTCCGAACAGCGCCAAAGGATCGGTCACCCGCGCCATCGGCCGCTTGTTCAGGCTGGCATCGCCGGTGAAGGTGGCCACGATCGGCGAGGTCGCCATCGCCCCCATGATCAGTCGCACGCCGGTGCCCGAATTGCCACAATCGATCACGTTGCCCGGCTCGGCGAACCCGCCGACGCCGACACCATGGACATGCCAGACCCCATCGCCATCGCGCGTGAGCTCGGCCCCGAAAGCGCGCATCGCCTTGGCCGTATCCAGCACATCCTCGCCTTCCAGCAAACCGCGGATCACGGTCTCACCCACCGCCAGCGCCCCAAGGATCAGCGACCGATGGCTGATCGACTTGTCGCCGGGCACATGCGCGTCACCAGTCAGCGGGCCAGATTTATACGATGTCATCGGAATCGGGGTGCCGTGGCCTGACATATGTCTTCTCCTCACAACCTCAGCGCCTGATAGCGCAAACCGTCAGGTGCGTCTATCTGCGGCTTCTTCTTGGTCCAAATACTCAAAATGGCGCGCCATCACAGCCTGCGGAACGTCATGTAATGCGGCACCCGGCCTTCGCGCAGCGCTTTCTGCTCATAACGCGTGGAAATCCAGTCTCCCCACGGTTTACGCCAATCGTCAGCCCCCTCGGCCAGCCATTCGAACCCGGCCTTTGGCACTTCTTCCAGTGTCTGGCGCACGTAATCGGGGATATCCGTCGCCACCCGGAAAATCGAACCCGGCTTCAACACCCGGTGCAGCGGGGCCAGATATTCCGGAGTCACGAACCGGCGACGATGATGGCGCTTTTTCGGCCAGGGATCCGGATAGAGCAGAAAAGCACGGTCAATCGAGCCATCCGGCAGCACGTCGAACAGGTCGCGGACATCCCCGGGATGCACCGCTACATTCTGTGTCCCCAAGCGCCGGATTTTGCCCAGCAGCATCGCAACCCCGTTGATGAACGGTTCGCAGCCGATGATGTCGACCTCCGGATATCGCGCGCCCATATGGACCAGGTGCTCACCGCCGCCAAAGCCGATTTCCAGCCAAACCGGTTTACCGTGGAATCGCTGCGCCATGTCGATGGGGGTGCGTTCGGGGTTATCTTGCCAATTCACCGCGCCCGGCGACAACGCCTCAAGGTCTTCGTCAAGATAGTCCTTTTGCGCCTGATTCAGAGTTTTACCGTGAATCCGGCCATAGAAATTGCGCCAAGGCGCGCGGGGATGTTTATTCGACGACGTCATGGCGGGGTCTCTAATGCGTCAAGCCCCCCCGTTCAATGGTCAAGATCGCCAGCGCCGAAGTCCGATGCGGCGGGGTTCCACGGACTGCCGCCTCTTTTTGCGGTTAAGCCCGCCCATCCGGGCGGGCTTAACCCAGAAATTACAGCACTGCTTTCAGCGCCTCAGCCAGATCTGTTTTTTCCCAGCTAAAGCCACCATCGGCATCTGGTTCGCGTCCGAAATGACCATAGGCCGCAGTACGCGAATAGATCGGTCGGTTTAGCGACATATGGGTGCGGATGCCGCGCGGGGTCAGGTCCATCACCTTGGGGATTGCCTGTTCAATTGCCGCAGATTCGATATCGCCGGTGCCGTGCAGATCGGCGTAGATCGACAACGGATGCGACACGCCGATGGCATAGCTCAGCTGGATCGTGCAGCGTTCAGCCAACCCGGCAGCCACCACATTCTTGGCCAGATAACGCGCAGCATATGCGGCCGAGCGGTCCACCTTGGTCGGATCCTTGCCGGAAAACGCACCGCCACCATGCGGGGCAGCACCGCCATAGGTGTCCACGATGATCTTGCGTCCGGTCAGGCCAGCATCGCCATCGGGGCCGCCGATAACGAATGTGCCGGTCGGATTCACCCACCACTGAGTGTCGTCGGTGATCCAACCTTCGGGCAGCACTTCGAGGATATAAGGCTGGACGATTTCGCGGATATGATCGCTGGTCTGATCTTCGTCCGCATGTTGGGTTGACAGCACGATCGAACTTACACCGACCGGCTTACCGTTTTCGTAGCGTACCGAAATCTGCGATTTGGCATCCGGGCGCAGGGTCGGTTCCTGGCCCGATTTGCGCGCTTCGGCCAGACGGCGCAGGATCGCGTGGGCATAGTGAACCGGGGCGGGCATCAGCGCGTCGGTTTCATTGGAGGCATAGCCGAACATGATGCCCTGATCACCGGCGCCTTCATCCTTGTTGCCGTCGGCATTGACGCCTTGCGCGATATGGGCCGATTGTTCGTGCAACAGGTTGGTGATCTCCACCGTGTTCCAGTGGAACTTGTCCTGCTCGTAGCCGATATCCCGGATACAATCACGGGCGATGCCATCGATCTTGCCCATGTATTCGGTCAGCTTGGATTGATCCGACAGACCCACCTCACCGCCGATGACAACCCGGTTGGTGGTTGCAAAAGTTTCGCATGCAACCCGCGCTTCGGGCTCTTCGGCCAAAAACGCATCCAGCACCGCATCGGAAATGCGGTCGCACACCTTGTCCGGGTGTCCTTCCGAAACGGATTCGGAAGTAAAAATGTAGTTCTGTCGTGACATGAAAAGTGCTCCATTAGTTCCTGCCCGCCACGTCAGGAAGCCGTTGTAGCGGGGATAAGCATTGGTTACGCGTACCTGCCGTTAGGGTCAATTGGCTTTTCGGTGCCATCCCGTCGCATTACCGATGATAACGACGAGAAACAGCACAAGAATAGCGATTGCGGCAAAGTAATCGCCGACACGGGCATAAACCGTGGCCACAGCCGGGGCAGGCAACGGCAGGTCGATCCACCCCGCCCGACCCAGCGGCAGGCTTCCGGTCACCCTGCCCTTGGCGTCGATCACCGCCGATATGCCGGTATTGGCGGCCCGCAGCATTGGCAATCCCTGTTCGATGGCCCGCAGCCGCGCCTGCGCAAAATGCTGAAAAGGCCCCGAAAACTGCCCGAACCAGGCGTCATTGGTAAGCTGCAGCAGGAAATCGGGCCGCGACGGTGCCCCCGACACATCCTGCGGGAACACCGCTTCATAGCAGATCAGCGGCAGCGCTCTGCCCAGATCGCCCAGATCGAACAGGCGCGGTCCGGGGCCAGCGGAAAATCCCGCCCCCTGTTTTGCCGACATCCGGCCAATCCCAATTCGGCTCAGCACATCGCCAAAAGGGATATACTCTCCAAACGGTACCAGATGGTGTTTGTCATAAACCTGCCCCACCGCACCATCACGACCCAGCACCGCAGCGGAATTAAATACCCGCTCGCCCTGCAGCCGTTCAATGCCGAAAACCAATGGGACACCTTGCGCCGCATCCGCCATCACCTCAAGCGTGTCCTGACCGTGCTCCAAAAACACCGGCACGGCGCTTTCCGGCCAGACAATCAGGTCGGGACGCGGCAGAGCCGTGGTCGCGTCGATCTGACGGCGAAAAAACACCGGAATGTAATCCGGGTCCCATTTCTGATGCTGCGGCGCATTGGGCTGAACCAGCCGCACGATCGGCGCGGCGCGCGGCGCCGGTCCCTGCGCCGCAACATAGGCACCGCCTGCGAACAGCGCCACCAGCCCCAGAATTGGGACCGCCGCACGAAGCGGATGGCTGGTAAATAATTGTCGTAATGTGACGGCAGCTGCCAGCGCGATCAGGCTCAACCCATGTGGCCCGACCCAGGCCGCCCATTGCACCATCGCAGATGCGATCCAGATATGCCCGATCAGCGCCCAGGGAAATCCGGTCAACAGGTAAGACCGCGCAAGTTCCGCCAGCGCAAGCGCCGCGATCCAGCTAACCGGTCCCTTCCCCACCCGGTAGGCCAACGTGGTTGCCGCCCCCCAGAACAGCGCCAGACCCGATGCCATCAGGATCAGCGCGAACGGTGCCATCCAACCATGCCGGGCGACATCGACCAGAAACGGTTCGACGATCCAGGCCAGTGCCAGTGCGAAATACCCCACGCCCCCGGCCCAGCCAATCCAAGCCGCATCACGCAGGCGGTGAGAAATCAGAAAGCTGGAATACAGCCCGGCCAGACCTATCAGCGCCAGCGGCCACAGGTCAAACGGTGCCTGCCCGGTCGCCGCCAGAACGCCGAACAGCCCGGCCAACCCCATCCGGCGACGCAATCCCTGTCCGCGCATCCAGGTTTCGAAATGCGGGGCCAGCGCCCAGAGTGGAGAGCGCATGGTCGCCAATATCACGCCCCTTGCGTTTTCAGCCGCACCCGCAACCGCTTGATGCGGCGTGGATCGGCATCCACGACCTCGAATTCATGGCCTGCTGGATGCAGCACCACCTCGCCACGAACCGGAACCCGTCCGGCCAACATGAATACCAGCCCGCCCAGCGTGTCGATTTCTTCCTCATCGATCTCTTCGGCCTCGGTCAACGGTTGACCGGTTTCCGCTTCGAATTCATCCAGAGGCGTTTTCGCCAGCGCCAGATACTGCCCGGGCTTTTCCGCCGTCCAGAACTGATCTTCGTCGGTGTCATGTTCGTCTTCGATCTCGCCCACGACCTGTTCGATCAGATCCTCAATGGTGACGAGCCCGTCAACACCGCCATATTCGTCGATCACCAGCGCCATATGCCGCCGGTCCGACTGCATTTTTTGCAGCAGAACCCCGATCGACATCGACGGGGGCACGAACAGAAGCGGCCTGAGCAACCCGCGCAAATCGAGATCGTTCTGTCCGTTCCCATTGAACCCGTAGCCCAGCGCGAAATCTTTCAGATGCACCATGCCCAGCGGTGTATCGAGCGTCCCGTCAAACACCGGCAGACGGGAAAACCCGGTATCGCGGAACACTTCGACCAGTTCTGGTTTGGAAATGTCAGCAGAAACCGCAACAATATCGGCCTTGGGAATGGCCACATCATTGACCCGGATACGACCCAAAGACTGCAAGTCAGGCGGCCGTCGAACCTGTTCCAACTCGACCTTCTGCTGATCCAAGTCTCGCGTTTCTACAGCTTCTTCAGGGCTGTGGGTCGCAAATAAACGCCGGAAGAAACCGGGTTTTCGAGAACTGTGTGATGGCAGCGCGCTCTGCGCCGCCATAGAAGATCCATCCGTGCTATCGCCCATCTTACCTTACCAGCATGAGCGGGCACAACGCCCGCCTATGCCTCCCTATATGGGTCAGGATGACCCATTTTGCCAAGTATTTCGATCTCCAAGCCTTCCATCAACGTGGCATCCTTGTCACGGATATGGTCATAGCCCAACAAATGCAGCACCGCGTGCACGATCAGATGGGTGATATGGCGATCTAACGGCTTGCCTGCCTCCTTGGCTTCGCGCAGGCAGGTTTCATAAGAAATGGCGATATCACCCAGTTCCTCGGCCAGGCCCTCTTCCGGCCCTTGCGCGCCGTTGTCAGGCAGCAGCGGTGTGTCGCCATCCGTTTCAGGCCCGCGTTCGTCGCTGGGCCAGCTCAGCACATTGGTGGCCGTGGATTTTTCACGGAAATCGGCATTCAGCTCAGCTATTCGGACATCATTACAGCCCAGCACAGCGACTTCATACCTGTCGGGATCAAGACCGAGATGCACCAGTGTCGCCCGCGCCGCGGCCTCGGCCAGACGGTCCAGTCCTGCTTCCTGCCAGCGGTCGTCTTCGAGGATCGTATCGGTCAGCATCTGTTACCCACATCGCCAAAATGGGGGCCAACCCCCACACCTCCGGGGTGTTTCCCCAAGATGAAAAGATCAGCCTTCCTCGGCCTCATAGGCTTCGATGATGGCGGCGACAAGGGGATGGCGGACAACGTCCTTAGCGGTGAAATAGTTGAAGCTGATCTTAGGGATGTGTTTCAGCAGCCGCTCGGCATCGTGCAATCCGGATGAAACCCCACGTGGCAGATCAACCTGGCTGCGGTCGCCGGTGATCACCATGCGAGAACCTTCGCCCAAACGTGTCAGGAACATCTTCATCTGCATAGAAGTGGCATTCTGAGCTTCATCAAGAACCACGAAGGCATTCGCCAGGGTACGCCCGCGCATAAAGGCCAATGGCGCGATTTCGATACGCTTTTCCTCGATCAGCTTGGCGGTCTGCTTGCCGGGCAGGAAATCGTTCAGCGCGTCGTACAGCGGCTGCATGTAAGGATCGACCTTTTCCTTCATATCGCCGGGCAGGTAACCGAGTTTTTCGCCCGCCTCAACTGCCGGGCGGGACAGGATGATCCGGTCGACCGCGCCGTCGATGAACATTGACACGGCGACGGCGACGGCGAGATAGGTTTTGCCAGTGCCCGCTGGGCCAATACCGAAGGCCAGCTCATTGTTGAAAAGGCTTTGCACATAGGCTTTCTGCGCTTCGGTGCGCGGTTCGACCAGTTTCTTGCGGGTCTTGATTTCGACCTTGCCACCGCGGAACATTTCCAACTGGTCGCCGTCGCGGCTGCCGGTTTCGGTTTCCGAGGCACCCATGCGGATTTCCCGATCAATATCGCCGTTCTCCACTTCGCGTCCCGCTTCCAGCCGTTCATAGAGCGCCTGCAAAACGGTTTCGCATTCCCGTACCGCGTCGGTTTCGCCATGGATCGAAAGCTGGTTGCCGCGCCGCAGGATATGCACCCCGAGTTTCTGTTCGACTGCGGCCAGATTGCGGTCATATTCACCGCATAAATCTATCAACAGGCGATTGTCTGGAAACTCCAAAACCGCTTCGTTGAGGCTTTCGGGATCGGTGGGCGGGATCAGCACGCTGTGGGACAATCAGGTCTCCTTGCATCTGGTTGCACTATGATGGTGCCAACTTCGCAGCCAACACGCAAGATATAGTGTCCGATTGTCACGAAACCGGCATAAAAAAACCGCCGGTGGCGAAACCGGCGGCTTTCAAATTTCAATCCCGACAGATCAAAGAATGTCTGGGAACGTGCTGCCGCTCTTGAACGGCCCAGTCGCCACGCCCGGAGGCGCCGCGCCGGAACACACTGGTTTGCCGTATTTGTCCAGACGCTGTGACAGGTATCCTTCGACGCCATCGTCGATGATCCAGTGATCACAGCCGTTCGGGTCGACCCAGATACCGGCTTTCAACTGGCTGAGATGCTTCTTGTCAAAACCCCGGTCGCGGGTTTTGTCTGCCCCCACCGTGCCGTGCCCTGCCACTTCGCAGCCTGCCAGCGTGCCGATCATGGCGAGAGCTGCAATGGCTTTCCCTAAAGTCATGTCGTTTTCTCCCTCGCTTGATCAGCGGATACAGATGATTTCAACGCGGCGGTTCTGTTGCATCCCCGCGGCGGTCGAATTCGAAGCTTTCGGAACACGTTCGCCGTAGCCGCGCACATCAACAACCTTGGCACCGACCGAGGCGGCAACACTGGCGACCGAATTTGCCCGGTTATAGCTCAGACGCATATTGTAGGCATCCGATGCCCGGCTGTCGGTGTGACCGGCGATGACATAGGCGCGCGCCTGCGATTGCTGGAAGAAATCCTGCAGCCGTTTGCGTCCCGCTGCGTTGATGCGATAGCTGTCGGTCGCAAACAGCTGATCGCTGTTCATCACACCACAGACATTGCCGCGGCGGCAAACCGGAATACCCTGACGGTTCACATGCGGGCTCATATAGCCCTCGGCCCCGTCATCCATTACCCAGTGTTCGCAACCATCCGGGTCAATCCAGATCGTCGGAATATAGCTTTCGCCTGAAACTGTCGTCCCGCCGGCATCCTGCGCGGCTGCAAATTGCGCCGTGCCCGTGATCCCCATAACCGAAACGACTGCGCATGCGAAAGCGGTACGAAATGCTTCGGAAATCATTTTCGCCACAGCCCCTGTCCTTCGTGTTGTTACCCCCCGGGCCCGCCGAATTCAGCAGCAATCAATGCGGTACCCGACGCAAATGAATGCGCCGAGTGTAACACCTTTATGTGGTAAGTGAAGGTAAATTAACTACATATTGCGTCAATTTTGGAAACAGTACTGCTAAACACCCCTGTATTGGCGCCATGCGGACAAGAATGTACGCGTGGGATGACCTTGATCAGCCCAGCAGATCGAACGTCTCCCCGTCCAGCACCAGATTGATGTGATCCTGCCCGCCGCCATCGACCAGCGCCCACATGATCTGCCCGGTCGGGCGGTAGATCACGAAGGCCTCTTCGACACCGGCGACGCCGGCATTGGCGGTTTCGGTCAGGTTGATCTGAAACTGATCCGCCGTGGCACCGCTTTGGCCGAAGACCAGAACATCGCCATCCGCCGCGTTATAGTCCTGAATCCAGTCGGAGCCGTGATCGTAAACGCCGAGATGGTAAAACCGGTCCGCGCCCGCGCCGCCATTGACCCGGTCATAGCCGAAACCACCATTGATGAAATCATCGCCATCGCCGCCAAAGATCAGGTCCGACCAGGCCTGGCCGGTCAGCGCGTCATCGCCTGCCGCCCCGATCACCGTATCGACGCCGAACCCGCCGATAATCGTGTCATTGCCATCGTCGCCGCGCAGTTCGTCATTGCCGTAACCGCCGTCGATGCTGTCATTGCCGTCGCCGCCATAGATGACGTCGCGCAGATCGGCTTCGCTTTCGCCACCGATCAGCGTGTCATCGCCGGCATTGCCGATCAGCGTATCGTTGCCGTCCAGACCGCGGATCAAATCATCACCGTAATCGCCCTCGAGCCTGTCGGCGTTTTCGGTTCCGATCAGTTCCAGATTACGCAGCGCGAGAACTTGCTCGAGCGTCATCAGCGCATCGCTGAACTGAAATTCCTCGATGCCCTGAAACTGGTCAGTCCCGCGGTAGGACTCGATGGTCAGCGCCGTATCCGGACCAGTCACAGTCATGCTGTTATAGGTCCCGAAGCCCAGATTGGCCCGGTCCTGCCCCGCCCCGCCGATCAGCGTATCGTCCCCGTAGCCGCCGTCCAGCGTATCGTCGCCCTCGCCGCCGTCCAGCAGGTCGTTGTCGTCACTGCCTTCGATATAATCGCCGCCATCCTCCCCGCGCAGCGTATCGTTCCCCTCATAGCCATAAATCGAATCGTTTCCTTCCCCGCCTGTCACCAGGTCGTCCCCGGCATAAGCAATGATCCGGTCATCACCATAGTCACCAACCAGCGTATCGGCCTCATCGGTGCCATAGATCGTGCTGTTGCGCAGAACCAGAACCTCATCGAGCGTCAGGTGATCCGAGAAAGAACCAGAGTGGAATTCGAACGTTTCGATACCGCTAAGTTCCACACTGTTGCCATCATAAGAAATGACAAGCGCGTCCGCCGGGCCACTTACCGTGACATCATCCGCCCGCACCCCATCAAAGTAGGCATGATCGGTGCCTTCCCCCCCGATTAGGGTGGACTGGCCGGTGCCGGCCTCCAGACGGTCATCGCCCGCACCAGCATCGAGACTGTCAATTCCGGCCCCTGCTATCAGGGTATCATTTCCAGCGTCCCCAGTCAGGGTGTCATTCCCCGCTCCGCCATCCAGAAAGTCGGTCCCGGCCGCGCCTTGCAGGCTATCATCACCCTCGCGCCCAAACAGCGCCATTCCGCCGTCAGTGGCGGTCAAGGCATCGTTCCCGTCGCTCCCCAGTTCCTCCGCAAGTTGGCGCCAGGTCATGACCTCCATTTCGTCGCCATTCCAGCTGGCGTTGCCCTCGACCAGCGCCAACAACTGATCGTTGCCCAACACTGCAAATTCTGGCGGAAAGGCGTAGTAATTTATGTCGTAATCCGGGTAACGGCTTTCGGTCACGACAAAGCGGTCATCGACCAGGGTATTGGCGTCGTCGAAGCGATAACCATAAGTGGTATAGGCCGGGTTATATCCCGAATACATGGATGTAATCAGGAAACCGCCATCGGGCATCGCCGTGACCCGGATGTCGACATAGTAGTTATCATCCAGGGCGATCTCATCTGTAACCGGCGTCCCATCACTGGCAAAACGCCGCCAGGAGGCATTGTCTTCTCCCAGCCAGGCCACCACGAAATCGCCATTCTCCAACACCGCGACCGACGGTTCGGATGCCCAGCTATCCGTTGACTGGTTGATCATGAAATTGTCAGTGACCGGCGCGCCGCTGCTGTCGAATATCCGCCCGAGGGCCGAAGGTTGTTCGCTATCATTGCCCGGAGCCCCTTCGCCGCCGCGCATCACCACAATATAATTGCCATCATCCAACGCCGCGATGTCCGAAATCTGGCTGTAAAGGTCAGAACCATAAGAGACATTTTCAACCCATGGGTTGATCTGCACCGGTCCGCCAACGGTCGTGCCAGTGGCATCGAATGTCTGGGTGTAATTCGTGCTGGCCCCGGAATACTCAGCCAGTATCCCGGCATAGTTTCCATCCCATGACAGTGCGAAGCCGCCATTGTCCAGTGCGGTGATGACCGCTGTGTCGGCGGCTCCATTCACATCCACGTATTGATCGCGCGATTCCAAATAACGCTGCGGCAGGGCCAGAATCGTGTCGTTCAACAAATCGCCATCCGCATCGAATGTCTGTACCCGGATGTCATCGCTGGCGCGGTCGTGCCAGGCGATGGCATAGCCACCACCGCTCAGCCCCGCCGCGACAGGATAATACAGCAGGTTGGTGTTGCCGACCGTCACGCCCTCCAGACGTTCGATGGCCATCGGTTCGCCAACCGGGTTGCCACCCGTATCGTATCGCTGGGCAGTGACCTCGGTATCACGCAGCCCGTCAGGGCGCAGCACATTCTGTTCGAACACCACCAGCGCGCCGCCATCGGCCAGTTCGGTGATGGCGGAATGGTATTGCTGGCCCTCGCCATCGGCATGAACAGTTGTGATATCGGCAGCCGGGACAAGCTGATAGGTCATGGAAAGGTTCCTTCGTCGTTAAACCCTTCGGTCCGGACGGGACCAAAGCTCAAATTGCTAAGATCACTCAAACAAAAATCAGGGGCAATTCTCTGCCCCTGATTCGCCTTGCAAAGCGTCTTTGATTACTCATCTCAGAGTTTGTGGACGGAAGATTTGATCTGCCTCAAGAATGTATTCCCGGCTCAGCTCAACAGATCGAACGTCTCTCCACCCAGCACCAGATTGATGTGATCCTGCCCGCCGCCATCGACCAGCGCCCACATGATCTGCCCGGTCGGGCGGTAGATCACGAAGGCCTCTTCGACACCGGCCACCCCGGCATTGGCGGTTTCGGTCAGGTTGATCTGAAACTGATCCGCCGTGGCACCGCTTTGACCGAAGACCAGAACATCGCCATCCGCCGCCGTATAATCCTGCACCCAGTCCGAGCCGTGATCGTAAACGCCGAGATGGTAAAACCGGTCCGCGCCCGCGCCGCCATTGACCCGGTCATAGCCGAAACCACCATTGATGAAATCATCGCCATCGCCGCCATAGATCAGGTCCGACCAGGCCTGGCCGGTCAGCGCGTCATCGCCTGCCGCCCCGATCACCGTATCGACGCCGAACCCGCCGATAATCGTGTCATTGCCATCGTCGCCGCGCAGTTCGTCATTGCCGTAACCGCCGTCGATGCTGTCATTGCCGTCGCCGCCATAGATGACGTCGCGCAGATCGGCTTCGCTTTCGCCACCGATCAGCGTGTCATTGCCCGCCCCCCCGTTCAACGTGTCGTTACCGTTGCCAGAGCGCAGCTCGTTATCCAAATCATCGCCAGTCAAATGGGCATTGATATCACCGAACATTTGATAATTTTCGATATTTGTGAGCACATCATTTCCCGTGGTCGGGAATTCGAGCGCGTGATGTTCGCCGGTCGCCAGATTGACATAGAGTGTATAAGCGTCAGCTGCGACACCGGTGACGTCATCCTGCAGCAGGTCGATGCCCGTACCACCGTCAAAACTGTCCACACCCTCCGAGCCAAAGAAGGTATCGTTGCCCTCGCCGCCCAAAAGGGTGTCATCGCCCTCTCCGCCACTAAGCCAATCATTGCCAGCGCGGCCATCCAGGCTGTCATTGCCGCCGCGACCGTCCAGCGTTTCGTCGCCCGCCCCGCCCAGCAGCGTGTCGTCGTCAGCGCGCGACCCGCGCACATATTCGATATTGCTTAGATGGTGGGTAAAGGTGGTTCCATCCCAAAGACCAGTGGCCGTACCGGCCTCTAGGTCGACATTGACCGCAGTGACGCCAGAGCGATCATACCTTACCCGGTCATAGCCATCGCCGCCATCCAGCGTGTCATCACCCCGTTCCAGGATGAAGCTTTCGTCCCGGGCGCTGCCGATGATGGAATCATTGTAATCGGTCGCATCGATTTCCAGCCTCTGGTCCCCACCCAAAACATTGATCTGATCGGTGCCGCCCAACCCGTCATTGCTGACCACCCCGGTAGAAAGATCGGCAACCATGCCCTGAGTCGCCCCGCTGGCGCCATCCCAGCCAAAGAAAAGACGGGTCGTATCGTTCAAGGTAACGTTAAAAGTGTCGTTGCCCGCGCCGCCACTGGCCGCAACCCAAGACCCCGCGGCAGAGGTGATGTTGAACGTATCATTATGACTGGTTCCGATGACACTGAAACCGCCATTAGCGGCGGTCAACGCCGGGGCGAGGTTGTTGAACGTATCGGTGCCGTCGGCACCGGTCACCGATGCGGAACCGGCCCCTGCATCGACTGTGACGGTGATGGCCGAGGACAGCATATCATATTCGATTTCATAGAAGCTGTTGTCATTGGCCTGAGCGAAATCGTAAACGTCGTTGCCCGCGGTGCCGTGAAGCCGGTCATAGCCTTCATTGGCACCAGGATTAATTGTGTCATTGCCCGCCCCGCCCAGCAACGTATCATTGAAATTGGTTCCGATGATCGTGATGTCGGTCGTGATTAATGGCGATAATTCATCCAAATCGTTCAGGCTCATACCGTTGACCGCGCTGCTGGCATCAATGGTAATCGGGCCAGCCGCGGTGAACAGGGCAGCCAGCGGCGCGGAGTTCTCGGCTTCGGACGCAGCCAGAGCATTATCGAAAGCCACGAGACTCCAGCTGAAATCAGACATCGTGGCGATGGTGTCATTCCCGGACGTGGCAAAGCTCATACCGGTGATGACCCCGCCGGAGGGACTGTCGCCGGAGAAGGCAAAGCCGTGGCCGGTTACCGTCGTCACGATCCCTGTGGTCGGTTGTTCCAGCACGAATTCATTTGGGCTGACAATGGTCAGGTTGACATCGACACTACCCGACTCGTCAAAAAACGCATCACCCAAAAAATTGTCATAATACCCAAAATAATTCAGAAGCATAACGCTCTCCCTATCAAATCAGATCGGCAGTCGAAGTGTCAGGCAGCCGATTTCCACCCAACCACGGTAGCATTCTAGTTGACGCGATCAAGTCAGCAAATCGTAGGTGGTTCCGTTCAGGACAATATTGATTTCATCCTGTCCGCCGCCATCGACCAGCGCCCACATGATTTGTCCGGTCGGACGATAGATCACGAAAGCCTCTTCGACACCGGCGACACCGGCATTGGCAGTTTCGGTAAGATTGATCTGGAACTGCTCGCGCGTGGCGGCGCGGCCGAACAGCAGAACGTCGCCATCTTCGGCAGTGTAATCCTGAATCCAGTCGCTGCCATGATCATAGATGCCAAGATGGAAAAACCGGTCCGCCCCGGCACCGCCATTGACCCGGTCATAGCCAAAACCGCCATTGATGAAGTCATTTCCGTCGCCGCCGAATATCAGGTCGGACCAGGCTTCGCCGGTCAATTGGTCGTCGCCGGTACCACCGACAATCGTATCGACACCAAACCCGCCGATGATCGTATCCATCCCGGCGTCGCCGTACAATTCATCGTTCCCATTGCCGCCGTTGATGAAATCGTCGCCGTCGCCGCCATAGATCACGTCGCGCAAATCAGTGCTGCTGCTGCCGCCAATAATGTAATCGTCACCAAGGCCGCCGAGGATGGTGTCGTTTCCGTCGCCACCATCGAGAGTATCATCGCCTGCGCCACCATCGAGACTGTCATCGCCCCCGGCACCGGCCAGCGAATCCGCCCCGCTGTCGCCAGTCGCGTAGACCGGAGGAATGACGACCGCATCGGCGTAATAACCGTAGAGATGGACATTCTCATTCCCCATCACCACTTGGTAACTGGCTATTCCGGTCAAAACTCCGCCTCTGAAGCTGACCGTATAGGTCCCCGGGTTCAGTTCCATCTGGAAACCGCCGCTGTCCCAGCTGGTTGTCACGGTCACATTGCCCGTCGCATCGGTGGCCCAGACCGAAATCCCGCCCAGCCCTTCACCGGCATCATAAAACGCGTCGCCGTCGCCATCCTGAATCACGGCGCCCACCAACATCGGTTGATAATCGCTGCGTGCGCCAAAATCCTGCGTCACGACCAGCGGTCCTACCGCGGTGGCGGGGTTGGTGTCGGTCAGGGCGCTTATTCCCACTTCGGTATAATTTGCGCTCAGGATCGTGATCCGGTGCCCTGCCGGGTCCTGCATACCGCCGGTGCCGTAGCCCCAGTCGATATAAAACCCTGCATGGGCAAACACCGCGTCATAGGCATAGGCATAAATATTTTCACCCACCAAGTTCGCCGTTGAATAGCCCGCCGCCACAATCCGGCTCAGAAGGCTCGCTTCACCGGGCAACTGATGCTCTTGCGAATCATACTGGATCATCAATTCGGAATGGTCCGTCGCAGAAATGCTCAGACTGTCGTTCCAAGCCAGCGGAGCCACCGTGCCATAGGCCGCAAGCTGGCTACGCAGCAGATCCAGATCAACCGAAAAATAGTCCAAAGCAAAGGTGATCTCTGTCGTCACCGCTGCGCCGGTCGCGGCGTCGGTGATAAGTTGATCGAATTCGCCCGATGGGTCGCTTCGTGCCCGGTTGATCAGTTCAAGGAGTTCCTGTTCAACCGCTGTTGGTGTCGCCACGACGCCTGCCTCCTGCTCTTTTATATCAAGGCGGTTCCGCTGTTCTGGCCAAGGCAGTTTAGCTGCGCTTCAGCTCGGCTGAACTGCCTCATTCGTTACTACACACGATCCAGCCACAAGATGAGTCTCAGGCCGAAAAAATACAATCACAAAACTGTGATATTCCGCATTTTCCCCTTCGCGGCCCTGAATTTGCCCCCAGCCCTGCGGCCCAATCGAAATAGAGAAGGATCTGCCCCGGCATGATCTTTCAACGCAACAACAGCGCGTCGGGCCCGGGCGGCGACGCCTCAGACGTTCAAAGCATTTCGCCAGCCAGGGAATTCGTGCCGCTCTCGACAATCCGTACCCGCGCGATTTCGCCGATCTGCACCTTGGCATTGGCGACATGCACCGCATGAAGGTAGTCGGACTTGCCGACCATCTGGCCGTCGAAGCGGCCCGGCTTTTCGAACAGAACCGACACATCGCGCCCGACCATGCTGTCCTGCACCGCGCGCTGCTGTTCGGTGATCAGGGTTTGCAGCCGCTGCAATCGGTCGCTGGCCGCTGCGTCATCGACCTGCGCGCGCTCTGCTGCGGGCGTTCCCGGCCGGGTGGAGTATTTGAAGCTGAAAGCCTGCCCGTAATTAACCTCTCGGATCAGGTCCATCGTGGCCTGGAAATCTTCCTCGGTTTCTTCCGGAAAGCCGACGATGAAATCGCCAGAAATCAGGATGTCGGGTCGCGCTGCGCGGATCTTCTCGATCAGTTTCAGATAGCTTTCGGCGGTATGACTGCGGTTCATTCGCTTCAGAATCTTGTCACTACCCGACTGCACCGGCAAATGCAGATACGGCATCAGTTTCTCACAGTCCCCATGCGCCGCGATCAGGTCGTCGGACATGTCATTGGGATGGCTGGTGGTGAAGCGGATACGCTCCAACCCATCAATGTCATTCAGCGCCCATATCAACCGCGCCAGCGACCAAGCCCCATCAGACCCGGCGCCATGATACGCATTCACATTCTGCCCCAGAAGGGTGATTTCGCGCACACCGCGATCGACCAGATCGCGCGCCTCGGTCAGCACCCGATCAGCCGGGCGGCTGACTTCTGCACCACGGGTATAGGGCACCACGCAAAAAGCGCAGAACTTGTCACATCCCTCCTGCACGGTCAGAAACGCCGCCGGCGCGCGTCGCGCCTTGGGCCGACTTTTTAGTGTCTCGAACTTGTCCTCGTCGGGGAAATCGATATCGAGCGGTTTTTCACCTTGCCGCGCCCTGGCTTCCATCGCAGGCAGGCGGTGATAGCTTTGCGGCCCGACCACCAGATCGACCAGCGGCTGTCGGCGCATGATCTCTTCGCCCTCGGCCTGCGCAACGCAGCCTGCCACCCCAATCTTCAGATCGGGCTTTTCCGCCTTCAACCCCTTGAAGCGGCCAAGTTCCGAGTACACTTTTTCAGCCGCCTTTTCGCGGATATGACACGTGTTCAGCAGGATCATATCGGCATCATCGGGCGTGTCGGTCTGAACATAGCCTGATCCGCCCATCGCCTCGGCCATGCGTTCGCTGTCGTAGACGTTCATCTGGCAGCCATAGGTCTTGATATAGAGTTTCTTTGCGTCGCTCATCGGGCCGATCCTGTCCGCAGTTTCAGGCCGTGGTCCTATACCAGAACCGGGATGACTTGCAATGCGGGCGGAATTGGCCGACTCTGGCAGCAATTACGGGCAGAGGTCTGGGCATGTACTATAATAACCTGTCGGAATTTCTTTCCCAGGGCCGCGCGGCGTTGGCTAAGGGGCCGCTGGCAATGGTTTTTGTCGAAGACGAAGCCGAAATCGACACCACTATCCGCCATCATCAAAATACCGGATTTCAGTCCACCCTGGTCTTCATGCCCGATGAATTCGATCTGGCCGAGGACGTGATCGACGGCGTCCACCGGATCCGGTTCGATCCGCTGGCCGATCAAGCGGTGCAAAAGGCGGTCAATGCCGTGATCGACGCTGCCCCCGACCTATGGATGTTCTACTGCTTCAACGCCGAATACCTGTTCTACCCATTCTGCGAAACCCGCACGGTGGGCGAAATGCTGGCCTTCCATGGCGAGGAGCGGCGCAATGCGATGCTGAGTTATGTTGTCGATCTATATGCCACCGATCTGGCGGCCAATCCGAATGCGGTTTCGCTGGATACGGCTCAACTGGACAAGACCGGGTATTACGCGTTGGCCCGCAACGATCCAAACAATCACAATTACCCCAAGGAACGGCAGTTGGATTTCTTCGGCGGGCTACGCTGGCGCTATGAAGAACACATTCCGGCCAAGCGCCGCAAGATCGACCGGATATCGCTGTTCAGGTCGAAGCCGGGTCTGATTTTGCGCGACGATCACACCTTCAACGATGAAGAATACAACACCTACGCCTGCCCCTGGCATCACAATCTGACCGCCGCGATCTGTTCGTTCCGCACCGCCAAGGCACTGAAACGCAACCCCGGTTCGACCTATGACATCCAAAGCTTCCATTGGCACAATTCGACACCGTTCGAATGGCATTCGCGGCAATTGCTGGATCTGGGGCTGATGGAACCGGGGCAATGGTTCTGATCTGCCGAATGGTTTTGATCTGAGTGTGCGCGCCAAAAGGCGCGCGCGCGATATCTCGCGAAATTGTCTACGCCAATTTCACTCGGAGTTTGCCTCCGGCGGGAGTGTTTGGACCAAGAAGAAACCCTGTTCTTTGGTTTGAAACATATGCCGGGACTGGCATGCTCCCATGACCTTCTTAGGGGCTCTCGCCCCATCGCGGGGCGATATCGTTACAGATATTCGGGTTGCGGCATGCCCAACACGTGGAAACCCCCATCGACCCGGATGATTTCCCCGGTGGTAAAGGCCCCTGCCTCCGACGCCAGATAGACCGCGGTGCCACCGACCGCTTCGAGCGTTGCGTTCGATCGCAGCGGCGCATTCTGATCGGTGTGCTTATAGGTTTTGCGCGCACCGCCGATGGCCGCACCGGCCAGCGTCTTCATGGGGCCGGGCGAAATCGCGTTGACGCGGATTCCGTCGGGACCCAGGTCGTTGGCCAGATACCGGGTGGCTGATTCCAGCGCCGCTTTGGCAACGCCCATCACGTTGTAATTCGGTGTCACCCGATTCGACCCGCCATAAGTCAGTGTCAGCAACGTACCGCCGCTTTCCTTCATCAATGGATAGGCGCGCCGCGCCACGTCGATGAAGGAATAGCACGAGATATCCAGCGAATTCTTGAAATTATCCCGGCTGGTATTGATGAAACGACCGGTCAGTTCGGTCTTATCTGAATAGGCGATGGCATGGACCACGAAGTCTATGCTGGGCCAGCGTTCGGCCAGTGCCGCAAAAGCAGCATCCAGAGACGTTTCATCAGTCACATCGACATCGACCATGAAATCCGATCCGATCGAGGCCGCAAGCGGCTGCAACCGTTTGCCGAACGCTTCGCCCTGATAAGTGAAGGCCAATTCGGCTCCGGCTTCGCTCATCGCCTTGGCGATCCCCCAAGCGATCGAGCGCTCATTGGCAACGCCCATGATCAGCCCGCGTTTTCCGCTCAGCACTCCGTTCATCCGCGTTTACCCCAAATATTTGGACAGAAGCATCGACCCATTGGTACCACCAAAGCCGAAGCTGTTGGTCATCACCGTGTCGAGACCTGCATTTTCGACCAGTTTGGTCGCCACTTCACCGTCTTTGATTGCCGGGTCGAGTGTTTCGACATTGATCGACGGAATGATGAAATCATGCTGTAATGCCAACAGGCAGTACACTGCCTCTTGTGCGCCCGTCGCCCCTTGGCTGTGCCCGGTCATCGACTTGGTCGAGGAAATCGGCGGCGCATAGCCTTCTCCGAACACCCGGCGCACTGCTTCGATTTCGCCGACATCGCCCACCGGGGTCGAGGTGCCATGAGCATTGATGTAGCTGACCTTGCGGTCTTCGTCCAAGGTCGACAGCGCCAGCCGCATCGCGCGTTCGCCGCCTTCGCCCGACGGCGCGACCATGTCATGGCCGTCCGAAGTGGCGGCAAACCCGGTCACTTCGGCATAAATCTTGGCGCCGCGCGCCAGCGCATGTTCCAGATCTTCCAGCACCACGATGCCGCCGCCGCCCGAGATCACGAACCCGTCGCGGTCCGCGTCGAAGGCACGCGACGCCTTTTCCGGCGTGTCGTTGAATTTCGAGGACATCGCGCCCATCGCGTCGAACAGACAGGACAGGGTCCAATCCAGTTCCTCGCCGCCGCCGGCGAACATCACGTCCTGCTTGCCCATCATGATCTGTTCAGCCGCGTTGCCGATGCAATGCAGCGAGGTCGAGCAGGCCGAGGTGATCGAATAGTTGATGCCCTTGATCTTGAACGCCGTCGACAAGTTGGCTGAAATGGTCGAGCTCATGCATTTTGGCACGGCGAAGGGTCCGATCCGCTTCGGGCTGCCCTTTTCCAGCACGGTCTGATGCGCCACCAGCATGGCGCTGGTCGACGGCCCGCCCGACCCGGCCACCAGACCGGTGCGCGGGTTCACGATATCGCTTTCTTCAAGCCCGGAATCCGCGATCGCCTGCTGCATAGCGATATGGGCATAAGCCGCCCCCGGCCCCATGAACCGCAGCGTACGCTTGTCGACATGTTCAGTGACGTCGATCTTCACTTCCCCTGCGACCTGACTGCGGAAACCGTGTTCAATCATCGCCTGATTGGCGCTGATCCCCGATTTGCCCGCTTTCAGCGACGCCAGAACCTCTTCGGCATTATTTCCGATGGACGACACAACGCCCAGTCCGGTAACTACTACTCGGCGCATTTGCGCTCTCCCTTTATCCCCCGGTCGGCCTCAGTTTTCAGACAGCGCGACCTTCATATCCTTGACCTGATAGATAACTTCGCCATCGGCTTCCACAATACCATCGGCCACCCCCATGGTCAGCCGGCGGGTCTGGATCGCCTTGGTGAAGTCTACCTTGTAGGTCAGCATCTTGCGGTCCGGGCGCACCATTCCGGTCAGCTTGACCTCGCCCACACCCAGAGCATAGCCGCGCCCCAGCCAGCCGCGCCAGCCCAGATTGAACCCGGTCAGCTGCCACAGCCCGTCAAGGCCAAGGCAGCCAGGCATGATCGGGTTGCCGGGGAAATGGCAGTCAAAGAACCAAAGATCGGGCGTGATGTCGAATTCGGCCACGATATGCCCCTTGCCATGCAGGCCGCCATCGCCGGATACGTCGGTAATCCGGTCCATCATCAGCATCGGCGGCGCGGGCAACTGGGCATTGCCAGGGCCGAACAATTCGCCACGGGCGCATTTCAGAAGGTCTTCTTTGTCGAAGCTGCTCGGATAGTTTGCCATACAGGCCGGCTCCTCGGGGTAATATTGTTGCTTTCCTTTCCCCTCTAGCACCCAGAGAAGAGGTCCTGCAAGCCTATGCGAAACGGGCGTTGGGCCTGATGCGACCTGTTTTCATTTGAATTCGGCCGCTCCTCTCCGCTATATTAACCTGTGAACAAGGGAATGCGACAATGACGGTGACCGAAAAAGCTGCGCAAACGGGATCGGATTGGCTGTCCACGGCGGGATTGCGCCCGACCCGGCAGCGCGTCGCCTTGGCGGCACTCTTGATCGGCGACGGACAGCATCGTCACGTCACCGCAGAAAGCTTGTTTGCCTCGGTGCGCGAAAACGGTGAAAGCGTGTCTCTGGCCACGGTCTACAACACACTGCGCGCCTTCTGCGATGCCGGATTGATGCAGGAAGTTACCGTGGATGGATCGAAAAGCTATTTTGACACCAACACCCACGAGCACCCGCATTTCTTCTGGGAAGATGACGGTCACCTGACCGATGCACCCAAAGAACAGCTGGTCATTTCCCGCCTTCCCGAAGCTCCGGAAGGATCGGAAATCAGCGCCGTTGATGTGGTGATCAAACTGCGGCGTAAATAGCCGCACAGGTCTTTTCCCGGGGACTATGCCGCCCGAATTTTCGCCCGGTTGACCTTTCCACAAACACTACCTTAGGAGCCACCATGGACGACCAGACCCGTATCGAGCTTGAAGCCGCCGCGTTCCGCGCTCTGCGCGAGCACCTGATGGACAAGCGCACAGATGTGCAGAATATCGACCTGATGAATCTCGCCGGTTTCTGCCGCAACTGTCTCAGCCGCTGGTACATGGAGGCCGCCAATGAACGCGGCATCGAGATGAGCAAGGACGAGGCGCGCGAGATTTTCTACGGCATGCCCTATGACGACTGGAAAGCGCAAAACCAGACAGCAGCCAGCGTCGCGAAGCAGGAAGAATTCAAGAAAGCCTTTGCCGAAAATGTAGGCGGTGCGGATTGATCCCTGACCAACAGGCAAAACCCAGAGGTCAGGAATGACCGAACAGTTCGTCAGTATTGAACGCGCCGAAACACCGCTTGGGCAACGTGTAGCCATCGTCCGCTTCGATACCGGCAGCAAGGCAAACGCGCTGTCGCAGGAATTGATGCGCCAACTGACCGCAGCGGCGCGCAGTTTCGAAGGCGACGCGGACACCAACGCGATCATCCTGACCGGCCGCGCCGACCGGTTCTGCCTTGGGATGGACCTGAAAGACCCCGAATTCCAGACCGCGCTCGACCTGCCGCTGAACGAACGCCGACAATTGCTACAACTCGGCCCCCGCATGTGTAAAGCCTGGGAAGACCTGGAACCGATGACCATCTGCGCCATCGAAGGCTGGTGTGTCGGCGGCGGCGTCGCGCTGGCGGCGTCGCTGGACCTGCGTGTCTGCAGCCGATCTTCGCAATTCTACATCCCCGAAATAGAACGCGGCCTGAACATGAGCTGGGGATCGCTGCCCCGCATCGCGGGCCTGATCGGCCCGGCCCGGACCAAGCGGTTGACCATCATCGCTGAACAGATCAATGCGGAAACGGCCGAAAACTGGGGCTGGGTGGACTACATTGCCGAAGACGGCATGGCGATGGGCAAGGCCATTTCTGTCGCCGACAAGATCGCGGCGATGCCGCCCGTTGCCGTCAGGATGATCAAGCAGGGGATCGAGACCGCGACGAAACCGCTCAATCGCGCGGTCAGCGCGACGGACATGGACCAGTTCGCCCTGATGCAATCCTCAACGGATCATGCAGAGGGCGTGGCGTCTTTCCTTGAACAGCGTGACGCGAAATTCACCGGCGGCTGAACGGCAACCCATCGACCACCGCAGGCCTGGAGTCGTCCTTTCCGCACAAAGGCTGTTCGTCAATGGGCCTATTGATCATGTCATGCCACGGCTAAGTTGCAGCCAGCAGCAACAACCGATCATCATGACCGAGGTGCCCGATGTCACGACTTCCCACCTATTTCATATCCCATGGCGGCGGTCCGTGGCCTTGGATACCGCAAATGGCCGCCGAGCTGGAACCGTTGGCCGCCTCTTTCCGCGCCATGCCCGGCGAAATTGGGCAGAAACCCAAGGCGGTTCTGATGATCTCGGGTCATTGGGAAAGCGACGAATTCGCGGTAATGCATTCTGCGCGGCCGCCGATGGTCTACGATTACCACGGTTTCCCGCCCGAAACCTACGAAATCCAATACCCTGCCCCCGGCGCGCCCAATCTGGCCGAAGAAGTGGCGCAGATGATCCATTCTGCGGGATTGCCGACGCGGCTGGATGACGAATATGGTTATGATCACGGCACATTCGTTCCAATGGCAGTGATGTATCCGGACGCCAACATACCGTTGTTTCAGGTTTCGATGCGACACAATTACGATCCGGTCGAACATTTCGAACTTGGCCGCGCCCTGGCACCATTGCGCGACCGTGGCGTGCTGATCGTCGGGTCAGGGCTGAGCTATCACAATCTGCGCATGTTCGGCCCGGCCGCCAAGACCCCTTCGACCGTGTTTGACGACTGGCTGACCAAAACGCTCGCCTTGCCACCAGCAGAACGCAAACAAGCAATTATGGAATGGGAAAAGGCACCGCAAGCCCGGATCTGCCACGCTCAGGAAGACCACCTAGTGCCGCTTTTTGCCGCCCTGGGGGCCGCCGAAGACGATCCCGCGACCCAAGTCTACCATCAGACCAATATTCGTGGTGGCGTAACGGCGTCGAGCTTCCGCTTCGGTTAGCTGCTACTTGACCAGAAGTGAAGCGGACCGGCAAACTGGCAGTCGAAATTTCGTGCCTCACGGCTCCTGAAATGCCATCCTTGCCGCACGAAAGCGTGGGAGGGAACCAATGCGCCCGGCTGATCAGCTTGCCCAATTCGTGGCCGAAGCCCTGAAGGAGGGAAGGTCGCGCGACGACATCGCCACCGCCCTGCAACAGGCAGGTTGGGCCGCGAACGAAGTTTCCGACGCCCTGAGTGCCTGGGCGGACACCGGTTTCATCCCGCCGGTGCCGCGCCCCCGCCCCTATGTTTCAGCACGCGAATCGTTTCTCTACGGGCTGATGTTCCTGGCACTCGCGATGAGCGCTTGGAACATCACAACGCTGGGGTTCGAACTGATCGACCTGTGGCTACCCGACCTGACCAACCGATATAGTCGCTATGATATCAGCACCGTACGCTGGTCAATTTCCGTTCTGGTGGTGTTTTTCCCACTGTTCTTGTGGATGAACAGCCGCGCCCAAAGCGCCGCCAAGGCCGATCCCGGCAAGCGCCGCTCGGCAGTGCGCAAATGGTTCGGCTACATTACCCTGTTTCTGGCCGCGATCACGCTGCTGGGTGATCTGATCGCAGTGATCTACGCGCTGCTCAGCGGTGACCTGACCGCCCGTTTCATCGCCAAGGCGGCGTTGGTGGCGCTGACTGCTGGTCTTATCTTCGGCTATTTCCAGGGGGAAACTAAGGAGGCCGGCAATGCAAGTTGACCGCCTGTCCCAGATCACGCTGACCGCGCTTGTCGCGGGGCTCGTGGTGTTCGGTTTGCTGACCGTCGGCGGCCCAGGCAAAGGCCGGATGGAAAAACGCGACGAAACAAGGTGGTCAGATCTGCAAGAACTCAGTGCTTACATCCGCTGCGTGGCAGATACCGATGGCGAAACCCTGCCCGGCTCGCTTGACCCGGCGGTGGGTACCTGCCAGCGCGACTTACGGCTGGAAGATCCGTTTAACGGCGCGCCCTACAACTATGCCCGCGTCTCTGACACGGCCTACCGGCTTTGCGCCGGGTTCGAGGATCCCGATTGGCTGGTCGAAACCGGCGGCGCGGTTATCGACCGCGCCACCGGATGTGTGCAATTTACCTACACGCCCTGAAGCGCTCAGATTCCCGACTTGATGCTTTCTTCGAGATAGATTTCGCGCAACCGCTTGGCCACCGGCCCGGGCTTGCCGTCGCCTACCTTGGCACCGTCGATTTCAACCACCGGCATCACGAATGTACTGGCCGAAGTCACGAAAGCCTCGTCCGCATCCTGCGCCTCTGCAATGGTGAAAGCGCGTTCCTCGACTTCCATCTGCGCTTCGCGGGCGAACCGCAGAACTGCCGCGCGGGTGATCCCGTGCAGGATGTCGGTACTCAGGTTGCGAGTGATGATCTTGCCGCCCTTGACGATATAGGCGTTGTTCGAGGTGCCTTCAGTCACCTGACCGTCTTCGACCAGCCAGGCATCGTCACAGCCTTCCTTCTTGGCCGCCATCTTGCCCATCGACGGATAGAGCAGCTGCACCGTCTTGATGTCGCGGCGACCCCAGCGGATGTCTTCGATCGAAATGACCTTGATGCCCTTCTTGGCGACCGGGTTATCGGCCAGGCCGGGCTTGGACTGGGTGAACAGGACCAGCGTCGGCTTCACCACTTCGGGATCGGGGAAGACGAAGTCGCGGTCACCGGCCGAGCCGCGCGACACCTGCAGGTAGATCATGCCCTCGTCGATGCCGTTCAGGTCCACCAGCTTGCGATGAATTTCCAGCAGGTCGTCGAAGGCTTCGGGCTTTTCCATCTCCAGCTCGTTGAGCGAGCGTTCCAGCCGCGCCAAGTGGCCTTCGAAATCGATCAGCTTTCCACCCAGAACGGAAGTCACTTCGTAAACCCCGTCCGCCATCAGGAAGGACCGGTCGAAGATCGACACCTTGGCTTCGGTTTCGGGCAGGTACTCACCGTTGACATAAACGGTACGGGTCATGGGCTGTCTCCTTATCCCCACAGCGCCGCAACGGGCGGATGTACCCCTGCGGCGTCGAATTGCAATGCGTTATCGCGGTCTTCGGCTAGAAGCAGCGGCCCGTCAAGGTCCGTCACCATCGCGCCTTGCGCCACCAGCGTCGCGGGGGCCATCGCCAGTGAACTGCCGACCATGCAGCCGACCATGACCTTGTACCCCGCCGCCAACGCGTCTTCACGCAGCAACAGCGCCTCGGTCAGCCCGCCGGTTTTATCCAGCTTGATGTTGACGACATCATATTTGCCCTTCAACCCGGGCAGCGACGACCGGTCATGACAGCTTTCATCGGCGCAGACCGGAACCGGGCGCTCCATCCCCAACAGCGCGTCGTCCTGCGCGGCGGGCAGGGGCTGTTCCACCAATGCCACACCCAAGCGCACCAGATGCGGTGCCAGATCGGCATAGACCTCGGCACTCCAGCCTTCATTGGCATCCACGATGATCGTTGATTTCGGTGCTCCCGCACGAACCGCTTCCAGACGCGCCATATCGTCGGGTGTGCCCAGCTTGATCTTCAGCAAGGGCCGGAACGCGTTCACTTCAGCCTGCGCCCGCATCGCGTCGGGTTCGTCCAACGACAATGTATAGGCGGTGATCTCTGGTCCCGGCGCGGCCAACCCGGCCAATTGCCAAACCCGCTTGCCTGCCTGCTTGGCTTCCAGATCCCACAGCGCGCAATCAACCGCATTGCGTGCGGCCCCGGCCGGCAACAGGGTCTGCAACGCCGCGCGGTCGACATCCGACGGCAGGCTCAAAATCTCTTCGGTCACGCTGTCGAGCGTTTCATCATAGCGGGCATAAGGCACGCATTCGCCCCATCCGGTCACCCCGGCGCGGGCCACCTTCACCGTCAGAACCTGCGCCTCGGTCCGTGCGCCCCGGCTGATCCGAAACACCTGCGCCAGCGGAAATACATCTCTTTCGACGGTAATCGTCACGCGCCCCATCCCCTTCTTCTTGGTCCAAATACTCAAACCGGCGGGCCACCCGCCACCGGGTGCCCCGCCTGCCGTTTCAATCAGATCGCCGCCAGCGCGTCCACCAGGTTGCCCGCACCGAACCGGAACGGATCGGTCGCCGGCAGGCCCAGATCGACCTCGACCTTGGCCAGATAGGCTTTGGCATCTGCTTCGCTCATATGCTGGGTGTTGATCGCATAGCCGACCACCTGTGCCGCCGGGTTGGCCACCCGGGCCAGTTCGGTCGCCATATCGCGCACCGCTTCCAGGCTGGGCAACTTGTAGCCCGGCAGCCCGCGCATATGATCCCGCGTCGGTTCATGGCAAACGATCAACGCGTCGGGCTGGCCGCCGTGGATCAGCGCCATGGTCACGCCGGAATAAGACACGTGGAACAGGCTGCCCTGACCTTCGATGATATCCCAGTGATCGTCATCATTGTCGGGCGTGATATACTCCACCGACCCGGCCATGAAATCAGCCACCACCGCATCCAGCGGCACACCGTCGCCAGTGATCAGAATTCCGGTCTGACCGGTGGCGCGGAAATCGGCCTTCATGCCACGGTCGCGCATTTCCTTTTCCAGACACAGGGCGGTGTACATCTTACCCACCGAACAATCTGTGCCGACGGCCAGAACCCGCTTGCCGGTCCGCTTGACGCCGTTGGCGATGGGATAATCGACTTCCGGCACGCGCACATCGTGCAGGCTGCGTCCGGTCGCCTCGGCGACCGCGACCAGATCGGCCTCGTCACGCAGCAGGTTATGCAATCCGCTGGCCAGATCGAAGCCTTCTTCCAGCGCCGTCACCAGCACCTTTTTCCAGGCTGGGCTGATCACCCCGCCGCGATTGGCCACGCCGATGACCAAAGTCTTGGCACCAGCGGCCTTGGCTTCTTCCAGCGTCATGTCGGTCAGACCCATATCGGCCTTGCAGCCGTCCATACGGAATTGACCAACCGCGAATTCCGGGCGCCAGTCCTTGATGCCCTGCGCCACTTTTGCGGCCAGTTGGTCGGGCGCATCGCCCAGGAACAGAAGATAAGGGGTCTCAATCATCGTTTCGGCCTTTCAATCATATGTCCCGACCCATTCTCCAGATTCGCAACAGGATTGCTTTGCGAATTCATCACGATATTGCGGCGCAGAAAGATATTTCTGCGAAATTTGACCTTATGTTCGAAGATTTTCCCAATATTCTGCAAGCTTGAACAAACATCCACCATAGCCGGTGGAAATTGCCGCGACTGCAAAATGAACTTGCGCAGAGGTGCGCAATTTAATAACCCTCGACGGGAAAATTTCGCAATTTCGTTACCCGAAGGATGATGCCATGAGCTTCCGTATTCAGCCCGCCGCCCCTGCCCGCCCGAACCGGTGCCAACTGTTCGGCCCGGCCTCCAATACCAAGCTGTTCGCCAAGATGGCGACCTCGGCGGCGGATGTGATCAATATCGACCTCGAAGATTCGGTCGCACCATCGGATAAGGACACCGCCCGTGCCAACGCGATCGAGGCGATCAATACGATCGACTGGGGCAATAAATACCTCTCGGTGCGGATCAACGGTCTCGACACGCCCTACTGGTACCGCGACGTGGTCGACCTGCTGGAACAGTGCGGCGACCGGCTGGACCAGATCATGATCCCCAAAGTGGGCTGCGCCGAAGATGTCTATGCCGTCGATGCGCTGGCCACCGCGATCGAACGCGCCAAGGGCCGAACCAAGCCGATCAGCTTCGAGGTGATCATCGAATCCGCCGCTGGCATCGCCCATGTCGAAGCCATCGCTGCCTCTTCCCCCCGCCTGCAGGCGATGAGCCTCGGGGCAGCCGATTTCGCCGCCTCGATGGGGATGCAGACCACCGGCATCGGCGGCACCCAGGAAAACTACTACATGCTGCATGAGGGCGCGAAACATTGGTCCGACCCGTGGCACTGGGCCCAGACCGCCATCGTCGCCGCCTGCCGCACCCACGGCATCCTGCCGGTGGACGGGCCGTTCGGCGATTTCTCTGACGATGACGGCTTCGTCGCCCAGGCGAAACGCTCCGCCACGCTGGGCATGGTCGGCAAATGGGCGATCCACCCGAAACAGATCGCGCTGGCCAATCAGGTCTTCACCCCGTCCGAGGAAGCCGTTTCCGAGGCGCGCGAAATCCTCGCCGCAATGGAAGACGCCAAGGCCAAGGGCGAAGGCGCCACCGTCTACAAGGGCCGCCTGGTCGACATCGCCAGCATTAAGCAGGCCGAAGTTGTCGTCGCACAGGCTGACCTGATCGCCAACAGCTGATCCGCAACGGATAACGTAAAGCGGCGGTCCCTCTCCCCGGGCCGCCGTTTTCCGTTTCTTCTTGGCCAAAACACTCCGGGGGGGGCGAGGAACACCGGGAAATTGATCCAGTGAATCAATTTCAGTGACGGGCGTGCTCCGCGCGACCGGGGGCAGCGCCCCCTCCGCTTCGCCGCAGAGCGAAGCGCATCCTCACACTCGAATCAGACCTCTCCCAACCCGTCCCGAAACGCCGATAGTGCCCCCGGGTACAGGCGCTCGACCGCCTCCTCGCTCATCCGTTCGCCTTGCACATTCCAGCAGGACAGCCCGTCAGGCCCCTGTAGCAGAAACGCCTCCGGTGCCTTTTCCCCGGCAAAGAAGACCCCGCCGCCCAGCGCAGCCCCCCGCACCCGCCGGGTGCTGATCGCCGCCACGCGCCCCTGCGGCAACCTGACAAATTCGATATCGTATGCGATCATCGCACCGGCCCGAATGCCCGCCAGGCAAAGCGCAGAATCGGCGGCAGCAGCGCGATGGGCGTGATCCGCAACGCTGCCCGCAACCGGCCGTCCAGGCAGGCGTCATTGAAATCGGGCTTCAGCGTGATGCTCACCCGCTTTGTCTGTATGCCATAGAGGAGCGGCGACACCATGCCGAACACCGCCCCGGTATCTGCGGGATCGCCGGTGCCGAAGCGGCCGGTGAGCCGGAACTCCTCCAACTCGATCTGCCGCAGCAGACCGCGCAGCAGCGCCGGAAATTCGCCCACCATCCGCGCCGATCCCTTTCCCTGCCACGCCTTGCGGCGCTTCGGTTGCTTCCGGGGCTTCTTCTCGCGCGGCTTTTCCGGTTTCGCGCTGTCATAAACCGTCATCGCGGGAATTACCCCACCCAACAGCCCAATGGTGAAGCGCAACCGCGCCGCCGTGCCGAGCTCGCCGGTCATGGCAAAGCGCACCGGCAGCGCGACCAGCACCAAGATTGCCAGCAGCAGGGCCAGCAATAGCAAAAGCAGAATCTGAACGGCCAGCCACATGGCCGCGGTCACGTCTCGGTGCTGGCCTTGCCCTGCCCGGACAGTTTGGACCCAGCGACCTTCGACGCGGCATCGACCAGGATTTCGGCGACGTTGGACACCGTGCCCTTGATCGCCTCGACCCGCGCGCCTTCGCCGTCGAACACGATCGCGCCCACCGGCTTGATCCCGCCGCCCGCGCCTGTCCCGGCGCCGCCGCCCGATTTGGCATCCTCGCCGCCCGCGGCGCCGAAGCCGAAACCGTAGCTGACGATCGGAATCACCGTCGCGCCTTCGCGGTCAATCGGTTCGCCCAGCACGTTGCGCGCGTTCAGCAGCCTGTCGAGTTCCTCGACCGTTCCCTTCAATAGCTTTTCAACATCTTGCATCTGAAATCTCCCGTCGCGGGTCCACCCCGCCACCCGAGATGTTGCCCAGGACTGGACGTTCGACCATGATCTGTATCACGGACGGGGGCAGGATCGGGGCGATTCGGTAGAAATCAGTTCAGGCGCGCTCGTCCTTAGGCGATTCCATCACCACGTAGGTGGTGATCGAATTCACCTGCGGCAGGGTGCCCAGCACGTCAGTATGGAAGCGTTTGAAATCGGCCAGATCGTGCACCTCGACCCGCAACAGATATTCGATGGAACCGGTGATGTTGTGGCATTCGCGTACTTCCGGCGACCGCGCCACCGATCGTTCGAACGCTTCCTGGCTGCCCTTGGTATGCTGGTTCAGCCCAACCGCGATGTAGGCGGTAAAGCCACCGCCCCGCGCCACCGGGTCGATCACCGCGCGATAGCCCTTGATCACGCCGCTGCGTTCCAGATCCTGGACCCGGCGCAAACAGGCTGAAGGCGACAACCCAACCTTTTCCGCCAGATCGAGATTGCTGATCCGGCCATCAATGGACAGTTCACGCAATATCTTTTTGTTAATAATGTCTATCTTCATCATTTATTGCAGCAGTACATTCTTTTTGCATCAATACGCAATTTAAATGCAATCCCACCGGCATAGCATTGCGCCATGACTTATGATCTTATTCCCGGGCTTGCCGCCTTTGCCTTCGCCTCGTCCATCACACCGGGGCCGAATAATATGATGCTGCTCGCCTCCGGGGCGAATTTCGGTTTTCGCCGCTCGATTCCGCATATGCTGGGGATCGGCATCGGCTTCAGCGTGATGATCCTTCTGGTCGGGCTGGGCTTGATCCGGCTATTCGACGCGGTGCCACTCAGCCACACGGTTCTGCAAAGTGTTGGGATCGGCTATCTGCTTTGGTTGGCATGGAAAATCGCCAATGCCGACATGCCCGAAGCAGGCAAGAGTTCCCGCCCGATGAACTTCGTTCAAGCGGCGGCGTTCCAATGGGTCAATCCCAAGGCATGGCAAATGGCGCTGACCGCGATCACGCTTTACGCGCCGGACCGGTCGATCTGGGCCATCGGCTTCGTGTCGCTGGTATTCGGCCTGATCAACCTGCCTTCGGTCAGCACCTGGACTGTACTGGGCCAACAGATGCAGCGGGTTTTGTCGTCGCCACTGCGGTTGCGGAGCTTCAACATATTCATGGCGGTCTTGCTTGTGGCCTCGGTGATCCCCGTGCTCTACTCTGCGCAGCCATGACCCTGTCTCTGATCCACACTGCCGAAGGACACCGCAACACGTTCGACCGGTTACGCGACAGCATTGCGCCGGGCACCGATCTGAATCATCTGGTACGGCCTGACTGGCTGGCACGGGCGCAGCAGGGAATAGACTCGACACTGACCGATGAAATCAACGACGCCATCACGACGCTGGACGGTCCGGTGTTGTGCAGCTGCACCACGCTTGGCCCTGTTGCCGAGACGGCAGGAGCCATTCGTATCGACCAGCCGATGATGCAGGTCGCAGCACAAAGCGGCGGCACGATCCTGATCGCCTATTGCCTGAAATCCACTGAAGCGCCAAGCCTGTCGCTGCTCAAGCGCGAGATGGACCTTGCTGGCAACAAAAACGGGATCGAGCCGCTCTTTCTCGGGGTCCATTGGCGGCTTTTCGAAACCGGCGACAACGATGGTTTCGTCACCGCCATCGCAGAATCGGTTCGCGCGACGGCTGCGAACCGAAGTGATCTCGGCGCGGTGGTGCTGGCACAGGCGTCAATGGCAGCGGCGGCGGGCCGCCTGAGCGATCTGAATTTCCCCGTCCTCAGTTCCCCCGAAATGGCATTTCGCGCAGCGCTGGAGCAGGTCAGGCGGGTTTAACCGGCTGGCGCAGGATCGTCTTCAGCTTCTCCGGCGCGACGCGGCGCGGATCAGACAGGTAGATTTCATGGTGATCCCCGGCAAAGGTCAGCCCCATGCCCGGCATGACCTCGTGATGCAGCGCCGCCAACACCGGAGCCTCATCGGCATAGGACCCGGAATGCAAAGTCTGCAAACAGTCGCCTTCCTCAAAGCGCCACAGCCCGACCGCTTCGACATGATCCGCATCGGTGACGCTGTCCTTTGCCTTGACCAGCTTCGCCAGTGTCTTCGCGTACGCCGCGTTCAGCATATCCTCGGTCACAGCCTCGGGCATCCGTAGCATCGCCTTCCAGCGCCAATGCGCTCGATCCCCGGCAACAAAGGCCGCCATATCGTCGGCCCACCACAGGGCTTCGAGTGGCGGCACCACGAAATCCCGCCCCTCGGCTTTCATTGAAAATTTGATCGCATAAGCCAATGGATAAAGCGCTGCAATCGACGCGGCATAGGCAGCTCCATTCGGATCGCCCTGTCCCTCAATCGCCAGAAACGTCATCTGCGGCACCCGTACCCGGTCCCAACGCCCGGTTCTGCCGCTATAAAACGGTTTGTCGGTCTTTTTGAAATCCAGTTTATCCATCGCGCTCCTCCACCAAGCCGGGCCCACCCGTCCCATACAAACCGACACCGCCACCCGCCGCCTTGCGCCCGATCAAAAAGCATTGCCAGTTGCATCTGGAACGTGTCGCCGCCATATATCCAGCCAATAACGGCTGGAGAATGACCTATCATGACCAACTACCTCGACTTTGAACGCCCGCTTGCTGAAATCGAAGGCAAGGCAGAGGAACTGCGCGCCATGGCGCGGCAGAACGAGGAGATGGACATCGAAGCCGAAGCCGCGGCACTTGATAAGAAAGCGGGCAACCTGCTCAAGGATCTTTACAAGGATCTGACCCCGTGGCGGAAATGTCAGGTGGCACGCCATGCCGACCGCCCCCATTGCAAGGATTACATCGAGGCGCTGTTCACCGAATATACGCCGCTGGCGGGCGACCGGAATTTTGCCGACGATCACGCCGTGATGGGTGGGCTGGCGCGGTTCAACGATCAGCCGGTTATCGTACTGGGCCAGGAAAAGGGCCATGACACCAAAAGCCGGATCGAACGCAATTTTGGCATGGCCCGGCCTGAGGGTTACCGCAAGGCGGTACGGCTGATGGAAATGGCGGAAAAATTCGGCCTGCCGGTAATCACCCTGGTCGACACTTCCGGCGCCTATCCGGGCAAGGGCGCCGAAGAACGCGGCCAGTCCGAAGCGATCGCGCGCTCGACGGAAAAATGCCTGCAAATCGGTGTGCCGGTGATCTCGGTCATCATCGGTGAAGGCGGATCGGGGGGGGCCGTTGCCTTTGCCACCGCCAATCGTCTGGCGATGCTGGAACATTCGGTTTACTCGGTGATCAGCCCCGAAGGCTGCGCCTCGATCCTGTGGAAGGACGCCGCCAAGATGCGTGAAGCCGCCGAGGCGCTGCGCCTGACCGCGCAGGACCTGAAGAAACTGGGTGTCGCCGATCACGTTATCAACGAACCTCTGGGCGGTGCGCATCGCGACCGCGACGCCGCCATGCAGGCAGTGGGCGATGCGATCGAAAAGATGCTGAGCGAACTGTCTGGCAAAACCGGCAAGGAATTGATCAGTGACCGGCGTAAGAAATTCCTCGACGTAGGGTCAAAGGGACTGGCAGCCTGAGTCGGCCTTTCCCGCCCCGGAAAACAATGCGAAATCCACACCGGATTTCGCCCCCTTTCGCCACTCGGTATTAACGGCGATACTCAGCGTATGATCGACAAACTGGAAATGTTCATCGCGCTGGCCCGAGAACAGCATTTCGGCCGCGCTGCCGAAAGCTGCGGCGTCACCCAACCCAGCCTGTCGGCTGCCATCAAACATCTGGAAGATCAGTTGGGCGTTATGTTGGTCTATCGCGGGTCACGATTTCAGGGACTAACCCCTGAGGGGCAGCGGGTACTCGACTGGGCCCGCCAGATCGTTGGCGACGCCAGAACGATGAAGGAAGAAATGCGCGCCGCGCGGCAGGGCCTGTCGGGCAATCTGCGCCTGGCGGTGATCCCAACTGCGCTCGCTCTGGTCGCCGATCTGACGGCAAAATTCGCCCGCACCCACCCGAAGGTCCGGTTCACCATCCTGTCGCGCACCTCCGTTGAAATCCTGTCGATGCTGGAAAACCTGCAAATTGATGCTGGTCTGACCTATCTCGACAACGAACCTCTGGGCCGGGTCAGCACAGTACCGATCTATGCCGAACGCTATGCGCTGATCCTCCGACGCGACCACCCCCTAGCCGACCGCTCCCGGATCGGCTGGGAAGATTTGGGCAACCTGTCGCTTTGCCTGCTGACCCCGGACATGCAGAACCGGAGAATCATCACGCAACACCTGTCCGAGGCCGGGATTGAAGCAGAACCAATGATCGAAGCCTCGTCTCTGATCGTGCTGATCAGCCATGTCCTGAAGGGCGATTGGGTCACGATTCTACCGTTGAAGGCCGCGGAGATCTTTCTCACGAGCGGCGAATTGGCCGCGATTCCCCTGCAAGCGCCCACAGCCAGCCATCGCGTCGGGTTGATTGCCCCCTATCGGGAACCGCATACGCCGGTGCTCGCGGCGCTTTTGGATCAAGCAGCGTCGCTATCGGACCGCTTCAACGATTGATAGGCATTCCCTATCGACTAACGAAACAACGATATTGATTCCCGATGTGAAAACGCGCCAGATCGCGCTAGTTTACCTTCAGGGAGGACTGTGCGGTGTCGAATTCCTCGCTTGCCGATACTCAATTGGACCGACTTCGGGATATTCTAACCAGACATGACGGGCTGGAAGGCCCGCTTTTGCCGATCCTGCATGCGATCCAAATCGAATTCGGACATATCCCCGCAGCCTCCATTCCCGTTATCGCCGAACACCTCAATATCGGTCGCGCCGAAGTACATGGCGTGGTCAGCTTCTACCATGATTTCCGCGATGCACCGGCAGGCCGCCACGTGGTCAAGATCTGCCGCGCCGAGGCCTGCCAGGCCGTTGGCGCCAAGGCGCTGGCCGATACGGCGCTGGCAAAGCTGGGGCTGGAATGGCACGGCACCACGGCAAATGGTGCGGTGACGATCGAACCTGTCTATTGTCTTGGGCTCTGCGCCTGTGGTCCGGCGGCAATGATCGATGACAAGGTGGTAGGCCGGGTCGATGCGGCCAGGCTTGACCGGATCCTGACGGAGGCGGGCGCGTGAAGATCTATGTCCCCCGTGACAGCGCCGCCAAGGCGCTTGGCGCCGATGCGGTTGCCGAAGCCATCGGGACAGAAGCAAAGGCGCGTGGCATCGAGGTGACGCTGCTGCGCAATGGCAGCCGTGGCATGGTCTGGCTGGAACCTCTGGTCGAGATCGAAACGGAAACCGGCCGGATCGGGTTCGGCCCGGTTGGCCCCGCCGATATCCCGGCCCTGTTCGGCGATCTGTCGACCCATCCCAAGGCCTTGGGACTGGTCGAGGAAATCCCGTTTTTCGCCCGCCAGACCCGGCTGACCTTTGCCCGCTGCGGTGTGATCGATCCACTGTCGCTGAGCGATTACGAAGCCCATGGCGGATTATCCGGACTGCGCCGGGCGCTGAAGATGGTACCCGAAGAAATCGTCTCCGAGGTCACCGAAAGCGGTTTGCGCGGACGCGGCGGCGCGGGATTTCCCACCGGCCTCAAATGGCAGACCGTGGCCGGTGCGCAAGCCGACCAGAAATACATCGTCTGCAATGCCGATGAAGGCGACAGTGGTACCTTTGCCGACCGGATGATCATCGAAGGCGACCCGTTCAGCCTGATCGAAGGCATGATCATTGCCGGGATCGCAACCGGGGCGACCAAAGGCTATGTCTATCTGCGATCCGAATACCCCGATGCCATCGCGGTCCTGCGCGAGGCTGTCCGGACAGGACAGACCAGCGGTCTGCTGGGCGCTGATCTACTGGGTTCGGGCCGCGCCTTCGACATCGAGATCCGCGTCGGTGCCGGGGCCTATGTCTGCGGTGAAGAAACCTCGCTGCTGAATTCGCTTGAAGGTAAGCGCGGCGTGGTCCGCGCCAAGCCGCCCTTGCCCGCGCTTGAGGGGTTCATGGGGAAGCCGACCGTGGTGAACAACGTCCTGTCATTGGCCACCATACCCGTGATTTTTCAAAAAGGCGCAAAGGCTTATGCCGATTTCGGCCTTGGCCGTTCGCGCGGCACCATGCCGATCCAGATCGCCGGGAACGTGAAATATGGCGGCCTGTTTGAAACCGCCTTCGGGATGCCGCTGGGCGTGTTGGTCAATGACGTGGCCGGCGGCAGCGCTTCGGGTCGTCCGGTTAAGGCGGTGCAGGTCGGTGGTCCGCTCGGGGCCTATATGGGCGTGAGCAAGTTTGACACCCCTTTCGGCTACGAGGAATTCGACCATCAGGGCGGGTTGATAGGCCACGCCGGGATCGTCGTGTTCGACGATACAGCCGACATGCTGGGAATGGCCCGGTTCGCGATGGAATTCTGCGCGGTAGAAAGCTGCGGTAAATGTACCCCCTGCCGGATCGGCGCGGTACGGGGCGTGGAAACGCTCGACCGGATCGCCGCTGGGGATGCGGGGGCCGTCGATCTGCTGACCGATCTTTGCGAGGTGATGAAAGACGGGTCGCTTTGTGCCCTGGGCGGCTTCACCCCGTTCCCGGTGATGTCAGCGCTGGAACAGTTTCCCGAAGAGTTTGCAGGCGTAAAGGAGGCAGCGGAATGAATTTTGACAGAGTTTTCGTCACGCCCTTGCGCGGCGATCCGCTGGGGGGCGCTGCCCCCGAGTCCCCCCGGGATATTTGCGAAAAGAAAAACGGCGGGAGGATTTTTCGATGAGAGATTTTGTCATTCCTGACGATCGCGACATGGGCACCGCCGCGTCGAAATCAACGGATATGGTCAACCTGACCGTCGATGGGTTCACGGTTACCGTGCCCGCAGGCACCAGCGTGATGCGCGCAGGCATGGAAGCCGGGATCGCGATCCCCAAGCTTTGCGCCACGGATAGCGTTGAGGCGTTCGGGTCTTGTCGGCTCTGTATGGTGGAAATCGAGGGCCGACGCGGTACGCCTGCCTCCTGTACCACGCCTGTATCCGAAGGCATGGTAGTACAAACCCAAAGTGCCAAACTGAAAAAGCTGCGCCGCGGGGTGATGGAGCTTTATATCTCCGACCACCCGCTGGATTGCCTGACCTGTGCGGCCAATGGGGATTGCGAATTACAGGATATGGCTGGTGCGGTCGGACTGCGCGACGTGCGCTATGAGGCCAAAATAAACCATTTCGAACCGCGCAACACCTCGGGGGAAGTCAATCCCGATTATATTCCGAAAGACACCAGCAACCCCTATTTCACCTATGATCCGGCGAAATGCATCGCCTGTTCGCGCTGTGTGCGCGCCTGCGAAGAGGTACAGGGCACTTTTGCCCTGACCATCGAGGGGCGCGGTTGGGACAGCCGGGTCTCTGCGGGCATGGCGGGCGATGATTTCCTGTCGTCCGATTGCGTCAGTTGCGGTGCCTGCGTACAGGCCTGCCCGACCGCGACCCTGCAGGAAAAATCGGTGATCGAACTTGGTACGCCGGAACGATCCGTACTTACCACCTGTGCCTATTGCGGCGTTGGCTGTACGTTCAAGGCCGAACTGCAAGGTGATGAACTGGTTCGCATGGTGCCCTACCGCCATGGCAAGGCGAACCGCGGCCATTCCTGCGTCAAGGGCCGCTTTGCCTATGGCTACGCCAATCACCGCGAACGCATCCTGAACCCGATGATCCGCGACAGCATCGACCAGCCATGGCGCGAAGTCGGCTGGGACGAAGCGCTGAGCTTTGCCGCCGATCGCCTGCGTGGACTTCAGCAGAAGCATGGCCGGCAATCCATTGGGGTGATCACGTCAAGCCGCTGCACCAACGAAGAAACCTATCTGGTGCAGAAACTGACGCGGGCCGTGTTCCACAACAACAACACCGATACCTGCGCCCGGGTCTGCCATTCACCCACCGGATACGGGTTGGGCCAGACCTTTGGCACCAGCGCAGGAACACAGGATTTCGACAGTATCGAACAAGCCGACGTGGTGGTCGTCATCGGTGCCAACCCCACCGATGCCCATCCGGTTTTCGCATCGCGCTTGAAAAAGCGGTTGCGCGCAGGGGCCAAGCTGATCGTGGTCGACCCGCGCCGTACCGATCTGGTTAAATCGAGCCATATTCGCGCCGCGCATCATCTGGCGCTGCGCCCGGGCACCAATGTCGCAGCCGTGACCGCGCTGGCCCATGTGATCGTGACCGAAGGCCTGATCAACGAAGACTTCATCCGAACCCGCTGCGATTGGGATGAATTTCAGGACTATGCGGCCTTTGTCAGCGATCCGCGGCACAGCCCCGAAATGACCGAGGCGCTGACCGGCGTTCCGGCAGACGAATTGCGCCAGGCAGCGCGGCTCTATGCGACGGGGGGCAACGGTGCGATCTACTACGGTCTGGGCGTAACCGAACATAGCCAGGGATCAACCACAGTGATCGGGATTGCCAATCTGGCGATGCTGACCGGCAATATCGGCCGCGAAGGCGTCGGCGTGAATCCGTTGCGCGGACAGAACAACGTTCAGGGCTCCTGTGATATGGGATCGTTCCCGCACGAATTGCCGGGCTATCGCCATGTCAAATTGCCCGAGGTGCGGGCGATTTTTGAGGATGCCTGGGGCGTCAAGATCGATCCGGAACCGGGGTTACGGATTCCAAATATGCTGGACGCCGCCGTAGAAGGCACTTTCAAGGGGCTTTATTGTCAGGGCGAAGATATCCTGCAATCGGACCCTGATACCAAACATGTGGCGGCGGGTCTGGCGGCGATGGACTGCGTGATCGTGCATGATCTCTTCCTCAATGAAACCGCCAATTACGCTCATGTTTTCCTGCCCGGGTCGAGTTTTCTGGAGAAAGACGGCACCTTTACCAATGCCGAACGTCGCATCAACTTGGTGCGCAAGTTGATGGCGCCGAAAAACGGCTATGCAGATTGGGAAGTGACCCAGTTGCTGGCCAACGCAATGGGTGCCGGATGGCACTATACCCACCCCGCCCAGATCATGGCAGAAATCGCCGCCACCACCCCCAGTTTTGCCGGTGTGACCTATGATCTGATTGAGGAAAAAGGCTCGATCCAATGGCCCTGTAACGAGGCCCATCCCGAAGGCACCCCGACCATGCATGTCGATGGATTCGTGCGCGGCAAGGGGCGGTTCATCGTTACTGAATATGTGGCGACGGATGAAAAGACCGGGCCGCGCTTCCCGCTGCTGCTGACCACCGGGCGGATCCTGAGCCAATACAATGTCGGGGCGCAAACACGGCGCACCGAAAATGCAGTCTGGCACGATCAGGATCTTCTGGAAATTCATCCGCATGATGCCGAAGTCCGCGGTGTTAAGGATGGCGACTGGATCAAGCTGGCTTCGCGGTCTGGCGAAACCGCGCTGAAGGCAAAAATCACTGACCGGGTCAGTCCCGGCGTCGTCTACACCACCTTCCACCATCCCGACACGCAGGCCAATGTGATCACCACCGACTATTCCGATTGGGCCACCAATTGCCCGGAATACAAGGTGACAGCGGTACAGGTTTCAATGTCGAACGGTCCCTCGGATTGGCAGGAAAGCTATGCCGAACAATCCAAGCGGTCGCGGCGCATCCTGCCGGCGGCGGAGTAGGCGATGCAGCGGCGCGCCTCTCATATCCTCCCGGTTCACACCTCTGGCCCGGCCGGCATGCGAGATCTGGATCGCGCTCTGCCCGCCGAAATGCCGGTTGCGCTGGTCTATAACGGATCTACGCTGGCGGTGATGATGGCCTCTCCGGCCGACCTGACCGATTTCGCCCTTGGCTTTTCGATGACCGAAGGGATCGTCGGGTCTGCACAGGAACTGGGCGAAATCGAAGTGATCGAACATGAACGCGGGATCGAACTGCGGATGTGGCTGCCCAAGGACAGGGCCACCGCCATTGCCGAGCGACGCCGTGCCATTGCCGGGCCAGTGGGCTGCGGGCTGTGCGGGATCGACAGCCTTGATCAGGCGCTGCGACCGCTGCCCCGTGTCGGGACCGGCACGACCCTGCGTGGGAGGGACGTCGCAATTGCCACCGATGCATTGCGAAACGTGCAGCCCTTGCATGACGAAACCCACGCCGTGCATGCCGCAGGATTCTACCGTCCCGGCGACGGTATACTGTGCGCCCGCGAAGATGTCGGACGACATAATGCGTTGGACAAGCTGGCCGGAGCCCTGACACTGCAAGGCGAAAACCCGGCCTCGGGCGCTTTGGTCGTAACCAGCCGGTTATCTTCGGAGATGGTGCAGAAGGCCGCGATGATCGGAGCACCGATGCTGATCGCAGTCTCTGCCCCCACCGCTTTGGGGGTCCAACTGGCCGAAGAGGCGGGTATTACCCTTGTCGCCCGCGCCAGGAACGGTCAATTCGACATTTTCACCCATGCCGAACGCATCGACACCGGAGGCCCACAATGAAGCCTGACAAACTGATCTATATGGCAAACCAGATCGCAACATTTTTCGAAAGCAAACCGCATGACGAAGGTGTGCAGGGCGTTGCCGATCACATCAGCGATTTCTGGGAACCGCGAATGCGGCTGCAACTGTTCGAGCTGCTGGATGCAGGCGCGGACGGGTTGAAACCTCTGGTGATCGAAGCCGCGCCGAAAATCCGAAAACCGGATATGGCGACAGGCTAACAGCTGCGCAACGCGCCTGCCCTTTCAGTCCGCCCGCCTCAGACCCACTTGGCCAAAGGCGGCAGGCTCATCAGTACGGCATTCGCGTCATGCCCGGTTTCCAACCCGAATTTGGTACCCCGGTCATAGACCAGGTTGTATTCGGCATAGAGCCCGCGATGGATCAGCTGAGCGTCCTTGTCGGCCTCATCCCACACCGTGTTCCGGCGTTTTTCGGTGACCGGCACGAAGGCGGGCAGGAAGGCGCGCCCGACATCCTGAATGAAGCCGAAATCGGCTTCCCAATCACCAGTGTTATGATCATCGAGGAATATCCCACCGACACCACGGGCACGATGGCGGTGCGGGATATAGAAATAGTCATCCGCCCAGTCCTTGAACCGCGGGTAATAGGATGCATCGTGTTTGTCGCAATGGGCTTTCTGCACCGCATGAAAATGAGCGGTGTCTTCGTCATATTCGATGCAAGGGTTCAAATCCGACCCACCACCGAACCACCACGCATGCGGGGTCCAGAACATCCGCGTGTTCATATGTACCGCAGGCGTATGCGGGTTTTGCATATGCGCCACCAGCGAAATGCCCGACGCCCAAAAACGCGGGTCGTCTTTCATCCCCGGAATGCCTTTGCGCGCGGCCATCGCGGCCTGCGCACGTTCGCCCAATGCGCCGTATACGGTTGACACGTTCACGCCGACCTTTTCGAACACACGCCCGCCGCGCATCACGCTCATCAACCCGCCACCGGCATCCGATCCGTCCTCCGAAGCGCGCTTGGTCTCGGTCACCTCGAACCGGCCCGCCGGTTGATCGGCAAAGGGGCCTTCGGTTTGGCTGTCTTCCAGCGCCTCAAAGGCGGCGACGATATCATCGCGCAATTGCCGGAACCACGCGCTGGCGCGCTGTTTTTCTGCTGCGAATGCTTCGGTCATTGGGTCCTCATCCTGTCGGTATCACAGAAATAGCAGTAGCCGTCACGCAGGGCCACCGTCACATTGGCGCAAGGATCAACAAAAACGGGCTAGTGGGCGGGGGCTGAAACCGGGTCGATCAGGGTACGGCCACCATCGACCGTCAGGATCTGCCCGGTCATGAATGCAGACGCTTCTGACGCAAGATATTGTGCAGCATGCGTCAGTTCGGTCGGGGCCGCGATGCGCCCGAGCGGAGTATGCTTTTCTATCTCGCCGCGATAATCACTGTGATCGCGCAGGGTATCCATCAGGCTGTTCGACATCACCGATCCAAAGGACAGCCCATTCACCCGAATCCGGTGCGGTGCCAGCGCCACTGCCAAAGACCGGGTCATCTGGTCCAAGGCAGCAGTCGATACCGAATAGGCCAATAATTCGGGCGACGTACGCCGCGCCGCGATACACGACAGGTTCACGATCGCCCCGGCGCTGCCGGTTCCATTGACATCGGCCTGCTTGATCATCCGCTTGGCGACCAGTTGCGACAACCGCAACGATGTCAGCAAGTTCTGTTGCAACATTGCCTCGACTGCGTCGTCATCGGCATTCAGCGGATCGGCGGTGATAATCTGACGCGAAGCGTTGATCAGGATATCGACGCTGTCGAAAGCATCCAACGTGGCCGACAGCAGATTTGCCAAAGTCAGCTTTTCCCGCAAATCACCCGAAAAATAGCGATAACTATTACCCTCTTCATTCGGTCCCAGCTCTCTGGCCAGGTTTTCTTCATCCATATCGGCGAACACCACGTTCGCCCCTTTGTCGATGAAATGACGGCCGATCGCCAAACCAATCCCGTTGGCACCGCCGGTCACAATGGCTGTCTTGCCCGAAATGGCAAAGGTCATGTGCGAAGCTCCTGATTCTGAAAGGTAGGGTAACCGGGTCTATCGTTTCTGACGAGAGGGCCGTTTGGCGTGCAGCACCTTAAAGCGATTGTCGCCTGCCACTTCTTTAACATCGGTAAAAAACCCTGCAAGCGCCGTTTCATAAGGAAGATGCCGGTTGGCCACCATCCACAGCTCACCCTGAGGTGTCAAATTCCGCGCCGCCGCCGCGATAAAGGACCGGCCCAATTCGGGATCGGCGGCCCGCCCGGTGTGAAAGGGCGGATTCATCACGATGCCGTTTAACCGGCGATCCGCCTGCCATGTGGTCGCGTCGGCCCAATGGAAACTGGCCCTCTCATCTGAGATATTGGCCTGCGCACAGTCAAGCGAAGCATGATCCGCTTCGACCAGGCGCAGAGACTTCACCCCGGGGCGCTGTAAAAGCGCCCGCGACAGATACCCCCACCCAGCGCCCAGATCGGCCCAGTCGCCGCTCAGCTTTTCCGGCAAGCTGGCAGCAAGAAGGTCTGAGCCCGGATCGATGCCATCGGCAGAAAACACACCAGGCGCAGTGACGAAACCGCCTTCGATTTCGACCGTTTCGGGCGTATTCCAATCGCTCAGGTCGATGTCGCTGACAAACCAGAACAGCTTTCCATGCGCCTTGGAAATCACCGACTGCACGTCGGCACGCTTGCGCAGTTCCTTCAATACGCTGTCGATGCCGTCGGTTTTCTGTCCGTCGATCACCACCGCCCCATCGGTCAGCGCCACCGCCCGCGCGATCAGCGCCTGGGCCAGCCGTTTGGCGCGCGGTAGAAAAATGATGCTGGAACCAAAACGGCCCTCAGGCCTGATCAGGCACTCAAACCCCTGCCCGCTCAGCCGGTCGAAATCGGGTTTGAAACCGGTCACGACCTGGCATTGTGCCTGCGGCAGATCCGACAAATCGGTATCGGACCGGGCAGCAAACACACCGATCCGGTCGTCAGACAGGTTCAGACCGCCGCCCTCCAGGGCCAGCGACAGTCGCGGATGGCTCATCTATTCAGACCCTTTGACAGGGGAAAAGGATCATTCCTTTTCCATCGTGCATTGCAGCGGATGCTGATGACGCCGGGCGAAATCCATCACCTGCGTCACCTTGGTTTCCGCGATTTCATGGCTGAACACACCAACCACAGCCAGACCCTTCTTATGCACGGTCAACATGATTTCAAAGGATTGTGCATGGCTCATTCCGAAAAACCGCTCCAGCACCTGCACGACGAATTCCATCGGCGTGTAATCGTCGTTCAGCAGCATGACTTTATAAAGCGGTGGGCGTTTGGTTTTCGGTCGGGTCTGCAGGACGACGGACAGATCGGAATCATCGTCATTCTTGTCAGACATTTTGACGGGCCAATCGATCATGAGCGCGCTTCTTCGGTTTTGACGGTTGTGGCTTAGAACGGTGTATATAACCTGTGTGTTAGAATAGGAAAGAGGTCTGCCGCAGACAGGGGGGGAAAACTTGGCCGAAAAACTTGCGACAATCGGGTTCGATGCAGATGATACGCTGTGGCATAACGAACGTTTTTTTCGCCTGACACAGGATCGATTCGCAACTCTGCTTCAGGATTATGCCGACCCCGATCATCTGATGGACCGCCTTTTGCAGGCGGAAAAGCGGAATATCGGTCAATACGGTTTCGGCATCAAAGGCTTTGTCCTGTCGATGATCGAAACAGCGCTGGACGTGACCGGGGACCGGGTGCCGGGATCGGTAATCCGGGCTTTGGTCGATGCCGGGCAGGACATGCTGCAACACCCGATAGAATTACTGCCCCATGCCCGCGATGCGGTAACTGCTCTGGCCAAAACCCACCGGGTGATCCTGATCACTAAGGGCGATCTGATTGATCAGGAACGCAAACTGGCGCAATCGGGCCTTGGCGATCTGTTCGACGGGGTCGAAATCGTGTCACAGAAAACGCCCACCGTGTATGCCGAGATTTTCAACCGGTTGGGCAACGGTCCCGAAACCGGGCTGATGGTGGGAAATTCCATGAGATCCGATGTTGTACCGATGGTCGAAATCGGAGGTTGGGGCGTTTACGTCCCGCATGGATTGGTCTGGGAAATCGAACGGGCCGAGGCGCCAGCCGGGGCGCACAAATATCAGGCGATTGACCATCTGGGCGAACTGCCCGCGCTGGTCGAACGGATCGAAGCGGGCTAAAGGCTTTACGTCCAGATAGGAATCGGCAATTCTCTAAAAAGAGAAAATTGAACACATAAGAGAAATGCCGCAAACATCCCGCCTTGCCCAACATCTTGCCGACCTGCGCGCAGAACGCGGTTTGAGCCTCGATCAGCTGTCCGAAATCTGCGGCGTCAGCCGCGCCAGCTTGGCCCGGATAGAAAAAGCTCAGGTCAGCCCAACGACCGAAACCCTCGGAAAACTCTGCTCCGCCTACGGTCTCAGCATGTCGAGACTGTTGGCATTGGTGGAAAATGAATTCCGCCCTGTGATTACGGCCAGCGCGCGGCAGCGCTGGACCGACCCGGAAACCGGTTTCCACCGTGACGTGGTATCCGACGCAGCGGCGGGGCTGACAGGCGAGGTGCTGCTGTGCCATCTGCCCGCGTTTCAGACGCTGCAGTATGATCGACCGCCCAGACCCGGATTGGAACATCACCTTTTACTGTTGCATGGCGCGTTGACCGTCACCGTCGAGGCTCGTGTCCATTCTCTGACCCCGGGCGATTGCCTGCGCTACAAACTGTTCGGCCAAAGTGCGTTTCAGACCGGTGAAACGCCTGCTGACTATTACCTTTATCTGCTGTGAGACCCCCGATGGACATACAAAGATGGACCGCTGATGACCTGCTGCACGGAGCCGATGATCTGGCCAGGGTGCTGCACGCTCGCGTCCACGATGGTGCCAGCGTCGGCTTCATCCTTCCCCACGGCATCGAAGACGCCCGCGCCTTCTGGCGCGGCGACGTTCTCGATCAGGTCCGGCAGGGACAGCGGGCGCTTCTCGTCGCGCGTGACGGGGCGTTTATCGCCGGGACGGTCAGCGTTGTACTGGCGACCCCGGGCAATCAGCCACACCGGGCCGAGATTTCCAAACTTCTGGTCCATCCCGACGGCAGGCGACAGGGCATTGCGCGGCACCTGATGCAACGGGCCGAAACGGTTGCGGTAGAGGAGGGTAAAACCCTCCTGACGCTGGACACCCGCACCGGCGATACGGCCGAACCTTTTTACACCTCCCTCGGTTTTGCAACCGCTGGTGTCATCCCCGGCTACTGCATGGACGTTAGCGGCCAGCGGTTCGATGCCACCACATATATGTATAAACAGCTGCAAGACCCGCCGGAGATCCGATCACACACGCGCATCGGTTGATGCGACCAAATGTGCCGAAAATTCAGGCGCCGGAGACGTAGCAAAACCGCCGATTGAAAAAACCACATTCCTGCCACAATCGCACTTGTAGGGGATACCTCCCCACCTACCCCCAAGATTTGCGCATTAAACCCTCATCCCGCGCGCATCTTCTCTGAACGGGACAAAAGCCTTAAAAATGATTGCTTTATTCGTGAAAACTCATGTGTTAGCCTCTTAGATAATAAAAGACGCCAGACCGGAAAACCGGCGGCGCAGAGGCAGTAAAGGCAGTGATCGTGACGGATCAGCAGTGGAAACCGGCCCGCTTGGGTTTGGTGAAGATCGCATTAATTTGGTTTCTGGCCATCGTACCGCTCAGCGTGTGCGCGGCCCCTTATGCGGCGATGGTTATCGACGCCCGATCGGGCGAAGTGCTGCATTCGCGCAATGCCGATACGCGCCTACACCCTGCGTCCCTGACCAAGATGATGACACTCTACATCGCCTTCGAGGCGATCGAACATGGCGAGATCAGCCTTGATACCGTCGTGCGCGTAGCGAAAAAAGCCGCCGCTGAACCGCCCTCAAAACTGGGTCTGGTGACCGGGCAACGGATCAAACTGCGCTATTTGATTCGTGCGGCAGCCGTGAAATCTGCAAATGATGCCGCCACCGCCATCGGCATTGCGATCTCAGGGTCCGAAGAGGCCTTTGCCCGACGGATGAACCGCACCGCCAAAGCGCTGGGGATGACCCGGACCACGTTCAAGAACGCCAACGGGCTGACGGAATCGGGCCATTTGTCCACTGCTCGCGACATGACTACCCTTGGACGTCACCTGTTTTTCGACTTCCCGCAGTATTATAATCTGTTTTCGCGCCGCTCAACCGATGCCGGTATCCGCGAAGTGAACAACACAAACCGCCGCTTTCTGAATTCATACAAGGGCGCAGATGGGATCAAGACGGGGTACACCCGGGCCGCCGGTTTCAACCTCGTCGCGTCGGCCGAACGCGGTAACAAACGGATCATCACCACCGTTTTCGGTGGCCGGTCCACCAGCACCCGCAATGCAAAGGTTGCCGAATTGATGGATCTGGGGTTTCGCCGTGCGCCCAACCGGGTCGCAATCCGCAAACCGCAGCGGCCCAACTATGCCGATATCGCACCCGAAGCCGGGGCCGCAGGCAAAACCATCAGACTGGCCACTGCGGTCAAGCTCAGCCTGCGTCCTCGGCTGCGTCCCGGCAATCAGGCTCAGCCGCCGGTCCTGCTGGCGCTTAAGGATGACATCAACAGCGCCCTGGCCGAAGTCGAGACCGCCGACATCGCCACCGTCAGCCCCAAAATGCGTCCTGAAGATGTGGTTCTGGCCAGCACTTCGAATCCCTCTGCGGTCACAGAAACCCTCGTCCGTGAATCCGCTACAGAAGAACCTGAAATCGTCACCCGCGTCAGCACTTCGGGCGGGCGCCATTGGGGCATCAATATCGGCCGTTTTCCCAGCCGCTATGCCGCCGAACGGCAATTGTTGAAGGTCGCACTGACGGAAATGAGTACGCTGGACGGCAGCCTGCGCAAGGTCGTGAACCGAAAAAATGGGTATGACGCCAACTTCCTTGGTCTGACCCGTGACAGTGCCGACTTGGCTTGCCGCCGGTTGCAGGCACGGCAAGTTACCTGCTTCATGGTCGGGCCAGGCTGAACAACGGCACCAGCCAAGAATAATAGACATTCAAACTCTGACAAAGCGCCAGACCGCAACACGGTTCAGCGCTTGCCCGCTGCCTGCTTGCGGGCAGGTTCCGGATTGATAGCTTTGTGAAAAGTGATCGGATCAGGGCTTGGGGTGATCGTCCCAATCGCCGTTCAGGATGCGTTGCGCATTGCCCTCGGGATCGTCGTATTGATTGGTCCGCAGCGTGAAGAGAAAAAACAGCAGGCCCGCGCCGCCCAGTATCAGGGAAATCGGGATCAGATAGGCCAGAACATCCATATCGCTTACCTCAGCCGCAATGCATTTAGCGACACCGTAATCGAACTGGCCGACATGGCCAAGGCCGCAACCAATGGCGTTGCCAGACCCAGCACCGCAATCGGTACCGCAATCACATTGTAAATCGTGGCGATGCGGAAATTTTCCCGAATTCTCTTTGTGGCGGAACGGGCGGTCTGCACCGCGTCCGCAATCGGACTCAGATCGCCGCCCAACAGAACGATATCCGACGCCACCCGCGCCGCATCGAGAGCCGATGCTGGAGAAATCGACACATGCGCCGCGCTCAACGCGGCGGTGTCGTTCAGCCCGTCACCGACCATCAGCACATGTTTGCCCTGCGCGCCCAGCGCCGCGATCCGCGCCGCCTTGTCCTCGGGCAGGGCTTCGGCGACCCAATCCTGAATACCCAGCCGACGGGCCAGCGTTTCCACCGCGCCCGGCGCATCGCCGGACATCAGGATAATTTCCTTGCCGCTGTCCAGCAGCGCCTTGACCGCCTCATCCGCGCCCGCGCGCAGACGATCGGTAAAGGCAAAGGCTTTCGGCGTGTCGCCCTCGACCGCCAGCCAGGCGCTGGTTTCCGCACGCGGCTCTGCACCAACCCATGCGGCGCGACCCAAGCGGACACGGCACCCCTGCCAGCGGCCCTCGGTGCCGTATCCCGGAACCTCGGTCAAATCTTCGACCCGGGCCGGTTTCACCCCGGCAGCGGTCAGCGCAGAACTCAGTGATACCGACAACGGATGCGCGCTGCCCTGCGACAAGGCCAGCGCGATTTCCAGATCGCGCACCACATGATCGCCCATATTGGTCAGCTCGGGCGTACCTGCGGTCAAGGTGCCGGTCTTGTCGAAAACCACCGTATCGACCTGCGCCAACCGTTCCAGCGCCGTTGCGTGCTTGATCAGCATCCCCTTGCGGAACAACCGCCCCGACGCCGCGGTAGTCACCGCAGGAACCGCCAACCCCAAGGCGCAAGGGCAGGTGATGATCAGCACCGCCGCGGCAATGTTCAGCGATATCCGGACATCGCCGGAATACAGCAACCAGCCAAAGAAGCTTAGTGCAGACAGGATATGCACTCCCGGCGCATAGAGCTTGGCCGCCTTGTCGGCCAGCGAGGTATAGCGCGACCGCCCCGATTCCGCGATGGCGACCAGATCGGCCATCCGGTGCAGCGACGTGTCCTTGCCCACCGCCGTGGCCCGCACCACCAAGGGGCCGGTCAGATTGACCTCGCCCGCAGAAACGATCCGGCCAGCTTCGGCAAAAACCGGCAAGGTTTCACCAGTCAGCAGCGACCGGTCGATTTCCGAAGTGCCTTCGACAATTTCGCCATCCACCGGCATCCGCCCGCCGGGCCTTACCAGCACCAGATCTCCCAGCTTCAACTCCGCCACCGGTACCTGCTTTTCCTCGCCATTGAGCAACAAAAAGGCCCGCGGCACTTCCAGCGCCGCCAATTCTTCGGCCGCTGACCGCGCAATCGCCCGGGTGCGGTGGTCCAGATACCGCCCCGCCAGCAGGAAAAATGTCAGCGTCAGCGCCGCGTCGAAATAGGCATGTTCTCCCGAAAGCGAGATTTCCCACAGTGACGTGACCACCGCCAGCGTGATCGCCAACACGATCGGCACATCCATGTTCAGCCGCTTGTTCTTCAGCGCGCTCCAGGCGTTGCGGAAAAACGGCTGACCGGAAAAGACGATGGTCGGCAGTGCAATCGCCGCTGAAATCCAGTGGAACATATCGCGGGTTGCATCCGCCGCCCCCGACCAGACAGAAACCGACAGCAACATCACGTTCATCGACGCAAATCCCGCCACCGCCAGCCGCATCAGCAAATCGCGCCCGGCTTTGTCGGTTTGCGTCGCTGACAGCGTCCCCGCGTCCAACTCATGCGCCTCGTATCCGATCCGGTCCAGAACACCAATCAGGTCCTGCGGCATGACATCTGGGTCGGCCTCGACGCTGGCCCGCTTCAGCGTCAGGTTCACCCGCGCCGAACGCACCCCGGGATGATCCATCAACGCGCTTTCCACCGACGAAATACAGACCGCGCAATGCACAGCGGGCACTGACAGGGCTATACGAGCCTCTTGCGGCTCATCCCGTTCGGCCAAGGCTGCGGCGGCGGGCGCGGCGATACAGGCAGGACAGGCCGACGGAGGAGGGCGCATGGCGGCGGTCATTGGCTTAGCGTTTCACGTGCAGGTTCACCCGTTGGGTGAATTCGGTACCGTTATCGGAAATCGCTTTCATCCGCACATACCACTTGCCACCGCTCAACTGCAAAGGCGCAACATAGGCTTCGCCATCATAGGTGAACTCGGGCGTCACATCCTCAGCGATCTCGGTCGGCCGCCCTACCGCTGCATCCAGCTTGGCAGCGCGCACTGGTCGGCCCTCTGCATTGGTGATCTTCAGGGTGATCATCCCGTCTGCCTCACCTGCCCAGATGGTCCAGCCCAGCGCCTCTTGTGCGGCCTTACGCTTGTTGAATTCCTGGCTGGCAACGTAGGAATTTTTCACTTCCAGCCCGGGAAAGGTTCTCACCGCCTGTACTGCCAAAACGAGATTTACCCCGATGATCACGCTAAAGGCCGCGACGAAACCGATCAGAACATGCTTGCCGGTAATTTCCTTGACCATCAGTTGGCCCTCCCGTTGAAGACGGTGTCTTTATAGGCTCGCTCTCCGCTGGCGGTGTCTTCGACCCAGAAGCGGAATTCAACCCGTTCGCTTTCTGCCGGGACTGACCCTTTCGGAGCAATCACATAAACCCGCTGTAACAGCATGTCATCTGCTGGCACCGAAACAGAGGAATAAGGTGTCCCTTCCAATTGTACCCGCAGGGTCGGATCGCCCTTCAATGTGATATTGAACGGTCGGTCCTCGCCATGCTTGTTGCGCAGTCGCACATCATAGGTGTTGCGAATCGACCCATCCGACAGCGTCACAAAGGTCGGGTTGCGCACCGGTGCGACGGTCAGATCAATTTCGGGCCGGATGAACAGCGCCACCACCAAGCCGATACCGACCAGCGACCAAAGCGATGTGTACATGATCGTGCGCGGGCGCAGGATATGTTTCCAGACGCTCTTGACCGGTTTGCCAGCGCGTTCCGCCGCCTCGTCCGTCAACGCCATGTAATCGATCAACCCGCGCGGCTTGCCCACCTTGGTCATCATTTCATCACAGGCATCAATGCACAGCCCACAGGTGATGCATTCCAACTGCTGACCGTCGCGGATATCGATGCCCATCGGGCAAACATTGACGCAGGCCATGCAATCGATGCAATCGCCCAAGGCTTCCGCGCCCTCGGCCTTGCGGTGCTTGCCGCGTGGTTCCCCGCGCCAGCTGCGATATCCGATGGTAAGGGTGTCTTCGTCCATCATCGCGGCCTGAATCCGCGGCCACGGACAGGCATAGATGCAGATCTGTTCGCGGGCGAAGCCGCCAAAAAGGAAGGTTGTAGCGGTCAGCACCAGCATCGTCGTGTAAGCAACGGGATGCGCGTTCAGCGTGACAAGATCGACCAGCAGCGTCGGCGCATCGGTGAAATAGAACACCCAAGCGCCACCAGTGGCCAGCCCGATCAGGAACCACGCCACCCATTTGGTCACCCGAAGCCGGGCTTTGCGGAAATCCATTTTCTTTTGCCGGTGCAAGCGCAAACGGGCATTCCGGTCGCCCTCGATCCAGCGTTCGACCAGAATGAAAAGATCGGTCCAAACCGTTTGCGGACAGGCATAGCCACACCACACCCGGCCCAGCGCCGAGGTGAACAGAAACAACCCCAGCCCAGCCATCACCAGAAGGCCGGCAATGAAATAGAATTCATGCGGCCAGATTTCGATCCAAAAGAAGAAAAACCGGCGATTGGCCAGATCAACCAACACCGCCTGATCTGGCAACTGCGGACCACGGTCCCAACGAATCCAAGGGGTCAGGTAATAGATACCCAGCATGATCGCCATCAAGACCCATTTGAAATTGCGAAATGCGCCTTTCACCCGGCGCGGAAAAATGGGTTCTCGCGCAGCATAAAGGCTTGGCGGGGTTTCGGGTTCGGTCTGAGACACGGAATCACTCCGATTATTTCGGTTTTTTCCACCCCTTGTCACAGGCATAGCAAGACGCGGCATTGACCTGCATCAAATAAATATTTTCCAAATATCTATTTTCAAATCTGACTCTTTAACCATTTCGTGAAGGCACTCAGATGGGGCCGCTGCAGTCCGGGACGGATCACCAGGAAATATCCCTTTTTGCGTTCGTCCTGAAACAGCACCCGCAACCGCCCAGCCTCGATATCGGGCTCGACGAAAGCCCGCGCCAGAACGGCCGCGCCACGTCCCGCCCGCGCTTCTTCCATGATCAGGTTTCCCGGCAACGTGGTCATGCCCGAAGCCGGGCGCTTTTCCACCCCCTGTTCACGCAGCCAGTCGGTGCTTTCATGAGTGCCCAATTCCTGTAGCCAATGCAGCTTTTCCAGCTCCGACGGGCAAAGCTGCCCCTGTTTCGGCACAAGGTCGGGCGATGCAACCACAACAATCGGGGATTCGACCAACAATGTGGCGTCATGCCCCGGCCAGTCCCCACTGCCATAACGCAGAGCAACGTCAATCCCGCCGGGTTCCAGTTGCTTCACCTCGGCAGTGGGGTCGATCATCAGACTGACCTCTGGATGTTTTTGCCGGAAGTCGGACAGCCGCGGCATCAACCAGCCCGAGGCAAAGGCCGGGGTCGTAGAAATCTGAATCGGCCGGTCTGCATCCGCATCCACCAAACTGTCGACCATGCGGGCGATTTCCCCGAAACACCGGTCCAGTACGGCAGCCAGTTGCACCCCGTCATCAGTCAGCACCGGAATGCGCGGTTTGCGGTCCAGCAAGTGCAATCCAAGATGCGCCTCCAACGCTTTGATCTGCTGGCTGATCGCAGCATGGCTGACATTCAGCATCGTACCGGCCGCAGCCATGCTGCCTGCCTGATGGAAAGCTGAAAAGGCACGCAAGGCGTGTAAAGGAGGCAGATTCCGTAAATTCATACGTAAGTTATACTTACGGTTACAAAAAATTACCAGAGTCGCCAGAACAGAACTTTACCCATATTTAATTGAACACGACATGCAAAAAAGGAGATTTGAAATGTTGACGATACTTGCAGGTTCATTCCTTGTTGCGGCACGGAACAATCCAACCGGGGCCACCGAACCATCCTATCCCAAGGTGGCTGAAAGGCGGATCGAAACCCCACTTCAAAAGGCGAAACCCGCCCGCCCTTCTGGCCCGGCCCGGCGGCGCTTGCTTGGAAGATTTTGACCGGTCGTTCTTCTCCATGCCATAGTTCATTTATCAACATGGAGGAGAGCGAGCCCACAAGGGCCACGCAAAGACTTTGGGAGAGGCATTGACAGACAGGGGCGAGAAGAACCGCAAAAGCCTGACAACGTCAGAAATCACCGCCGTTGCGCATCTCTATCGCGGTGAGGTTTACCGAAGTACGATCTGGCGCACGCGACTGGACACCACCACCAACTGGGCTGTCGTCACGCTGGGCGTGGCTCTGTCGATTTCCTTCGCGTCGCCCGACGCGTCACCACTACCGCTGGTTCTGGTCGGCGTTCTGATCATTTTCTTTCTGATGCAAGAGGCCCGGCGCTATCGCTATTTCAACGTCTGGCGCGCGCGCGCGAGATGGATGGAAACCCATTTTTATGCCCCGATGCTGGATGACGGCGATCTGCATTTGGAAGAAAACTGGCAAAAGACGCTGGCCAACGATTACCTGCACCCGCGCTACCACGTCCCGCTGATGACTGCCATTGGACGCAGGATTCGACGTAACTATCTGTGGATACTGATGATTCAGTCTCTGGCCTATGCCGGAAAACTGGCCGTCCACCCGACGCCCGTGGAAAATCTGGACCAGGCATTCCAACGCGCCGATGTCGGCCCTCTTCCCGGTGAGATCGTCATCGGTATTGGGCTCGTCTACGTTTTTACCTGGATCGGTATCGCAATCTGGAGCCGAAATGACGACAACCGGCGGGCTCAGCAACGCAAAACCGACAGCTCAATGGGTTGATTTTTTTCTGAATTGGGGAATAAGAGGCACCGGCCTTCCAGGAAACGCGCGAACAGGACGGAAGGACCGGTGCCAGACCCGGGGCGTCGGGAAACGCCTCGGGTATTCTTTAAGCGATGTTACTCGCCACCACCAAGCTGGTGAACATAGGTCGCCACGGCACGGATCTGCGCTTCAGACAACCGGGCGTCCCAGTTGGGCATCACGCCGAAACGGGCATTGGTGACGGTTTCTTTGATCGTGTCGAAGTCACCACCATACAACCAGATCGCATCGGTCAGGTTCGGTGCCCCCTGATAGATGTCGCCAGTGCCGTCCTCGGCATGACAGGCCGCGCAGTTTTCTTCGAAGACAACCGCGCCTTCCGCTGCCTGCGCTGCATCCAGCGGATCACCGGACAGCGACATGACGAAATTCACCACCTGATTGATCTGAGTTGGCTCCAGCAATTCATCGCGCCCAAAGGCGGGCATCTGCGAATACCGGGTGTCGTCCGAATCCTCGCTGCGCACGCCATAGGAAATGGTCTGGTGGATCGCTTCGATATCGCCACCCCACAGCCAATCGTCGTCCAGCAGGTTGGGATACCCTTTGGCACCGGCTGCCCCCGACCCATGACACTGGGCACACCAGGTCTTGAACACGGCAGAACCGGCGGACACGGCATAGCCTTGCAGTTCGGGATCGTTCACGATCTCGGTCAGCTCGGCCGAGGCCAGCTTTTCGTTGATCGGTCCCAGCTTTGCTTCATGAGCGGCGATTTCCGCAGCCACGTCACCACGCGTCGACCACCCAAGGAAACCGGCAGAGGCCCCCTTGATGCCCGGCCAGGCCGGGTAGGCAAGCGAATAGATCACGGCAAAGACGATACAGGCGTAGAAGGTCCACAGCCACCAGCGCGGAAGCGGGTTATTGAGTTCCTCGATTCCGTCCCATTCGTGGCCGGTGGTGCCGACCTCTTGTTTTTGGTTTGGTTTCTTAGCCATTTCCTCACGCCTCCTTGGCGTCACCGCCCGGGGCGGGTTTGTCTTCGTGCCGGAAGGGGATGTCTGCAACGTTGCGGTAAGTCTTGCTGCTTCCCGGACGCATCACGAAAACGATGACGCCCACAAAGAAGATGAACAAAGCCAACAACACCCAGCTATCTGCGATCTCTCTGAGCAGGGAATAAGTTTCCATCATTCCCTCCTCAGCGACTTGCATCGGGGGTGAAGGTCGAGAAATCGACCAACGTACCCAGCATTTGCAGATAAGCGATCAGAGCATCCGCTTCCGAAACACCCGGATGACCGTCGAAGTTACGCACCTGCACGCTGTCTTCGCCATAGCGTTCCAGAAGCCCATCATAGTCGGCATCCGGATCCGCCTGAGCGGCAAAGTCGGCCTGCCCGTTTTCGATCATGTCATCGGTGTAGGGAACGCCGACGAATTTATGCGTCGCCATCAAGTCGCCGATATACTGACCATCAATCTGCCGGTGTTCGAGGAAGCCATATTTTGGCATCACCGATTCAGGCACCACCGATTGCGGGTTGCGCAGATGGTCGGCGTGCCATTCATCCGAATACCGGCCGCCCACCCGGGCCAAATCGGGCCCGGTTCGCTTTGACCCCCACTGGAACGGGTGATCGTATTGCGATTCCGCCGCCAGTGAATAGTGGCCATAACGTTCGACCTCGTCCCGCATCGGCCGGATCATCTGACTGTGACAGACATAGCAGCCTTCACGGATATAGATGTCGCGGCCCGCCAACTCCAGCGGGGTGTAGGGGCGCATGCCCTCTACATCCTCGATGGTGTTTTCCAGCCAGAACAACGGAGCGATCTGAACGATGCCACCGATGGTCACGACGAGGAAGGCGAAGATAGCGAGAAGCGTTACGTTCTTCTCAAGAATGACGTGTTTGTCTAGAATAGCCATCTCTCCAGGCCTCCTTATTCAGCCGGGACCAAGCCATTCGTGGCTTCTACAGCCGGCGAACGCTTAACGGTCATGAACAGGTTGTAGCACATGATCAATGCACCGGTGAGGAACATCAAACCACCCGTACCACGCACAACGTACATCGGGAACTTGGCAGCCACGGTGTCGGCGAACGAGTTCACGAGGAAACCGTTTGCATCCACTTCGCGCCACATCAGGCCTTCCATGATGCCGGTCACCCACATGGATGCCGCATAAAGAATGATACCGATCGTCGCGAGCCAGAAATGCCAGGACACAAGGCTCAGGCTATAGAGCCGCTCGCGGTTCCACAGTCTGGGCACCAGGAAATACAAAGCACCAAAGGTGATCATGCCGTTCCAACCCAGCGCACCGGAATGCACGTGACCGATGGTCCAGTCCGTGTAATGCGACAGCGAGTTAACTGCGCGGATCGACATCATCGGACCTTCAAAGGTCGACATGCCGTAGAACCCGATCGAAATCACCATCATCCGGATGATCGGATCGGTACGCAGTTTGTCCCAAGCACCCGACAGGGTCATCAGACCGTTGATCATGCCACCCCAGCTGGGCATCCACAGCACGATCGAGAACACCATCCCAAGCGTCGACGCCCAATCGGGCAGCGCGGTATAGTGCAGGTGGTGCGGACCGGCCCAGATATAGATGAAGATCAGAGCCCAGAAGTGGATGATCGACAGCTTGTAGGAATAGATCGGGCGTTCGGCCTGTTTCGGCACGAAATAGTACATCATGCCCAGGAAACCCGCCGTCAGGAAGAAGCCCACAGCGTTGTGGCCGTACCACCACTGGGTCATTGCATCCTGTACACCCGACATGACCTGAACCGACTTCGATCCGAAGACCGATACCGGGATCGACAGGTTGTTGACGATATGCAGCAGAGCGACGGTCAGAATGAAGGACAGGTAGAACCAGTTAGCCACATAGATATGGGGTTCTTTGCGTTTCATGATCGTACCCGCAAAGACCAACAGATAAGCGACCCAAACGATGGTCAGCCACAGGTCGACATACCATTCCGGTTCTGCATATTCTTTCGACTGGGTTGCCCCCAGCAGATAGCCCGACGCGGCCAGCACGATCACCAGCTGGTATCCCCAGAACACAAACCACGCCAGATTGCCGCCCCAGAGACGCGCCGCCGAGGTACGCTGCACCACGTAGAACGAGGTCGCGATCAATGCGTTGCCGCCAAATGCGAAAATAACAGCCGAAGTGTGCAACGGACGCAGACGTCCGAAATTTCCGTATCCCTGCAGGAACTCGAAGTTCAGCTGCGGGAAAGCCAGTTGGAAGGCAATGATAACACCCACCAGAAAGCCCACAACGCCCCATAAGGCGGTTGCGATCACGCCGAAGCGGACCACACCGTCCAGATATTCCCCTGAAAAATCCCTGCCCGCCGGTTCGTCCGTGCGGCGCAGGATAAAAATAAATGCCACGAAAGCGAACAGCGCGATTTCTAGCGCGTTCACCGTATAGGCCAAATCGCGACCGTAATTGGCCGCGATCAGCGCCAGAAGCGTGACCAGACCAAGCGCGATCAGCTTGATATAGTTAACCATTTTGCGTCCCTTCGTCTTTGACCCGCGCGATTCGTATGCCGCACGAGCGGTTCCAGACCGTGCGTTTAATGCGCCCGGGACGGGTCAGTTACCTTGATCTGCATCAAAAGCAATCCCTCCTTTTTGTCGCGTCGCGGGCTTTCTAATTGACCCGTATCAAAGTCAGCGCCCCGTACGGGGCTTAGGGTAGCAACATGCGGCCTGAACCAAAGAGGACAATCATGGCTTACAAGACCCTATTCACGGTATTGACCGATGCCGACCTGGTGGAACCCATTCTGAAAAAAGGAATCGTCCTGGCCAATGCCTACGACGCTCATTTTGAGGTGCTCTGCCTGGGGGTGGATCGGACCCAGACCGGATACTATTACGCGGGGGCCAACGCGATGGTTCTGCAAGAAACCATCACCCGCGCCAATGAAGAGGCCAAAGAGATCGACGCGAAGGTGAAACAGCGGCTCGGTAAATCCGATATCCGCTGGAACTCAGATCTGGGCGTCGCTCAGTTGGCCGATATCGGACGGCATGTCGCCGCCCATGCGCGCTTTGCCGATCTGGTGCTGTTGCCGCAACCTTATGGAGAAAATCGCGGTGCCGAATTGGAACCGGTCATCGAAGCGGCAATGTTCGACGGCAAAGTTCCGGTATTGGTTCTACCAACCGAGGACCGCAAAGTCACTGATCTCAACCGGATCACTATCGCCTGGAATGAAAGCAACGAATCGATGGCAGCGGTGCGCGCGGCCATGCCTTTGCTGAAAGAAGCGGCTTCGGTGCGTGTGGTTGTGATTGATCCGCCGGCACATGGCCCGAACCGATCCGACCCGGGCGGCATGCTGTCGCAATTCCTGGCCCGCCACGACATTCGGGTGGAAATCGACGTTCTGGCGAAAACACTGCCGCGAATTTCCGACGTAATCCTGCGTCACGCCACCGACAACGATGCCGATATGGTGGTGATGGGGGCCTATGGCCATTCGCGTTTCCGCGAAGCCATTTTGGGCGGTGCCACGCGTGATATGCTGGAAAAAGCGGAACTGCCTGTCTTTATGGCGCATTGATAAGGCTGGGCGGATTTTCCCGCCCAGTTCCCGCGATCCGGAAACCCCACAATGTCCGGTGGCTTCGAGCATTGTATTCAGGCGGTGTCAAAACGGTAATTCAGGGCTTGGCGCGGTTTGGTCTGCTTATCGCGCTTTTTTCGGCGGCATCAAAATGCTGCCTGCAGGGCCGTAGATCCTCAACCGGGAAAATCGCCCAAAACAGAAATCACAAACGCCGACACCGGTAACTGGCTCGGCCCCACCATTCGCGTCGTCAGGCGAACATACCGCCATCGGAATCGTCGCCCGCTTCTTCCATCAGGCGGGTGAAATCGGGCACCGTCACGTGACGCTTACCTTCGAGAAGAATGACGCCATCGCGTTTCAGCGCCGAAATCTGGCGACTGACCGTTTCCAGCGTCAGGCCCAGATAATCCGCCATCGCTTCGCGGGTCAATGGCAGGTCAAAGACCAGCGCGCCTTCGGCTGGCCTCAGATTCAGCGTCGCATCACGCCGGGCGATGATCGACAACAGGCTGGCAATCTTTTCACGGGCCGTCTTGCGACCCAGCACCAACATCCATTCCCGCGCCGCATCCAGTTCGTCCAGCGTCATTTCCAGAAGACGCTGCGCGATATGCGGCGTTCTTTCCATCAACTGCTCGAACGGTTTCTTGCGGAAACAGCACATGACCAGATCCGTGGTCGCCACGACATCATAAGCCGACCCGTCGCGGCCCGGACGCCCAACAAAATCGCTGGGCAGCAACAACCCAACCATCTGGGTGCGGCCGTCCTCCATCGTCTGAGTCAGGGTGGCAATACCGGTCACCACTGAGCCCACGAAATCCATCTTGTCACCCGACCAGATCACCGTCTGACCGGCTTCAAATGTCCGATAATATTTGATCGCTTCCAGCAGGCCCAACTCATCCGCCTCACAGCGTGCACAAACTGCACGATGCCGGATCGGACAGTCATCACACTCATGGCTGTTCTGAGATTGCTCTTCTTTCAACATATCGAACCGTTCGCGCGCTTGATCTGGGTCAAAGTGGACCCATCTGGATTCTACTACAGGCTATGCGCATGGAAACAAAAACGCAACTTGCAAAACTGGGACTGTTTGACGCGAAAGTGCCAAGGTATACCAGTTACCCCACAGCCCCGCATTTTTCCGGAAATGTAGATGCTACAAAATTCTCTCAATGGATCAAAGAGATAGAATCTGACTCAGAGATATCTCTTTATGTCCATGTTCCATTTTGTCGCCGACTGTGTTGGTTTTGTGCATGTCGCACTCAAGGCACACAAAGCGACTCGCCCGTCATTGCCTATATGGAAACGCTGAAGTCTGAACTGGCTCTTCTGAAAAGCGTTCTGCCACGGGGGGTAAAATTGTCGCGGCTGCACTGGGGCGGCGGAACCCCGACCCTGCTGTCGCCGTCTATGATGAGCGATCTGGCGGGGACAATTGCCGATGTCGCCCCGTTCGCGGAAGGGGCCGAATTTTCGGTGGAAATCGACCCTAATGAAATTGATGATGCCCGGCTGACAGCTCTCGCTGCTGCCGGGATGAATCGGGCCTCGATCGGGGTCCAGGATTTCGATGACGAAATTCAGCGGACCATCGGACGGCTACAGGGCTACGACGTGACCCGTGACGCGATCGACGCGATCCGGGCGCACGGAATTGACAGCATCAACGCCGATATCCTGTTCGGCCTGCCGCATCAGTCGCGCGAAAAGATCACCGAAAGCGTTCAGAAACTGCTGTCGCTCAATCCCAGCCGCGTAGCGCTTTACGGCTATGCCCATGTGCCGTGGATGGCCAAGCGCCAGCAGATGATACCCTCCGACGCGCTGCCGACCCCTCAGGAACGGCTGGAACTGTTCGAAACCGCTCGGAATCTGTTCTTGTGGGACAATTATGTCGAAATCGGCATCGACCACTTCGCCATCCCCGAAGACAGTCTGGCCGTAGCGCAGAAAGCTGGCAAGCTTCGGCGCAATTTCCAAGGCTATACAGATGATCGGTCACAGGTTCTGATTGGCGTCGGCGCATCATCGATTTCGCGCTTCCCGCAGGGATATGCCCAAAACCATCCCTCGACAGGGGCTCATACGGCTGCAATTCGCGACGGTCATTTTTCGACTGCTCGCGGGCATGTGTTCAGCGCAGATGACAAGCTGCGCGGCCGGATTATTGAAATGCTGATGTGCGATTTCGCTATAGATAGCGAAGAACTTCTCGAATGCTACGATGTCAGCCGCGAACAACTCGAGAACATGCTGGACAAGGTAGAAACAACCTTTCCCGGCATTCTGAACCGTAAGGGTCTGGATATCTCCATTCCACCCAAAGCGCGCCCGCTGACCCGGATCATTGCCCGCAGCTTCGATGCGTATGATCTGTCCAAGGCCGGGCACAGCTCGGCGATCTGAACCACAGGGGCAAGCGAAATCCGTATCCGGTTTCTCTTGCCCCTGACGGATAGGATAGCGCCCATGCGGATTGCCACCTTCAACCTGCAAAACCTGCGCCTGCGCGGCGACCATCTGGACGGCGCACGCGACGGCGACGTGCCGCAAGATCGTGGCGCGCAAGCCAGAGCGCTCGACCCGGCTGACCGGGCCCTGACCGCACAGGTCATCCGCGACACGGATGCCGATATCCTGGCATTGCAGGAAGTCTTCGATCAGCCGACGCTGGATCATTTCAACGCCCATGACCTGGTCCCAAGAGGGGCCGGGTATCCATTCCGCACCTGCCTGCCGGGCAATGACGGACGCGGATTGGATGTCGGGCTGATGTCACGGATCGAACCGGCACTGATCCGGTCCCATGCCACCCTGACGCCGAATGATCTGGGTCTGCATTTCGATGCTCTTGCCGACGATCTGCCGATCTTCCGGCGCGATGTGCTGCTGGCTCAAATCGGTCCGCTGACCCTGTTTATCTGCCATTTCAAGGCCCCCTACCCCGACAGTGAACAGGTTTGGGCCATTCGCCATGCCGAGGCGCTGGCGCTGCGCGCACTAATCGAACGCGAAATCCCCGACCCTGCCCGGGCTCTTTGGATGATCCTTGGCGATTTGAATGAGCCCGCCCATAGCCAACACCGCCCCGCGGCCATCGCGCCGCTGCGTGGCGACTTTGCCACCGATCTGTTGACCCGTATCCCGCAGACGGACCGCTGGTCCTGGCACAACCCGATTGAACGGCTTTACGGTCATCCCGATGCCCTGCTGGCCAGCCCGGCACTGGCCCGACGCTGGCCCAACGCAGTACCGCAGATCATCCGCAGCGGTATGGGGCTGGAAACCCGCCGAAACACCGGCCCGCACCTGCCGGGCGTCGGATACCACCGGCCCCATGCCAGCGATCATGCCGCCGTGGTGGTCGAAATAGACGGGATCTGATCCTGCAGCCTTAGCTGCCAGATTCCATCGTCGCCGCCACCAGCAACGACTTAGCATATTCCGTCTGTGGATTGTCGAACAGCGCCTGCGCCGTTCCGGCCTCGACCACATCGCCCTGCTTCATCACGATCATCTTGTGGCTCATCGCGCGCACCACGTTCAGATCGTGGCTGATGAACAAATAGGCCAACCCGTGTTTTTCCTGCAGATGCCGCAACAGGTCTACGATCTGCACCTGCACCGTCATGTCCAGCGCGCTGGTCGGTTCGTCCAGCACCACCAGACGCGGCCGCAGGATCATCGCCCGGGCGATGGCGATACGCTGACGCTGACCGCCGGAAAATTCATGCGGGTAGCGGTGCATCGTGGCCGGGTCCAACCCGACCTCCTGCATCACTTCGGCCACCATGTCGTTCCGGTTTCGCCCGGGATCTACGCCATGTACGCTCAACCCCTCGGCAATGATCTGTTCGCAGGTCATCCGCGGCGACAGGCTGCCGAACGGGTCCTGGAATACGATTTGCATTTCCTTGCGCAGCGCCCGCAACTGCCGCGTCGACCAACCGCGCACATCGCGCCCGTCAAAGGTGATACCGCCCTCGGACCCGATCAGCCGCATGATTGCCAGCGCCAGCGTGGTCTTGCCCGATCCGCTTTCGCCGACGATGCCAAGGGTTTCACCTTCGCGCACGCTGATACTGGCGTCATTCACCGCCTTCACATGGCCGACGACCTTTTTGAAAAACCCCTGCTGGATTGGGAACCAGACCCGCAGGTCTTCGGTTTTGATCAATTCCTTGGCGCCCTCCGGCACCGCGACCGGCTGCCCCGCCGGCTGCGCCGATAGCAGCTTTTGGGTATAAGGGTGCTGCGGATTATCGAAAATCTCGACCGTCGGCCCGGTCTCAACGATTTCGCCATCCTTCATCACACAGACCCTGTCGGCGATCCGCCGCACGATGCTCAAATCGTGCGTGATGAATAACAGCCCCATATTCTCGGATCGTTTCAGTTCGGCCAGCAATTCCAGAATCTGCGCCTGAATGGTCACATCCAGCGCCGTGGTCGGTTCATCAGCGATCAGGATGTCGGGCTTGTTGGCCAGCGCCATTGCGATCATCACCCGTTGCCGCTGCCCGCCTGACAATTGATGCGGATAAGCACCCAACCGGCTTTCCGCATCACGGATTCCGACTCGTTTCAGCAGATCCAATACCCGCGCCCGGGCTTTGTTGCCCACCACCGCTTGATGCAGCGCCAGAGATTCAGTCAACTGCCGCTCAATCGTGTGCAGCGGATTCAGTGACGTCATCGGTTCCTGAAAAATGAAGCTGATATCGTTGCCCCGCACCTTGCGCAGCAACCGGTCCGGGGCGCCGATCATTTCCTGACCGTCATAGGTGACCGATCCGCTGACCTGTGCCACATCACCCAACAATGACACCGTGGACAAGGCGGTAACCGATTTGCCCGACCCGCTTTCGCCCACCAAGGCCACGGTTTCGCCCCGGTCCAAGCTGAAGGAAACGCCCCTGACCGCCATATTGGTTTTACCGTCCTGGCGGAAACTGACGGTCAGGTCCTTGACCTCAAGTATGCTCATAGAGACCTCATCGCATTCAGCATGATCACGCCCCAGATCGCGCCGCCAATCGTGAAGGACAACCCGAACCAACTCAGGGGGCGGGCTTGCCACCGCATCAAGGCTGCATAGAGCACCGACATCGCCACCGGCCCAAACGGCACCGCCCAAACCCACAGCAGTTTTCCAAAACTACGCGCCGACAGATCGGCGCTCAAAACCCCGAACCCAATCCAGCCCAACATAATGGCAGACATGACAACCGCAGTTCCGCTCAACCCGTTAAGGGCGCACTGTCCTTTTGAGATACAGACGGGCGCAGTCATTGAAAGGTCTTCCTCGGGTCAAACGCGTCCCTGACGCCTTCGAAGATGAACACCAGCAGCGACAGCATCACCGCGAAGACGGTAAAGGCGGTGAAGGCCAGCCACGGCGCCTGTAGGTTCTGTTTCGCCTGCAATGTCAGTTCGCCCAGGCTTGGCGCCGAGGATGGCAAGCCAAAGCCAAGGAAATCCAGCCCAGCCAACGTCGAAATGGTCCCGGTGACGATGAAGGGCAGCATGGTCAGCGTCGCCACCATCGCGTTGGGCAGCATGTGGCGGAACATGATCACCCGGTTCGACACGCCCAAAGCTTTCGCCGCGCGCACATATTCGAGGTTCCGCGCCCGCAGGAATTCGGCCCGCACCACACCGACCAGCGCTGTCCAGCTGAACAGCACGATGATTAGCACGAGCAGCCAAAATCCGCGCCCAAGAATTGCGAAAAGGATGATGATGACATAAAGCGCCGGGGTTGCCCCCCAGATTTCGATCACCCGCTGGAAAATCAGGTCCAGCCAGCCGCCGAAATAGCCCTGCAAGGCCCCCGCGACAATGCCCACCACGCTGGCCAGAGTAGTGACGATCAGGGTAAACAGGATCGACAGCCGGAAGCCATAGATCACACGCGCGACCACGTCGCGTTTGGTGTCGTCGGTGCCAAGCCAGTTCATCCCGTTCGGCGGCAACGGCGCCGCGCCGGGCCGGTCCACAGTGGTCTGGTAACTGTAGGGGATCGGCGGCCACAGTGCCCAGCCGCGTTGAAACCCGTCTGTACCTTTGTCGAACGTGCCCTCGGAGATCGCTGTCACCATCCCCTCGGGATCGTCCCAGCAGTCTTCCAGCCCGCCACTCATGATCAGGCATTGCACTTCCGGGTCGCGATAGGGCGCTTCGGTCTGGAAATCGCCGCCAAAGGCGGTTTCGGGATAGAAGCGGAAGATCGGCGCATAGAAGTCGCCGCGGTACTTCACCAGAATCGGTTTGTCATTGGCGATGAACTCGGCAAACAACGACAGGCCGAACAAGATCGCGAACACGATCAGCGACCAGAAGGCGCGGCGGTTGCGCTTGAAATTATTCCAGCGGCGTTGATTGAGCGGGGACAGCGCCATCAGCCTTCCCTCTTCTCGAAATCAATCCGTGGGTCGACAAAGACATACATCAGATCCGACAGAATCCCGACCACCAGCCCGATGATACCGAAAATGAACAGGGTGCCGAAAATCACCGGATAGTCGCGCGCCACCGCCGCTTCGAATCCCAACCGGCCCAGCCCATCGAGGCTGAAGATCGTCTCGATGATCAACGAGCCGCCAAAAAACACGCCAATAAACACCGCCGGGAACCCCGCGATCACGATCAGCATCGCGTTGCGGAACACGTGGCCATACAGCACCCGCTGTTCGGTCAGCCCCTTAGCCCGCGCGGTCATCACGTAGTGCTTTTTGATCTCATCAAGGAAACTGTTCTTGGTCAGCAGCGTGAGCGTCGCAAAGGCTGCGATGGTCGAAGCGAAGACCGGTAGCGCGATATGCCAGAAATAGTCGACCACCTTGCCGACCAGTGAAAGTTCCGCCCAGTTGTCCGATGTCAGCCCCCTGAGCGGGAAGATCTGCCAATAACTGCCGCCCGCGAACAGCACCAGCAGCAGAATCGCGAACAGGAAGCCTGGGATCGCGTAGGCCACGATGATCACCGCGCTGGTCCAGGTGTCGAAGCGGCCGCCATCCTGCACCGCCTTGCGGATGCCAAGCGGGATCGAAATGGCATAGGCGATCAAGGTAGACCACAGGCCCAGGGTGATCGACACCGGCATCTTTTCCAGAACCAGATCGGTCACGCTGATCGACCGGAAATAACTTTGGCCGAAATCCAGCCGCATATAATTCCACATCATGTTGAAGAACCGCTGCAACGGCGGTTTGTCGAAACCAAATTCCTTTTCCAGCTCGGCGATGAATTCCGGAGGCAACCCACGTGCCCCGGCATATTCGCTTTCCGAGGTTGCCGCGGCGCTGCCGCCACCCGCATCGCCGCCCCCGGCAATACCTTCGAACACATCGCCCTGGCCCTGGACCTGGGCGATGATCTGTTCAATCGGACCACCCGGTACGAATTGAACCAGCACGAAATTGATTACCATGATCCCGATCAGTGTCGGAATCACCAGCAACAGGCGGCGAAGAATATAGGCTCCCATGGTTCTGCCTTACCGGATTGCCCCGGCGTCTTTCAACGCCTGATATTTGTCCGGGTTGAACCACCACAGCCCCATTTCCCCCAATGCGATTTTCGGTGGGGTATCGGTATAGGGACGGTCGTAGATATCGAAATAGGCGATGTTGTGCACCGGCTTGTACCATTGCGGCACCCAGATATGCATCGCCCGCAAAACCCGGTCTAACGCCTTGACCGCCGTTGTCAGTTCTTCGCGGCTCTTGGCGTTCTCGATCACCCTGATCAGCGCATCGACCGCTTCGTTCTTCACCCCGGCGATGTTGTTGGCCCCATGCACATCGGCGGTTTCCGACCCGAAGATACCGCGCAATTCGTTGCCCGGCGTCTGCGACATCGAATAACGGCGTACCGTGATGTCAAATTCGAAGTTCTTCTCGCGTTCCTGAGCCTGCGCATTGTCGATGCGTTTGCTGGCGGTTTCGATCCCCAGCCGCTTCAGGTTTTCAATATATGGGTTGAAAATGCGCTCGAAAGACGGGCTGTCGTTCAGCATCTCGATCTTCAACCGTTCTCCCTTGTCGTTAACTCGGATACCATCGTTACCCACGGTCCATCCTGCTTCGTCCAGCAACTTACCGGCCCGACGCAACACCCGCCGGTCGGCTACCTTAGATGGGTTCGACACGGCCGGAACGAAGGCCGGTTCGGTGAATACGGTTTCAGGCACGAATTCGCGCAGCGGCTCCAGCAGCGCCAGTTCGGCCTCCGACGGCATCCCTTCGGCCTGCATGTCCGAGTTTTCCCAGAAACTGTCGGTGCGTTCATACAGCCCGTAGAACAGGCTTTCGTTCGACCATTCGAAATTGAACGCCATTGAAATCGCTTCGCGCACACGGGGATCGGCAAAGATCGGTCGGCGCAGGTTGAACCACCAGCCCTGCGTTCCCGCCGGGCGGCCATCGGGCAGGGTTTCCACCTTGACCCAGCCCTTTTCGATGGCCGGGAAATCATAGGCCGTCCCCCAGAGCAGCGACAGGAACTCTTCGCGGAAACTATAGGCGCCACCCTTGAACGCTTCGAAAGCCGAGGTGTAATCGGTATAATATTCCACCTTCAGGACATCGAAATTGTTCTGACCGACATTCACGTTCAGATCCTTGGCCCAGTAATCGTCGCGCCGCTTGTAGCTGACCGACCGGCCCGGATCGACCGACAGCAATTCGTAGGCCCCCGATCCCAATGGCGGTTCCAGCGTGGATTCGGAGAAATCCCGGGTTTCGTAGTAGGCCTTGGAAAAGATCGGCAGACCGCCCACGGTCATGATCATTTCGCGCAGTGGGCCATCGGGGTTGAAGGTGAATTTAACCTGCGCGTCATCCAGCGCCTCGACGTTTTGGATATCCTTGAACAGCACCTTGTAGACCGGCTGCCCCTTGTCACGCAGCACCTCATAGGAAAACACAACGTCCTGCGCGGTGATCTGGGTGCCATCCGAAAATTTAGCCTCGGGCCGCAGATGGAATACCACCCATTCCCTGTTTTCGGGATATTCCAGCCAGTCGGCGACCAGACCATAGGCCGCATCGGGTTCATCAAGGTTTCCAGTCAGCAGGCTATCAAAGAACACAGACGACATCGCGGCAGCGTTGCCCTTCAGGATATAGGGCGACAGGCTGTCAAATGTGCCAAAGGCCCAGGTCGAAAATTCCCCGCCCTTCGGAGCATCGGGATTGACGTAATCGAAATGCGCAAAGCCTTCTTCGTATTTCAGATCGCCAAAGGCGGAAATTCCATGGCTATGGATGATCTTTTCCTCTGCCCTCAGCGGCAGCGCCAGCAGTGCCAGGCACAGCACCATCAGCATCGCCATCACGCGCCGCACCGCTGGTTTCGCTATGGCTTTGGCGGTGGATCGATTCGTGTTTTCCCGGTGGTCAGGGATCATCTCTGGTCCTCCTGCATGGACTTCTGCTTTTTCAATCAAGCTATAGAGACATCTTGCAGGTTCAAGACAAGAATACCTGATCAAAACGTGATTATCCCCTTGCCCAGCAAAAAAGCCGCCGCCCAGTTAGGACAGCGGCTGCATAATTTCATGCGGATCGCTTACGATCAGTTATCCAGACTGTCCAGATATGCCACCAGGTTAGCACGGTCGGTGATCTTTTTCAGACCCGCGAACGACATCTTGGTGCCCGGTGCGAAACTTTTAGGGTTGGTCAGGAAATCGTTCAGATGTTCCGGTGTCCAGACATCTGCCACAGCGACCAGACTGCCCGAGTACCCGAATCCGTCCATCGCCCCGACATTACGACCGACAACCCCGTACAGCGACGGTCCGGTTGCGTTCTGTCCTTCTTCGATCTTGTGGCAGGCTTTGCACTTCGAAAAAACCTTGGCACCCTTGGCGATATCGGCTTCGGCCAGCAATTCGCCGAAGCTCGGACCTTCGTCGACGGCTTCTTCACCGTGTCCTTCATCGGCACCGGTATCAATGACATAGGCCTGCTCGGCGTGATCGCCGTGGCCGCCTTCCATCGAATAGAGTTCCTCTGCCGCCCAGTTGCCAAGCAGGAACACCAGCAGCGTTCCGCAAAGTGCACCACCGGCCTTGGTGAGGGTCATCGTATCAAGCATGGGTCACCCATCCGTTTCGTGTCTGTCGGCGCGTATGTATCCGCTTCCCCTTACCTTGTGCAAGGTGTAGTTTCCGCGACCAAACGCCTGAGGCGCGCAAAGTGACAGGAAAGACAACATATGACCCAGCGGATTGCATTTCAGGGCGAACCCGGAGCCTATTCTCACGAAGCCTGCCGGGCCGCGCGGCCCGAAATGGAGGCGCTGCCCTGTCGCACCTTTGAGGACGTTATCGCCGCGGTGCGCGACGGGCGGGCCGAACTGGCCATGCTGCCGATTGAAAATTCCACCTATGGCCGGGTCGCCGACATCCACCGGCTGCTGCCTGAAAGCGGGCTGCATATTGTCGATGAGACCTTCGTTCGGGTGCGCATCGCGCTGATGGCCAATCCCGGCGTCACGCTGGACCAGATCAGCACGGTCAATGCCCATCTGGTGCTACTGCCGCAAAGCGCAAATTTCCTCAAGCAGCACGGTATCCGTGGCGAAGCCTATGCCGACAGCGCCGGCGCGGCGGCCGATCTGGCTGCCAGTGGGGCGACCGATCTGGGTGTTCTGGCCTCGGAGCTGGCCGCCGAGATTTACGGCCTGAACGTCCTCGCCCGCGATATCGAAGATTTCGGCCATAACACCACCCGCTTTCTTGTTATGGCGCGCGATCCAAACCATGACCGGCGCGGTGATACCGGGATGATGACCACCTTCGTGTTTCAGGTTCGCAACATTCCTGCGGCGCTCTACAAAGCGATGGGCGGTTTCGCCACGAATGGCGTCAACATGACCAAACTGGAAAGCTACATGGTGAACGGCTCATTCACCGCAACCCAATTCTATGCCGATATCGAAGGCCACCCGGACGATCCGAATGTCAAACTGGCGCTAGAGGAACTGGACTATTTCACTACCCACACCAAGATCCTAGGTGTCTACCCGGCCGAAACCCGGCATCACTGATCCCGAAAGCCCGCCAAAGCACATCGACATCCCATAAAAAAAACACCCCGCCAGTGGCGGGGTGTTTTTTTTTGTAGATCGTTCCACGCAGTTGCGTCTTAGTGCAGCTTCGCTTCGACTTCATTGATGGCCGCGTCAATCAGCTTGTTGCCGGATGCTGCGGTCATCTGCTTGGCGATCACGTCATTGGCTGCGCCAATAGCGATAGAGATCGCCGCATCGCGAACATCCCGTACCGCAGAGGCTTCGGCAGAAGCGATCTGGTCCTTCGCTGAAAGCAAACGACGTTCAATGGATTTCTCCAAATCCGCCTTGGCCTGCTCGGCAAAAATGCCAGCTTCTTCCTTGGCCTGCGCAACGATCCGGCCAGCCTGATCCTGAACTTCCTGTTGCTTGCGCTCGTAGGAGGCCAAAACAGCCTGGGCTTCTTCACGCAGCGCACGGGCTTCGTCCAGATCGGACTTGATGCCCTCGGACCGCTTGTCCAGCATCCCGCCGATCATGCCGGGCACTTTGAAATAGAACAGCACTGCGATGAACAGGATAAAGGCCAGCAACACGATGAAGTTCGTGTTGTGCAGCGAAAAGAACGGACCCGACGCGGCAAATGCCGGGCTGGCGGCCGTCAGGGCGAAAAGAGTTGCCAGTTTACGCATATCCCTTACCCCTTGATCCGGGCAGCCACGGCTGCGTTGACGGTTTTTGCATCTGCTTCACTGCCCAAGGCAGCAATGATTTCTGCGGCAGTGTCCTTGGCAACATCGGTGATGCTTTCAACGGCATTGGCGCGGATCTCAGCAATGACTTTTTCACCTTCGGCCAGTTTGACGGCGATCTCGGCATCTGCCTTGTCGATCGCTGCATTTAACTCGGCCTGCATTGCAGCCTTGGTTTCAGCACCGATACGCTGAGCTTCGGCGCGGGCTTCGGCCAGGGCCTTGTTATAGGCCTCTTCCGCTTCCAGCGCCTTCGCCTTCAGCTCTTCAGCCTTGGCGATATCATTCGTAATTGTCCCCTGACGCTCGGCCAGAACCGCAGCGATGCGGGGCAGCGCGATGCGCGACAGGACGAAATAGATCACGACCAGCGTGACCAGAAGCCAGAAAATCTGGTTGCCCCAGGTGGAAAAATCCAGCTGCGGCATACCCGGAGCGGCAGCTTCGTGCCCTCCTTGCATTGCCTCGGCAGCGTGGCCTGCGGCTTCGTGCGTTTCAGTCGCCATGACGTCCTCCTTGGGAACTTCCGGTTACACCGGGCGGGCGCGCTGCGCCCACCCGGCCGTAAGGATGTGTTCCGTAAGGCTTAGACGGCGAACATCAGCAGCAGAGCGACGAGGAACGAGAAGATCCCCAGAGCTTCTGCAAACGCGATGCCGATGAACAGGGTCGCAGTCTGCGACGCGGCTGCCGACGGGTTGCGCAGTGCGCCTGCCAGGTAGTTACCTGCAACGTTGCCAACACCGATTGCGGCTGCACCCGAACCGATTGCTGCCAGGCCTGCGCCGATATGTGCCAGTTCACCTTCCATGATGTATCTCCTTACGATTGGAAGTTGGAATAGATATAGTTCTTGAGACAGACCTTAGTGCGACGGATGCAGAGCATCTTTCAGATACACGCAGGTCAGAATGGTAAAGACATAAGCCTGAATAAAGGCCACAAGGACCTCCAGACCATACATCGCGGTGATCGCAACCACCGAGACGGGGCTGACCGCGGCAATCGCCGCAAAGCCCGCGAAAACCTTGATCACGGCATGGCCCGCCATCACGTTGCCAGCAAGACGAATGCTGTGGCTGACGGGGCGCACGAAGTAGGAAATCAGTTCGATAATGGCCAGGACCGGGCGCAGCGCCAACGGCGCGCTGGACACCCAGAACAGGCCCAGAAAACCGACCCCATGCTTAACCAGACCGACGATGGTCACGGTCAGGAACACCAGCAGCGCCAGAACAACGGTGACGGCGAAATGCGACGTGGTGGCAAAGCTCATCGGCAGCAGGCCAAGGAAGTTGGCAAAGACGATGAACATGAACAAGGTCATCACATAGGGGAAAAACTTGACCGCGTCCTTACCGGTCACATCCTCGACCATCTTGTAGACAAAGCCATAGGCCAATTCGCCTACCGACTGGCTACGCGACGGGATCATCGCGCGACGCGAAGTTCCCAGAACCATCATCAGGATAACCGCGACAACCGCCAGGGCCATCCACAGGGTCGCATTGGTGATAGTGTACCATTCGATCGTGTCGCCACCAAAGAGCGGCTTCACGATGAACTGATCCATCGGGTGAAATACCAGACCGCCTGTCTCGGCGCCGTGTGCTTCGCTTGCCACGTCTATACCCTCTCGTTCTTCTCGGCCTCATCGGCCAATGTCTGCTCCTGGATCTCTTTCGACGTGCGGATCATCGTCTTTATCCCCGCCGCCAGACCCAGCAATGTGAAAATGACAAGGAAAATCGGGATCGTCCCGAGCAGGCGATCAAGCCCGTATCCTATGCCAAACCCGATCCCAAGACCGGAAACCATTTCAATCACCATGCGCCAGGCCATGTTGGCCTGAGAATAGTGCTCATCCGCGCGGGGTTTCGGGGCCTGGGTCTTTCGGACCGCCTCAATCCGGGCCTCAAGCTGCTTTAGCTGCTGCTTTTGGTCGGGATCGGTCACGCGCAAAACCCCCATCGGATGTTCGGGCACTTGCTATGCTGCACAGGCACCCGAGTCAAGCGCGCAAAACAAGCGATAAAAACATCTGTAAGACATTGTTTTAACGAATGTTTTTTGCAACACGAAAACACTGGCAAGGCGCCGAAAAACGACTGTTAGCGCCATCTGCGTCTGAAAACGTTATTCAACCTTTCGGTTGATCTTTCAGCCGGACACAGTTGACCCGCTGTTTCCGCCCGCCTAGGGAAAAGACATGAACAGAGTTTCCGATCTCGATACCGTCTTTGCGGCCCTCGCCGATCCGACCCGGCGCCGGATACTGTCGATGCTGCTGGAAGATGACATGGCGGTCACCGATGTGGCCGATCCGTTCGAAATGTCTTTGGCCGCGATTTCGAAACATCTTTCAATTCTGGCCACTGCCGGGCTGATCAGTCAGGAAAAACGCGGTCGGGTGAAATGGTGCAAACTGGAACCGGACGCGCTGCGTGATGCCAGCGTCTGGATGCAGAGTTTCGGCCAGTTCGAAGCAGTCAACCTGGATGCGTTCGAACGGTTTCTGAAAACCGAACTGAACGATGGCGGCGAAACCTCGCACGATTGAGCATCGTCCTGACGGCCTGAAACAGTGCCCAGTTTGATCCGAAACCGCGCCGCGCCAGGCTCTCCCGCTCAAACGGCAGCAGCAAAAACTTTGCCTTAATGTTCGTTGCGCAACAGCAGCAATAACGCCACCACCGTCATCGCCACCCCACCCAGAACCCAGACGGTCGGCACGCCGTGGCCCAGTACCAATTCCCAGACCAAGACCCAGCTGGGCGTCAGGTAAGTGTAGGCCATCACCTTAGCCGAGGGCAGGCGAAGCGACGCGTATTGCAGCAAAACAAAAGTCACCGCGCTGGCGAAGACCGCAATATAGATCAGCGTGATCCAGACGATCCCGGGCAAGGCCGCCCAGTCTGTCGCCATGATGTCGTTCCAGCCAAAGACCGTGACGACACCGAAACAGGCCAGCAACATGCCGAAAGTGAACACCACCGCCGGTTCGCCCCGGTTCAGCAATCGTACCATCGGGGTGTAGATCGCATGAGCGATGCAGCCCCAGAAAAAGATCACTTCGCCCTCGCCGACCTGAAACCGCAAGAGCGCCTGCAGATCGGCTCCGAAAATGACCCACAGCGCCCCCGCCCCGCCGACCATCAGGGCCAGCGCCATGCGCGCCGTTGTTACCTGCCGCAGCAGGACGAATCCGGCCAGCGCGGCCATGATGGGCGTCAGGGTGAATACCGCAGCCGCCGATACCGGTTGCGCGGTTTTAAGCCCATAGAACATCAGCACGAAATAGGTGGCAAAGGTGCTGCCCAACAACAGGTACCGCCAAGGGGCGCGGAAGGCGCTGCGTGGAATGCCGGTGGTCAGCGCAGCGGCTATACCCACCAATACAGCGGCAATGGCAAAGCGCGCCGCGGTCAGAGCCGTCGGCGCAATATGATTTGCCGCCATCACGCCCAGTGAAAACGACCCCGCCACCAAGGCCGAAAACACCAACATGGCCAGATGGCCGCGCGCCGCCTCGCTCATATTAATCCCATTCCTTGGCACGTTCCTTAAGGAACTTCACGAAAGCCTGCACCTTGGTGGTGCGATGCAGATCGACATGGGTCACCAGCCACAGCGACGATTGCCAGTCTTCGCGGTCGGTGCAGATTTCCGTCAGATCAGGATGTTTCGCGGCCTCCCATTTGGGCAGGAAGCCAATCCCGATTCCCGCCAGCACCGCCAACTGCAGCGCCCGGTAATCGACACTGCGGAAGATGATGTTTTCTTCTGGAACCTGCTCCCACAGCCAACGATAGAAAGGCGCAAGGCTGTCACGATTATCGGTACCGACAAACAAATGGGCCCGAAAATCGCCGGTGCAATCGGGTTGCCCCATCCGGTCGATATAGGATCGCGCCGCATAAAGCGCCGTATTCTGCGTCAAAAGAGGCTGTACGACATTATCGGGCTCTTCCGGTGCGCGGCCAGCGCGAATGGCGACATGGGCTTCGCCATACTCCAACCGGAACAACCGGTCCCCGGTCAGGTAGCGCAGGATGACTTCGGGGTATTTGAGGCGGAAATCCGCCATCACCGGCATCAGCAAAGGCGACAACCCCGACAAGGATGTCACGACCAGTTCCCCCGAGACGCCATCGCCCTGACCTTTGATTCGCCCGGCCAGTTGACTGAACTGATCGTCGGTGGCCTGCGCCACCCGCATCAGGTCCTGCCCTGCTTCAGTCGGGTTGTAACCGCGCGCGTGGCGTTGAAACAACTTGATGCCCAGCCGGGTTTCGAGCGCATCGATATGGCGGATCACCGTGGCGTGGTGAACTCCCAGAACCTCGGCGGCGCCGCTGACAGTCCCCATCCGCGCCACCTGAAAAGCGGTACGAATTTCATCCCAGTTATCCATTGGCAATCATCCCGTTTCGACCTTGAAACAAACCCGGCCACAGCCGCCCCCCCTAACAGGCAGTCAATCAACGAAAAAAGCGCACCACAATGGGTGCGCTTCATTCAATTCTTGTAGGACTGACTTATTCCGTGGTGGCGGTGCTGCTGTCGCTCGAGGACGAGGACGCAACCAGAGCCAGAACAACGGCGCCACCGATAAGGACCGGTGTCAGGCCAGCGCTGCCCAGCGACGGAGCCGCCAGAATATCATCATCGTCGTCGGGAGTGACGACGGGATCGACAGGGCCGCTCAGGCTGCCGGCGACGGCTGCGAGCGGAGAGAAAGCGACGATCGCGGCGGCCGCAATAGTTTTAAATTTCATGGGTAAACCCCCTTAGCTAAAAGACTGGGCTCAACCTAGTCTTCCCGAGTGCGAATTGTCAATTGCCCTGGCCCTGCTATTTTCGCCGATAACGCGCGGTATGGCAGTATTACTACACTTGGCTCTTAAAACGCCTCAAAACACGCCATTTGCGCTTCGAGAACAACTATTTCCAGCATTTTTTTCCAGCATTTGTCCGAGCGGCGGATCAAGCTTTGACGGTGCGATTCTTAGTGCCGTCCGGGGCACCGCTCCGAGGGCTGAACAATGTGCAAATTTGCACACAATATAGCGCTTTATCTGCAATTATCAATTCTGACGCACATTGTTAGTGTTCCGTATCACACGTCAGCACAGGACAACTTACATGACCCATTCCATTCTGCATATCGATGCCAGCATCAAACCCGAAGGATCGATCTCCAAGGATCTGACTCGCTCCATCGTTGATCGGTTGCGCAGCGCTCATCCCGATTCGGAACTCACCTATCGCGATCTTGGGGCCAATCCCCTGCCCGAAGCCGACGCAGCCTGGATCGCCGCAGTGAACACTCCCTCCGAGCAACGTAACGCTGATCAGTCCGACATCGCCGCCCTTTCAGACCAGTTGATTGCCGAACTCAAAGCGGCCGATACCGTCGTGATCGGCCTGCCGGTCTACAACTTCAACCTGCCGAGCCAATTGAAGACCTGGCTTGATCAAATGGCGCGGGCCGGTGAAACCTTCCACTACACCGAAGCAGGCCCGGCAGGGTTGGTAAGCGGCACCCGTGCGATCATCGCCTACACCTCCGGTGGCACCCGGTTTGGGTCTGATATCGACTTCGCCTCAACCTATCTTCGCCACATGCTGGGCTTTTTCGGCATTACCGATGTTCAATTCGTCGCCTCCGATCAGTTCGCCATTGACGCAGAGGCATCGCTGAACGCCGCCAATGAGGGCATTGCCAACCTGGCGGCCTGATTTCCCGGCACTGTGCAGCAGCCTAACAGCGCACAGACGTCACGGGTGACTGCGGATAGCGGTCACCCGGTTTTCGGTCAGACGCCTGAAATTTGCCCGGCATTGCGGCTCTGACTGCCTGATCCTTTGATTTACAAGGATCAAACTATTCCCATGCCGACGGGTCCAGCCGAAACAGCAACACCAGTTGCGCGTAAACCGCCGGTTCCTTTTGTTCGAGAGCCCCCGGTTTTTCAAAGAACGCCTCAACCGCCACCGCGAAAAACTCTTCCGGTCCCTCTGCGCCGTAAGCATCCAGCACCGTTTTGCGTCCGGCCTGAACATTTTGAACGTGGCTTTCATACGCGGTGACGAACGTGCGTTCCCAATCCGCAAAGCTCTGGGTCCGGTCAAGATTTGGAACCCCGTCTGTACGACCGGACAGGTCGTCGATCTGGTGAGCGAATTCGTGAAATACGACGTTGTGGCCGTCACCGTCGTCCATCGCGCCCTGTCGGGTATGCGCCCAGGACAGAACGACCGGCCCCCGCGCCCAGCTTTCGCCCGTCCGGACCGTTTCGCGTTCCGTCACGACATAGCCGTTATGTTCGGCATGGCGCGACTTGAAAGCCCCCGGATAGACCAGAATGGTGCGGAGATGCTCGTACCACGCGTCGCTATTGACGACGAGAAAGCAGGCTTGCGCCGCAATGGACAGCCGCATTTCCTCTGTCACGTCCAACCCGTTGCAGCCGATGAATTCGATTTGGTTTAAAAACGCGTTGATCTTGCCCTCAAGCTTGCCGCGCAATTCGGACGGAAGCTTCCGGGTCAAAGGAACCTGCTCTGCAACGATGGCGCGTTGGTGATCCGAAAGCGGGGTTTCAAGAAGGCTTGCCCGACGCTGTTGTCTCGACCAGTACCAAGCCGCAAATGCACCCGCAGAAATCAGCAGGAGAATAAGGAAAACTGTCATCGGGACTTACTCCACCGGTCAGCCAACACCCAACATAGCTAGGCATTTACGGGTGTAAAACAAGCGCAGACATGGGCGGATCCCTGCTGTATAAAAACAGATGATCGGCACTGTCAGCCTAACGCTGCCACGGGGCACCACCCCCATCAGCGCGCCATTCCTCCTCCAGCGCGATGCGCTCCAGCGCCCGCAATTCGTCCAGCGTGCGCACCCGCGCGCCCTGCCCGCGAAGATGCTGCAATAACCGGTGCGAATGAATGATTGTCGGCACTGCGTCCAATGGTTCCCACGCATCCAGCATCGTCAGCCGACGCAGGTTGAATTCCGGCGGCAACACGTAAAACCGCAGATCGCTATCCCATAACAGGTCCTTCAGCACCGGCTGATCCCTGTCACGCCCCGAAACATCATACCGTCGCTTCCATTCAGCGAAAAACGCCGCCATCCCGGCATCGTTGCGATACAGCATCACCCCCGAGTTCAGCTGCGGGAAAGCATAAGGTGTCGGATGCACCCCATCCTGAATCAGGTCCATCCGCCGGCGCACATCGTGGGCCAAAGACAGCGCGAACCGATCGGCCAGATCGAACAGATCGCCAAAGGGCGCGATCACCAGAGTATCGCAATCCAGAAACAGCACCCGGTCGAACCGCGCCTTGGCTAAACAATCCAGCTTTACGCGCGGATGTGTCGATGGCACCGGATGCACCCGGTCGAACCCGGCGACGCCCGGCGCATCTGGCAGATCGGTGAACAGATCGACCGGCACCCCCGGATTGCTGTCCCGGATACTGGCCAGACATTGCACCGCCAGATCGACATATCCCGCACCTGTCGCCACCAATATCACGCCGTCGCTCATGGATATCTCCGTCACTTGTCCCCCCCCGATTGCGGGGGCGCGGTTCTTCGCGCAATTTCATCCGGCCCCATTCGACCCCATCATATAGCCCCCGGCGTCCGGAAAACATGACTATCGAACTGCACCGATCCTGCCTAAAGTGTCCCTCAGCTGAACAACAGGAAAAATGGCCGCATGTTTGCCGTCGCTAATACTGAAAAGCTGGTGGCCGATGGCATCATCACGCCCGACCAGGCCGAAGAAATCAAACATCGCGCCCGTGATGCGATGATTGCGCTCGCGGTGAATTCAGTGCTTTGCCTGGGTATTTTTGCAGCAACAGCCGGGTTCATCTTGTGGCTGGCCGAACCGGGTGCGGTCGCCATGCTGGGATCTCTGATTCTGGCCGGCGGCATCGCCATTTTGACGCGTGGCGCAAATTTGACCCGTATGTTCGGCAACGCTGCGGCACTTATGGGTGCGGGCCTGTTGCTGGGCGGCGGCACGGTCGAACTGCTGATGAACTTCGAACACGTCGCCGGTTGGATCATGGCAGCAGTGGGTGCGATCACCATGGCTCTGTCCGCCTTGGCGCTGGTGCGCAAAAGCGCTGCGGCAGGATTCGTGATCGGGGCAATACTGCTGATGGGTGTCGCATTGCACCTCTTTGGGGTTGGTTTCCTGCTCGACCAATTCGACCTGTTTGGCGTCGCCAAAGCTGGCTTTTTCCTCTATGCGTTCGCTGTGATCGCGGTTGCGGGCTGGTTTACCGATATTCGCTTGATCACCGCCCTTTCCATCGTCCCCTTCGCACAGGCGCTGGATACCGGAACCGAATATTTTCACGCCGCCTATGTGTTCTATTCCCCTGAACCGGCGCTTTCGATCTTGCAATTGGGCGCACTGATTGCGCTGTGCCTCTGGATCGCGGCGCGCAGACAGGGACAGGTGGCGCGCCATGCCGGTATCTTGGCGATTCTGGCCTTTATCGTCGCCAACCTGTCGGCCCTGGTTGGATCACTTTGGGGCGATGTGGTGGGCGAAACGATCTGGGGGCCCAACTATGCCGGTTTCTATGGAACGGACGGGCAATACCAATCGGAACAGTACCGGGCCGCGAAGGCAGCTTTCAACGACAGCGCCATGCATATTTCCGCAAACGTTTTCTCAGTACTTTGGGCCATCGCACTGGTGCTGATCGTATTTTGGGCCGCCCATCGCAACAATCGCGGTCTGTTCAACGCCGCGATGACCTTTGGCGCGATCCACGCCTACACCCAGTTTTTCGAAAGCTTTGCCGACGAACCGCTCGCTTATGTCATCGGCGGGCTGGCGGCGATCCCGCTGGCCTGGGGCATGTGGCGGCTCAACGCGACCTTCCTTGCCAAATCCAGTTCTCCTGCTGGCTAGGTGTTTGAGACCGTAAAACTTGACTCTGCCGCGCGCCGCCGCTAAACGCGCACTCAATTCCGGAAGTCCGTCATGCTTCCGGTCCTTTGCATTGTGCAAGGATCGCCCCCCGTCAGCGCGTCGCGCCCACGGGGGCAGTTGGCATTTGGGCCGGTCCTGACTACCTGTAGGGCCATATTGCAACGGGGTTAAAGGAGCCGCGGGAATGTTTGAAAATCTATCCGAACGCCTGGGCGGAGTCTTTGACCGCCTGAGCAAGCAGGGCGCGCTGAGCGACGAAGACGTCAAAACCGCCCTGCGCGAAGTGCGCGTCGCGCTGCTCGAAGCCGACGTTTCGCTGCCCGTGGCCCGCGATTTCGTCAAGAAGGTACAGGAACAGGCCACCGGGCAATCGGTAACCAAATCGGTTACGCCCGGTCAGCAGGTCGTCAAGATCGTGCATGACGCGCTGGTCGACGTTCTGGCCGGCGAAGGCGACCCGGGTGCGCTGAAGATCGACAACCCTCCGACGCCGATCCTGATGGTCGGCCTGCAGGGCTCGGGCAAAACCACGACCACCGGCAAGCTGGCCAAGCGGCTGACCGAAAGAGAAGGCAAGCGGGTGCTGATGGCCTCGCTCGACGTCTACCGTCCGGCGGCGATGGAACAGCTGGCGGTTCTGGGCACCCAGATCGGCGTCGATACCCTGCCGATCGTGCCGGGACAAAAACCGGTCGATATCGCCAAACGCGCCAAGCAGCAGGCGACGATGGGCGGCTATGACGTCTACATGCTCGATACCGCCGGTCGGCTGCATATCGACGAAGTCCTGATGGACGAGGTCGAACAGGTCCGCAACGTGGTCAACCCGCGCGAAACCTTGCTGGTGGTCGACGGGCTGACCGGTCAGGTCGCCGTTGAGGTGGCCGAGGAATTCGATGCCAAGGTCGGCATTTCCGGCGTCGTCCTGACCCGGATGGATGGCGATGGGCGCGGCGGTGCCGCTTTGTCGATGCGCGCCGTGACCGGCAAGCCGATCAAATTCGTCGGCCTTGGCGAAAAGATGGACGCGCTGGAAACGTTTGAGCCCGAGCGTATCGCCGGCCGTATCCTCGGCATGGGCGACATCGTGGCCCTGGTCGAAAAGGCGCAGGAAACCATCGAGGCCGAACAGGCCGAACGGATGATGAAGCGGTTCCAGAAGGGTCAGTTCAATATGAACGACCTGAAAATGCAGCTGGAACAGATGATGAAAATGGGCGGCATGGAAGGCATCATGGGCATGATGCCGGGCATGGGGAAAATGGCCAAGCAGGTGCAGGATGCGGGCTTTGATGATAAAATCATCACCCGTCAGATCGCGCTGATCCAGTCGATGACCAAGAAAGAACGCGCCAATCCCAAACTGCTTCAGGCCAGCCGCAAGAAACGGATCGCCAAAGGTGCCGGTCAGGATGTCAGCGACCTGAATAAGCTGCTGAAAATGCACCGGCAGATGGCCGACATGATGAAAAAAATGGGCAAGATGGGCAAAGGCGGCATGCTGAAACAGGCCATGAAAGGCATGTTCGGCAAAGGTGGCATGCCCGCCGACATGGCCGGCATGGACCCGTCACAGATGGACCCGAAAGCGCTGGAAGCCGCAGCCAAGGCAATGGGCAGCGGCAAGGGCATGCCCGGCGGATTGCCGGGTCTCGGTGGCGGCATGGGCCTGCCCGGCGGGCTCAGCGGCTTCGGCAAGAAGAAGTAAACCGATGCTGACCCAAGCCCCCACCCTTGAAACCGAACGTCTGATCCTGCGCGGCCCCGAAAACCGGGATGCCGAACCGCTGATCGCGTTCCTGTGCGATCAGGAACGGGCGGCGGGTTTCGGAGCCTCCCCCGACCGGCACGACGCCTGGCGCTGGTTCGGGCTGATGGTGGGCCATTGGCATATCCGCGGCTACGGCTATTTCGTGATCGAGGAAAAGGCGACGGGCAAGACCGCAGGCATCTGCGGCATCTGGAATCCGGACGGCTGGCCTGAACCGGAACTGGGCTGGGTCGTGTTCGACGAGTTCGAAGGCATGGGGCTGGCTCACGAGGCCGCCCTGCGCGCCCGCGAATGGGCCTATGCGCCCGACGGGCTGGGATTTACCACGCTGACCTCGAACATCGTGCCGTCGAACGCGCGCTCCATCGCGCTGGCCGAACGGCTCGGCGCCTGGGCAGAACGCACCTACACCAATGTCCACATGGGCGAAGACATCCTCTATCGCCACCCCGGTCCCGATGATCTGGACAAGGACGGATCGGTGGAGGCTTACGCATGAGCCTGTCGCTGAACATCCCGGTGATCGAAACCGAACGGCTGATCCTGCGCGGCCCGCGCGAAAGCGATTTCGAACCTTTCGCCGCCTTCAGCGCGTCAGAGCGGGCGAAATTCGTCGGCGGTCCCTATACGCGTTACCGCAGTTGGGGCGGGTTTCTGGCGGGCTACGGTCATTGGGCGCTGCGCGGATACGGCATGTGGATGCTTGAGGATCGCGCCAGCGGGGCAACTGCAGGACGCGTCGGTGTCATCTTCAACGAAGGCTGGGACGAACCGGAACTGGGCTGGCATATCTATGACGGGTTCGAAGGCCGGGGACTGGCCTATGAGGCTGCCCTTGCGGCCCGTGACTATGCCGCGCGCCATTTCGGCATCACCGCCCCGATCAGCTATATCGACCCGGCCAACACCCGGTCCAAGGCATTGGCAGACCGGTTAGGCGCACGGTTCGAACGCGAAGGCGAAGTGGTGGGCGAAGCCTGCCACGTCTACCGCCATCCCGCGACGGAGGCCGCGTGATGCCGGTGAACATCCCTACCCTGGAAACCAAGCGCCTGGTCCTGCGCGGACCGGAGCCGCAGGATTACCCGAATTTCAAATCGACCTTCACCAGCTACCGCGCCCGGTTCATGGGCGGGCCGCTGAACGATTATGAAACCTGGATGCTCTATGCCGCCGAAATCGGCCATTGGCAGATCCGCGGCTATGGCATGTGGATGATCCACGACAAAGAAACCGACAAACCGCTGGGCATGGCCGGCGGCTGGAAACCGGCGAAATGGCCGGAACCGGAACTGGCCTGGATCATCTGGCCGGAAACCGCTGGCAAGGGCTATGCGCTGGAAGCAACCAACGTGGTGCGATCCTATCTCTATAACACGCTCGGCTGGGAAACCGCCGTGTCCTATCTGGACCCAAAGAACCTCGATTCGATCCGGTTGGCCGAACGGTTGGGCGCAAAAAGGGACCCCGAGGCGGTCAGCGTCGATGGTAATGACGTGGTGTACCGCCACCCCAGCCCAGCACGATTGAAAGACACCCAGCTGTCGCACGGTATTGCGATGGAATTGGCAAATTACGCCGATCCGCTGTTCAAACCGAAAGGATTCGCCCTTGACTGACGCCGCAACCCGCGCCGCGGAACTCCTCAAGGACCACCGCGAAAGCATCGACCGTCTGGATGCGATCCTCGTCTATACTCTGGGCGAGCGATTCAAACACACCCAGGCGGTGGGCCGTCTCAAGGCCGAACACGACCTTCCCCCGTCCGATCCGGCCCGCGAAGCCAAGCAGATCGCACGGCTTGAAGATTTGGCAAACCGGGCTGACCTGGACCCCGATTTCGCCAAGAAGTTTCTGAACTTCATCATCGCTGAAGTTATTCAGCACCATAAGAAACATCAGGAATAACCGGTCCGATACCGGTCCACGCCATCTAAGGAGAAAACACCATGGCTATGAAAATTCGTTTGGCCCGCGGCGGCTCTAAGAAACGTCCCTTCTACCGCGTTGTCGCAGCAGATTCGCGTATGCCGCGCGATGGCCGCTTCATCGAAAAACTGGGCACCTACAACCCGCTGCTGCCGAAAGACAGCGAAGAGCGTGTGAAACTGGACCTGGAACGCGTTCAGTACTGGCTCGATCAGGGCGCACAGCCTACCGACCGTGTGGCCCGTTTCCTCGAAGCTTCCGGCACTGTTGCCAAGACCGAACGCAACAACCCCAAGAAAGCCGTCCCGGGCAAGAAAGCTCAGGATCGCACGGAAGAAAAAGCCGCTAAGGCCGCTGAAGCTGCTGAAGCAGCAGCAGCCCCTGCCGAAGAAGCAGCGGCAGAAGAATAAGTCAGAGGAGCGTTGGAATGCAGGCCTTCCCGCCAGATTTTCAACGCGACCTGACCGATTTGATGCGGTGGCGGCGCGATGTGCGCCGCTTCCGCACCGATCCAGTGGACGAGGCATTGCTGCAGCAATGCCTCGACACGTTTCTGCTGGCTCCTTCGGTGGGGCTGTCGGAACCCTGGCGGGTCATTCGGGTGGTCAGCGATCCCGCCCGGACCGCCGCTTTGGAAAACTTTACCGCCGCCAATGCCAATGCCTTGGCAGGCTATGACGGCGACAGAGCACAGCTTTACTCCAACCTCAAATTGACCGGAATGCAAAACGCCCCGGTGCAACTGGCCGTCTATTGTGACGATGACACCGAAAAAGGCCATCGTCTGGGCGCCGCCACAATGCCGGAAACCCGCCGTTATTCGGTTGTATCCGCGATCAATCTGTTCTGGCTCGCGGCGCGGGCGCGCGGTATCGGCGTTGGCTGGGTGTCGATCCTCGACCCAGAGCAACTGCGCCGCGATCTCGATGTGCCGGACAGCTGGACCTTGGTCGGCTATTTCTGCGTCGGCTGGCCCGAAACCAATGACGACACCCCTGAACTGGAACGCGCGGGCTGGGAAACCCGCCGCGATCATCTGCCGGTCGAAACCCGCTAACAGTCAGCGCCCGCCCGGGCGGTTCGCTGGAACCGCCCGAACTGTTGCAATGGCAGGACGCTGCACCTGCCAATCGTCGCGCGCATTCAAGGGCCATATCGCCATGTCAGCAGCACCGCGCCCTCGCCACGTTAAACAAGAAAGGGCCGTTTGACGACGTTCATCGGCGGTTCAGATTGCCTCGACGGCCTTGGCCAGCAGGTCGCGCACCTGCCCGGCAACATCGGTCAACGCGTCGTTATCGATCGCCTGCATCGACGCCACCGGGTCGATCGCGCTGACCTCGACCCCACCATCCACTTCTCGCAGGATCACATTGCAGGGCAACATCGCGCCGACGCGTGGCTCCATGCTGATGGCTTCAAAGGCCATCTTGGGATTGCAGGCGCCAAGAATCCGGTACGGGCGCATCTCCGCATCCAGCTTCTTCTTCATGGTGGCTTGCACGTCGATCTCGGTCAGGACGCCAAAGCCGCTATCGGCCAACGCCGCACGGGTGCGGGCATCAATGTCCTCGAACGATTCTCCCTTGAAGGTTCGGTTGATCGTATAGGTCACGGCAATTTCCTTTCAGATGAAACAGTTGGCAACGCCGTCCGGATGGCGTTGCAGGGATAGCGTACAGGGATAGCATCGCAGATAGAACCGGCGATCCGGCCGCCGCCTTCTCAAAAAAGATTGATATCCCAAACATCAGCACGCAGTGTGAGGCAGATCAATGCACTCACCTGACTATTGGCTTTGCCAAATGCAGGGCGGCGCATATCGAGTTGGGTTTGGAATGGTGTTTGGCCCGGTTTTCATGATCCTGATTAGGATTGTCGCTGGCACTAACTATGGCCTGCGCGTGTTCGGCGGCCGGTCATGGGTGGCAGCGGAATATCTGCAAATGACCGTGCACAGGCGCGACCTAAGGAATATTTTGCAGGGGTGAAATCCCCAAGGAATTTGGAGAACGCAAGAGACTGCTGGTTGACTGATCCGTGTCTTCAACCAGCCTAAAAGGCGATCGCTGCCAGATATTGAAATGTGATGCACAGATTTTATCATATTATCTCAAGAACATGGGACCGGCTGCGCAGCAGTTTCTGGTTCCTGCCCTCGATCATGGCAATCTGCGCCATGACAGCGGCCATCGTTCTTATTCTGCTGGACTCACTAGAGGCGTCACAGCTTGGATGGATCTCCGAATGGCCCTATGCTTTCGGCCCGGAGAGCGCACGCGCGATCCTGTCGGCCATCGCCGGGTCCATGATTACGGTCGCGGGCGTCACATTTTCGATGACAATGCTCACCCTTCAGCTTGCCTCGTCACAGTTCGGCCCCCGAATGCTGCGTGATTTCATGCGCGACCGCGGCAACCAGATCGTGCTTGGCACATTCCTGTCCACCTTCGTTTACTGCCTGCTGGTGCTGGCCTCCGTTCGTGGAAGCGGCAGTTTCTCCTTCGTTCCTCTGATCGCTGTAACCTTCGGCATGATCCTGGCGGTCGCAAGCCTGGCGACGCTGATCTACTTCATTCACCACATCGCCAGCTCGATCCGGATCGAGACCATTCTGGCCAAACTCACGGCAGAGGCCTGCAAGACCGTTGAACGGTGTTTCCCGGAACATAGAGATCCCTCTGCGCCGCGTCCCGAACAAGCAATGGCCGAGGCCCCGCCGCAAAATTTTGATGACGACAGCCGGTCCGTGGTTTCATCGGACAGCGGCTACATACAGTCGGTCGATCTGGACGCGCTTCTTCAGATGGCCTGCGAAAATGACCTCGTTATCCGGATAGAGGCCCGGACCGGCAGCTTTGTTTCAAATGGTGGGGCCCTTGTCACCGCCAATCCCTATGGCCGGGTCTCGGATTCCGTCGCTGAAAACCTCGGCAATGCGTTCTCGCTTGGTCAGGAGCGCACGCCCGAATACGATATCCAATTCTCTCTCAGGCGGATTGTGGAGATCGCGCAACGGGCCTTGTCGCCGGCGATCAATGACCCGACAACCGCGCTTTATTGCCTGGATCGGCTTGGGGAAGTGCTTGAGACTTTGGCAGGCCGTCAAATCCCATCAGGCAGGATCGTGGATCAGGACATGAAACTGCGCGTCGTTTTCGATCCAGAGACTCTGGCGGACCTAGCCTGTTCGGCGTTCGCGGCGATTGCCCGGTACGGACTCAGGGACGATGATCTCGTCGCGCAACTGCTGGATGTCATGGAAAGATGCAGCCGCAGCGCTCCCACGCCGGATCGCGAAACGATCATGCGCCTCCACGACGCGATCAAGTTGGAAAGCCCGGCTTCGAGCTTTTAAAACCCAACGCAGGCGGCGCGGCCAAGCCGTTTGTGATTGGCGTATCCAAGCTTGGTCGCTTTTATCACCCGATAAATATGTCCAAAGGAGCGATGACACAGAGCGCGACGGCAATAAGAGTTACGATGAGCCAGAATCCCTCGCTTATCCGGGCAGCTACTTGTATTGTATTCACGGTAAATGCCTCGCCGCTACGGTCCTGCAGCAGCCGTCCTTCGCCTTCCCGGCCCCTCTGCCCGCTCAATTAGCGTCTGCCGATGGGTCTGGCGCAACGACTTCCCCTCGTGGTTCAGGTAGGTCGAGGAGCGCAGCGCGTCTTAGATCGGCTCGGCGCTGCGATCGTCGCCAACATGCGCTTGCAGAAACAGATCAGTAGCAGACCGCGAAAACGCTGGCGACACCAGTCCCCGTCGGCGTCACCTGTCGGCGCTCACAGTCGCAGCGCCGGTCCCCAGTTCGATGATCTCAGCGGTAATCGCCTCTTGCCGCACCCGGCGCAGCGTCGCCTCGAAAACGACAAGCTCACGCGCGATCTGGGCGTCTGCGGCCGCCATCGCCTCCATTCTCGCCTCGTTCTCGGCGGCAAAGGCATGGAGCGCCGCCTTGCAGACCAAGGCATGCAGGTAGTCCCCGCTGAGACTGTTGATCAGCGCATCTGTGGGAAGCTGGGTCAATGGACGTGTCGCCCCGGGCGGCGGCAGGTCCGACAGGTCGATCGGCAACAGAACCTGTCGATGGATTTGCGGTTGTCCGGCCGCCCAACCGGCATGGACCACGTCCATCCGGTCGAAACGGCCCTCGTCTAGGGCGCGGTAGATTGCCTTGGCGATTCCGTCGGCCAGTTTCGGAATGCCAGGCGTGTGAGATGACATCGGCGCGGAAAAAACCGGATGCAGCCCACGCGCCGCAGCGATCGAAAGGCCACGAGAGCCGATCAAAAACAGGCTGGCGTCCGATAAATCATCGTCGATGCTGTCCAACACCCGTTCGCTGAAGGCTCCGGCAAAGCCCTGTTCGGCGCAGAACACCAATAGCCCGGTGCGGTCACCGGTCTGACCTTCTGGGGCCTTGGCCGGTGACGCGCCCCCCGCCGGGCCGAGCGCGTTGGAAATGGCGGTCGCGACGGTCGCGGCGTAACTGTCGACCGCCTCGATCTGTGACCGCGCGGTGCGGGCGCGGGCGGCGGCGATACCCTTCATCGCATTCACCACGGCCCCCAATTGGCGAATGCCGTCGATCCGGGCGCTGATATCGGCCAGACGCTCGGTCATGTCGCGGTCTCCGCATCGCCCAGCAACTTGGAAAGGCGGGTCATTGTGGCCATCAGGGCGGCCCGCGCCTCTGCATCAAGACCCCCTGTCTCGGCAATGGCGCGCAGGGCATCGGCAGCGTCCCGGTCAAGCGCTGACGGCAGCTGGGTTCGAAAGGCGGCAACAGCCTCAAGTGGCAAGGCGTCCAGCAGCCCCGTTTGCACGGCGAGCAAAAGGGCCACTTCATCGGCCAACCGAAGCGGCGCATTCTGCCGTTGACGCAGAATCGCCCGGATTCTTTCCCCACGCTTGAGTTGCTCGCGAACCCGACCCTCGGGCAGCCCCCCGAACCGGGTGAAGACCTCGAGTTCCAGAAACTGCGCATAGTCGAGCCGCAGCGTACCGGCCGCCTCGCGCAGCACGGTCGCCTGGGTCTTGCCACCCACGCGGCTGACGCTCTGACCGACATCCACCGCCGGTTTCTGCCCTTGATGGAACAGGTCTGCATTCAGCACGATCTGACCGTCCGTGATCGAGATCAGGTTGGTCGGGATAAAGGCCGACAGGTTTCCCGCATCGGTTTCAGCAATCGGCAGCGCGGTCAGCGATCCGCCGCCGCGGGCCTCGGACAGTTTGGCGGCCCGTTCCAACAGGCGGGCATGGATATAAAACACGTCCCCCGGATAGGCTTCGCGCCCCGGCGATTGCCGGGTCAGCAGTGCTATTTCCCGGTGGGTGGCGGCGTGTTTGGACAAATCGTCGATCACCACGAGGGCGTGTTGCCCCTTGTCACGGAAATATTCCGCCATCGTAATGCCTGCATAAGGCGCAATCCATTGCAGCCCCGGTGCCGAGGCAGACCCCGCGACCATCACGATGCAGCGCGAAAAATTGCCCTGCGCTTCAAGTGCGTCGATGGCGCGGCGCACGCTGGACGTCTTTTGTCCTACGGCGACATACACGCAGATCATGTCGCTGTCGCGCTGCGCGATCAACGCATCGACGGCCAGCGTCGTCTTTCCGGTGGAATGATCCCCTACGATCAATTCGCGCTGGCCCCGGCCAAGCGCGAACAGCGTGTCCATAACGAGGGTCCCGGTCTGCACCGGCTCGGTCACCAGATCGCGCTCGATGATCGACGGTGCCGGGCGTTCGATCGGCCATCGGTCCCCGGCTTCAATCGGTCTCTTTCCGTCGAGCGGGCGGCCAAGAGGGTCCACGATGCGCCCGAGCAGCGCTTCGCCGACGGGCACACTCACCACCTCGCCTGTGCCAAATACGGCATCGCCCGCCTCGACCTCGGTCGCGGCGTCGAGAAGCACGCACCCAATCAGATCGGGGTCCAGTACCCGGGCGAACCCGAACTGGCCGCCCTCGAACTGCAGAACCTCGTCCAGCCGAACGTCCCGCAACCCCGAAATCATCGCGACCCCGTCCCCGATTTCCTCGACGCGGCCCCTGTGTTCAGATCGCGGACCCAACGCGGCGATGCGCACTGCGTCCTGCGCCGCTGCGAACCAGTCCGGCGCGTCAGGTGGCATTCTTGACCTCCTTCAAAATATCTTCGAGGTCAGACCGCCAACTGTTATGCAGCACGAAATGCGCGCTGCGCAGTTCCAGTCCGGCAATCAGATCCGGGTCGGTGACAACACGCAGGCCGGGCTTGCCGCCCAGTGCATCGCTTACCGCTTGTTCGATCGCGGCCTTTTCCGCGCCCTCCCGGGCTGTGGCGGTGACAATCTCGAGATCGTCTTCCGAAGCTATCAGCGCTTCACGCTCAGAGGCAGGCATAGAAGCGATCGCCTCGACCAGCTTGGCAAGGAACCCCGCCTGAACTGAGGGCGTGTTGAACCGGGCGAGAAGCTTGGCCGCAATCTCGACCGATAGCGTGGCGGCCTTCGCCGCATTCTCCTTGCGCATTGCGTCTCTGTCACGGTCGATGGCGGTACGCGCAGCCGCCACAAGCGCGTCGGCCCGGGTCTGCGCATCGGTCAGCGCGGCCTTCGTGGCCGCGTCTGCTGCCGCCTTGGCTTGGTTAAGTATGACGTCGCGTTCGGCCGCGATGCCTGCGCGGGCCTCTTGCACCTCGGACAGCGCTGCTTCGGCCTTGTCCTGCACCGTCTTGCCTTCGTCCAGCATCGCCTGCGCCATTTCCTGGCGCCGGGCGATCGCCCCGGCAACCGGACGCCAAAAAACACGCGACAGAAGCCAGGCAAGGATCAGGACGTTGACGGCCTGTAAACCAAGTCCCCACCAATCAAGGGTCATGCGCTTATGCCAAAAGCGGGTTGGCGAATAGCAGCAATAGCGCGATCACCAGGCAATAGATCGCCGTAGTCTCGATCATCGCGAGCCCAACGAAGAGCGTGCGCGAGATGGTGTTTCCGGCATCGGGCTGACGGGCAATGGCGTCCATTGCGGCGGCGACGGCGCGCCCTTCGGCAAGCGCGGGGCCAATGGCGCCAAAGGCCACGGCAAACGTGGCACAGAAAATACTGGCCAAACTTAGATAGTCCATCATGAATCCTTTTTTGTTGAGAGAGGGGCAATGTCGGCGTTCGGAGGGGGCGCGGCGCCTTCCTCGACTGCGGCCGTGATGAACACCATCGCCAGTACCGCGAAGATATAGGCCTGTACCAGCCCGGTCAGCAGATCGAGCGCCATCAGCGGAATCGGCACCAGCAGTCCAGCCAACGAGGCGACGATGCCGATAACGAACACCCCGCTCATCACATTGCCGAACAGCCGGACGAACATGGAAAAGACCCGGGTCAGGCTCTCCAGCATGTTCAGCGGGATCATCACCGGATTGGGCGCGGCGAAGGATTTCAGCCAACCGCCCACACCCCCGGCACGTATGCCGAACCAGATCACCGAAAAGAACACCAGAGCCGCAAGCGCCGCGTCGGTTTCAAGCTGCGCGGTGGGCGGCTCGACCCCAGGCACCAGCGAGGACCAGTTCGCCACGAGGATGAACAGGAACAGCGTACCGATGAAGCCGCGATAGGGCGCAGGCGCAGCGCCAGTCGTCTCGGTGATCTGAGTGTCGAGCGTCGCAACCATCAGTTCCAGTGCGGCCTGACGCCGGCTGGGCCGAAGCTCGAGCCGCCGGGTCAGGAAGAACGCCCCGACGACCAGAACGAACATGATCGCCCAGGTCGTGACGATCGCATGCGAGATCGGAACCGGCCCAAGCTGGAACATAACGGTGGACTCAAGCGGAGAGTTCAAACTTGGTCCCCCCGCGTTCTGCGCAGCATAATCCGCTTGGCACAGAGAACCCCCGCCAGCGCCGCCAATAACGCAAAAGCGCCGGCCAGCACCGCAATGTAAAGCCCTGCAGCAAGCAAGACGAACCGTCCCAAAGTCAGCGCCAGACCAAGAATCGGCTGGTCGCCCGTGACCAGCAGGTCGACCGTTCTGCGCAGGATGCTGAAATAGGCAAACCCCAAGACAAGTCCGCCTGCAAAACAGACCGGCAAAATCACAAGGAGCGGGATAGCATGCAGGTCGATCATCGTGAGTTCATCCATTTCCACCCGGTCCATCCGCCAATGCACACACCCAGCAGCATCAACGGCGCGCTCCAGAAGATACCGGTTGAAAAATGCGCATCAAGCCAGCGCCCGAAAAACAGTCCCGCCAGAGTCGGCACCACGAAAATCCAGCCCAGCACGCCGATCTGTGCCAGACGGCGGCCGACGGACATGTCGCCCTCGCGCAGCCAAAGGTCCCGTCGTGCGCGCTGCAGGCGGATTTCCTCGACCAGAGGATCGGTTTCGGACTCGTCCGAGGGGTCTTCGCTCATCGCAATTCTCCCGCGCCAGCACCTGACCGCAACCGGCTGATCATCCGGCGGATGGCGTGCAGTTGCAGGCGCATGGTCTCGACATGCTCAACCCGTTCTTCGTCGGCTTCGGACTGGAACCGGGCCAGGACCTGCGTGTCCAGAGTGGCCAGATCGTCACCCGCCACCGCCTCGCGGGTGGCGACGGCAATCGTGTTTCCACCGATCACGGTCAGCACCCCGCCGCGCAGGGCGCAGAACCGTTCGGCCCCGGCGGTTTTCCAACTGAGGATCGAAACGGTGAGCGCGGTCAGGAACGGGGCGTGGCCGGGCCTGATACCGAAGCTGCCGCTCGCATCCTCGGCCCGCAAGCTGTCCGCATCCTCGTCCACCACGACGGACAGGGGGGTCACGATCCGCAACCTCATGCCGCGGCCTCGGCACCAGCGGCGCCAGAGGCTTTTCCATCGGCCTCTTTCCGTCTCGCGTCCTCCAGCGTGCCGACCATGTAGAGCGAGCTTTCGGACCAATCGTCGGTCTCGCCGTCCAGTATGGCCCGGCACCCCAACAAAGTCTCGGCCAGTGGGACGCTGGCCCCCGGCGTGTTGGTAAAGGCCTCTGTCACCATGAACGGCTGGGTCAGGAAACGCTGCAACCGCCGTGCACGTTTCACAATCAAACGGTCGGCGATACCCAGCTCCTCAACCCCAAGGAGCGAAATGATATCGGTCAACTCGCGGAATCGGGCCAGCGCCTGTCGGACGGCCTCGGCGGTCCGGTAGTGGTCGTCACCGACAACCAGCGGATCAAGCAGCATCGAGGACGACCCCAAGGGGTCGATCGCCGGATAGAACCCCTCGGCCGCCTGAGCTCGCGACAGCATGATGACGCAATCCATATGGCTGGAAATCGTCGTGACGGCGGGGTCGGTGAAGTCGTCGGCGGGAACATAGACAGCCTGAATGGCCGTCACCGCGGACCCAGCGACCGAGGCGATACGCTCTTGCAGACCCGCCACCTCGGTGGCGAGCGTCGGCTGGTAGCCCACACGCGAGGGAAGACGGCCCAGAAGGCTCGACACCTCTGCCCCGGCCTGAACGAAACGGAACACGTTATCCATCAGCAAAAGCACATTTCGGTGTTTCTGATCGCGGAAATATTCCGAGACCGTCAACGCGGTCATAGGTGCCCGCCAACGCGCGCCCGGTGGTTCGTTCATCTGGCCGTAGACCAGCACTGTGCGGTCCAGAACGCCCGATCCCTGCATTTCTGTCAGCAGCTCATGCCCTTCGCGCGACCTCTCACCGACGCCCGCGAAGACCGAGATACCTTCGTATTTCTCGACCATGGCGCGGATCAGTTCCATCACCAGAACGGTTTTGCCGACCCCGGCACCGCCGAACATCGCCGCCTTGCCGCCCTTCGCCATCGGCGTCAGCAGGTCGATTACCTTTATGCCGGTCTCGAACACCTCGGTGGTGCGGGTCTGGGACCGCAGAAGCGGCGGCAGCGCGTGGATTGACCGGCGCGGGATGTCGTCAGGCAGGGCGGGCCCGTTGTCCTGCGGATTACCGACCACATCCAGTAGCCGCCCGAGGATGTCTTTCCCCACGGGCACGGTAACCGGACCTCCGGTCGCCCGAACCAAAACACCCCGGGCAAGGCCTGCCGTGGACTGAAACGCCACTGCGCGTACTGTTTCCTGATCAAGATGACTGTGAACTTCGAGAATGAGAACGGTCGGTTGGTCCCACTTCACGATCAGGGCAGAATTGATGGGCGGCAGGTCGGCCCCGGCAAAGACGACATCCACGACTGCCCCCCGGACGGCATGCACGACGCCGTCAGATGGGACAAGTTTGTCGCTAAGCTCTTCTTGTTCCGGCATGCGTACAGGGTCCTCTGAATTTTCGGCCAGTTGCCCTTGATCCAGTCAGCCTACGCTCCGAAGCCGGGCGTGACGATGATCGGTGTCAACTTGGAAATTCAACCACAAGCGGGAGATAGTCAAGTGATCCGAACCGGCATCCGATTGAAACCGCCCTGACGGGTGCTATGCCCATGAGAGGCGAGACTACAGCGGACCTGCAAGTCCACCGCATGGCATTTAATCGGGTTTAAGCTGCCATTAAATCGCCCGAGCGTCGCGAATGTTTAAATGGGTCTGCTGCAAACATAAGTGTCAAACACTGCAAATTTCGCTGACCGGCTGTTAGTTGACACCTATTCTTACAGTGAGGGCGGAAGAGGTCGGGACAAAGCGGAAGTGTTCGGACAGCATTGAAAACATAGGGATTTTCGAGCGCAAGCCTGTCTCGATGTGGCGCGGGGGCTCTGACAAAAGAATTTGCCATAAATGGGCCTTCAACGGCCGTTGAAGGCTGATTGACCAAGGACAGAGCGGTGCTGGCCGGCTATCAGCTAAGTGCTGTTCAATAAAGGATATTCAGGTTGAATACCGACTGAGATCGAGATTTGAACATCGTTCAGCGGCAATCGGAACTGGGACGTTAGGGTCCCAGAAAGGATTCAGCGTCCCAGAAGCTGGAATTTGTTGAATAAACAAATAGTTATTCAATATTCACTATAGATGAACAGCACAACGAACTGGGACGCGATTTGACATGCTTCGTACATCGCTAGCGTTTTCATCTGGAATTGATACAATCACAGGTAAGTTAGTCGACGGAGTATACTAATGACCTATTTGAAGCTAACCGCATATGCGGCATTCGTTCTGTCCGGGATTGTCCTGATCGTTGCCATTGCAAACGAAGCAGTGATGCTGATCGGGGGATCGATTTGGGCTGCCCTGATAGGGATAGCTATGTTGGCGGCGTCCGAGGCCTTAGGGTATCTCAGGGAAATGAGGGACGCCTTGGTCGGTGCGCGATCCGACATTGATACCGTGCCGGCACAAGATCGAGAAGCTCAGCCAGCAGGCACCGCGCCAGAACCCCGAAGCATCACAGATATCACGAATGACCTAGAGCGGATGAAGACCAGAATGTAATTCTTCGATAATGTGCGGATCAATCTTTGCGAGGCAATATCGACCCGCTTCGATAGCACTTGACGCTCCAAGTGTTGGCAAATTCGTCAATAGCATATTGGCGAGTTTCTGGGGTCAGCATGCGAGGTTGGCTATAGGCATCCAAGATCATGTCGCGAAGCCCAGGCTCACTTCCTAGTCTATTCATCATCTCCGAGATAGGCCACCCCCCCATCTGCCGGTGCGTCGCAATCGTATTTGCAGTTATTTTGTCGATCATACAGTCGTCCTGGGCCACGCCCTGGGTTGCAATTGCGAGCGCTGATAATGGAGCCAGTATGTAGAAATGGTAGTTTTTCATTTTTTACCTCTTAGGATCAATTCTGTCTGCGATCCAGACGACATCACCAATCATAGTGTTGCGAGCACGGCTCGAACGCGTGCGATAGGCTGAAAATCCAAAGCACTATCCGGTGCGATGAAAATTGGTTGAAACAAAGGGTTATCAGATAGCAATACCACCAGTTTCTCACCAGTTCGATTAATAATCTGCAGCCGTTTCACGACGACGGCTCCTTCATGGCGGATGACATAAACGCCGGGAGGCGACCAGTCCGCCTTTCCGGTAAAATCGACGAGGATATGGGAGCCGTCAGGGATCGTCGGGGCCATACTGTCCCCCTTGACGCGCACGAGACCCGCCAAGTCAGCGGCAATGCCGTTTTGCATAAGCCAAGAGCGCGAAAATGCTACCTCACGAGACGCCTCTTCGCTGGCCGGCACGATGCCGTTACCAGCTGCGGCGTCGATGTCATAAGTGCGAATCGTAGAGTACTCTTGATCCCCTATTCGCACCTCACCGTGCAACGGTTTGTTTCTGTTTGTTGGTCCAATTGGCGCCCTATCGCTATCCACTGAAAACAGCCAATTCAGATCGACCGGGAATATTTCCACTAGCTTCGAGATGAACTGGTCGTTCACGCGCTGACGACCCGATTCGATGTCTCGAATTTTTGACGGCTTTTCTTTGAGAGCTGCAGAAAACTCATCCTGTGTCATGCCTGACAACGCTCTAAGCTCTTTTAATTTATGGCTAATTTCTGACATCGTCAGCCTTCTCGGTTAGTGGAATATTTCCATTGACCTTGCGGTGGATATTTTCCATTATCGCTACAAAAGAGGTAAGCGGGTGTAGCAATACAATGACAGGGAAAAAGCCAAAACTCCAGCCGGGCGCAATCCTGCACGAGGCCATCGTAGGGGCATTCCGCGTCAGCGGAGACAATTTCAACGCATGGTGTTTACGGAATGACATCACCCCGTCCGTAGCGCGAAATGCAACGTTCGGGCAGTCGCGCGGTCCTGCGGGGCAGAAGCTGCTGGGGCGGCTGATCGAGGCAGCCGGTGCTGATTTCGTCGAACAGGCATATGAGCGCCGTTTGGTAGATCATGCTGCCGAGTTCGGGGGGGTGGCCAAAAAGAACGCAACCTCCAAAGGGAGGGCGGCGTGATGCTGGCCTACGACGAAATCGTGGTTCGCGCCCGCATGGCGACGGATGGGCTGTCACCACTAGAGCGCGCCGCGCTTGGCGTGACGATCATCGAGGCGATCCGACAGGCCAATCAGTTTGCACTGGTCAATCAGGCAAGCCGTATCTGCGCGGATCATGGCCAAGCGCTGTGTAAGGCCAGCATGGATGGTCTGAGCTATCTTCCTGACCCAAAATACCCGACCGATGCCATCACTCACGAAGAACAGAGTCGGGATGCAGAGCCCCCGCGCCATAGCAGGGCGCGGGCGGTTCTTGCGAAGCTGCGCGAGATCGATGAGTTCGTCGACAATTCCATCATCGGGGATCTGATCGGCGTGGCTGCGCTTGCCACGATCCTGATCGTCGGGCTGTTCTGGGGGTATCTGCAATGAGCAAGGATATCCCACTCTACCGTGTCCGGCAGATCGGCCTGCAATTCGCCGTTGTGAACCGCGCGAATGAGCGTGTCAGCCCGTTTTTCCGCCGCAAGGATGATGCCGAAGACATCTGCCAGAAGCGGATTGAAAAAGTTGGCACAGGTCTTCGGCACTGCCTGAGCTGCCGCGCAGAATTTCAAAGCGACGGGGTACATCACCGGATGTGTTCGCATTGCCGCAGCCGCGGCGCTGCATCGGTGACGCCGGTGTCCGTGGTGCTGAACAGCGGTGCGCAGATTTGACCAGAGATTTTCGAATTCCTGAAACGACATTGAAAGGGCCAAAACCGATGTCTGACCATCATGATTTTGACAACCACAAGTTCCTCCATCGGTTAGTTGGCCCTTCCGATGGCAGGCGCCACCCGGCGCAGGGCCAAGCGCAAAGCGCGGCCGCGCCGGGTGGTTCGAATGCAGAGGATGGTCGCTCCGATGCGTGAACCGAAGTTGCTACAGATTGGCAAGGTTCCAGTTGCCGGTGTCGATGACAGTCAGCGCCTGCGACCGGTCAGCGAAGCGGGTGTCGAGAGCCTGATCGCTTCGGTCGAGGAACTGGGCGTTATGAAAGACCCGATCCACGTTCGTCAGGTCAAAAGTGGCAATCTGGTTCTGATCGCTGGCGGTCACCGTTTGGAAATGGCCCGGCGATTGGGCTGGGAAGAAATCGAGGCAAAGGTCTGGACGGATGTGACCGACGATTGGGCCTGCTTGATGGAGATCGATGACAACCTTGCCGGGGCAGAAATGAATGCCCTGGACACGGCGATATTCCTGGCCACCCGCAAACGGGTTTACGAAAAGCTGCACCCGGAGACCAAGGCCGGTTTGGCAGGCGCTGTGGCGCGTTGGAATGCAACGGAACCAAGTTCCGTTGCATTTGTGACGGCGACTGCTGAGAAATTCAATCTAAGCGACCGGCAAATCCGGAAGATTGTAGCAGCTGGAGCCAGCCTTGGCGGCGACGAAATCGACCTTTTGCGCGGGTCGACCCGCCAGGTCACCCTGAAAGACCTAACCGAAATCGCCAAGATCGGGCAGGATGACGAACGCAAACAGGTGGTTTTGCGGCTTTCCAGCGGAAATGCCAAATCTGCATCCGACGCCCGCAAATCGCTGGCGAAAGAGGCCGGAACTGCGCCAGTTAAAGACCCTGTTGAAGATGAGTTTCAGGCGCTTTTGAAGCGCTGGAAACGCGCATCCCCGGCAATCCGGCGTCGGTTCGTGACCGAGGCCTATGACGATCTTTCCGACTTCATTTCGGATGAATGCGAACGGAGGGAACGGTGATGCCCAGGGCCCAGCCGACACAAGTCTGGTGGTCCGCCGATGAAATAGCGGCGGCGGCTTTACCGGATCTACCCACGACGAAGCGCCGCGTGAATGCGATGGCGGAGCGCTTCAACTGGCGCGCCCAGACCGGCCATGCCCGGCGGCGTCAGGGGCGCGGCGGGGGCTGGGAATATCATTGGGCGTTGTTTCCGTCGCGGGCGCAGGCCGCGCTTCTGGCCGTGTCTGCGCCGACGGAAACGGCCCCGTCCCGGCAGGTCGATCGCGCCGAAATCTGGACGTGGTTCGACGCCCTGCCCGCGAAGCCCAAGGCAGAGGCACAGCGACGGCTGGACATTCTTCAGTCTGTCGAATTGCTGGAACGCGGCGGGCAGACCAAGGACCTGTCTGTTCACATGATCGCCACCCGACGGGATGTTTCCCATCGCACCATCTGGAATTGGTTCGCGGCAGTTGAAGGGGTGCGCCCGGATGATCGTCTGCCGCATCTGGCCCCCCGGCATCGCGCGACCCGTCGCAAGGTGAAACGCGCCGAGGTGTCCGAGGCGTTCTGGGATTTCCTGAAATCCGATTTCCTGCGGCCAGAGCGGCCCACATTTGCGGCATGTTATCGTCGCGCCGCTCGGATCGCAGACACTGAAGGTTGGCAGACCGCCCCCGAGCGCACCATGCGGCGGCGGCTGGAAACAGAGGTTTCCGCGACGACGATCACGCTATGTCGCAAAGGCGTTGACGCCCTGAAGGCTATGTACCCCGCGCAGACCCGCGATCGGATGAGCCTGCATGCGATGGAAGCGGTCAATGCCGACTATCACCGTTTCGACGTCTTCGTGCGCTGGCCGTCTGAGCCGGGATCGAATTCTGCTCAGGATGAAATAGTACGCCCTCAAATGGTGGCATTTCAGGACATCTTCTCGGGTCGCATTCTAAGTTGGCGGATCGACAAGACGCCAAACAAGGTGGGCGTATCTCTGGCCCTTGGCGACATGATCGAACGCTTCGGAATTCCCGATCGTATTGTCCTGGATAACGGTCGTGAATTTGCCAACAAGTTCCTGACGGGCGGCACCCCGACCCGGTTCCGTTTCAAGGTCAAGGACGACGATATTCCTGGTGTCCTGACAACGCTTGGTGTCAAGGTGCATTGGGCCACGCCCTATTCGGGTCAGTCCAAACCGATCGAGCGGGCGTTCCGCGACCTAGCGGAGGACATTGCCAAAGACCCGCGCTTTGCCGGCGCATATACCGGCAACGGGATCGACGCGAAGCCGGACAATTACGGATCAAAGGCAATCCCGCTGGACCGCTTCATCGAAGTGGTGGCGGAAGGGATCGAGGAACATAACGCCCGGGCCGGTCGGCGTGGTCAGACCACGATGGGCCGCAGCATTCTGGAAACCTTTGAAGCCAGCTATGCCGAGGCTCCGATCCGCAAAGCAACAGCCGAGCAGCGCAGGCTGTGGCTGATGGGGGCAGAAGGCCTGAAGGCTGACAGCCGCAGCGGCGCCATCAAGTTCATGGGCAACAAGTATTACGCCGAGTGGATGTACGAGATCGCGGGCCAAAAGGTGGTGGTGCGGTTCGATCCTGCCAACATTTGGGATGGGTTGCACATTTACGCCCTGAGCGGGGAATATCTGGGCGTTGCAGATTGCACAGAAAACGCCGGTTTCTTCGACTTGGCGGAAGCACGCAATCATGCCTCTGCCCGCCGCAAGTGGATGAATGCCGAGAAAGAGGCCGCCAAGGCTGCCGCCGTGTTCGACGCTGCACAGCTTGGTTCGTTTATGGATGGGGCTGCGGCGAAGGCCCCGCAAGAAACCACGCCAGTCGAGGCCAAAATCGTGCGCCCCGCAGCCTTCGAGAAGGCCCCGCGCCCGGTTCCATCGGCCCGAACGCTCAGCGCCGCAGAGCAGGCGCAACGCGCCGTGTTCGTCGCGAATTTCGGCGACCATTCGAAAGCGGAGGAACAGACGGAGACATCCGCGAAAGAGGATATGCGCACCCGGTTCGCCAAAGCGCAGGAAATGGAGGCGCGCCTGGCCGATGGCGAAGCGTTGTCGCCAGATATGGAACGGTGGCTTTCGGGCTATCGGACCACCCCAGAATACAAGGCCATGCGCGACATGATGGGCGCGTTTGGGAGTGTTGAAGGGGAAGGTGGCGCGGCTGGATAGCAGCCAGACCGCGCCGGATTGCAGAGCAATGAGGGAAGAATGACACAGAGCAGGCAACTACACAACACACTGGCCCCGCTGCGCAACGTTATGAGCTTCATGACCATGTTGCAGAGGCTGGAAGACCGCAGCTCAGGGCTGCCCGGGATGGGGTGCTTCTACGGGCCCAGCGGGTTCGGCAAGACGATGGCCAGCATATTTGCGGCCAATCAGCGCCGGGCCTGCCTGGTCCAGGTCAAAAGCGTCTGGACACAAAAGGCGCTGTGCGAAGCCATCCTCGAAGAGTTGGGGGTGAAGCCGGAAAAGGTGATCTACCGGATGGTGGATCAGATCGGTCAGGTGCTGGCGCAGGAGAATATTCCCCTGATCATCGACGAGGCGGATTTCCTCGTAAAAAAGAAGATGATCGAGATCGTCCGCGACATCTACGAGGCGTCTTTTGTCCCGGTCATTCTGATCGGTGAAGAAGCTTTGCCGAACAAGCTGCGTCAATGGGAGCGTATTAACAGCCGCATGCTGGAGCGCGTGGCCGCCGAGCCGCTGGATGATCAGGACTTCGCCCTGTTGATGGGTATCCGTTGCAAGGGGGTTACGCTGGAGCCAGACTTGCAGGCCGCCATTAAAGCCGCCAGCCGGGGTTCGGCACGTCTGATCGTCAATAACCTCGACACCGCCCAGTTATGTGCCCGGACTTTAGGGAAAAGCGCGATCTCGCTCAGCGATATGGGCCGTAAAGACCTACATGACGGCAAGGCTCCAGATATGCGGAGGTTCGGCTGATGACCCGGCACAGCAGGAAGCTGATCAATCGCGAACACCTGTGGAACCTTGCAAAGATCCACGAGGAGTTCACGGCGCACGATCTGGCCGCTGCCGCCCATCGTAGCCTTGAGCATGTGCGTCAGTCGATCAAGGATTGGGTGCGCTGGGGATATGCAAAAGCGGATGGCAAGCGCGGCAACCGTGATCTTTACCGGGTGGTGAAGGGAAAGACCGGCACCCCTCCGGCGACCGATCCGGCGGGGCGCGTGATCGCCAATGTCACGCCCCACCAGTCGATGTGGTTCGTGATCCGCAAGTCCGGTGTCTTCAGCTATCGGGACGTCGCAATGCAGGCAAATACGCAGGACGTGGCCGTGACCGAGGAACAGGCGCGGGATTACTGCCAGATGCTGGCCAACGCCAAGTATTTGCATGTCGTACAGAAAGCGAACGGCAAAGGGCGTTTGGCGCTGTACCGGCTGGTGAACAACACCGGCCCTCTGCCACCGCGCGAAAAACGCATTCGGGCCGTCTGGGACGATAACAAGCAAAAATACACGCATGTCGCAACGGGGGTGACCAATGGTCGTTGAAACACCCCTTGAAAAGGCGCGCCGGTGCTGGGGCGCTGTGACGCCTGATTGGGTCGAAGGGCTGGCGCGGGCCTGTATGGAAAGCAGCCAGAACAAGGTCGCCAAGTCGATGGGATGCTCGGCCTCCCTGATTTCGGCGGTGATTTCGGCCCGGTATCCGGGCGATCTGGAACGTGTCGAGGCGATGTATCGCGGCGTTTACGAACGCGCGGTGGTGGATTGCCCAGCCCTGGGCGAACTGGCGACAAATGTCTGCCGTCAGTGGCGCAGCAAATCTCGCAAACTGAACCCGGCGAACAGCCAGAACGTGATGATGTTCCGCGCCTGCCGGTCCTGCCCGCTAAACCAGGAGGAAAAGCCGTGAAGGACGCCACGCCCATGACCGAAACCGAGATCCTTGCCCATTGCGGGCGGGCGCTGCGCAAGATCGATCAGCGCGGTCCGCGCGGGGTCGAAATGGTCACGCATGATGAAATCACCGCATTGGCGGCCTTGGTCGATCTTACCGGCGCAGGACCGCTTTGCATAGAAACCTCCATCGCCCTGGATCGGTTGATGGAACAGAAGGAACAAAGATAATGAACCAGCAGCACCAACCCATCCCTGATGGCCGTCGCACCATTGATGGCGCGGTCTACATGGAGGATGCGAAAGGATCGCTGATCCCGCTTCCCCTGATCAAGCCCCAGCATGTGCTGGAGGACGAGGTGGTTCGCAAGATCATCGGATATGCCATATCCCTGTCCGATCAGGTCGCCCGCTTCAAGGGCCACACGTTCGAGGATCTGTCGGACTTCGAAGCGCTGCTTGATCAGGAATACGGGACCACCAAGGGCGGTGCCAAGGGCAATAAGACGTTCATGTCGCATGACGGTCTTTACAAGGTGCAGATCGCGGTCGCCGATCATGTTGAATTCGGACCCGAGCTTCAAATCGCCAAATCGCTGGTCGACGAATGCCTGAACGAATGGTCGGCCGAGGCGCGCGAGGAGCTGCGCGCCGTGGTGACGCGGGCCTTCAACACCGACCGGGCCGGCCAGATCAACCGGGCTGAAATCTACAGCCTGCTGCGGTTGGAGATCGCGGATGAGCGCTGGAAGCGGGCGATGAAGGCGATCCGCGACGCCATGCGCGTGGTCGGCTCGAAGACCTATGTGCGCTGCTACCACCGCCCATCCCAGGACGCGGGCTGGCAGGCGATCACTATCGATCTGGCGAAGGCGTAATCCGCGAAAGCATCCACGACGAAAACACCCGCCATCAAGAGGAGACCTGACATGGCACAGAAGACCACCACCACCGACCTGATCGCAGCAATGGCTGCTGCGGCCTGCACCACTAAGGCCGAGGCCGCTACGCTTCTGGACGCTTTCAAGGCCGTCACGGCTGACAGCCTGAAGAGCGGCAAGGAAGTCCAGATCGCGGGCTTTGGCACGTTGAAACCCCGACATCGCGCGGCGCGCGACGGGCGCAACCCTGCGACTGGCGAAGCCATCCAGATCGCCGCCTCTGTCGGGGTCGGCTTCACACCGGCCAAGGCCCTGAAAGACGCCTTGAACGATCATTGAACGCGAAACATCCCCGGCCAGCGCCGGGGGTGTCGTCGGGGCGTGGTTGCCCCGGCCTGATGAGCAGCCACAGGAGGGCAGAATGCTGGACAAAGAGTTTTTCGCAGAAGCGACGGGCGACGGTGGCTTTCGGGTTCTCCAGATGCGGCCCGTTGAGGTGGCTCGCTGTGCGGATGAAATGATGGCGTACACAATTGCGGGCATGCTGAACGGTCAGTCCCAAGGAAGCACTGACGACGTGCCAACGGGCGAAGAAGAGACATCAGACCAGGAAGTCGAAGACGACCCCGCACAGATTTCAAGTCCGCCTGCGGCACCCGATAGTTCCGACGATGCCTGGACCGAAGCGGAACTGGACGATGCTTTCGAGATGCTTTTGGCAGGACAGAAGCTGCGTGAGGTGGCCGAAAAATTCGACAAAAGCTGGACCAAACTGCGAGGTCATTGGGCCCGTCATTCGCGTCAGATGAAACAAGATGACGCCACATCGGAAATTCAGGAAGAAGCATCAGAAGTCGCCCCGCAGCCGTCGTCGGCTCTCGTACCGCTGACCCAGACCGCCTACGACAAAGTTGCTCTGGCGATCACCGATGTGAGCGAACAGGCGCGCTGTATCACTTGCGGGCGGCATTTCACCCGGACGCCGGATCAGTTGGACCACTGCGCGAGGTGCTCAGATGGCTGAGACCGGATCGCAGCCCAAAATAGACCATCTGATGCGGTTGGTGCGGGACCTGTATTCCGCCCTCTGCGTCCGCCTCGACGGAACACCGCTGCGGGACGAAGAGCTGGCAGCACTGGCCGAATGTCAGCGGATCATGGGGGGCGATCATGCAACTGACTGATTACCAGAAGGCAACCCGGATCGGTCCGCTGATCCCTTTCGTCTGCGACTATTGTGGTCCGAACGGCCGCGCCTTCGGCATTACGCTTTACGGCACCAGCGAAGAAATCGTGATCGAGAATAACAGCGCCGCCCTGCCCGGGCTAAAGGTCGTTGGCATCCTTGACAGCTATTGCGGGGTCTACGGCCATGAGTGATGCGCTGCGCAAGATGATTTTCGTTGGTTGTCGGGAATTGGGAATTGATACCGAGACCCGCAAGGAAATGCAGGCCCGGTTGACCGGCAAGTCCAGCCTTGTGGATATGACCGAGGCCGAACTGAAGCTGGTCGTGGACAACCTGAAACAGCGTGGGTTCAAGGCACAATCCGGCAGAAAGCGAAAGGCCGCGCCCCGTGCCGATCTGCGGCTGATACATGTCCTGTGGGCAAAACTGGGCGAAGCCGGCGCGCTAAACGATCCGTCGCGCGCCGGGCTGAATGCTTTCATTCGAAAACAGTTCGGGAACAACTGGCAGAGCGTTCCGGCGGACGTGGACATGCTGCGCGATTGGCACCAGATCGACGATGTCGTGCAGGCGCTAAAAGCGTGGGCCCGTCGCGTCGGTGCCGATTTCGATTTCAAGCGGGTACGCTGATGAAAAAGCCGCTGCATCCCGTCACCGATCATGCCGTGATCCGCTATCTGGAGCGGGTTGAAGGCATGGATATCGAAGTCATCCGCCGCCAGATCGGCAGAACGGTTGACGAAGCGGTGCGGCGCGGGGCAGCAGGCACCGTTGCAGGTGGCTTTTGCTACAAGATTAAGGACGGCACGGTCGTGACCATCTGGGAGCAGAACCTGCCGGACAAGCGAACCCATCGCGGACGCCCGAAAGGGGGCAAGTGATGGACTGGCCCTTTGGCGAACTTACCTATCATGTCTGACGCCCCGCAATATCCCCGCCCGCCGGCGCATATCGAGACCTATGTCGATATCCTCGGCCCGGATCTGGCCTTCGAGTTCCTGATGCAGTTTGGCGGAGCAGAGCTCTATCTGGCCACCGCCCCCAAGCGGTCGCGCCTGGCGCAAGTGATTGGCGTGGACAAGGCGGCTGATCTGGCCGCAGCAGCCCACCGTCTGTCAGCCCGCGTTCCGGTCGCCAAACGCTGGTTGGCGCGGGTGATGAAATCAAAGGGCTTGTCCAATGCGGAAATTGCCCGCAAACTGCACGTCACTGACGTCACCGTGCGCGCCTATCTGAAAGGCACGGAGATGACGGACAACTACGATCCCCGCCAACTTCCGCTTTTCTGACCTGCCCCCCCGCAAATGCTTGCGGGTGATCCTCGCGTGACTTTCCCGCCATTCTGGATGCAACCTTGGGGCTATCCGCCCCTTTTGCATTTCCAGGGGGCAGCATGGCGACCACTTCCGAAAAAGGCATTGCAACGCTCGACCTTCTCGAAGGCGTAGTCCTGAAGGCCTATCGCGACGCCGTTGGTCGCTGGACCATCGGGTCCGGCCTGACCAAGGCGTCAGGTGTGATCGATCCCAAGCCGGGCATGGTGATTTCGCGCGAAGAAAGCGACCGCCTGACCCGGCTGGCGCTGACGCGCAATTATGAACCGGCCGTCAATAAGGCGATGCCCGGAGCCAGTCAGAATGAATTTGATGCAGGGTCCCTGTTTCACTGGAACACCGGCGCGATCGGTCGGGCCAGTTGGGTCCGGGTATGGCGCAATCAGGTAAAGGACTGGGGGTTGATCGGTTCGAAAATGCGCGCCTGGAACAAGGGCGGCGGCAAGGTGCTGCCCGGCCTGACCCGCCGCCGCCAGATCGAATTCGACATCCTTAACTTCGGTATCTACCCGGTCACCAAGCCGAACGCGTCTGCCACCGGACTGGCCCGGATCGTGGTGTCGATCGAACCCGCGCGCATTGCCACGATCCGGGCAGCTTTCGCAAAGCTCGGATACGAGCCCGGCAAGGACCCGTCTGGTATCTCGCGCAATGCCGTCAAGACCTTCCAGCGCGATCATGACCTGACCGTCGACGGGGTGATCGGCAAGGCGACGCTGTCCACCTTGCAGCGGATGATCGACGCCCGCGCCAAGGCGGCGGCCCCGGCGGCAACTGCTATTGCAGCGGGCGGGGTTGAAGCCGCCCCCATGCCGGACGGTTCAATCGAAGCGCTGTCCGGTCTGCCCCATGCCGACTGGATCGTTCCGGCGGTTCTGGTTCTGGCTCTGGGCTGGGCCGTCTGGCGGGCATGGCAATACCGCGATGCCATCGCCGTTAAGGCCCAGAACCGTTTCCCCCAAATTGCCGCAAAACTGAGGAGCATCTGATGAGTGCCGCCCTGATCTCGCTTGCCACGTCCGTTGGCGCCCCCTTTGTCCGCGATATCCTTTCGCGCAAGATCGGTGCGGGTAACACCCAGCTTGCCGAAGACGTCATCACCGCGATCGCCGCGCGCGCCGGCGTCGAACCTGTGAACCTTGATCGGCTGGCCACGACCGATCCGGAGACCGTCACGGATGCAATCCTGAGGACCGAGAATATCGCCCCTGAAATGGTCGCGACCTACAACCGCGAACTCGAACTGCAGGCCGCCCTGATCGAGGCCGAGAAAAACGATCCTGTATGGGTCCGCGCCTGGCGGCCTCTGGGGATGTATTTCACCATGTTCCTCTGGGGCTGGCAGATCGTGATCCTGCATGTGTTGAATGCCATCTTCAAGACTGCTTTACCGCCCGCCGATTGGCAGGCGATGACGCTTTGGACCACGCTTTACCTGTCGCTCTACATGGGTGGTCACACCGTCAAATCGGTCGCCAGCACCTTCGCCGCCAAGCTGGCCGGGAAAGGCGGCGCGGCGTGACCCTTGATCTCGATGTGTTTCTGAAGCTTTCCAGTTTTGGTCTTTCTCTCGGGGCGATCGTCTGGACCTTCTTCGCGACCCGCCAGAAGGACACTGACAAGCGGTTCAAGGAAGGGTCTGACCGGATGGATCGGCATGAAAACCGCATCCTGTCGCTGGAACAGACCGTCAAGGTCATGCCCGGCAAAGATGACCTGCATGCGGTGCAAATCGAACTGACCCGGATGAGCGGCACGATGGAAACCATGTCGGCGATCATGGAGGGAAACCAGAAAATCATGAGCCGGCTGGAAACGATTGTGAGCCGCCATGAAGACCACCTTTTGAGCGAGGGTCGAAAATGAGCAGTTACCAGGAAACCCTGCGCGAACATGCCCGCATCGCAATTCTGCGCCTGTTGGAAGATGCCCCCAAATACACCTCGAACGTTTCAATGATCGCCCAGCTGCTGCATCCGCTGGGCATCGCCTTTACGCGTGATCAGGTCGCGGGCGAAATTACCTGGCTGCAAGAGCAGGGATTGATCACGACCGAAGATCACGGTGGCTTCATCGTGGTCACCGCCACCTTGCGCGGGATCGAGGTGGCGCAGGGCATCGCGCGGCATCCCGGTATTCAGCGTCCCCGGCCGGGGAGCTGAGCCATGCCCACACCCGCCAAACTGGATCTGCTGCCTGCCGAGCTGCGCAAGTGGCTCAAGGAAGAACTGGAGACACGCGGCTTTGGCGACATCCTCGACGTCACCGAAGCGCTGAACTTCCGCCTTCAGGAGGAAGGGCTGGAGATCACCGTGGGGAAGACGGCGGTCGGCAAGTTTTCCAAAGCGCTCAAAGACCAGCGCGAAGCCTTCCAGATCGCCGAGACGCTGCTGTCGGACATGGACATCGAAGGCGAGGGCGAGCTGCACAAGGTGCTGATGCAGATGATCGCCACCAGCGCGGTCCACATGATCCAGAGTGTGCGCGAGGAAGACGGCCATCTGGAGCCCAAGGACCTGATGGCCCTCGGGCGGATGCTGAAGGACCTCATGGCCAGTTCCGGCATGCGCGAGAAGTTGCTGGACGATGAGCGCAAGCGCGTCGCCCGCGAGGCACGAGAAGCGGCCGAGGCCGACGCCGCCGAACGGTTCGAGGAAGCGGTGACCGAGGCGGGGATGAGCGAAGAGCGGATCGCGCTCATGCGCAACAAGTTCCTGGGGCTGAAAACATGATTTCGCGTCGCCCCCCAGTCGTTGAAAACGCCGTGCTTTTGGTCGCTGATTGGCGTTGGCGCAAAGGCCCGCGCTGGAAGGCCCTTTGCGCATGGGTGCTGGGACGGCGTGAGGTGTTCGTGACGCACCTGGGCGATGTCGCCCAAGTGTCCTGGTGGCGAGGGGAGCCGTATCTGCTCAGCCTCTCGGAAGATCAAACCAAGTCGTGAAGGACATGACCGCTATGAATATCCCGAACCTAGAAAATATCCCGAACCTAGAAGCAGGCCTGCGCGCCGCAGAAGCAGAAATCAGTTTCCTTCAAGCGCGTGTAACGCGTCTCGAAGAGCTTGTGCGGCAGCTTGTTTCGCGCGCTGACGCAGCGCCGCTTCCGGCTGATTGCCCGGTGTCTCAAGAGGGACGTTGATATGGACGTGTCTTTGCTTTCCATCGTTATCAGTCAAGGCAACGGTTGCGCGGCCCTGCGTGAAGTCGACGTTTTCGGTTTGGATTTTGAATGCCATTCGCGGCGTCCTTTCTCGTTTCAAAATATGACAACGCCCACAAGAATCGTGGAGCGAGATGAGAAAGGTAGCCACTACCTATGATCCGCGCCATCCATTTCCCTAACGCCGACACGTTCCGGGCTACGAGGCTACCCGGATCGACGCATTTCAACCTGGTCAACGCGCCAAAGGGTGAAGCGGCGCTGTGGTTCTTTTGCCCCTGTGGCTGTGGCGCACCGGTACGCCTGCGGGTCGGCATGAAACGCAAACCCCCACACAGCCCCAGCTGGGACTGGAACGGATCAGTCCAGAACCCGACGCTGTCGCCCTCCGTCAACCGTCTGGACTGCGGCTGGCACGGCTGGCTGCGCGGCGGGTATTGGGAGGAGGTGTGATGCGCTCGACATTTTCGCTGGCCTCAGATTTGGAAAAGCTGGCCGAAACCTATCGCGGCAAGGATCGCCACATTGCCACGTCGCTTTATCAGTCTGCGTGTCGCCTGCGTGATCAGATGCGCGAGGCGGTGCGCTTGCAGGATGAGATCGACAAATTGAAGGTGAGCCTCGATCTGTCTGAGAAACGCGCGGACATGCTTGAGTGCGAAGTTGATCATTTTGGTGCAGTTCGGCCCACCGCATCCGCGCCCACGTCACCCGCTCCGCCGAAGCCTAAACGATAGTTGGCTGATATGACCCAAGCCGACCTCGCCCCCGCCAATCCGATCCTGACCCGCGATGCGGGACAACTGCCCGGAGAGCTTCCCCGTGGCGGCGATATCCCCGAGGATCTCGATCCGCTGGCCGATGGCATTCTCATGCAGCACCAAAAGGACTGGCTGGAGGATCAGTCAGACCTGAAGCTTGCCGAGAAAGGTCGACGCACCGGCATCACCTTTGCCGAAGCACTGGACGACACGCTGATCGCCGCCGCCAGCCGCAAGGCAGGTGGGTCGAACGTGTTCTACATCGGCGACACCAAGGACAAGGGCCGCGAATTCATCGGCTACGTGGCGCATTTCGCCAAGATAATCGCGGGCGAGCTGCACCAGATCGAAGAGTTCATCTTCAAGGACGAACGCGAGGACGGCACCTCGAAGGACATCACCGCCTATCGCGTCACCTTCAACAGCGGCTTCCGGGTCGAGGCGCTGAGTTCCAACCCGGCCAACATCCGGGGCCTTCAGGGCGTCGTGGTGATCGACGAGGCGGCGTTCCACAAGAACGTCCGAGAAGTCATCGACGCGGTGAACGCGCTGCTGATCTGGGGCGGCAAGGTGCGGGTGATTTCGACCCATAACGGGGTGCTGAACGCCTTCAACGAGCTGATCCGCGAGGCCAAGGCCGGCAAGAACCCCTTTAAGGTCCATTTCATCCCGTTTTCAAAGGCTGTTGAAAACGGTCTTTACCAGCGCGTCTGCCTGATGCGCGGCAAGGAATGGTCACAGGACGCCCAGGACAAATGGGAAGCGCAGATCCGCAGCTCCTATGGGTCACGCACCGCCGCCATGCGTCAGGAGCTGGACGCGATCCCGGCCGAGATGGAAGGCGCAGCACTGACCCGCGTCCAGATCGAGGCGGTCATGGCCAGTGGCATTCCCGTGGAACGCTGGGCCCAGGGCGATGATTTCAAGAACGCACCGGACGAAGAGCGCATTCGCAAGGCCAAGGACTGGTGTGAAACCACCCTTAAACCGGTGCTTAAACGGCTTGACGAGAACCGGCAGCATTTCATGGGCGAGGACTTCGCGCGTTCCGGCGATGTCACCGACATCGTGATTTATGAGCTGGGCGAAGATCTGGTGCGTCGGGTCAAGCTGGTGGTGGAACTGCGCAATATTCCGTTCGATCAGCAGCGCGACATCCTGTTCTACATCTGCGATCGCATTCCGAATTTCGCTAAAGGCGCGCTCGATAAAACCGGCAACGGCGCCTACCTGGCCGAGAAAGCCGCGCAGCGCTACGGATCGCGCATTATCGAAGTCGCCTTTTCCCGGCAGTGGTACGAGCTGGAAATGCCGCCCTATATCGAGGCGTTTGGCGACAAGACCGTGGTTCTGCCCAAGCATGCCGACGTGCTGGCCGATCACCAGGCGTTGCAATTCGTGGATGGCATCATCCGGGTGCCGCGCGATTTCCGCTTCAAAGGTTCCGACGGGTTCGACCGGCACGGCGACAGCGCAGTCGCTTGCGCGCTGGGCTATTTCGCCAGCCGTCAGGATTACACCGAATACGATTATCGCGGCGCCCAGTCTGACCGACGTGGCCACAATGGCGGGCCGCCAATGGACGGGCCAGATGACGAGGATCAGCCGCAGCGCGGTTGGTGGAAGTCGCCCCTCGGGGCCGGACTCCGCGGGGGAATTTGAAGATGCCGAAAATACGTGTCTGCGAAGCCGAGGAAATATTGGCCGAGGCAGAGGGCGACTTTTGCGAGTGCGGCGCGGTTCCTGAAGAGGGAAGCGAATACTGCTTCATTTGTGGGTCGTATTGGGAAGACGTGGCTCGCGGCGTTTTCAGCGACTTGGAAGAAGATTGAAGGCGGCGGAAGGAAAACATTATGGCTAAAACTCCCCAGCTTCTCGACCAATACGGCCGCCCGGTGGAACGGCAGAGCCTGACTGAGGAAATCTCGGCGCCAACCATCGGCGGTGTACGCTCTCCGATTTCGGGCTATCCGGCAGACGGTCTGGACCCGCTGCGGCTGGCCGCGATCCTGCGCGAGGCCGATATGGGCGATCCCGTACGCTATCTGGAACTGGCCGAAACGATCGAGGAGCGCGATCCACACTACCTGGGCGTTTTGGGCACCCGCAAACGTTCGGTCAGTCAGATCGACATAACCGTGAAACCCGGCGGCGACAGCGAGGTCGAGGAAAAGCAGGCGCAGGCGGTGCGCGACTGGCTGGACCGGGACGAGCTGACGGATGAGTTGTTCGACATCCTGGACGCGATCGGCAAGGGGTATTCCTTCACCGAGATCATTTGGGACACATCCGAGGGTCAATGGCTGCCCAACCGCCTGGAGTACCGCGATCCGCGCTGGTTCCGCTTTGCGCGCCACGATCTGGCCACGCCTATGATGCTGGGCGAGACGGGTCAGGAAGAACCTCTCAAGGCCTACAAGTTCATCTTTGCCAAGATGAAGGCAAAATCCGGCCTGGTCGCGCGTTCCGGATTGGCGCGTGTTGCCGCCTGGGGATGGATGTTCAAGGCCTATACTCAACGCGACTGGGCGATCTTCACCCAAACCTATGGTCAGCCTCTGCGCGTGGGCAAGTACCACCAGGGCGCCAGCAAGCAGGATCGGGATACCTTGTTCCGGGCGGTCGCCAACATCGCGGGCGATTGCGCAGCCATCATCCCCGAGTCGATGATGATCGAGTTCATCCAGACCGGCAATATCGGCGCGGCGCACCAGCTCTACCTGGAACGGTCCGAATGGCTGGACAAGCAGGTCTCCAAGGCGGTTCTGGGTCAGACCTCGACCACGGACGCGGTAACGGGCGGGCTTGGGTCGGGCAAAGAGCATCGCGAAGTGCAGGAAGATATCGAGCGGGCCGATTGCAAAGCATTGCAGTCCATCCTGAACCGGGATCTGGTCCGGCCCTGGATCGATCTGGAATACGGCCCCCAAAAGACCTATCCCCGGATCATCATCGGCCGACCGGAAGAAGAAGACCTCAAAGCGTTCTCGGACGCGATCGGGCCGATGATCGACCGCGGGCTGAAAGTGAAGGCCTCCGAGGTCCATACGAAATTCGGCCTGTCGAACCCCGACGATAGCGACGAAATCCTGACCCCCGCGACCAAATCCGCACCGCAGGAGCAAACTTCGCCGCCGGGTGCGGACGTCGTGGCCGCTCAAAGCGCCGTTAAACACCCATTGAATACCCTTCTCGGACTTTCCGGGGGCGTTGGCGCAGTTCAGACGCAAAGCGTCTCAGCGGGCCTCTCAGCGGCTCATGACCCGGTGGCTGTCTGGGCGGACCGGATGGCGACAGAGGCCACCGCCCCGATGCTGGGCCTGATCGAGCAGATCGAGGTGATGCTGAGCCATGCGGAATCGCTTGAGGAATTCCGCGAAATGCTGACGGCTGGCTTCCCTGATCTTGATACCGGGAAGTTGGCGCAAGTGATGGCGATGGGCCTGATGACGGCCCATGCCGCCGGGCGGTCAGAGATCGAGGACGAGGCGGATGACTGAGGCGGTCCGGGCCGCGTTTCGCAAGCCATTTGCCGAACAGGTCGCGGCGTTCCGTCTGCGGCTTGGGAATCTGGTTCCGACCTCACGCTGGGATGATCTGTGGCAACAGCAGCATGATCGCGCCTTCATGGTGGCGGGTGCCACCAAGGCCGATCTGTTGGCCGATCTGGCCACAGCCGTGGACAAGGCGATTTCCGACGGCACCGGGCTGGAGGCGTTCCGCAATGATTTCCGGGCCATCGTGGAAAAGCACGGCTGGCACGGCTGGACCGGCGAAGGCACCGCCAAGGGCGAAGCCTGGCGCACCAGGGTGATCTATCGCACCAACCTGCGCAGCTCCTATATGGCGGGGCGATATGCGCAGCTGGTCGAAGGCGGGTTCAGGTTCTGGGTCTATCGCCACGGCGGATCGCTGGAACCGCGCATCGTGCATCTGGGCTGGGACGGATTGATCCTGCCGCCGGATCATCCGTTCTGGGCGCAGCACTACCCGCCGAATGACTGGGGGTGCTCGTGCCGCGCATTCGGTGCCCGAACTCTGGCCGGTGCCATCCGAAAGGGCGGCAACCCCGGACTGAAGCTACAGCCTGGATGGGATCGCATTGACGCCAAAACTGGCGCCCCCGCCGGAATCGGCAAGGGCTGGGCCTATGCGCCGGGAGCCAGCGTGGCCGAGACCGTGAATGCCCTGACCCCCAAACTCGATCAACTGCCGGAGCAGCTTTCGATCGATCTCATCCAAAGCTGGCTAACAGAAAACCTGTTTGGTGCTTGGCTGGATAAGCCATCAGGACAATGGCCGCTGGCCCGCTTGTCAGAGGAGCTGGCCTCAGAGATTGGAGCAAAGACCCAGATCGCGAGCCTGTCCGCGCAAACTGCGAAGAAGCAGCTACGGGAGCATCCAGAGCTTTCGGTTTTCGATTATGCTCACGCCCAGCAGGTCGTGGCTCAGGCGACTGAGATCATCCGTGATGGCGAAAAGAACCTGATCTTCGTGAAAGAACCACCCGACGCAAGCGGCCATGTCTTGGTGGTTAAGGCAACGGTGACAGGTGAAGGACTGTTCGTTACCAGTTTCCGCCGACTGAGCGCTGACCCAGCGGTGCGAGATCGCGTGTTGCGACGTCTGAGGAGAAAGGGAAATTAGCAGGCGGCAGGGCCCCGCAACCCGGTTTCCCGGAAACCCTGCATAGCACTCCGATCCGAAGATCGTGTTACGGCCGCGAGAATATTACCGTGTCACGCCTGCTAAAGGGAATATAGCCATGATCGACGCCAAAATCAACGACACCGCGTCGGACGGTCTGGATCGGATTGCCCGCGCTCTGCTGGATCTCACACCGGTCTGGTACGACATTGGCGAAGACCTTCTGGTCTCTCACCAGGATCGCATCGCACGGGGGGAACGGCCGGACGGCGCGTCCTTTGCACCCCGCTCCCCAACCACTCTGAAACGCTACAAGAAACTTGGCCTCAGCTATGGCCCGCCACTGAACCTGAGCGGCGATATGCGTCAAGGGCTGCATTACAGTGTTACGCCTGGCGCGCTGGAACTGGGGTCCAGCGCCATCCAGTCCGCCGTGATGCAGTTCGGGGCCAAGAAAGGCGCCTTCGGGTCCTACCAGGGCAAAGGATTTGGCGAGACCACGCCCACCATCTCGATCCCTTGGGGCGATATTCCGGCCCGGCCGTTTCTGGGGCTTTCGGATGACGATCAGGACGCAATCACCGCAGCTGTCGGTGAATGGTTGGTCAAGATCACCGACGAGGATTGACCGCCGCCCGAATAGGCGGCACGGTTGGGACGGGTCGGAAATAGCGCCACCCCGCAAACCCTTGCGGATTACTTGGCAGTCATGACTGGGCGATGATCGTCCTATCATGAACAGACAAACCCCCACCATCGCCCTGATGAGCGCCCAAAACCTGCCGCTGTTGCAGGACGACGCAACTGCGCCCGAATGGGTGCATCTGCTGCCCGCAGTTTCTGGCGCCATCCAGACCGGGGACCAGCGAGGACCATACCATGTAACCGATGCCAACCAGGTGATCGAGCTGAGCTTCGCGGAAAGCGACCGGCTGCCGATCGATGAAAACCACGCCACCGATCTTGCCGCGCCGAAGGGCCATCCCAGCCCGGCGCGGGGTTGGATCGTCGAAATGCAGGCCCGCGAAGACGGCATTTGGGGCCGCGTCGAATGGAGCAAGGACGGCGCAGCCCTCGTCTCTGGTCGCGCCTACCGCGCGCTCAGCCCCGTCATCACCCATGACAAATCCAAGAGGATCGGCCGCATTTTGCGGGCGAGCCTCGTCAACGTGCCCAACCTGCGCGGCCTGGTCGCGCTCAACCATCAAGAACAGGAACCTGAAATGGACTTTCTGCAACGTATGGCCGAGCTGCTCGGCCTGGCCAAGGATGCCTCCGAAGAGGATGTAACCACCGCCCTGCAATCCCGCCTAGGCGGCAACGATGGCGAAACCGCTCTGCAATCGCAGATGGGCGAGATCGCCGTCGCCCTGGGCCTGACTACCGAAGCCGATCACACCGCCATTCTGAATGCCGCCCAGACATCGGGCGGTGAGGATGGCGAAACCATCGTTGCCCTGCAGGCCGAGCTGAAGGATCTGGCAACCGAACTGAATGGCATCAAGCTGGGCGGCGCTCGGGATAAGGCCACCGCCTTTGTCGACAAGGCCATCGCGGATCGCCGCGTCGGTGTGGTGCCGCTGCGCGACAAGTACATCGCCATGCACATGAAGGATGCGACCGGCACTGAAGAGCTGATCAATGCCTTCCCCCGGCTCGATAACTCCCACACCGCGCTGGAACCGCCCACGCCCAAGGATGGCGAAGTCGCTCTGAACGCCGAACAGCGTCAGGCCGCCGTCCTGCTGGGCATCCCCGAAAAAGACTATGCCGCTCAGCTTGCAGCCGAGCAGCGCTAACCCGGAGGCCGTCACATGACCGCACTGACCGCAGACCGCAACACGCCGCGCTATGAGGGCGACATTCGCCAGGGTGGCGTTGCGGCATCCACGAAAATCTTCGGCGGGGCCATCGTCATGCGCAACGCCGCTGGCTACCTGACCAAGGGCCAGACCGCTACCGGATTGGTCGGCGTCGGCCGCGCCGAGGAGCAGGTGGACAATTCCGCCGGTGCCAATGGCGCGCTGAACATCGACTACCGGCCCGGCAGTCACCGCTACGCCAATTCGGCAAGCACGGACGAAATCACCGCCGCCGATATCGGGGCCAAATGTTACGCCGTGGATGACCAGACCGTCGCAAAGACCGATGGCACCTCCACCCGATCCCCCGCCGGCATTGTCGATGACGTGGACGCCCTGGGCGTCTGGGTCCGCTTCGACGAAGCCCTGACCAACGCATCCTAAGGAGACCGATAGATGCTTGTGAATGCAGCAAACCTGAACGCCCTGCGCATCGGTTTTTCGACGGCCTTCCAGAATGGACTTGGTCAGCACCAGTCGCAGTACGATCGCATCGCGACCACCGTTCCAGCAACCCAGAAGGAACAGAAATACGGCTGGTTGGGCAAGGTCCCGAATATGCGCAAATGGATTGGTCCCCGCGCAGTGCAGAACCTGTCGCAGTCGGACTATGCAATCAAGGAAGAACCCTGGGAACTGACCATCGGCGTCGATCGGGACGATATCGAGACCGACAACCTCGGGATCTACACGCCAATGTTCTCTGAATTGGGGCGGTCGACAGCGGCAAACAAGGACATGCTGGTATTTGAACTGCTGAAGTCTGGTTTTGCCACCACATGCTACGACGGCCAGTATTTCTTTGATACGGACCACCCGGTGCTGGACGCGGCCGGTGAGGAGGCTTCGGTCGCCAATACCGACGGCGGGTCTGGCACCCCGTGGTTCCTGCTCGATGTGAACCGAGCCCTGAAGCCGGTCATCTTCCAGGTCCGCAAGGACGATGAATTCGTGCCGATGGACGACCTGACATCAGGCAACGTGTTCCGGAACAAGGAGTTCGAATACGGTGTCGATGCCCGCTACAACGCCGGGTTCGGCTTCTGGCAGTTCGCCTGGGGGTCGAAGCAGACATTGGATGCCGCTCATTACGCCACTGCCCGCGCGGCCCTGACCGGCATGAAAGGCGACCACGGTCGCCCGCTCGGCCTGATGCCCAACCTGTTGGTCGTCCCCCCCGCGCTGGAAAGCGCCGGTCGCAAGCTGCTGAATTCCGAAAACGGATCGGGCGGCGAAACCAACGAGTGGAAAGGCACGGCCGAACTGCTCGTCGTGCCGTGGCTGGCGTAAGGGGGGAACTGAGCGATGACCGATAAAACCCCCGAACGCGCCGCGCTGGAAGCCCGCGCTGCAGAGATGAAACTGACCTTCCCCGCCAATATCGGCGACACCAAACTGGCCGAGCGGATCGCAACGGCCGAGGCCAAAGAAGCCGAACCGGTGCCCGTTCTGCGCGTCATCGGTCCGGCGAAAGGGTTCCGCCGCGCGGGCCGGTCCTTTGGGGCAGAGACCGTCGATATCCCGCTGGCCGATCTGAGCGCGGCGGAGATCTCCGCGCTGGAAGACGAACCGAACCTGATCACCGCCCGGATCGACACCGAATAGCAGCCATCTTCATCCCGGCTGCCCATGCTCTGGCAACAGGGCCTGCCTGGCGGCGGCGCAATCCGCCGCCAGGACCTCATGAACCGCCGGAGCCAACATGTCCTACACCTCTTTGACAGACCTGACCGACCGCTACGGTGAACGGCTGCTGATTGATCTGACCGATCGGGCTGAAGTGGCCAGCGGTGTGATTGACGCGGATGTGGTTGATCGGGCGCTGGCCGATGCTGACGCATTGATCGACGGTTATCTGGCGGCCCGTTATGTGCTGCCGCTGGCCCAAACCCCTGACCTCGTGGCTTCGCTTGCCCAAGTCATCACCGTCTGGAACCTGCACGTTTACGAGCCAAATCCCAAAATCGAAGCCGACTACAAGGCGGCGATCCGATCTTTGGAAGCGATCAGCAAGGGTGCGATCCGCCTGTCTGTCGCCGGAATCGAACCGGCCGGCGACGGCGGTGGCGGCGCTGTCGTCACCGATCGCGAACGACCGATGACCGCCGCGAACCTGAAGGGCTTCATCTGATGCTGGACGCTGTCCAAACCCGGCTGGCGGCGCGCATCCCGGATCTGGCGGGCCGCGTTCATGACGCCGCCGATTTTACCGAGATGCTGCGCCGGGGCGGTTCCCCGACCGCAATGCCGGCCGCCTATATCATGCCGGCCGCGATGATCGGCAGGCAGCCCGGCGGGGTCACCGGTCTGTTCGTACAGGAATACACCGAGTCGATCAGTGTGGTCCTGGTCTTTGGCTCCACCGAGCCCCGGGCGACCCGGGCGTTCAAGCGCCTGCGACCGTTCATTTTCGACGTGATCGAAGCCATCGCCGGCTGGACCCCCGGCGGCACGGCCGGCGTCTATCAATTAGCCCGGGGCGCGGTGCTGGGCGTTGGCGAAGGCCGCCTGACCTATCAACTCGATTTTACCATCTTCGACCAACTGAGGATCGCCACATGACCCAGAAGCCGAAAACACCTCCGCTGCCCGCCAAGGGAGGCAGCTACACCGTCGACGGCCGAAACCGTTTGAAAGCGGCTGTCGAGACAAAACCCGCACCGGCGAATGCCGCCGCAGCCGAAAAGGACGTGAACGATGCCTGAACCGATTTACTGGCGCGAGAAGATCCTGGTGGCCAAGATCGAAACCACCTACGGCGTGGATGCCGCCCCTTCCGGGGCCGAAGCGATCCTTGCCAAGGACATCCGGCTGATGCCGATGGAAGGCAATGACATCGAGCGCGATCTTGAATTGCCCTGGGACGGCAACCCCGGCACCATCCCGGCCGACCTGCACAGCAAGATCAGTTTCGACGTGGAACTGGAACCTTCGGGCACGGCGGGCACCGCGCCGGGCTGGGGCGTTCTGCTGCGCATGGCGTCCTGCGCCCAGACCATCGCCGCAGGCACGTCGGTGACCTATAACAAGATTTCCTCTGGGCGCGAGTCCGGAACGATCCATCTGCTGATCGGCGACACGCTTTACGCGCTGCGCGGCAGCCGGGGCAATTGCAAGATCGATGTTTCCGCCTCGGGCATCCCCTATCTGAAATTCGAGTTCACCGGCCTGTGGACCAAACCCGCCGAATCCACCCGTCCAACGCCGGTTCTGACCGGGTTCAAGGACCCCAGCGTGGCCACCTCGACCAATACGCCTGCATTTACGATCGACGGCACCAGTTTCGTGCTGCGCAGCCTGTCGCTGGATTTTGGCAACAAGGTGGAGCCGCGTTTCCTGATCGGGGACGAAAGCGTGATCATCACCGAAATGCGCGAAACGATCGAAGCGAAGGTGGTAGCGCAGCCGATTTCGACCTTCGACCCCTTCGCCCTGGCGCGGGATGCGACCCAGAAGCCGCTGGTGCTGACGCATGGCACCACTGCCGGACGGATTGCGTCCCTGTCTGTACCGACCGCGCAGATGCAGCGCGTTCAAGGGCTGGAAAATGCCCAGAACATCAAGGAATGGCCGCTGCGCCTGCTGCCGCGTCCCGCCGCTGGCAATGACCAGTTCACCCTGACCCTGACCTGACGAGGCCCAAATGTTCAACGTTGTCCAAACCCCGAAATTCACCCGAACCGTCACCGTCCACGTCCCGCATGGCGATGGTTATCAGGAACAGACCTTTGTCGGTCATTTCAGGGCGGTTCCCGAAGACGATTATACCGACACGACACTGGGCGAAGTCGAAAAGAACAAGGAATTGCTGCGCGCCGCGTGGATCGGCGGGGATGATTTCGTGGGGGATGCCGATGCGCCTGTCGTCTGGAGCGAAGACTTGCGCGAAGCGTTGCTGAGCCGCGCCGATGTCCGCGTGGCGCTGCTGCAGACCTATTTCAGCGCCGTGTCGACCCTGCGCCCGGGAAACTGAAATGGGTCGGGCGTGCCTGGGCCACCGGTACGCTCGGCCCTTCTTCGCAGGAAAGGCAACCCGAGCTTCAGGCCGAGGCAGACTGGTGGGGGATCACCTTGCCCGCCCTCCACAGCCCCCCGGAAGAAGAGGGCGTCTGGGCCGAACATGTTCCGGCCGCCGAGGCGTTTCTGGCAAGCGCCACGCAATGGCGCACGCAAACACGCGGCGGCGGTCCATACAGCTCCGCGAGAATGGTGTTTCTGGGGTTGGATTACAGCGGCGTCGACGTGTCGCTGCGGCGGGTGGGGCTGGAACTGAGCCCCAAAAGCTGGAGCGATTTGCAGATCATTGAACTGGCGGCCGCGGCGGCCTTGAACGAGGATTAAATGGCCTTTCAAGTCTCCCTTCTCCTGACTGCTGACGGTGACGTCGCCGCCGCCGAGGTGCGCAAGGTCGGGACCGCCGTCAAGGAAACGGGTGCCGAAACGGAACGGCTGGGGTCGAAGGGTCGATCTGCGGCAGGCGGTGTTCAGAAGCTCGGACGGGCGGCGGACGGCGCAGAAGACCAGGTCAAGAAATTGGCGGCAGCAGAACGTCAGGCGTCCCGTGACGCGGTGAATCTGCAACGCAGCAACCAGCGCGCTGCCGGGGCAACCGGTAACCTGATCGCCCAGTTCAACGATGTTGGCGTGATGATGATGGCGGGGCAGAACCCGCTGCAACTGGCCGTTCAGCAGGGCACCCAGATCACCCAGGTCATCGGCCCGATGGGCGCGGGCGGGGCAGTCCGTGCGTTGGGCGGGGCGTTTGTGGGCATGCTGAACCCGATCAACCTGATCACGATCGGATCGATCGCCGCCGGGGCTGCGATGGTGAATTGGCTGACAGGTGCGAAGGAGGAAGCCCAATCGCTTGATGACCTTCTCGCGGCCACTCGCGATACGCTGAAAACCTTCGACGAAGCCCAAAAAATCGCCGGGATAGGTGCCCTGGATATGGTCGAGAAGTTCGGGACAGCGGACCCGATGCTGAAGACCATTCTGGCCGATTTGACCGCACTTCAGAAGGTCGACCTATATCGCAGTCTGGCATCACAGGCGACGGCGGTGCGGGATCTGGTGCTTGACCTGTCATTTTTCGATGACCGGTCCTCGCAGTCCGCTGCGCAGGATTTTCTTGGCCTCAGTTCGGTTCGAGCATCGGCGCGGGCAGCCGGAGCGGAATTTGCCAACAACCTTGAAATTCTGAACCGAAGTGAAGAGCCCGCGACCAAGCTCAAAGCAGCACTCGACCTGCGCCAGCAGCTTCTGGACACCGCTGGCGGGCTGGACCAACTGAATGCCAAACAACGTGAATTCTACGATGGGCTGGCGGCAACGATCCGGGACTTGATCCTGATCGGTGCGAAGGTCGAACAAGCCAGCACCGCGCCAAACGAGAATATGAAGGCACTTGGCAGCCTTTGGCAGGAGCTCAAGAAGAACGCTGGCGACTATATTCAGGAACGGCTGAAGGAGGATCAGGCCGCCCGCAGCATCCTGGCGGGCCTACGTGAACAAGCGGCCATCCAGGAAGCTATTGCCCTCCACGGAGCGGGCAGTGTGCAGGTGGCAGAACTCCGTCAGCAGGCCGAGCGAAGAGTGTACGAGGAAAAGCTCAACAGCAAAGGTGTTTCAGCCGACCTAAAAAAAGAAATGCTGGCCGCGTTCGACAACGGTCAGAAATTCGCGGACCTGAATATTTCGGCAGGCATTAGCGCGGCTGCGGATCATGCTGAAAGGCTGGCGCGTCAGATGGGTATTTCGCTGGCGACGGCAATGGGAATTGTGAACCTTCAGTCGTCAAAGACATATTCCGGACGCGGCGGTGATCCTCGGGATTTTGAGGAGGGGGGCAGTAAGGCCGGATACCAAAATAGCTTAAATTACACGCCTATCGACGAAATCATCGCGAGGTTCAATCGGAGTTCAAAACGTGGCGGCGGTTCGGCCCGCAAGGAAGAACAAGCGCTTGCACGCCTGATCGCTCGCGAGCAGGAACAGCTTGACCTGCTGCGGGCCACGGACCCGGTGCAGAAAGAAATGATCCGCAACCGCGAGGCTCTGGCCGGGGCGACCGATGCAGAACGGGCTGCCGTGCAGGCGATGATTACTGAGCGTATCGCCGAACAGGAAGCGATGGACGGCCTTCAGGAACGGCAGGATTTCTTCAACCATACGCTCTACGACTCTCTCGACGGCCTGATTTTGCAGGGCGAGAGCCTTGAGGATGTGCTGAACAATGTCGGGCTCGCCCTGACGCAGGCGGCGCTGCAGGCTGCGATCCTTGGGAAAGGGCCGCTGGCGCAACTGTTCGGCTGGACCACCCCGCTTTTCAGTTTTTCCCAAGGTGGCGAGATCCCGGCGCTGGCGTCGGGCGGGCAGGTCTATGGCCCTGGTGGTGGGACCGATGACAAGGTTCTGATGTGGGGCAGCTCGGGCGAGTTCATGATGAACGCCCGCGCCACGGCCCGGTATCGCCACCTGTTGGAGGCGATGAATGCCGGTGCGCCGATCCCCGGTTTCGCCAGGGGCGGCGCGATCGGAGGTGGATCGGCGGGGACACCCGCAGCAGGTGGCATGGCGCATGTGAAGCTGGACCTGTCCCCAGACCTGAAGGCCACCATGCTGAGCCAAAGCACCGGCATCGCCGTCGAAATATCCCAAGGGATGCTCGAAACTTATGACCGGATGCTGCCGCGCCGGATCAAGGATATCTCTAACGATCCAGGGAAGGTTGGCTGATGGCACTGAGCTACCCCCTTTCGGCCTCGGATTTCTTCGCCTGGCTGCCGATATCTCAGATCACCTTTCACCTGCCCGGTGCATATGAGGCTTCCGAAACCGGCGACGGCGAGGTCATTACCGCGCAGCTGGGAACGCGGCTCTGGACCGGCGAAGTGACGCTGGGCAGGATGAGCTATGACGAGATCGCCAGGGCCGAGGTCTATCTGGCCGCCCTGCAGCAGCCCGGGCGTGCCTTCATGGCCTTTGATCGTCGTCGCCCTGTGCCTCTGGCCGATCCGACTGGCAGCGCAATTTCAGGCATCACAGCCCAGATCTCCAGCCTGGCATCGAATAATCGCGACCTGAGCCTGACCAACCTGCCCGCAGGCTATCGGCTCGGTGTCGGGGACTATCTGTCCTTCAGCTATGGCAGTTCACCCACCCGCACCGCGTTGCATCGTATCCAGACCACGCAGGCCGACGCGGATGCAGGCGGTGAAACCGGCTTGTTCGAAGTGGTTCCGCATATCCGCCCGGGGGCCGTCATCGGGGCAGGTGTGACGCTGGTGCAGCCAGCCTGCAAGGCGCTGATCGTTCCTGACAGCGTGGAGCCTGGATCGAACCGGTCGCGCATCAACGAAGGCTTCAAGTTCCGTTTCCGCCAGACTCTGAGGTGATCCATGCGCAACTACGACGCCACAACCGTTGCCTATCTGACCGGCCAGACCGATCTGGTGGCCTATGGCCTGTTGTGGGTGACCGCTAAGGATCGCGATACCGGCGCCCCTCAAACGCTCGGGCTCTGGACCGGTGACGATCACCACGACTTCGTCATCGGTGGTGAAACCCGGACTTATTACGGTGCGGGTGCAGTTCTGGGCCTGGGCAGCATCACATCGCAAGTGGGGCTGGAGGTGCGCATGCAGCGGTTTTCGTTGAATGCGCTGAGCACCGAGGTGGCCCAGTTGCTGCGCGGTTATGATGCGCGCTTTGCCCCGGTCGAGCTGCACCGCGCGCTGTTCTGGCCGGAGTCGATGACGCTGGCGGCCGAACCGCACCGATTGTTCAAGGGCTTTGTCGATGAAGCCCCGATCACCACGCCCCCGAAAGGCGGGACAGGACGGGCGGAAATCGTTGCGGCCTCGTCGGCCCGGATGCTGACCATTCCCCTCTCGCTCAAGAAATCCGACCAGACACAGCGCCAGCGCGGCGACGACCGTTTCCGCCGGTACATCGATGTCAGCGGTCAGGTGGATGTCTGGTGGGGTCAGACGCGGAGGACCGAATGATGCAGCGTCTGCCCGACTGGAAGCCGCGCCTGGTCCGGTATCTGGAACGAACAGCCCACGAGCCATTCAAGCCCGGTCAGCACGATTGCGCGCTCTTTTTCGCAGGTGCCGTCGAAGCCCAGACCGGTGTGGATTATGCCGCACCCTACCGGGGGCGTTACACCACACTGCGCGGCGGGCTGCGGGTGCTGCGCAAAGATGGCTTTGCCGACCATATCGCGTTGGCGGCCCATCATCTGCCTGAAATCGCCCCTGCCTTCGCATGGCCCGGCGATGGCATGGTCGTCGATACCGACGACGGCCCCGCGCTTGGTATCTGCCAGGGACAAATGATCTATGTTCTGGGACCAACCGGCGGCGCTATCCTGTCGCGCCTGCGGGCCATGCGCGCCTTCGCAGTGGGCGATCGCTGATGCCTGTTATCGGGAACCTCATAGCTCTTGCGGCAATGCCAGGAACGCTGACGTTTGCTGGGGTTGCCGTTCAGGGGATGTTTGGCCGGTTGCTCATGACCGTGGCGGTCTCGGCGCTACAGGCTGCCCTTCAGGCGCCCCCGCGTTCCGCCGGGCTGAAGACATCGACCACCGCAGGCGGCGGCACCAATCCTCTGAGCTTCATTCTGGGCAGATACGCTACCGGCGGCACGATGGTCTGCCCTGCAATGTCGCATTCGCGCCCCAACAAGAACCGCAACCTCTATCTGACCTATGTGATCGAACTCGGCGATATTCCAGGACAGACGCTGGAGGGGCTGTTCATTGATGGCAACCGCGTCGAACTGGGCGAAACACCGCATGCAGATTATGGCCTGCCAGTGCTGGGTGTTCACCAGGACCGGGCGTGGGTCAAGTATTACGACGGCAGTCAGACGGCAGCCGATCCGATGCTACTGGCCAAATATGCCGATTACCCGGATCGGCCGTGGTCGGCCGACATGGTTGGGACGGGTCTGAATTATGCGATCCTGACCTTCCAATATGACAGCGAGGTCTATAACGGCCTGCCCCGCGTCCGGTTCGAAATGGGGGGCATACCGCTCTACGACCCCCGGCTGGACACCAGTGTGGGCGGCTCTGGACCCCAGCGATGGGCCGACAAAACGACCTGGGCACCATCCGGCAATATCGGGGTGCAGGTCTACAACATCCTGCGCGGAATAGAATTGCCTGGGGGGAACATCTGGGGCGGGCGTGTGCCGGCGTCAGACTTGCCCTTGGATGTCTGGTTTGCGGCCATGAACGAATGCGACATCGCGATTGCCCTGGCAGGCGGCGGGACCGAGCCGCAATTCCGCGCGGGCTTCGAAATCACGGTCGACGAGGAGCCTTCAAAGGTCATTCAAGAGCTGTTGAAAGGCTGCGGCGGACAGCTTGCCGAGGTTGGCGGCATCTGGTCAACTCGGATCGGCCCGGCCACCCTACCGGTCTATTTCTTCACCGATGACCATCTTGTCGTCAGCAAATCGCAAGACCTGACCCCCTGGCCTGGTCTTTCGCAGACCTATAACGGCGTGTCGGCAAGTTTCCCCGACCCGGAAAGCAGCTGGGAAACCTCGGACGCTCCCGCCCGATATTCCGATGAATACGAAGCGCAGGATCAGGGCAAGCGGCTGATGGCCGATCTGAGCCTGCCTGCCGTGCCATATCCTGATCAGGTGCAGCGGGTGACGCGGGCCTATCTGGAAGACCAGCGCCGCTTCCGCCGGCACGGTCTGACCTTGCCGCCCGCAGCCGCGCTTCTCGAACCGCTCGATGCGGTGTCCTGGACATCTGAGCGCAATGGCTATGCGTCAAAGCTGTTCGAGATTTCCGAGCAAGACAATCACATATCCACCTGTCTTCAGCGCGCATCAATGCGCGAGGTCGACCCTTCGGATTACGACTGGGAACCGGGCTTCACCCTGCCGCGCAGTCCCGCCACGGGTGGCTGGACGCTGCCCGCCGCGCAGCCGGTCGAAGGGTTTGGCGTTACCGCGACAACGATCGACGATGCCACCAGCACCGCACGGCGTCCGGCGCTGTCGCTGGTTTGGGACCCCGATCTGGGCGACACCGCGCGCGGTATCGCATGGGAAATCCGCCTGACCGCTACCGCCGAAGTGGTGCTGCGTGGATCGACGCAGGATGTGGCGGCTGGCGGATATGTGGTGTCGGATGGGGTCCTGCCCGCGACCGGATATGAGGTCCGCGCCGATCTGGTACAGGACAGCCCGACGGCCTGGACGTCCTGGGTGCCGGTGATCACGCCGGATGTGCGTTTGGGCGCGGCAGATATCGCCGCGACGATCACCGGCGCGATCGACGCGGCCCAGGCCGATGCTGACGCGGCTGCAGCCCGTGCCGAAGAAGTGCTGGCCGATGCCAGCGGTCAGGTCGATGTGCTGCGCGGGGAGACCACCGCCGCCGTCAACGAGCTGATCACCGATATCGACACAGCCGTGGGCCGTGTAGGCGATCTGGAAACCGGCATGGGCGACAGGATCGATGATATCGCGCGGATCGACCGGGATCTGGAATTGCGCATTCCGCGCGAGCTGCAGACCGATCAGGCCGTCGAAGACATCAACCAGATGCTGCTTTCGGCGCAGTTGGGTCTGTCTGGGTTGTCGTCGCGCATGGCCTCGGCCGGGATCGTGGTCGATCCTGAAACCGGCCGGGTCAGTATCGAAGCGGTGTCTCGGATCGATGACGAACTGGGGACCGTGCGCGCCGATTTCGACGCGGCGCTCGCCTCGATCGAGCTACGCGCAACCTATACCGATATGGCCATCGCCATTGCCCAGGCGCAGCTCGATCCAGCGGATATGCCGATCCTGACCGATTTCAGCGGACGGCTCAGCGTCGCGGAGGCCGATATCGACGCGCTGGAGGGGGCGATCACCCTTAAAGCAGACACGCTGACGGTCACAGGCCTGTCGGCCACCCTGACACAAGCTGTTTTGGATATCGACAGTCTGGAGGCCGAGATCGCGCTGCGGGTGACGCAGACCGATTTCAACGAGCTGGCGGCGGATGTCTCGGATGTGCAGGTGTCGCTGTCCGCTTTTGACGGGGCGCGTTTCGGCGTGGCGCTGTCCGATATTCACCAGGCGCGGCAAGACCTGGAAGACCAGGCGATCGCCAGCTTGAGCCAACTTCTGGACATGCACAGCGCCGCTGAGACACAGCGCGCCGATCTGGCCTATCTGCGGCAGGATATGGTTGCGCTGGTCGATGAGGACCGCGAAAGCCTTGCGCAGGTCAGCACTGCGCTTGGCGTGGCCTATGCCGATGCTGTTGCGCTGATCGAGGCGGAAACAACCGCCCGGGCCACCGAGACAACGGCGCTGGCCGAGGACATAACGGCGATGGAGGCCAGCGTCGGCGATGTCGAGGCTGGTCTAACCGAGGTCAATAGACTTGAGGCAGACAGTGCCAGCGCCGCCGCCCGGGCGCTGCACCAGGTGCAGATCGATCTGGGCGTGGTCAGCGGTGACCTGGCGGGCCAGGTCGAGGCGATCGACACGCTGGATGGCCGCGTCGAGAACACCGCGGCCGGGCTTGTCGCCGCCGCCAATTCCCGCCGCCAACTGACCGCTGGTATCAGCCAGGCTGGCGAGGAGGCCGCGCTGGCTGCCCTGCGGGCGCTGCTGTTTGATCACGGCGGGCGCGAAGCGCTGCAGGCCGCACTTGCGGTCGCGCGTTCTGATTTCTACGCCCGCGTCACTGATGGGGAGGAGGCGACGGCAGGTTCGGTCGAGGAACTGACTGTCGGTCTGGGCGATGCGGTATCGCAGATCGTGACCGAGCGGATCGCCCGTGTCACGGCGTTGCAGGCAGAAGCGCTGGCGCGCGAAGCGCTTGCCGTCACATTGGGCGAGGCAGAGGCCGCGATCACGTCCGAGCAGCTTGCCCGCGCCAATGCCGACAGCGCTTTGAGCGGGCGGATCGATACGGTAGAAGCGAGTGCCGGTGCGAATGCCGCCGCGATCACCTCCGAACAGGTTGCCCGCGCCGATGCCGACAGCGCTTTGAGCGGGCGGATCGATACGGTAGAAGCGACCTCCGGGGCGAATGCCGCTGCGATCACCTCCGAACAGACGGCCCGCGCCAATGCCGACAGCGCTCTGAGCGGTCGTGTCGATACGGTAGAGACGACTGTCGGGTCGATATCTGCCACCGTGACACAGCAGGAGACGGCGATCACGACGCTCGAAGGGTATGCCGCTGCAACTCTGACATGGCGCGTTGGTGCCGGTGGGGCCTCGGCGGGGATCGAGCTGGTCGCGGCGGATGATCCGGTAGACGGGCCGACCGAACTGATCCGGCTCAATTCTCAGCACATCAAGCTCGACGGTAATGTCGAGGTGACGGGCAGCTTCATGACCGGCACTCTGCTGGCGCAGACGGCGTGGATCAGTACCGCAATGATTGCCAACGCGCAGATCGGCACATTGCAGGTGGCTGGGGAGTCGATCACCCTCGACTTTGACGCCACAGAGACCACGCCTGCCGGGGATACAGGCTACACCACATCCAGCGACCCCTGGTCTGATTACATGTCGATCACCGTCGATCAGGTCGAAGACGCCCAGTCGGTGATCATTGACGCCGACGTAGTGCTGCTGGTGGCAAGCAATGCTCCTTGGTCGTTGCGGCTGATCCGCAATGACACGGGGGGCGTTCTGCACTCTATCGGCTCCGAGACGGCGCAGGCCGCGATCCATATCAGAGGCAAAGCGTCACCGGCCGGAAAAGGCCTCAAAACATACACCCTTCAATACCGTCTCGGCTCCGGTCTGGGTATCGAGAACGCTCGCCTTAGTGCGGAGGTGAAATACCGCTGATGCTTCATAAGTTCGTTATTTTTGAGACTGAGACCGGACGGATCACCGGTACCGTCACCGGCAGCCGGCGCAGCGTTGCCCATGCTCTGCCCCCGGGCCGGGCCTTCATGGCAGGCACCGCCGACCCGGCCCAGCACCGCGTAGAACATGGCCGGATCGTGCCGATCGGTCTGGCGTCAAAGAAAAGCAAAGAACGCGGGCTTGCAACCCGCGATGCCCGCGCCCGCCGTGATCGTCTGCTGGCCGACAGCGACTGGTCGCAGTTACCTGATGCACCGGTCGATCGATCAGCTTGGCAGACATACCGCGCAGCACTACGCGATGTCACCGAGCAACCCGGATTTCCCCAACAAATCAACTGGCCCACGAAACCGGGCCGAGAGGAGAGCAAATGAGCTGGATCAAAACGGGCACGATCAGTGTCACCAATGGCAGCGCCACGGTCACAGGTGCCGGAACAAGCTGGGTCGGCACCGCACAGGCTGGATATGGCATCCTCATGCCGAATGGTCTGCTTTACGAAATCGAGGGGGTGGTGAGCGACGCGTCGATCACGCTGGCCAAGGTATACGAAGGCACGACGCAGACCGGCCAAGCTTACGCCATTGTCCCGACGCAGGGTCTGACCGCTGTCCTTGTTGATGCGGTCAATGCGCTGATGACCAACTATCAGGGCGTCTATGACACCATCGGTCAGGGCAAGTTCCCGGATGGGTCGCTGAGTGCGGGTGGGGTGCGGTTTACCAGTGATGAAGACACCGGCATCCGACGCACTGCAGCGAATGCCGCTTCTTTGATGGCCGGTGGGGCCGACATCATTGAGTGGCTGTCTAGCAGCATTAAGCTTCACAAGACGGTAACTGGTGATGCCGTGCAGTCAAGCGCCACAGACACCACCGCTGGGGTGTTGCTGACGCTGGGTGCTTTCGGGCTGGGCAACCTATCTGGCCCTCCCCTATGGCCGAATACCTCCCTCAATGACTGCACCGGCGTTGGGGCAGGAATATATGGCGTTAATGGTGATCATGACCTTGATGGGCGTCTTGGGGCTGTTGGGGTTGTTTACTTTACCCCTAGAATTAATTCACTCAACCAGTTTGTTCAGACATTTTATACGACTAGCGGGGAAATCTACAATCGTGCGTCAAATGGCGGAACTATAGATGATCCGGTGTGGGATTGGCAGTCTGTACTCAGGTCGACAACGGGCGGGATCACAACGATCAACGGTGCGGTCATCCAGGCGCTCACTATCACTATTGCCGATGACGCCGTAGGCGAAGTGGAGCCAAAAAATAAAGGCGGATATATATTTTTATCATCAGATAACGATAACGACTATCCGGGTAGCGTTACCCCGGTGGTTGCATGGTTCGATGTCGGTACGTCATCGGCATGTTTCCAAATTTTCACCGCTGCGCGAGGAGCGGTGTCCACTGGCGCGATGACTGGCACAACTGGGACGGACGACTACATTACTGTTTCCGCGCACTCCGACGGTAAGCTCTATATCGAAAATAGGAGCGGTCAGTCCAGAAAATACACAATTCACATTTTGGGGTAACGGAAATGCAAACAAATAAAATCAGCGCAACTAAGTGGCAGATAGTTGACGATACCGACCCGGAAACCGTGGCAATCTCCACCTTCTTCGGTCGGCCCGGCATGACCGAAGCGGAAGTGATCGCCTCGTATGCCGAAGCAAAAAACCCACCAGCCCCAAGCGAGGCACAGCTGCGGCAGCTGAAGTTTTCCGCTTTGTCCGATCTCCGCTGGCAGCGCGAGACCGGTGGGCTGGACCTCACCGGCGGTGCGCGGATTGTCACCACCCGCGAGAGCCAAGCGCAGATCGCTGCCACGGTCCAGTCTATCAGTGCGGGGATGATCTCTGAGCCGATTGACTGGAAGCTTGCAAGCGGCTGGCAGCAACTCACCACGGCGCAGATACTCGCCATTGCAGGTGCTGTCGCTGCGCATGTCAAAGCCTGCTTTGCTGCGGAACGGGCCGTCTCTGAGCAGATGGACCTCGTGACAGGCGATCTGTCCGGTTTCGACATCAAGGCGGCCTTCGACGCGGCTTATAGCGCCTGACCTTAGCGGGAGGCCGGACCGCGCATAAACGCGGCCCGACACGGGGCCTAAACTTCTCACAGCAGGACCCCGCCGACCAGACTAAGCTTATGGCCGCTCCTCACCCACCGGTGGGCGGCCCCAAGCTAAAGCGATTCTACCGAATGGAGAAAGAGCAACGTTGCGCCCAATGCGGCCGACTGCTATTCAAGATGATAGGTCTCGTGATCAGCGGATCGATCTCGATCAAATGCCCGCGATGCCGTATTCTTAACACCCTGAGGCCCCTAGAGAGCCCTTCACCCAAGCGACCAGATCGCGACGGAAAAGAGGTCTCATGTGGCTGTTTGTCCCACCTCAAGACATGAAGAAATTTTCGGCGTCAGCCTTTGTGCTGGCGTCGGAGGACTGGATCTCGGGCTGCACCTGGCAGAACCCGGATATCGAACCGTGTGCTATGTCGAGCGAAACAGTTTCGCCGCGGCCACTCTCGTGGCGCGGATGGCGGACGCGTCCCTGGCTGCGGCTCCTGTCTGGGACGATCTGCGATCCTTCGACGGCCGAGCGTGGCGCGGAAAGGTTCATCTCCTCTCTGCCGGATATCCCTGCCAGCCGTTCACGCTCTCTGGGCTACGCCGCGGCGAGGACGACCCCCGCCACCTATGGCCGCAGGTCGCGCGCATCGTCGAGGAGATCGGCCCGGAATGGTGCTTCTTCGAAAACGTCCCCGGCCATCTCACCCTCGGCCTCCAGGACGTCGCCCGAGACCTTCAAAGAATGGGCTACCGGGTTGCAGCGTGTGTCCTATCAGCGGCGGAAGTCGGCGGGTCGCATACCCGCGAAAGGTTGTTCATTCTGGGCCACGCCGACCTTCAAAGGATCGGGGAATCGCGCCTGCATCCAGATCGGCCCGAGCGGGTTGGCGTTTCGCAACGATCTGAACCAAACGGGCAGCCAGATGGGGCTGAAGAACCAGGTAGTGTCCTGGACACTCCTGTGGGATCTGCTGACGGCTGTAGGCTGGACGGGTACGCGCTTCCCCACTTCCCACCCGAACCGGGTGATATTGCTAAATGGCGAGAAACACTCGACCAACGGCCTGACCTTAAACCCAGCCTTCTCCGATTGGATCATGGGCTGGCCTCCGGGATGGACCGAACCGCTGCGGCCGGTAACGGGGTGGTCCCGTTGGCTGCGGCACGGGCGTGGATCATGCTAAGAGAGGCGTTGGCCGATACATCATGACCCCTTTGCCTTGATCAACTGCGTAGTTTCAAGCAGTGTACGTGAAAGTTGATTCTGAGTATAATATGACTATCCCTGATTTTGCCTCAAACGGGTGCTTGCCTCCTTTCGTCAACGGGAATCCGACCAACCCGGCGCATAGATCTCCTTATGACACGAGCATGTTTCAAGTTGTCGAACGTTTCTGCTCCTCTGGTGAACGAGCAAAACTCCTTTTGGGATTGAACGAATACCGCAAGCACCTATTCGAAGGGGGTTTCGTCAGTGGCTCTCAGTGGGTAGACGGAAGTTTCGTCGAGGACGTTGAAGCCAAGCATAATCGCCCCCCCAGCGATATTGACGTAGTCACGTTGTTTCACCGGCCGCTCAAATACCAAATTGACCAAGCGACGTGGGTTGATGACTACCAGAAAACTCTTCATCGGGAGTTCTTTGATACTGGTCGGATGAAAGCTACCTTCAGGTGTGATACATACGCTATTGATCTAGACGCCGGTGCGAGCTCGCTGGTTCGCGACACTGTGTACTGGGGAGGCCTGTTTAGTGACATTCGCGGATCAACAGAAAAGAAAGGAATTCTCTGCATACCGCTAGCAGTCGACAAAGCGGAGTTCTTCGCGGTTAGAGATGCAATAGGGAGGAATTGCAATGTCTGATCTGCTGTCCATTGCCGACCTCCGCCATCAAAAGGCTGAGCTTGAGGCACTGATTCAGAGCATTGACTCGCCATCGGACATCGTGGCGAAAATGAACTATGAGTCTCGTCTGAGGTCTATCTCAGAAAAACTTCAGTTGGCCGAGCAGAAAGATGCGAACATCGCTGAGGTGTCGGTGCTCTTCGACGGAAGCCCAGTTCGCGGGACTTCCTCAATTGATGCGGGTTTCGCTGCTCATGCCCTACTGCACTTTCAGGGGATTGTGACGCGACTATTTTCGTCCAGCCTAAAAGGCCAGTTACAAAGTAAAGGGAAAATCAAGGGGTCAGATCTGGCGCAGCTAAACCTGAGCGGGCTAGCTACAGGATCGTTTGGCTTTGTGCTTGAGGAAAAAAATGCGGATCAGTCTAGTGTTATGAAGACCCCGCTTAGGGAAGCCATAGAAGAAGCCGCCGCCCTGTTTGAAGAACTTTCTCAAGAGGACGATGAAGATTTTCTCATCGACGTAAATGACATCAATCCACGTGTTTTTAACGAGATCAGCAGCTTCTTTAACCACCTAGAAAAGAACAATGCTACGTTTAAGGCCCACCTGCGCGACAAATCATGTTCGCTGGACCATGCTGCCATTCATCGCGCATATACAAGAATCTCTGCGACCGAAGTGAATATACGAAAAGAGACATGGATTGGTAAGCTGGTTGGACTGACCCCAATCAAGCGAAGCTTCGAGTTCAGAAAGCATGATGAGCAGACAGTTCATACCGGGAAGTTTAGCCAGCAAATCAGTCAGGACTACTTAGAGCGCATCGAGCGCCACGATGGCTTCATGCTGGGAGCCACATATAGAGCAACGATCGAGGTTGGAACGTTGAGGAAACCTGACGGCTCTGTGAGTACTACCTACACTGCGCTGGACCTTCAGGAGGTTAGTGAGTGAAGCCTATCTACGTTGGCAACTGTTCAATGACGCTTTTAGCACCGTTCAAGTAGTACTGTTTCGTCGGAACACTTAGCTCAAGCTTGGGGGGTAACGTCAGGCCGCCCTCTCAAAAACCGTTCTGCTGCAGACATAAGTGTCAAACACTGCAAATTTCGCTGACCGGCTACACCGGCTACAACCGGCTACAGCTACATCTGGCAGACGCCGCTTGTCACACCGCTTGCGAACGCAAAGCGGGCCGGCTTGTGCCTCAATATTCAGCGCGAACATGCCATTCATCCACAACTTATTGCGGTTATCCCCAAAATTTAGCTTTACAGGGGAATCTTTGAAGCCCACCATATCTTGTAGGACGGGGGGACACGTCCCCGACCATTAGAGCAGGCAACAAGCGCTTGGGGCGCGAATTCGCCCTAGTGCCAAGCAAAATGAGGTGGCGTCATGGCATTGTCCGAGCAGTTTTTGCATGAAGATCTGCACCCGATAGATATCGTCGAATATATCGCCGAACATCACCAATGGGATTTCGACCGGATCGGTGAAGATCAGATCGCCATGGTCGTCGAAGGTCAGTGGCGCAACTACACCCTGACTCTGGCATGGTCGGCACATGATGAAACGCTGCGGTTGATCTGCACCTTTGAAATGGAACCACCCAAGGACCGGATTCCGTCACTTTATGAAACCCTGAACGCGGTCAATGATCAATGCTGGGCAGGGTCTTTCACCTTCTGGGCGGAACAGAACCTGATGGTGTATCGCTATGGTCTGGTACTGGCGGGCGGGCAGGAAGCCTGCGCCGAACAGATCGACACCATGATCAATGCCGCCGTGCTGAGCTCAGAACGCTATTACCCGGCGCTGCAACTGGTGGTGTGGGGAAACCGCTCAACCGAAAACGCAATGCAGGTCGCCATTGCAGAGGCTTACGGCCGCGCGTAACACTGCCCCCCAAACCGGAAAGTAAGGCAAGGGGGATTTCATGGATATGGATCATGTCGCCAGCAATGGCTTGGTTTTGCTGGGCTGCGGCAAGATGGGATCGGCGATGCTGGCCGGTTGGCTGAAGCAGGGATTACCAGCCAAATCGGTCTGGGTGATCGACCCTAAACCATCTGACTGGCTGCAATCGACCGGCGTTCATATCAACGCGGATTTGCCGAAAACTCCCGCCGTGGTCTTGATCGCGGTCAAGCCACAGATGATGGGTGATGCGCTGCCCACGCTGGCGGCGATGGGCAATGGCAAAACCGTGTTCATTTCGGTCGCCGCAGGCACCCCGATCGCGCAATTCGAACAGGTTCTTGGCTCCCAAACCCCGATCGTGCGGGCGATGCCCAACACCCCTGCCGCCATTGGCCGGGGCATCACCGCGATCATCGGCAACGCCCATGTGAGCGGTGCTGCGCTGAATCTGGCCGAGACGTTGCTGACCGCCGTGGGTCAGGTTGTGCGGCTGGAAAGCGAAGACCAGATGGATGCGGTCACCGGTCTGTCCGGGTCCGGCCCGGCCTATGTGTTCCACCTGATCGAAACGCTGGCCGCTGCGGGGCAGGCTCAGGGTCTTTCCGCCGAACTGGCGATGCAACTGGCCAAGGCGACGGTGGCAGGTGCCGGGGCGCTGGCCGAAGAGGCAGAAGAAGATCCGGCGCAGCTGCGGATCAATGTGACCAGCCCCAACGGCACAACGCAGGCAGCACTAGAGGTATTGATGGATGAAACGAACGGCTTCCCGGCGCTGCTGAAACGCGCGGTCAAGGCAGCCACCGACCGTTCGAAGGAGCTGGCCAATGGCTGAAATCAGTTTTGACGATTTCATGAAAGTGGATATTCGCGCCGGACGCGTGGTCCGGGCCGAACCCTACCCCGAGGCGCGGACACCCGCGATCAAGATGTGGATCGATTTCGGAGACGAAATCGGCGAGAAGAAGACCTCGGCTCAGGTCACTGCGCATTACACTCCCGAAAGCCTGACTGGCAAAATGGTGATGGCGGTGGTCAATTTCCCGCCGCGCCAGATTGGCAAGTTCATGTCCGAGGTTCTGGTTCTCGGCGTGTCGGACCCCGAGGGCGGCATCGTTCTGGTCGCCCCGGATCAGGAAGTCCCCCTGGGCGGGAGAATGCATTGACACGCAAAACACCCCGGGTGTTGATCGCCCGCCCGATGCCGCCCGCCGTGATGGCGCGTGCCGAAGCCCTGTTCGATGTCGAAATCCGCGACAGCAACATCCCGATGACCGGGTCGGAAATGCGCTCGGCGCTGGCGCTTTATGACGGCATGATGCCAACGCTGGGGGACCGGTTTTCGGCCGATATCTTTGCCGAATTCGGTCGACCGCGTTGCAAGATTCTGGCGAATTTCGGGGTTGGCTATAATCATATCGACGTCGCGGCGGCGCGCGATCACGGGGTGACGGTCAGCAATACACCGGGCGCAGTCACCGATGCGACCGCCGATATTGCGATGACACTGCTGCTGATGAGCGCCCGGCGCGCCGCAGAAGGCGAAAGACTGGTACGGTCGGGCAACTGGACCGGCTGGCACCCGACCCAGATGCTGGGTCAGCAGGTCAGCGGAAAAACGGTGGGCATTATCGGCATGGGCCGGATTGGGCAGGCAATCGCGCAGCGCTGCCATTTCGGCTTCGGGATGCAGGTGCTTTACTCCAACAGGTCGCGCAAAGAAGTCGGCCTTCCAGCCCGTCAGGTCAGCCTGATCGAATTGGCCGAACAGTCTGATTTCATTGTCGTCGCGGTTCCCGGCGGCGCCGAAACCCATCACATGATCGGGACCGCGGTTTTCGACGCGATGCAGGACCACGCCCATTTCATCAATATCGCGCGCGGCGATGTTGTCGACGAGGCGGCGCTGGTCGACGCCTTGCAGGCCGGGCGCATCGGCGGGGCGGGACTGGATGTTTACGAATTCGAACCCGAGGTGCCGCAGGCGCTGACCCGGCTCGACAATGTCACACTGCTGCCACATCTCGGCACTGCGGCGCTGGACGTTCGGACCGCGATGGGACTGATGGCGTTGGATAACCTGAAGGCGTTCTTTGATGGGGAAACACCGCCGAACGCGGTTTGAATCGATCAACTTCCCCAGGGGCAAGGGTTGACCCAGACCCATCTCTGGGGTGATCTGGGGGACACGTTTCTTGGGGGATCAGATGTATACGCCAGCGATCACCGGAACCGGGGTGTTTACCCCGCCGGAAACCATCACCAACGAAGAACTGGTCGAGGCGTTCAACGCCTATGTTGATCTGTATAACGCAGAACATGCCGACGCCATCGCGGCCGGAGAGATGGCGGCGAAAGAGCATTCGTCGCCAGAATTCATATTCAAAGCCTCCGGGATCGAACGGCGCCATGTAATGGACAAAGCAGGCATTCTGGACCCGGCCCGGATGTATCCCCATCTGCGCCAGCGCAGCGACGACGAACCCGGTATCATGACCGAGATCGCCATCAAGGCTTGCAAGACCGCCCTGGAACAGGCCGGACGTCGCGGGGATGAGGTCGATCTGGTGATCTGTGCCGCATCCAACATGGAACGGGCCTATCCCGCGGTGGCGATCGAAATTCAGAAAGAACTCGGAGCCAAGGGTTTTGGTTTCGACATGAATGTGGCCTGCTCCTCGGCCACGTTCGGCATTCAGGCCGCTGCCGACATGATCCGGGCGGGATCGGTGCGCTGTGCCATCGTGGTGGACCCGGAAATCACCTCGGGCCATCTGGAATGGCGCGACCGCGATTGCCATTTCATTTTCGGCGACGTGGCCACAGCAACCGTCCTGGAACGGGCCGAAGACGCCAAAGGCGATCACTGGATCGTGCATTCGACACGCTGCGCGACTGAGTTTTCAAACAATATCCGCAACAATAACGGCTTCTTGCGCCGCAATCGTCCCGACGGGATGAAGGATCGCCGCGACATGCAGTTCATGCAAAATGGCCGTAAGGTGTTTAAGGAAGTGGTGCCGATGGTGTCGGCCCATATGCTGCAACATCTGGCCGACGCCGGCCACAAACCCGAAGATCTGCGCCGGATGTGGCTGCATCAGGCCAATAAGGCGATGAATGATTTCATTGGCCGCAAGGTGCTGGGCCGCGACCCGGACCGGGACGAACAACCCAATATCCTGCAGGAATATGCTAACACGTCATCGGCCGGGTCGATCATCGCCTTTGCCCAGAATTCCGCAGACATGGTCAAGGGCGATCTGGGGATGATCTGTTCTTTCGGTGCCGGGTATTCTGTCGGATCGGTCCTGCTGGAACGGGCTTGAAAACAGGCGGTCGCGTCCGTGAGGCAATCGCGGGCGCGCCTACTGGTCAGCGACCGCGTCGCGCCAATGGCGACGGCAGAGCGAAACATAGGTTTCATTACCGCCAATCTGTACCTGTGCGCCTTCTTTCAGCGCCTGACCATCCGGGCCCATTCGCACCACCATCGTCGCCTTCTTGCCGCAATGGCAAATGGTGCGGACTTCGCGCATTTCGTCCGCCAGCGCCAGCAACGCGGCTGAACCGGGAAACAGTTCGCCCCGAAAATCGACACGTAGCCCATAGCACATGACCGGCACGCCCAGATCGTCCACTACCCTTGCCAATTGCCAGACCTGTTCTTTTTCCAGAAATTGGGCTTCGTCGACAAAAATGCAAGCGACCGATCCATCCTGCACCCGGCTTTCCAACTTGGCAAACAGATCATCTCCGGGCGCGAACGTGTCGGCATTGCTGCTGATCCCGATCCGCGACGCAACCTTGCCATGCCCGGCGCGATTGTCGAATTGCGCGGTCAGAACATAGGTATCCATGCCGCGTTCGCGGTAGTTGTAAGACGCCTGCAACAATACAGTCGATTTGCCGGCATTCATGGTCGAATAGTGAAAATAGAGCTTGGCCATGGTCGGCATTTACCGTCGGTCACGACCGCAAGGCAAGAGGCAGACTGGCAGGTTCACCGCGTAAATTCCACGATGAACCCGCCCTCCCGTTGCGCACATGTAGGGGATGACGCGCCGGGGTACTCGTTACACCTGCGGGCACACGCCCTGCCCCTGAACGGATCGAACCCCTCATTGTGGTTTCGGTCCAAGAGCAAAGGATCGTCACGCGCAGTGTCCCAACCGAGGCGGGACGCATTAATAAATGACAACTCAGGCACAAGCCAGTAATGGGAATAAGAACAATCAATTCCCCGGCACTGGTCCGGAAAATTCGGGATTAACGATGTCAGTTGTCGCAAGTTATTTGAAAAAACACACCGAAGCTCTGGTCAAGGATGTCGGCATCGAAGCCGCCTGCAAACTGACCGGAAAATCCAAGGCCACGCTGGGTCGCTATTATTCCGATCACAACGATCATGCCGACCGATTCATGCCCGTTGACGCCGTTGCCGCGCTGGAAGAAGCAGCCTCCTATCCACATGTGACCAGCGCGTTGGCTGATCTGCGCGGGGTCACTCTGTCTTATAACCAGAGACGTGAAAACAACGACAAGGGCGGGGTGAATTCCGATGTTATTGCGCTGAGCCAGCGCTTTGCTATGCTGATGGGGGAATATAATCAGTCGATAGAAGACGGTGTGATCAGCGTGAACGAAGCCAAACGGCTGCTGCGGGAAACCTTGGCGTTGCAACAGGTGCTGATCGACATGAAATTGCACTTGGAAGAAGAAAGCGGGTAAGTCATGCCGGCTCCGGACGGGCCAAAGAAGCGCGATCTGCTGGCGGCGGAACAATATACGCCACAGCTTCTGCATGATTTTCTGCGTGACATAGAAACCACCCGCCATTCTGTCGAAGTCTGGAATTTGCTGGTGGGGCTGGGCCGGGAACTGGACCTGCCCTTTGTCGATTTCATTACCGCCAGCAATTTTTCCGAATTGCAGCGCATCCTGTTTGTGCGCACGTCCTACGATTCCCGTTGGCTGGGTCAGGAAAACAAAGATCCCGAGAACGCCAAATGGTCCACCTTCCGCAGCCATGCGGTGCGCCACCTGACACCGGTTCTGGTCGGATTGGAATTTGCCGACGAATATCTGCACCTGCCCGAACGTCGTGTCGAAGTGCTGCGCGAAGCGGCGCGGCGCGGGATGCGGGCTGGGTTTTCGGTGCCACTGCGGGTGAATGCGCCGCCACAGGCCGGGATGATTACTTTTTCCGGTGATCATTCCAAACGGGACATGCTGTTCATCGTTAAGGCGCATGGCTGGGTGTTGAACGTCGCCGCGCTGATTGCGCATCAACGCTATGTGGCGCATTTCGCTGCCGAATTTTTCGACCGCAACCAGATCAGCGACAAACAACGCGAATTGCTGGAACTGATCGGACGCGGTTTGCAGGACAAACAGATCGCTGCCGATCTGAATATTTCGGTTTCCGCGCTGCGGCAGCGGATGCACAGTCTGATGGTCAAAACCAATTGCAGCAATCGCGCTGAAATTGCCGCCCTGGCGATGAGCGCCGGTATGCTTCCCGATCCGCAACGGCCGAAAGATCCCAATTCAGATTATTTCATGGTGCAGATGGACGGTGTCGGGGTCGACCATGTCGAGGTGGTGATTCCGCCGGTAAATCCACCCTGGACCAACAGTGCTGAAGGCTGACGAAAAATAAGAGGCCCCCCTTTCGGGGAGCCTCTGACAGTCTAAAATGCCTTATGAAATGGTCTTCAACCTGTCACTACGAACTGGCCGGAGCCTTCGGAGACTAATCTGGGGATGATAGTGTTTCCGACGCTTTCCTTACCTCTAAAGTATAGGGTATCGGTAGGGGCGCTGTCTTGGGGGAATCTTAACGCAGAGCGCCAAGCAGCCTGCAAATACCTATAGGTATCGCCGATATACCTGTAATTTAATACAGGTAAAAAGTCCGCACCAAATCCAACGCTCGCGCCGTAGCGATCTGAACTGGCGGATACGAATCGAATTCTGACCAGAAACCGCCACCCGTAATATTCAGACGGGCAGCGGCATTCAGGATCAGCCTTGCAGGCTCATCACCCCGAAATCACCTTCGGTACGCGCCTGTATTGCCTGTGCAGCGGCCTGCGCTCCGGCAGCGGTGGTGTAATAGGGGATCTTGTCATACAGCGCGACCGAGCGGATTTCGCGGCTGTCTTCGACCGCCTGAGTGCCTTCGGTGGTGTTCAGAACCAGCGCAATCTGGCCGTCCTTCAACTGATCCACGATGTTCGGACGACCTTCATAGACCTTGTTGACGGTTTCACATTCGATCCCGTTTTCAGCCAGCCAAGCCGCCGTGCCGCGGGTGGCGACAATGGTGAAGCCCTGATCGGTCAATATCTTGGCGGCTTCGACCATCAGCGTGGTCTTGTCGGCATCCTTGATCGAAATGAACACCCGCCCCCCGGACGGCAGATCGGTGCCCGCGCCCAACTGCGCCTTGAGGAAAGCCAGCGCAAAGGACGTGTCCCAGCCCATGACTTCGCCAGTAGAGCGCATTTCCGGCCCCAGAATGGTGTCGACGCCGGGGAAGCGGGCGAAGGGCAGCACCGCCTCTTTCACGCTGAACCACGGCATGTTCGGATCGGCCAGCGTCATCGGGTCGGCCATCGGCAGGGTGCCGGGCTTGGCATCCTTGGGGTACTCGCCGCGGAACGGGAAGTTTTCCATCGGTTCGCCCGCCATCAGCCGCGCGGCGATCGACGCGATGGCGCTGTCGGTGGCCTTGGCAACGAACGGCACAGTACGCGACGCGCGCGGGTTGACCTCGATCAGATAGATATCGCCGTCCTTGACCGCGAATTGCACATTCATCAATCCGACCACGCCAAGCGACAGTGCCAGCGCCTCGGTCTGACGCTTGATACCCTCAATGATCTCTTGCGGCAGCGAATAGGGCGGCAGCGAACAGGCGCTGTCACCCGAGTGTACGCCCGCTTCTTCGATATGCTGCATGATGCCCGCAACATGAACGGTCTTGCCGTCTGACAGGGCATCGACGTCGCATTCGATGGCGCCGCTGAGGTAGCTGTCGAGCAGGACCGGGCTGTCGCCCGACACCACCACCGCTTCGGCGATGTAGCGTTCCAGTTGCGCCATGTCGCGGACGATTTCCATCGCACGGCCACCCAGCACGTAAGACGGGCGGATCACTAGAGGGAAGCCGATTTCTTCGGCGATGGCCAGCGCCTGCGCGTCGGTCGAGGCGATACCGTTCTTGGGCTGTTTCAGCTCCAGCTTGTCCACCAACTGCTGGAACCGTTCACGGTCTTCGGCAAGATCGATCGCGTCGGGCGTGGTGCCGAGGATCGGGATGCCCTCTTCATACAGCGCATTGGCCAGTTTCAGCGGGGTCTGGCCTCCGAACTGCACGATGACGCCGTGCAGGGTGCCGTTCTGCTGTTCCACGCGCAGGATTTCCATCACGTGTTCGAACGTCAGCGGTTCGAAATACAGCCGGTCCGAGGTGTCGTAGTCGGTCGACACGGTTTCCGGGTTGCAGTTGATCATGATGGTTTCATAGCCCGCGTCGGTCAGCGCGAAACAGGCGTGACAGCAGCAGTAATCGAATTCGATCCCCTGCCCGATCCGGTTCGGACCGCCGCCCAGAATAACCACCTTTTTGCGGTCACTGGGCCGCGCCTCGCATTCGACTTCGCCCATCGCAGAGGCTTCGTAGGTCGAATACATGTATGGCGTCTGCGCTTCGAATTCGGCAGCACAGGTGTCGATCCGCTTGAACACGGCGGTGACGCCCAGATTTTGCCGGGCGCGGCGAACATTGGCTTCGGTCCGTCCGGTCAGGATGGCAAGCCGGGCATCGGTAAAGCCCAGCATCTTCAACCGGCGCAACCCGTTCTCGGTGACCGGCAGCCCGTCCTTTTTGACGGCTTCCTCGGCCTCGACGATTTCGCGGATACGGGCCAGGAACCACGGATCGAACATGGTAACGGCGTGGATTTCAGCATCTGTCAGACCGTGGCGCATCGCCTGGGCGATGGTGCGCATCCGGTCGGGGGTTTGTTTGCTGATCGCCTTGATCACAGCAGCCTTGTCCGGCGCGCCTTCGATTTCCACCTCGTCAAAGCCGGTCAGGCCCGATTCCATCGAAGCCAGCGCCTTTTGCAGCGATTCATGGATGGTACGGCCAATCGCCATCGCCTCGCCCACCGATTTCATCGCGGTGGTCAGGTGCGGCTCAGAACCGGGGAATTTTTCAAAGGCGAATTTCGGGATCTTTGTGACGACATAATCAATGGTCGGCTCGAAACTGGCCGGCGTCACCTTGGTGATGTCATTGTCCAGCTCGTCAAGCGTGTAGCCGATTGCCAGTTTCGCGGCGATTTTCGCAATCGGGAACCCGGTCGCTTTCGACGCCAGCGCAGAAGATCGGCTGACCCGCGGGTTCATTTCGATCACCACCATGCGGCCGTCTTCGGGGTTGATCGCCCATTGCACGTTCGACCCGCCGGTTTCGACCCCGATTTCGCGCAGCACGGCAATCGAACCGTTGCGCATGATCTGGTATTCCTTGTCGGTCAGCGTCAGCGCCGGGGCGACCGTGATGCTGTCGCCAGTATGCACGCCCATCGGATCGACGTTTTCGATGGCACAGACGATGATGGCATTGTCGGCCTTGTCGCGCACGACCTCCATCTCGAATTCTTTCCAGCCCAGCAGGCTTTCATCGACGAGAATCTGGTTCACCGGCGAGGCATCCATGCCGGTGCGGCAATAATGGATGTAATCCTCACGGTTATAGGCCACGCCACCGCCGGTGCCGCCCAAGGTAAAGGCGGGGCGAATGATCGCGGGCAGGCCGATGCCTTCCAGTTCGTCCAGCGCGATTTGCACGCCCGCTTCCAGATCGGCGTTGCCATTGTCCTTGACCGGCGCGGTGACGATGGTCGCCTTGGGATTTTCCAGCCCGATCCGGTCCATCGCTTCGCGGAACAGCTTGCGGTCTTCGGCCATTTCGATGGCGTCGCGGTTGGCGCCGATCAGTTCGACGCCGAATTTTTCCAGCACGCCCATGTCGGCCAGTGCCAGCGAGGTGTTCAGACCGGTCTGACCGCCCATCGTGGGCAGCAATGCGTCGGGGCGCTCTTTCTCAATGATCTTGGCGACAACTTCCGGCGTGATCGGTTCGATATAGGTGGCGTCGGCCAGCCCGGGATCGGTCATGATCGTCGCCGGGTTCGAGTTGACCAGAATCACCCGGTAACCTTCTTCACGCAGGGCCTTGCAGGCCTGGGCGCCGGAATAGTCGAATTCGCAGGCCTGGCCGATGACGATGGGCCCCGCCCCGATGATCATGATCGAGGAGATATCGGTTCTTTTGGGCATGGCGGACCTCTTTTTATTTTGCGGGCAGCAGCGGACAGGGGTGAGACTCACCCCGCGCAAATTGTTGCGGGTTATAGACAACGGCGGGCAGGGCGCAAGGGGCATCGGCAAACATCTGTTGCCTGCGACAACACAAGTCGGTCAAAACCAGTGCAAGAGCCGATCTTAGTATAGCGCCACGCACCATCGCGGGGCAATCCTGCGGACTGTAATCGGTCCGGCGAGGGTCAAACGTCGATTTGGCCTGTCTTTTGGGCCTTACGCTTGACATCCGGGGCGCAAAAAGGTGTATCGGCCCGGATGAATTCCGCGCGCGACGGCGCGCTGACGACGCCTGATGAAAGGTCGAACCATGCACGCTTTCCGCAGCCATACCTGCGCCGAACTGAAAAAAACCAATGTCGGTGAAACCGTCCGCCTGTCGGGCTGGGTCCATCGGGTCCGCGATCATGGCGGCGTATTGTTCATCGACCTGCGCGATCACTACGGCATCACCCAGGTGATTGCCGACGGAGACAGCCCGGTCTTTGCCGCGCTTGAAAATGTCCGCTCTGAATGGTGCATTCGTATCGACGGCAATGTGCTGGCGCGCGACGAGTCGCTGATCAACGAAAAGCTGCCCACCGGCGAAATCGAAGTCTATGTCCGCGATCTCGAAGTGCTGGGCGCGGCTGACGAGTTGCCGCTGATGGTGTTCGGCGATCAGGAATATCCCGAAGAAACCCGCCTGAAATACCGCTTCCTCGACCTGCGCCGCGAAATGATGCAGACAAACATGAAACTGCGTTCTGACGTGGTGATGTCGATGCGCAAACGGATGTGGGATCAGGGTTTCCGCGAATATCAGACCCCGATCATCACCGCATCCAGCCCCGAAGGTGCGCGCGACTTCCTGGTGCCGTCGCGTCTGCACCCGGGCAAATTCTATGCGCTGCCGCAGGCGCCGCAGCAGTTCAAGCAGCTGATGATGGTCGCCGGTTTCGACAAGTATTTCCAGATCGCGCCGTGTTTCCGCGACGAAGACCCGCGCGCCGACCGCTCGCCCACCGATTTCTATCAGCTCGACATGGAAATGTCCTTCGTCAGCCAGCAGGACGTGTTCGACACGATCGAGCCGGTGTTGCGGGGCGTGTTCGAAGAATTCGGCGGTGGCCGCAAAGTCGATACCGACTGGCCGCAGATTTCCCATGCCGATGCGGCGCTGTGGTACGGCACCGACAAACCCGACCTGCGTAACCCGATCAAGATGCAGGTCGTGTCCGAACATTTCGCCGGCTCAGGCTTTGCCATCTTCGCCAAGCTTTTGGAACAGGACGGCACCGAAATCCGCGCCATTCCCGCCCCCACCGGCGGCAGCCGCAAATTCTGCGACCGGATGAACAAGTTTGCCCAACAGGAAGGTTTGCCGGGGATGGGGTACATCTTCTGGCGCGAAAAAACAGCTGATTCCGTGGCGCAAGAACTGGGTATTCCAGTGAAAGAGGCACAAGCCAAGCTGAAATCCGGCGAAGTCGAAGGCGGCATGGAAGCGGCAGGTCCGTTGGCCAAGAATATCGGCCCGGAACGCACCGAGGCGATCCGCCAGCAGCTGGGCCTTGGCATTGGCGATGCGGCCTTCTTCCTCGGCGGCAAACCAAAAGCGTTCGAACCTGTCGCGGGCCGCGCCCGCAACGTGATCGGTGAAGAACTGGGCCTGATCGACAAGGACCGTTTTGCCTTTGCCTGGATCGTCGATTTCCCGATCTTCCAGCTGGACGAAGAAAACGGCGGTCTGGATTTCGACCACAATCCGTTCTCGATGCCACAGGGTGGCCTGGACGCGCTGCTGGGCGATCCGCTACACGTGAAAGGGTACCAGTACGACCTGGCCTGTAACGGCTATGAACTGGTGTCCGGCGCGATCCGGAACCACAAGCCGGAAATCATGTTCAAGGCGTTCGAACTGGCCGGTTACGGCAAGGACGAGGTGATGAAACGCTTCGGCGGCATGGTCAACGCGTTCAAATACGGCGCCCCGCCGCACGGTGGTTGTGCCGCTGGCGTCGACCGCATCGTGATGCTGCTGGCGGACGAGGCGAATATCCGCGAAGTCGTCATGTTCCCGATGAACCAGCGCGCCGAAGACCTGATGATGAACGCGCCCAGCGATCCGACCTCGGACCAGTTGATGGAATTGGGCCTGCGAGTTATTCCCCAAGAGTAACCCGAACCGGGTCAGGCAATGGAACCGGCGGTGATTGACCGCCGGTTTTTTATTGGTCCCTCCGGGTGCGTCCATCACTTTGGCTCGATCCGCTGGACCGCCCTGATTGTGAAACCTCAGTCTGTTAAAAGAGGGTTCCGAAGCCACGCCACGGCCTCGTCATAGTCGCGGAAAACCTTGGCCGTTTGCGGCGATCGGTCCGCAAAAACCGAATACATACGCGCCACACCAAATTGTAGATCCCCCGGGCAGTAGAGCGCAGATTTTTTTCCTGACACCCCGTGTTCCCTGAAAAGGGCGTCAAGATATCTCGAAAACTCCCGCAATCCCTCCGGTGTTAGTTCAGAAAAATCGGCGTTGCTTGCATCCGTCAGCGCATTCTGTCCGGGCTTCCAGCGTTCGGATTGGTAGAAGCTGCTGTAACGTTCCATCATTTCGGCATCAGTAATCCGGCCATTCATTTCGATGACGAAGAAGTCCGTGTCTTGGTCTGTATGGAATTCGATCGGCACGGCCTGCCCCCCTCTCTGAATAACTCCGCTTCGGTCCTAATTAGCGCATCATCGGTCGGTAGCAAACGGTGGACCTCAAAAATAGGTCTGTTTCTATTGAAACCATGGCTTGCCGACTTGCCGGGGAAACAGGAATTATGATGCAGTTCCCAAACAAAATGGCGCAAATAATTTTTCCAACGACGGCGACAGGGCGCAACCTGCGCTGGATTTCAAAGGTCGCTCTGACGGCTTCTGGCAAAGAGATGCCGGCCATGTCGCCGGTCACGGTAAAAAGGATGGAATGGCCCGGCACTTGCACTATCTTCGAACGATAGCTGGCGGAGGATACCCGTGACATTCGATCCCATTCTGGCAGAAAAACGGTTTGGCTACGGATTGTCGCCGCGATTGGCGGCACCGGATTCGGTGGCGGATATACTGACCCGGCTGCAAGAGCCTGACGAAATCGCCGTGCGCTTCCAGGTCGAACCGTTTTCGCAATTCCGCGACCGGATGCATCGGGCACAGAGCATCCGCAAGGAATTCAGGGAACTTCGCGGCACCGAAGCGGGCAAGGCGCTGCAAAAACAACTGAAGCTGGTCAAGAAAGACGCGCGGCAGCAACACCGGCACTGGCTGGTGCAAACCATGCTGCGGCGCAGCTGGACCCGCGACGGGTTCCGCGAACGGCTGGCGGCCTTCTGGGCCGATCATTTCACCGCGCAGGGCAAGGCAGGGCTGCTGAAACGCGGCACCACACCCTATATCGAAGAGGCGATCAGACCGCATCTGAGCGGGCGTTTCGCAGATTTACTATACGCCACCACCACCAGTCCGCTGATGCTGCATTATCTCGATCAGGAAAATTCCATGGGCCCCGACAGCCGCAGGGCGCAAAAGCGCGGCATCAAGGCGGGGTTGAACGAAAACCTGGCGCGCGAATTGCTGGAACTGCACACATTGGGGGTTGGCGCGCCCTACAGTCAGGGCGATGTGCGGCAGTTGGCCGAATTGCTGACCGGGCTGACCTATTCGGCGCAGGACGGCACCAAGTTTCGCAAGGATTTCGCCGAACCGGGGTCCGAAACCGTGTTGGGTAAAACCTATGGCGGCGATCAGCCGGGGCTGGACGATATTCGCGCCGTGCTGGAGGATCTCGCGGCGCATCCGGCGACAGCTCACCATATCGCAAGCAAGCTGGCAGTCCATTTCGTGTCCGACACGCCAGATCCCGAACTGGTGCGGGTTCTGGAACAGCGCTACCGCGACACCGGCGGCGATCTGACTCAGGTTTACGACGCCTTGCTGACCCATCCCGCCGCTTGGCAGCCAGAGCCGAGCAATATCAAGCTGCCGGATGAATTCATCGCCTCCACGATGCGCGCTCTGGCGATCGACCCGCAGGTTTTCAGCGCGATCGAAGATGGCGACCAGCATGAAAAACATGTGATCCGCTTGTTCCTGAAACCGCTGCAACTGATGGGACAGCCGTGGCAGGCCCCGCTGGGCCCCGATGGTTGGGCCGAAGAGGATGACGCCTGGCTGACGCCACAGGGATTGTCCGCGCGGATCGACTGGGCGATGTCTGCCCCCGCCAAGATGCGCAATCCGCTGCCCGATCCACGCCACTTTGTCACCGATGCCCTGGGCCGCTGGGCACCCGAACCGGTTCGTTTCGCGGCCAAGGCGGCGGAAAACCGACGGGTCGGGGTCGCCTTGATACTTGCCTCGCCCGCCTTTCAACGGAAATAGGAGCCAGCCCATGACCGTATCGCTGTCGCGCCGCGCCTTTCTGACCCGATCCGCGATCCTTGGCTGCTCGGCGGCGGCCAGCCCGCTACTGACACCGATCAGCCTGGCCGCAGCCCCCTGGGATCAGCGGCTGGTGGTCATCATCCTGCGCGGGGCGATGGATGGGCTGGACGTGGTGCAGCCCTATGGCGATCCGTCCTTTCCCGGGTTGCGCCGGACCCTGTCCGCAGGGCCGGCCGCCGGAGCACTGGATCTGGATGGATTTTTCGCCCTGCATCCCGCGCTGGCACCGCTCTATCCGCTGTGGCAGGCCAATGATCTGGGCTTCGTTCACGCGGTGTCCACCCCTTACCGCGACAAGCGCAGCCATTTCGACGGTCAGGACCTGCTCGAAGCAGGCACCGCCACTCTGGGTTCAGCGGCTGGGCGCGATGGTTGGCTGAACCGGCTGCTGCAAAGCGTGCCGGGGATCGAGGCGGAAACCGCCTATTCGATAGGACATGACAACATGTTGCTGCTGACGGGTGCGGCGCCGGTGGCGAACTGGTCGCCCGACATCAGTCTCGGGCTGAGCCCGCAAGCGGTGCGGCTGGCCGAACTGGTCATGCATGATGATCCGCTGTTCCGCGATGCCTTTGCCGAGGCACAGATGCTGTCGGGATCGATGCAGATGATGGAAGAAAACACCATGATGGCAGGCGGCGAAATGTCTGGCATGGCCACGATGACCCAGCCCCCAAAGGGCAAGGCGAAGGGGATAGATCTGATCGCCGAATTCACCGCCAAGCGGCTGAAGGCCGACACAAGGATCGCGGCGTTTTCCATCGGCGGATGGGATACCCATGACGGACAGCAACGGGCGCTGCCGCGCGCACTGGGCCAACTCTCGCAAGCGATCCTGACACTAAAGGCGGAACTCGGGCCACACTGGAAAAAAACCACGGTTCTGGCGATGACCGAATTTGGCCGCACGGTGCGGGAAAACGGCACCAGGGGAACCGATCATGGCACCGGTGGGGCGATGTTGCTGGCCGGGGGAGCGGTGCGCGGCGGCAGGGTCTATGGCGACTGGCCGGGGCTGAGCGAAGCGGATCTCTATAACCGCCGCGACCTGATGCCGACGCGTGATGTACGCGCCTATGCCGCTTGGGCGATGCGTGGACTGTACGGAATCCAGCGGTCCGTACTGGAACAGACGGTGTTTCCGGGGGTGGATATGGACTCGGATCCGGGGATTTTGCGCTAGTTCAGACTTCCGCTTGTGCGCCTGACATGGCGACGATTGCGGAATTGCCAGGAAAAACACGGCTGAAGAGTGTTTCCAGCGGCACGGCTAAAAATGGCAAAACATGACTGCAAAATGCAAGTATACTATTGCATGTCGGGCAATACGCATTCGTAGCGTGTCGAAAAACGGCTCTGTTTTTCTGCTATATTCGATTCCATGGTAAAAGTGCATCCTTTTCCTTTGCTGGCTATCGGCCTGTTCGCAAGCTTCGGCACGGAGTTTGCGGCCTTTGCTATGAGCCCGTCCGGCCAAAGCGGCGATCCGGTGCTTGTCATCGCCCCGCCTTGGAAAGGTGGGCCGCAAGCCGTCGTCGCCGAAGCAGGCGGCTGGGTTGTCAGCCCGGTGAACGCGCCGATGTCGGTGCTTGCAACCGGGGCTTCGCAGGATGCCTTCAAGTCAGCCGGTGCATGGTTCCTTCTGGACCCGGGCGCCCTTAGTTTTTTTTGTGGCACAGGGTAAATGTTATGACCAAAAAAGATATCTCCTCCGACGTGATCCGCTCGACCAAAGTGGCCCGCGCAGTCGCTATAGGCATGATGCCCTTTCCACCACTTGCCGCGATCATAATTGGCGGTCCCCTTTCAACGGTGCTGACGACCGCTGTCATATTCGGCCTGATGGCGTTGATCGTTCCAAAGGTGGATGCCAAATCACAACCCTCGATTCTGGCGGTTGCGCTAATTGGGCAATGTATCGCCTTTACAGCGGCCTTTGCCGGACATGCCTGGCAGATCGACACCCATATGACCTTCTTCGCGGTGTTGGCCATCGTCGCCACCATGTCCGATATCAAGGCCCTGCTGCTGGCCGTCGTTGTTACGGCCGCGCATCACTTGCTGCTTGGGGTATTCCTGCCGGCGCTGGTGTTCCCTGAATCGGCATTGCTCGCTACCATCGAACGGGTCCTGTTCCATGCTGCCATCGTCGTGCTCGAAGCCTCCGTGCTGCTTTGGTCGATGATCCTGAGCCAAAAAGCGCGGCGGGAAATCGAAGAAACCCGCGAAACCGCTGCCCAAAGCGCCGCCGCTGCGAAGGCAGCCCAGCAAGAGGCCGAACAGGCACGGGAGCTGGCCATCGCCGCCGCCGACCGTACCCGCCGGGAAGGTCAGCGCGCGGCCGTCGCGGTCGAACAGGTATCGGTCGCGGCCAGTGCTGCTGCGGAAAGCGCTGCCAATGCGCGGGGTCTGGTTGCCACCGCCAAGGACGATGCAGAAAAGAACAGCGAAGTGGTGAACCGCACCCGGACCGCCATGGAGGCGATCGAGGAATCGTCCTCGAAGGTCGTCAATATCGTGGGCGTCATCGACGATATCGCACGGCAAACCGATTTGCTGGCATTGAACGCGGCGGTCGAATCCGCGCGGGCAGGCGACGCCGGTCGTGGCTTCGCGGTCGTGGCCAGCGAAGTCAGAAAGCTGGCACAGCGGTCGGCGGATGCTGCCAAGGAAATCCGCAGCCTTGTCGCCACATCGTCGCAGCAAGTGGCCCAAGGGGTCGATCTCGTCGGCGAGACCGGTCAGGCCCTGTCGCGCATCGTGACATCGGTATCCGACCTGAACGAGCTGATGGTCGATATCGCCACAGGCGCCGCCAGTCAGGCGGAGGGTCTGGAACAAGTGAATGTCGCGATCACCCGCATCGACAATATCGACAGCAACGACATTGGCGATGATTATGAAACGTCGTCGGAACTGCCGCCTGCTCGGTTCGATCTGAACCTCGAAGACGGATCTGACGACAGCGCGTCTGAAGAGGTGGATTTCAAACCGGAAGGCAAGGCCGCCTGATCAGATCCGGCGACACCGTCAAATGACCACCCCGCACAAACAAAAAGCCCCGCCAATGGCGGGGCTTTCTTTTCGTCGGTCAGGAGAGAGCTTAGAAGCCCAGACCTGCATATTTGTTCTTGAACTTCGACACGCGGCCACCAGCGTCCAGCAGGCGCGAAGTGCCGCCGGTCCATGCCGGGTGAACGGTCGGATCGATATCCAGCGCCAGAGTGTCGCCCTCGGCGCCCCAGGTCGAGCGCATGGTCAACATCGTGCCGTCGGTCATCTTCACTTCGATGAAGTGATATTCGGGGTGAATGCCTTCTTTCATCGTTCCGCTCCTTACGCTTCTGCGCCCGATTTGGGCTTGTAGTTGGCAACTTCTGCGATACGGGCGGATTTACCGCGACGCTCACGCAGATAGTACAGTTTGGCGCGACGGACGCGGCCACGACGGACAACCTCGATCGATTCGATGTTGGTCGAGTAGAGCGGGAACAAACGCTCCACGCCTTCGCCGAACGAAATCTTGCGGACGGTGAACGACCCGGCAATGCCAGAACCGTTTTTACGGCTGATGCAGACGCCTTCGTAGTTCTGCACCCGGCTGCGGGTACCTTCGGTCACTTTGTAGCCGACGCGGATGGTATCACCGGCTTTGAAATCGGGGATGGTTTTCCCCAGGGCGGCGACTTGTTCCGCCTCCAGCTGTGCGATCAGATCCATCTGATCCTCTCCTATTTTGCTTGCGGTTGTCCCGCAAAGGTGATGTGCCGTCCTCAGAGCTCTTGGCCTTCGACCGGGTCCGCTTGAGCGCCCGCCAGAGTTCAGGTCGTTCTTCTTGTTCGCTATCGGGTGGTCGTTGCTGATGCCGAAGAAGCACCCCTTCCATACCCAATATGTCCGACAGCCGATTCCGGCTCCGAACGGGCGGTGTATAGGGGTGGGAGGGAACAGGATCAAGGCCTTTCTGCGGCAATGGCAGAAAGGCCTTGATCGGTATCTTGGATCAGGCCGTCAGGTCTTTGACATCCGCGTCCGGCGCATTTTTCTTGACCGATTCAATGCCGTTGTCGCGCCCCGAAGTGCTTTCATAGCTTTCCGAGGTGCCGATCACCTGGCCATTGGTGGCCTTGAGGTTGAACATATGCTTGCCCGCCTTGGTTTCCTTGCGTTCATACCGCGCGTCCTCGGGGGCGTTTTTCTTGACCGAAGCGATGCCATTCTCGGCGCTGGCGCGCTGCTTGTAGCCTTCACTGGCCAGAATGATTTCGCCATTGCCCGCCTTCAGACGGAACCGAAATTCCCCGGCCTTGTCGGTATAGAGTTCGAATTTACCAGCCACTGCTCAATCTCCTGTAGTCAATGTCACCTGTCCGAACTATTCACCAGCGAAGGGCGGGCTGCAATATTTTGTTGAGGCAACGCGGGGCAAAGCGCTGCGCTTCAGCCTTTTTCCGGATGTTTCTTGCAATAGGCGTCCCACATGTCGGGGCGGCGTTGCTGGGTCAGCTTCTCGGACATCTCATGCCGCCAGTCTTCGATCTTGCCGTGATGGCCGGACATCAGCACATCGGGGATTTCCAGCCCGTTCCATTCTGCGGGGCGGGTGTATTGCGGGTGTTCCAGCAATCCGTTGGAATGGCTTTCCTCCTCGATGCTTTCGGCATTGCCCAGAACCGACGGCAGCAGCCGCACCGTGGCGTCGATCATCGCCTGCGCCGCGATCTCGCCCCCGGTCAGGACGAAATCACCCAACGACACCTCTTCGATGCCGTAATGGTCCAGCACCCGCTGATCGACCCCTTCGAAGCGCCCGCACAGCAGCGTCACGCCATCGCGCCCGGACCAGTCCCGCGCCATCGCCTGATCGAAGCGTCGGCCGCGCGGTGACAGGTAGATCAACGGCCCATTACCCCGCGCACGCCGCAGCGTGTGGTCGATCGCATTGCCCAGCACATCGGCGCGCAGCACCATGCCAGCGCCGCCACCGGCGGGCGTATCATCGACATTGCGATGCTTGCCGATCCCGAAATCACGCAGATCGGTGGTTTCCAACTGCCACTTGCCGTCCTTCAGCGCCTTGCCGGTCAGGCTTTCGCCCAGCACGCCCGGGAAGGCCTGCGGGAACAGCGTGATGATGCGCGCGGTCCAGACACCGGCAAGGGTCGGTGACGGGGTCATCAACTGCCGGGGTGTCACCGACAGTTTGATAGATTTGCGGCCATGGGATTTGGGTGTGTCAGTCATAGCGCGATCCTAGCGGGTTCGGTTGGCTTTCGACAACCCTCAATCAAGCTGACGGCGATAGCTGTCGATCATCTTTTCCTTGACCTTGCGCAGCTCGGTCTTGGACTTTCCCGACCGGTTGAGTGCCAGAAATTCCGCTTCGAGGTCCTTGGTCTGACCGACATTTTCCCGTTTCGCTTCGGGCAATGTATCCTGCACCGCCTCGGGCACGCAGATCAGGTCAAGCACCATCCCCGCAGGGCCATGGCGGTGACCTGCGTAATCTTCCAGCGCGATAATATGAGTTTTGCAGGGCCGCAATCCGTTGGCAATGCGATGGGCTTCGGCGGTGGGATTGGGCAGGCCGGGAAACTGGGCGAGGAAATCCTCATAGCTTTCGGTCAGATGGATCGACCGCAACAGATGCCCATAGACCGAGCGCAGCCATCTGTCCGTTGCCCGCGTGGTCAGCAGAAACTCGATTTCGACCTCGGGACCAAACCGCCGGCGCAATTCACGGATGATTTCGCGGCCGATCGGCACCGCCGAATGCGCGTAATCATGGATCACCCGACCGCGCCAATCACGGTGCCCCGGCATCGTCCCGGCCAGCGTTTCGCGCGAAATGAAAATCACCGGGTCGTCGGGAATACCGGCCAGAAAACGGCGAAAGGCCCGGCGAAACATGATCCGGCGATGCCAGAACGGTTTTTGCGCGTATTTGCGGGCATGGGTTCCGGCGGCAATGAAATCGTTCTTGCCGTAATAGGTCATGTAGGGTTTCAGCGATTTGCGCAGCCGGATCAACTGCTGCTGCAGGCTGGTGGTGCCGGTTTTGTGAAACCCGGCATGGACGATGACCTTCGTCATTCGGGGAACAACCCGTCGGGCGGATCGGCAATGACCCGGCCCCGGTCCAGATCGACGGTTGGCACCGCCTCCAGCGTGAAAGGCAGAAGCACCGAAGATTTCAGCCCCGGACCGTGGATTTCCAGCAGATCGCCCGCACCGTGGTTGAGCACCGATTTGATCTCTCCCAGCTTGGTGCCGCCGGTATCGACCACTTCCAACCCGATCAGGTCGGTGTGGTAGAATTCGTCGTCGGGCAGCGACGGCAAACGGTCGCGCGGGACATACAGCTTGACCCCTTTCAGCGCATCGGCCTGTTCCTTGGTACTGACCGAGGTCAGCCGCACCGACAGCCCGTTCTTGATTTGGTGCAGGATGCCGACCTCGAAACTCTGACTGCCGTCCTCGGTGATCAGAGGGTTATAATCTTCGATCGCTTCGGGATCGGCGGTATAGCTTTTCAGGCGCACTTCGCCGCGCACGCCAAATGCGCCCGCAATGGCGCCGACACAGATCAGATCGTCAGGTTTCGTCATGACCCCGGATGTCCTTTATAAGTCTGTCCCGGTGATACCGCGTTGCTGGTGCGGGGGCAATTCGGCTGTTGCCCCCCTTCCTCGCGGATCATGACGCTCAGCGCGGCACCGGCTGTGTTTGACAGAGGATACGCAAATTCAGACCACCGTTTCGAACACGGTTCAGGCGTTTTCTGGCGTCACGTAATCGGCCTTCACGGATTTCAACACCCGCCGCAACGGGATCACACCAAGCAGAGCCACCAGCGCCAGAGCAGCCCCGGCAAGGAACGTACCGTTCGGTCCCACACTGTCCCACAAAACGCCCGCGATGACGCTGGCCAACAGAATCATCACACCGGTCAACAGGTTCAGCATGCCAAAGGCTGTGCCGCGCAGCTCGGTCGGTGCCGTATCGGCGACGAGGCTGGAAAACACGCCTTGGGTAAACCCCATGTGAACACCCCAAATGGCAAGACCGGCAAACACGCCGGTCAATCCCGGGATCAGCACAAACACCAGATCTGCCACCACCAACAATCCCATCCCAAAGGCCAGAACGCGCAACCGCGAACCATTGTCCGATAACACACCGGCGGGATAGGCGGCGGCAGCATAGAATATGTTCATCACCACCAAAACGACCGGGATCAAGCCGGTGGGGGCACCCTCGGCATGCGCTTTGAGAATCAGGAAGGCTTCGCTGAACCGTGCAAGCGTAAAGATCGACGCCACCCCGACCACCCACCAGAACGCGGCCCCCAGCCGCCGCAGTTCGCGCAGGCTGAGCGGGGATTTGACCTCTGGCAAATCGGCGGGGCGTTCCGGTTCTGGCACCAGCGTGAACAGCAACCCCACCGAGATAAACGCCGGAATGACCGCGATCCAGAACACAACGGGAATGTTGTCGCCGGTCAGCCACATCAACAGGACCGCGATCACCGGGCCAAGGAAGGCCCCGACGGTATCAAGCGCCTGGCGCAATCCATAACTGGCCCCGCGCAAATCGCCGGGAGAAATATCAGCGATCAGGGCGTCGCGCGGCGCACCGCGTATGCCCTTGCCGACACGATCAATGAACCGGGCCCCGATCAGCCACCCGATGGTCGGGGCCAGGGGAAATACCGGCTTGGTTACGGCGGCAAGCCCATACCCGATCACGGCAAGAATCTTGCGCTTTCCCAGCCAGTCGCTCAACGCACCGGAAAACACTTTCGTGACGGCGGCAATGGCTTCGGCGATGCCTTCGATCAACCCGATGGTCACCATCGAGGCCCCCATGAACGTCACCAGATAGACCGGTAGCAACGCGTGGATCATCTCGGACGAAATATCCATCCACAGCGACACAAGCCCCAGGGCCCAGATGCCGCGCGGCAACCGGCGCAGCGTGGCGCGATCCAGCTTTGCATGTTCGGTTTTACGAATTGGGCACCTGCCATGGTGTTGTTGCACGAACCGGGTGCCGTGCGGCTTCCCCGCCCCCCGATGAGACTATCCTAGGACCTCAGGGACGGATCTGCCAAGAGCGGTGTCGCGTTCTTCACGGTGATATCCCCCTGAATTTCTGTGCCTTGGGGGGACTCGCCCGCGTCGCGCACGGGGTCAGGTTTCTCCTTACCGATATCGGCAGCGCGCGCCGAAATCCGGCACCGGCCAGCCAAGCCATGCCAAACCCGCCGTTACAATGTCAGGACGGCCCGGATCGCGAACGCAGCGCCTCGGCGCGTTACTTCGCCGCCGCCTCCAGCGTGTCGATCCGTGCTTTCAGCGCTTCGTTTTCTTCCCGCGCCTTCTGCGCCATGGCGCGCACCGCTTCGAATTCCTCACGGGTGACGAAATCGCGGTCGGCCAGCCAACGATCGACCAGGCTCTTGGCGGCGTTTTCCGCCTCGTCCTTGGCACCCTGTGCCACGCCCATCGCGTTGGTCATCAGCTGCGACATGTCGTCGAAAAATTTGTTCCGCGTCTGCATCTGGCTCTCCACAATTACATTTCCCCCTATATGGTCCGCTTCGACGCCGTTCACAAGGTTGACTTCCCGGTTCCCCCAAAGGCACACAGACGCACATGCAGGCCCTCATTCCCTTCCCCGATATCTCGCCCGAGATTTTCACCATCGTGCTGTTTGGCGCGGAATTTTCGCTGCGCTGGTACGCGCTGGCCTATATCGCGGGCATCCTGATCGGCTGGCGGCTGATCTTGATGGCGGTCAGACGCCCCCGTCTGTGGCCGCGCGACACGCCGCCAATGACCCCCGAACAGGTCGAAGAACTGCTGAGCTGGATCATCGTCGGCGTGATCCTTGGCGGTCGGCTGGGCTATGTGCTGTTTTACCAACCCGGTTATTACCTGCGCCATCCACAGGAAATCCTGATGGTCTGGCAGGGCGGCATGTCGTTTCACGGCGGGTTTCTCGGCGTCGTTGTCGCCGCGCTGATCTATGCCGCCCGGTACAAAATCCCGCGCCTGTCGCTGGGCGACAGCCTTGCGCTGGCGGTTCCGACCGGGCTGATGCTGGGCCGGATCGCCAATTTCATCAATGCCGAACTTTGGGGCCGTCCCACCGACCTGCCCTGGGGTGTGGCCTTTCCCGGTGCGTCGGCGCAGACCTGCGAAGGCATCACCGGTCTGTGCGCCCGCCACCCTTCGCAGCTTTACGAAGCCGCGCTCGAAGGGCTGGTTCTGGGCCTGTTGCTTTTGGTTCTGGCGTTCCGCCGCAACGGTCTGAAAATCCCCGGGCAGATCATGGGACTGTTCATCGCGGGTTATGGCCTTGCCCGTTTTATCGTGGAATTTTTCCGTCAGGCCGATGATCAGTTCATCAGCGTCGACAACCCGATGGGGTATATCCTGCATCTCGGACCTGGCGGTGTCACGATGGGTCAGATGCTGTCCCTGCCGATGCTGATCCTCGGGATCGCCATCGTGGTGGCGGTGCGGAAACGCGCGGCATGACGACGATGCGCGATCACCTGTTGAACCGGATTGCGGCCACCGGCCCGATCACGCTGGCCGATTACATGGCTGATTGCCTGCTGCATCCGACCTTAGGCTATTACACCACCCGCGACCCGCTGGGCGCGGCGGGCGATTTTACCACCGCACCGGAAATCAGCCAGATGTTCGGCGAACTGATTGGGTTGTCTTTGGCGCAGGCGTGGATCGACCAGGGCCAGCCCGCCCCGTTCCTCCTTGCCGAAGCCGGCCCCGGTCGCGGCACCCTGATGGCCGACATCCTGCGCGCGACGAGGGCGGTGCCGGGATTTCACGCCGCGATGCAATTGCACCTGATCGAAGCCTCGCCAGTGCTGCGCGTCAAACAGCACGACACAATCGCCCGCTCTGACATCACCTGGCTCGACAGCATCGACGCCCTGCCCGATATGCCGCTATTCTTCGTGGCCAATGAATTCTTCGACGCCCTGCCGATCCGGCAATTCGTCCGCGACGGTGCCGGTTGGCGCGAAAAACGGGTGGTGGCCGACGATGGCAAGCTGGCCTTCGCGCTTGGCGGGGCGGCCCCTGTCGCCGCGCTTTCACACCGGGTTGCCGATACCAAGGATAGCGATCTGGTCGAAATCTGCCCGGCAGCGGCGGGGCTGGCCGCCGAAATTGGGCAACGGATCGAAACCCATGGCGGTGCGGCGCTGATTTTCGACTATGGTGACTGGCGGTCGCTGGGCGACACGTTGCAGGCAGTGCAGACGCATGAAACCATTGGCCCGCTCGACGCCCCGGGCAATTCCGACCTGACCGCGCATGTGGATTTCGAAGCTTTGGCCACGGCCACGCCATCGGCCTATACCCGGCTGACCGCTCAGGGCGTGTTCCTGGAACGGCTGGGCATCACCGCGCGGGCACAGGCATTAGCGTCAAAGTTGGCAGGCAAGGATCTGGAAAACCTCATCGCTGCACATCGGCGCTTGACGCATCCGCAGGAAATGGGGACGCTCTTCAAAGTAATTGGCTTTTATCCGAAATCGCAAACACCCCCGCCGGGATTGGATTCATGACGCTGGAAATCCTGACCTCTGACCTGTTGACCGACACCAAACATGGCTTCTTCACCCGCAAGGGCGGGGCGTCTTCGGGCGTATTCGCCGGGCTGAATTGCGGTCAGGGTTCTTCTGATCAGTCCGAAATCGTTGCGATCAACCGCAGCCGCGTGGCCGACGCGATGGGGGTCGCGCTGCCGCATCTGATGAATGTCCATCAGGTCCATTCCGCTAGGGTTGCACAGGTGGATGTGCCGCTTTTGGAACGTCCCGAAGCCGACGCTCTGGTCACCGCGACGCCGGGTCTGGCGCTGGCGGTGCTCACGGCGGATTGTCAGCCGGTGCTGTTCGCAGACCGGCAGGCCGGGGTCATCGGTGCCGCCCATGCCGGATGGCGCGGCGCGCTTGACGGTATATTGGAAGCAACGCTGGACGCTATGGAACGCCTTGGGGCATCGCGCGCCAACACCGTCGCCGTCATCGGCCCCACGATTTCTCAGCGCGCCTATGAGGTCGGGCCGGAATTCCTTGATGATTTTCTGACCCAAGACCCGTCGAATTCGCGTTTCTTTGCCAATGGCAACGACGACCGCTACCTGTTCGACCTGCCCGCCTTCGGTCTGCACCGGCTACGTCAGGCCGGGATCGGCAATGCCGAATGGATTCGTCATTGCACCTATTCCGACCCCGCACGGTTCTATTCTTACCGCCGCACCACCCACGAAGGAAGGGCCGACTACGGCCGCTTGATTTCCTCTATTCGCCTTTAGCGCGACCCCTTTGACCCCACCACTTTGTTAAAGTCGAAACTTGCCGCGCTTTTGTCCGATTCTCCCGTCAGGGCGAAGTTCTCTCCGATTTTTCAAATATTTTCATCATTAATTTCAAATACTTGTAAACATTCATCAACAAACCCGATGAAAAAGCGTCATTTCACCGAAATGCCCCAATTGCCCCCCGCGCCGCCCCATCATGGCCGCAATGCAGCGGCAGATTGGGATCAACCAAAACAAACGTGAATGAGCAAGAGTAGGGTTTGACATGAAATCGCAAAAACGCTGGATGAAATCCGTTATCGCAACCTCGCAAAGCGACCTGCCCGCGCTGCCTTGGGCGCGCAAGAAAAGCTTCAACTCTTCAATCGCTCAGCAACCGCAGCGCCGCAGCGCCTGAAACATCCTTTCACCCTGACCGGTCAGGGCGACCAGATTAGTAACCAGTGCCGAAGTGCGTGTCAGTGAAGGGCCGCCTCATCCCTCGAGGTGGCCCATTCTGTTTCGGACCCGCCCTTCGCTTCACCCCGGCCCAAAGATCGCCCCGAATGAACATGCCGAATCAAAATATGGCCAAACTGTTCTCCATTCGGAAACATCCTCCAGCCAAAACCGAAACTGCATCCAAATCAGCCATCAATACCGTCCCTTTTTTTGACAATTGTCAGATTTTCGGGTCATTATGCCGACATCTACAGATAGAACTGAAACAGTCTTTCTGTTGTCGTCGGTGGGGGCCGATGCAGATGCGACACAGCGAAAGCGCGTGAACGTGAGCCATATTCATCCCCCGTCCCGGTATCGGACACCGGAATCTGTTTCCCTTCGTCATACCCCCGGCATCGCTCAGACCAACCGGGCGAAAACCACGCTGATGCGGCGATACGAGATACTGTATCTCGATACCGGCAATTCGCCCGCGAGATATTCCGCCATCGCCCCCGCAACACCGATGTTCGAATCCGCGTTTTCCGCCTTTGCCCGCGGGACTCTGATCAAAACCACCGGCGGCCCCTGCGCGGTCGAGGATCTGGAACCCGGCATGATGATCGAAACCCGTGATTTCGGGCCGCAGCCGATGCTGTGGCGCGGCATGATGAACATCATCCCCAACGCCCCTGCCGAACGGCCTGAACAGGCGCAATTGACCCGCGTGATGGCCGACACGTTCGGAATGGGCCGTCCCGCATCGGACCTGATGCTCGGTGCGGCGGCGCAAATGCTGCGCGGAGCGGGCGCCGACAGGTTGACGCCGGTCAGCCATTTCACCGATGGCGACAACGTGTTTCAGACCACCCCGCCCTCGCCGGTGCAAGTATTCCACATCTGCCTGCCGGTGCAGGCGATGATCTGTGCCAACGACCTCTATCTGGCCAGCTACCATCCGCAGCCGGGACTGGGCGAAGTCCTTGGCCCGCAAATGCTGCGGCTGTTCCTGTCATTGTTCCCGCATGTCTCGAATCTGCTCGATTTCGGACCTGGGCTATACCCCGAACGGCCCGCAGCGCAGGTGGGGCTGATGGACCGATACGCAGTCTGACACGGTGCCTCAAAGGCCACGGCGCCGGGACGCCCGGCGCTGGCCCGACCATTGTCGGGGTTATCCCGGGTCGGGAATTCTGCTGAATTAAATCTGAAATCCGCTGGTCACGCCGACCGGTTCAGCCGTTCTTCCAACACATCGAACGGCACGCCGGGATCATCCTTGGCACTGCGGATCACCAGACTGGTCTTGACCGATGCCACGTTCGGCGCGGTCAACAATTGCCCGGTCAGGAAACTCTGGAAAGTGCTCAGGTCGGGGGCCACGCATTTCAGAATGAAATCGACCTCGCCATTGAGCATGTTGCATTCACGAACCAAGGACCAGCCGCGGCACAGGTCTTCAAATGCGCTCAGGTCCGATTCCGCCTGGCTCTGCAGCCCGACCATCGCATAAACCTGCACTTCGAAACCCAGTTCGCGTGCATCCACATCGGCGTGATAGCCCTTGATGAACCCCGCCTCCTCCAGCGTCCGAACCCGCCGCAGACAGGGCGGCGCTGAAATCCCCACCCGCTTGGCCAATTCAACATTGGTCATCCGGCCATCCGCCTGAAGCTCTGCCAGAATTTTCCGATCAATAGGATCAAGCCGGGTCGTGGGCATTCGAAGTCTCCTTTGAACGAATTCATATACCTGCTATTTTTCCTGCGCAACAATATTTCGCGACGACGCAAGATCGTTACCAAATCTTCGCAAGAACACACATTTTATGACGTCTTGCCACGCCCCCCTTCCCCCGCTGTCCGGTGCCGTCTATATGCGATACTGGTTCTGAATTTTCGCAAAAAGGGTCCTGTCATGGCCGAAACTCGTCACACCAAGGTTCTGATCATCGGCTCCGGCCCGGCAGGCTATACTGCGGGTGTCTATGCCGCGCGCGCCATGCTGTCGCCCATTCTGGTACAAGGCATTGAACCGGGCGGTCAGTTGACCACCACCACCGAGGTGGAAAATTATCCCGGCTTCACCGAAGTGCAGGGCCCCGACCTGATGATCAAGATGCAGGAACACGCCGCCGAAATGGGCTGTGAGATCATCGGCGACATCATCACCGAACTGGACACGTCCAAGCGCCCGTTCACCGCCAAGGGCGACAGCGGCACGATCTACACCGCCGACGCGGTGATCCTCGCCACCGGCGCGCGCGCCAAGTGGCTGGGGCTGGACAGCGAAGAGGCGTTCAAGGGGTTCGGCGTCTCGGCCTGCGCCACCTGCGATGGCTTTTTCTATCGCGGCCAGGAAATCGTGGTGATCGGCGGCGGCAATACCGCCGTGGAAGAGGCGCTGTTCCTGACCAATTTCGCCTCCAAGGTGACGCTGATCCACCGCCGCGACGAACTGCGCGCCGAAAAAATTCTGGTCGACCGGTTGATGAAAAATGAAAAAATCGAACCTCTGTGGTTCCATCAACTGGACGAGGTCGTTGGCGATGATAATCCCAAAGGCGTCACTGCGGTACGCGTGAAGAACGTGAAAACCGGCGAAATTACCGAAATCCCCTGCAAGGGCGTCTTTGTTGCCATCGGCCATGCCCCCGCCAATGAATTGGTCAAGGATGTGCTGGAACTGCATAATGGCGGTTACGTCACCGTCAAACCGGGCAGTACCGAAACCTCGATCCCCGGCATTTTCGCTGCCGGCGACCTGACCGACCACAAATACCGTCAGGCCGTCACCAGCGCCGGCATGGGTTGCATGGCCGCGCTGGATGCCGAACGGTTCCTGGCCGACTAATCTGCCCCGGCAGCCCCCCGCACGCATTCGGAAAACCCCGGGACTGCTTCCCCTCTGGAAACAATCCCGGGAAAAATTTGCACGAAAGTCGTATTTCCGCCTAGTATTCGCCCTAGGGGGGAAATTTTCGACCACGCCGTGAAAAGCGTGCCCCCGAGATTTATTCTAGGAGGATTTTTCCATGGCAAATTCACATAATCATCACGGGCACCAGCACGGAACCCATCACGGACGTGGCCATAGCCATGACCACGAACATGGCCATCGCGGGCACGGGCGCATAGACCCGGTCGCAATCGACAGCAACGGGGTCGTGCATCTGCTGCTGGATACGACCTACGAATTCAACAGCAAACCACACCACATTCAGCTCAAGCCCGACATGAGGGGTGCCCCGACAATCAATCTGGACAAGGATGCGGTCTTTGCCGCCGAAGATGCGTACAAGTTTGACTTCAGGGGCATCCTGCCAAACCAGATCAACTTGGCGGGGATTGATTTCATCGGCGCCGATGTTTCGGGCACCGGCGGGGCGGAAACCACGGTTGATCTCGATGCCTTTCTCGGCTCCTTGTTGGCATTGACCGATGCGGCCGGGGTAATCGACATTCTGACCCTCAACGGCTCGGCCGCCGACACTTTCGCAGTGCTCTGGGAATATCTCGATGACGGCTATGTCGACGAAGGCTATTTCGCCTCGGTGAACCAGAACTTTGTCAGTCTCGGCATCGCATATGCTGAATACCTCGAAGCGGGTGGCGTCGGCCTGACAGACCTGGTCGGCAAATTCACCCCCGACGACGGCGATGCCAACACCACGCCGGAGCGGATGCAATCGCTGCATGACAACTTGTTGGGCAATCTTCAGCAAAGCGCGATCGAAAGCCGTTTCGGTGCCGGTTCACCCGAGGCCGAGGCGTTGATAGACGCGATCGAGGATATCAATCCCGACCTGCTCAATCGGCCTTATTATTCAGGCAACGAAAACGCGGATACCGCCCATGACGCCGTACGTGCCTTCGATTACGATCACGATTACCTGCGCAGCGATTACGTTGAAACATTCTTTGGCGAAGTAGATGCCCGCGCCACCGACGGTGGCAACAACATCGAAATGATCTTCGGCTCGGGCAATTCTGACGACCATTACGCCATCACCCGGCACGAAGGCGCGGGCGTGGAACTGGCGATCAAGGCCAAGCTGCGCGGGGTTGGCGATCTCGATCCCGGTGACGTGACCTATAATGCCGACGGCACCGCCACCTTCACGGTTGATGCCGCGCCCTATCAGCCCGACCGGATGAACTGGAACATCGACTGGGCCGCCACGGTCACCGAAGCGGGGGACGACGACACATTCGAATTCCGCTTCCTTGCCGATGTCGATGGGTCGGCAGCAGAAGATTTTGTCGATCTGACCGCGACAGGAAACGAATATACCCCGGGCGAAGCCAACCTGCAAAATTCATGGAACTATGGCTTCTTCGACGACCTCGTATTCGACACCACAGATGCTACCGGGCTTTACACGATACGGCTCGAAGCTTGGGATGATGGCTTGCTTATTGCTGCACAGGAAATCTATCTCGACGTCGTCTGACCCGATCCTGTCCCCGGGTGCCAACGGCCCCCGGGGATATACCCCCTTACCCGGTTCGCCGCAACGCCGCGATGGACGAACAATGTTCCATTCGGGCCGGTATGGGCCGGAGGCTTTTTTCACTGTCGCAGCAGTGTCGCAAAATTACCCCTAAATGATCTGCGCGGCGCGCTCTCCCTTGCATTTTATAGGGGCCTTCGCGTAGATGCCCGCCAAATACGTTAATCTCTCTGCACGTTCAGACTGTGAAAAGGCATTGATCGCATGTTGCCAAACCTGGCCCCTATTCCCGAGCTTTTCGTTTCCTATGACAGCGCCCAGAAGCTGAAGGTCGAAGCGGCCGACCTGACCAGCTGGGATCTGACCCCGCGCCAGATCTGCGATCTGGAATTGCTGATGAACGGCGGCTTCAACCCGCTCAAGGGGTTCCTGAGCGAAGAAGATTACAACGGCGTCGTCAACACCATGCGTCTGGCCGACGGGTCGCTGTGGCCGATGCCGATCACGCTGGATGTTTCCGAAGACTTCGCCGCCAGCCTTGAAATCGGTCAGGACATCGCCCTGCGCGATCAGGAAGGCGTGATCCTCGGTACCATGACCGTCACCGACCGCTGGGAACCGAACAAATCGCACGAGGCCGAAAAGGTCTTTGGCGCCGATGATATCGCCCACCCCGCCGTCAACTACCTGCACAACACCGCTGGCAAGATTTATCTCGGCGGTCCGGTCACCGGCATTCAGCAGCCGGTGCATTACGATTTCCGCGGTCGCCGCAACACCCCGAACGAATTGCGCGCCTATTTCCGCAAAATGGGCTGGCGCAAGGTGGTGGCGTTCCAGACCCGCAACCCGCTGCACCGGGCGCATCAGGAACTGACCTTCCGCGCCGCCCGTGAATCGCAGGCCAACCTGCTGATCCACCCGGTCGTCGGCATGACCAAGCCGGGCGACGTGGATCACTTCACCCGCGTGCGCTGCTACGAGGCGGTGCTGGATAAATACCCCGCTGCCACCACCGCGATGAGCCTGCTGAACCTTGCCATGCGCATGGCCGGCCCGCGCGAAGCAGTCTGGCACGGTCTGATCCGCGCCAACCACGGCTGTACCCATTTCATCGTTGGCCGCGATCATGCCGGTCCGGGCAAGAACAGCCAGGGCGAAGATTTCTACGGTCCCTATGACGCGCAGGATCTGTTCCGCGAATATAACGATGAAATCGGCGTCGAAATGGTGCCGTTCAAACATATGGTCTATGTGCAGGAACGGGCCCAATACGAACCGAATGACGAAATCGACGACAAGGATGACGTCACCATCCTGAATATTTCGGGCACCGAACTGCGCCGCCGCCTGGCCGAAGGTCTGGAAATTCCTGAATGGTTTTCCTTCCCCGAAGTTGTCAGCGAACTGCGCCGCACCCGGCCGCCGCGGGCCAAGCAGGGCTTCACCGTGTTCTTCACCGGGTTCTCCGGGTCCGGCAAATCGACCATCGCCAACGCGTTGATGGTCAAGCTGATGGAAATGGGCGGTCGTCCGGTGACATTGCTTGACGGCGACATTGTGCGGAAAAACCTCAGCTCCGAACTCGGCTTTTCGAAAGAACACCGCGATCTGAACATCCGCCGGATCGGCTACGTGGCCAGCGAGATCACCAAGAATGGCGGCATCGCCATCTGTGCCCCGATCGCGCCCTATGCCGCCACCCGCCGTGCGGTGCGCGAAGATGTCGAACAATTCGGTGCTTTTGTTGAAATCCATGTCGCCACCACGATCGAAGAATGCGAACGCCGCGACCGCAAAGGTCTCTACAAGCTCGCACGCGAAGGCAAGATCAAGGAATTCACTGGCATCTCCGATCCCTATGACGTGCCGGAAAACCCTGAACTGCGGGTGGAAACCCAGAATGTCGAAGTCGACAACTGCGCCCATCAGGTCCTGCTGAAGCTGGAATCGATGGGCCTGATTTCGGGCAGTTGGGGTTAAGCCGCGCTCGATACGAAACAAAAAGGCGCGCCCCTTGGCGCGCCTTTTTCTTTGATACCATACCGGTTTACCGTCGCAGGCCCGAACCGTCCCCCAATCCGGGGCAACGGCTCTCCTTGCTCACTTCATCCGAGCCATCAGATTGTCTTTCAAAACAAACTGATGCATCAGCGCAGCCGCCACATGCAAAATCACCAGCGCCATACCGATGTTGAACAGAACCTCATGTGCTTCTGCGGCGGTTGTGATCCCACCGAACCAAGCCGCCAGCCCCGCCGCCGGAAGCGCCAACATCGCCAGATAAAGCCCGACATGAATCGCCTTGGCCGCTTTGTCCTGCAAAGGTTTGCCGGTCTCAATCGGGGCAGGCGCACCCTGCACCATGCGTATGACCAGACGCAAAACCGCCAGCGCCAGAATCAAGACCCCCATCACCACATGGACCCGCACACCGATGGTCGGATCAACGGTTCCGGTCTTCATCAAAACGCGCCACGCCGCGCCCATTGCTTCGCTGCTGAAATAGCTGACCACCATCAGGCCCGCGATGCCCCAATGCAACGCGATCTGAACTTTGCTGTACTTCTCTGGCTGCGCCATACTGGCCTCCGTTTCATAACCCGTTTCGGGACTAAGTTCAGGGTCAGTTAGACGTCTATTTCTTCCCGGAAACAAGCCGGTATCTAGCAGGTGTGCGGGCAAGTCACGGTACGCCTGCACACCATGTTGCTCAGTGTACCGGCACCGGCGCATAATCGTGCTGCCGCGCCAGCAGGAAAGCGAGCCTGCGATCTTCTACCAAGGCCAGCCGTTCACCGTCTTCTGTGCAAACCGCGTAAACCTGTTTCATGGTTCCCGCCTGCGCCTGCAATTCCTTGGGTAGATCGGAGACCTTCACCGACCGCACATATACGATCTGATTGTCGTCATCCTGTCCGAAATCATACTGCGTATCCATAGCGTTACCCTTTCCTGATATTGATTGTTTGCACCACTGTTTCCGGCTGAACCCGGGTCAGATCGACATGCAGCAATCCGTTTTCCATCACTGCCTCGCCCACTTCGACCCCATCGGCCAGAACGAAAGAGCGCTGAAATTGCCGCGCCGCAATGCCGCGATGCAGGAACACACGGCCTTCGGAATCGTCCCGCTGACGGCCCCGGATAACCAGTTGCTGATCTTCGACGGTGATCGACAGGTCGCTTTCACCGAACCCGGCCACCGCCAGCGTAATGCGATAAGAGTTCTGTGAGGTCTGTTCGATATTAAACGGAGGGTAGCCTTCGTTCCCGGATTTCGCATTGCGTTCCAGCAATCGTTCCAGTTGATCGAACCCCAGAAGATAGGGGTGCGACCCCAGGGTAAGCTTTGTCATCGACACGTCCTCATGATCAAGCGACAGTCCAAATTTCACGGGTCCCGTTCCGGCAACCCGCACCTGAAATATGGGCATCCGCTTATCGCTGTGCAAGACCTTTGCGAAACCGCGTTTTTTCAGTATCTTAAACGGACGAACAATCGACGGAATCACTTATATGAACGCACCTTCCGACCTTTCGATGAAAACGGACGAGGTCCTGCGCGTCGAATTGGAGGTTTTCCGCCGTGAACACCGCGATCTTGACGAAGCGATCACCGCCCTGACCGAACGCGGCACCGCCGATCAGCTGACGCTGCAGCGGCTGAAAAAGAAGAAACTTCATCTCAAGGACCTGATCGCCCGGATCGAGGACCGGCTGACACCGGATATCATTGCGTAAGCCGCTGCCTTGGCTATAGTGCGCGCTCCATTGCAAGGGGCGCGAAATGACACAGGTCAAAGTGGGCATCATCATGGGCAGCCAGTCGGACTGGCCGACCATGAAGGAAGCCGCCGATATTCTCGATGAATTGAACATCCCTTACGAAGCCCGCATCGTTTCGGCCCACCGCACCCCGGACCGGCTGTGGGACTACGGCAAAACCGCCGTCGAGCGCGGCTTACAGGTGATCATCGCCGGCGCTGGTGGGGCCGCACACCTGCCCGGCATGATGGCGTCCAAAACCCGGGTGCCGGTGATCGGCGTACCGGTGCAGACCAAGGCTTTGTCGGGCGTCGACAGCCTTTATTCGATCCTGCAGATGCCGCGCGGTTTCCCCGTCGCCACCATGGCGATTGGCGGCGCGGGTGCGAAAAACGCGGGCCTGATGGCCGCCGCGATCCTCGCCAATACAGATGCAGGCATCGCCCAGCGACTTGACGATTGGCGCGCAGCCCTTTCCGCCTCGATCCCGGAGGAACCGACCGATGACTGATCCTTTGCAAACCGGCGCCACCATCGGCATTCTCGGCGGCGGTCAACTCGGCCGGATGCTGTCGGTCGCGGCCTCCCGGCTTGGCTTCAAAACCCATATCTATGAACCGGGTACCAACCCGCCAGCGGGCGACGTGGCCCACCGCGTGACCACCGCCTCCTACGAAGACGAAGCCGCACTGACCGCCTTTGCCGAAACCGTGGATGTGATCACCTACGAATTTGAAAACATTCCGACTTCGGCGCTCGACATCCTTGAAAAAATCCGTCCGATCCGGCCCAGCCGCCGGGCGCTCGCGGTCTCGCAGGACCGGCTGATCGAAAAGGCCTTCCTGTCGGAACAGGGCCTGCAAACCGCCCCCTTCGCCGCCATCGACGATGCCGAAGATCTGGCCGAAGCGATCGCCGAAATCGGCACGCCCGCCATTCTGAAAACCCGCCGTTTCGGCTATGATGGCAAGGGCCAGTCGCGGCTGCAATCGCCTGATGACGCCGAACAGGCGCTCGCCGATATGGCGGGGGCTCCGGCCATCCTCGAAGGTTTTATTGATTTCAGTCACGAAGTCTCGGTCATCGGCACCCGCAGCCCGTCAGGCGAAGTCGCCTGTTTCGATCCCGGTGAAAACGTCCACCGCGACGGCATTCTGCGCACCACCACCGTACCTGCCAGCCTGACCAACGGTCAGCGGATGGATGCGGTGTTGCTGACCGCCAAAATCCTCAACGCGCTGAAATATGTCGGTACGATGGGGGTGGAACTCTTCGTCACGCCCGGCGGGCTGATCGTCAATGAAATTGCCCCCCGGGTGCATAATTCCGGCCACTGGACCCAAAACGGCTGTGCTGTCGATCAGTTCGAACAACATATCCGCGCCGTGGCCGGCTGGCCGCTGGGCGATGGCAAACGCCATTCCGACGTGGTGATGGAAAACCTGATCGGCGATGACATGGACCGGGTGCCCGAAATCGCCAAAGAACCCAATGCCGCGCTACATCTTTACGGTAAGGCCGAGGTTAAGGCGGGCCGTAAGATGGGTCACGTGAACCGGGTCAAGTCCTGATTTAGCAAGCCTGGCCAGGTGGCTGCCGAACAACTGCGCGCTCTAGCCTAGGAACCGCTCGGCCACCGCGCCGCTCAGATAGGTCACCCGTCCTCCGGCGATGGTCGCGCCGATCCGGCCGTCCCTATCCAGCACCAGCAGATCGGCGCGCTTTCCCGCCTCCAGCACGCCGCGATCAGTCAGCCCCAGCACCTGCGCCGGGCGCTGCGAAACCAGCGCCCAGGCCGGTTCCAGCCCGATCTCGTCCGCCAGTATCAACGCCGCCTGTCGCGGCGCTGGATAATGGTAATCCGATGCCAACCCGTCGCACAGCCCGTCGCGCACCAGCTCTGCGGCGCTGACATTGCCGGAATGCGATCCGCCCCGAACCACGTTGGGCGCACCCAGAAGGATCGCATCGCCCAGCTTGCGCGCCGCCTCTGCCGCCGCCTTCGTTTCGGGAAATTCCGCGATCGTCACCCCGCGCTTGTGCCATTGCCAGCGCAGTGATGCGGTATCGTCGTCATGACTGCCCAGCGCCACGCCTGCCCCTGCCAGGTCCGCCGCCAACTCCGACACCGCCGGAGCAACTGCGGTCATGTGCCTGTGCAAGCCCCGCATCATCGACAGATGCGCCTCGGGGCTGCGGCCGCCCTTCAGTGCCTGTCCGGTCAATCGTGGTGGTCGTTTGCCCCGCGCCAGCGCCTCATGCGGCAAGTGGTCGTTGAAAACCACGTAATCGACCCCGAATTCGGCCACCGTCGCGTTGAAATCGGCATAATCGTCCAACAGGAACAATTCGAACCGCAATTGTACCCGCAAATCAGTGCCCAGCCCGCGGTACCCCTGTAACGCAGTCAGGAACCGCAGCGCGAAATCGCGCCCGCGCATACCGCCTTCCCAGCTCCAGAATTGCGCCAGATAGGCGGTGGTGATGCCGTTCGCGGCCAGTTCCGCCTCTGCCGATGCCAATCCCGCCGACAGGTCCTTCATCGCGCCCCGGCGCGGCGCCAGATGCCGTTCGAACCCGTCGCCATGCAGATCGACAATTCCGGGCAGAACGCGGAACCCGCTCAGATCCACCCGCCGCCCGGCCCCGGTCCCGGTCAGAATACCGTCCGCAATTCCCAAATCCGCCCGCGCCAAACCGTCGGGCAACAACAGCTCTGCCCCGCTCAACACCAGCTCCAGCACGGATCAGTTCTCCTCGGACAGTTTCAGCAGCGCATCCGGCCAGCTCAGGCCATGATCGAAAGCCCCTTTTTCGATGAATTCCAGCGCCTGCGCAATCACCATCGGATTGTTCATCATGAACGTATGCGTAACCGGCAACACGATGTGATCCGCCATCCCGTCCACCCGCGTAGAGGCAACAGAAACCTTGCCATCATCCGGCCCCTCTATCAGCGCGGAAAACATCGCGTTCAGCGACTGGTTTCCTGCGATCACCCCAAGTTCAAAATCCACCTTCGGCAGATGCGACGGCAGCCCGGCCTCCCCGGTGCGCAATTGCTTGCCCGCCGGACCGTTGAACCACCCGAACGGTTCCAGTTGCCCCAGAATATCCACCACTTGCGACCCGCCGTTGGGTGGCGACAACATCACCACCCGTCCGATTTCGGTTTCATGGCCGATCAACCAATAGCGCAGCAATATCCCCCCCATCGAATGGGTGACGAAATGGATTGGCCTTTCACGGCATTGCGCCACCGCGCGCGGCAACACGTCCAGCGCCAGATTGGAAATGGTTTCCTCGGTCGAAGGATAACCGGGCCGCACCACCTCGTATCCCTTGTGGCGCAACACGTTTTCCATGAACACAAAGGAACTCTGCGTCCGCGCCAGCCCGTGCAACAGCACCACGCAGTCCGCGCTGGCCCGCAGCGGCATCGCCAACAACACTATCAGGATCGCATAACGCATTATCTCGAAATAGGCGCTCTGCGCCCCGCGCAAAACCCCCGCCTTGCTCAAAGGCGGGAAAACGCCTGCGGATAGCGCAAATCGCCCGCCCTTTCCGCCATCTCGGGCCGAATCGGATAAAGCAGCGTGTTTTCTTCGGAAAACGGCGTCGACAGATTGCGCGCTGCCGCCCGGGTGAACCCGAAGCGGCGGTAATATCCCAGCGGCCCCAATACGGTGATCGCCGGTACGCCCTGCCGCCGCGCGACATCCAACCCGTGACGCACCAAAGCACTGCCCCGGCCATTGTCCTGCAAGGCGACCGCCACGGCGATGGTGCACAGGCTCCACCATCCGACCGGTTCGGGATGCGCGGCGAAGCAGATGCAGCCTATCACCGCCCCGTCCTCTTCCATCACGAATTCGGCGGCAACATCGCCATTTTCCCGCAAGGCCTGGACCAGCCAGGGTTCGTAACTTCGGCCATAGGCTCGCCCGATCAATGTCGACACTTGATCGCGGTCGTTCCATTCAAAATATCGTATCATTTTACTGCTCGGGCCAAGCCACCCATCACTTTTCAACCATAAGCCTCTGCCAACTCATACGGCGGAACTGAAAAAAGTTTCAGATTTCAAACCGTTATGGTAATACAACGAATGGTTGTTATTCGCAAGTGACGAAATCGCCTCACCGGGACCGCTGCAACACAAAAGGCGTCAAGGTCTGAGCAATAAGTCGATGATAGGCAGAACTGAGACTATTATGCGCCGCCGGCGCCTCGCCCCTGTCGAAGACCATACCATCCAGCCCCTGCGCTGACACCCAGTGATCAGGGCCGATCCGCAACAGTTTGACCCGGTCTGTTTCCAACGGAGACAGCAGTGGCCGATCCAGCAGGTCCGCCGGGTTCAACCCGGCATCGTCCAGCCACAGCAACAGCACCGGTCGTGCAAACAGTTGCAGCACCATGTTCATCCGCTGGGTCCAGTTCTCTTGCAACCCCTGCCGCAAGACCTGAAATTTGCGCGGCGACGCCTTCTTCAGCCGGCGGATCAGGTGACCGACAAAGGCGAACTCGGTAAAATCAATCGACGGGTAGAGCTGTTTCAGCGGCACATTGGCCTTGATGAATCGGTCATTGCGGCGCGGATGCACCGAATAGAACCTGTTCGACATGAACTGTGGCCCCATCACCTGTAACACCACCATCTGGGCATTCCGCGCCAGCGAAATGACCGTCGGGTCCTGAATGAAGCTGTCCAGCCCGGCATTAGCGCTCCCCAGATTGAGGCAGGCCGTGCCGGTCATACCCTCAACCAGCGCCGGAAACGGTCGGGCGACGAATTTCCCATAGGTCTCAGTACTGCCCACAAAGGCAATATAGTCCCGCAGAACCGGGCGTTCCGGCCCGCGGAATTGTAACTTCGATCTGCCGTAATGACACGGCGCATAGTCAAGCTCGGCGACTTCGCCGTCTTCGTTAAGCATAGCTCCCACCAAAGTTTTTCAAGCCCAGTCAAAAGCTTCGGGGCAAGAAGTTGAAAAAGAACTAAACATAAAATTTGCTGTTTGCGATTTGACCGGTGTGCAGTCTTGCAGGCCCGACCCTCCCGTGACTATGGTCACAAGGGTAAATGAGGGGTGACATCATGGAAATTCAGAAAATCGGCATTATCGGAGCCGGACAGATGGGCAACGGGATCGCCCATGTCATGGCTCTGGCAGGGTACGACGTTCTGCTGACCGATATCAGTCAGGATGCGCTCGACGCCGCGCTGGCGCTGGTGGCGCGCAACCTCGACCGTCAGGTCAGCCGCGACTTGATCAGCGCCGCAGACAAAGACGCCACGATGGCGCGGATCGGCACCACGCTGACGCTGACCGATCTGGGCCAGACCGACCTGATCATCGAAGCGGCCACCGAACGCGAAACCGTCAAACAAGCGATTTTTGACGAATTGCTGCCGCATCTGCAACCGCACACGATCCTGACCTCGAACACCTCGTCGATTTCGATCACCCGTCTGGCCAGCCGCACCGACCGGCCGGAAAAATTCATGGGATTCCATTTCATGAACCCGGTGCCGTTGATGAAACTGGTCGAACTGATCCGTGGCATCGCCACCGATGAACCGACCTACAAAGCCTGTCTCGGCGTGGTCGAACGGCTGGGCAAAACCGCTGCCAGCGCCGAAGATTTCCCCGCCTTCATCGTCAACCGGATTCTGGTGCCGATGATCAACGAAGCGGTCTATACGCTCTACGAAGGCGTCGGCAACGTGAAGTCGATCGACGAATCGATGAAACTGGGCGCCAACCACCCGATGGGGCCGCTGGAACTGGCCGATTTCATCGGGCTCGATACCTGCCTCGCGATCATGAACGTTCTGCATGACGGGCTGGCCGATACCAAATACCGGCCTTGTCCGCTGCTGGTGAAATATGTCGAAGCGGGCTGGCTTGGCCGTAAATCGGGCCGTGGTTTTTACGATTATCGCGGCGACACCCCGGTGCCGACTCGCTAATCCCAGGGGGCCGGGATGCCCCCAGTTAGGCCTTTAATCGGTTGAACGGCGGGTGGGTCCCCGGTCGCTCAGGTCCTCAGTCGCTCAGGCCCAGCGTATAGTCCCGCAGCCATGCGATGAACCCGCGCGGGTCCGAAGACAACCGCTCCATCTGGGCCGCACTCAACGGTGCGCCCACAATGGGTTTCTGCGGCCGGTTGCAACTATGCACGATCTCATGCAGCAGCAGCCCCTGGCGCAACGTTGCCGAAATCTGGTTCGCCATCTGATACCAGCGTGAATTCTGCCCCATGAACCGGATCGGCACCACCGTGGCACCCGAACGGCGGATCAACTGCGCGGTAAACACGTTCCAATCGGCCTCGATCACCGGGCCCATCATGGATTTTGACGATGCCACGACACCCGACGGGAATACGCTAACCACGCCGCCCTGTTTCAGATAATCCATTGCGGCGGCACGCATTTCCACGCTCTTGCGCTGCGCATCTTCCTCATGTGGGAACGGGACCGGGATCAGGTAAGACGACGCGACCTCGTCGATGCCGGTCAGCAATTCGCGGGTCAGGATGCGGTAATCGGGTCGGCGGCGGCCAATCAGTTCGGCCAGGATCATGCCATCGACCAACCCGTGCGGATGGTTGGCCACCACCACCACGGGCCCCTCGGCGGGGATGCGGTCGATCTGCTCTTGCGGGGTTTGGAAATCGATCCCCATCACGTCCAGGCAGGCACCCCAGAACGCCTGCCCCTCCGGGGAGCCCCGGCGTTCGAATTCCCGGATCATTCGCAGAATGGAAATCTTGCCCGTCATCCATTCCAGCGCCTTGATGGTCAGCGCCGTCAAAGAGCTGTCAAAGGTGCTGGCATAGGTCAGGCTGCGCCGGTCATAGGTGGTGAAATTCACACCCTGCCCCGCTTGGCCGATCTGATGGTTGTGAGTTGAGTTCACCACGCGCGCCCCGCACCGTCATATTCACGCGTAATCGCGTTTACATTTCTTCGCCAAACCGGCCCGCGACCAACGCTTCGACAGCATCGGCAAGCGCTTCCGCATCCGGTCCGGAGGTCTGAACCTCAATAGTGGTTCCTTTGGAGGCTGCCAACATCAAAAGCCCCATAATGCTGTCGCCAGAGGCCGACATTCCGTCACGGCATACCTCTGCCGTCGCGTCAAAGCCTTCGACAACTTCCACCAATTTGGCGGAAGCACGGGCATGAAGCCCTTTTTCATTGATGATCTTGAGACGGCGAAGGGTTGTTTCGGGCATTGGTTATTGTGCTTTGGTTATGATTTGACTGTCGATATATTTGCGCCCGGCCTCCATCGCCGCGCGGACAGCATCTGCTACACCAAGATGACGGGATTTGGCCAGCTTGATCAACATCGGAAGGTTGGCACCGTAAAGAATTCGGCGGTTTTCCGGCTGACAAGCCATCAAAGACAGGTTCGACGGCGACCCGCCGAACATATCGGTCACCAGAACAACACCCTGCCCCTGATCGACGGCATCGGCGGCTTCGCAGATTTCCCGTTGTTTCTGCAGCCGGTCATGGTCGGCCGCGATGGATATGGCACGAATACCCGATTGTGGCCCGACGACATGTTCTATCGCGGCCAGATATTCGTGGGCTAAGCCCCCATGCGCGACGATTACGATACCGATCACGCTTACCTTCCTTTATCCACATTCGCGGCCATTTCCGATGGCGTCGCCTGCAAGGCGACCTGCCTTCGTTCAAGTTCGCGATGTCTAGTTGACACTTGCCAGCCTTCATCCGCAAGGGCCTGCGCCATCTTTTCCGCAATTGCGACAGACCTGTGTTGCCCTCCGGTACAGCCAAACCCGATCGCGAAATGCGCTTTGCCCTCGTCCAGATACGCCGGTAGCAACAACCGGGCCAGATCCAGAACCTTATCAAAGAAGGGACCGGACCGGACATCTTCGGCGATATAGTCCCGAACCGCAGCGCAGCGGCCATCCAGGCTGCGCAGCGACGGGTCCCAATAGGGGTTGCGCAGGAACCGGCAGTCCAACACCATATCCATACCGCGCGGCAAGCCACGCTTGTAGGAAAATGAATTCACCGACACCGCCAGCCGCGCCCCGGTTTCCGACGAAATCAGCCGCCCGACCTCGGCGCGCAGATCGTGCGGGGTCAGATCCGAGCTGTCGATCAGAATATCCGCGCGCGTCCGGATCGGAACCAGCAGGTCCAGTTCCCGCCGCACCCCCTGTTCGGGGCCTTCGGCCGGGGCCAGCGGATGCCGCCGCCGGGTTTCGGAAAACCGCCGCAACAAGACGTCGAACCGGCAATCGAGATACAGAAGCTCGGTTTCCAATCCCGGCGCATCGCGCAGGCTGTCCAGCGTTTCGATCAGGGCATTGACGGAAAAATCGCGGTTGCGCACATCCAGCCCGAGCACCAGATCGCGCCCCATCGGCGGATCTTCCAGCAGCCGCGGCAACAGGCTCAGCGGCAGGTTATCGATCGCCTCGAAACCCAGATCCTCCATCGTATGGATCGCGGTGGATCGCCCGGCGCCCGACGGGCCGGTGACCAGAACAATGCGTTGCCGCACCAGACCGCCCCTGTCGGTTATGCTTTCGATCTCGCTCATCGCTCAATCCCGTTTGACTGCCTTGAGATAGTGCAGAATCGCCGCTGGAAAATGCTGCGCCTGCACATTGTGCAGCAAAGGCCGGGCAAGGCCCAGCACCGTCAGGCTTTTTTCTTGCGGCAGACGTTCGGTTTCTGTCCGGTCCAGATCAATCCATAGAACCGCCTCGGCCGGGCCTTGCGGTTCGACCGACAGGATGCCGACATATCGCGCCTCGATCCGGCCGCGTATCGCGCCCGGCGCATCGGCCCAGATGACATCGTCTTCGCGCCACAAACAGGTCCGGTCATCGGCCACCAATCCCGCTCCCAGCGCCATCAACTGCAGCGCCAGCCCGGATTTACCGGCCCCGGCCCGCCCGGTGATCACCGCCGCGCGCCCGTTCAGCACCACAGTGGTCGCATGAAGGATCAGGCAGTCTTGGTCATTTGGCCTGTCGGCGGGTCGCGCCACCTCAGACCGGCAGGCCGACGACAAAGCGCGCACCCAGCGGTTCCGACGTTGCATCGGCATCGGTCGGGCGGATATTTTCGGCCCAGATCACGCCGCCATGGGCCTCGATGATCTGCTTCGAAATCGCCAGCCCCAGACCGGAATTATTGCCGAACTGGTTCTCGGGCCGTTCCGAATAGAACCGCTTGAACACCTTGGTCAACGCCTCTTCGGGAATGCCCGGACCGGTATCTTCGACCACCACCAGAACCCGGTTTTCCCGCTTGCGGGCCCAGACGCGGATCGCATCGCCTTCTTCGCAGAAACTGATCGCATTGGTAATCAGGTTGACGAAAACCTGCGCCAGACGCGCCTCCAGCCCCATGATCTCGATCGGCTGATCGGGCAGGTCAGTGATGAAATCAACGCCCTGCTCGCCCGCCTGCTGGCCCAGATATTCACCCAGATTGCCCAGCATCTTCATCAGGTCAAAGGCTTCCTGTTCTTCCTTGACCAATTCGCTGTCCAGCCGCGACGCGTTGGAAATATCGCTGACCAGACGGTCCAGCCGGCGCACATCATGGTCGATCACATCCAGCAGCTTTTCACGCTGATCGTCGCGCTTGGCCACCCGCAGCGTACCCACGGCCGACCGCAGACTGGCCAGCGGGTTCTTTATCTCATGCGCGACATCGGCGGCGAATTGTTCGTTGCTGTCGATCCGGTCATACAGTGCGCCCACCATGCCGCGCAGCGCCCCGGACAACCGTCCGATTTCATCTGGCCGGGCCGTCAGGTCGGGAATACGGATGCGGCCACCCGTCTTCTGTTTTCTGTCACGCGCCCCGCCCAATTCCGCAGCAGCGGCCAGATCGGCCAACGGGTTGGCGATGGTCGATGCCAGAACCAGACTCAGCCCGACCGATACCAGAATGGCGATCAGGAACATCTGCAACACGCGTTCTCGCTGCGCTCGCACCAGCATGTCGACTTCACCCGCCGCGCTGGTCAGCGCCACGACCCCAACGACCTGACCGCCCTGTTCGATCGGCGTCGCTACGGTGAAAATAGTGCCTTCAAGCGACTTCCCCATATCAATCTGGGTGCCGCTCTGCAGCGCGGTGGCGGCAGAATGTTGCGCCCGCTCCTCGATACTGGGCAGCGGCGGCAAAGCCGATTTCGGATTGAACAGGCCCGACAGCTTGGTCCACATCCACGACAACCCGTCGGTGATCAGGGTCGGACCGGGTTCAGGCATGTCCGCAACCGGCGCGCGACCCCGTCCCTCGACGCTGGAAATCAGAGACGCGCCGGGATCAAAGACAAAAGCCTCAACTCCACTGTGCAGGTCCAGCCCCGCCAGCGTGTCAGCCACATCGACACCATCGCCCGCAATCAGGCTGACCGGCGCCCCCTTGGGCAGTTGCGCCTCGATCACATCCGCAATCAGTTCGGCCTGTGCCACCAGGGAATTGGCGCGTTCGACCGCAAAGGAATCACGCGAGGAATTCAGCAGCAGAACCCCAGCCACCAGAATGTTCAGCGCAATCAGGTTAAAGGTGATGATCTTGCGGGTCAGCGGCGACCGGTTCAGCGACAGGAACCCGCGCCGTTCCCGCCGAACGCGCAGTTCCTTGTCGATGGTGCTGTCCGGGGCAACGAAATCGTCGCCCAGCACCACGTCGCCGTTATGCCGTGACCCAGAATCCCGCAAAACTATTCCTTCAGCAAGCGCCATGATCAATCTTCGTTATAGCGATACCCAATGCCGTAGAGGGTCTCAATCGCGGAAAATTCAGGATCGGCCGTGCGCATTTTCTTGCGCAGCCGCTTGATATGGCTGTCGATCGTGCGGTCATCGACATAGACCTGATCGTCATAGGCCACATCCATCAACTGATCGCGCGATTTCACGAAACCGGGCCGCTGTGCCAGCGCCTGCAACAGCAGGAATTCGGTCACGGTCAGCGACACGTCGTTGCCTTTCCAACTGACCGAATGGCGCAGCGGGTCCATCCGCAATTCGCCGCGTTCGATCACCTTGGTTTCTTCGGTTTCAGTCACTTCATTGCCCGCCATCACATCCTGACGGCGCAACAGCGCGCGGATGCGTTCGACCAGCAGGCGCTGCGAAAACGGCTTCTTGACGTAATCGTCGGCGCCCATGCGCAAGCCCAGAACCTCGTCGATCTCGTCGTCCTTGGAGGTCAGGAAGATCACCGGCATCTGGGTTTTCTGGCGCAGCCGCTGCAACAGGTCCATCCCGTCCATACGCGGCATTTTAATATCCAGAACGGCCATATCCGGCAGTTTGCGATTGAACGCATCCAGCGCGGATTGCCCGTCATTATAGGTTTCGACCTCGAACCCCTCTGCCTCAAGAGTCATGGCCACCGATGTCAGGATATTCCTGTCATCGTCCACAAGGGCGATCTTCGACATAGGATAATTCCTTTTACTGCTCTTATTGCCTATTTTTTTCTTCATTATGCCCAAATTTCCCCTTGGCAATCAATCGGAAACTGCGAATCACCCCCTTGCCCCCCAAGATTTAGCGGTAATTTCCTCAACCAATGGCTAATTTGCCTCACATCTGGGATTCACGACCGGACAGAAACAGGGGATTTTCGCCGTGATTGCGCTAACCTTTGAGTGGTTGCGCTAACTGCGTAAAAGCGTCCTGTTCCTTCATGGAAACGTCATGTTAAGAGGCCGGTATCGGGTGCAGCGCCCGGTCGGGTCCGGAAGAGGAGTTCGGGGTCCGTAGGCAACCGCCGCCCAACGCGCGGCTACAGGAGCTTGGCAATATGACATTTGGACGGGTAAACCCGAAATTCCGGCTGGAAGATCAAGGAATCACGGGTCTGGGCGATGTCTTTTACAATCTTATGGAGCCCGCGCTGATCGAAGCCGCGCTCAAGAACGGCGAAGGCACCCTTGGCAAAGGCGGCGCCTTCCTGGTGACCACCGGCAAATTCACTGGCCGGTCTCCCAAAGACAAGCATGTTGTGAAAACCGACAGTGTGGTCGACACCATCTGGTGGGAAAACAACGCGGCGATGTCGCCGGAAGGCTTCGACAACCTTTATGCCGATATGCTGGAGCATATGAAGGGCAAGGAATATTACGTCGAAGATCTGGTCGGCGGTGCCGACCCGGAACATGCGATCAATGTTCGTATGGTGACCGAACTGGCCTGGCACGGCCTCTTTATCCGCCACCTGCTGCGCCGCCCCGAACGCGCCGAGCTGGACAATTTCCTCGCTGACTTCACCATCATCAACTGCCCCAGCTTCAAGGCCGATCCGGAACGCCACGATTGCCGCTCCGACACCGTGATCGCCATGAACTTCGACAAGAAACTGATCCTGATCGGCAACACCGAATATGCCGGCGAGAACAAGAAATCGGTGTTCACCCTGCTGAACTACCTGCTGCCGGAAAAGGGCATCATGCCGATGCACTGTTCGGCCAACCACGCCATCGGCAACCCGGTCGATACCGCGATCTTCTTCGGCCTGTCGGGCACCGGTAAAACCACCCTGTCGGCCGACCCGGCGCGCACCCTGATCGGCGATGACGAACATGGCTGGTCCGACCGCGGCACCTTCAATTTCGAAGGCGGCTGCTATGCCAAGACCATCGGCCTGAACCCCGAGGCGGAACCGGAAATCTACGCCACCACCGAAAAATTCGGCACCGTGATCGAAAACATGGTCTTCGACCCGGAAACCTTCGATCTCGACTTCGAGGATTCCAGCCTGACCGAAAACATGCGCTGCGCCTACCCGATGGAATACATCTCCAATTCCTCGGACAGCGCGCTTGGCGGCCATCCCAAGAACGTGATCCTGCTGACCTGCGACGCCTATGGTGTGCTGCCGCCGATCGCGCGGCTGACCCCGGCGCAGGCGATGTATCACTTCCTGTCCGGCTTCACCTCGAAAACCCCGGGCACCGAACGCGGCGTGGTGGAACCCGAACCCACCTTCTCGACCTGCTTCGGCGCGCCGTTCATGCCGCGCCGCCCGGAAGCCTATGGCAACCTGCTGCGCGAAAAGATCGGCAAGCATGGCGCAACCTGCTGGCTGGTCAACACCGGCTGGACCGGCGGTGCCTTCGGCACCGGCAGCCGGATGCCGATCAAGGCAACCCGCGCCCTGCTGACCGCCGCTTTGGAAGGATCGCTGAACGAAGTCGAATTCCGCAAGGACGTGAATTTCGGTTTCGACGTTCCGGTCGCGGTACCCGGTGTCGATACCACGCTGCTGGACCCGCGCCAGACCTGGGCGGACGCTTCCGCCTATGACGCGCAGGCCGCCAAGCTGGTGCAGATGTTTGCCGACAACTTCGAACAGTACGTGCCTTACATCGACGAAGACGTGAAAGCCGCCGCGATCGGCTGATCCGTTACGCCATCGCAGACATTTCAGCGCCCCGGCCATCGGTCGGGGCGTTTTTCGTTCTGCTCCCGTCCCCGTTCGACGGGATATGCCAGCACAAGTGTTGACAACCCATAAGCGATGCGACTAACCAGCGACCAAGGTGTCGGGCACCTGCCGCCTGCGGACGCAAGTCACGGTGAAGCCCGAAACGACGATCACCTCACCCTCGAAGCATTTCGACGGTGGGCAATGCAGGCCCCCATCGAATTTGAAATGCCTCTTGAGAGGAGTGAGCGATGTCGTCCGGACCCGCCGCTGATAACCGTTTCCTGACCGTTCCCATGGGACGGCTGTTTCTGACCAATACCCTGCCGATGACGCTTGTCATGTCGATGAGCGGGCTGCTGAATGTCGTCGATGCCTCATTTCTGGGGCATTTTGTTGGCGCCGGGGCACTGGCCGCGGTCAGCCTTGGCTTCCCGGTGGTGATGGTCACCATCGCCCTGACCACCCTTGTCAGCGGCGGTATGTCCAGCCTGCTGGCCCGCCATCTGGGCGCCGGGGACAAGGACGCCGCCGCAAATATCTTTGCCCGCGCCCACGGGTTGTCGCTGTTCATTTCGCTGGGTCTGATCGTCTTCTTCCTGATCGCGGGTCGCTGGGGGCTTGCCCATCTGCTCGGCGCGCAGGGCGACATCGCGGTAATGGCGCATGTCTACCTGTCGATCCTGATCTTCGGCATGCCGGTGCAGGTTCTGCTTGGGGTCCATGCCGACGCCTTGCGCAACGAAGGCCGCGCCGGTTTCATGGCGCTGCTGTCGGTGGGCGTGACCCTGGCCAATGTGACCCTCGACTACGTGCTGATCGTGATGTTCGATTTCGGCGTCGCGGGATCGGCCTGGGGCACCGTTCTGGCGCAGGGGCTGGGGCTGATCCTTCTGATCGGGATGCGGCTGCGCGACCGGAGCCTGCTGCCACTGTCGGTGCTGACCCGCCACCGCTGGCACGGCGACTGGAAAACCGTGCTGTCACTGGGCGCGCCGCTCAGCCTCAGCTTCATCGGCCTGGCGCTGGTGTCGGCCACCGTGATCGCGGTGCTGAACCTGACGGCGGCAGCGGGCAGCGCCGATACCGTCGCGGCCTACGGGATCGTGACGCGGATCATGGGCTTCGTGTTCCTGCCGCAAATGGCCATCGCGCTCGCCACCCAAAGCATCGTGGGAAATAATGTCGGGGCTGGGCACTACGCCCGGTCCGATGCGGCTTTGCGGCTGGCGCTTGGTGTGGCGTTTGCCTATTGCCTCGTGGTCGAACTTGCCCTGCTTGCCGCCGGTACCCGGATCGGGTTCGGCTTTGTAGCGGATCGGGCGGTGGCCGCACAGGTGGCGGACATCCTGCGGCCGATGATTCTGTTTTACCTGTTTGCCGGTCCGGTTCTCGTTCTCGCCCTCTATTTTCAGGCCGTGGGGCAACCGGGCCGCACCGCAGTTCTGACTTTGGTCAAACCGTTCCTGCTCAGCCCGGCATTGATCCTCGTCTGGACCACCCTTTCCGGTCCGGCGTCGATCTGGTTCGCCTTCCCCGTGGCCGATGCAATCGTGTTGGTATTTGCAGCCACGCTGGTCGCGCGTACAGTGACCAAAGGCCCCAGAAGCCCGGGGTTCGGATTGACCATGACAACGAGGCAGGCATGACCCTTCGGAGCATAGTCGAAGCCAAGGCGCAGGCCAAAGCCCTGCGCCAGACGCTGGCGGATCAGGGCACCCCTATCCGCCAGTCCGAAGCGCTGGAACGCATCGCCCGGCAACACGGTGCCCGCGACTGGAACACGCTGCGCGCCCGGCTGGCGCGCCCGGTCATTCACGATCTTGCCCCGCACACACCGGTTCAGGGGCACTATCTGGGCCAGCCATTCACTGGCCAGCTTCTGGCTCTGGATAAAATAGGCAAACACTGCCGGATAAAGATCAAACTCGATCATCCGGTCGATACGGTCAAATTCGACAGCTTCTCCAATTGGCGCCGCCATATTCAGGGCGTCATCGACGAAAATGGCCAGTCTCCCAGCCGGACATCGGATGGCGTACCGCAGCTGATCGTCGAAAAACGACCCTCGCGGGACGGCTGACTCCGGGGCGCATCCGACCGTCGATCCAAACGCCGCCCGCCCCCTCTGGCGCGGACCGCAGGCAGTCCCCGATCACCCAAGCGTACCGGCGGCACGTTTGCTGCGCGATGGCGGGCCCCCTCCCCCCACCGATCACCCTTAGCAAGGGCCAATAATGGCCCTGCTTGTCTCAGGCCTCTACCGCTGCCGGGACCATCTGCTTCATTGGCACATGCATGATATGGCGCAGGTCTTCCATCGCCATCCACACCATATTGCAGTCCAGCGGTTCATTGCGCCCCTCGATCTTCCAGCTCAGGCAATAAGGATCGCAATGCATATAGCCTTCCCGTTCAGCCAGACCGCGCCGCGCCACCGACCGCAGAATAAAGCCGAAAACAAAATCGGGCTGCCAATGCAGCATCGCGGTCAAAAACGAAAATCTGGCCAGCTGATCGATCAATCCGCGGCCCCGATAGGCCGAATCATCCTTCATCCACATCTCACCATGGTAAACGGCGCGACCGGTGATCTTGTCCGCGCCCGGCCCCGAACGGAACCACGATCCTTCGCCATCGATGGTGACGCCGCCGGGCGGAAATTCGCCAAACCGCGACCGCAGGAACCGCGCCAAAGTCTGGTCGCAAAGGTCCAGAAGCCGCATCGCCTGGGTATGAACCAGCTCGCCTTTGGCATTCCGGCCAATGATCCAAACGCCTCTGGCGGCTGGCAAAAATTGTTTTTCCGGATCAAAGGGCGGGCCCAGCGGTTGTTCCGGGCGACCGGCCTTTACGATCTCCGCATAAGCGTCGAAATCATCCCCTACTTCGATATGCAGGTGATGCGATTTCAGGGTGTTCAAAGTCTCAGTCAGGTAACGGGACCCGTCGTAAACATCTTGAATAGTCATTCTTCTCTCCTGTGTTTGACACAGGGAAAGAATGCTTACGTAAAGTTAACATGTCTTTGGTTATCGTCTGTCCGGATCCGAAATCTCCTCCATCACTTCGGTTTTCGGCATGGATTCGATCCGGTCCTGTGACAGGCCCTCGATCTGTAAATCATAGCTGCGCACCACAAGCGAAACCATCGCAAAGCTGTCATCGGGATAACGGCATCCCAGCAACAACCGCTTGAAACTGATCGGCTCGGGAATACCTTCTTCGCCACGATTCATCATGGTGTGTACATGATCGTATCGCAGCCCTTGGGTGGCGCGGACATCCTCGAAAGGCTGCGACAGCTGCACCGCATGTGCGTCCCCGCCCGGCAAGGACGGTACCGCGCGTCCGATCGAACTGCTTTCCCAGCGCCAGCCATACCAGGTGGCGTAGGATGAATTGCTGCCCACCGCGGTACAGATCCAATCCTCTGCCGCTTTGCGGAACACCATCAGGTTATCACGGATCGGGTCAAAGGCTTTGTCCGCGATCCGTCCTTCGGCCTCGGTCCAGTATCTTATCCCCTGCTTCAGCAGCTCGTTTTGCCCGGACCAAATTTCGCTGATCGGGTGTTGCTGTAAATAATAGCACCAACCGCCCGGTTCTTCCTTGGCAATGTGGAACAGCCCGCCGACATGCCCCGCCTCGCCGTTCAGCCAGGCCGCCCCGCGCGCCTGGATATCCTCTGCCTCTCGCAGACTGCGACGTCCCGCATCGGTCAGCTGGTATTGCCGTTCGACAATCACGAAAAGCTGCTCGCCCTTCAGCTCTTCCAGAATATTGATATGGCGCCGGACCGTTTGCCGGGTGGAATTCAACCTTTCCACCGTCCGCGACAGGTTGAGCGTCTCTGCTAAAGTGGTAAACGAACGCAATAGTTCGAACAGCAATGGGTGATTCTTCTGCTCTGCCATCAATCCCCCCTATGGTGGCACAGAAAAATCAATGCACTCTTTTTGGTTAATTTCATGATCATATTCACATAGTTCAATTTGTTTTCCCTTAATATTATAGGGTTACTAACAATGGAACACAAATCATACACTGATGGATGATTTCTGTTCCCGTCAAGAAAATTCATAATCAATTGATTGAAACCCCCCAAGCTGTTTTCTTCTTCTGGTAGTTTGAAATGGAAAAATGATATGTCGCACCCAGTAGATGTTCACGTAGGCAAGAAACTTAAAAATCTTCGCGTATTGCGCGGGCTGACACAAACCGATGTCGCCAAAGGATTGCACATCTCGTTCCAGCAAGTTCAAAAATATGAACTAGGCCGCAATCGGATTTCGGCCAGCAAGCTGTTCGAGATTGCCAATATCCTGAACGTGCCGCCGTCGTATTTCTTCGACGGTCTCGATCAGACCGCCGACGAAAACACCCCGGTGATCGACGAAGAAACCGCGCGCATCGCGTCGGTCTTCAGCAAGATCAAGGATGAACGGCTGAAATCGCAGATCCGCTCTTTCGTGGATGCGGTCGCCGGTTACGTCCCGGCCGAAGACGCCAACAACGTCTGATCGTCAGCCCATCAGGCCGCGGCGCACAAGGTTGAGCGCCGCGACGAACAACACCAGCAGCGTCACCCGGCGGAACGCGACCTGATCGATCCGGTCATGAACCCGGAATCCGACCCAGGTTCCCAGCAATGCCGGAATCAGCAAAGCGGCGGAAAACACCGCGGTGTCGCGGTTCACCACGCCCGATCCGATATGCCCAAACAGTAGCGCCACCGCGCCCAGGCCGTATATCACGCCCTGAATGCGGATCTGTTCGGTCTTGGGCGTTTCCAGCGCAGTCAGATACAACACGGTCGGCGGTCCCCAGACCCCCGACATGCCGCCGATCAACCCGGCAAATCCGCCAATCGCCGCTTCGATCAGACCACGCCCGTTTTCCGGCAGTCTCAACCGCAGTCCCAAGATCTGGATCAGCGCGAAGGCCGACACCGGCACCCCGATCAGCAACAGCATGGTTTCCGCCGACAGTACCCGCACCAGCTGCGCACTGAGCACGATCGTCACCAGCCCGACCAGCATGAACACCCGGAACCGCTTGACCGATTGCCAGGCTGCCGCCCGGCCCTGCCGCAGCGCCTGCCAGCCATTGGTCGCAACCGTCGGCAGGATCAGCCCGGCCAGGGCCAGTTGCGGATCTATGACGCTGCTGAGACCGGAAATCAGAATCATCGGCATCGCAAATCCAACCATGCCTTTGATAAACCCGGCCAACAGCGCGATCGCAAAGGCCAGAACAAAAGTTTCGGGCGAAATCATCGAAAAAAGTGTATCCATACCGGCTCTTAGCACATCTCCACTTTCATCTGCTGCAAAATCACACGTAATTTTCGATCCATTATCGACCCAAAAGGGTATTTTTGTTGCGCTGCAACTGCAAAAGGATTATGTCACACCGCAGCAATTCAAGATATGATTCAAGGGCCATGCGTGGCCCATGACGGACAGGACTTGACGATGACCGATACTGTAATTCTTCCCGATCTTCTGACGCTCACCGGCGCGGCCGTCCCCCCGGTCAAGGCTCTGGTGGACAGTGCCATTGTCACTTTGCGTGACAGTCTCTCGCAGGATGGCCGCATTTCCGGTACCGCGCTCGAAGCCAATCAGGCTGCCGCGCATGGCCTGTCCTGGCTGGCCACCTATGGCCAGTCGCTGACCCAGATGCAGGCCTGGGCCGAGCGTCTGGCGGCCGATGGAAAATTCGGTGACATGGAACAGCTGATCCACCAGATCGCCTTTGGCGAATATCTGGCCCAGATCAAGGGCGGGATCCCGATGAGCCAAGGCGAAATCGCCCGTCTGGCCGATCTCGGTCTCGACGCTGCCTCGCTCGAGATCGACGCGATCTCGACGCTCATCGCGCAGGGTAACAGTCAGGCCGCCCGCACCCGTCTGGTCGCGCTGATGCGCGACAATGCCGGTCACGCCACCTTCGGTGCTTCCGGTCTTGACGAAGAACTGGAAATGATCCGCGATCAGTTCCGTCGCTACGCCGATGAACGGGTCGTCCCGAACGCCCATGACTGGCACCTCAAAGACGAATTCATCCCGATGGAGATCATCGAGGAATTGGCCGAAATGGGCGTTTTCGGTCTGACCATCCCCGAAGATTTCGGCGGTCTGGGCCTGTCCAAGGCGTCGATGGTCGTGGTGTCCGAAGAACTGTCGCGCGGTTATATCGGCGTAGGTTCCCTCGGCACCCGGTCGGAAATCGCCGCAGAACTGATCCTTGCTGGCGGCACCGACGCGCAGAAAGAACAGTGGCTGCCGAAACTGTCTAGCGGTGAAATCCTGCCCACGGCCGTATTCACCGAACCCAATACCGGCTCCGACCTCGGCAGCCTGCGCACGCGCGCGGTGAAGACCGAAAGCGGCGATTACGAAGTCACCGGCAACAAGACATGGATCACCCATGCCGCCCGCACCCACGTGATGACCCTGCTGGCACGCACCGATCCCGACAGCACCGATCACCGCGGGCTGTCGATGTTCCTGGCCGAAAAAACACCCGGCGACGATGCCAATCCGTTCCCGACCGACGGCATGACCGGCGGCGAGATCGAGGTTCTGGGCTATCGCGGCATGAAGGAATACGAACTGGGATTTGATCAATTCAAGGTCAAGGGCGACAACCTGCTTGGCGGGGTCGAGGGTCAGGGCTTCAAGCAGCTGATGAAAACCTTCGAAGCCGCCCGCATTCAGACCGCCGCCCGCGCCATCGGCGTGGCGCAGAACGCGCTGGAGGTCGGGATGCAATATGCCGAAGATCGCAAGCAATTCGGTAAATCGCTGATCAACTTCCCACGCGTTGCTAACAAACTGGCGATGATGGCGGTGGAAATCATGGTGGCGCGCCAGCTGACCTATTTCTCGGCCTGGGAAAAAGACAATGACCAGCGCTGCGATCTGGAAGCAGGGATGGCGAAACTGCTGGGCGCCCGCGTCGCTTGGGCGGCAGCGGATAACGCGCTGCAGATTCATGGCGGCAACGGTTTCGCGCTGGAATATCAGATCAGCCGCATCCTGTGCGATGCGCGCATCCTGAACATCTTCGAAGGTGCTGCCGAAATTCAGGCCCAGGTGATCGCGCGGCGTCTGCTGGGCTGAGATTTTACTACAGGATGTTATCAAACGGTGCGGCCCCAACGGGGCCGCGCTTTTTATCGGCTTCTGGGGCGGGCCAAATCCGCTTATCAGCGCGGTCCGCTTCGAGCCCTTTTTGACAGGCCGTCCACTCAACAGCATCAACCTATGTTAAACCCGCCAACCGCCTCGCGCGTTGGGGTTGCGTATCTCCAGTCGCGCTGTAGTTTCTGGCGGATGACAAAGAAATACACTGGAAAATGCCTTTGCGGCGAAGTCACATATATAGCTAGTGGGCGGCCCGTCGTCGTGGCTCAATGCCATTGCGAAGAGTGTCGCCGATTGAGTGGAACAGGTCATACCGTGGGTGCCATGTTCTTATCAGATGCTGTAGCAGTGAGCGGAAAACTAAGTGAATTCAGTTATTCATCTGATAAGGGCTCAGAGGTTACCAAGGTATTCTGCGCGAACTGCGGTAGCCCAATTTATGGGAAAAATACCCGAATGCCGGATCATCTAACACTATCGCTTGGCACAATGGACGACGCTAGCGGACTGGATGTTGAGGTCGTTATTTTTACGCGAGACAAACCTCATTGGGATCAGCTCGGAGAAGAGGTCGTTTCTTTCGCGACACAGCCAGATTGGAAGCCCGAAGACTAAGTTGCCCCTATGCGATGCGGCTTTTCGAAGGCAGCTTCGTCCGCAAAACAGACAAACACGATTTGCAGGCCTGATCTTCTTAGTTGGGTCGGGCCTGCGGCTCTACCGGTGCCTCCGGCGGGAGTATTTCGGGCAAGATGAAACGCCGTGCTGTTATTCCGGCACGCAGATTTCACCCTTGCGCAGCGCCTTCAGGGTACGCAGCAACAGCGCCGCGATGATGATCAGAAGGACCAGCAGCAATCCCGAACCGATCGACTTGTGAATCGGGCTTTGGGCATTGGCGGCGAAATTGAAGCTGGCAATGGTCACCGCGGCAAAAGGGAAGCTGAGCGCCCAGAAGCTGAGCGCGAAGGGCAGCCGGACCATGCGCGGCAATTGCACCGCTACGATCAGGGTAAAGAGATAAGCACCATTGAGCAGGATACGGGCGAAGGCATCGACTTCGCCATAAAGCCTGACCCAGGCCACGAAGGCGACGGCGGGCGGCGCGATGAGGATCACCAGCGTCGGCTGCAACCGCCCCGGCAACGGATCGTGGAAAATCAGCCGGTTCATCACCAGCGTCATCAGCACGATCCAGAAAATCAGCCCGACAGACATGAAATACCAGCTCAGCTCGAAATAGCCCAGCGGAACGCCCGCAATCGGCACGATCACATTGCCCACCGCCGGGATGAACCAGGCCGGACTGAGATGGCCGGTCTGAAACGCCCGCGCTCCAATCCAGCCGGAAATCACCGCAATGGTCAGAACACCCTGCGACACCATACCAATCAACCACAAGATTTCGGCCGCCTGCGCATTGCGCGGCAATGTCGCCGTGGCGATCAACAACAGTGAAATCGAAATCGCCGGGAAAAAGGCCAGCCGCACGGGATGTTTCCATTCCGCCACCACCGCAGCGGGGTATTGCAGCGCCTTGGCGATGTATCCCATCGCGATCAACAGCGCGAAGAACACCGTCGCGCCATAAGCGATATTGGAAAAACTGCCATGAATCCCATAGGCCAGTTCCGCGGCATGCAGCGCCAGCGTCAGCCCCGACATGCCCATGACGACGGCAAAGAAAGTCACCGGGTAGTGTTCCAGCCGGTTGCCGGGATGGGCCTGAACGGCGTCAGTCATGGATATATCCTTTTCTAGCGGCGGCATGCCGATTTATATGCAGCCAATCGCATATGTTCCCTGAACGGGCATTGACCTAAATCAAAATCTTTCTTGCACCCGCCGCCTTATGGGTCAAGCCGTGGCGATACGACCGCTCATCAGCGCGCCGATATGGTTGCTCCGGTTTAGAAAGCGGGCAATCTGCGGTTGCCCGTCATGGCCCGCGAAGCGCGGCGCCAGGCAACGCAGCAACAGCCATTCCGACAGCGCCATGAAATCCCCCGCCAGCCCGGCCGGGTTGGAAGACCCCGCCAGCGCGTCGCGCGCCCGGGTCCATAAATCGACCTCTTCCGGGGCGGCATTGGCGGCGGCGAAATCGGCGAACCGGTCGGCGGCGCTGGCGGCATTGCCCTGCACCAGCCGTGTGGCAAGGGTCAGAGCATGGATGCCATTGGCCCCTTCGTAGATGCGGCAGATCCGGGCGTCGCGCCAGACCTGTTCGACCCGGTATTCCTGCAGGTAACCGTAACCGCCAAGGCATTGAATGGCCAAATCGGCGGCGCGGCTGGCGGCCTCGGTGCAGAAATGCTTGGCGATCGGGGTGAGGAAGTCGACCAGCGCCGGGTCGTCACCCTTTTCCAGCTCGACCACCGCCAGATGGCAAACCCCCCGGCCCAGCAGCGACAGCGCCCGCATCTCGTCCAGCATGTTGCGCACATCCGGGTGCCGATCCAGCGTCACCGGCGCACCGTCCGCCCCACGCCCCTGCTGCCGTTCGGCGCAATAGATGCGCGCGATGTCATAGGCGCGGGTCGCATGGGCCACGCCCTGCAGCGACACGTCGATGCGGGCATGGTTCATCATGGTGAACATCGCCTTCAGTCCTGCGCCCTCATCGCCGATCAGTTCGGCCTTTGCCCCGTCAAAGGCCATCTGGCAGGTGGGCGAAGCATGCAGCCCCATCTTTTCCTCGATCCGCGTCACGGTGATGGCATTGCGCCCGCCAGCCGGCAGGTCGGACAGGCAGGCAAACAGCGACAATCCCTTCACACCACTATCGGCATCGCCGGTGCGCGCCAGCACCAGGTGGAAGATGCCGTCGCTTAGGTCCTGATCGCCGCCCGAGATAAAGATTTTCTCACCGTTGATCCGCCAGCCGTCGCCGTTCCGCGCCGCGCGGGTGCGCACGCGGCTCAGATCCGATCCGGCGCCGGGTTCGGTCAGGCACATGGTTGACAGCCATTCGCCCGAGGCCAGTTTCGGGATATAGGCGGCTTTCTGATCCTCGCTGCCGTATTCCAGCAACACCCGCACCGCGCCGGGCACCAGCCCGGTCACCATCTGCAGCGAATGATTTGCGCCGCTGAAAATTTCCGAGGTACAGGCCAAAGCGATACCACCCATCCCCTGCCCACCATATTCTTCCGGCACGGTCAGCGACGGCCAACCCTGGTCTGCGTAGCTCTCGTACAGCTCCCCAAACCCGTCCGGCATCGCGACCCTGCCGCCGTCCAACCGGCATCCCTGCCGGTCGCCCGGTTCATCCGAGGGCGCGATTTCGCTTTCGGCGAAGCTGGCAAAATGCTGGGTGATTTCGCGGATAAGGTCGCCGTCCCAACCGGGCAGCGCATCGGCGCGCCCCACCTTCTCAAGCGTGAACAGGATGTCGTCCACAGGGGCTGCAAAGGGTTTCATGGCAGGTCCTTACAGGCAAAACGGGGGTGAGCCGCCCCGGGCAGGGGCGGAGAACATCGTTTCAAAAGAAACCGGGGAACCGGCTTACATCAGGCCCAACAGCTTTGCTGCGTTGTTCTTGATGATGTCGGGGCGCAATTCGTCCTTGATCTTGATCTTCTCGAAATCGGACAGCCAGCGTTCCGGCGTGATCATCGGCCAGTCCGACCCGAACAGCACCTTTTTGCGCAGGATCGAATTGCAGTAGCGCACCAGGATTTCGGGGAAATACTTGGGCGACCAGCCGCTGAGGTCGATATAGACATTGGGCTTGTGCTGGGCGACCGAAAGCGCCTCTTCCTGCCAGGGGAAGGACGGGTGCGCCATGATGATTTTCAGGTCAGGGAAATCCACCGCCACGTCATCGAGATACATCGGGTTGGAATATTTCAGCCGCATGCCGTTGCCGCCGGGCATCCCCGATCCGACCCCGGTCTGACCGGTGTGAAACAGCGCGATTGCGCCTTCTTCCTCCAGCACGTTGTAGAAATCGTAGGCCATCCGGTCATTGGGATAGAACCCCTGGAAGGTGGGGTGGAACTTGAACCCCTTGATGCCGAAATCGCGGATCAGCCGGCGCGCTTCGCGCACCGCCATCTTGCCCTTCCACGGATCGATCGAGGCAAAGGGGATCAGCACGTCGTCGTTTTCCGCCGCCAGTTCCGCCACTTCTTCGTTCTTGTAACGGCGGTAACCGGTTTCGCGTTCGGCATCGACCGGGAAAATCACCGCCGCGATATTCTGTTCGCGGTAATGCTGCGCGGTCTGCGGGATGGTCGGCGGGTGCTGCCACGGCGCGCCGAAATAATTCGCCATTGTGCTTTGCAATTCGTCATAGCCATCATCGGCATGGCAACCGCAGGGTTCCTCGGCATGGGTGTGGATGTCGATGGCGCGGACTTTGGAAATGTCGACCATTGTGATGTCCTTTCAATCATTTACGCCTTTGGCAACGTCAGGACGCCTCCGGCGGGGTGAGCGGGTTTCCAGGAAACGCTCCGGGGGAGCGCTTCGCCCGCGAACGGGCGGAGCCCTTGAGCCAAGAAGAAACGGACGGGGGTCAGACCCGGATGACGTCCGCGTCTTCGTCGTCGTAAAGCTTTTCGACCAGCGCGGCGCGGCGGGTCAGCACCTTGCGCGTGTTCAGGTTACCCTTGGCGGTGATTTCGTGATCCTTCAACGACGGCGCCTCGGCGCAAATCAGCGCCTTGCCGATCCGGGTCGAAGATCCGGTGGCGGTTTCGGCCAACCTCGCCAGTCGCTGCTGCACCTCGGCGACCAGCGCGGCATCGGTGACAATATCGCCCTCGGCACCGCCAGCAGGTTGAACCGGGAACAGCAGAACGCCAAGTTCGGCGCGGTCCTGCCCAGTCAGGATCATATCGCCGATCAGCCCGTCCAGCGCGGTCAACACGCCGTTGCGCAGGCTGGCCGCGCGAACCCAGGTGCCCGAGGTCAGTTTGAAATCTTCCGAGATCCGTCCGTCGAAGCTAAGACCGCGATCGGCATTGCCGGGGTCGACGAATTTCACCGCATCGCCGGTGATCAGGAACCCCTCGCTATCGAAGCTTTCAGCCGTCTTTTCCGGATCTTCGAAATAGCCGGGCATGATATTGGGCCCCTTGCAGCGCAGCTCGTAGCGGCCATCTTCGTCCGGGATCAGTTTGATTTCAGCCCCCGGCACCGGCACGCCGATAATGCCAGACCGGTCCACCCGTTCATGCACGATCAATGTTGCGGGCGCGGTTTCGGTCATCCCCCACGACGACACCATCAAGGGCACCTTACCGGTCACTTCGGTCGCCATATCGCCCAATGCCTGCCAGGTTTCCTGCGGCAATGACGCGCCGGCATAGAAGGTGAAATCAAGCCCGGTAAAGAAGGATTTGCGCAATTCGGGATCGGCTTTCAGCGCCTCGACCTGACGGGCAAAACCCACCGGCACGTTGAAGGCCAAAGTTCCGGTATGCATCTTCATGTTTTCCAAAGAGCGCGGAAACAGAGCCTCGGTCGGTTTGCCGTCATCGATATAAAGCGCGCCGCCATTGGCCAGCATCATGTTGAAATTATGCGACCCACCGAACACATGGTTCCACGGCAGCCAGTCGAGGATTTTGGGTGGCTTGGCCCGCAGCACCGGGAAGGCATCGGCGATCTGGGTCTGGTTCACGCACATCATCTTATGCGTGGTGATCACCCCCTTGGGATTCGAGGTCGACCCGGAGGTGAACAGGATCTTGCCCACCGTGTCGGGGGTGACGGCCGCATGGGCAGCATCGACATCCGCCGCCCCGCCCTTCAGCGCCTGCGCCATTGCAATCACGTCGCGCGGCGCGCCGTCGGTCTGGCTGGCCAGCACGTCGAACCCGGCCAGTTCCGGCATGTTCAGGGCCTGCGCATAACGGCCGGCATCGTCAACGAACAACAATCCGGGGCGGACCTTTTCGATGACATAAAGTAACCGTTCATGCGCTCCGGGGATCAGCGAATATTGTTCCGCCACCGGCACCACCGCCATGCCGACATATTGCGCCGCCAGCGCCAGCAGCCCGTGATCGACCGAATTGCCCGACATCACCACGACCGGGCCTTTCCGATCATAGCCCTGATCCAGCAACCAAGCCGCGATCTTACGCACCATGTCCAGCGTTTGAGCATAGCTGACTTCGCGCCAGCCCGCGCCCTGACGTTCCGCGATGAAAACCGCATCGGGTGTTTTTTCCGCCCATTGATGCAGCCAGTCGCCGGTGGTGTCTGCCACCGGGCCCATCGGATGGGACGAACGCAGGATCAATGCCCCATCGGCACGCGTTTCGGTGATCACGTCCTGCGGGACGGTGATGGAATAGTCTGTCATGATTGCCTCCCTCAAGGCTGCGCCCTGATCCTGACCAGCAACGCCATCAGCGTGGCGCGCTCCTCCTGGCTCAGATCATGCAGCATTACTTCTTCGCGCTCGGCCAATGCCCGAACCGCAGCGTCGCGGATTTTCATCCCTTCCAGCGTCGCCCGCAGCGCATAGGACCGCCGGTCGGTCGGCACCCGGTGCCGCCCGATCAGCCCGGCCTGTTCCAATGCATCAATGATCAGCACCGTGTTGGACCGTTCCATGTTCAGCGCCGCAGCAATCTGCGACTGGGTCACGTCCGGATGGTCACAAATCACCACCAGCGCCGAAAAGGTGGTGATCCGCAGACCGAACCGGTCCAGCACCCCGGCGGCATCCGCCTGCAGGATGTTGCTGGTGCGTTTCACGGTATAGCCCAGAATGGAACGCAGCGATGCGTCAAGCCCCCCCTCCTCGGCGGTGCTTTTGGACTGTGTTTTGCTGGCCTCCACCATCGCGATTACCGGAATGTCGGGTTGCGCTTTTCAAGAAAGGCTTTCAGCCCTTCCTGCGCATCCGGGCTGGTCTGGGTCAGCGCCGCGCACAGGCTTTCGGTGAACAGACCGTCCTGTTTCGACATGTCCTCGATCCGGGCCAGCGCGTGGATCATCACGTAGTTGGACAAGGGCGCGTTATCGGCGATCTGCGCGGCCAGTTTGCGGGCCAGCGGCAGCGCTTCGCCCTCGCCAACCGAATGGTGGCACAGGCCCAGCATATAGCCGTCATCGGCGCCGTATTTGCGCCCGGTCAGCATCATTTCGGTCATCCGGTCGGCGCCCAGGATACGACCCACCCGCACCGAGGCACCACCACCGACATAAATGCCGCGACGGCCTTCGGGCAGTTGGAAGATGGTCGAGGGTTCGGCAATCCGCACATGGGTCGAGGTCGCCAGTTCCAGCCCGCCGCCGATCACCGCGCCGAACATGGCCGAAATCACCGGCAATCCGCCGAACTGGATCTTGTCCATCACCGCATGCCAGCCGCGCGAATGGCGCATGGTGCCCTCGGCGTCACGCGCCACATGTTCCGACAGGTCGAGGCCCGAACAATAATGGCCCTCGGTACCTGTCAGGATCACCACTTTCACACCTTCGGGCGGGTTGGAAAAGAAATTGTCCAGCGCCGCCAGCAACTTGTCGTTCATCGCGTTGCGCTTGCCCGGGCGGAACATGGTGACCGTCGCCACCGGACCGTCGATCTCAACCTTGATGATATCGGAATCGCTCATACCTATCTCCCAATTATTAGCTATATTATATAACTATTAATTTCTGGACAGTCCAGCCAAATATCGACCCGCAACCGGCCAATCCGTCCGGTGTCGGATCGGGGCCGCCCACCCGGCCCGGTTCCATAAAAAAAACCCGGCACAAGGCCGGGTTTTTTCGTTTTTTTATCAATGCCTGCCTAGATCAGCCAAACATCCGCAGCAGGAACAGCGTAATCCCCGGGAATGCCACCAGCAACACCACCCGCACCACGTCAGAGGCGACGAAATACATCACGGCCTTGTAAGTTTCGACCATCGGGGTCATCCGGTCCATCGAATTGATCACGAACAGGTTCATCCCCACCGGTGGCGTGATCAAGCCAACCTCGACCACGATCAGAACGATGATACCGAACCAGATCGCGGTTTCTTCCAATGTCAGTCCGAAATCCAGCGTCGAAATGATCGGGAAAAAGATCGGGATCGTCAGCAGGATCATCGACAGACTATCCATCACACAGCCAAAGACCAGGTAGAGTGACAAGATGATCGCCAGGATGATCCATGGGCTGTAGCCCAGCTCGGACACATAGGTCGACAGCTCCTGCGGCACCTGGCTCAACGCCAGGAAGCCGTTATAGAACCCGGCCCCCAGCACGATGAAGAAAATCATCGCCGATGCCCGCGCCGTCGCCATGAAGCTTTCGATCAGCGTCACCTTGGTCAGCCCGCCATTCGTCAGCGCGATAAGCCCGGTGCCCGCAGCGCCAACAGCCGCGCCTTCGGTCGGGGTGAATATCCCCATATAGATGCCGCCGACAACGGTGATAAACACCAGAAGGACCGGCCAGACATCGGCCAGAGCTTTGAACCGCTCCAGCATCGGCATCGGTTCACGCACGCCTGCCGCATTCGGGTGGATACGGACATAGATCGAGATCGTGATCATATAGCCGATCGCAGCCAACAGCCCCGGTACAAAGGCCGCTAGGAACAGCTTGGCGATATTCTGTTCGGTCAGGATCGCATAGATCACCAGGATCACCGAGGGCGGGATCAGAATGCCCAGCGTCCCGCCCGCCGCCAGCGTCGCGGTGGAAAACCCACCCGAATAACCGTAGCGGCGCAATTCCGGCAGCGCCACCTGGCTCATCGTGGCCGCAGTGGCCAGAGACGACCCGCAGATCGATCCGAACCCGGCGCAGGCGCCGACAGCCGCCATCGCGACCCCGCCACGGCGATGCCCGAGGAAGCTTTCAGCGGCCTTGAACAGCGCTTGGCTCATCCCGCCCAACGTAGCGAAATGACCCATCAGCAGGAACATCGGCACAATCGACAGCGAATAGCTGGAAAAGGTCGAATAGGTTTCGGTTTTCAGCTTCGCCAGCGCAATATTCGGGCTGCCGGTCAGGTAATACAACCCGCCCAGGCCGACCAGGAACATCGCCAGACCGATTGGAATCCGCAGGAAGATCAGGATCAGAAGGACTGGAAAGGACGACAGTCCGATTTCAAAGTGGCTCAATGGTCAGCCCCCCCACTCACTTGCACGATGGTTTCATTGCGGAAAAACTCCGCAGACCGGACCACGGCCATGTAAACCGTGACAATGGCCGACACGACACTGCCAACCAGACTGATCGCATAGGCCCACCAGATCGGGAACTGCAACAAAAAGGTGGTTTCGCCATATCTCATCTTCGACATGGTGCCGTCATACAGTTTCCAACTGATCAGGATCAGCGTCAGCGCGAACAGGATTTCACCGATCATCAGGATGAATCGGTTGACCCGAACCGGCAGGGCCGAGGTAAAGATATCGACCGACGCGTGTCCGCCGGTGATTTGGCACCACGGAATGAAGGCAAAGATCGAAAAGGCGATCCCAGCCTCGACCAGTTCAAAATCGCCCGAAATCGGCCCTACGCCGGTGTCGAGCAACGTTTTGGTCAGCCCGCCCAGGATCGTTTCAGCGAAATTGCTGTGCAGGATGGTATTTAGTGTCCGGCCAAGCACAGACAGGCAAGTCAGAACGATCAGAAAGGTCAGCACCAGGCCGCCCAACATCGCCATCCCCCGCGCGAGGTTGTTCATAAAACGTTGCATAGGTTTCCTCTTCTCCCGTAAGAGGGTCAGTTGATAGCCGCCGCGAAGAAATCGCGGCGGCTTTTCTGTCTGTAACCGACTTTTGCGTTACATGCTGTCTTTTTTAATCAGCGCCTTCGCCTGATCAAGCAAAGCCTGACCATCAAAGCCCTTGCCGTTCATCTCTTCAACCCAATCGGTTTCCTGAGAGGCAGCAGCGTCTTTCCATGCCTGGATCTGATCTGCGCTCAACTCGATGATGTTGTTACCAAGGCTTTTGGCCAGCTCATAGGACGGCTCGTCTGCCGCCTGCATGGTCTTGCCCGCCCATGCGGAAACGTCGGCACCCGAATTGTTGTCGATCACGGCCTTCAGATCATCGGGCAGCGACTCGTACTTTTCCTTGTTCATCGCAAAGATGAAAGCAGTGGTGTACAGCGACGCACCGGGGAAGGTGGTGTGATTGTGGACCAGTTCCGGCACCTTCAGCGCGCCGGTGACTTCCCACGGGATCACGGTCGCGTCGATCACACCTTTCGACAAGGCTTCGGGTACGGCCGGAACCGGCATACCAACCGGGGTGGCTCCCATTTCCGAAAACATCTTGTTGGTCACGCGGGTCGGGGCACGCAGCTTGACGCCGTTCAGGTCGGTCGGGCTCAGGATCGGCTCTTTCGAATGGATCAGGCCCGGACCATGCACCCACAGCGCGATCGGATGGAACGGCGCATAGTCCTTATCCATCATGTTCGCTTCGGCATATTCCCAATAGGCACGGCTGGTGGCCTCGGCATCGGACATCATGAACGGCAGTTCGAACACTTCTGCCTGCGGGAACCGGCCCGGGGTGTATCCGGCAACGGTCCAGACGATATCGGCGATGCCGTCCTCCAGTTGACCGATCAGTTCCGGTGGCTTACCGCCCAGCGACATCGACGCATAATGCTCGACCGCGATACGACCGTTCGATTCCTCTTCGATCTTCTTGGCCCAGACATCCAGAATGTCGCGCGGCACATTGGCTTGCGGCGGCAGGAACTGGTGCATGGTCAGGGTGACTTCGGCAGCGTATGCCGTCACCGTCGTACCGGCGATGATCGCGGCCGCCGCAGCGGTGCGCAATGCGGTTTTCAGAATATTCATGGTATTCTCTCCCTTGATGACGCCCCCCCGGCAAAACCGTTGCAGTGGGTGGCAGGTAAAAAACTATGTCCAACGCGACCCAAGACGTTCGCCTTTGCTAACCGCGTTTCGCTTTCCTTGGATCAGGCTTCGAAATCCGGCTGTTTCGCCGGATGCGCCTGCGCGAATGCTGGCAGCGCCGCGCAATTCGCATTGATTTCATTGATCCGCTTCAGCCCACTGATATCGACGCCGAACCGCTGCGCCGAAAACACCTGTGGCACGAGACAGATATCGGCCAGCCCGGGCGTATCACCGAAACAGAACCGGCTGTCGCCACCGCGTTTGTTCAATATCTCTTCGCAAGCCAACAGCCCGTCGCCCAGCCAGCGCGACAACCACTTGCTGACCGCGTCTTCGTCCAGACCCAGCTCACCGCGCAGGTATTGCAGCACCCGCAGGTTTTGCAATGGATGGATTTCACAGGCGATCACTTGCGAAAACGCCCGCACCTGCGCCCGTAGTTCCTTGTCCGCAGGCAATAACGGGGTTTCGGCATATGTTTCGTCCAGCCACTCGATGATCGCAAGAGACTGATAAAGCTCTTGGCCGTCATCGGTGATCAGCGCTGGCACCAACATTTGCGGATTGACCGCAGCATAGGCCGGTGCCTTCTGCTGCCCCGACTTCAGATGCACGCTTTGGAAATCATACTCCAGCCCCTTCAAGTTGAAGGCGATACGGCATCGATATGCCGAAGAGGATCGGAAATACCCTAAAAACTGCATGATCAGCCGCAAAGCCCGTTGCTTGCGACCCGATATGACTGGGCACCAAATATCTGCATCCGATCGTCCCCTCCCAAAAGACTGGCTGACTTCAAAGTCGTCGATATGTATTCATATCATTATGAAATATGTCAATTTGATTTATTGAGACCTTCGATTAGTTTTAGGCATAAGGCATGGCGCAGAATCAATTAGTGTTCGACCAGCCTGCGCCACCAAAGGGGGGAAAAGAATGAAATTTCACGTGATGGTCGGCCATCTTTTCCGACGGACACATCAGATCGCTTCGGCCGTGTTCTTCGAAGAAATGAACAAACAAGGCCTTGATATCACTCCGTTTCAATTCGCCGCCCTCTCGGCGGTTCAACTTAATCCCGGTGCCGATCAGGCCTCGGTCGCGGCCTGGACCGCATGCGACCGCGCCACGCTTGGCGGTGTGGTCGATCGTTTGGTTGAAAAAGGCTATATTACACGCACGGTATCCGAGAAGGACCGCCGTTCCCGGGTTCTGAACCTGACCGAATCAGGCGCGGCGGTGCTGGCAGAGGCCCAGCTCACCGTCGACCGCATCCAGAACCGGCTCACCAGCACGATGACCCCGGAGGAATCCGAAACCCTGACGCATCTGTTGCAAAAAGTGCTCGAAGTCCCGCGCTAGGCAGCCTCAGCCCCCTGCGTCCCACAACAAAAAGGGCCGGTCGTCTGGACCGGCCCTTTGTCATTTTTCGCTCAAACGAATGGATCAGTTCAGCGCCTTGTCGGTGATCGCATGGGTCCATGCGCCTTCCGGTTTCTTGCTGATAACCGGGTCCGATCCGCCCGACAGCAGCGACTGCACGGTGCGTTCGTAATCGGCAACATCCAGCGCCCCGTTCGACCCTGCGGTCAGCTTGGCGACTTCGCGCATCATGCGGATCTGGTGTTCCTCGGTCTGGGCCCCCGACGCATCGTTGTCCAGCACGATCATCGCCGCATCTTCGGGGTTCTCTTCGGCCCATTTCCAGCCCTTCATCGACGCCCGCACAAACCGCGCCATCTTGTCGACAAAGGCCGGGTCGCTCAGGTTGTCTTCCAGCACATACATGCCGTCTTCCAGCGTCGCCACGCCCTGATCTTCGTATTTGAACACGGTCAGCTCTTCCGGCTTCAGACCGGCGTCGATGATCTGCCAATATTCGTTATAGGTCATGGTCGACACACAGGCCGCCTGGCCCTGCAGGATCGGATCGACGTTGAAGCCCTGCTTCAGAACCGTAACGCCGTCGGGGCCGCCCGCGGTGGAATAGCCCAGCTTGTTCATCCAGCTCAGGAACGGGTATTCGTTGCCAAAGAACCAGACGCCCAGCGTCTTGCCCTTGAAATCTTCCGGGGTCTCAACGCCGGCATCCTTGCGACAGGTCAGCATCATGCCCGAGCTCTTAAAAGGCTGCGCAATATTGACCAGCGGCAGACCCTTTTCACGGCTGGCCAGAGCCGACGGCATCCAGTCCAGAACCACGTCGGCACCACCGCCCGCGATCACCTGCGCCGGGGCAATATCCGGCCCGCCCGGCTTGATGGTCACGTTCAGGTCCTCATCCTTGTAGAACCCTTTGTCCAGCGCCACGTAGTACCCGGCGAACTGCGCCTGGGTCACCCATTTCAACTGCAGGGTCACGTCGTCCGCGGCCTGGGCCATCCCGGCCCAGAGACCAAGCGCGGCAACGCCCAAAGTCTTCATCATCGTTTTCATGTCATACTCTCCATTGTTGAACTTTGTCTTTTATTGAACTGAATCTTTACGCTCAGCCTCGTTGCGACGGATGCCAGAAGGTCACTGCCTTCTCCAGCAATGCGACCCCGCCATAAAATGCCGACCCGACAATCGCGGCAACCACGATTTCGGCCCAGACCAGATCCAGCGCCAGTTGCCCGACACTGGTGGAAATCCGGAATCCCATCCCCTTGATGGGGCTCCCGAAAAACTCTGCCACGATGGCACCGATCAGCGCCAGAGTGGTGGCGATTTTCAGCCCGTTGAAAATGAACGGCATCGCCGCCGGCAATCGCAGCTTCAGCAAGGTGTTGCGATACCCCGACGCATAGGTCCGCATCAGGTCGCGCTGCATCTTGTCGGTGGCCTGCAATCCCTCGACCGTATTCACCAGCATCGGGAAAAACACCATCACCACGACCACCGCCGCTTTCGACTGCCAGTCGAAACCGAACCACATGACCAGGATCGGCGCCATGCCGATGATCGGCAGCGCGGCCACGAAATTGCCCACCGGCAGCAACCCGCGCTGAAGGAACGGAAACCGATCAATCACCACCGCCGTCAAAAACGCCGCGCCACAGCCCAGAACATAGCCCGTCACTGCGCCTTTCAGAACCGTTTGCACGAAATCCTGCCACAGGATGCCGGTCGAGGCGGCAAAGCGCACCGCAATCGCTGATGGCGTCGGCAGCAAGACCGGGGAAATGTGGAACCCTCGCACCACGCATTCCCAGATGATCACCAGCGTGACCCCGAAAATAACCGGCACCGCCAGCGATGTGGCGCGCGATTTTGGCAACCGCGCCAGCCAGACATTGGCGCGCCAACCCAGAAGCCAGGCGACAAACCCAAAGATAATCCAGCCCATCACGCCATCCCCATCCGTTTCAGAACCACGCGCTGGATCACTCCGATCAGCGCCACCAGTGCCGCAGCCAGCGCCGCAGCCATGATCAATGCGCTCCATATCTGAATGGTCTGGCCGTAATAACTGCCCGCCAGCAGACGCGCCCCCAAACCGGCAACCGCCCCGGTCGGCAGCTCGCCCACGATCGCCCCAACCAATGAGGCCGCCATCGCCACTTTCAGCGACGCAAACAGGTACGGCATCGACGACGGCAACCGCAGTCGCCAAAATTGCTGCCCGCGTGTCGCGTTCCATGTCTTCATCTGGTCCATCTGCATCGCCCCGGGACTCCGCAGCCCCTTGACCATCCCGACCACCACAGGAAAGAAACTCAAATACATCGAAATCATCGCCTTGGGCAAAAGCCCCGAGATTCCGACCGCATTCAGTACCACGATGATCATCGGCGCAATCGCCAGAATCGGGATGGTCTGGCTGGCAATGACCCAAGGCATCACGCTCATGTCCATCACCCGGTTATAGACGATCCCGACCGCCAGCAGAATGCCAAGGCCCGTGCCCAACAGGAACCCCAGCCCGGTCGCGCTCAGGGTGACCCAGCTGTGATAGATCAGCGACCGTTTGGAAAACCCGCGCCCCTTGGCCACCATCACAACAGTGGTGTTCCAGATTTCCTCGACCACCTGATGCGGCGCGGGCAGTTTCGGTTTATCCTGTGACCATGTATCGGCGACCAGCTCGGAAAACCCCGGCTCGGTTCCGGCCCGCTTGGCCTGATCCTTGGCCCAGGGGATGTTCAACGCCACAGCAGCACCATACCAGATCACGATCAGGGCGATGACGACGGTCAGAATGGGAATGAAAGATTTCTTCATGCGCCGGTCCCCGCCTTCATCGTGTCCGAAACAACCAAACCGGCGCAGTCATTCCGCCCACGTGGCGATCTGTACCGTTTCGCGGTACAAATTGCGTATATTCCGGCAAACTTAATCATCATAAGCATGCCCCGCCCGCAGCCCTTCGCGCACGCGATGGGCGACCTCCAGAAATTCCGGCGTGTCACGGATATCCAAGGGGCGCTCTTTCGGCAGCGGGCTTTCGATCACGTCGGAAATCCGGCCCGGACGCGGGCTCATCACCACGATCTTGGTCGACAGATACACCGCTTCGGGGATCGAATGGGTCACGAAACCGATGGTTTTATTGGTCCGCGCCCACAGTTTCAGCAATTGTTCATTCAGGTGGTCGCGCACGATTTCATCAAGCGCGCCAAAGGGTTCGTCCATCAGCAGGATATCGGCATCGAATGCCAGCGCCCGTGCGATCGAGGCCCGTTGCTGCATCCCGCCCGACAATTGCCAGGGGAATTTCTTTTCGAACCCATCCAGTTCGACCAATTCCAGAACGCGGGCAACTCGCGCATCCATATCAGCCTTGGAATACCCCATGATTTCCAGCGGCAACCGGATATTGCCGCCGATGGTGCGCCATGGATAAAGCCCGGCATGTTGAAAAACATAGCCATAAGCCCTTGATTTACGGGCCTCATTTGCACTTACCCCATTCACGGTGATGCTACCGCCGGTGGGGTGCTCCAGATCGGCCATGCACCGCAGGAACGTCGTCTTGCCGCAACCCGACGGGCCGATGAAACTAACGAATTCACCCTTTTTGATGTCCAGATCGACATCTTTGAGCGCATGAACGGGGCCGTCATTTGTCTGAAAAGTCAGCGACAGAGTCTTCGCGCTGATCACGGTATCGGTCATAGGTCCCTGTGTCTCCGTATAGGTAGCGTTACGCTGCCGGATATTATTGGGAAATCACCCCGGATCTGGTCCGGGGTGTTCCTGTTCTCAGATCCCTGCCGGGATGTTCATCGGATCGCGCTGCACCATTTTCGGGCTGGTCAGTTCTTTCCATTTCGACAACGCGACCGAGGCCGAATTGAAGGCCGGGCGCGGCACGAAACGGCCACGGCCGGGCTGCGGCTGGCTGTTCTGACCCCAGGCCCAGATCACTTCTCCGCGTGACAGCGTATACCGCGCCTGCGCCTTTACATCGAACCCTTCGAACACGTTGTAATCCAACACGGAATGGTGGTTCGAGGCGCTGATCGTCTTGGAAATTTTTGGGTCCCAAACCACGATATCGGCATCGGCGCCCTCAACAATAGCCCCCTTCTTCGGGTAGATGTTGAGGATCTTCGCCACGTTGGTCGAGGTTGCGGCAACGAATTCGTTCGGCGTCAGCCGACCCGTCTCTACACCTTCCGTCCAAAGCACCGCCAAACGTTCTTCCAACCCGTTGGACCCGTTGGGGATCTTGGTGAAATCACTTACGCCCATCCGCTTCTGTTCGGTAGAGAACGCGGCGTGGTCCGTGGCAACAACCTGCAAGGATCCCGACTGCAGACCGGCCCACAGGCTGTCCTGATGGTCCTTGTTGCGGAACGGCGGCGACATTACCCGACGCGCGGCGTGGTCCCAGTCCTTGTTGAAATATTCGCTTTCATCCAGCGTCAGGAACTGGATTAGCGGTTCGCCATAAATCCGCATACCTTTCTGGCGGGCCCGGCGGATCGCCTCATGGGCCTGTTCGCAGGAAACATGCACGATATACAGCGGTGTGCCCGCTGCATCCGCGATGGTGATCGCCCGGTTCGCGGCCTCGCCCTCGAATTCAGGCGGGCGGGAAAAAGCGTGTGCCTCGGGACCGGTCTTGCCTTCGGACAGCAGTTTTTCCTGCATCGCGGCCACCAGGTCGCCATTTTCGGCATGCACCATCGGCAACGCGCCCAGCTCACGACAGCGCTTGAACGAGGCGAACATCTCGTCATCTTCGACCATCAGCGCGCCCTTGTAGGCCATGAAATGCTTGAACGAATTCACGCCCATATCCACGGCGTCTTTCATTTCGTTGAAAACCGTTTCGTTCCAACCGGTGATCGCCATATGATAGCCCACGTCGGAACATATCTGAGGCGCCGATTTGCGGTGCCACTCGTTGATCGCATTCTTGATCGAGCCGTCTTCACCCGGCAGGCAGAAATCCACCACCATCGTGGTGCCGCCCACGGCCGCCGCCCAAGTACCGCTCTCGAAGGTTTCTGCCGCAGTGGTGCCCATGAAGGGCATTTCCAGATGGGTATGCGGATCAATCCCCCCGGGGATCACATAGGCACCCTCGGCATCGATATATTCGTCGCCTTTCAGATCCTCTCCGATTTGCTTGATCGTCTCGCCTTCGATCAGAACGTCGGCTTTCCAGGTCCGGTCGGCGGTGCAAACGGTGCCACCCTTGATCACTTTGGTCGTCATAAATCTCTCCCCTTTATCCTACCGATGAAAACACTGCGATGGCCGGGCCATGCACGCCGATATCCACCGGACCAAACATTGATTCCACCGCCAGCGAAAACAGCGCCGCCTGCGGCAGGTAGATGACGCGGTAAGCGCCGTTGCTGCGGGTCACGCTCCAGCAGGCCAGAACCTGCCCGCCGCTGAACAAAACCTCGGTTTCTACCGGCTCGATCAGCGCCGCCTTGAAGTCTTCCAGCGTACGCAGTGCGACCAGATCGGCATGTGTCGAAGAACGGGTTTCCGCGGGCTTGGTATGAGCCCGATGATATTCCCGCATTTCCTGAGCGATCAGCCGCTTGATCAGGTCCGGTCCGGTTTCGATTTCTTCGATCACCATTGCGGCCCCCTTTACCGAAGTCCCGTTCGACAATACCCGAGCCGTCGCTCTATTCCACAACCTCTGCGGTTTCCAACACGGCATGCAGCAGCACATCCGTCCCCGCCGTCGCCCATTCCTTGGAAATGTCTTCCGCTTCGTTATGGCTCAGCCCGTCAACACACGGACACATGATCATCGCGGTGGGCGCGACATCGTTGATCCAGCAGGCGTCATGCCCCGCCCCCGACACGATATCCATATGGCTATAGCCCAGCCGTTCCGCCGCCTCGCGCACAGCGTTGACGCAATTCTCATCAAAGGCGGGAGGATTGAACTGGCCAGAGATTTTCCAGTCCAGAGATACCCCGATCTCTTCGCAAAGCTTCGGCGCCTTTTCTTCGAATTCCGCCATCATCGCATCAATGACATCCATCAGGTGCGACCGGAAATCGATGGTGAACACAACCTTGCCCGGAATGATATTTCGGCTGTTGGGATAGACATCGATATGACCGATGGCCCCAACGGCATTGGGCTGATGTTTCATCGCGATTTCGTGCACCAGTTCGGTGATCAGCGCCAGACCACGACCGGCATTCTTGCGCATCGGCATCGGCGTCGATCCGGTATGGCTTTCCTTGCCGGTGACCGTGCATTCGATCCAGCGCAGCCCCTGACCATGGGTCACCACGCCAATATCCTTGCCTTCCGCTTCGAGAATCGGACCCTGTTCGATATGCAGCTCGAACATCGCATGCATCTTGCGCGCGCCAACCTCTTCCGTGCCGACCCAGCCGATCCGCTTCAGCTCGTCGCCGAATGTCTTGCCCTCGGCATCAACCCGGTCATAGGCCCAGTCCATTTCGTGCTTGCCGGCGAACACACCCGACGCCAGCATCGCCGGGGCAAACCGGGTGCCTTCTTCGTTGGTCCAGTTTGTCAGCACGACCGGATGCTTTGTCTTTAGGCCCAGATCGTTCATCGTGCGGATCGCTTCCAACCCGCCCAGCACGCCCAAAACGCCATCGTATTTCCCGCCCGTCGGCTGGGTATCCAGATGCGATCCCATATAGACCGGCAAAGCCTCGGGATCCGTGCCGGGGCGGGTGGCGAACATGTTGCCCATCTTGTCGACGCCCATGGTACAGCCCGCCGCTTCACACCATTTCTGAAACAAAGCGCGGCCTTCGGCATCTTCATCGGTTAGCGTCTGGCGGTTGTTGCCGCCCGCCACGCCCGGTCCGATCTTTGCCATTTCCATCAGGCTGTCCCACAAACGGTCGCCATTGATTTTCAGATTATCGCCATGCACGGCCATTGGAAATCTCCCTTTCTGAACGGGTCTCTGTCGGGCCCTTGAACACTTGCCTCACACGGATCCTGACCGTATGGTCAAGATCACGACACCACAACCTGACCATTCGGTCAAGAAATTTTATCGGACAGATTTCGGCATGGCAGCCCAACCGCGCACAAACAGCAAAAAAGAACGCCGCCAGGAAAGCGAAAAGCTCATTTTATCAGCAGCGGAAAAAGTCTTTTCCGAGGCGGGGTTTGGTGGTGCCACAATGCAGCTGATCGCCGATATGGCCGGGCTGCCCAAGGCCAACCTGCATTACTACTTTCCAACCAAGGAAGCGCTCTATCGGCAGGTGGTGGAAAACATTTTTCAGATCTGGTTACAGGCGGCCGATGTATTTGACGAAGCCGATGGCCCGGCCGAGGGAATCGGTGCCTATATCGACGCCAAGATGGAAATCAGCCGGCGCCATCCGGCCGGGTCCAAGGTCTGGGCCTCCGAGGTGATGCACCGCGCGCCGGTGATCCAGGACTATCTGGAAACCACGCTGCTGCAATGGACCGCAGGTCGCGCCGCCATCATCAATCGCTGGATCAGCGAAGGCCGGATGGACCCGATCAATCCCGATCATTTGCTCTATATGCTCTGGGCCACCACCCAGCATTACGCAGATTTTGGCCATCAGATCGAAACCCTTAACGGTGGCCAGCCGCTCAGCGACACACAATGGGAAGTGGCAAAAGAAAACGTCAAACGCATCATTCTGAAAGGAATTGGCGTGGTTGCGTAAGGCGATTCTGGACCATTTGGTAAAGCTGGTCTAGGGTCTTTGGCCAACCTACCGGAGTGCCGAATGAACGACGCCACGAAACCCGAAAAGAAACCAAGCCGCATTCAGTTGCGCAATCGTAAGCGTATCCTGGATGCCGCTCTCGAGGTATTTTCCCAACATGGGTATCGCGGTGCAACACTCGATCAGATCGCAGACGCGTCGGGCCTGTCGAAACCGAATATCCTGTACTATTTTGACGGCAAGGAAGCGATCCATGTCACGCTTCTCAATACATTGATGGAAAACTGGCTGGACCCGCTGGCGAAAATGTCGCCCGACGGTGACCCTTTGGAAGAAATCCTCGCCTATATCCATCGCAAGCTTCAGATGAGTCGTGAATTCCCCCGCGAGAGCCGGCTATTCGCCAACGAGATTCTCCAAGGGGCCCCACGGATGAAACCGCATCTGGAAACTGGTCTGAAAACGCTATTCGATGAAAAGACGGCGTTGATCCAGCGCTGGATGGACCAGGGCAAACTGGCCCCTTCCGACCCCCGCCATCTGCTGTTTTCGATCTGGGCCACCACCCAGCATTATGCCGATTTCGAAGAACAGGTTTCGATCCTGACAGACCGGGAAACCGATCCGGTAGGCGGGGCGGAACAATTCCTCGACAATATGTTCCGCAAACTTCTAACCCCGCAGCAGTCCTAACTTGATCGCCCCTTCGGGCCGCACAGGTTCGTCCTTCGGGCGATCGGGGGCGCTGCCCCCCGCCGGGATATTTTCACTAAGAAAGGGATAAAGACCATCCTGGTCTTCTTCCTTTCTCAAATATCCCCGCTGGAGGCCTCCCGAGGGAAAATGCCAAAGGCATTTTCCTGAGATATAGGGCGCGCCCGAAACGGGCGCACAATCTTATTCAGCCGCGCAGGTGTTGCCCGGGTTGTTCGGGTGTTCCAGCCAGTTGCCGTAATCTTCCGACACCACCTCGCCGGTGCGTTCGTCCACCTGACCCGGTGCGACACGTTCCATGGTGATGCAGCCTTCGACCGGACAGACATTGACGCAGAGATTGCAGGCGACGCATTCCTCGTCCTTCACCGAGAAGACCCGATCTTCGGACATGGCGATGGCCTGATGGCTGGTGTCTTCGCAGGCCGCATAGCAACGGCCGCATTTGATACAGGCATCTTCGTCGATCTTGGCCTTGGTGACGTAATTCAGGTTCAGATATTGCCAGTCGGTGACATTCGGCACCGCGCGACCAACCAGATCGGCCGTTGACTCAAAGCCCTTGCGATCCATGTAGTCCGAAAGCCCCGAAATCATTTCCTGTACAACTTTGAACCCATATGTCATCGCTGCGGTGCAGACCTGAACATTGCCTGCCCCCAGCGCCATGAATTCCGCGGCGTCGCGCCAAGTGGTCACACCGCCGATGCCGGACATCGGCAGGCCCTGTGTTTCGGCATTCCGTGCGATTTCGGCCACCATGTTCAGCGCGATCGGTTTCACCGCCGGACCGCAATAACCGCCATGGGTGCCTTTGCCGTCGATCGTTGGTTCGGGCGCGAAATCGTCCAGATCAACTGATGTGATCGAATTGATCGTGTTGATCAGGCTGACCGCATCCGCCCCGCCACGCTTGGCCGCTTCGGCCGGTTTGCGGATGTCCGAAATATTCGGGGTCAGCTTTACGATGCAGGGCATACGTGAATGTTTCTTGACCCAGCGCGTCACCATTTCGATGTATTCGGGCACCTGTCCGACGGCCGCGCCCATGCCGCGCTCAGCCATGCCATGCGGACAGCCGAAATTCAGCTCGACCCCATCGGCGCCGGTGTCTTCGATCTGCTTCAGGATCGCTTCCCAACTGTCTTCGTCGCAGGGCACCATCAGTGAAATGATCAGTGCCCGGTCGGGGTAGTCGCGTTTCACCGACTTGATTTCGCGCAGGTTCACCTCCAATGGGCGGTCGGTGATCAGCTCGATATTGTTAAGCCCCAACAGGCGGCGATCAGCCCCCCATACGGCACCGTATCTTGGACCATTGACGTTGACCACTGGCGGCCCTTCGGAGCCCAATGTTTTCCAGACCACGCCGCCCCATCCGGCCTCGAAGGCGCGGCGGACATTGTATTCCTTGTCGGTCGGCGGTGCCGAAGCCAGCCAGAACGGGTTAGGGGATTTGATCCCGATGAAGTCGCTTGCGAGATTGGCCATCTGCTTATCTCCTAATCTTTGGCGGGAAACCCGCCTCAACCCATCAGCTGGGCGTGAATGTCTTCGGCGGCATCGCGGCCTTCGGCCACGGCCGTCACGGTCAGGTCTTCGCCACCCGAGGCGCAATCGCCCCCGGCCCAGACGCCCGACAGGCTGGTACGGCCTGCCCCGGTGACAGCGATTTTACCGCCCTCGGTATCTGGCAATCCGTCACCGCCCAATGTCTGACCGATCGCCTTGAACACCTGATCGGCAGCCAGCCGGAAGGTTTGACCGGTGGGCTTCAGATCGTCATCGGTATATTCGAATTCTATTTCACGCACCGCACCATTGCCGATCACCGCCTTGGGCGACGCGTTGGTGATGATGCGCACGCCCTTGGAGGCCGCGAGGTCCTGTTCAAACGGGCTGGCATTCATCCGGTCACGGCCGCGGCGATAGACCAGACTGACATTCAGTGCGCCTAACAGTTTCGCCTGAACCGCGGCATCCACTGCGGTCATGCCGCCGCCGATCACCACGACATCCCGACCAATTTCTACCGAAGCCACATCGCCCGCTTGGCGCAGGTCGGAAATGAAATCGACCGCATCCAGCACGCCATCCTTGGCTTCACCGTCTACGTTCAGCGCATTGACCCCGGCCAGGCCGATTGCCAGAAAAACAGCGTCAAAATCTGCCTTCAGCCGGTCCAGAACCAAGCCTGCGCCCAGAGATTTTCCGTTTTCCACGGTGATTCCGCCAATTTGAAGCAGCCACTCGACTTCCTTGGCCGCAAACCCGCCGACGGATTTATAACTGGCAATGCCGTATTCGTTCAGGCCGCCCGCTTTGGGCCGGGCGTCGAATATCGTGACCGCATGGCCCTTCATCGCCAACCGGTGGGCACAGGACAGACCCGCAGGCCCAGCCCCGACAACGGCAATCGTTTTGCCAGTTGCTGCGGCGCGTTCGAACGGATGAACGCCTGCGGCCATCAAGGTATCGGTGGCATAGCGTTGCAGATTTCCGATCTCGACCGGCTTGCCTTCGGCTGTTTCACGCACGCACACCTGTTCGCACAGCGTTTCGGTCGGACAGACCCGGGCGCACATGCCGCCCATGATGTTCTGCGACAGAATTGTTTTGGCCGCCGCGTCCGGCGTTCCGGTGGCGATTTGCCGGATAAACAGCGGAATATCGATATCGGTCGGGCAGGCCGTGGCGCAGGGCGCGTCGTGGCAGAAATAGCACCGATCCGCAGCGACAAGCGCTTCGTGATCATCGAGAGGCGGATGCAGGTCTGAAAAATTTTCCGACAACTGATCCGCTGGCAGCCGCCCTGCAATAATGCCTGGCGTCAGCGTATTTGAAGTCATTGTTACCTCCACTGAGCTTGGTTTTTTTTTCCAGTATGTGCGGTTTGATTTTTTTATCAACTGGTAAAATTTATTTTGAGCATAACCGCTCGCGATTTCCGCCATGCTGCTTAAAAAATCAGCAAAGCGTCTTGTGCAGCTCGGGCCGGACTGGTCAGTATGGCGAAACTCAACGGAGGGGAACATGGGTCTACGCTTCTTTTCGGACAAGGATCGGCCGGTTCATCTGGGCCCCTATCCACTTGAACGTCTAAAGCGGCTGCGCCAGGCCCCGGACTTCAATACCGTCCCGGCTTGGGGGCCGGTTTCGTTCCGCCGCCCCGACGCGCCTGATAGCATCGTAAATGCGATGGGCGAATATCAGGCCATGCTGGATGCGATCCGCGATGGCATGGTGAACAAAACCCGTGCGACCATTCCCGCCGACCCTTTGGATCGATCCAACCACTTGAAAGCATTTGGCTATTTCTCTGATGCCAGCATGGTCGGAATTTGCCGTCTGCCCGACGCGGCACGGCTGGAACAGCCCGAGCGTAATCCCGATATCGACCGCCTGGCCGAAGAATTGCGTAGCAAACAGACCAAAACGCTGGCCTCGGGTATCGATGTGATCATGGCCGAGCTGAAAGAGGCGATGGAGGCCCCGCCCTCGGGTATCGACGGGCATAAATACGCGCTGATTTTCCTCTATGAATACCCCCGCGATCCGCAACCCTACGAGCCGGGAACCGAATGGATCGCCGACGCGCAGGCCCATCGCGCCTGCCTGCGCGCCAATGAAACCGCCGCTGTTCTTGCCAATTATATCCGGTTGCTGGGCTGGCAGGCCAAGGCCCATTCCGGCGCGTCCTCGGATGTGGATCTGAACCGGCTGGCAGTGGCGGCGGGGCTGGCCACGGTGGATAATGGCGCTCTGGTTGCGCCCTGGATCGGGCCACGATTCGGCTTGGCCGCCGTCACCTGCGATCTGGGTTTGATCGCGGACAAACCGCTGGCTCCGATGTCGGAACAGCCTTGGTTCAAAACCAAGGGTCCGGCGTGGTGGCTGGGCAAGGGGTTCGCCAAATCGGCTCTGAACCGCGATCCGTTCGCCAAACGTCGCTTCGCCGAAGGCCCCCACCCGTTCGAGCGGCTGAAGCGGGTCGAAGATCCGACAACCTATATCGACGAACCGAACGTGGCCCGGGTTCCAAAGCGCGCCGACATGTTCGCCCGTGCTCAATTCGGCGATATGGGAAAACATGTGCAGGATGGCGCCAAGGGGGGCCACTATGCCCGAAAATCCGCGCCCAGTTTCGCGCAGCGCCGGGCGCTCGGCGCTTTTGTCGTGATCCAGAATGGTGATCCCAACCCGACCGGGCCGCGCCCCTCTGATCCGCAGGAAAACGCCGCCAATATCAAGGCCACCAGCTATTTCCTCGGCGTCGATGCGGTCGGACTCAGCCGCTGCCCCGACTGGGTCTGGTATTCCCATGACGCCGCCGGGGATCCGATTGATCCCCCGCATGATCAGGCGGTCAGCATGATCATCGATCAAGGCTATGAAACGATGGAAGGCGCCAGCGGCGACGACTGGATCAGCGTGGCCCAATCGATGCGCGCTTACCTGCGCTTTTCCTTGCTCGGCGGCGTCATCGCAAAACATATCCGAAACCTTGGATATAGCGCCAAAGCCCATACGGTGATGGATGGCGAGGTGCTGCAACCCCCCTTGCTGCTGCTGTCAGGACTGGGCGAAGTCAGCCGGATCGGCGAAGTGATCCTGAACCCTTACCTCGGGCCGCGGCTAAAATCCGGGGTGGTGACCACCGACATGCCAATGGCGCATGACAGGCCGATCGATTTCGGATTGCAGGCCTTTTGCGAGGCTTGCAACAAATGCGCCCGCGAATGTCCCTCGGGCGCGATCACCGCCGGGCCGAAGCTGATGTTCAACGGCTATGAAATCTGGAAATCCGACAGCCAGAAATGCGCAACCTACCGGATCACCACCGAAGGCGGCGCGATGTGCGGACGCTGCATGAAAACCTGCCCGTGGAACCTTGAAGGATTGTTTGCCGAAGCGCCATTTCGCTGGGCGGCTTCGAATATCCCGGCGCTGGCAAGGCCGTTGGCGAAACTCGACGATGCGGTCGGCAATGGCGGCCTGAACGATGTCAAGAAATGGTGGTGGGACATCGAATTGCAGGACGATGGCGGCTACCATCCGTCGAAACATGTCCTGAACCGGCGCGATCTGCAAACCGATCTGGACCTGAAATACGAAGACCAGACCCTTGCCGTTTACCCTGCGCCGCTGGCCCCGCCGCCCTGGCCCTATCCTTTCCCAATGGACCGTGAGGCAGGGATCGCTGCCTACAAAGCGATGATCCCGGCGCAGGAATACCGCGACAGGCTGGCGGCAAACGATGACTCGGTGATCCACCATTACACCACCCCCAGCGACCCGCCGGTGATCCGGGTCGAAGTCACCAAGGCGGAAAAGATGACCGCCGATGTGACCAAGTACGAATTTTCGACGCTGGACGGCGCGCCTCTGCCCGACTGGTCGGCGGGCGCGCATCTCGACGTGCTGGTTGCGCCGGAATTCCTGCGGCAATATTCGATGTCGGGCGATCCGCACGACGTTTCCAAATATCAGATCGGTGTACTGAGAGAAGATCACGGCCGCGGCGGGTCTGCCCTGATGCATCGCATTTTCAGCGAAGGCCGCAAGGTTTTCATTTCCAAACCGATCAACCATTTCCCGCTGGCCGAGGACGCCACGAAAACCTTCCTGATGGGGGGCGGCATTGGCGTGACGCCGATGATCGCCTTTGCCCACCGGCTGCACCAACTGGGCCGCGATTTCGCACTGCACTATTCCTGTTCCGCGCGCGCATCCGCCGGCTATCTGGACGATCTTGCGCGGATGCCATGGGCCGACAAGGTGCATTACCATTTCAGCGACGAAGGCAGCCGCGCCGATCTCGATACGGTGCTGACGGGGTATCAACCCGGCTGGCATGTCTATACCTGTGGTCCGGATCGCTACATGACCGGCGTGATCGAGGCAGCCACCCGGCAGGGTTTCCCCGAAGAGGCGCGGCACCTGGAATATTTCAGCGTCCCCGAGCAGCCCGAATATGAAAACCATCCCTTCACCCTGCGACTGAAAGACGGGCGTGAATTGCAGGTGCCTGCGGACAAAACCGCCTCGGACGTGTTGCTGGAAAACGGCATCCATGTGGATGTGAAATGTTCCGACGGCATTTGCGGGGTCTGCAAGTGCGGGCTGATCAGCGGTGATGTCGAACACCGCGATTTCGTCCTGTCGAACGCACAACGGAAAAACACCATCATCCTGTGTCAATCCCGTGCCGCCGACCCGGATGGCGTGGTGGAAATCGACCTTTAGCCTGCAAAACAGGCAAAAATGTCATCGGGATGTGACAATCGAAGGCCAAAGTTTTTCTGCAGTTGCGAAACACCCTTCGCGCTCGTATGGATGAGCTATGACCAGAAAAACGCGCCTTTCGAAATCCGACTGGCTGACCGCCGGTTTTTCCGCCCTGATTCAGGACGGTCCCGCCGCTTTAAAAGCTGAACCACTGGCGCGGCGGCTGGGAACCACCAAAGGATCGTTCTACTGGCATTTCGACGATGTGCCCGCCTATCACGGCTCATTATTGGATGTGTGGGAGGCCGAAGCCTTGTCGCCGCTGGCCAGAATTCTGGAAGAAGAACCCAACTCCGGGGCCAAGCTGCGTCGTCTGGGACAACAAATCACCGATTATTCCAGCCCGGCCACCGACGGTAAAAACCCCGAACGGGCTATGCGCGCCTGGGCCCAGGGGGACGCCAAAGTGGCGCAGCGGGTCGCAAAAGTTGACAATCTGCGGCTGAACCTGCTGACCGAACTTCTGCGCGACAGCGACATCACCAACCCTGATTGGGCCCGGGTGATTCTGGGATCGACCATCGGCATCAAAAGCCTGCCCGAAAACGCCCGCGATGCGGACGGGCCGATGGGATCACTCGTCGACCTGGTTCTGGCGCTGCGCTGAGAGGCGCGACAACTGATCAACGAAGCGCTGCCGCGCTTGCGGCAACGGTTTGCCCTGCCCGCCTTCGGCCAGTGATTTCCGCAGGAAAAACCCTGTCACCTCCAAGCCATGCAATATGTCCGGCATCGGGTGTTCAGATCCGCCCAGCAGGCATTCCGGCAGCGGCAGCAGCCGGTCGGCCCATTCCCCCGCCCCCGCGCGCGACACCGCGCGGCCGGTTTTCGGCGAAATATAACTCAGATCATTCGCCGTCCCGACAACGGCACAGGCCGACAGGTCCAGCCCATAGCCCAACTCCTCCAACAGCGCCAATTCCCAGCGCAGATACGCGACTGGCCAAAGCGCGGCTTCGTCCAGAATATCCAGCAGCGCCTCGGTCCGTCGGTACAGCGGCAGATGCGCCTCGCGTTCTGGCAGCGCATAAAGCAACAGCGCACAAACCGCATTGAGCCCGGCCAATGCCTGACGATCCGCCATCACCATCGCCGCGCGACTGCGCACGGGTTCCACTGTGTAGCTGCCGATATGATCCGCCAACCGCGCCCGCCACGCCACATCAAGCTGCGCCCCGGGCTGCAGGATCGGCGCGATTTTCCGGCTGGTGGCGCCGCGCATCACGCCCGCATGACGGCCGTGTTCAGGGGTGAACAGCTCCAGGATGGCCGCGTTTTCCCCGTGCCGCCGTACCGCCAGCAATATGCCCTGATCGCGCCATTCCATGGCGGCGACTGTGAGGCAGGAATCATAGGAAGTGCAAGGTGCTTTGAAGCGGCCTGATGAAGGCGGTTTCCGTTCCGGGTGAAGTGTCCCTCGCCATACAGCGACGGACGTCCTCTAATCCGCCAGCCCCGGCTCATCCAGCAAATGCCGCCCCTGCCGGTCCTCGACCTCAACCACCCACAGGTCGGGATCAAACCCGCGCTGCTTGGCGATGGCGGCGTCCACGTCGCGTTCCTCGCCCGCGACCAGTTCCATCCACTTGCGTGCCCCGCTCATCAGGTCGAACGACCGCTGATAGGCCACCGCCTGCCCGTCCAGCGTGTTGAGCTTGATCAGGACCGCGCCCGCCGTGTCGTCGCCATGCGAGACGACGAAGGCGGGGATGTCGGACAGGCGCAGCCGGGTCAGATAGGCATCGACCCAAATCCGGGCGGTCAGGCGCATGGCCTCAGTTCCCGTCCTTGAAATCGAGACCCATTTCGGAATAACGCGCGGCTTCGTCCAGCCAGCCGGAGCGCACCTTGACCTGCAGGAACAGATGCACCTTACGGCCCAGGAATTCTTCCAATTCCTCGCGCGCGGCCTTGCCGACCGCCTTGATGGTTTCACCCTTATGGCCCAGCAGGATGCCCTTGTGACCGTCGCGGGCGACATAGATCACCTGATCAATCCGGGCCGATCCGTCCTTGCGTTCTTCCCAGTTCTCGGTTTCCACCGTCAGCTGGTAGGGCAATTCCTGATGCAGCCGCAGGGTCAGCTTTTCCCGCGTCATTTCGGCGGCGATCATCCGCATCGGCAGATCGGCAATCTGATCTTCGGGATACAGCCACGGGCCTTCGGGCACTTCGCCCGCCAGCCATTTGCGCAAATCCTCGACCCCATGACCTTTTTCGGCGGAGATCATGAAGGTTTTGACGAAGGGATAGCGGTCGTTCAGTTTCTGCGACAGCGCCAGCAGCGCCTCGGCCTTGACCCGGTCGATCTTGTTGATCGCCAGCGCGACTTTGCGCCCCTTGCCGATGTCTTCCAGCCCTTCAAGTATCTTTTCCACCCCTTCGGTCACGCCGCGATGCGCCTCGACCATCAAAACGATGACATCGGCATCCGCAGCACCGCCCCAGGCGGCGGCAACCATCGCCCGGTCCAGCCGTCGGCGCGGTTTGAACAGGCCGGGCGTATCGACGAAAACGATCTGGGCGTCGCCCTCGATCGCGACGCCGCGAATACGGGTGCGGGTGGTCTGCACCTTGTGGGTAACGATCGACACTTTCGCTCCGACCATGCGATTGGTCAGGGTCGATTTGCCCGCATTGGGCTCTCCGATCAGGGCAACGAATCCGGCGCGTGTGGTCATGTGGGCCTCGTGTGATGAAGCGCAGTATGTAGCGACATTGCCAACCATTTACCAGAGCCGGGGCAAGACCGTGAATTCCGGCGTGAATTGCCAAATGTTTCCGGCTCGGATACCGCAGCCCTACGGCTCCAACCGATCCAGCAGCGCCTTGGCCGCCGCCTGTTCCGCCTGTCGCTTGGACCCGGCGGTGGACTGTTCGCTGGCGCCGTTGTCCAGTTCGACCTTGATCGTGAAAACCGGCGCGTGATCGGGGCCCGACCGCGACAGCTCGATATATTTCGGCGGGGTCAAGCCGCGCGCCTGGGCCCATTCCTGCAGACTGGTTTTGGCATCGCGGGCATCGGCATCGACGCTGTCGATCCGTTTACCCCAAAGCCGCAGCACCATATCGCGCGCCGCCTCGAATCCGGCATCCAGATACACCGCAGCGATCACCGCTTCCATCGCGTCGCCCAACAACGCCTGCTTGCGCCGCCCGCCCGACATCATTTCCGACCGGCCCAGTTTCAAAACCGCGCCCAGATCGATTTCTTTCGCCACATCGGCGCAGGCTTCCTTGCGCACCAAGGCGTTGAACCGCGGTGCAAGCTGGCCTTCGCTTGCCGATTTGTCCCGCGCCAGCAACGCCTCGGACATCGCCAGCCCCAGCACCCGGTCGCCCAGGAATTCCAACCGCTGATTGTCGGCCCGCGTGGGCGAAGACATCGACGCATGGGTCACCGCACGCACCAACAGATCGGGCCGACCAAAGCGGTGCCCGATCCGTGTCTCGAAGGATTTCAGGTCTGCCGACAGTTTCACGACACCGCCTTGAAATAGCGATCCGACCGCCAGGTCCAGAAATACAGCATCGAACGGCCCGAAGACGAGAACATGATCCGGTCAGCCCGGCCGATCAGGTTTTCATAGGGCACGAAACCGACGCCACCCGATTGCTGCGGCACCCGGCTATCGGTGGAATTGTCCCGGTTGTCGCCCATGAAGAAATAGTTGCCCGGGGGCACGGTATAAACCGGCGTATTGTCCAGCGACTGATTTCCGATATTCAGCACCGCGTGTTCGACACCACCCGGCAGGGTTTCAATCTGGCGCGATTTGGAACAATCGCCGCCGGTGCCGACAGGGCCGTTTTCACAGCGCGGCCGCAACCGTTGCGGCCCCTGCGCATCGTAGGTTTCGACAAATGCCCCGTCATCTTCCAGCTTGACCGCTTCGCCGTTGAGGTACAGCACGCCGTTTTTCACCTGCACGGTGTCGCCCGGCAATCCGATCAGCCGCTTAACATAATCTGCACCGCTGACCGGATGACGGAATACGATCACGTCACCGCGTTCGGGTTCCGATCCCATGATCCGGGTGTTGTCCCCATCGAGAAAACCGCAGATGTCTTTGGCGTCGATACCCAACGGACGGATAGAAGGGCAGGAGGCGTAGGAATAGCCATAGGCCATCTTGTTGACGAACAGGAAATCGCCGATCAGCAACGTGTCCTTCATCGACCCGGACGGAATCCAGAATGGCTGAAAGAAAACCGTGCGAAAAACACCCGCGATCAGCAGGGCGTAAACGACCGTCTTGATGGTTTCGACAACGGCGTTTCCTTGTTTGGCATCGGCGGCCATTTGGACTTCTCCTGAATTGCATAGCTGAGGGCTAGATGAGCGGATGGAACCGGCGTGTCAACCCGGAGGGGGCGCCGACGGGCGGGCTTCGATCACGACAAAGGCCTGTGCCCAGGGGTGATCGTCGGTCAGGGTGACGTGAATGATCGCTTCGTACCCCGGCGGGGTCATGTCTTGCAGACGCGCCTTGGCCCAGCCGGTCAGTTCCATCACCGGCTGGCCGGTATGCAGGTTGCTGACAGCCATGTCTTTCCAGCTGATCCCCATCCGCAATCCGGTCCCCAGCGCCTTGGAACAGGCTTCTTTCGCGGCCCAGCGCTTGGCATAGGTTCCCGCCGTGTCCTTGCGCCGCTCGGCCTTGCGCTGCTCGACCTCGCTGAAAACCCGATTGCGGAACCGGTCGCCGAACCGGTCCAGCGTTCCGGCAATGCGGTCGATATTGGCCAGATCCGTACCGACGCCAAGGATCATCGCGCCACCTTCCCGGCAACACCGCAAAGCGTTTCGAACAGTCCGGGCAGTTTTGCGTACAAGCAAGCGGTGCAGATCACCCCCGGACCTCATCCATCAGACGGCGCATTTCCTCGATCGCCGGAACCAGCCCGCGGAAAATCGCCTCGCCGATGATGAAATGGCCAATATTCAGTTCCATCACTTCGGGGAAAGCCGCAATCGGCTGCACGGTGTCATAGGTCAGCCCGTGACCGGCATGCACCTCAAGCCCCAAAGAATGGGCATAGGCAGACATCTCGTGCAGCGCCTGCAATTCGCGGTCATGATCGTCCATCCTGCCTTCGGCATGGGCATCGCAATAGGCGCCGGTATGCAGCTCGATCACCTGTGCGCCGATCCGCGCTGCGGCTTCGATCTGTTTGCGATCGGCGGCGATGAAAATCGACACACGGCAGCCCGCGTCACGCAAAGGTGCGATGAAATGGGCCAGCCGGTTTTCTTCGCGCGCCACTTCCAGCCCGCCCTCGGTGGTGCGTTCTTCGCGCTTTTCAGGTACGATACAGACCGCATGTGGCTTATGCCGCAGCGCGATCTTCTGCATTTCCTCGGTCGCCGCCATTTCGAAATTGAGCGGCACCGACAGCACCTCCATCAGCCCGTCGATATCGGCATCAGAAATATGACGGCGGTCTTCGCGCAAATGCGCGGTAATTCCATCCGCACCAGCGTCCTGCGCCAGCCGCGCCGCCCGCAGCGGATCGGGATAGGCACCGCCCCGCGCATTCCGAACCGTTGCCACATGATCGATATTCACGCCAAGGCGCAGTTTCCCCAAGGGCTGCATCGCCTTCTCCTGTCTTCCAATGACCATCCCCGTCAGCGGGCACCCTAATCGCGTTTGGACCGGTCGTCAGCCTTCAGATGTGCTTTTTTCTTCAGCGCGCTGAATTTCGCCTTCAGCACCCCTTTGCGCCGGTGCTGATAGGCGCGGATCAGCGGTACCGAAATGTAATAAGCGATCAGCCCGGCAATGATACCGGGAACGATGCCACCAATCATATAAGGGAAGAAAACTTCGTCATAGAACACTTCCAAACGATGCCATTCCATATCGGCATCGGTAAAAATGGCAAAGAAATTGTGTTGCAGATCGGCGCTCGCATCAAGGAACTTTCCGGCCAGCGACCGCTGCACTTCTTCGTGATGCAAATGACGGCCCATAAGGAAATAGCCGGTCTTCATCGAAATCAATCCGATCGGCAGATAGGTCAGCGGATTGCCGAAAAACGTGCCCAGCAGCGACGCCAGGATATTGCCGCGCAGGATAAAGGCCAAACTACCGGCCACCACAAAATGCAGTCCGAAAAACGGGGTGAAGGTGGTGAACACGCCGGCAAAGATACCGCGGGCGATCTTTTCGGGCGAATCGGGCAGCCGGTGCAGCCTGTGTTTCACGTATTGCGCCGCCCGCCCCCAACCGCCGCGGGGCCAGAAGAATTCAAACACGATCCTCCAGATCGGTCGACGGTCGCGGCGTTTGAAAACCAAGGCTTACCGCCCTCCTGCTAGCCCGCTTGCATATTTGCGCGTGTCGGATCCCGGTGTCGCTGGACCGCCGCGACATCGCTTTCGGCTTCCAGCGCAGACATGACCGAATGCAGATGTTCGGCATCCCTGAGTTCGATATCGATCAGCAACCGGAAGAAATCGGGCTTACGGTCGACGAATACCAGATCGGCAATATTGGCCTTCTGTTCGCCGATCAATGTGCAAATACGTCCCAGCACCCCGGCATCGTTGCCGATGGTGATATTCAGCGTGGTGGTGTGAATCGCCGGATGCTTGCCCGCGTGCCAATGCAAATCCATCCAGCGGTCAGGTTGGTCTTCGTAATTCGCCAGCGCCTCGCAATCAATGGCATGCACGATCACGCCCTTGCCGCGATGGGAAATCCCGACGATGCGCTCGCCCGGCAAGGGCTGGCAGCAGCGCGCGATGGTGAAATGCTGATCATGCGACAGACCCACCACCGCACCGCGCAATTCGATATCGTCGGATTCTGCTTCGCTCAGCTCGGGGTAAACCGCGTGCAGCACATCGCGGGTGGTCAGCTCGGCGCTGCCCAGCTGGGCCAGCAGCATATCGGTATCTTCCAGCCGCAGGTTCCGGGCCGCGGTTTCCAGCGCCTTGTCGGTGGCCTTCTTGCCCACATGTTCAAAGGCCGAGCGCGCAAGTTCCCGGCCCAGTTTGGAAAACCGTTCGCGGTCCACTTCGCGCAGCGCCCGACGGATCGCAGTACGCGCCTTGCCGGTGGTGGCGATATCGAGCCAGGTCGCTTGCGGTGTCTGGCCTTCGGCGGTGATGATCTCGACGGACTGACCATTCTTGACCCGGGTCCACAAAGGCACCCGCATCCCGTCGATCTTGGCCCCGACACAGGCATTGCCGATCCGGGTGTGGATGGCATAGGCGAAATCAATCGGCGTTGCGCCTTTGGGCAATTTCACCACTTCGCCCTTAGGGGTGAAGCAGAACACCTTGTCGGTGTACATTTCCAGTTTCACCGCTTCCAGGAAAGCGTGGTGATCCTCTTCGGCGTCGAATTGTTCGGTCAGCCCGGCCAGCCATTTGGCCGGATCGACCGCGAACGGGTTCATCGCCCGCACCCCGTCCCGATAGGACCAATGCGCCGCCACCCCGGTTTCGGCAACGTCGTGCATCTGCCGGGTGCGGATCTGTACCTCGACCCGTTTGCCGTCGCGGCCCGATACGGTGGTGTGGATCGACCGGTAGCCATTCGATTTCGGTTGGCTGATGTAATCCTTGAACCGCCCGGGCACCGCCCGCCAGCGTTGATGGATCACCCCCAGGGCCCGGTAACAGTCATCTTCGCTATTGGTGATCACCCGGAACCCGTAAATATCGGACAAACGTGAAAAGCCCACGTCCTTCTCTGACATCTTACGCCAGATCGAATAGGGCTTTTTAGCGCGGCCGAAAACCTGAGCGTCGATACTGACCCCTTCCAGCTCATGACGCATGTCGCCAGTGATACGGTGGATCACATCGCCGGTTTCATTCTGCAGCATGACAAACCGCCGCATGATCGAAGCGCGCGCTTCGGGGTTCAGCACCTTAAATGCCAGATCTTCCAGTTCGTCGCGCATCGACTGCATCCCCATGCGCCCGGCCAGCGGGGCATAGATTTCCATCGTTTCACGCGCTTTCTGCGACTGCTTGTCCGGGCGCATCGCCTTGATCGTGCGCATATTGTGCAACCGGTCTGCCAGCTTGACCAGGATCACCCGCAGGTCCTTGGACATGGCCATGAACAGCTTGCGGAAATTTTCCGCCTGTTTGGTTTCGGAACTGGAGAGTTGCAGATTGGTCAGCTTGGTGACGCCATCGACCAGATCGGCGATTTCCCTGCCAAACCGCTTTTCGACCTCGGAATAGGATGCCTTGGTGTCTTCGACTGTATCGTGCAGCAGCGCCGTCACGATGGTCGCGTCATCCAGACGCTGTTCGGTCAGGATCGCGGCCACGGCAACGGGATGACTGAAATAGGGTTCACCCGAATGACGGAACTGGCCGTCATGCATGGCAAGGCCGAACGCATAGGCCTCGCGCAGCATATTTTCGTTGGTTTTGGGGTTATAATTGTGGACCAGAGCGATCAGGTCATCAACCGCGATCATCTTGTCCGACTTCCCCTCGTGCGGAACAGGTTAGCCCTGCCCTTGCGCTTCCATCAACTGACGCAGCAGCATTTCTTCGGACATGTCGTCCTCGGCGGGCTTGTCCGCTTCGCCACCGCCCATCAACAGAGCCATGGAATCTTCTTCCGGCTCGTCGACTTCGATCTGAGTCTGGTTGCTTTCGATCAGACGCTCGCGCAAATCTTCGGCCGATTGGGTTTCCTCGGCGATTTCGCGCAGGGCCACAACCGGGTTCTTGTCGTTGTCGCGATCCACGGTCAGCGCGGAACCGGACGCAATTTCGCGGGCGCGATGCGATGCAAGCATCACCAGCTCGAAACGGTTCGGAACCTTGTCTACGCAATCTTCAACGGTAACACGGGCCATCGGGGCACTCCAATCAGGGGCAGGCAATAGAAGGGGTGTATGTAAGGCGGCAGACCGTGCTTGACAAGGCGAAATCACATCGCAACCACCTCGTTTTTCGCCATTTTCGGCAATTCTGCGCACATTTCCGAGACACTCTTACCCAAGATTGGATGTTTCCAGTCCGGCGCGACATCGCAAAGCGGCACCAAAACAAAGGCCCGGTCCTGAATCCGGGGATGTGGCAGAATCAGTTGCCCCGGCGCGAACGCCATCTGGTCCGAAATCGGCAGGTCGATCCAATGCAGGACTGCGTCCCGGTCCGGCAGAATATGGTTACCAACGGCAATTAAATCCAAATCGAGCGTCCGCCCGACCCACCTGGCTGCGTCTTTTGGTCTTTTTCTACCAAACCTCTTTTCTACCTTGTGTAGTACAGACAGTATTTCTACGGGAGTTTTTTCCGTACGGCAACGTAGGGCACCATTGACATAGTCGGGACCGGCCCCTTGAGGGAAGCAAGGCGTTCTAAACAATCGACTTTCTTCGATTACCTCAATCCCTTCACCGGGCAGCATCGCGATGGCTTTACGCAGGGTATCCTCGGGCAACTCGCCTGCAAGTGGCAGATTAGCGCCAAACGCGATCAATATATCCTGAGTAGCATCCATACGCCAACCTATCCCTTTGATACTCTTGCGCAACTTGCGCCACCTGCCAATACACCCTATTTTTGTATACAAGCGCGGCGATGATTTTTTTATTCCTTACACTCACGGACTTGTCGCCAAGCTGATAATCGGAAGGAAATTTGATGTTCTACAAAGACGAACGGCTGGCGCTGTTCATCGATGGGTCCAACCTGTATGCAGCCGCAAAGGCGCTTGGCTTCGATATCGACTACAAGCTGCTTCGGCAAGAATTCATGCGCCGCGGGAAGTTGCTGCGCGCATTCTACTACACAGCGCTGTTGGAGAATGATGAATATTCTCCGATCCGCCCGCTGGTAGACTGGTTGCATTACAACGGGTTCACCATGGTGACCAAACCGGCCAAGGAATATACCGACAGCCAGGGCCGACGTAAGGTCAAGGGCAATATGGATATCGAACTGACCGTCGATGCCATGGAACTGGCCCCGCGCGTCGACCATATCGTGCTGTTCTCCGGCGACGGCGATTTCCGCCCGCTGGTGGAAAGCCTGCAGCGCCAGGGCGTTCGGGTTTCAGTGGTGTCCACGATCCGCAGCCAACCGCCAATGATCGCTGACGAATTGCGTCGCCAGGCCGATAATTTCATCGAACTGGACGAACTCAAGGACGTGATCGGCCGGCCTCCGCGCGAAATGCCCGTGGATCGCGAAGCCGCGTATACAGCAGAATAAGACAGGTCCGGCGTGATCCTGAACAGACGGGGCTGCCTTTGGCGGCCCCGTTTTGCATTCCGGGCACGGCACCGGAAGGATGTCAGGGGCTGGACCTGTGGGGCTCTTGGCCTTACCTCTGAGCGGACAGGAGACCGCAAATGACAAAACCGCCCCTTACCCTTTATCTGGCCGCACCACGCGGGTTTTGCGCCGGTGTCGACCGCGCCATCAAGATCGTCGAAATGGCGATCCAGAAATGGGGCGCGCCGGTCTATGTCCGCCACGAGATCGTACACAACAAATTCGTCGTCGACAGCCTGAAGGACCAAGGCGCGATTTTCGTCGAGGAACTGGGCGAATGCCCCGATGACCGGCCGGTGATCTTTTCTGCCCATGGGGTACCGAAATCGGTACCCGCAGCGGCGCAGGCACGGCAGATGATCTATGTCGATGCCACCTGCCCATTGGTCAGCAAGGTCCATATCGAAGCCGAAAGACATTCCGAACAGGGGCTTCAGATCATCATGATCGGCCATGCAGGCCACCCCGAAACCATCGGCACGATGGGGCAATTGCCCGAAGGCGAGGTGCTGCTGGTCGAAACCGTTGACGATGTGGCATCGGTTGATGTGCGCGACCCTGCCAAACTGGCCTTCGTGACCCAGACCACCCTGTCGATCGATGATACCAAGGATATCGTCGCCGCCCTTCAGACGCGCTTCCCGGCCATTCAGGGTCCGCATAAGGAAGACATCTGTTACGCCACCACCAACCGGCAGGAATCGGTCAAGGCGATGGCACCACGGATCGACGCATTACTGGTCGTTGGTGCGCCGAATTCATCGAATTCCCGCCGCTTGGTCGAGGTTGGCGCACGCAATGGCTGCGCCTATGCCCAACTGGTACAGCGCGCCACGGATATCGACTGGCGTGCGCTGGACGGGATTGCGTCCATCGGGATCACCGCCGGGGCCTCGGCCCCCGAGGTTCTGGTCGACGAAGTCATCGCCGCCCTGCGCGACCGTTTCGAGGTGGCCGTGACCGAGGTCGAGACCGCCAAGGAAAACGTCGAATTCAAAGTCCCGCGCGTGTTGCGCGAACCGGCCTGAGAATGGATGAGGAAACCATCCGCGTTTACGACGCCCGCGCCGGGGAATATGCCGACGTGACAGCGTCGGACAAGCCCGGACGGTTGCTCGGCACCTTTATCGACGCGCTGCCCAAAGGCGCTACGGTGTTGGACCTTGGCTGTGGCCCGGGCATCGCAGCAGGCTGGATGGCCAAGGCGGGATTGTCGGTCGTCGCCATCGACGCCTCGGCCGAAATGGTTGCGTTAGCCGCGAAAAATCGGTGTAAGCGCGCAACAGGCCGTCTTTGAAGACCTCGACGCGGTGGACCGCTATGACGGGATCTGGGCCAATTTCAGCCTGCTGCATGCCCCGCGCGCGGATATGCCCCGGCACTTCGCGGCCATTCACCGGGCGCTGAAACCCGGTGGCCTGTTCCAGATCGCGCTGAAAACCGGCACCGGCGAAAAGCGTGACCCGATCGGACGCTATTACAGCTACTACAGCGAAGCCGAATTGCTGCACCTTCTGCACGATGCGGGCTTTACCCCGACAAAATGCATCCACGGCAGCGATAAAGGGCTGGACGGGGTGGTGGCCGATTGGATATCGGTGGCCTCCCATGGCTGATTTATTTGCATATACCGACGGAGCGTGCTCCGGAAATCCCGGCCCCGGCGGCTGGGGCGTGTTGCTGCGCGCAACCGATGGCGACACCATTCTGAAGGAACGCCAGCTCAAAGGCGGCGCGGCGGAAACCACCAATAACAAGATGGAACTGATGGCCGCGATCATGGCTTTGGAAACGCTGGAAAAACCCAGCAGCCTCACCATCGTTACCGACAGCGCATATGTTAAAAACGGCGTCACCGGCTGGATTCACGGCTGGAAAAGAAACGGCTGGAAAACGTCGAACAAGAAACCGGTGAAAAACGTCGACCTATGGCAGCGCCTCGATGCGGCGCAGACCCGGCATCGGGTGACATGGGAATGGGTCAAGGGTCATGCCGGCCATCCGGAAAACGAACTGGCGGATGAACTGGCCCGCGCGGGCATGGCCCCATATAAGCCCTGATATGACAAATCTGGTCCTTCTGGATTACGCCTCGGTACTGGTCTTTGCCCTGACCGGCGCACTGGCCGCGTCACGGGCGCAGCTCGATCTGGTGGGTTTTGTCTTTATCGCCAGCCTGACCGCGCTTGGCGGCGGCACCCTGCGCGATGTCCTGCTGGACCGGACCCCGCTGTGGATCGCGCAACCGGGCTTTGTCGCCGTCGCCACGCTGGCCGCTGTTGTGGTGTTCTTTACCGCCCACCTGCTGGAAAGCCGCTATCGCGCATTGCTCTGGCTCGACAGTCTGGCGCTTGCCGTCGCCGTGCCCGCCGGGGCGGGGGTGGCGATCAGCCTGGCACAGCCTTGGCCGGTCACTCTGATCATGGGCACGCTGACCGGCACCTTTGGTGGCATGATGCGCGATGTGGTCTGCAACGAAGTGCCCTTGGTGCTGAAAAAGGGCGAATTATATGTCACAGCCGCCTTTGCCGGGTCTGCCGCCACCGTACTGGCGGCGTCGATGGTTGCTGACCCGCTGATCGTCGCAGTGGCCGGGGGGCTGGTGACATGGGCGCTGCGTGCGGGGTCCCTGATGTTTGGCTGGAGCCTGCCAAGCTACAAAAGCCGCCCGCCCAGACCCTGATCTATTTTTTCTGAAACGTCTGCCATACCCAGATCAGCAACAGCGCGCCGAGAACCGCGCCGACCAGACCGGCGGCCAGTCCCATCACCGCCAGCAAAGCCCTCAATACCAGCCCGCCAATCAGCGCCCCGGCTATCCCGATCCCGATCGTCGGCAGGATACCGGCCTCGATATTCATCAGTCTTGTCGCCAGAAACCCTGCGGCAGCCCCGATTATGATCAACCAGACAATAGCCATGACATGCTCCTATTTGCGATAATGGGTCGGCACGATGATCAGCGCCCCGATGGATGACAGGATGGCGTCAAATCCCGGCGCGCCGAAACGCAGCCCGAACATGATGCGGATGAAATAGAACAGGAACGCGCCGCCAATGCAGATGATGATCGACGGCAGATAACCGTTGCGGGTGAACCCGGTTTTTTCCGACAGGTAGCCAACGATCCCGGCAATCACCACGGTTCCGATCAGCGTTGGAAACATCTGCCCTGTCCTCTTGGTTAAAGCCGCGTTCCCTTTGGCAACGCCATGCCGCGTATGAATATATCGGCATCCTGAGCCGCCTTGCCCGCTCGTTGCAAGCGCAAAAGCTGCACCGCACCCGTCCCGCAAGCCACCGTCAGCCGGTCGTCCAGCACCTCGCCCGGTTCGCCCGAACCGTCGGTCAGGCGCGACGCCAGCAGCTTGATGCGCTGGCCGTCATGCTCAATGAACGCGCCCGGAAACGGCGACAGACCCCGGATCTTGCGGTCGACCTCCTCGGCCGATGCGGTCCAGTCGATTGCCGCCTCGGCCTTGTCGATCTTGTGGGCGTAGGTGACGCCCGCCTCGGCTTGCACCTCGGGCGTCAACTCGCCCAGTCGTGCCAGCGCCTCGACAATCAACGATGCCCCCATTTCGGACAGCCGGTCATGCAGCGCTGCCGTGGTCTCCTCTGCCCCGATCGGTGTCGCCCGCCGCAGCAGGACCGGGCCGGCATCCAGACCGGCCTCCATCTGCATGATGCAGATGCCGGTTTCCGCATCCCCGGCCATGATCGCGCGATGGATCGGCGCCGCCCCGCGCCAGCGCGGCAACAGCGAGGCGTGGATGTTCAGGCAGCCATGTTTCGGGGCGTCCAGAATGGCTTGCGGCAGGATCAACCCATAGGCCACCACGACGGCCACATCGGCGTTGAGCGCTGTGAATTCGGCCTGCGCCTCCGCCCCTTTCAGAGACACCGGGTGGCGCACCTGCAATCCCAGCTCCAGCGCCCGGGCATGGACCGGCGTTGGCCGATCCTTCTTGCCCCGCCCCGCCGGGCGCGGCGGCTGGCAATAGACTGCGGCGACATCGTAACCGGCATCGACCAGCGCATTCAGCACCGGCACGGAAAAATCCGGCGTCCCCATGAAAATCACACGCATGTCCCTGCCCCTTTCGATCAGCGCAGCTTACGCGCCTTCTTGATCAGCATATCGCGCTTCACCCGGCTGAGATGGTCGAAATACATCTTGCCGTTCAGATGGTCGATCTGGTGTTGCACGCTGGTTGCCCACAGCCCAACGAAATCGCGCTCTTCGACCTCGCCCGCCTCGTTCATGAATCGCACCGTCACCGCGCGCGGGCGTTGAATCGTGGCATGAACGCCGGGCAGGTTCGGGCTGGCTTCATCATGGTCGCGCAATTGTACGCTGGCATGCAGGATTTCGGGATTGGCCATCCGCACTGCCTGCCCCCGTTCCTGACTGGCATCGACCACCGCCAGCCGTTGCATCACCCCGATCTGCACCGCAGCCAGACCAACGCCGGGCATCGCCTCCATCGTGTCGACCATGTCGTCCCAGATGGCGCGGATGTCATCGGTGATTTCCGCCACCGGATCGGCTGGTGTCTTCAACCGTTTGTCAGGCCAGGGCAGGCATTTGCGCGCGGTCATGTCAGCGCCTCCAGATAAGCGCCTTCGATCCGCGCGCGATCCTCATCCGACAGCCGGTCGAAGATCACCAGACCGTCAAGATGGTCGTATTCGTGCTGGGCGCATTTCGCTTCGAAGCCGTCGAGGGCGCGTTCGACCACCACACCGTCCAGGCCGCGCCAACGCAGCGTGATCCGCTCCGGGCGGGTCACATCTGCCGGGGCATCCGGGATCGACAGGCAACCTTCTTCGCCCGTCACCAGATCATCAGACCGGGTCACAAATTCGGGGTTGATGCAGATGACCGGCGTCATGTCGCCGTCTTTCCATCCGCAATCCATCACAAAGATCCGTTTCATCACACCGACCTGCGGCGCCGCCAACCCGCGCCCCGGGGCGTCGTACATGGTTTCCAGCATATCGCTGATCAGCTGATCCACATCCTCGTCCGCGCCAACCGGATCGCAAAGCTGCGACAGGCGCGGATCGGGCCATTTCAGGATCGGTAGAACACTCACGCCCGGGTGCGCTCCCGTTTCAGTTTCTGCATCTTGCGGGTGATCATCTGCCGTTTCATCGGCTTCAGGTAATCAATGAACAGCTTGCCGTCGAGATGATCGATTTCATGCTGCACGCAGGTCGCCCACAGATCGGCAAAGGTTTCGCGCTGAACATTGCCATCGCGGTCAACCCATTGCACCGTCACATCTGCCGGGCGCTCGACCTCGGCGAATTGTTCGGGAATCGACAGGCAGCCTTCTTCATAGGTGCTCAACTCGTCAGAAGTTTCGATCACTTCGGGGTTGAACATGATCAGAGGCCGTGGCGTTTCGTCCTTTTCCTTGGCGCAATCGAGCACGATCAGACGATCCAGCACACCAACCTGCGGCGCCGCCAGACCGATGCCGGGCGCGTCATACATGGTTTCCAACATATCGTCGGCCAGCTGGCGCAGATCGTCAGACAAATCAGGCACTGCGGCGCAGTGCTTTTTCAGGCGTGGATCGGGATGGATCAGGATCGGACGTTTCATGAAAATGGATTTAGGGTATGGCCCCCGAAGGCGCAATGGGCCAGTATTTTGAAAGATGGCGAAAAGCGCCCGAGTTACAGGAATTTTATTCCCTATTTTTGCCGAGCATTGGGAGGCATTCCCAATCATTTAAAGCAATACAGAAAGGGCTTCCAAATTGATCAGATATATCGGAACTTTCGCCCACCACGATCGAACTTTGCCGCACTTTGCGCGAAAGCCGCATTCCAAGCATATCTAAGGAGACCCTGAATGAGTTTCGACACGATCATCAACCGTTTTGGCACCCATTCGTCCAAATGGGACATGATGGAGGAAATTTACCATGTCCCGGCCAAGGACGGTATCCCGATGTGGGTCGCCGACATGGATTTCCGTGCCCCCGACTGCGTACAGAACGCCATCGCCAAGATGCACGAGCATGGCATCTATGGCTATTACGGTGACGACAGCAGCTATCGCAACGCGATCTGCTGGTGGATGCAGACCCGCCACGGCTGGGACGTCGATCCGCAGGCGATCTTCACCACGCATGGGCTGGTCAACGGTACGGCGCTTTGCGTCGACACCTTCACCGAACCGGGCGATGGTGTGGTTCTGATGACCCCGGTCTATCACGCCTTCGCCAAGGTGATCCGCGCCAATGACCGCCGTGTGGTCGAATGCGATCTGGCCTATGAAAATGGCCGCTACGAAATGGATTTCGACGCTTGGGATCAGCAACTCGACGGGTCGGAAAAGATGATGATCCTGTGTTCGCCGCACAATCCCGGCGGCCGGGTCTGGACCAGGGCGGAACTGGACGGCGTCGCCGCCTTTGCGAAACGTCACGACCTGATCCTGGTGTCGGACGAAATCCATCACGATCTGGTCTATTCCGGCGCCAGCCACATCCCGATGGCGCGGATCGACGGCATTGCCGACCGGCTGATCATGATGACCGCCACCACCAAGACCTTCAACATCGCCGGCAGCCATTCCGGCAACGTGATCATTCCCGATCCCGATCTCAGGGCAAAATTCGCCGCCAAAATGGCAGCACTCGGCATGTCACCAAACTCCTTTGGCCTGCACATGGCCGAAGCGGCCTACAGCCCCGAAGGCGCGGCCTGGGTCGATGATCTGCTGACCTATCTCGACGGCAACCGGAAACTTTTCGATGACGGAATCAATGCGATTCCCGGCCTTGCCTCTATGCCACTCGAAGCGACCTACCTGGCTTGGGTCGATTTTTCCGGCACCGGCATGACGCGCGAAGAATTCACCAAACGGGTTGAACAGAGCGCGAAAATCGCCGTCAACCATGGCCCCACCTTCGGGTCGGGGGGCGATGATTTCCTGCGCTTCAATCTGGCCACACCGCGCGCGCTGGTACAGCAGGCGGTGGACCGGATGCAGACGGCCTTTGCCGATCTGCAATAAGACCCGGAACCCCGGGACCGATTCAGGCCGAAGGGCGCGGCAAAGCCAGCCCTTCGGTGTCTTCCACCGCGAAATCCACCGGCGGACGATCCTGAATCGCCGTCAGCCGCTTGAATTCATAGCACATCCGCCCGTCTTCCTCGGACGCCGCAACGATCAGACACTGGTACAGATGCTGGCCGCGTTCATAGAGATCGACAAACCCGCGCAGATGCGGCGCGGTTTCAGCATCCAGCGCAAAACCGCTCTCCCAAAAACTCAGGACGCGATAGGTTTTGCCGTCGGCTTCGACCAACATGCGGGACTGACGTTCGCGCGCCCGCTTGCGGGCTGCGTGCAGCCCGGCCAGAACCTCTTGAGACAGAAATGTCGACATCTCGCTCCTCCGCGTCATTCGCCTTCAGCATGCGAAAATCATGCCACGGGGAAAATGACACTTTGGTGTCTAGACCGAATTTCCCGCCGACTGTTTCATTTTTTCGACGCTTTCGGCCGCAGAACATGCGGCACCGCAGGGTCATACAGTGCCGAATCGGTGAAATCGCGGATATCGCCCAGGACCGGACCCACCAGAATCAGCGCCGTGCGGGTGATCTTCTCGGCCCGGACCTTGGCGTGAATGTCCGACAGTGTGCCGCGAATGATGGTCTGATCCGGCCAACCGACGCGGTACGCCACCACCACCGGACAGTCTGCACCATAATACGGTGCCAGTTGACGTTCGATCTCGCGCAGGTTCCGCACCCCCAGATGGATCGCCAAGGTCGCCCCGGTGCGGGCAAAATTTTCCAATGTCTCACCGGCGGGCATCGCGGTCGATTTCATCGACACCCGGGTCAGAACGATCGACTGCGCCAGCTCCGGCACCGTCAGCTCCTGCCCCAGCGCTGCCGCAGCGGCGGCATAGGCAGGCACCCCCGGAATGATCTCATAGGCGATGCCATCGGCCCTGAGCCGCCGGATTTGTTCGGCAATCGCACCATAAAGCGATGGATCGCCCGAATGCACCCGCGCCACGTCCTGCCCGCGCTGATGCGCCGCGACAATCTCGGCATGGGTCTCGTCCAGCGTCATCGGCGCAGTGTCCATCACCTTTGCCCCGTCCGGCGCACAGCCCACCACCTCGGGCGGCACCAGCGACCCGGCATAAAGACAAACCGGGCATTCCCCGATCACCCGCTCGGCCTTTTTGGTCAGCAGCTCCGGATCGCCCGGCCCTGCACCAATGAAATATACCGTCATGCCCGCGCTTTCCTTTTCACTATTCGATAATTACTCACTGCGCCGCATCCGCCGCCAGATCGCCGTCGATCTTGCGGGCATAGCCGCGCGGGGTGAACATCCGCGGACCTTCGCCCAGCTGCGCCAGCCGCGAATTGCTCGACCCGACCAGAACCAGCGTCAGCATATCGACCTCGTCCACGTCCAGTTCGTCCAGCCGCCGATAACGCACATGTTCCTCGGCCCGCCCAAGGGACGAGGCCAGCATGACAGGCGTGTCCGCCGGACGATGCTGCAACAGGATATCGCGCGCCTCGGCCAGCAAGGTGCGCCGCGTCTTCGATACCGGATTATAAAAGGCAATCACGAAATCGCCCTCCGCCGCCGCCTTCAGACGTCGCAGGATATCGTCGCGCGGCGTCAACAGATCGCTCAGCGAAATGGTACAGAAATCATGCCCCAACGGCGCGCCCGCCCGTGCCGCCGCGCCCTGCAACGCCGAAATCCCCGGCGAACAAACCACATCGACCCGGTGCGCCGCATCGCTGACCCCGTGTTCGTCCGGGCCCCGATCCAGTAATTCGAACACCAGCGCTCCCATGGCATAGATCCCCGCGTCGCCGGAACAGACCAGCGCCACATTGTGCCCCTCGGCCGCGCGTTCCAGCGCATAACGGCAACGCGCCTCTTCTCCGCCCAGTGGGAAATCCGACCGGGTCTTGCCTGCGGCCAGCGGTCCCAGCAGGTCGATATAGAGCCCATATCCGACCAATTCCTCGGCCTCGGCCACCAGCCTGGATACTTCCGGCGTCCGCCAGGACGCCTGCCCCGGACCGATGCCCACCACGCTCAGCCGCCCGCGCGCCCGGCCCGGCAAACCGGTAATCGGCGCCTCGGCCCGCGCCAGCGCACAGGTGCAATTGGCCGTCTTCACCTTCTCGGTCACCAACACGCCACCACAGGCCAGCGCGGCCCCTTCGCTGACCCCATGACAGCCGACCTCGGCAAAGACCACGTCGGACGGGTTCGGCACCTCCTGCGCTTCCAGCTCGGCGGCAGTGAACAGCCGCAGCGGCACGCCCAGCCGCTGCGCCACCGCGTTCATCGCCGGCTCATCCGCCTTCAGGTCGATCGAGGCGACACAACCCACCGCCCCCGGCGCAACCCCGGCCTTGTCCAACGTTTCGCAAACCAAGGCCCACATTTCTTCCGGATCGGCATTGCGGGCACAGCCCAAGCCCAGCGCATATCGCTGCGGCCGGTAAACCAGCCGCTTTTCGCCCGTCGCCTCGGGCGCCTCGCTGATCACCAGCTCGACCCCGCTACCGGTCTCTGCGATATCGAAAATATTCGGCCCGGTCACCGACACGCCCGCGCCCGACAGCAGTTCCGCCATAGCACCCTTGGCGTCTTGCGGATTGTCCAGCCGATAGCCCAGCGGCGGTTCGTCCAGCGCCACCCCCAGCGCCACATCGCCCGCCGTGGTCACCGCCGCGACGGCCCCAAGTGCCGTTGCGATTTCCGTCGCCAACCGGTTCGCGCCGCGATGCCCGCCCAACAGCGGCACCACCACCGAACCGTCATCGGACACCGACACCACCGGCGGTTCCGCCCGCTTGTCTGACAGCAACGGTGCCACCGCGCGGATCAGGATACCGCTTGCGCAGACCCCAACCACCGGCACCCCGGCGGCAAACAAATCGCGCACGTGATCCAGCGCATTGGCAAAATAGGCATCCGCCCGCGTCACACGCCCCTCGCGCCCATGCAGCGCGGCACCGACGGCATCCGCCACGTTCCGCGCCACGGCTTCGCCTGACGCATTCAGCACCAGAACAACAGGTTTCACAGCCATGGGTCGCCCCCTTTCACCAACAGGATCATTGAAAAATACGGTGCCCGATCAGGCGCCACGGCCAACGGGCACACGACCTCGTCCGGCAGGCTGGCCCGTTCGACATAGGTTGCCTTGCCGGTCAGGCCCAGCGCCGCGATCACGCCGCGAATCTTGGCCAGATGCCGGCCCACCTTCATGATCGCCACGCTTTCCGCGCCTTCGATCCGGGCACGCAGCTCGGCCTCGGGCAACGGGCCGGGCAACACGGTCAGCCGTTCGTTGCGCGCCGCCAGAGGCAGCCCGGCGCGCGCGGCACAAGCGGCGATGCTGGTCACGCCCGGCACCACCTCAACCTCGAACCGGTCGGCCAGCCGGGCAAAAATATACATGAACGACCCATAGAAGAACGGATCGCCCTCGCACAGGCAAACCACGTCTTCGCCCGCCTCCAGCGCCTGCGCGATCTCCGCCGCGCCCTTGTCATAGGCCGCCTGCGCCGGGCCGCGTTCCACCGTCATCGGCACATCCATCACGATCTCGCGGGCATCCGCCGGAATCGCCGCCGCCGCGATGGCGCGGGCGAAACTGGCGCCTCCGGCCAGCGCCGGATAGGCAACCACGCGGGCCTGCGATACCAGCCGGTGCGCCCGCAGCGTCATCAGCTCGGGATCCCCCGGCCCCAAGCCGATACCGTATAGCTTACCGGCCATATCCTGCCCCCAGCTCTTTCATCGTTCCCCAAATACTCGCGCCGGAGACGTCCTGCACCTGCCCCCCGCTCATCGCTTGATCAGGCTCCACTGCGTCACCGGCATCAGAGGCCGCCAGCCGGTACGCGATCCCACCGGTTCGGCCCTTTGCACTTGTATCTTCACCAATTGGCCGCCGAATTCCGCGTGCAGCGCCACCAGCACCGCCTCGCTTTCCAGCGTTACCGCATTGGCCACCAACCGCCCCAGCGGGCGCAATGCGGCCCAGGCTGCCTCGAACACTTCGCGGCTCAACCCGCCGCCAATAAACACCGCGTCGGGCGCCTCCAGCCCGGCCAGGGCCTGCGGCACCTTGCCGTCAATCAGTTGCAGCTTCGGCGTGCCCAAAGCCAGGGCATTGGCCGCCGCCATCGCGCGGCGATCGGCGCGTGGCTCAATCCCGATGGCGCGGGCATAGCGTGCCCCGCGCATCCATTCCACGGCCACCGATCCGCAGCCGGTGCCGATATCCCACAGCAATGCCCCGCGCATCGGCATCAGCTTGGCCAGCGTTGCCGCGCGGACCTCTTGTTTGGTCATGGTGCCGTCATGCTGAAACAGGTCATCGGCCAGACCCGGCACCCGCGGCAGCAGCGCAGCATCGGGCGCGGCAATGCACTCCACCGCCAGCGTGTTGAACTCCGGCACCGTATGATCCCAGCTTTCGGCCACTCCGTCGAACCGCGCCTCCTGCTCTCCGCCCATATTGGCCAGCACCGTCATCTTCGACCGGCCGAACCCCCGCGCGGTCAGAAACGCCGCGATCTGCCCCGGTGTTGCCGCCCCGGTGGTCAGGATCAGCAACCGCGCATCGGGTTGGATGAAGGCGATCATCTGCTCAACGGGTCTGCCATGTACGGTCAGCGTTTCGACATCGGCCAGGCTCCACCCCATCCGGGCGGCCGCCAACTGAAACGCCGACAGCTGTGGATGAAAGACGATTTCGTGCGGATCAATCGACCGCCCGATCCGCGCCCCGACCGAAAACCACAAGGGATCGCCGGTGGCCAACACCACCACGCGTCGCCCTTGCATCGCTTTCAGCATGTCGATCAGCGCATCGAAGGGCGACGGCCATGCGACCCGCTTGGCCGTCACCGCACTCGACAGGTCATGATGCCGGTCGCCGCCGACAATCACCTCTGCCGCTTCCACCACTGCACGGGTGGCTGGCAACAGCCCGTCCATGCCGTCTTCGCCGATACCGACAATATGCAACCAGGGGTCAGACATAAGCACGTCCCGTTTCATCATTTTCAAAATATTCACATTGAGGCCGCATCACGCCTCCTCCGGCAGACCGGCGGCCAGCACATTCACCGCCGCCGACGCGATTGCCGAACCGCCGCGCCGCCCGCGCAGGGCCACGAAATCGCATCCGCGCGGGCGCTCGGCCAATTCCGCCTTGCTTTCCGCCGCGCCCACGAACCCGACCGGAAAGCCCAGGATCAGCGCCGGTTTCGGCGCGCCCTGATCCAGCAGCTCCAGCAAGTGAAACAGCGCCGTCGGCGCATTGCCCACAGCAACCACAGCGCCGTCCAGCCGATCCGCCCACAGTTCCACCGCCGCAGCCGACCGGGTATTGCCAATCCCCGCCGCGATGCCCGGAACACGCGGATCGTTCAGCGTCACCACCACTTCGTTTTGGGCAGGCAGATACCGCCGGATGATCCCGGCCCCCACCATTTCGCAATCGCACAGCACTGGCGCACCGCGTTGCAACGCATCGCGCCCCGCCGCATAGGCATCCTCGGAAAACGCCAGCCGGTCGGCAATCTCGACCATGCCACAAGCATGGATCAGCCGGATCGCCATCGCCTGCATGCCCGGTTCGAACCGGTCCAGCCGTGCCTCTTTGCGCACCGTTGCAAAGGATTGCGCATAGATCGCCGAAGGGGTCTTTTCATATGGGCGCATGGCGCTCGGTCTCCGTTATGGTCCGTCCCCCGGACCGGGGGAGGGACAGAAAGGGGGGCGATGCGAAAGCCAAAGCCCGAACTGGCTTTACGCTGTAATCAATGCCGGTGCTTGCGCGCGCTTTCAGGCCCCAGCGGGTGGTCGGCATGGGGATAGGCGGGATGCGCGTGATCATGGGAATGGTCATGGCCGTGATGATGATGCCCATGATCGTGATCATGTCCGTGTGCATGATCATGCCCGTGATCGTGGTGATGTCCGTGATCGTGGTGATGATGATGGTGATCCATCTCCAAACGGCATTCCCCGGTGCAGAACGTATCGCAAAGCGCGCAATCGGCCACGTTCGACCCCGGGGCGCTGGCGCCCTGACCTTCGACATGGTGATGATGGCTTTCCTGCACTGCGCCGACTTCGGCTTCGAACCCCAGAACCTGAGTGCGGTACTTACACAGGACACAGACCGCCGGTGGTACGGCGCCAAAGGCGGGATGCCCGGCCCGCTCTGCCGGGCTGATTCGCCGGACCTCGCCGTTTTCCATTGCCAGAACTTGCGTGCGATAGCCGCAAATCCCGCAATTGGGCGGCGGCACATCGCTTAACTGTTCCTTCACCCGCTCGGCAAAGGTTTCCAACACCTTGGGATGATCGTTCAGATAGCCCGCCTTGACGAACTGGATGTCGGTATGCTGTGCAGCGACCTGATCGGTGAAGCCGTAAATACGGTCGATCAGGATGCCGGTGAACAGGAAATAGGGGAACACGATGATCCGCTTGTAACCCAGCTTCGCCGCATGGCTCAGACAGGGTTCGACCAACGGGAACGTCACCCCGGAATAGCCCACTTCAAGCCAACCAAAGCCCATGCCTTCCTGCAACATGCGGGCAATCTTGGACACGTTACCATTGGCATCCGGGTCCGACGCACCGCGCCCGATCACCACCAGACAGGTCTCATGCAGCGGCACAGCGCCCAGCTCGGCATTGGCGCGCTCAACCGCCTCTTGTATCCGCGCACCTGCCGCAGCGATCATCTTGGGATCCACCCCCAATTCGCGGCCATAGGAAACGTCGATCCCGTGCTTGGTGGCATAGGTATTCAGCACTGTCGGGATATCGTTTTTCGCGTGCATCGCGGCAAACAGCATCCCCGGTACCGCCAGAATCCGGTCACAGCCTTTTTCCCGCAGCCGGTCCAGACCGTCGCGGATCACCGGGTTGGCGAATTCCAGATAGCCGTATTCCACGTCCCAATCGTCCGGCAGCAAAGCGGGAAGTTTTTCCGCCAGCACGCTGAATTCGTCCACGGCCGCTTGGCTGCGGGACCCGTGGCCGCAGATCATCACTCCGATTTTTGTCATTGCTCAGGCTTCCTGAAGCTCTTCGTCGGACGCCTCTTCAGCCTCATCCGTTTCGGATTCGGCTGCGGACTTGCCCTTCAACCCGGCCCAAAGGCCGATCGCGATGGCGGCCCCGATGGCGGCCCCAGCCAACCAATGCCCGTGGCCTGCAACTTCGGCCAGATGACCCGGATGCGCCGCGGCCTGACCGGCCCAGACGATGGCCGCAATTGTGTAGAAAGCTTTCATATCTCTCCCCTGTTTCTTCAACCTGTCGAAGAGAGGATGCCATTGCAGGCACCTGACGACGCTTGTCCCTGATCCCCTGATTGGGTCGATCGCACAAGCCCACCTCTCCGGCCCGCCATGGGGCTTCGTCGGCGATAGTTATAATCGTCCCGGTCCGAGAGTTGCAATTGCGGAAACGTCACAGCGACCGTGAATTGCGACCCAACACTGCCGCAATGTGCGCAAACGCAACCATTCTGCGCATTGCTGCCCGTTTTCGTGCGCGCCTATCCCGCCTAGGTAAGTGTCAGAAAAGGAGACGCAGAATGGGACAATTGATTAACGGCACATGGCACGACACCTGGTACGACACCGGCAAAACCGGCGGTGCCTTTGTGCGTTCCACCGCGTCTTTCCGCAACTGGATCACCGCAGACGGCAGCGCCGGTCCCAGCGGCGAAGCCGGGTTCAAAGCCGAATCGGGGCGCTATCACCTCTATGTTTCCTATGCCTGCCCCTGGGCCCATCGCACGCTGATTTTCCGCGCGCTGAAAAACCTGCAGGATCATATCGGCGTTTCGGTCGTGCATCCTGACATGCTGTCAGATGGCTGGACCTTCCAGACCGATTTCCCCGGCACCACCGGCGACCGGCTTTTTGCGCTTCCGTTCCTGCGTGACATCTACACCAGAACGAAGCCCGATATATCCGGACGGGTGACAGTCCCGGTCTTGTGGGACAAACAGACCGGAACCATCGTGTCGAATGAAAGTTCCGAAATCATCCGCATGTTGAATTCGGCCTTCAACGATCTGACCGGCAATCACGACGATTACTGGCCCGAAGATCTGCGCGCGGATATCGACCAAATCAATGAGCGCATCTATGACGACGTGAATAACGGCGTCTACAAGGCGGGTTTCGCCACCACTCAACCCGCCTATGACGCTGCTGTGGGACCGCTGTTCGACACTCTTGACTGGCTGGAACAGCGCCTTTCATCACATCGTTATCTGCTCGGCGATACCATCACCGAAGCCGACTGGCGGCTGTTCACCACCCTGATCCGCTTCGATCCGGTCTATCACCTGCATTTCAAATGCAATCGCAAACGGCTGATCGATTACCCCAATCTCTGGGCCTATACGCGCGAATTGTATCAATGGCACGGCGTCGCGGAAACCACCCGTTTCGATCATATCGTGCGGCACTATCACTACAGCCATGACGGCATCAATCCGCACCGGATCATCCCGATCAACCCGGTTCTGGACTATGCAGAGCCGCATGGGCGCGAAGCCTTATCGAAGATCGCCGCGCAGTAGGGGCCGACCATCACACGCCAATCCTGCACCGCAAACGCAGTCAGGATTGCCCCCTTCCTCCCTTCGGCTGTTGGCACGCAGCCCCCTTATGGTCGCTACCGGGCCCTTTTTCGCCTCTTCCCCGCTTGTGCTTTTCGCTCGAATCCGTTTTCTCTGCGCCAAAAGGAAGCGCATGAATGACCAGTTGGATAACGATCTGTGACACCTGCAAACGCGACGGCTGGGATGCCGCCACAGCGCCTTGCACGGATGGCGAAGCTCTGGCCGCAAAGATCGAGGTTTTGGCCGAAAGCAACCCGGATCTGCAAACCCGCCGGGTGTCCTGCCTGATGGGGTGCAGCCATGGCTGCAACATCGCCATTCAGGCAGAAGGCAAACTCAACTACACGCTGGGCCGGTTCGACCCCGAAGAGGAAGGTGCGGCGCAGGCCATCGTCGATTATGCCGCCCTGCACGCCCAAAGCGAAACCGGACAAGTTCCGTTCCGGCAATGGCCACAAGGGGTCAAAGGTCATTTCGTCACCCGTCACCCCCCTTTGCCAAAGGACAGCTGACATGACCGGGGTCAAGCGCGATCACGGCGGCGGGATAGATGCGGCAGCGGCCCGCTTTGGCGGCGCGCGCGCCGACTGGATCGACCTGTCGACCGGGATCAACCCGGTGCCTTATCCGGTCGCAGACATCCCCGATGGCGCATGGGCGGCGCTCCCTGATGCCGCAGCACAGCAGTCGCTGATCCGGGCGGCGAAATCGTTCTGGCAGGTCCCCGATGGTGCGGATATTCTGGCCGCCCCCGGCGCGTCCTCGCTGATCGCGCGCATTCCGGCGCTGTGCCCGCCCGGCACGGTCGACATTCCCGGCCCCACCTATAACGAACACGCCGCTGCCTTCACCGCCGAAGGCTGGCAAGTGTCGGACCAAACCCCCAATGCGCGGGTCGTGGTGCATCCGAACAATCCGACCGGCGATTGGCGGGACCGCGAAACCGGCGGTTATGACCTGCATGTGATCGACGAAAGCTTTTGCGATGTGGCCCCGGACCGGTCCCTGATCGACCGCGCCACCACCCCCGGCACGCTGATCCTGAAAAGCTTTGGCAAATTCTGGGGTCTGGCCGGGCTGCGGCTGGGCTTTGCCATCGGCGATCCCGCCCTGATCGCCCACCTGTCGCAGATGCTCGGCCCATGGCCGGTCGCCGGACCGGCGCTCAGCATCGGCACCCGCGCGCTGACCGATCCCGGCTGGGCAAACGCAACACGCCAACGGCTGAACGTGGACGCCGCGCGACTCGATACGCTGATGACCGGTGCCGGGGCGCAGCTTGCCGGTGGTACCCCGCTGTTCCGGCTTTACACGGTCGATCATGCCCAGGGCTGGCAGGACCGGTTGGCGCGGGCCCAAATCTGGACCCGCATCTTTCCCTATTCCGACAGTCTGATCCGGCTCGGCCTGCCCGCCCCGGATCAGTGGCCGCGACTGGAAGCAGCGCTATGACCCTGTTTCTGGCGATGCTGCTGGATGCGGCAATGGGCGAACCGAAATGGCTGTGGGCGCGGCTGCCGCATCCTGCCGTCTTGATGGGCCGCGCGGTCGGCTGGGCCGATCAGCGCTTCAATCGCGGCGCTCAGCGCCGGACAAACGGCATCGCCACGATGGCGGGGCTTGCCTGCGCAGCCCTGATGCTGGGCTGGCTTCTGTCCCTGTTCGGTCCGCTCGTCGAAATCGTTGTCGCCGCGATCCTGCTGGCCCAGCGGTCGCTTGTCGATCATGTCAAAGCTGTCGGCAACGCGCTGCGCCTGTCCGAAGGCGACGGCCGGATGAGCGTGGCGATGATCGTCGGGCGCGACACAAGCGACATGGACCGCCCCGCCATTGCCCGCGCTGCCATCGAAAGCGCCGCTGAAAATTTCTCCGATGGCGTGATCGCACCGATATTCTGGTATGCGCTCTTGGGCCTGCCCGGGCTGCTGTTGTATAAAATCACCAATACCGCCGACAGCATGATCGGCTACCGCACCCCCCGTCATGAAGATTTCGGCTGGGCCGCCGCCCGCTTTGACGACCTGTTAAACCTCGCCCCGGCCCGTTTGACCGCTGCGCTGATCGCGCTGACACATGGCGCGTTCCGCCATTGGCCCGCGATTGTGACCGAAGCGCGTCAGCACCGTTCACCCAATGCCGGTTGGCCCGAAGCGGCGATGGCCCGCGCGCTGAACGTCGCCCTGTCCGGCCCACGGTCCTATGATGGCGAACGCCGCGATTACCCTTATGTCCATCCCGAAGGCCGTAGAGATGCTGGCCCCGATGACATCGACGCCGCAACCCGCGCCCTGTGGCGCGTCTGGGCGGTGGTGCTGGCCGGGGTGTTAACCGCGACGGTCGTTGCGGCAGCGTTCTGACGGTTGCAGCAAGGGGCGATCCTGCTAGGTTGAGCGCAACCGTTTTCACGCCGAGGATTTCATGCGCTTTTCCCTCCCTGCCCTTCTTTTTGCCGCCAGCCTGTCCGGGCCGGTCCTCGCCCAAACCCCCTGCGGCGGCAGCTTTTCGGGATTTATCACCGGGCTGAAACAGGACGCGATGGCCATGGGTCATTCACAGGCCACGGTCGACGGGTTCTTCGCCAGCGTGCAGCAAGACCCCAAAGTGCTCGCCGCCGACCGCCGACAGGGCGTGTTCACGCTGGATTTCACCACCTTCGCCCGGCGGCTGATTTCGAAGAACCGGATGGATCACGGTCAGGCCAATGCCCGGAAATACAAATCCACCTTTGACCGGATCGAACGCGATTTCGGCGTCTCGCCCGGGGTTCTGCTGGCCTTCTGGGCGTTCGAAACCGATTACGGCGGGTTTCAGGGCGATTTCAACACCGCCAACGCGCTGGTGACGCTGGCGCATGATTGCCGTCGCCCACATCTGTTCCGGCCACAGATTTTCGCCGCGATCACCCTTTACGAACACGGCGATTTCGATCCCGCCCGCACCACCGGGGCCTGGGCCGGGGAAATCGGCATGGTACAGATGCTGCCCAAGGACATTCTGGAAAACGGCGTCGATGGCGATGGCGACGGGCATGTGTCGCTGAAAACATCGGCCCCTGACGCGCTGATGTCGGGTGCCAAGATGCTGCAACATCTGGGCTGGCGCGCCGGTGAACCGTGGTTGCAGGAAGTCCGGGTTCCGGACCAAATGGACTGGTCGCTCAGCGGCACCGATACCGCCCTGCCGCTGTCGCAATGGCAGGCAATGGGGGTGCAGCCGCGCTCGGGCCAATGGCAGGCCCCAGGACTGCCCGCGAAACTGATCCTGCCGCAGGGACGCCACGGTCCGGCTTTCATCGCCTATCCAAATTTCGACATCTATTTCGAATGGAACCAAAGCTTTACCTATGTTCTGACCGCAGCCTATTTTGGCACCCGCCTGATGGGCGCGCCGGTATTCGATGCGGGCAACCCCGACCCGGTTCTGTCCAGCGCACAGATGAAGCAGCTCCAGAAAAAACTCGCCAGTCGCGGCTATGACGTGGGCAAGATCGACGGCATTCTTGGCGCCGGCACCCGCGCTGCGGTGCAGGCGGAACAAAAACGGCTGGGCCTGCCGGCGGATGCCTGGCCCAGCACAGACCTGCTGGGGAAACTCTGATGCAACCGACCACTGCCCAACTTGCCGCCGCGATGGATCATATCCGCGCCGCGCCGCGTGACGATGCTCCGATTGAAATGCTGTGCCGCCGCCCCGGTTACGGGAAACGCGACTTCCTGCCGGAACTGACCCTGACCGTCGATCAGGGCATTCCCGGCGACCGCTGGACGACATCGCCCTGGATGAAGCTGGCAGACGGCAGCCCCGATCCGCGCATTCAGGTGTCTATCCTGCCCAGCCGGGTGTTAAACGCGGTCTGGCTGGACCGGGACACCCAGCCCCATCCGGGCGACCCCATCATCGCCGATCTGGACTGTTCCTATGCCAATCTTCCGGTCGGCAGCCGGGTGCAGGCAGGCACGGCGGTGCTGGAAGTCTCGGACGTGTTCAACGACGCCTGCGTGAAATGGAAAGCCCGCTATGGCGCGGCGGCCAAGGATTGGATCACCGAGCGCGAAAACGTCCACCTGCGGCTGCGCGGGTTGCTGTGCAGGATCGTGCAGGACGGCGTGGTGACGCTGGAGGACCGGCTGAGGAAGCTCTGACAAACAGGACGGTGGACGGGGTGGTGTTGCCGCGCGGCGGCGACGGGTGGCGACCCCGTCACGCCACCAGCTGTTCGGCCTTCTTCAGATCGACGCTGACCAGCTGGCTAACGCCCTGCTCCTGCATCGTCACGCCGAACAACCGGTCCATCCGCGCCATCGTCACCGCGTGGTGGGTGATGATCAGGAACCGGGTTTCGGTGCGGCGGCACATTTCGTCCAGCAGGTCGCAGAACCGGGTCACGTTGGCATCATCCAGCGGCGCATCGACCTCGTCCAACACACAGATCGGGGCCGGGTTGGCCAGGAACACTGCAAAGATCAGCGCCATCGCGGTCAGTGTCTGTTCGCCCCCCGACAGCAGCGACAGGGTCGACAGTTTCTTGCCCGGCGGCTGGCACATGATTTCCAGCCCGGCATCCAGCGGATCGTCGCTTTCGACCAGCACCAGATTGGCTTCACCACCGCCGAACAGATGCCGGAACAACAGACCAAAATTGCTGTTCACCTGCTCAAACGCGGTCAACAGCCGTTCGCGGCCTTCGCGGTTCAGGCTGGCAATGCCTGTCCGCAGCGCCTTGATCGCCTCTTCCAGATCGGATTTTTCGGCAACCAGATTGCCGTGCTCTTCGCGCACTTCCAACGCGTCTTCCTCGGCCCGCAGGTTGACCGCGCCCAGCGCATCACGCTGGCGTTTCAACCGGTTCACATCCGCTTCGACGTGGTTGGCTTCGGGCATCGCGTCGGGATCAACATCGAGCTGTTCCAGCAGCTTTTCCGGTGTAGTCTGTTGGTCTTCCTCGATCCGTTCCACCGCATAGGCGACGGTTTCGCGGGCAGCATCGGCGCGGGCTTCCGACCGGGCGCGGGCTTCGCGCGCTTCGCTGGCCAACCGCTCGGCATCGCGTTCTGCCTGTTCGGCGGCGCGGAGATGGCTGTCGGCCTCGGCCAACACATCGCTGGCCTTTTGGCGGCGCTCTTCGGCCTCGGCAATCGCCTCGCCCAGTTCGTCGCGCTTGATACGGATCTCTTCCGGGGCCTCGCTGGCATCGCGCAGCTCTTCTTCGGAATCCAGCTTGCGCTCGGCCAATTCTGCGCTGCGCTTCTCGGCGGTTTCCAGACGGTGTTTCCAGCCGCTGATTTCCTTGGTCACTTCCTGACTGCGGCGCAGCCGTGCCTCGCCTTCGCGGCGCACTTCATCATGGCCGGACCGTTTGGTCATCATGGTCAGGCGCGCCGCTTCGACCGTCATCTTGACGTCTTCGACCGCCGCGCGGGCCTGATCCAGATCGTCCAGATCATCAATCGCGCGTTCCGCCTCTAACACCCGGGCGCGGGATTCGGTGGCTTCGTCTTCGTGCCGCGTCACCGCCAGCCCCAGCGATTCCAGCCGCGAGGCCGTCAGGTTGCGATCCGCCTCGGCCCGCGACAGCTTGCGGCTGGCCTCGTTCACCAAACGGTCGGCGTCGCGGCGGGCCTGCCGCGCGGCCTGATCGGCGCGGGTCAGATCGGCCAGGCGTGCGCTCAGCGCTTCATGCGCCTGCCGCGCCGCTTCGGCGCGTGTATTGGCGTGTTCGCTTTGCTGTTTCAATTCTTCCAGACGGTTCAACTGCTGCAAGCGCAGCGCCGCCGCCGAAGGCGCATCTTCGGCCCAGGCCCGGAACCCGTCCCAGCGCCACAAATCACCCTCCACCGACACCAGCCGCTGACCGGGCTGCAACAGCGGCTGCAACCGGGCTGCGTCTTCGGGGTCGATCAGCCCGATCTGCGCCATTCGCCGGGCCAGAACGTCGGGCACCGAAACATGCTGCGACAGCGCCGTGACACCAGCGGGTAAGGATTGCGTGGCGTCGTAATCGGGCAATTCGGTCCAGCCCGACGGCCCGTCTTCGTCCACCTGCGGTGCCCGCAGATCGTCGGCCAGCGCCGCGCCAAGCGCCTTTTCAAAGCCCATTTCGACCTGCAACCGGTCAAGGATCTGACCGCCTTCGGCAGTGTCGCGCTCCAGCAGCTTGGCCAGCGCCGTCACCTCGGCCCGCAACGCGTTCAATTCGCCTTCTGCCTCGGACCGTTCGCCACGCACATCGGCTTCGCGCGACTGGGTTTCGGCGCGGGCGGTTTCGGCCTCCATAAGGGTTTCTTCGGCATGTTCCGCCGTGGCCAGCGCCAGTTCTTCTTCTTCCTGCGCCTGCTCGAACCGGGTTTCCGCCTCGGTCAGCGCCGATTGCGCAGTCGCCACTGCTTCACGCGCCTTGACCGCCTCGGCCTCTGACCGGGCCAGGGTTTTGCGATTGTCATCCAGCAGCCGCTGCGCCGATTGATGCCGGGCGGCCAGACGCGCCACGTCTTCAGTCTGCTGCGACAGGTCGGCTTCGCGGTCCTGCAACACGCTGGCGGCTTCGCGCGCCGCTTCGGCTGCCGTTTCCAACCGTTCGTCATGGCCTTCGCTGGCCTTTTTCAGCTCGCGCGCTTCCCATTCCAGCCGGTCGATGGTTTCGCCCGCATCGCGGTTCAACCCGGCTTCGCGCTCGATATCCTTGGCCAGTTGCAGAATGCGGTTCTTCAGCGTCTCAATGGTCTGCAACGCCTGGCTTTCCTGATCGCGCAGCGAATCGCGCTGGACTTCCAGCCGCTGCAACACGGCTGCCGCGATCGCTTCTTCTTCACGCAACGGCGGCAGCGCATCGTCCTTGGCCTGCCGGTCCTTGGCCGCCTGCCGGGCAAGCGTTTCAGCCTGAGCGGCAGCGGTGACGCGGCTGCGCAATTCTTCTTCGGCCAACAACCGCGCCTCGTCCGCTTCACGCCAGCGACGATATAACAGCATGCCTTCGGCCTTGCGCAGTTCTTCCCCAATGGCGCGATACCGCGCCGCCTGCCGCGCCTGCCGGTCCAGTTGCGCCAGTTGGCTGGCCAACTGATCGACCACGTCATCGACCCGGGACAGGTTCTGCTCGGCACCTTTCAGTTTCAGCTCGGCCTCGTGGCGGCGTTGATACAGGCCGGAAATCCCCGCCGCTTCTTCCAGGATGCGGCGGCGGCTTTTCGGCTTAGCGTTGATCAGCTCGGAAATCTGCCCCTGCCGCACCAGCGCGGGCGAATGTGCCCCGGTCGAGGCATCGGCGAACAGCATCTGCACATCGCGGGCGCGGACATCCTTGCTGTTCACCTTATAGGCGCTACCGACATCGCGGGTGATGCGGCGAATGATTTCCAACTGGTCTTCGTCATTGAAACCGGCCGGGGCCAGACGGTCGGAATTGTCGATGATCAGGCCGACCTCGGCAAAGTTGCGGGCGGGCCGTGACGACGCCCCGGCAAAGATCACATCCTCCATGCCACCGCCGCGCATCGCCTTGGGCCGGTTTTCCCCCATCACCCAGCGCAGCGCTTCCAGCAGGTTGGACTTGCCGCAACCATTCGGCCCGACAACCCCGGTCAGACCGTCCTTGATCATCAGATCGGTCGGATCGACAAAGCTTTTAAAGCCGGTCAGTCTGAGTCGGGTGAAAAGCAAAATGCGCCTGTCTACTGATTCCAGAGTGACCTTGATCCTGTGTCGGCCCGGGTCGCTGAGTCAATGAAAACACCCTCCATCTGGGCCAATACCCCCAGTTATCCACAAGATATTGCGGATTTTCATTCATATTGAGGTCCAAATATGTCGCAAACCAGCCGGTGCAATGCGCAAACGCGCTTGACCGGGGGGCTGCGACCGGGCCAAGTAGGCATCGTATGGTTCCCAATCTGCGGCGCAAAGCGTCCAGGGATCAAAAGGGAATGTGGAACGGGTGACCCAAGCCGGGACCTGCAGCCACAGCCGCCCCCGCGACTGTCAGCGGTGAGCGTTCGTCAATACCACTGGGCATAGCCCGGGAAGGTGGCAAACGCGATGACCCGCCAGCCAGGAGACCTGCCATGCGTGACAGAAACCCAACCCGTCGGGGATGACGGAACAGGAGATAAAAATATGCATATCGAACCCGGAATCGTGAATGGCGCGAAACTGCTGCTCAGCTATGGCACTGCGGCCGGCGCTGGCACCTATACGCTGAAACTGGGCTGGGACGCCTTGAAAGAACGTGGCCTTGCCTCGCTTGTCGCCCGCACCGGACTGGCCGCGTCTGCCGTCTTCACCTTCTTCCAGATCCTGCCGCATTTCCCGGTCGGCGTGTCCGAAGTCCACTTCATCCTTGGCTCGACCCTGTTCCTGCTGTTCGGTGCCGCACCGGCCGCCATCGGTCTGGCCCTCGGCCTGCTGATGCAGGGTCTGTTCTTTGCCCCGTTCGACCTGCCGCAATACGGCATGAACCTGACCACGATCCTGGTGCCGCTGTTTGCGCTGCAACTGCTGGCCAAGCGGGTCATCGCCCCCGATACCGCCTATGTTGACCTGAAATATAGCCAGGCGCTGGCGCTTTCGACCGCCTATCAGGGCGGTGTGGTGGCCTGGGTCGCATTCTGGGCCTTCTACGGTCAGGGTTTCGGCGCTGCAAATCTGGCTGCCGTCGGCAGCTTCGGTGCCGCCTACATGCTCGTCGTGATCGTCGAACCGCTGGCCGATCTGGCTGTGCTGGGCGCTGCCAAATCGCTGCGCGGTCTGGCCGGGACCGGCCTGTTCACCCCGCGCCTGGTCAACGACGAAGCCTGATTTCGACCGTTTCAAGCGTTACGACCCGAACTCACAGACGACCGGCCCCGCCGGTCGTCTTTTCAGGTTTAAGGAACATCAAATGCCCGCAAAGATACCCGCAACCGTGGTGACCGGATTCCTCGGCGCCGGAAAAACCACCCTGATCCGCCACATGCTGTCCAATGCCGAAGGCAAGCGGATCGCGCTGATCATCAACGAATTCGGCGACCTTGGCGTCGATGGCGATATTCTGAAAGGCTGCGGTGACGAAACCTGCAGCGAAGACGATATCATGGAACTGTCCAACGGCTGCATCTGCTGCACCGTGGCCGAGGATTTCATCCCCACCCTGCAAAAACTGCTGGACCGCGATCAGGCCCCCGATCACATCGTGATCGAAACCTCCGGGCTGGCATTGCCGCAACCCTTGGTTCGCGCCTTCAACTGGCCGGAAATCAGCACCCGGGTCACCGTCGACGGCGTAGTGACCGTGGTCGATGGCAAGGCGGTGACTGAAGGCCGTTTCGCCCATGACATCGCCGCCGTCGATGCCCAGCGCAAACTGGATGAAAACCTCGATCACGAAACCCCGCTATCGGAACTGTTCGAAGACCAGATCGCCTGCGCCGACATGATCGTGGTCAACAAATCCGACCTGCTAAGCGAAGACGAGATTACCGCGCTGACCGCGAAACTGCGCGCAGACAGCCGCGACGGCGTGCAGGTGGTGAAATCCACGATGGGCGCACTGCCGGTCGATGTGTTGCTGGGTCAGGGGATCGGCGCCGAATCCGACATGTCCGCCCGGCACGAAATCCACCATCACCACCACCATGATGACGACGATGATGATCATGACGATCATCATCATGATCACGACCATGACGATTTCGAAAGCTTCGTGGTACTGCGCGATGAAATCACCGATGCCAAGGCCTTTGCCGAACATCTGGCCGAAGTGATCCGTGATCATGACATCCTGCGGCTCAAAGGCTTCGCGGCGGTTCAGGGCAAACCGATGCGCCTGACTTTGCAGGCCGTGGGCCCGCGCGTCGACAGCTATTTCGACCAACCTTTCGGCACCGGTCCGCGTGAAACCAAACTGGTGGTGATCGGTCAGGCCGGGCTTGACCGCGCCGCGATCGAGGCGGCGCTGCGCGCATGATCATCGTGGAACTCAGCGACCCGCATCAACCGCAGGCGACCGCGCTTTTGCAGCAATCGCATGCGCTGATGCAGTCACTGTTTCCGCCCGAGGATAATTTCTTCCTTTCGATCGACGATCTCTGCGCATCGAATATCCGCTTTTTCACCGCGCGGGACGGTGCAACGGTTCTGGGCACCGGGGCGCTGGCCGTGAAAGAAGACTATGGCGAAATCAAATCCATGTTCGTCGCTGAAACGGCACGGGGCAAAGGCGTGGCCGATGCCCTGATGCGTCAGATCGAGGACGAAGCCCGCGCCCTGAACCTGCCCTGTCTGAAACTGGAAACCGGCAACGTGCTTGACGCGGCGCACCGGCTTTATGAACGCCACGGTTTCACCCGCTGCGGCCCGTTCGGTGATTACCCCGAAGCCGCCAGCAGCGTCTTCATGGAAAAACCGCTATGACCTCAGCCGTTGTCTTCCGCCTTGGCGGCCTCGGCGGCTTTTTTCATCCGCTCCAGCAACTTTGCCTTGTCGTTGCGCGCATCCTTGCTGGGGCCTTTTTCCTCGCCCAGCCGCGGTTTGTTCTTGCCGTAAGTGGGCTTGACCCCGCCCATTCTGCTGTAATCCATCGCCCAATCCTTTCCGATTGCTTAGCGGCTCTTGCCGCAAAGCGGCACCAAACACAAGATAGGGCCAGCTGATGCACCTTCTCGCCGCCACTCCCGGGTCCATTGACGACGGCAAAGAACCTGTCGATCTGGGTCAGACCCCTGCCGATCTGGTGTTCATTTCCGCCGCCGATACCGAATTGGCCGCGCTGTCGCAGGCCCGCGCCGAAATGGACAGCCCGCCTTCGCTGCGGTTGGCCAACCTGACCCATTTGCAACACCCGATGTCGGTCGACCTGCATCTGGACAATTGCGCCACCAAATCGCGGCTGGTGGTGGCGCGAATTCTGGGCGGCGCGGGGTACTGGAAATACGGGTTCGAACAATATGCCGCCCGGCTGGCCGAAGCAGGTGTGCCCTTCGTCGCCCTGCCCGGCGATGACAAACCCGATTCTGATCTGCGTGGGCTGTCCACCGTATCGGCACAGGAGTATGATGCGCTGTGGTCCTACATGGTCGAAGGCGGGCCAGAAAACAGCACCAATTTCCTGACCTATTGCCAGTGGATGATGGATGGCCACCCCGCTGACGACGCCCCCGAAGCCGCCAAACCGCTGCTGCGCGCCGGGGTCTACTGGCCCGGCGCTGGCGTGGCCGACCTTAAAGCGGCGCAATCGTCATGGACCAACGATGCGCCAGTGGTGCCGGTGATTTTCTACCGCGCGCTGGTTCAGGGCGCGGGACTGAACCCGATCAACCGGCTGGTCAAGGCTCTGTTGCGGCAGGGGCTGAACCCGCTGCCGGTCTTTGTCGCCTCGCTGAAAGATCCGGTATCGGTTGCCACCCTGGAAACCCTGTTCACCGCCGCGCCGCCCTCGGTCATCCTGAACGCCACCGCCTTCGCGGTCGGTTCCCCCCATACCGGCGACACATCGGCGCAAAACCCGCTGACAATGCCCGCCGCCAACGCCGCACCGGTGTTTCAGATCGTGCTGGCCGGATCGACCGAAGAAGCGTGGTCCGCAGGGCTGAACGGCCTGACTGCCCGCGACATTGCCATGAATGTCGCCCTGCCCGAAGTCGACGGCCGGGTGCTGGCCCGTGCGATCAGCTTCAAGGACGAAGCCTATTTCGACGACGCTACCGAATGCCCCATCGCCACCTACCGCGCCCAGGGCGACCGGATCGAGTTCACCGCGCGGCTTGCCGCCAACTGGACCCGGCTGCGCGACAAACCCGCCAGCGACCGCAAGGTGGCGCTGGTGCTGGCGAATTACCCCAACAAGGACGGGCGGCTTGCCAATGGCGTCGGGCTCGACACCCCCGCCGCCACGGTGCATCTGCTCGACCTGCTTGCCGAACAGGGTTACCGCGTCGACGGCGCGCCGGACGACAGCGATGCGCTGATGCAGGCGATCCTCGCAGGCCCGACCAACTGGCTGACCGACCGGGCCGAACGGCGCGGCGGAGTCGAAATGAGCCTTGCCGACTATCAGATCGACTACGGCCAGCTGCCATGGGAGTTGCGCGAAGCGGTGGAAAACCGCTGGGGCGCGCCCGAGGCCGATCCATTCTTCACACCGGGCGCAGTAGATTGTGGCCGCTTCAACCTGTCGGTGCTGCAATACGGCAATGTCGTCGTCGGCATTCAACCCGCGCGCGGCTATAATATCGACCCGACCGAAACCTATCACGCGCCGGATTTGGTGCCGCCGCATAACTATCTGGCGTTCTATTTCTGGCTGCGCCACCAATTCGCGGCCGATGCCATCGCCCATATTGGCAAACACGGCAATCTGGAATGGCTGCCCGGCAAGGCGCTGGCGCTGTCGCAAACCTGCTGGCCCGAAGCCGTGTTCGGCCCGACCCCGCATCTTTACCCGTTCATCGTCAACGACCCCGGCGAAGGCACACAAGCCAAGCGCCGGGCGCAGGCGGTGATCCTCGATCACCTGACCCCGCCATTGACCCGCGCGGAAACCTATGGCCCGCTGCGCGACCTCGAAGCGCTGGTCGATGAATATTACGAAGCCGCCGGCGTCGATCCGCGCCGGATTGATCATCTGCGCCGCGAAATCCTCAGCCTGACCGCCGCCACCGGGCTTGATCAGGATGCCGGGATGCAGGGCGACGACGAAGACACCGATCTGGCCAAGCTGGACGCCTATCTGTGCGAATTGAAAGAGGCGCAGATCCGCGACGGGCTGCATATTTTCGGCCAATCCCCGACCGGCATTCAGGCCCGCGATCTGGTCATCGCGCTGACCCGGGTGCCGCGCGGCGATGGCTCCGGGGCCGACGCCTCGCTGATCCGCGCGCTGGCACAAGATCTGGCGCTCGGCTTCGACCCGCTGGATTGCGATATGGCAGCAGCCTGGACCGGGCCGAGGCCGCAGGCGCTGCTGGATCTGACGACCGATCCCTGGCGCAGCGCCGGCGACACCGTCGAACGGCTCGAACTGTTGGCCATTCGCACCGTCGAAAGCGAAACGGCACCGGCCGGACCGGCAAGCACCGCCGTACTGACCCACATCAGCGACACCGTCCGCCCCATCGTGGCCCAATGCGGCCCGGCCGAAGGCGCGGGATTCCTCACCGCGCTGGACGGTCGCTTTGTCGCCCCCGGCGCCTCCGGCGCGCCGACCCGCGGACGGCTGGACGTGCTGCCGTCCGGGCGCAATTTCTTCAGCGTCGACAGCCGTGCGGTGCCCACCCCCACTGCCTGGGCTTTGGGCTGGAAATCCGCCAATCTGCTGATCGAAAAGCACCTGCAAACCCATGGCGACTGGCCGCGCACGATGCTGGTGACCGCCTGGGGCACCGCCAATATGCGCACCGGCGGCGATGACATCGCACAGGCGCTGGCGCTGATGGGGGTGAAACCGAAATGGGACAGCGCCAACCGCCGCGTCACCGGGTTCGACATCCTGCCTGCCACCACGCTGGGCCGTCCGCGCGTCGACGTCACCCTGCGCATCTCGGGATTTTTCCGCGATGCCTTCCCGCAACTGATCGCGCTGGTCGACAGCGCCGCGCGCGCGGTAATGGCGCTGGACGAACCAGAGGATCAAAACCCTGCCGCCGCCCGGGCGCGCGCGGGCGAGGGTCAGGCGCGGGTGTTCGGATCGAAACCGGGGGCTTACGGCGCCGGTCTTCAGGCGCTGATCGACGAACGGATTTGGAACGACAAATCCGATCTCGCCGAAGCCTATCTGAACTGGGGTGGCTATGCCTATGGCGCTGGGTCCGAGGGCACCCGCGACCGGGCCGGGTTTGAACAAAGGCTGAAACAGACCGAAGCCATTGTGCAGAATCAGGACAACCGCGAACACGACCTTCTGGACAGCGACGATTATTACCAGTTCGAAGGCGGCGCCGCGGCGGCGATCAGCACCTTGCAAGGGCAGGACCGGCCGATCTATCACAACGATCATTCCCGCCCCGAACGCCCGGTGATCCGAACGCTGGACGAAGAAATCGGTCGGGTGTTACGGTCCCGCGTGGTCAATCCGAAATGGATCGACGGGGTGAAACGCCACGGCTACAAGGGCGCGTTCGAAATCGCCGCGACGGTCGATTACCTGTTTGCCTTTGCCGCCACCACCGGTGCAGTCAAGAACCACCATTTCGATCTTGTCCATGCCGCGTTCCTGGAAGACGACGACACCCGTGATTTCATCGCCGACCACAACGCCCCCGCTCTGCGCGAAATCGCCGAACGGCTGAAGGAAGCCATTGATCGCGGCCTGTGGGTGCCAAAATCGAACTCGGCCCGCGCGGGGATCGACACCCTGCTGGGCGGCTAAAAGGGTTTCAATCCTTTGAAACGCGTTCGCCCACCTTACGATTTCGACGCCCTCCATGCGCTGTTGCTGAAAAGCTTCGCCTATATGGAGGGCCGAATCGAGCCGCCCAGTTCGCTGCACCGGATGACTGCCGCGACGCTGGAACAGGACGCCCGCGACAAGGAACTCTGGGTGATCGAGGACAAGGGCCGACCGATCGCCTGCATGATCCTGACCGCACAGCCCGATACGCTCTATCTGGGCAAGCTGGCGGTGGATGCGGACCATCGGGGACAGGGATTGGCCCGCCAACTGGCCGAACAGGCGCAAACGCGAGCACGGCAACTGGACCTGCCCAGCATCACCCTGCAGACGCGGGTCGAACTGACCGAAAACCACGCCGCCTTCGAAAAAATGGGCTTCGTTCAAACCGGCTCTACCGCGCATGAAGGCTTTGACCGTCCGACCAGCCTGACCTTCGTCAAGCCGGTGCCGCCAAACCCGCTATAACCGGCCGCTCAGCGCCATCTGGCGCCGCATCACATCCCGAAGCCCTGCGACAAACTATCCGTTGCATTCGGACTTTTGAATGTTATTCATATTCCATGTTCAGAATACAATAAGACTCGAAATGGCTTCGTACCTCAAACGCCCGGCAGATAATTATTCGACCCTCTATTTCCTCGCCTCGCTCGGTGCGGGCGGTCTGACCGTCACCTTTTTCATGTATCTGATGTTCTGGGTGCCCCATACCGGTCGCCCGGTGCCGATCTTCGAAGGCATCGCGGCCGCCTTCGCAAACGGCGGTGTCCCGAAGCAAACCGCGATCATGGTCGCCGTGTTGGTGCTGACCGCCGTCGCTCTTGTCGCGCTGGCCCTGATGGTCGCCCTGGTGCTGCGGCTGAACCGACAGCATTTCGACAAGGTCAAAGGCACGATTGCAGTTCCTGCCGAATAGTCCTCCTCCCTCCGGCAGGGAACAGAAAGGGCGGTCCATGATCGGGCCGCCCTTTCCTATTGCGGCCAACGCCATTATCTCTGGTCAGGACAACAGGACAGGGAATTCCGAGATGAGCGCCGACAGCGACCGCCACGCGACCAAAATGGCCAAGAAAAAGGCCGCCCGCGATAAAATCATGGCCACCAAGACCGATGAAAAGGGCCTGATCATCGTCCATACCGGCAAGGGCAAGGGCAAAAGCTCGGCCGCGTTCGGGATGATTTTTCGCTGCATCGCTCATGACATGAAATGCGCGGTGGTGCAGTTCATCAAGGGTGGGATGAGCACCGGCGAACGCGATCTGATCCTGTCCAGGTTCACCGACATCTGCGAATTCCACACTATGGGCGAAGGCTTCACCTGGGAAACCCAGGATCGCGACCGCGATGTCGAAATGGCGCAGGCGGCCTGGGAAAAAGCCAAGGACCTGATCCGCGATCCGTCCAACAAGATGGTGCTGCTGGATGAAATCAACATCGCGCTGCGTTACGATTATATCGACATCAACGACGTGGTCAGCTTTCTGGTCGATGAAAAACCGCCGATGACCCATGTGGTTCTGACCGGGCGCAACGCCAAGGACGACCTGATCGAAATCGCTGATCTGGTTACCGAAATGGAACTGATCAAGCATCCGTTCCGGTCCGGCGTCAAAGCACAGATCGGGGTTGAATACTGATCCGCTGATCCGGTAGGCCGGGCGCTGCCCCGAACCCGCTCCACGCTTGCGCCCCAGACGGGGCGGTCATATAATTTGACCAATTTACCAATTGGATCACCATGCCGTTTCAAAAAGTCCAACCTGAAAAACTGTCCGACGCAGTCACCAAACAGATCGAGCTGTTGATCCTGCGCGGGATTTTACGGCCCGGCGAACGGCTTCCTTCGGAACGCGAATTGTCCGAACGTCTGGGTGTGTCGCGGCCGTCGCTGCGCGAGGCGATCTCGGATTTACAGGACCGTGGCTTGCTCAGTTCGCGCGCGGGGTCCGGCATCTATGTCGCCGAAGTGCTGGGCTCGGCCTTTTCTGACGCATTGGTCAAACTGTTCGCCAGCCATCAGGAAGCGGTGTTCGACTACATCTCGTTCCGCCGCGACATGGAAGGATTGGCCGCCGAACGCGCGGCGCGGCTGGGATCGGATACCGATCTGCAGGTGGTGCAAACCATTTTCGAAAAAATGGAAGCCGCCCATTCCAAACGCAACCCTGCGGGCGAAGCCCAGCTCGATGCCGATTTCCACCTAGCCATTATCGAAGCCAGCCATAACGTCATCATGCTGCACATGATGCGGTCGATGTATCAGCTGCTGCGCGAAGGCGTGTTTTACAATCGTCAGATGATGTTCAGGCAACGCACCACCCGCGACACATTGCTGAACCAGCACCGCGACATCAACACGGCGCTGCAGGCGCGCGACCCCGAAGGTGCCCGCGCCGCCGTCGAGGCCCACCTGGATTACGTCCGCACCACGCTGTTCGACCTGAAGAAAAGCGAACGCAACGAACAAATCGCCAAGCAACGTTTCGACCACGAACAAGCCCGCTAGGACAGTCCGCCCCCCGGAAAACCGGAGAAGCCGGTCCAAACAGTCGTAGTAAGGGTTCGGTTAGCTTTCGCTGAATACGCCCGGATGTCGGCCGTCGCCGTGAACCAAATCTCGGGTGTGTCTTGGGCGGAAATATTTTTTCTTGATCTTCCAGACACTTGGTCCTTCCCTTGGTCCTGTCAAAATGATCGACGCGCGAAACGTTCTGGAAGGTGGATTTATGTCAAAGATGCAAGGAGGGTGCCTGTGTGGCGAACTTCGGTACGAAGTCTCAAAACAGCCCGCTAAGATAACAATGTGTCACTGCAAGTTCTGCCAGAGAGCCACTGGCGGTGCCTACTTGGTCGAACCGGTATTCGAAGACGCTGATTTCGCGATGACCAAAGGCAGTCCCAAAACCTACAACCACATATCTGCCGGCAGCGGCAAAAAAGTACGCATCAATTTCTGCGACAACTGTGGGACCAAACTGTTTCTGACCTTTGAACGCTTCAAAGGTGCTGTTGGCGTTTACGGTGGAACACTCGACGATCCTAATTGGGTCGAAATCACCCCGGATAATTCCAAACATATCTTTTTAGGCGTAGCTCAGAGCGAAACAATCATTCCGGCACATATCAACGCTTACACGGAACACGCCACTCTAAATGACGGAACACCGATTGCGCCAACAGTGTTCGACAGACCGCAGCGAATTGGCGATTTGTAACAAGACACCCAACTCTGCATTTCGGCAGTACAAGCCATCTGCCAATGGCCCAATGACCGCAAATCGCTGCAACGCAAACCTGTGTGGAGCGCGGCATCAAGCGCAGCCGCCCCCTCGTCCGCTTTCGCCACAAACTGACCAACGGCTGCGTTGGCCGCCTGCCGCCACCACAGGTGGGCGCGTTCAGGCCGTCCGCTTATAGCGTTCTTCCAGTTCGGTTGCGAAATCGGCGACCCGCAGGTGGAATTTCGACTGGATCTTACTGCGGCCCAGCTTCAGCGATTGCAACACCAGCCGCGCCGCCAGCGTGGTGGCGGACAATTCGATGGCCAGCGTCATCCGTGTACGGGTCCGCGACAGCGCCACCAGTTCCAGCACCAACTGGCCTTCCAGCCCCTGACCGCCGCCGATGAACAACATGCCGTTGGGCGGGTCGTATTCGCTCAGCGTCAGCCGGATATTGCGCAGCTTGCCGCGCATCATGAAACTCAGGTCCCATGCCACGCCCGGGCCAATCTCTTCCAGTTCGTCAACCCGCTGCACTTCGGCCCCGCGCCGCAACGCTGCCCGTTCGAAACCATCGAAATCCGTCAGCATCTCGAAAACCTGCTGGATCGGGGCGTCGATATCTTCTTTGCTTTCGAATTTCATGCTGCTGCCCCGTTTTTTACGCTTTTTGTCCCGGTCGTCATTTTTGTCTCATTCCAAACGATCCGCAAGCCAGTTCCGCAACAGGAACTCGGCGATCGCACCCTTGCGGGCCGGTCTCAACACCGGATGCTGACCAGAGAATGACAACATGATCTCTTCACGCGAAAACCAACGCGCATCTTCGATTTCCTTGGGGTCGATGGTGACCTCTTCGCTCAGCCCCTCGCCCTTGCAGCCGAACATCAGCGACGCCGGAAACGCCCAGGGCTGGCTGGCCAGATATTCGACCGCTCCGACCCGGATGCCGGATTCCTCGAACACTTCGCGCCGCACCGCCGCCTCCAGCGTTTCGCCCGGCTCAACGAACCCCGCCAACAGCGAATACATGCCCGCAGGCCAGCCATGCGACCGCCCCATCAGCACCGAATTGCCACGGGTGATCAACATGATCACAACCGGGTCGGTGCGCGGAAAATGCTGGCTGCCACAGGACGGGCAATTGCGCTGCCATCCCGACATCGACATCACGCTTTCTTGCCCGCATTTTGAACAGAACCGGTGGGTTCTGTGCCAGTTCAGCAGCGCACGTGACGTCGCCGCCAATTCGGCATCACGCGCGGTCAACCGCGTCATGATCATGCGCAGCTCGGCAAAGCTGTCACTGTCGGGCAGGCTGGGATGATGCTGTTCGCTGGGATCGAAAAAACTGTTCAGCGCCGCCGGGTCCAGCGCCGCCGGCACCCAGCCGGAAATGTCATGGGCAAACACCGGACCGCTGTCTTCGCGTCCCAGGAATATCGGTGCTTCGCGCACCTCGGCCAGGATTGGGTGATCCAGTGGCAGCCGGGTCAGGTCGGTATTGCCCTCCGGCCCACGTGAAATCAGCGGCTTGCCACGCCACAGAACCATGGTCGTCGCCCCCGGCGCAGCCGCGGCCGCAGCCATCGCGTCGGCATCGCCGCGCAGTTCAGCCGCGCGATCCAGCCCCGATCCTCCGAACGTCACGGTTTCGGCGTGTTTCATACCAGCCCTCCCAGCGCTGCGGACCACCGTCTTCAATCTGTCAGCGGCCTGTTCTTGCGCAAAATGCTTACCGCGCCAACGCCATATCTGAAACCCTGTTAAACCTGCCAGAGCTGGGAAAATTGATGCATCTTAGATTGACATTACGTAAACCTGAATCTATCAACATTAATACAATTTTTAGGTGAACTTTTTTCTGTTACCTGCGCAGAGGTTGCCCGGTGAATTTTAGCCACCCTTCGAATGAACTCCATTTGAAGCCAGAAGAAGCACATATTAGAATTTTACAGACATCGGATGTACATATGCATCTGCTGGCCTATGACTATTTTTCAGCCACCAACAACCCGCAGATCGGCCTGTCACGTACCGCCACTTTGGTCAAAACCGCCCGCGCCGAAGTCCCCAATTCGCTGCTGTTCGATACCGGCGATTTCCTACAAGGCAATCCGCTGGGCGATCAGGTCGCCCGCCACGACAAACAGAATGCCAAACTGCACCCGGCCATCGCGGCCATGAACGCGCTTGAATATGACGGGGCGACATTGGGCAATCACGAATTCAGCTATGGGTTGGGTTTCCTGATCGACTCTTTGATCAGCGCCCATTTTCCGCTGGTCCTGGCGAATGTTGCCCGCAGTCTGGGCCATCGGCCGACTGCCGACCGGACCTTCCTGCATCCCTACCGGGTCCTGCAAAAAACCGCGCGCGACGGATCAGGGTCGCAACAGACGATCCGGATTGGCATGATCGGTTTTGTCCCGCCGCAAACGGCGGTCTGGGATCGCCACGCGGTCGAAGGTCAGTTGTATTTCCGCGACATCGTGGAAACCGCGCGGGATTACATCCCCCGGATGAAGGCAGACGGTGCCGACCTGATCATCGCACTGGCACATTCCGGCATTGCCACCCCTGATGATCCGCAGGTGCAGGAAAACGCGGTTTTGCCATTGTCGGAAATCGACGGGATCGATGCGATCCTGTGCGGCCACCAACACCGCCTGTTTCCTGACTCCGTTTTCGCGAATATCCCCGGCGTGGATATTCTCGACGGCACCGTCAACGGCAAACCCGCGATGATGCCGGGTTTCTGGGGCAGCCATCTTGGCGTCATGGATCTGGTTGTGGCCCCCAAGGACAGCGGCGGATGGGAAATCCGCCGCCACCAGACGGAACTGCGCCCGATCTACAGCGGTGTACCACAAAGCGGGATCAGCGATTCCATCACCGAAGCCCCCGAGGTCGTGACCGCGGTACACGACCATCATCAATTGACGCTGAGCGATATCGAGAAACCTGTCGGAGTGACCCGGCATCCCTTGAATACGTTCTTTGCTCTGGTCGCCGACGATGCCTCTCTGCAACTGGTGGCGCAGGCCCAAAGCGATTATGTGGCGCGCTGCCTGCAAGGAAGCCCGGACGCCACTCTGCCGGTCTTGTCCGCGGTTTCCCCGTTCAAGGCCGGGGGCCAGGCCGGAGCCAGCAATTACACCGATATCGGGGCCGGGCCGTTGACGCTGCGCAGCCTGGCAGACCTCTATCCCTTCCCGAACGTGATCTGCGCCGTGAAACTGACAGGGCGCGAAATCGTCGAATGGCTGGAACGCTGCGCCGCACTGTTTCTGCGGATTTCACAGGGCCTGCGCCGACAGGCCCTGCACAACCCGGATTTCCCCAGCTACAGCTTCGATCACATCGTGGGTTTGGAATATCAGATAGATCCGTCTCAACCGCCACGCTACACTCCCAAAGGCCGGATTGTTTCCGACGAAAACCGCCGGATATCTGCAATTACATGGCGCGGAAACCCGGTTGGACCAGATCAGGAATTCATCGTGGCCACCAATAGTTTCCGCGCCAGTGGCGGGGGTGGATTCGCCCCGGTCCCGGGCGAAAAAGTGGCGCTGGAAACCCATCGGCAGGTGCGCGACATCCTTGGCGACTACATCCGGCATTTGGGCACCGTCGATATCGTCCCCGAACCGGTCTGGCGCTTCCGCAAACTAAGCGGCACAAGCGCGCAATTCAAAACCTCGCTCAACGCAGTCGAACGGCTGATGGACATCCCGCGCCGCACTCTCAGCTTCGACAGCCTCACCGAGGATGGTTTCGCAATGATCCACATGGATTTCTAGGCCACGCGCCCTGACTTTCCGCCTTTCCCCCGTCTTGCAATCGCCCCGCCACCGGATTATATCTGCGCTTGAGAGGTTGGCGCGGGCAGGCACCTCGCCAACCCGGTCAGATCCGGAAGGAAGCAGCCGTAACGAGCCCCGCTTGGGTCGTTGTCCAGCCTCTCACCCCCTTTCCCGACCACAGTAATTTGGCGAATCGCAGCCAAAACCGCCACGCCCCCTTGCCGCGCCGGTGAAAAGCGGCATTCATATCCGCCAAGACCCCGCTGCACACAAATACGGAGCCCGCGTGACGAATCCCACGCTGCAAGATCTGGGCTGGTCGCCCTTTTTCGCCACCCAACCTGATGCGTCGGGGGATGATGGCGGCGTGCCGATGCGCATCGCCTCGGTACAACGCAACAAGGCGACCGGCCTGTCCGAACAGGGCGAACAACGGTTGATCTACCCCCCCGGTCTCAGCGCCGGCGACGTGGCGGTGGGCGATTGGGTTATCGTCGATCCCGACACCCATGCCATCCGCACGATTCTCGACCGCAGCTCGAAGCTCAGCCGCCGCGCCGCCGGGATCGAAGCCAAGTCGCAACTGCTGGCCGCCAATATTGACACGCTTTTCATCACCACGTCCTGCAACGAGGATTTCAATCCGGCCCGGATCGAACGCTATGTCGTGTTGGCGCTGGATGCGGGCGTTTCGCCGGTTCTGATACTGACCAAGGCGGACAAGACCGACGAGGCCCAGACCTATCTGCGTCAGGCGCAAGAGATCTCCGACAAATTCGATGCAATCCTGACCCTCAACGCCAAGGACCCGGACCAGTCCGACCGCTTGCGCAATTGGTGCGGCCCGGGCCGCACGGTGGCCTTTGTCGGCTCCTCGGGGGTGGGAAAATCGACCCTGATCAATGCCCTGACCGGGTCTGCGCAATCGACCGCCGACATCCGCGAAGACGACGCCAAGGGCCGCCACACCACCACCGCCCGGTCGCTGCATTTCGCCACCGGCGGCGGCATGGTGATCGACATGCCGGGGATGCGTGAACTGGGCCTGCACGACGTCGCGGGCGGCATCGACGTGTTGTTCGACGACATCACCGAACTGGCAACCCAGTGCAAATTCCGCGATTGCGCCCATATCAGCGAACCGGGCTGTGCGGTTCTGGCCGCGATCAAGTCCGGTGCGCTCAACGAAGACCGGGTCGAGCGCTGGCGCAAACTGCGCGCCGAAGATCAGCTGAATTCAGAAACTATGGGTCAATCCCGCCGCCGCGCCCGTGAAATCACCCGCCAGCACAAGGCGGTACAGGCGGCCCAAAGCAGAATCAGGGGCAAACCGGGCGGCAAAGACAGAAGCGGCAAATAGCGCCATTGCCATCCGCCCGCCAATCATCAACCCTGATGCGATCGCCGTTGATGAGGAGAACCGCGCCGATGACATTCGCCCGTATTGCAGCCAGCCTGGTCAGCCTGCTGACCTGTCTCGCCGTTCCTGCTCAGGCCGGCCAGCTCATGCAAGTCACCCCCATCGCCCCGAATACCTATGCTCTGGTCGGCTCGACAGAGCAGCGCAGCCCCGACAATCTGGGAAACAATTCCACCCACGGGCTGATCGTCACCGACGAAGGCGCAGTGCTGATTGATGCGGGCGGCAGCTACAAGGGCGCGCAGGCGATCGACGGGATCATTCACGGGCTGACCGATCAGCCGGTGCGCTACGTGATCAATACCGGCGGACAGGATCACCGCTGGATCGGCAACAGCTACTGGAAAGAACAGGGCGCCACCATCATCGCTTCGGCCGATGCGGTCGCCGATCAGCAGGCCCGCGCCTCGATGCAGCAGACCATCCTGACAGCCCTGATCGGATCGGACACTCTGGAAGGCACCAGCCCGGCCTATGCCGATATTACTTTCGAAGACAGCTACGATCTGACCCTTGGCGGCGTGACCTTGCAACTGGTTCACCCCGGCCCGGCCCACACGCCGGGGGACAGTTTTGTCTGGGACCCGGCGACCAAAACCGTATTCACCGGTGATATCGTCTTTGTCAGCCGGCTTCTGGGCGTGCTGGAATTTTCCAACAGTGCCGGCTGGGTCGAAGCCTTCGACGCGATGGCCGCGCTGCACCCGACCCATGTTGTGCCCGGACACGGACCGGTCACCGATCTGGCGACGGCGACCCATGACACCCGCGATTACCTTGCCAACCTGCGTGAAAAAATCGGCGAACATATCGAAAATGGCGGCGATATCATCACTTCGGTCGAGGTCGACCAATCCGCCTTTGCCGATCTGGACAATTTCGACACGCTGGCCCGGCGCAACGCTCAGGAAGTCTTCAGCCAGATGGAATGGGAGTAAGCGCCCACGCCATCTGCGCCTCGGTTTCCACCGCGCAGGGCCGCGCCGCCCGCAGCCGCGCCAGTGCCGTCATGCCCTCCTCACCCGCCTCGACCATCAGCCGCAGCGCCACCATGCCGGACCGGCCGCAGCCCCCCTTGCAGTGGATCACGATGCGGCCGCCCCCGTTCAGCGCCGCCAGCGCGGCGTGGCTGACTTCGGGCCAATGCGCCGCAAACTCCTGACCGGGCACCCCGAAATCGGCCACCGGCAAATGGACCCAGCGGCAACCGGACTCGACCATGTCCGCCCCCAGCCGCTCCGCGCCTTCGGCCACCAACTCGGCCAGCGTGGTCAGGGTGATCACCATCGACGGGGCCCATTCGCGCAAATGTTCCAGATCTTGCGCATAGCCGCCGCCCCGCCCCGGCATCGGGCAGATCGCCAATATCCCATCCCCGATCGTCAGCGCATTCAGCACCAGATTGGACATGCCCCGTCCCTTTCATCGCGACACCGGGGCCAATCGCCCGGCTTGCCGCTTTTTTCCCCTTTGCGTCATGGCTCACGTTTTGAGTGACCCAACCGCTCCCCGCTACAATCCGAGCTTATCCGCACAAGCCCCCGCTGCACATAAAAAGATATATCCGCCCGTCTTGCCCTCTGGCACCCGCGGCCAAAACCGAACGGCCCGGTTTCATCTTGGCCCAAATACTCCGGGGGGAATGCGCGCAGCGCGCGCAGGGGGGCAGCGCCCCCGCCCCTGCATTCCCGCGCTTCCTCCCTGCCCCGGCAGCTATCCGGTAGACGGACACCGCCCCAACGCTTACCTTGTCCCCAGTTCCGAATCCGAAGGCAGATCATGACCGACACCCCCACCCCCGGCTACCAGGTTCTGGCACGCAAATACCGCCCCGAAACCTTTGCCGATCTGGTCGGGCAGGATGCGATGGTGCGCACCCTGCGCAACGCGTTCGAGGCCGATCGCATCGCCCAGGCCTTCATCATGACGGGGATTCGCGGCACCGGCAAAACCACCACCGCGCGGATCATCGCCAAGGGGATGAACTGTATCGGCCCCGATGGCACCGGCGGCCCCACCATTGATCCTTGCGGCCAATGCGAACATTGCCGCGCCATCATGGAAGGCCGCCATGTCGACGTGATGGAAATGGACGCCGCCAGCCGTACCGGCGTCGGTGACATCCGCGAAATCATCGACAGCGTGCATTACCGCGCCGCCTCGGCCCGCTACAAGATCTACATCATCGACGAAGTTCACATGCTTTCGACCAGCGCCTTCAACGCGCTGCTGAAAACGCTCGAAGAACCCCCCGCGCATGTGAAATTCATCTTTGCCACCACCGAGATCCGCAAAGTCCCGGTCACGGTCCTGTCGCGCTGTCAGCGCTTCGACCTGCGCCGGATCGAACCCGAGGTGATGATCGCCATGCTGCGCCGCATCGCCGATGCGGAAGCCGCCCAGATCACCGATGACGCGCTGGCGCTGATCACCCGCGCCGCCGAAGGCTCGGCGCGTGACGCGCAATCGCTGCTCGATCAGGCGATCAGCCACGGCGCCGGTGAAACCAGCGCCGATCAGGTCCGCGCCATGCTGGGGTTGGCCGATCGTGGCCGGGTGCTGGACCTTTACGATCTGATCATGAAAGGCGACGCCGCTGGCGCGCTGGCCGAAATCGGCGGTCAATATGCCGATGGCGCCGACCCGATGGCGGTGCTGCGCGATCTGGCGGAAATCACCCATTGGATTTCGGTGGTGAAAATCACCCCCGACGCGGTCAATGATCCCACGGTCAGCCCCGATGAACGCGCCCGCGGTCAGGCAATGGCCCAGGCGCTGCCGATGCGGTCGATGACCCGGATGTGGCAGATGTTGCTCAAGGCGCTGGACGAAGTCGCCAGCGCCCCCAACGCGATGATGGCCGCCGAAATGGCAATCATCCGGCTGACCCATGTCGCCGACCTGCCCAGCCCCGAAGAATTGCTGCAAAAGCTGCAAAACACCCCGCAACCGCAGCCCCCGGCCGGTGGCCCCGGCGGCGGTGCGCCGATGCAATCCTCGGGATCAGGGGCGGCGGCCCCGGCCTATGCTCCGGCCCCGACCGGCGGCAGCGGCGGCGCGCCGCAACAGGGTGGGCCGCAGGCCGCGCTGGCTCAGGATGCCGATCAGGCGCTGGCGCGCTTTCCGACCTTCGACCACGTGGTCGAACTGATCCGCCACCATCGCGATATGCAATTGCTGGTTCATGTCGAAACCGGCCTGCGGCTGGCCGCCTATCAACCCGGACGGATTGAATTCGTTCCCACCCCCGACGCCCCGCGCGATCTGGCCCAAAGGCTGGGCAGCGCGTTGCAACGCTGGACCGGAAATCGCTGGGCCGTCACCGTGGTCAACGAAGGCGGCGGCGAAACCATCGACGAAAAACGCAACGCCAAGGAGACCGCCCTGCGCGCCGAAGCCGAAGCCCATCCGATGGTTCTGGCCGTGCTCAATGCCTTTCCCAAAGCCACGATCACCCAGATCCGAACGGCCCGGGATTTGCAGGCGAAAGCCCAGGAAGACGCCTTGCAGGAGGTCGAAGACGAATGGGATCCGTTCGAAGAAGACTGATCCCCACCACAAACCGCCGGTAACGGCAATCCGTAGTAAGACCAACACCAACAGAAAACAGGAGTATCCCGATGCTAAAGGGTCTCGGCAGTCTTGGCGACATGGCTGGCATGATGAAAAAAGCCAAGGAAATGCAGGGTAAAATGGCCACCCTGCAGGAAGAAATGGCAAACCTGACCGTGACCGGTGAATCCGGTGCCGGGCTGGTCAAGGCGACCTGCACCATGAAAGGCGAAATGAAGGCGCTGGATATCGATCCTTCGATCTTCCACCCCGATGAAAAGGAAGTGGTCGAAGACCTGATCCTCGCCGCCATCAAGGACGCTCAGCTCAAGGCCAGCGACCGGGCGCAGGAAGAAATGACCAAGCTGACCGAAGAAATGGGTCTGCCAAAGGACATGAAACTGCCGTTCTGATCCGTTTCATCGTTCCTGAAAATACTCCCGCCGGAGGCGTGACACAGCGCGGTACAGGCGCCGCGCCCCCGGCGGATCACCCCCTATTCAACGCCCCCAATCCGCACTAGATTGCGGCTATGAGCGACAAACCCACCCAAGATATCGACGCCCTCATCGAAATGATGGCCAAGCTTCCGGGCCTCGGACCCCGGTCGGCGCGGCGCGCGGTGCTGCAAATGATCCGCAAACGGGCGCTGCTGCTGACGCCGCTGGCAGACCTGATGCAATCGGTCGCCGCCACCGCCCGCGAATGCCTCAATTGCGGCAATATCGGCACTTCGGATATCTGCACCATCTGCTCCAGTGAAAAACGCGCCAACGGCATCCTGTGCGTGGTCGAAGACGTGGCCGATCTCTGGGCGATGGAACGCGCCGGCGGCTTCAAGGGCCGCTATCACGTGTTGGGCGGCACCCTGTCGGCCCTCGATTCGATCGGCCCGGAACAATTGCGCATCCCCAAGCTGGTCGACCGGATCAGCGCCGAAGACATCACCGAAGTGATCCTCGCGCTCAATGCCACGGTCGATGGCCAGACCACCGCGCATTACATCGCCGATCAACTGGAAAGCCGGGTCAGGCTGACCTCGCTGGCGCAGGGCGTGCCAATCGGCGGTGAACTGGATTACCTCGACGAAGGCACCATCACCGCCGCGCTCAACGCCCGCAAACAGATCTGACCGGACCCGGCGGGGTAAACCGCCGGACCCGGTCCGCTGATGTCAGATCACCACCACGTCAAGCGGCGGAAAGCCGTTGAAGTTGACCGAGGAATAGCTCGACGTGTAGGCGCCGCAGCAGCGAATGATGATCCGGTCACCCGACCGCAGCCCCACCGGCAATTGCACCGGGCGCTTTTCATACAGCACGTCTGCGCTGTCGCAGGACGGTCCGGCCAGGATCGAGGATACGGTTTCCTCGTGGTCGCGGTCGGTGATGAACTGGTACCGGATCGCCTCGTCCATGGTTTCTGCCAGTCCCGAAAATTTACCGATATCCAGATACACCCAGCGATGCAGGTCATCGTCGGATTTCTTTGATACCAACATTACCTCGGCCGCGATCATACCCGCCTCGGCCACCATGCCGCGGCCCGGTTCTGCCATCACACGCTCGGCACCGATGAACCGCGCCTCGACCATCTCCATCACCTTGGCGGCATAAAGCGAAACCGGTTCGATCGCGTCGCCGTAAAAGGCCGGGAAACCGCCGCCGATATTGATCAGCGACAACGGGAAACCGTTTGCCCGCGCCTTGGCCCAGACAGCAGAAACCTGATCCAGCGTATCGCGCCACATCCCGGCATCGCGGGTCTGGCTGCCGACATGGAAGGACAACCCGACCGGGGTCAGCCCCAAGTCGACCGCGTGTGCCATCAGAACCTCGGCCATCTCCGGCGCGCAGCCGAATTTGCGGCTCAGCGGCCAATCGGCCCCGGTCGCGCCCACCAGCAGGCGGATATAGACCTGTGCACCGGGCGCGTGCTCGGCGATCTTTTCCAGTTCTTCCTCGGCATCGGCGGCAAACAGGGTGATCCCGGCCTGATGGGCAAAGGCGATATCGGCTGCACGTTTCACGGTATTGCCGAAGGAAATGGTTTCAGGGTGCGCGCCAAGGCTCAGGCACAGTTCGATCTCGCCGCGCGAAGCCGCGTCGAAATGCGATCCCTCGCTCAGCAGCACTTCCAGCACTTCGCGCGCCGGGTTCGCTTTGACCGCGTAATGGATATCGGCCCGGCCCAGACCGGATTTCAGCGCCCGGTACTGCCGTGCAACGGCTTCGCGGTCCACAACCAGCGTCGGCCGGTCGAATTCGGTCGAACGGATGAAGGCTTCGATACGGGTGTCAGTACGTACGGCATCGCCGCACGCGAAAGGTGCTACGTAGGCGTTCATGGTCATCTCCAATAGACCCGGCCATATATGACCGCTCACTTCCAAGGGAGACGTTACCGTCGCTACGTAAACACGGACCCGTTCGGGTCGGCCAGAGGCGCGTGCGTTGGCGTCTTAGCGCGGCATCTAGGGCTCTGTTTGGATTCGATCAAGAGATTTTTTCGCTCCGCGGCAAAGTATTTTTCAAACCTGATTTCAGACCCAATTTTGATCAAATACCAAGACTGCCAGCGCAACGCAAAAATCCTCTTAAACATTTGTTTTATATTATTTATTATCACACAACCTCGATGGAATATCGCCACCATTGGCAGTTTTCAGACCATTACGATCAAATCAAACGCGCGCCGCCCAATCAGGCAGCTGGCGACCCAATACGACCTCGCCTCCCAACCGCCCCAGCTCATCGCTGTTTTTCGCCGCCTTGCCACAGCCCGCCGTCGCCACCGAAACCCGCGCACTCAACCGGTCGATCAGGGCCTGCCCATCGTCGCTGTAACTGGTCACGCAGGCCGCGATCCGGGTCGAGGCGCAGCGCAGCTCCGGCATACGTGCCCGTATTGCCTCGTCCAGATAGGCCCCAACCTCGGGGTTTCCGCCCGACCGGAACCAATCGCGCATGTCCTGATCGGTCTCAAGCGCGACATTCTCCGGATCGCCGCCGATCTTCAGCCAGGTCTTGCCATCGGGATAGCGGATGGGCGGCAAAAGATACGGGTCCTCGCCCTCCGGTCCAAGCCAGATCAGCGGCGGCATCCCGGCCAGTCGCGCCTGCTCCGCCGCATCGACCTCCAGTAACAAAACGGTTCGGGCATAGACCTTCAGGCTGATCGCCTCGCCCAGCAGCGCCTTGCTGAACCCACCGGCGGCCACCAGAACCTGATCCGCCTCGACCTCGCCTTGGGCTGTCTGCACAACCACCCCCGCCGCCGTTTCGTGCATTCCCGTCACCACCGCGTCCAGAATCCGCGCCCCGGCGCGCTGCGCGGCAATCCCCTGTGCCCGCACCAGCGCGCGCGGATTGATATGCCCCGCCCGGCGCGGCTCGAACAGCGCCAGCGTATCCCCGGCAAAGCTGAAATAGGCAAACCGCTCGGCCAAATCCGTCCCACGAAAGGGCTGGCACCTGATCCCGTCCCGCGCCGCGACCCGTTCCACATCGGAAATCGGTCCGCTGCCCTCGGGCCCCGCCATGATCAGCCCGGTTTCGTGGAAAAACCGAACCCCGCTGGCCACCTCGATCTGTTCATAGCGCGCAATGCTTTCGCGGCTGACCCGGCTCCAGAACGGCGACGGGTCCAGCGACCGGGTGATCCGGCCCTCGTCATAATGGCTGCCGAAAACACCGTCATGTCTTTGCGGCTCCGTCGGCTCCGATGGACCGATCAGGATCACATCCTGTCCCTGCATCGCCAGATGACGCGCCGCCGCGCTTCCGATCAATCCCCGTCCGACAACCGCAATCTGCATCGCCCGTCCCTTTCCCGTCTTATCCTCGACGAGATTGGGCAGTCGGGTGGTAAATGAAAACCCCTGCCGCTTCTTCTTGGCACAAATACTCAAACTGCGGACCCGAACCGCCCTTGAAACGTAAAAAGCCCGGGCGATTCTGCCCGGGCTTTCCTATTTCTCGGCTCAAACAGCGCTCAGGGCTGTTCGTCCTCGTCCTCGTCTTCGTCCTTGCTGCTGGGAAGCTTGAACAGGCTTTCGGCGTCGTACACCTCTTCCTTTTCTTCCTCGCGATCATCCTTCAGGCTGAAGGTTTCCAGCCCTTCGATGGCGGTCGGGATTTTGGGCGTGTCTTCCATCGACAACGACTGTTCGGTGCTGACCAGCTTGCGGCGCTCGTCATCGCTCATCACCACGCCCTCGGCCTGACGCTTGGCAACCGCCTTCTGCACGGCGGCATCCAGTTCGGATTGCTTGCACAGCCCCAATGCCACCGGGTCGACAGGTTGAATATTGCCGATATTCCAATGCGTGCGCTCGCGGATCGCCTGAATTGTCGGCTTGGTGGTGCCGACCAGTTTGGAAATCTGGCCATCAGACAATTCGGGATGGAATTTCACCAGCCAATAAATCGACGCCGGACGGTCCTGACGCTTGGACAGCGGTGTATAACGCGGCCCGCGGCGTTTTTCCTCGCCCACTGCGGACGGATTGAACTTCAGCTTGATCTTGTGCAGCGGGTTCTTTTCCGCCAGATCGATTTCTTCCTGGGTCAGCTGATTATTGGCGACCGGATCGAATCCCTTGACGCCCGTTGCCACATCGCCATCGGCAATGCCCTGGATTTCCAGCTCGTGCATACCGACGAAATCGGCAATCTGTTTGAAACTGATTGTCGTGTTGTCAATCAGCCAGACGGCGGTCGCTTTCGCCATGATCGGTTTGGTCATAGCATATCTCCTTAACTCAAATCTTCCCCGTTGCCTGAAACAGGCGGTCCCTGATAGGGGACAGGTTACCGTGTTGGGGAACTTGCCGCATATATAGTGCCAACCGTTGGATAAGGAAAGAGTGAATGCGCAAACACCTGCTGAGCCTGATCTTCACCCTCCTCGCCGCCGCTGCCAATGCCGACGGCGAACGGTCCGGCGCCTTCGATTACTACGTGCTCTCGCTCAGCTGGTCGCCAAGCTGGTGCGCAACAGAAGGCGATGCGCGCCAGTCGCCGCAATGCGACGCCAGCGCCGATTACGGCTGGGTATTGCACGGGCTCTGGCCGCAATATCATCGCGGCTGGCCGTCCTATTGCCGCACCACACAGCCGCACCCGACCCGCCAGATGAGCGCGGAAATGGCCGATATCATGGGCAGTTCCGGCCTGGCCTGGTATCAGTGGAAAAAACACGGCGTCTGTTCCGGCCTCACCGCGGCGGCCTATTACGACCTGGCCCGGCGCGCCTATGACAGCGTGACCCGCCCGGCAATATTCCGAAAACTGGACCGGCCGGTCACCCTGCCGGCAAAAGTGGTGGAACAGGCCTTTCTCAAGGCCAATCCCGGGCTGGAACCGGACATGCTGACCATCACTTGCAAAGACGGGCGCATTCAGGAAGCCCGCCTTTGCCTGTCTAAATCCCTCACCCCGGTCCCTTGCGGGCGCGATATCGTCAGGGATTGCGGCCTGACAAACGCCCTGTTCGACCCGATCCGCTAGGGCCTCAGACCGCCAGGTCCTCGGCGCTTTTACCCGCTTCGATCGCGGCCAGGAACCACGCAGGCCGACGACCTTTTCCGGTCCAGGTCTGTTCGGGGTTTTCCGGGTTGCGGTATTTCGCAACACCGGCAGGTTTGATCGTTTTCTTACCCATGACCGCGGTCAATTCGGCCAGTGTAAAGCCCAATTCCTTGGCTTTCTCTTCCAATTCGGAAAGAGCCGCCTTTTTCTTACGGTCGTCATAAGTCGCAATTGCCTTTGCCACAGTCTTTTGCAGCGATTTCAATTCGGCAATCGAATACTCGGACAACTCTTCCACGCTCATATTCACAAGATCAGACATAATTGCTCCTACGCGTTCAATTTATCATTTTTTATGTACATAATAAGTGGCGGCCACAATAAGATTAGCGAACTGAAAAGCGGTCTATTGATTAAATTGCGATAATTATCGCCCTAAACTGGTTCACGAATCCAGAAACAAAACCAGTGGCGGTTTTATTGAGCTGGAAGAGTAGTCAACCGGGGGCTGCAAAGTCGCAAATTGCGGCCACCGGGCTTGGATCAGGCGACTTTCAGCACGATCTTACCGATATGGCCGCTGCTTTCCAACCTTGCATGGGCGTCGGCTGCATTGGCCAGATCGAATTCGCTATCCATGATCGGACCGATTTTCCCTGCATCCAGAAGCGGCCAGACATTTTCCAACAGGCTTTCGGCAATTTTCGCCTTGGCCAAATCGCTTTGCGGTCGCAATGTTGACCCGGTAAGGGTCAGACGCCGGGTCATCACCTGCGCAAAGTTCACCTCAACCTTGGGACCTTGCAGGAACGCGATCTGCACCAACCGTCCATCGTCGGCCAAGGCGCTGAGGTTGCGCGGAATATACGACCCACCCACCATATCGAGGATCAGATTCGCCCCGCCTTCGGCGCGCATCACCTCGACGAAATCCTCGTCTTTATAGAGGATCGTGCGCTCGGCCCCCAGCCGGGCACAGGCGGCGGCCTTTTCCTGGCTGCCGACGGTAACGAAAACCCGCGCCCCGAATTCGCGCGCCAACTGTATCGCCGTGGTGCCGATCCCCGACGATCCGCCATGGATCAGGAACCGTTCGCCCGCCTTCAACCCACCGCGCTGAAACACGTTGGACCAGACGGTGAAATAGGTTTCGCACAGACAGGCCGCTTCTTTCAGCCCCATGCCCTTGGGCACCGGCAGGCAATGCGCCGCCGGGGTCGCCACATATTCGGCATAGCCGCCACCGGGCAGCAGGGCACAGACCTGATCGCCGATTGCCCAGCCACTGACCCCTTCGCCCAACGCGACGATTTCACCGGCACACTCCAGCCCGGGCAGATCGCTGGCGGTGGGCGGCGGCGCATAGGCCCCGGCGCGCTGTAATGCATCGGGTCGGTTGACCCCCGCATAGGCCACCTTGATCACCACCTGGCCCGGCTGTGCCTGCGGCATCGGCCGGTCACATAGTTTCAACACATCCGGCCCGCCCGGTTCGGTGATTTCGACCGCGCGCATGGTCTCTGACATCTCGTTCTCCTTGATTGGTCGCTTATTGCTCGCCCGGCCAACGGCCGGGCATATCCTGCCGGCCCGCCCCCGGCGCCTTGATCTGATCCAGCACTGCCAGCGGACCCGCCAACAATCCGCTCAGCAGCTTGTTGTCACGGATACCGGCCTTGGTTTTTTCAAACTTCATCACGTCATCGATCCGCCGATCCAGAAATTCCCAGGTGGCCTGATGATCCGGCGTTTCATCGCCCAGCCAATACAGCACGGTCGATCCGTAAACCGCACTCAGCGTGGCCCGTTTGGTGTACCAGTTCACATCATCCGAGCTGTCGCCCAGCGTTTCCCAGATCAACCCGGCCGTTTCCCACATCAACCGCATCCCGTCCGGCGCATGTTGCGGCATCGAAAACAGCGTCAGCCCACGGCGCACCGCCTCCTTGTCCTCGACCGCCTCCAACCGATACCGAACGCCAAGGGCGATTCGGTCGCGAAAGCGCATCTCGTCCAAATCCGCAGCCCTCAGCCGCGCTACCATCTGCGCATCGCCACGCTTGTGAAACGCCACCGCCAAATCGACCGCGCCGCGCGGGCAAATCGACCGCGCCACCGTCGGGTCGACCGCCGCATCTGCCACGGCTGCGTCAAATGTCGCTTCTGTCCAGCCGTCAAAGGCCACATGGATCAGTGCTGCGTCGAGCAGACGATCCTTCAGATCGGGCACAGTCATGGACTCTCCTTTCGTGCTGGCTTCGGTGTAGACAATTAAATCAAGCCTTGCTATAGGACCACCTCCTGCAACTCCATGCAACTCAACTTAGAAAGGTGGTGAAAACCACATGCAGGTTAGTGTTCGCGACAACAATGTCGATCAGGCGCTTCGTGCCCTGAAGAAAAAGCTGCAGCGTGAAGGCGTCTTCCGCGAAATGAAGCTCAAGCAACATTTCGAGAAACCGTCCGTCAAAAAAGCGCGCGAGAAAGCTGAAGCCGTTCGCCGTGCCCGTAAACTGGCACGCAAGAAAGCCCAGCGCGAAGGTATGCTGTAAGGCCCTTCTCGAAAGCTTGAACATGCAAGTTTTGACGACCCCCGTGGCTACGCCCGGGGGTTTGTCTTTTTGAGGGGCGCGCCTATGCGCGCTCTTTTTTATTTGGCGGCCTTGCAGGCCGCGCCGCCTCCGGCGGGAGTATTTTTTCCAAGAAGAAACAATTAGTGCGTCATTAACGTTAATGCGCGATCCTCACCGGGCGGTACAGGCTGGAGAGCCGATGACCGCCCAAGGAGAAGCCGCCTTGCCCTTTTTGGGGCACGCGTCCCCGATATCGGGCAAGGCGCACCCTGTTGTTTCTTCTTGGGTAAAATACTCAAATCCAACCGTGGCACCGGGTACGACGCCGATCAGTCAGGTGGTCCAGCGTCGCACCGCTCGGGCGATACGGAGTCCGAACCGGCGGGCTGTTTCCAGGTCGCCCGGCTGCACCATCAGCGTCTTGTCGCGCGAACTGGTGGCCGCCAGCCCCAGCCACGCACCGCTTTCGTTGATGCCGGGATTGGCGGCATCAACCGGCGCCCCAATCTGATCCTGCCCGACCCAGATCATGCCGTGCTGGGCGGCGAATACCGACAGCTGGATCAGCGTCGCAAGCTTGTCACCGCCCGGGAAGGTGGCCACCGTGAACCCCGCCGCCAGCTTGTCGGCCCAGACCTGATCGGTCCAACGGTCGCTGGTGTCATCCATGAAGCTTTTGAAGCCTGCGGCGGCGCTGCCCATATAGGTGGGCGTTCCGAACAGAATCGCCGCCGCCTCATCCAGCGCCTGCCAATCCGCACCGGTCATTGCCGCGACATCGACCAGTCGGGACGCAGAGCCCGATTCGGCAGCCGCAGTCGCGATCGTTTCGGCCAACCGCGCGGTGTGGCGGCTGCCACTGAAATAGCAGATGACGATATCGCCCATACGCTTAGCCCCTCGCATCCTGCAGGATCATGTCACTGGCCTTTTCGGCGATCATGATGGTGGGAGAATTCGTGTTACCGCTGGTAATCGTGGGCATCACCGAACAATCGACCACGCGCAGCCCCTCGATCCCGCGCAACCGCAGCCGGGAATCAAGCGGCGCGCTGTCTTCCGGTCCCATATGCACGGTGCCGGAGGGATGGAAAATCGTGGTGCCGATATCGCCCGCCGCCCGGGCCAGGTCTTCGTCACTGACCGCAGCAAGCCCCGGCTTCATTTCCTCGGGCGCATATTTCGCCATTGGCGATTGTTCCATCACCTGCCGCGCCAACCGGATCGCGTTGACGGCCGTTTGCCGGTCGCCTTCGGTCGCCAGATAATTCGGCGCGATCCGCGGTTTGGCCCTGGGATCGGGTGAGGTGATCTCGACCACGCCCCGGCTTTCGGGGCGCAGGTTGCAGACGCTGGCCGTCATCGCCGGGAAATCGTGCAGCGGCTGGCCGAAGGCTTCCAGCGTCAGCGGCTGAACATGAAATTCCAGGTCCGGGGTGGCAAGGTCGGGGCGTGACTTGGCGAAGGCGCCCAATTGCGATGGCGCCATCGACATCGGTCCGGAGCGTTTCAGCGCATATTCCAGCCCGATCTTCGCCTTGCCCCACAGGCTGCTTGCCATCGTGTTGAGCGTTTTCGCCCCCTGCAATTTCCACGCGCAGCGCAATTGCAGGTGATCCTGCAAATTGCCGCCGACCCGGGCATTTTCATGCCGCACCTCGATTCCGTGTTTCTGCAACAGCGCACCCGGGCCGATGCCCGACAGCTGCAGAATCTGCGGCGACCCGATCGCGCCCGCCGACAGGATCACCTCGCCCGCCGCACGGGCGGTTTTGACCGCACCGCCCTGTTCGTATTCCACCCCGACGCAGCGCCCGTCCTCGATCAGCACCCGCCGCGTATGAGCATGGGTTTCGACCTGCAACGCCTGCCCCTTGGTCGACCGCAAAAACGCCCGCGCCGTGTTCATCCGCCAGCCGCGTTTCTGATTGACCCTGAAATAGCCGACGCCTTCGTTATTGCCGGTGTTGAAATCCGTCACCTTGGGTAATCCGGCCGCCGCGGCGGCGTCCATCCAGTCATCCAGAACGTCCCAGTGCAGACGCTGATTATCGACCCGCCATTCACCGCCCGCGCCATGCATGTCGCTGGCACCGTCGACGTAATCCTCGGACTTCTTGAAATAAGGCAGGACATCGTCCCAGCCCCAGCCCGCATTGCCCATCTGCCGCCAACCGTCATAATCGGCGGCCTGGCCGCGCAAATACAGCATCCCGTTGATCGACGAACAGCCGCCCAGAACCTTGCCGCGCGGATAAATCAGCGACCGCCCGTTCAGCCCCGGTTCCTTGGCGGTTGTGAACATCCAGTCGGTGCGCGGATTGCCGATGCAATACAGATACCCCATCGGAATATGAACCCAGTGATAGGCATCCGATCCGCCCGCCTCCAACAGCAGCACCTTTTGACCCGCATCCGCCAACCGCTTGGCCAGAACACAGCCGGCGCTGCCGGCCCCGACGATGATATAATCCCACTGCATTCCTGCCCCCTTTTTGTGGGCAGAATGGGCCAAGGCGAAAGGTTTGACAATGCCGGGAAATCACCCGGACCAGGCATCGGATCAGTAGAAACCGCAATCCTGGCTAAGCTGATTGGTATTATGGAAAACCCGGGGGTCACCATGCCCGCCATGTCGGTCATACCAGCCGGTCAGATCGAAATCAGGCGTCCAGATCACCTGTGTGGGAACTCCATCGTGACTGACGCCTGCGAACACGATGGTACCGCACGCACCGTTCCAGTCATCGCAGCGGATCACCATTGCCTGCTGAATCCGCCCGACATGCCAGCACAGGTCGAAAATCCCGCCAGGACCGAAATGCCATGCCGTTTCATCCCCGTCGCGCACCGCGATGACCAACCGGCTGCTATCGCCGGGCCGGGCGTCGAACCGGCTTAGCCCTTTGCCATGATACGTGTTCCGGCCGGACGATACCGCGAACTGACCATCCTTTACGTGAACCAGGAATGACATGACGGCCTCCTTTTCGGACACCTGACATATCCAGAAGGCCTTAACAGCAGATTAGCATCGGTCGGAATCCAGATAAATTTCGCCTAAACCGGCAATGCGGTGGTCTTGAACACGGTGCGCAGGGCGAAACTCGATTGCATCTGTGCCACGGCGGGCAGCCGCGACAGGTGTTGGCGATGGATGCGGGCAAAATCTTCGGTGCTTTCGGCGACCACTTTGAGGATGTAATCCGCCGTCCCCGCCATCAGGTGACATTCCAACACGTCCGGGATGCGCGACACCGCCTTTTCAAACGCGTCGAGCACCTCATCGGCCTGCGCCTGCAGGGTGATTTCCACAAACACCGTGGTCGACACTCCGATCTTGCGTGGATCCAGCAGCGCGACGTAATCGCGGATATAGCCATCCGCTTCCAGCCGCTGCACCCGGCGATGACAGGCCGAAGGCGACAGGTTCACCTGTTCCGACAGGTCGGCATTGGAAATACGTCCCTTGCGTTGCAACACGGTCAGGATGCGACGATCGGTTTGGTCCAGCGCCATTGATGCAAAATCCTTCGCAATTTTGTCCATTTATTCGAACAATGTTCACATCTTTTGTGAAATTACGACCCGAATTTCAACCCTTTTGCAGAAATGATGCGACATCCTACCTTTGACCCCAGGAGGAGACGCATTATGAAACTCGGTTGTCCCAAAGAAATCAAACCACAGGAATTCCGCGTCGGCATGACCCCGAACGCGGCACGCGAAGCCATCGCCCATGGCCATGACGTGGTGATCGAAAAAGGCGCGGGCGTCGGTTCGGGCTTCCCCGACAGCGACTATATCGACGCCGGGGCGGTGATCCTCGACACCGCCGAAGAAATCTTTGCCACCGCCGACATGATCGTCAAGGTCAAGGAACCGCAGGCGGTCGAGCGCAAGATGCTGCGCGAAGGCCAGTTGCTGTTCACCTATCTGCACCTCGCCCCCGATCCCGATCAGACCCATGATCTGCTGGCCTCCGGCTGTACCGCAATCGCTTATGAAACCGTCACCGACCCGCGCGGCGGCTTGCCGTTGCTGGCGCCGATGTCCGAAGTCGCGGGCAAACTGGCACCGCAGGTCGGTGCCTGGACGCTACAGAAAGCCAATGGCGGCCGTGGCGTGTTGATGGGCGGCGTCCCGGGCGTCCGTCCGGCCCATGTCGTGGTGATCGGCGGCGGCGTCGTCGGCACCCATGCGGCGCGGGTCGCTGCCGGAATGGGCGCGGATGTGACCGTGCTGGACATGTCGCTGCCGCGGCTGCGCTATCTCGATGATAACTTCCGCGGCGAATTCAAAACCTCTTACGCATCTCAGGGCAATACCGCCGAACTGGTCGCCGCCGCCGATATGGTGATCGGTGCCGTCCTGATCCCCGGTGCCGCTGCCCCGAAACTGGTGTCGCGCGCGCAGCTTTCGACGATGAAACCCGGCGCGGCCATCGTCGATGTCGCCATCGACCAGGGCGGATGCTTCGAAACCTCCCATGCGACCACCCATGAAAACCCGATCTATGACGTGGACGGGGTCATGCATTACTGCGTCGCCAACATGCCCGGCGCGGTCGCCCGTACGTCGACCATCGCGCTTGGCAATGCCACCATGCCCTTCATGCTGGCGCTGGCCGATAAGGGCTGGAAACAGGCCTGCGCCGACGATCCGCACCTGCTCGAAGGGTTGAATGTCCACGCTGGCAAACTGACCTACTATGCAGTGGGCAAGGCGCTGGGACTCGACGTGACCTCGCCGCAGCTGTTGATCAAGTAACACCAAGTCACCTTGCACCTTAGTGCATCCTCCCTCGCCCGGCAGGTTCCCCTTTCCCTGTCGGGCGTTTTTTTTGCGCGTCCTACAAACAGAATTGCGGCCCGCCAAATGGCGGACCGTTTCAACTCGAATAGGTGCGACCGATGCTCAGCCCTTGTTCAATGCGTCGCGGATCTCCAGCAGCACGTCCAGTTCGCTCGGGCCTGCCGGTGCCTCCTCGGCCGGCGCTTCCTCTGCCTTGGTCGCGGCATCCTTGGCCTTGTTCACCATGCGGATCAGCATGAAGACGACAAAGGCGATGATCAGGAAATTGATTACCGCCATGATGAAGCTGCCATAGGCAAACACCGATGCCCCGGCTTCACGCGCGGCGTCCAGACTGGTACCGGCGGCGACATCCCCGGACAAAACCGCATAATTGTTGGTGAAATCCACCCCGCCGGTGAACAACCCGATGATCGGATTGATCAGATCGGCCACCATTGATTTCACAATCGCGGTAAAGGCCGCGCCGATGATAATCCCGACCGCCATGTCCATGACATTGCCCTTGGCAATGAAATCCTTGAATTCTTTAATCATAATGTCCCTCATTTTGCTTGGCACTTGGCCACCTGCACGCGCCCTATACGCGAAATCACAATAGATAGGGTTCTTTGTCACAGCCAAGCACCTTTTTATCCGGGAAAATCCGTATATTTTCCCCTTAGCAGATACAAAGGAACCGACATGACCTTTCCCGACGATTTCCCGATCACCCAGAAATGGCCCGCCAAGAACCCGTCGGTTCTGCAACTCTATTCCTTCCCGACACCGAACGGCGTCAAGGTGTCGACCATGCTCGAAGAAATCGGCCTGCCCTACGAAGCGCACAAGGTGACATTGAAGGACGAGGACGTGAAATCGCCGGAATTCCTGTCGCTGAACCCGAACAATAAAATCCCCGCGATCATTGATCCCGACGGTCCGGGCGGCAAACCTTTCGGCCTGTGGGAATCCGGGGCGATCCTGATTTATCTGGCGGAAAAAACCGGGAAACTGCTGCCCAAGGACCCAGCCCAGCGCTACAGGGTGATCCAGTGGCTGATGTTCCAGATGGGCGGCGTCGGCCCGATGTTCGGGCAATTGGGATTTTTCTACAAATTCGCCGGCAGCGCGGTGCAGGACCCGATTCCGCGCGACCGCTATATCGCCGAAACCAAGCGCCTGCTGAACGTGATCGAAGGCCAGTTACAGGGCCAGGACTGGATTTGCGGCACCTTTTCGATTGCCGATATCGCTTTGGGCGGCTGGCTCAGGGCGCTGGAAATTTACGGTGCCCGCGATACTGTCGGCTGGACCGGTTACCCCAACACCGTGGCCTATCTCGACCGCTACCTTGCCCGCCCGGCGGTACAGCGCGGCCTGAATATCCCGCCACGGACCTAAGCTTGCATCAGCTTTGCCCGGAACAAAGGCACGCAGCGCCGCCGGGCAGCGCGAAATCGTACCTGGTCATTATCATTCAAGTCGAGGGAAATTGGCAGGGGCATCAGGGTTCGAACCCGAGACCTACGGTTTTGGAGACCGTCGCTCTACCAGCTGAGCTATACCCCTAAGGCCGACGATTGACTATGACAGCCGACGGCCAAGATCAAGACCCTTTTCACCCATTAGGGTGAATTCGGTCCTTCACGATACTGCGCCACCAAGTCCTGCAAACCTGCAATATCGGCCGAGGCGAGAATTGGCAAAATCGCCCTGATCTGGTCCTGCTCCAGATCCCACCATCGTAAACGCTGCAACAGGTCCACCACCTGCGGCGCAAACCGTTGCCGGACCGGTCCCGCCGGATTGCCCCCGACAACCGTATAAGGCGCGACATCCCGCACCACGACGGCCCCGGCCGCTATGATCGCGCCATCACCGACGCTGACCCCGGGCAGAATCATCGCATTATGACCGATCCAGACATCGTGACCGATCACCGTGTCGCACCCCCGGCTGAATTCCTCGGCATAAAGGTCCATGCAGTCATGGCTGAAAACCGCGAAAGGATAGGTGCTGAACCAGCGTTTCGGATGATCGGCGGATGAGGTGATGAACCGTGTCCCATGGGCGAACTGACCGAATTTGCCAATGGTCAGCGTTTCCGGCGCGCCGGGATGCAGATAGGGCGCAATCCGGGCCGCGTAATCATCGACCGGTTCAAAGTCGTTATAATAGGTGAAATCGCCAATCCGGATATTGGGATGGTCGATCACCTGACGCAGCCAGACGGTATGGGGATAAGCGCTGCCATCCGGCAAGCGGATCGGGTGACGCAGCGAAGCATCAAGAAATTCAGACATAACAGAAATCCTGTCATCATTGGTAGGACGTGATGGGGTCGGATATGGCTGTTATGTGTTCACGGCACCCTCCATGGTACAGGCTCAGGTTAGCGCGCCACGCCGCGCCCGACAATGGCAAACCCCTCGGGCATACTTACCAGCGTTGCGGCTGATTGATGGTCGACCCCGCCGCTCTGCCGCCGCCATGCCGCGCATCCAACAGGCAGTCGTCGCCATAGTCCACCGGTGCCGACCGGGCAGATGCAGGAACGAAATCCTGCCCGTCATGCGCTGTGACCGGGCGTCGTCCGCGCGCGCCTTTGCATAGCCGGAACAGGAAGACCGCAATGGTTGCGAGAAAAGAAAACACCCCCACGGGGCCAAAAAGAGTCGTGTTCAGAAAATTCATTTACCCAGTCCCTCTAAATCGAACCGGGTTTCAGTCTGGCCGCTCAAAATGGCGGGACTGCGGCAGTCACATGGCGGTTTGCAGCAGTTTTATGCGCCGAAATGCCGCCCGGACATGGCTCACTGCCCGCCACCGACCCAACCCATTCGCCACAGCAGGATCAGCTGCGTCGCAAACAGCCCTCCCATCGCGACGCACAGCCACATAAACGCGTTGCTGTCGTCCACACCCGGCATTCCGCCCACGTTGACCCCGAACAGGCCGGTCAGGAATCCCAGCGGCAGGAAAATCGCTGACAGGATCGACAGGACGAACATATTGCGGTTCAGCCGGTCCGACAGGTGCCCCGACAGCTCTTCGCGCAGAACCGAGGCCTGTTCGCGCAACTCTTCGATGTCTTCCACCACCCGGGTCATTTTCAGGTATTCTTCCTCGATCTCTCGCCGTGTGGACCGGTCTATGAAATCCAACTGCGCCTTGCTGATCGATTCCAGCGCGGCCCGCTGCGGGATCAGGAACCGCCGCGCGGCGATCACCTTCAGCCGCAGGTCGACCACTTCGCGGCGCAGACGATTGTTGGATTCGGCAATCACCTGTTCTTCCAGATCCTCTGCCTTCTGATCGAGATCCTTCTGAAAGTCAGCGATAAAGCCGGTGATTTCCTCGACCACCCGGACCAGGAACGCCCCGGCGCTGTCGATCTCTTCGCCCGCGCGCATCGCGGCATCCAACCGTTCTACGACACGGGATCTTTTGCGCGAAATCGTGACGATCCGGTGCGCGTCGATCCACATGCGAATCGAAATCATGTCTTCTGGATTCTCACCCTCATTCATGTTGACCGAACGAAGAATCACGATCATCCCGCTGCCAAGGATGCTGACACGCGTGCGGGTATCGACGTCCAGCAACGCCTCGATCGCCTGACTGTCGAGGTAATTCAAATGCCGCGTGAACCATTCAGCGGCATCAGGATCGGTGCCGTCCAGATGCACCCAGGCCGGGGTTTCGTCCTCCAGCACGCGCAGCAGGGCGGCTTCATGCAGGTTTGCGCCCCTCTCAGGGCCACCTAACGCATGGGCGAATTTCACGAAACTTGGCAGCATCCGGTGTCTCCGACGGGGCTATGCCGGGTCAGGATACAGCCCGCGACCGCGCGATCAACCATGACGAAGCCAGATTTGGCAAAATGAAAGGGACCCCCCGCAAAAACGGCACCGTAGCAGATGCGTTGCACCATCAGGCCAAGCCGCCCGTTTCCCCACGCCTGCCCCGAACCATCGCAGCCACAGCAAAGGCGTCTTGGACTTGCTGATCGGATAGGGGAACAAAACGGCCATTCTGAATTCGAAGCGATTCAACCCAGACCGGCATTGGCTGGTTTTACATCCGAACAGGAATACCTTATCCGGGTGATACCAATCTTACGGAGATATCGGAAATGAAAGCTCGGGTTTGGAGTGCGTGCAGCGCCGTTTTGCTGGTTGCCGCCTGTGCAGAAAGTCAAAGCAGCGCCTCAAAAGATGGCTTTTTCAAAGTCTTGCCCGAGGGCGTCCAGGCCATCGCTGCCACCAACCAAGATTTGACCGCCGTCCGAATAGACCCGGCAGATGGATGTTATGTCTATCGCTATGTCGGCCCTGTCGAAACGACATTCCTGCCGCTTCGCACCGTTGAGGGCCGCCCGATCTGTAGCCGTCAATCACAAACCGCCACGACCGGTTGAGCCTTCAATACGCGTTGAATTTTCCCCGGCCAAGCCCCCGACCTAACCGCGTCAGCTTTTCGCGGAAACCAGTTCTTCGGGCGCGTACAGCACCGCCGTGGCCCCGGTGTTTACATGTTCATACAGATCATTGATGTGGGGCATGATCATCCGCACACAACCGGAACTGGCCCGACCTCCGATAGACCTTGGGCTGGGTGACCCGTGAATGCGCAGGTAAGTGTCACGGCTCCCGACGTAAAGGTACAAAGCCCGCGATCCAAGCGGGTTTGTCGGCCCGGCATTCATCCCGTCTGCATATTGTGCATATACGTCAGGTTCGCGCTTGATCATCGCGGGCGTCGGCGTCCAGGTCGGCCACTTCGCCTTCCGCCTGATTGAATACGTACCCGCTTCATACAGATTGCCGCGCGCTATGGCGACGCCGTATCTCATCGCAGTGCCATCCTCACGGATGTGATACAGATAGCGCGCAACCGCATCGACATGGATGTCTCCCGGTGTCAGGCCCGCGTTGGCCTCGACTAGTCGGGGCAGAAACCGCGTTCCGACACCCCACGGGTTAGATGTGGCAGGATCATAATCCTCTGGTGTCACTTGCGCGTCCCACAAGGCCCACTTTGATCTGTCAGATGTCGCGGCAGCCGCAGACGATACTTCAAGCGGTGCCGAAAACAACGCGGCCGCTGAGACAATAAAATGGCGTTTGGTCAGCATGGTTTCACGTTCCTGTCTGTCCTTCTTTCGACGTCGCAATGCACAGCCGAAATGTAAAGCCCTGCGCAATGCAGGACCAGTCACATGCCCGTGTAGCGTTTCAAAAGCTAATAATAGTAGCAGGAAGACAACTACCCTATTGGACCACGACTGGTAAGGGGCCACCCAGCAAGGCAGCCCCCTGATCCGATCAGCGCCCGGCCGTCACAGGTCGATGCGGAACCGGGCAAACCCGTCCGGCCCGTCGCCTGCCAGGGCGATCTTCACCCCTTGCACCTTGTCGGCATAGGCCGCCGCCTTGGGGCCGGTGTCGAACAACACACTGGTGCCCGGCATCGCGGCGAATGTCCAATTGGCATCGGCCGACGGGCTGATGGTGCCCTGTTCAACGATATAACGCACGATCACGTCGCGGTTGGTATCCGGCGCGGTCAGGATGGTCGTCGACCCGTCCGCCCCCGGAAATTTGCCACCGCCGCCAGCGCGGTAATTGTTGGTGGCAATGACGAATTTCGCCGCCATATCCAGCGGCGCACCGTTGTAACTCAGATTGACGATCCGGTTGGCGTCGGGATTGATCAGATTGCCGTCGGTATCGAATTTCGACGGCTGGCTCAGGTCGATCTGATACTCCACCCCGTCAATCACATCGAAATTGTAACTGGGGAAGGACGGGTTCAGCAGCACCTGATCGGCTTTGCCCGGCTCGATCTGGTTGAAAATCCCCGCCGAGCGTTCCAGCCAATCCTTGACCTGCTGCCCGGTGACCAGAACCGCGCGCGCGGTGTTGGGATACAGATACAGATCGGCCACGTTCTTGATCGCCACATCGCCGACCGCCACGTCGGTATAATAATCCGGGCCACCGCGGCCACCGGCCTTGAACGGGGCCGCCGCCGACAGGATCGGCAGACCGGCATATTCGGTGCCTTCCAGCATCTGTTCGACATACCATTTCTGCGCAATCGACACGATCTGCACCGAAGGATCATCGGCCACCAGCGCGAAATAGCTATGCAGCGGCGCATCGGTCTTGCCCACCGCGCGGCGCACATAGGCCAGCGTTTCCTCGTGTTCCTGCGTCACCGCGTTCAGCACCGCAGGCACGCTTTCCACCAGCGCGGTGATCGAACGGTCCTCGTTCCGTTTGTAGATCGGCCGGGTTTCGACCGCACTGGTCACCACCTGCCAGCCGTCGCCGCTTTGTTCCAGCATCAGGTCGATCACCCCCAGATGCGACCCCCAATAGCCACCCATGACGGCTGGCTTGCCGTGGATCAGGCCCTTTTCGGCATCCACGCCCGGGTAATCGGCAAAGGTCGGTGACGGGAACACCAGATGCGAATGCCCGGTCATCAGCGCGTCGATGCCATCGACCGCTGCCAGCGGCACCGAGGCGTTTTCCATGCCTTCGCTATGCTCCGCCGACCCAATGCCGGAATGGCTCAGCGCGATGATGATATCGGCACCCTTTTCCTTCATTTCCGGCACATAAGCCCGGGCGGTATCGACGATATCGCGGGTGTTCACATTGCCTTCCAGATGGCGACGGTCCCAGTTCATGATTTGCGGCGGTACGAAACCGATCAGCCCCACCTTGATCTTATGCTTGGTCCCGGCGCCATCGGTCAGTTCACGGTCCAGAATCACATAGGGCGGCACCAGGGTGGTGTCGTCGCGCGGGCCCGCGCCCATTTCCTTCACGACATTGGACGACACCATCGGGAAATTCGCCCCGGCCAGCGACTTCGACAGGAAATCCAGACCATAGTTGAATTCGTGATTGCCCAGCGTCGAGGCATCGAATCCCAAAGTGTTCATCGCCGCGATCACCGGATGCAGATCGCCTTCCTTCATGCCCCGCTCATAGGCGATGTAATCGCCCATCGGGTTGCCCTGCAGGAAATCGCCGTTATCGACCAGCATACTGTTGGTCGCTTCGGCACGAACCGCCCCGATATGCGCCGCCGTACGCGCCAGACCAACCGTATCCACCGGACGATCCGAGTAATAATCGTAAGGGAAAACATGCACATGCAGGTCGGTGGTCTCCATCACCCGCAAATGGGCCTGATTGGCCGCCGCGCGGGCGGAAAACGGGTGCAGGGCAATCAAACCGGCGCCGGCGGCCGCGCCCAAAAATTCACGCCGGGAGAAACTGGATGTCATTTTGAAACCTCGTTCAGGCAGTAGGGACTACAATCAAATACCCTCAGAATAACAAATCCATGACCAATTGGTAAATTTATTCAGCATCGCGGCCTGATCAGCCGCTTCTCGCTGCCTGTCGCGGCCTTGACCGGCGCATCACTTTGCGGACTGACCATAGAAAAAGGGCCGCCCAATGGGCGGCCCTTTCTATCTCTGCCAAGCGGGAAGCTTAGGCGATGATTTTCGAAACAACGCCCGACCCGACGGTGCGGCCGCCTTCACGGATGGCGAAGCGCAGGCCTTCTTCCATCGCGATCGGGGCGATCAGCTCGGCGGTGAATTTCAGGTTGTCGCCCGGCATCACCATCTCGGTGCCTTCGGGCAGTTCAACCGTGCCGGTCACGTCGGTGGTCCGGAAATAGAACTGCGGACGGTAGTTCGCGAAGAACGGGGTGTGACGGCCGCCTTCGTCCTTGGTCAGGATGTAGACCTCGGCTTCGAACTTGGTGTGCGGGTTCACCGAACCCGGCTTGCACAGAACCTGACCACGCTCGACCGCTTCACGGTCGATACCGCGCAGCAGCGCGCCGATATTGTCGCCGGCTTCACCGCGATCCAGCAGCTTGCGGAACATTTCAACACCGGTACAGGTGGTGGTCTGAGTGTCCTTGATACCAACGATTTCGATGGTGTCGCCGACATTGATCACGCCACGTTCGATACGGCCGGTCACAACGGTACCGCGACCCGAGATCGAAAACACGTCTTCGATCGGCATCAGGAACGGCTGGTCGATGGCACGTTCGGGCTCGGGGATATAGTCATCCACGGCCGCCATCAGTTCGCGGATCTTGTTTTCGCCGATTTCCGGATCGCGGCCTTCCAGCGCGGCCAGCGCCGAACCTGCGACGATCGGGATATCGTCACCCGGGTAATCATATTCGCTCAGCAGCTCGCGGACTTCCATTTCCACCAGCTCCAGCAGTTCCTCGTCGTCGACCTGGTCAACTTTGTTGAGGAACACCACCAGCGCCGGAATGCCGACCTGACGGCCCAGCAGGATGTGTTCACGGGTCTGCGGCATCGGGCCGTCAGCCGCGTTCACAACCAGGATGCCGCCGTCCATCTGCGCCGCACCGGTGATCATGTTCTTCACATAGTCAGCGTGGCCGGGGCAGTCGACGTGAGCGTAGTGACGCTTGTCGGTTTCGTATTCCACATGCGCGGTCGAGATGGTGATGCCACGGGCTTTTTCTTCCGGGGCGCCGTCAATCTGATCGTAATCTTTGAAGTCACCGAAATATTTGGTGATTGCTGCGGTCAGCGTGGTTTTACCGTGGTCAACGTGGCCGATCGTGCCGATGTTGACGTGCGGTTTGTTACGCTCAAACTTTTCCTTTGCCATCTTTAAAGGCGCCTCGTGGTTTGGGGGCCCCTGCGGCCCGGGTTGATCATCGCGGGCCGTTTATTGGTTTTGGAAAGGAAAATCAAGCGCTCCGTTGCGCCGATCGCCGCTTCCGCGCCCTTGTTTTCAAAGGATCGGGTCGCGCGTTATTCCGCAGCCGCGGATTCGGGGCCGAACCAGCCCGCTTCGGCCTGCATTTTCACCAGATAATTCTGAATCACCTTGGCCGCATTCCGGCTCAGGTTGCGCATCTGGATTTCTTTCGACTGGGTCAGCCCCGATCCCAGAAGCGTTTCCCCCGACAGCGATTCCAGAATGGTGAATTGCTCTGGCTTTTCATTCAGCTTGGCGCCCTTGGCGTCATCCCAGACGGTCAGATTGACGATCAGGACCGATTTCGGCGAGGCCACGATCGGCACGCCGGGCTGGGCCAGGACATAGCCTTCGACCGAGGTGCCGAAATGATACAGACGCGCGCCCTCATAGCGCCCGAACCGTTCCTCGATGGCCGTGCCCAGCGCCGCCTTCCATTCGTCTTCGCTGGCCGTGCGCGACAGCGGCCCCTTCACCATCTTGGGGGCCACAACGATATTATGCCCAAGGGAAAAATCACCCAGAAAAACCTTGTCCTTGTCCAGATCGTTGGCATTGGTGCAGGCGGTAATGGCCAAAAGCGCGATCAGCGCGGCGAAACGGGACAGCATCGGCAATTCCTTCCAAACGACGTTACTGCGGAATAGACCACCCCGGCCCGCCACGCAATCCGCGCGTCTGCGATTGCCGGACCGCTGTGGCCCGCTATATGATCCCGACAGGAGGTCCGCCATGCATCCGACCCTGTCCATCCCGGTTCATGTGCCGCTGGTGCGCCAGCCCATGGGCATATTACAAAGCCTCAACGCCGCCCGGCAAAACGTGCTGTCGATCATCCCGCATATCGCCACCACCCAACCGATGGTCAGCGGCAAGACCGGCAAGCGCTGGCATATGGTGATGGACCCCGACGCGATCCGCCGAATTCTGCTCGACCGGCTCGACGATTACCCGAAATCTCTGGTGACCAAGAACCTGCTGCGCCCGGCGATCGGCGATTCCCTGTTCGTGGCCGAAGGCGCACATTGGCGCTGGCAACGGCGCGCCGCAGCCCCGGTGTTTTCCCACCGCAACGTGACCAATCTGGGCCCGGTGATGACCGCCAGCGCGGAACGTGCCGCCGACAGGGTGGCGCAAAGCGGCAATCGTGCGATCAACATGGCCGATGAAATGGTCCGCGCCACCTTCGACGTGATCGGTGACGTCACCTTTTCCGACAGCGGCGGGTTCGACCGCGACGCGGTGCACCGCGCCATCGACGCCTATATCGACGCCGCCGGGCGGGTGTCGCTGTTCGACATCTTTGGCCTGCCTGACTGGATTCCGCGCCCGGCGCGGCTGATGTCGGGAAAGATCCTGAAGGAAATGAAAACCCTTGCCGACAGGTCCATCGACGCCCGCCGCCAAGAACCTCATACAGGCACGCCCGACCTGCTTGACCTGCTGTTGCAGGGCGAAGACCCCGAAACCCACCGCCGGATGAATACCAGCGAATTGCGCGACAACCTGCTGACCTTCATCGTGGCCGGGCATGAAACCACTGCCCTGACCCTGGGATGGGCGCTGTACCTCGCCGCCTTCGACCCGCAAGTGCAGCAGCGCGCCCACGCCGAAGCCCGGGCCGTGCTGGGCACCCGCGCCGCCACCGCCGGGGATGTGGCGCAACTGCCCTTCATTCGGATGATCGTGGACGAAGCCCTGCGGCTCTACCCGCCCGCCGGGCTGATATCGCGCACCGCGCTGAAACCCGACACGCTGGGCGGGCGCGACATCCGCCCCGGTGACACGGTGATACTGCCAATCTATGCGCTGCATCGCAGCCATCTTTACTGGGACGATCCCGATGCGTTCCGGCCCGACCGGTTCGCCGACCGCAAGGCGATCGCGCGCTATACCTACCTGCCCTTCGGGGATGGCCCGCGCATCTGCATCGGGGCCAGTTTCGCGCTGCAGGAGGCGGTGATCATCCTGGCGACCCTGCTGGCCCGGTTCCGGTTCACCCCGGTGCCGGGGCGCGATCCGAAACCGGTGATGATCATCACCCTGCGCCCCGAAGGCGGGGTTTGGCTGCAGGCGGAACCGGTCTGAGGGGGCACTGCCCCGCCGCGCCCTGCGCGCGCCCTGTTGACAGCTAAAAAGGTTTGATAAACCCTGCGTGAAAAGCACATCTCGAATAATGAGATCAGGGGGGGGGCAGAGGTGACCGAGGAGACCAGCAAACAGCGGATGACCGCAGGCGCGGCGCTGCTGGCACGGTTCAGCAGGTTGGGGGTGGAGTATATCTTTGCCAATTCCGGCACCGATTTTCCACCTGTCATCGAAGGTCTGTCCGAGGCGGAGGCGCAGCATATCCCGCTGCCCCGCACCGTGACCGTGCCCTTCGAAACAGCCGCCGTCGCCATGGCGCATGGCTATACGCTGGCCACCGGCAAACCGCAGGCCGTCATGGTGCACACCAATGTCGGGCTGGCCAATGCCGCGATGGGGGCCATCAACGCGGCCTGCGACAATATCCCCATGCTGCTGCTATCGGGGCGTACGCCGACGCTGGAAAAGGGCCGTCTGGGTGCCCGCACCGTGCCGATCGGCTGGGGGCAGGAAATGCTGGATCAGGCCAGCCTGATCCGCGAAGCCTGCAAATGGGACTACGAACTGCGCTTCCCCGAACAGGTGTTCGACGTGACCGACCGGGCCCATGGCATCGCCACCAGTACGCCCAAAGGGCCGGTCTATATCAGCCTGCCCCGCGAGGTGCTGAGCGAAAGCGTGCCGGCCAGCGGTGCCGCCCGCCGCCCACAGATGCGCGGCGCAGTGACCGGCGTCAGCGCCGAACAGATCGACGCGGTCGCCGATTTTCTGGCCAGCGCCGCGCATCCGGTCATCTTTGCCCAGCACGGTGCAGGCTCGGCCGAGGCTTTCGCGGCCTTGTCGCGGCTGACACAGGCATGGGGGATACCGGTATGCCAATACTGGGCGGTCGAACTCGCCCTGCCAACGACCCACCCGATGGCGGCAGGCCCGGACCCGCGCGCCCTGCTCGAACAGGCCGATGTCGTGCTTTGCCTTGATGCGCTGGCCCCTTGGGCACCGGCCCAGATCGAACCGCGCGAAGACGCGACCGTCATCCAGATCGGACCCCGCCCGTTACAGGACCGGTCCGGCGTGCGAAATTTCCGCTGCGATCTTGGTCTCACCACCGAACTGGCCCCCGCCATTCTGGCGTTGGAAACGGCCTTGTCCGCCCGGCTTGCGGATCGCCAGAGCCGCATCGAGAGCCGCAAGCGCGACGTCGCCGCTGCTAATCTCGCCAACCGGACCGCCCGCATCGGGGCGGCAGAGGCCGACGTCAATTCTGCCGCCTTGACCAAGCGCTGGATCAGTCACACCCTGTCTTTGAAACTGCGCGACCGGGACGCAACGGTGTTTTCAGAACTCGGCTGCCAACTGCCGTTCATGACGGTCGACAAGCATCAAAGCTGGTTCGACGGCCCCCATGCGGGCGGGCTTGGCTGGGGCTTTCCGGCGGCGATGGGATATGCGCTGGCAAAACCGGAAAAAACGGTCGTCGCCACGATGGGTGACGGTTCCTATATGTTCGCCAACCCCGTCGCCTGTCATCAGATCGCGGAATCGCTCGGCCTGTCGATTGTCGTGCTGGTGCTGAACAATACCGAATGGGGGGCGGTGCGGCAGTCGGTGATGGACATCTATCCCGATGGCTATGCCGCCAGGGCCAATACGGTGCCACTGACCGACCTTTCGCCCAGCCCGGATTTCGTCAAGGTGGCACAGGCCAGCCGCGCATGGGCCCGCCACGCCAGCGATGCCGACGGTTTCGATGCCGCCCTGACCGACGCATTGGCCCATGTCGACGCCAAGCGCGGACTGGCGCTGATCGAGGTGGCGATCGGGAAAAGCTGAAACAACGCGCCCGCCAGACAGCAAGAAAGCGCAGCCTCCCGGATGCGCTTTCTGCCCTGAAACCCCGTCCGGGTGTCAGAACGGGTAATGCTGGTTCGGGTCTTCGATCGTGATCCAGCGCAGATCGGTGAATTCCGCGATCGCCGCCTTGCCGCCAAACCGGCCATAACCGGAATCCCCGACCCCGCCAAAGGGCATCTGCGGTTCATCCGAAACGGTGGGACCGTTGATGTGACAGATACCGCTCTTGATCTGGTTGGCAGCCGAGATCGCACGCTGGATATCCTGACTGAACACCGCCGCCGACAGGCCGTATTCGGTGTCATTCGCGGTTGCGATTGCCTGCGCATCGCCGCGCACACGGATGATCGATTTGACCGGACCAAAGCTTTCCTCGCCATAGATCCGCATCTCGGACGTCACCCCGTCCAGCAACGTGGCCGAATGGATCGCGCCGTCCCGCTGACCGCCCGCCACGAGCTTTGCGCCCTTGCCGGTGGCATCGGCGATCAGCGCATCCATCTTTTCGCCCGCAGCGGCACTCACCAAAGACCCAAGCACGACCTGATCGCGCGGGTTGCCATAAGGCAGCTTCGACGCCCGCGCCGCAAGCTTTTCAACGAATTCATCGGCGATTGCTTCGTCCACGATCAGACGCTCGGTCGACATGCAGATCTGGCCCTGATTCATGAAGGCGCCAAAAATCGCCGCATTCACAGCGCCGTCGATATCCGCATCGGACAGAACCACCAGCGGCGCCTTGCCGCCCAGTTCCAACAGCGCCGGTTTCAGGTTTTCACCAGCAAGGCGGCCGATGATGCGGCCCACGGCCGACGATCCGGTGAAATTCACATGTTTGACGGCGGGCGCTTCGATCAGGGCTTTCACCACCTCCGCCGCATCCTCCGGCGCGTTCGAAACATAGTTGACCACGCCGGCGGGCAGACCGGCCTCGACAAAGCAATCCACGATCATCCGGTGGGTTTTCGGACAGGATTCGGACCCTTTCAGGATCACGGTGTTGCCGCAGGCCAACGGCATCGCAAGCGCGCGGGTGCCAAGGATCACCGGCGCGTTCCATGGCGCAATCCCAAGACAGACACCCTTAGCGCGGGCCACGCCCATGGCCAATGTGCCGGGCTTGTTGGCCGGAATGACCTCGCCCCCGATTTGCGTGGTCATCGCCGCCGCTTCGCGGATCACGCCAGCGGCCAGCATGACATTGAACCCCGCCCACGGCCCGGTGGACCCGGTTTCCGCGATCATGGTGGCGACAAAGGCGTCGGATTTTGCCTCCATCGCGTCGGCCGCCTTGTTCAGAAGCGCCCGCCGTTCGCCCGGCCCCATCGCGGACCAGGCTGGAAAGGCTGCGTCAGCCGCCGCGACAACCGCTCCGATATCGGCGGCCTTCGCGGCGGCGGCGGTGGATGCGACTTCGCCGGTAACCGGGTCGATCCGGTCAAAGGTCCCCCCCCCCGATGCGCCGCTATCCTTGTTATTGATGACGAATTGAACAGTCATGGTGGTTTCCTCAGAATTGATTGATTTCAGCAAGTATTGACGCCTCAAGCCCGCCATCGGTGGCCAGGTTATGACCGTTGATCCAGCGCGCGGCATCCGAACACAGGAACAGGATCGCGGGCGCAATATCGGCGGCGGTTCCGGCGCGGCCGACACGGTCCACATCCGAATTGACCCGCTCATTTCCCAGCACTTCGCGGAACTGCGTCAGGATCGGTGTATCGACCGGACCGGGGGACACCGCGTTCACCCGGATGCCGCGTGACTTGAACCTGTCGAAATGCGCCGCCAGAAGGGTCCAGACCAACAGGATTTCCTTTGAAACGGGGTACCCCGCTTCGTTCGGGATGGCATGTTCCTTGACGATCTGCGCGGCGTCGGGGAACCCGGGCGTCTTGACAATGGCGGCGGCGCGCTTGGCGTTCTCGCGCCATCCAAACCCCGCGATCGACGCCACATTCACCACCGATCCGCCTTCGCGGATTTTCGGTTCCAACGCTTCGGTCAGGGCCCGCAATCCGAAAAAGTTGATCGCCAATGTATTGGCCGCCCCGGTATTGCCCGACACGCCCGCAACGTTGCAAAGCGCATCCAGCCGGTTCGGCAAAGCCGCCGCAATGGCGGCCACACCTTCGGGCGTCGACAGGTCGCCGCTCAGGAACTGACCGAATGTGTCGTCCGGCTTTGCCCGGTCGATCCCGATCACCTCGGCGCCCAATTGACCGGCAAGCTCTGCGGTCCTGCGACCGATCCCGCTGGCTACCCCAGTGACCACGATGGTCTTTCCAAAGAGCATGACAACTCTCCTCTTAATGAATGTTAAAGTTTCTGTTCTGGTTGCACGACATAGCCAAGCGGCATCAATCGCAGACCGGTCCGCGCCTCGACCCAGCCCCAAAGCCCCTTTGGCAGAAAAAGCGAAAACAGCATCGCTGCGGCACCCAGTCCGATCAGGTACCAAACGCCCGTATCGGAGAACCAAGTCTCGACTCCGAAAAACACCAAGGCCCCCAGAATAGCGCCTTCAAAACGACCCAGCCCGCCGACCAGCACCATGAAGATCATGTAGGCCGTCCACTGCACCGAAAAATAGGTCTTGGGCTGGAACGCCGACACCTGCGCCAACCACAAGGCCCCCGCCACCGCGGTCCCGAACCCGGCAAGCACAAAGAACAGCCGCTTGGTCCGCATCGGGTTCACCCCGATTGAATCCGCGGCTTCCTCATCATCACGGATCGCCTGCATCGCCAGCCCGGTCGGCGTGCGCAAAACCGCGAAAAGCAGCCCCAGCAACCCGACCATCCCGACCAGAGCGGCCCAGAAAATGTAAATCCTCCGGGTTTCGATGTCGAAGGCGTTGAGCGAAATCAAAGAGGTGCCCGTTTCGCCCTGAATCAGCGGATCGAGATTGACGCAAAGATGCGCGATCGAGGCAAGCACCCACATGCCAATTGCGAATTCACCGGCCCGCAGCTGCAACATGAACAGCGACAGAACCCATGATATCGCCCCCACCACCAGCGCCGCGATCGGGATGGCCAGAAACGGATCGACCCCCGCATCCGCGATCCGGATCGTCATATAGGCACCCAGCCCAAAAAACAGTTGCTGACCGATGGAAACAAGCCCGCCATAGCCGGCCAGCGCATTCCACATCGCGGCCATGATGATATAGATGAACAACACGGTCAGCCGCTCGATGACACCGGCGGATGCAAATGGCCCCAATACCGCCAACAGCACGACAATAACGGTGGCCAGCGAAAACGTGACCTTGGCCTGCCAGGTCCAGCGTTGAATCCTCATTGGGCATCTCCCTTGCGCAATGCGGCAGGCAGAAATGCGGCAAGGATCGACCCCTTGCCGCTGCGCCATATCCGAAAGAACAGGAACATCAGAAAGGCGATGTGACCGCCCAGAAGAAATCCTTGCGGATGGATTTGTGCGCCCAGCGATTGCGCCACGGCCAGAATGATCGCACCGCCCAACACCCCCCAAAGCGACCGCGCGCCGCCAATGATTGTGGCCTCGAACGCGAACAGCAATTGCGGCGCCCCGGCATAGGCATCGAACGTCCCGCGCAAACCCAGGGCCACGCCGGACACCGCGACCGTCATCGTCGCCAAAGCCGCCGCAACCCCCGCCGCGCGCCGCGCATCCACCCCCACCAGACCGGCGGTCACGGGATCGGCCGCGGTCGCACGGATCTGGCGGCCAAGCGCGGTTTTCTTCAACAGCAGATCCAATGCCCCGATGATGACAATCGCCGCGATCAGGATGTAGACCGGCAACTTGCCGACATAGATATTCCCCGGCAGCTCAAACGCTTCCCAGCTCAGATCCCCGACATAGGGTGACAATGACCGCGTATTCGCGCCGAACTGCTGAAACAACAGATTGTCCAGTACGATGGCCAGACCAAAGGTCGACAGCACCGGCAGCAGCTCGCCGCCCTTGACCGCCCGTTCCAGCACCAGACGCTGCAACAACCACCCGGCCAGCCCCATCACCGGAATGATCGCCAGCAACGCCACGAAGGGCGACAGACCAAACGTATCGGACACCACCCAGACCAGATACGCGCTGACAATCGCCAGCGACCCATGCGCCAGATTGATGACCCGCATCACCTGAAACATGAAGGCAAGCCCGCAGGCAATCAGCGCATAATACCCGCCCAGCAGCGTCGCCTGTATCAGAATATTGATCATGCCGGTTCTCCCACAGCACTGTAACCTTGTCCGAAATAGGCTTGGGTGATTTCAGCACGGTCGGTCTGCTCCATCGCGCGATCCAGCAGGATGCGGCCCTCCAGCATACAGATGACCCGGTCCGCCACCGCCATCGCCCGGGTCAGGTCCTGTTCAACCAGAATGATCGTCGTGCCCATGGTCAGCAAATTGTCCAGCGACGCATAGACCTGATCCACCACGAGCGGCGACAGACCAAGACTGACCTCGTCCAGAATCAAAACCTCCGGGTTCGACATCAGGGCCCGCCCGATGGCGGTGGCCTGTTGTTCGCCGCCCGACATGGTGCCGGTCAGCGCATGACGCCGCTTGACGAGGTTCGGGAAGGTTTCAAAAACCTTGTCGACCGTCCAGACCCCGGGCCGCCCAACCGTACGGCCCAGCAGCAGGTTTTCCTCAATCGTCATATCCAGAAACAGCTTGCGCCCCTCGGGGACCAAAGCCAGCCCGGCGGCAACCCGCAGATGGCTAAGGGTATGGGTAATATCAACCCCGTTCAGACGGATCGCCCCGCCATGGACCCTGTTGGCCCCGGCAAGCGCGCGCAGCATCGTCGTCTTGCCAGCACCATTCGCCCCGACCAGCGCGACGATCTCGCCTTTGACAATATCAAAACTGACCGACCGGACCGCGCGAAACTGACCATAACGCACGTCCAGATCCTGTACCGATAACATGCTCATTCAGGCGCTCCTCCCAGATAGGCTTTGACCACTTCAGGATGCGTCATCACCGCATCGGGATCGCCCTCGGCGATGATCCGCCCCGCATCCATGCACACCAACCTTTCGGCCACCTGCACAAGGATATGAACGATATGTTCGATCCAGACGATGCCGATCCCGCGGCCGCGCAGTTTACGGATCGTGTCCACCAATTCGGACGCCTCGGCATCGGTCAACCCGCCGCCGATTTCGTCCAGCAGCAGCAGCTTGGGCCGCGTGGCCAAAGCACGGGCCAGTTCCAGCCGCTTGCGATCCAGCAGACCGATGCTTTCCGCCGGGCGGTTCGCCACCGGCATCATGCCGCAGATTTCCAGCGCGTCGAGAGCCAGATCATAGGCCTCGGACTGGCGTCTTGCGCCCGCATGGGTAGCGGCCACAAGCACATTTTCAAAAACGGTGATGCCCGAAAACGGTTTGGGGATCTGGTGCGTGCGCACCAGTCCCTTCGCCGCACGGTCGCGGGCCGGCAACCTGCTGACATCGGCATCGTTCAACCGCACCTCGCCGCTTGTGGCAAAGGTTGCGCCGGACAAAACCCCAAGCAGCGTCGATTTCCCGGCCCCGTTCGGTCCGACAATGCCGACGGCTTCGTCCGAATGGACCGAAAAATCGATCCCGTTCAACACCGCCAGAGACCCAAAGGATTTGTGCACCCCACTGGCCCGAAGCTGCGCGCCCTGCGTCATCACCGTTGCCCCGTTCACTCGTTATACGGGATCAGCTTGGCGGCAACCGGCACATTCGGGTCGGTCGCGTTTTCCGTCACCAGATAGTCGAACTTGTACGGCCCCTCCGATGCGGCAACCCACTGCGTCCCAATGATCGGCCCCGGCGATACGTTCGGCACCGGCCCGGAGGTGAAGTCGACCTGCCCGCCAATCGTTTCGACGTTCAGAACCGCAATCGCATCCCGGATGGATTCGCGCGATTTGGGATCGGCGGCCGCCTTAAGCGCCTCCACCCCGGCATCAAGCAACGACAGCGTCGCGCCAAGCTGCTGGGTCCACTGTTCCCCCGTCTCAGCCTCCCAGCCATCGGACAATTGCTGTCCGCTCAACCCTGTCAGGGGCGAACTGTAGGGGAAATCGCGATGCCAGTATGCCGCCGATGAAATTTTGCTTCCCAGCGATCCCAGCGCTTCGATATCTGACGGGAACAGCCCGGTTTTGGCGGTCTGCATGATCTTGATCTGACGGGTCAGCCCCTGCTGCGCAGCCTGACGCCAGAACGCGGCGAAATCCGGCGGGATCGGGAAGGTGTTGATGATCTCGACCCCTTCGGCCTTGAACAGCGCGATCTGTGTCGAATAATCGGTGGTGCCGGTTTCATAGGCGCCGGGGTCGATGATGGTGAACCCCGCGTCGGCCAGTTGCGGCGCAAGCGCGGCGCGCACGGCGTTACCATCGGCGTCATTCGGATACATCACGCCGACTTTCTTGTTGGTCTCGACCAAAGACCATTGCGAAACATAGGTCTTCAGGAATTCACCGACACCGAACCCGAAATGATAGGTCCACTTGAACGGGCTGGGTTCGCCCGGTTTCGCGCCGCGCCCGAAATACCATGCCTCCCAGGGCATCACGGTGGACAGGCAGGGCACACCAGCCGCTTCGCACGCGTCCGCCACCGGGTTGATCACCTCCGGGGTCGAAACCGCCAGCATCAGATCAATCCCCGCGTTGATCAGCTCTTTCGCAAGCTGCGCCGCGCGGGCCGGATCGGATTGGGTATCGCGGTCCAGAATTTCGACCGCATAGGACTTGCCGCCGATTTCAAGCCCGCCCGCCAAAGCCTCGCGGGCCCGGTCAAGCACATAGCCGTCGGTTTTTCCGAACCCGGCCAAAGGCCCGGTGCGCGGGCTTACAAAGCCGATGCGAATTGTCTCGGCACCCTGCGCCATTGCGGCGCGCCCGGCGAATGTCAGACTGCCTGCGGCCAGCGTCGTGCCAACGAATTGGCGACGGCTGAGAATGGCTTTCGAAATTGCGGTTTTCATTTGGTCTCTCCCGGTTGTTATGCTCAAAGGCTCTTTTTAAGTCGCGCCCGTGTCGGGCGGCGTTGTGATCCAGCGCAATTCGGTGAATTCATCGAAACAGGCATCGCCGCCAAAACGGCCATAGCCGCTGGCCTTCATGCCGCCGAACGGCATTGCAGGATCGTCCGCGACGGTTGCCGAATTGATGTGGCAAATGCCGGTTTCCAACTGCTCTGCGACGGCGCGGGCGGCGGAAATGTCGCGACTGAACACAGCCGAAGACAGCCCGTATTCGCAGTCATTCGCAATCGTGACGGCCTCCTCGGCGGACCCGACCCGGTAAACCCCGACCAGAGGACCGAAACATTCCTCCGAATAGATCCGCATCATCGGAGAAACACCGTCAACGATGGTCGCATCCATGAACTGACCGCGCGCAGGACCACCCGCGCGCAACACCGCCCCCTTGCCCACCGCGTCTTCGATCAACGCCGAAAGCCGCGCCGCGATCGAGGATGTCGCCAACGGTCCGACCCGCATACCCGGCTCGCGCGGATCGCCCGCGGTCAGTCCGCGCGCGCGGATCGCCAGCGCCGCCACAAAGTCATCGGCAATCGCGTGATCGACGATAATCCGGTCGGTCGCCATGCAAATCTGGCCCGAATTGAGGTAAGCCCCGAACAGCGCCGCCTCCACCGCCAGATCAATATTCGCATCCGCCAGCACGATGAACGGCGATTTGCCTCCCAACTCCAGCAGACAGCGTTTCAGATGCTGCGCGCCAAGCCCGGCAACGATCCGCCCCACCCGCGTCGATCCGGTGAAATTCACCCGGCGCACGGCGGGGCTTGCGATCAGGGTCTCGACAACCTCGGCGGAATGTTCGGGCGCATTGGTGATGATGTTCAGAACTCCCGCCGGCAAACCCGCTTCGTGCAGCAAATCCCCAATCAGAACATGTGTAACCGGACATAGCTCGGACGCTTTGAAAATGACCGCATTGCCAAACGCCAATGGAAACGCGATTGCCCGCATGCCAAGCGCGACAGGCGCATTCCACGGCGCGATGGCCAGACAGACCCCCGCAGGCACGCGCACCGCTTGCGACGTCGTTCCATCTGGAACCGTGCCTTCGGCACCAAATCTTTCGGCCAGCGCCGCCGTGGCTTCCAACACGTCCGAAGCAATCTGAAGATTGAACGCAACCCACTCCGCCGTTGCGCCGACTTCGGTGGTCATGCTTTGTGCAAATCTTTCGGCATATTGCGGGATCAACTGCTTGGCCCGCCTTAAAACGGCGGCGCGTCTGGCCCCTGTCAATGTCGACCATGAACTGAAATTTGCCGCCGCGACCGACGCGATATATTCCGCATCCGCCGCGCGCCCGTCCGCCGCGACCGATGCCACCAGATCGGTCGACGGGTCCAGCCGCGTGAATGTCGCGGCAGCCTCGGCAGCCACATGCGCGCCGTTCACGAACAGCCCGGTCTCCAACGGCCCGCCCGTCCCGCGTCCAGTGGTTGCGACAGCCGAACTGGCTGTTTTGGCGAAATCAGTCACGCGGTCCTCCCCTGCCAGTCCGGCAGCCCGGCCCTCACTATGACCCGTTTGCACGGGCCAACAAATGTCGGTATCTGGGTAAATATTGAAACTTTATGGGAAATGGATCATTGGCCGGGTCGGAAAATTCTGCACTCATGTCGATGCTGCGCCTCGAAGCGGTCGAACCAAGCTTCCGGCCCCGCGTCTATGTCGCCGGGCAGGGCAGCTTTGAAACCTTCAATCTGATCGTGATCGTGCGGCGCGGCGCGGCGCAGCTTCTGATGGGTGAGCGGGACATCACGATTGGCCGGCATTGCGTGATGGTGTTGCCCCACGGCGCGCAGGCGCGCTTGCAGGTGCCCGCCGGAACCGGCGTGTGGATCATCGGATTTGCCCGGCGGATGCAATCCCTGATCACCGGCACCGGACCGGAAAGCCTGTCGCTCGATCTTGTACTCAGCCGCCCTTCACTGACACCCGAAAACCCGCAAATTGTCGAAACCTCTATTTTGCCATTGCTGCCGCTGCTGGTTCAGGAACTGAACGACCCGGGTAAACGATCCCAAACCGCCATCGCCGCGCTGCTGCGGCTGTTGCTGATCGCGACCAGCCGGATGTTCACCGCCGACAGCCTGACCGACGTCAAGAACGACATCAGGATACTGCATCGTTTCCGGCAATTGGTCGAACTGGACTATCGCAACCGCAAATCGGTTGCCGAATATTGTCAGGATCTGAACCTGACCTATGACCGGCTGCACGATATCTGCCAACGAAACCTGAAACGCTCTCCGCTGGCGCTGATCCATCAGCGGATTTTGCTGGATGCGTCCACCCGCCTTGCGCAATCCGACGATAGCATTCAGTCGATCGCCGATCACCTTGGCTTCAACGATCCGACCAAGTTTTCACATTTCTTCAAACGGTCGACGGGCCTCTCGCCGCGCCAGTACCGGCAGATGACACGACAGGAAATGGACCTTCAGGCCAGCAGCGCATTGCGGACCTTTTCCGACTGGCCCTAGCAGCGCAGCCCAGTCGCATTTTCAGGCAACGGACCCGCCTGATTCAGCGGCGTTCACTTGAACTTGTAACTGCGCGGGAAGCCATAGGGTGCCTTCTTGCCGACCCCGGCCCGCTTGCCCAGCCAATCGGTCAGATCCGGTTCATGCCGGGTCTTGCCGCCGCCCATTTCCCAGCTCAGACCGGCGTCCCAGTCAAAGGTGGTGATATCCGACAGCCCGCCATCCAGCTCCAGAGTCCCCTGACGCCCGCGCGCCATATTGTATTTCTGCAACCGCACACCCTTGCCCCGGGTCATTTCCGGCAGCTCCGCCACCGGGAAGACCAGCAATTTGCCGTTCTGGCTGACAATCGCCACGTGATCGCCAATCACCGGCCGCACGATTTCGGCCTTCACGTCATCCTTGACGTTCAGCACCTGCTTGCCGGTCCGGGTCTGGGCCAAAACCTCGTCTTCGGTGACCATGAACCCGTTGCCTTCGGTGGATGCGACCAGCAATTTCTGTCCCGGCTTGTGGATGAACAGGTCGACGATTTCCGATTCGTTGGGCAGATCGACCATCAACCGCAGCGGTTCGCCCATGCCGCGCCCACCGGGCAGGTTCGACGCCTGCATGGTATAGAACCGCCCATTGCTGGCAAAAACCAGCAGCTTATCGGTGGTTTCGGCGTGGAAAATGAACCGTGGCCCGTCGCCATCCTTGAATTTCAGCTCACGGGTCAGGTCGATATGGCCGGTCATCGCCCGGATCCAGCCCATCTGCGAACAGACCACGGTGATCGGTTCGCGGTCGATCATCGCCTCCAAAGGCACCTCTTCGACCACACCGGCCTCGGCGAATTGCGACCGCCGCGCGCCGCCGGGATAGCCCCGGCCGAACTGCTTGCGGGTCTCTTTCAATTCTTCGCTGACCCGACCCCATTGCAAATCTTCGCTGGCCAGCAGACCCAGCAGACCTTCGCGCTCTTCCAGCAGCGCATCGCGCTCGCGGTTCAGCTCGATCTCTTCCAGCCGCCGCAACGACCGCAACCGCATGTTCAGGATCGCTTCGGCCTGTACATCGCTCAATTCGCCCTCGACCGTCGTCGGCAGCGGCGAAACATAATCGGCCTCGGACATCGCGCGGGCCCGTTTCAGGCCCCAGTTTTCCGCCATCAGCGCGTCTTTCGGCGCGTCGTCATAGCGGATGATGTCAATCACCCGGTCGAGGTTGAGAAAGGCGATGATCAACCCTTCCAGAACTTCCAGCCGGTGATCGATCTTGTCCAAACGATGCTGCGACCGGCGCTGCAGCACCTCGCGGCGGTGATCGAGGAACGCGCGCAGCACTTCTTTCAGCGAACAGACCTTCGGCGTCACCCCGTCGATCAGCACGTTCATGTTCAGCGAAAACCGGATTTCCAGATCCGAACTGCGGAACATCATGTTCATCAGAACCTGCGGATCGACGTTTTTCGACCGCGGTTCCAGAATCAGCCGGATATCATCGGCGCTTTCGTCGCGCACATCGGCCAGAATCGGTATTTTCTTGGTCTGGATCAGCTCGGCGATCTTTTCGATCAGCTTGGATTTCTGCACCTGATAGGGGATTTCGGTGATAACCACCTGCCAGGTGCCGCGCCCCAGATCCTCGACTTCCCATTTGCAGCGCAGCCGGAACGCCCCGCGCCCGGTCCGATACGCCTGCGCGATGCTGTCGCGCGGCTCCACGATCACGCCGCCAGTGGGGAAATCGGGCCCCGGCACGTAATTCAGCAGGGTTTCATCGCGCGCATCCGGCACCTTGATCAGATGCAGACACGCCCCGATCAGTTCCTCGATGTTATGCGGCGGGATATTGGTGGCCATGCCCACCGCGATCCCCGACGATCCATTGGCCAGCAGGTTCGGGAACGCCGCCGGCAACACCACCGGTTCACTCAGAGTCCCGTCGTAATTTTCGCGGAAATCAACGGCGTCTTCGTTCAGCCCGTCCAGCAATGCCTCGGCGGCGGCCGTCATCCGCGCTTCGGTGTATCGGCTGGCAGCCGGGTTATCGCCGTCGATATTGCCGAAATTGCCCTGCCCGTCGACCAGCGGGTAGCGCACGTTGAAATCCTGTGCCAGACGCGCCATCGCGTCATAGATCGCAGCATCGCCATGCGGGTGGTAATTGCCCATCACGTCGCCGGAAATTTTCGCCGATTTCCGGAACCCCCCCGAAGAAGACAGCCGCAATTCGCGCATCGCATACAAAATGCGCCGATGCACCGGTTTCAGCCCGTCACGCGCATCGGGCAACGCCCGGTGCATGATCGTGCTCAGCGCATAGGTCAGATAGCGTTCGCCAATGGCCCGCCGCAGCGGCTCGGACACTTCCATCGGGTTCATGTTGGGGTCGTCGATCAGATCGCTCATATATGCTGTGTACCTTCGACATAACGGCGCGACAAGACCGCGTCAGCGCGAATTTCAGTCGCCGCATCGTAATGTGCTGTCCTCGGTGCCCGGTGGGGAATGGTATTCCGGTATTCCCCCTGCGCGGCCTTCCCGTGTTATATAGGAAGACATTGAAAACAATATTCATTGAATCCATTTCAGGGGCCAACGATGCATCCTTTAATCGTTCTGACCTTTTTCTTGCTGGCCTTGGCTTTCTATCAGGCCAGCGGTGGCGCAGATTTTAATCCCGGTGCGGATCGCTTTGCCCGGCTGGCACGGGTCGAAGCCGCATCAGCCCGCGCCGCCAGCGAAAAGCGAATCGTCCGCACCGCACCGCCCACTGTTCCGATCCCGGTGGCCGCCCCCGGATCGCGTGTTGAACCGGTCGACTTCACGGCCCCCGCCCTGCCGCTGATCAGGGTCATCCCTGCCTCTGAAAATCCGGTCGCCACTTCCGCGGTCCGGTCGCAACCGGTGCAGGTGATCCAGGCCGAACCAGCCCCCGATTTCCGGTCCGTCCGACCGTCCCGGGCCAATCTGCGGATGGGACCGGGCAAGCGTTACAATGTCGTCGCCAAACTGACCCGCGGCGCCGAGGTTCGTGTGCTTCAGGACCCCGGTCAGGGCTGGGTCAAGCTGCGGGTGATCGACACCGGCCGCATTGGCTGGATCGCTGGATCGCTGTTGACCGCCCGGGCAGCGGATGGCTAAGCGGTATTGCCCGGCTCCGCGATTGCGGCGTAACGATTTTTTTCGTAAGCGGGCATAACCCCAGTCGGAGGCAAGCGTGCAGAAAACGATCCTGATCACCGGATGTTCCTCGGGCATTGGCTATGCCGCCGCGCATGGGCTGAAAGCGCAGGGCTGGCGGGTGTTCGCCTCCTGCCGCCAACAGGTCGATTGCGACCGGCTGGCCGCCGAAGGGCTGGAAACCGTGCAACTGGATTACGCCGACGAAACCAGCATCGAAACCGCGCTGGCGCAGGTCCTGCAAGCGACCGGCGGCACGCTTGACGCGCTCTACAACAACGGTGCCTTCGCCTGTCCCGGGGCCGCCGAAGACCTGCCGCGCGGCGCGCTGCGCGAAATATTCGAGGTCAATCTCTTTGGCATTCACGACCTGACCCGCCGGGTGATCCCGGTGATGCGGGCGCAGGGCCACGGCCATATCATCAACTGTTCCTCGATCCTCGGTCTGGTGGTAGCCCCGTGGCGCGCGGCCTACAGTTCAACCAAATTCGCGCTCGAAGCGCTGACCGATACGCTCAGGATCGAAATGCGCGACACCAATATCAGGGTGGTGCTGCTCGAACCGGGGCCGGTCACCTCGAACATCCGTAAAAACGCGATCCCGCATTTCGAAAAATGGATCGACTGGGAAAACAGCCCGCGCGCCGACCAATACCGCGGCAGCCTGATCAAACGGCTGTATGAAACCCGCGATAAAAAGGACCTGTTCGAACTGCCACCCGAAGCTGTGACCGCGAAACTGATCCGCATCCTGAACAGCGACAACCCGCGCCCGCGCTATTACGTCACCACGGCCACCCATATCATGGGGGCACTGCGCCGGATACTTCCCTCCCGGGCGCTCGATTGGCTGCTGGCCCGGGGTTAAGCCCCCCGCGACCAAATAGAGACTTCGCTTTTTCGCGCCGGGCCACTACATCTTGGCGCAACCCAACCCAAAGGAGCCGCCCAAATGAGAGACGATCCGCTCTTCTATGTCGTCGCCGCCGCCTGCCTCGGCGTGCTCGTGATCCTGATGATCGGGATCGGCGGGTTTGCCAAGGGCGGCGATTTCAACCGTAAACATGCCAACAAGATCATGCGCCTGCGGATCGCGGCGCAATTCGTCGCGGTTCTGCTGATCCTGCTTTTCGTCTGGCTGCGGCGCGGAGGTTAAACGATGGTCGTTCTGAACAAGATTTACACCCGTACCGGCGACAAGGGCGATACCGCGCTCGGCAATGGCGTGCGGGTGCCGAAACATTCCCCCCGCGTGGCGGCCTATGGCACCGTGGATGAACTGAACGCCACGCTGGGTCTGGCCCGGCTGCATGCGAGCGGCGAAACCGACGACGCGCTCAGCCGGATTCAGAACGACCTGTTCGATCTGGGCGCCGACCTGTGCCGCCCGGAAATGGACAAGGATGCTGATGCCGACTACCCGCCGCTGCGGATCGCCGACACTCAGGTTGAACGGCTCGAATCCGAAATCGACGTGATGAACAAAAACCTTGAACCGCTGCGCAGCTTCATTCTGCCCGGCGGATCGGCGCTGTCGGCCCATTTGCATCTGTGCCGCACCGTCGCGCGCCGCGCCGAACGGCTGTCGGTGGAACTGTCCGGTTCCGAAGACGTCAACGCGTCCGCAGTCAAATACCTCAACCGGCTGTCCGACTGGTTCTTCGTCGCCGCCCGGCTGGCCAACGATCACGGCCGCGCCGATGTGCTATGGGTGCCCGGCGCAAACAGGTGACACCGACGGTAATCCGGGTCGGTGCTCGGGTTAGACCCGTTGCGCCATTGGCAGCCAGATTTCGAATTTCGGAATTGCACTGCTGCCAAACGGATAGGACGGGTAGCGTTCGAACACCGCCCGGTTGTCCAGCTGGAACCCGCTTTCCGGCAGCCAGTTCAGCATGATGGAATCAAATGCGTCGGTGACTTCCACAAAGGACCCGATAAACCGGAACCGCCCATAGCAGCCTCCCTGCAACAGCTCCGACTTGAACTGCGAATTGCAGGTTTCCCCGTCCTCCGCCACAACACCGGCAAGATAGGAATACGGTTCATAATAGGAAAAAGGCCGATCTTTCTGAAGCGGTTGATAGACCCCGATGGTCGTCCTCCTGACCCCGTTTTCCACCAGTTTCCATTCGGTATGCAACTGCCACCAGAGCTTCGGAATCTCATCGCGGCTTTCCAAACGGAATTCGCCCCCGAAACCGATAACGGTCTGTTCCGGGAAATCCACGATTTCAGGTGATGTGACAAGAAAACCCATATCTGCTCCGTAGCTTCGAATATGCCCTTTTTGGTCCGGCTTCCCAGCCCCTTTTTTCAATCTTTTGGCTTGCCACTGGCAGAAAGTTTGAAAACGCGACGTCGGTTGGCGCTAACGTGACGATTTTCCCCTGTTTCACCTCCGCGCAAGAATATAACAAAGGGCCGATAGTATACGGGGGAATCGTTACCATCCCCCACACACCTAGAGGGAGACCGCGCCAATGAAGGTACTCGTACCTGTCAAACGTGTGATCGACTATAACGTGAAAGTCCGCGTCAAAGCGGACGGCAGCGGTGTCGATCTTGCCAATGTGAAAATGTCGATGAACCCGTTCGACGAAATCGCCGTCGAAGAAGCGATCCGCCTGAAAGAGGCCGGAAAAGCTGAAGAAGTCGTCGTCGTCTCGATCGGCGTCAAGCAGGCGCAGGAAACCCTGCGCACCGCTCTGGCCATGGGTGCCGACCGCGCCATTCTGGTCGTGGCGGCCGATGACGTGCATCAGGACATCGAACCGCTGGCTGTCGCCAAGATCCTCAAGGCTGTGATCGACGAAGAACAGCCCGGGCTGGTCATCGCCGGTAAACAGGCGATCGACAATGACATGAACGCCACCGGCCAGATGCTGTCGGCGCTGTTGGGCTGGTCGCAGGCGACCTTCGCCAGCGAACTGGATCTGGACGGCGACAGCGCCGTGGTCACCCGCGAAGTCGATGGCGGCTTGCAGACCATCAAGGTCAAACTGCCCGCGATCATCACCGCCGACCTGCGTCTGAACGAACCGCGTTATGCGTCGCTGCCCAATATCATGAAAGCCAAGAAGAAGCCGCTGGATGAAAAATCCGCCGCCGATTACGGCGTCGATGTCAGCCCGCGTCTGGAAATCGTCAAGACCACCGAACCGGCGGAACGTCAGGCCGGTGAAATGGTCGGCTCGGTCGATGATCTTGTGGCGAAACTGAAAGAAAAGGGGCTGGTGTAATGGCTGTTCTCCTGCTTGCTGAAGTCACCGACGGCGCACTGGCGCTGGATGCAACCGCCAAGGCCGTAACGGCCGCCAAGGCTCTGGGCGACGTGACCGCGCTTTGCGTCGGCTCTTCGGCCGCCGCGGCCGGGGCCGAGGCTGCCAAGATCGACGGCGTTTCCAAAGTTCTGGTCGCCGAAGACGCGTCTCTGGGCCACCGTCTGGCCGAACCCACTGCGGCACTGATCGTGTCGCTGGCGGGCGATTACAGCCACATCGTGGCCCCCGCAACCACCGACGCCAAGAACATCATGCCGCGCGTCGCGGCGCTCTTGGACGTGATGGTGCTGTCGGATGTGTCCGGCGTTGTCGATGGCGACACGTTCGAACGCCCGGTCTATGCCGGCAACGCGATCCAGACCGTGAAATCGAATGACGCGCAGAAGGTCATCACCTTCCGCACCTCGACCTTCGACGCCGCGGGCGACGGCGGCTCTGCCGCAGTCGAAACCATTTCGGTCGGCGCCGCCGAAGGCCTGTCCGAATGGGTCGAAGACAAGGTTGCCGAAAGCGATCGTCCGGAACTGACCTCGGCCAAGATCGTGGTCTCGGGTGGCCGTGGCGTCGGGTCGGAAGACGACTTCAAGATCATCGAAGCGCTGGCCGACAAACTCGGCGCCGCCGTTGGCGCCTCGCGCGCTGCGGTCGATTCGGGCTTTGCGCCGAACGACTGGCAGGTTGGTCAGACCGGCAAGGTGGTGGCACCGGACCTTTATATTGCCGTCGGCATCTCGGGTGCGATCCAGCACCTCGCGGGCATGAAGGACTCCAAGGTCATCGTCGCAATCAACAAGGACGAAGAGGCACCGATCTTCCAGGTTGCCGATTTCGGCCTCGTCGCCGACCTGTTCCAGGCCGTGCCGGAACTGACCGAGAAGCTCTGAAGCCATCTGTAGCGTTTCGCGCTACAAATTGCACAAATCTCGACAAACTATTGCTAAAAGGCCCGCCTCTGGCGGGCCTTTTACGTTGCCCCTCAGCGGGCAAGGCTCGACAATACGACGCCGGTCAGAACCACCCCCACCGACAGCAGAAAGCTCAGCGAAGGCACCTCGCCCAGAAACAGCATGCCGCCCGCAATAGCGAGGACCGGAACCGTGACTTGCGCCACCGCCGCCCGTGTCGCCCCCAGACGCGGAAGGATCGAGTACCACAGCGCATAACCTAGCCCAGACGTCACCGCACCGGACAGAATTGCCAATACAATACCTAATGGATTCAAACTACTAACCCCTGACAACAGCGTCAAACCCATCCCGATCGGGACCGCCAGAACGAAATTCGCCGCCGTCGCCTGCAACGCATCCCCGGCCCTGCGCCCGTTCAGCGAATAGATGCCCCAACCGATCCCGGCCAGCACCATCATTCCCGCCTGCAACGGCGGCAAAACCACGCCGCCACCGGGCCACAGCAACCAGACCAGCCCGACGAAAGCCACCACCGCCCCGGCCCATCGCAACCCTGGCACCCTGTCCCCCAACCACAAAGCCCCGGCAAACATCGTAACCTGAACCATACCGAACAAAACCAACGCCCCGATCCCTGCATCCAGCGCAGTGTAAGCCAGAGAAAAGCCGAAAATATAAAGACTTAGCGCAATTACACCAATCGCCCGCCCATCCCCTTTCAAGGGCAGACCACCGCGCAAAGCAAAGGATAGAACCGCCAGCATCACGGCCCCGGCCATCAACCGAACGGTTCCAAAAAGCACCGGATCCAACCCCGTCTGCGCCAACCCCATGCGGTTCAAAACTGAATTCGCCGCAAAGGCGATCATGGTCACAAGGGTCAATAGAAACAGCCGCATCAGACCGGCCTGTCAAATTCCGCCCGCGCACGGGCGGCCTTGTCGCGCATCACACAACCCGCCGCATGGTCATTGATCAATCCCATCGCCTGCATGAACGCATAAACCGTTGTAGGACCTACGAATTTCCATCCCCTCTTTTTCAGCTCCTTCGACAAGGCGACCGAAGCGGGCGAGGTCGATTGCGTCTGCGGTTCGGGTAATTCGGCCGGATCGGGCTCATAGCTCCAGACAAAGGCTGCGATCGACCCTTCCAGCACCACCAACTCCTGCGCCCGCCGCGCATTGTTGATCACCGCCTCAATCTTACCACGATGCCGCACGATCCCCGCATCCCCCAATAGCCGCGACACATCGCTCTCGTCAAACTCTGCTACCTTATTGAAATCAAACCCGGAAAATGCACTTCTGAAGTTTTCCCGCTTGGCCAGAATGGTGCGCCAGCTCAGCCCCGACTGGAAACTTTCCAGACATAACTTTTCGAATAACCGGATGTCGTCACCCACCGGATAGCCCCATTCATTGTCATGATAGGGCAGGAATTCCGCCACGTCCCCGCACCATTTGCAGCGCGGCTTGCCGTCTGAACCCACGATCAATTTGCCCATGTCATCGCATCCCTGTCCTGCTGCACACTGAACGCAGCCTAGACAGCGTCCGCGCTATGCTCAACTCCCAAGCCATCACCTGCACCCCGATGCCCAAGCTGCTGCGACGGGCATCGTCTCCATGCTATGCGAACTGAGTTTTGCTCAATCGGACAGGAAATCTTAGACTGTAGGAGCGCTTGTCGAAAATAAATTTATATAAAAAAACAATACGTTGGGACAATTCACCCTCTGAATAAAAAGGGGCCGCCCGAAGGCGGCCCCAAATCTTCCAGCGTGGAAGGCGTGACTTACATCATGCCGCCCATGCCGCCCATGTCGGGCATACCGCCAGGAGCCGCGCCTTCTTTGGCGGGCTTGTCAGCAACCATCGCTTCGGTGGTGATCAGCAGACCCGCAATCGAAGATGCGTCTTCCAGTGCGGTCCGTGCCACTTTGGCCGGATCGATCACACCGAAGGCGAACATGTCGCCATATTCTTCGGTCTGAGCGTTGAAGCCGAAGCTGGTGTCGTCCGATTCACGGACCTTGCCAGCTACAACCGCACCGTCAACACCCGCGTTCTCAGCGATCTGGCGCAGAGGCGCTTCGAGAGCTTTGCGAACGATCGAGATACCGGCGTTTTGATCGGTATTGGCGCCAACCAGGCCTTCCAGGGATTTACCAGCCTGAACCAGAGCGACACCGCCGCCCACGATCACGCCTTCTTGAACGGCTGCGCGGGTTGCGTTCAGAGCATCGTCAACACGATCTTTACGCTCTTTCACTTCAACCTCGGTCATACCGCCGACCTTGATCACGGCAACACCGCCAGCCAGCTTGGCCACACGTTCCTGCAGTTTTTCACGGTCATAATCCGAAGAGGTTTCTTCGATCTGAGTACGGATCTGCGAAACGCGTGCTTGGATTTCGGCTTTTTCACCTGCACCATCGACGATGGTGGTTTCGTCCTTGGTGATCGTGACCTTCTTGGCAGTGCCCAGCATGTCCATGGTAACCGACTCGAGCTTCATGCCCAAATCTTCGCTGATGACCTGACCACCGGTCAGGATTGCGATATCCTGCAGCATGGCTTTGCGGCGATCGCCGAAACCCGGTGCCTTAACCGCTGCGATTTTCAGGCCGCCGCGCAGCTTGTTGACAACCAGAGTTGCCAGCGCTTCGCCTTCAACATCTTCTGCAATGATCAGCAGCGGCTTTTGCGACTGGATCACCGATTCCAGCAGCGGCACCATCGGCTGCAGCGACGAAAGTTTCTTTTCGTGCAGCAGGATCATGCAGTCTTCCAGATCCGCGATCATCTTGTCGGGGTTGGTAACGAAATAGGGCGACAGGTAGCCACGGTCGAACTGCATACCTTCGACGACAACGGTTTCCGTTTCCAGACCCTTGTTTTCCTCGACGGTGATGACGCCTTCGTTGCCAACCTTCTGCATCGCGTCTGCGATCTGACGGCCGATTTCGGTTTCGCCGTTGGCCGAGATGGTGCCAACCTGAGCAACTTCAGCCGAATCCTTGACTTCGCGAGCCATCGCACGGATCGCTTCGACGACCTTTGCAGTGGCCAGATCGATACCGCGCTTGAGATCCATCGGGTTCAGACCGGCAGCAACCTGCTTGAGGCCTTCTTTGACGATGGCTTGGGCCAGAACGGTGGCGGTGGTGGTACCGTCGCCAGCTTCGTCATTAGTGCGGCTGGCCACTTCTTTGACCATCTGCGCGCCCATGTTTTCGAACTTGTCTTCCAGTTCGATTTCCTTGGCGACCGACACACCGTCCTTGGTGATACGGGGGGCGCCGAAGCTTTTGTCCAGAACCACATTGCGGCCTTTGGGGCCCAGGGTCACTTTGACAGCATCGGCGAGAATGTTGACGCCTTTCAGCATTTTATTGCGGGCATCGGTGTCGAATTTGACGTCCTTAGCAGACATATCGTTTGCTCCTGTTTCTTAAAACTTTGACGCGACGATCAGGCAATGATGCCCATGATGTCGGATTCTTTCATGATCAGCAGCTCTTCACCTTCCAAGGTGATTTCGGTGCCGGACCATTTGCCGAACAGGATTTTGTCGCCTTCTTTGACGTCCATGGCGATCCGTTCGCCTTCGTCGTCCTTGGCACCGGCGCCAACGGCTACAACCAGACCTTCAGCCGGCTTTTCCTTGGCGCTTTCGGGGATGATAAGCCCACCTGAGGTTTTCTCGTCGCCTTCAACGCGGCGAACCAGCACGCGGTCATGAAGCGGAGTAAATGCCATTTCTGAGTCTCCTTGGCTCAGTGTTTCTCTCAGGCCCCCTTCTCATGAAGCAGAGCCATTAGCACTCACCACTGTCGAGTGCTAACGACGCATAGTTAGGAAGATGGAGAACACGAGTCAACTGCCAAGAACGGAAAATTGGCCCAGTTGGTGATCGGTTCCCAGGAAGCCGTGAAAAACGCTATTATAAAGCACCCGGTGTTTGCGCGCTGCGGCCCATATCAGTTAACCTATATACCCCCCTGTCCACCCGTTCGAACCAACCATAGTGATTGTCCGCCATTACCCTCGTGGCCCGTTTCACCCCGGTAGCCTGCGCTACCACTGCGCCTTTCGAAGCTCCGTTTTCAGCGAGGTACGCGGCGCAGCGTAACGCTTCCTGCCGGTAGGAAGTGACGAGCCCAATCCGCACCGCGCCGCCCTTGTTGGGATCACCCTCGCGCCGCTCGAATTCGGCCATCAGCGACGCCTGCCGTTTCTTCACCTTGCGCGGCTGAAATGGTGCGGGGTCGTGATGCACCTGCACTTCGCCCGCATCCAGGCTGACCGAAATCACCCCCAGACCCAATCGCTTGCACAGACCCAGATTGCCCTTGAACGCCCGCCACCCGGCCCGGCCCTTCCAACGCGGCACAGCAACATAGACCTGATCGGTAATCTTCTGCCGCGCCACCGCCTGTTGTAAAAGTGTCAGAGAAAACCCGGTCTTTAACTCGATCACAACCGGTGCCTCGCCGTCCCGCAAGGCCACCACATCCGCCGCGCCAATTTCCGCTTTGACCTCATATTCCAAGGCTTCGAAGAAATTTTTTATAGGTTCATACAGATCTGTTTCGCAGGGTTTTGGCATGGCGCGACTTTAGCCAGAACACCAGCACGAGCCAAGCCACAGAACGCTTCGCGCTTTGCTTGTGTATACAGATCTTCATGCTACCCTCTCCAAAAGAGGGAGTTCCAGATTGCGTAATATTTTGTTGAGCCTAGTGCTTGGGCTGGCGGCCTCAATTGCGCAGGCCGATTGCGAAGGGCCCGTCGCCTTTGATGCATTGCCAGAATCGGACAAAACGGCCTTGATGAATAAGGCGCAGACAGTCCGCTTCGCCGAAGGCCTGCTCTGGAAAGCAGAAAAGGATGGCATAACGTCGTATATCGTCGGGACACTGCATTTTTATGATCCGCGCCATGAAACGACGATGGAACGGGTGACCCCGCTTCTGCAACAGACAGAGCAGCTTTTCGTTGAATTCAACAAGCCCGACGAAAACGGAATGAAGACTTATCTGGCAGAAAACAGCGGCGCTTATTTGATCAATGAAGGCCCTAGCCTGATAGACCGGTTAGGAGAAGAAAACTGGGCCAAGCTTTCTGTCAAACTGGCAGAACGGAACATGCCGGGTTTCATGGCAGCCCGGTTCCAGCCCTGGTTCCTCGGTATCACTTTGTCGGTCCCCAACTGCGCAATTGTCGACCTCAGAAAGGGTAGACTTGGTTTGGACAAACGGGTTGAACAAACCGCCGGTGACCTTGGCATACCCGTCCATTCATTGGACATTTGGGACAAACTGTTACCGCTTTTGGCAGGTGATCCGATCGACCAGCAGGTTGAAGACATGAAATGGGGCTTGTCTCTTGACCTCGATGACCTCGGTAGTGACAAGTCCACTGTAGCGCTGTATTTCCGTGAACAGGTGCAACTTGCATGGGCGTTCACATGGCACCGCATCGCAAAAACAGCGCCAGAGCACCGTGCAAAAATCTCAAAAATGTTTAGCGAAGTCGAACAAAAGCTCATTATCGGTCGCAATCGCGACTGGATGGGCAAATTGACCCCCGCATTATCGAAATCCCCAACCTTCGTGGCCGTCGGAGCGATGCACCTACCGGGCGATGACGGTGTGCTGGCGCTACTGCAACGGCAGGGATTTACGATCACCCGGCTGCCACTGTCCGAAGATTGATAAAGTTCTGGGCGCTGCGGTGCGGCATCAACGTCGCACTGCGGCACAGACAGGTGACAATCCATCAAAGCCCTTCTATAAGGCGCGCAAATTCGACCATTTCCGCACATGAAGGATTCCAGTATGACCATCCAGGTTTTTGGCCACAAATCCCCCGACACCGACTCGACCGGTTCCCCCATCATCTGGGCATGGTACCTGAACGAAGTGAAAGGCGTTGACGCCGCTCCGAAATTGCTGGGCGAACCCAACACCGAAGCGCTGTTCGTTCTGAACCGTTGGAACCTGGACAAGCCCGAGATCATCAAGACCGTCGAAGCTGGCGCACCGGTGATCATCGTTGACACCAACAACCCTGCCGAACTGCCCGAGGCAATCAACGACGCCGACGTTCAGGCGATCATCGACCACCACAAGCTGGTCGGCGGGCTGGAAACCAAGGGCCCGATCAATATCACAATCCGACCGCTGGCCTGCACCGCCACCATCATGATTGACCTGATGGGTGAAGATGCCGCCAAGATGCCCGACGCGATCAAGGGCGCTGCGCTGAGCTGTATCCTGTCGGACACGCTTGAATTCCGGTCGCCCACCACCACAGATCATGATCGTGAAGTGGTCGAAAAGCTGGCCGCCGATCTGGGCATCGATATCGCCGCCTATGCCGCTGAAATGTTCGAAGCTAAATCCGACGTGTCGGCATTTTCGGATGCCGAACTGCTACGGATGGATTCGAAAGAATACAACGTAGACGGCAAGGAGTTCCGCGTTTCGGTTCTGGAAACCACCGCGCCCAAAATCGTTCTGGACCGCAAAGACAGCCTGATGGCCTCGATGGTTGATGTCGCCGCCGAAGACGGTGCCGATCAGGTCCTGCTGTTCGTCATCGACATCCTGAACGAAGAAGCCACCCTGCTGGTCCCGAACGATCTGGTCAAAACCGTAGCCGAGAAAAGTTTTGGCGCAAACGTGACCGGCGACACCGTGGTTCTGCCCGGCGTCATGAGCCGTAAGAAACAGATCATCCCGAACCTCAAGGTCTGATCAGAAAATTTGAAATCTGAAAAATTTCGCGGGCCTGAGGTGTAAACCTCCGGCCCGTTTTCGTTGTGCCCTATTCCACCGGCACCCCGAAAATTACGATCGCCACACCCAGCAGCGCCAGCGCCGCGAACCGCATCGCCAGTCGGCCGCCGCCCGGCATCTGCCGCGCCCCCACCGCCGCGATGGCGGCCTGCAACGCGTAGTAAGCTGCGAAAGCGCGGGAGGCATAGCTGATGATCTCGAAGACATTGGCGGTCCAGGTCAACACAAGTCCCACCGCCACCAACCCGGCATAGGCCTGACGCGTTGAAATCCTGCCCCGGGTCAATTCGGCCACCAACCCGCCGGACCCGCCGGTATCGGCCACTGCGGCGCTGAACTGTGCGCTGAGCGCGGCAGCCACCAGCAGCACCGGCAGGATCGGCGCCACCAATTCCATCAGCTGGATGATCGCGGTTTCGTTCAGCGCCATATGACTAGCTGGAAAGGCATAAGCAAGCAAACCGATATAAACCATGTAGATCAGCGTCGCCAGCAGCTGCGCCAGCCGCATCGCCCGGATGCGGGTGCGGGCGTCATAAACGGCACCCAGATAGCGCGTCGTCTCGAACCCCTGCACCGTCACGATCAGACCAAAAGCCAGGGTCACTGCGGGCCAGCCGGTCAGGCGCGGTGGGTTCAGCACCAGAGTGCCGGCGCCCGCCTGCCGCGCGAAATACTGGGCAAGCCCGACCAGCAGTCCCAGAATGATCGCCAGTTTGACGCTGACCGAAATTTGTTCCATCCGCTCCAGCGCACCAAAACCGCGGGTCCAACCCACCACCAGCACAAGCAGGAAAACCGCGCTGGTCATTTCCTTGGCAGCGGTTGGGCTGTTATACGTAGTCAGGCTAACCGCGAAAGCGCCGAAAAGATTCAGGTAATAGGCCACCGAGATGATATAGGCGAAAGACAGCGCCCAAGAGGTCGCCTGTTCCAGTATCTTTTCTGGCCGTGACCGTCCCTCCTCGGTCAGATCGATCCGTGCGATATTAAAACGGATCGCCGACCCGAAAGCCCAGGCCCCGAGACAGAGCGCCGCCATGACCGCCGGGGCAAACAGCCCATAGGAATCGTCAAGGATCGGCCCCAGCACCAGAAACCCGCTGCCGATGATCGAGGCCAATGGGGTCACCGTCGCGCGCCACAGCCGTGCATCGGCGATCCGGGGCAGCATCAGAGCACCCAAAACGGCGACGGTGGTCAGAAGGATTGCGGCATTCAGCATGGGACCGGTCTAACGCCGGGCCAGGGCGTGGTAAATACTGGCAGAAAGGTTTTCGGGATTTCCAAACGTCCTATGCTGAAATCCCAATTTACTGTGGCGCCTATCCGGCACCCCTGTCATATCTTCACCCCGTTAGATGACGCTAAAAAACAGGCCCGTTTGCATGACACAGATCATTTCCGCTCTTTCCGAGATCTCTGACCGTTACGACGCCTTGTTCGTCGACCTTTGGGGCTGTGTTCATAACGGCGTCACCGCCTACCCCGAAGCGGTCGCAGCGCTGCAGAAGTACCGCCAGAAAGGTGGCATCGTGGTGTTGGTCACCAACTCGCCGAAACCCCGCGCGGGCGTCGCTGAGCAGCTGACTCGTTTCGGTGTGCCCGCAGATTCCTATGACAGTATCGCCAGCAGCGGTGACAGTGCCCGGTCGGCTATGTTTCAGGGCGCTGTCGGAAAAAATGTCTATTTCATGGGCGAATGGGACCGCGACGAAGGATTTTTTGAGCCGCTGCATATTCTGGAAAACCCAGTCGATATCACCCGTGTACCGCTGACCGAGGCAGAAGGTATCGTCTGCTGCGGCCCGAACGACCCGATGGCCGATCCCGCCGTAAATCGCTCCGATTTTCTATATGCCAAGACCAAGGGGCTGAAGCTGCTTTGTGCCAATCCCGATATCGTGGTTGACCGTGGCGCGGTCCGCGAATGGTGCGCCGGAGCGCTGGCACGGCTATATACCGATATGGGCGGCGAAAGCCTCTATTTCGGCAAACCGCATCCGCCGATCTACGATCTGGCGCGCCGCCGGTTGGCCGCATTGAATCCCGACATCCCGGACAGCGCTATTCTGGCCATCGGCGACGGTCCTCACACCGATATTCAGGGGGCGATGGGCGAGGACATTGATTCTCTTTTCATTTCTGGCGGGCTGGCGCGAGAAGAAACAAAAACGTCGCATCAACCCGACAAGGACGCGCTAGAGGCTTACCTGCAAAGAGAAAACTCTAATCCGACCTATACGATTGGCCAGCTCCGCTAGGAGAAAAAATACTTGATTTTCTGCGACTGCAAAGTAATAAAGTTGCAGAAAAGCCCCTCGGGGCGGCGAAATATTACTCACCCGGATAAACGGAGGGTCGAATGTTGGACAATCTGCCACGCGGTACGATCTGTATCGAAGACATCGAAATGGGGATGACGCGCCACCTGCGTAAAGTTGTCACCGATGAAGATATCGAAATGTTCGCCAAGGTATCAACCGACCACAATCCGGTACACTTGGATGACGACTACGCTCAGGATACGATTTTCAGTGGCCGCATCGCGCATGGGATGCTGACCGCAGGGCTGATTTCGGCGGTGATCGGCGAACAGTTGCCCGGACACGGCACCATCTATATGGGGCAAACTCTGAAATTCCTCGCCCCGGTACGTCCGGGCGACATGGTCACCGCAGAAGTTGAAGTGGTCGATATCGACCATTCCAAGCGCCGGGTGAAATTGGATTGCCGTTGTTTGGTCGATGGCAAGAAGGTGCTGATGGGCGAAGCCACCGTTCTGGCCCCATCGCGCAAATTCGACTGATCCCAGCCATCCGCGCATGGCGGCAATACTATGGTGCAAGAAGACTTGCGCCTGTCTGCCTGCGAGGCTAACCCTTCGCCATGCGTATCATCCGGGATTACACCTATGTCACCGATGACGATCGTGGCGCCGCCGCTGCGATCGGAAATTTTGACGGCGTCCATCTGGGGCACCAGTCGGTGATCGACCTTACCCGCCGCGAAGCCGACCGGATCGGTGCGCCGCTGGGGATCATGACCTTTGAGCCGCATCCGCGCGAATTCTTCGCCCCCAAGGCCCCGGCCTTCCGGCTAATGAGCCGAGAAGCACGGGCGCACCGGCTGGAAAAGCTGGGTATTGAAAGGCTCTATGAGCTGAATTTCAACACTACTCTGTCATCGTTCACCCCACAAGATTTCGCCTCTGCGGTGATCCGTGACGGTCTGGGTCTGAAACATGTGGTGGTTGGTTCCGATTTCTGTTTCGGCAAGGGCCGCGCCGGCAGCGTTGAAGACCTGAAACGGTTTGGCACCGAAATGGGATTTGGCGTCACCATCGCCGAACTGCTAAAAGGAAACGGTATCGAAGTGTCCTCAACCGCGATCCGCAACGCGCTGAGCGACGGCCGCCCGCGCGATGCCGCTGCCATGCTGGGCCATTGGCATAGGATCGAAGGCCGTGTGATCGGCGGCGATCAGCGCGGTCGTGAACTGGGTTTCCCAACCGCCAATATGTCAATCGAAGGCCTGCATCCGCCAAAATTCGGTGTCTACGCGGTACTGGTCGACGTTCTGGACGGTCCGCATAAAGGCAGCTATCGCGGCGCGGCGTCGATGGGTGTGCGACCCATGTTCGGGGAAAACAAACCGAATCTGGAAACCTATCTGTTCGATTTCAAAGGCGACCTTTACGGCACGTCGCTATCGATTGGCTTGGTCGATTACCTGCGACCCGAGGAAAAATTCGACAGCCTCGACGCGCTGATCAATCAGATGAATGCCGATTGCGACCGGGCGCGCGCAATCCTGGACGCATTATGAGCCGCCCAAAGTTGCGCAAACGGTTCTGGGAAACCGTGCCGATTGAAAAGATGACCCACGAGGAATGGGAAGCGCTGTGCGACGGCTGTGGCAAATGCTGCCTGAACAAGCTGGAAGATGACGAAACCGGCGATGTCGCGCTGACCAATATCGCTTGTCGGTTGCTGGACGACAGCACCTGCCGCTGCGCACAATATCCGATCCGCCATCAATTTGTGCCCGAATGCATTGTTCTAAAACCCCAGAACATGGAAGATAACCTGTATTGGATGCCGGAAACCTGCGCCTATAAGCTGCTGTGGAACGGTAAGAGACTTCAAGACTGGCATCCGTTGATCAGTGGTGATCCCGACAGCGTACATATGGCCGGAGTTTCCATGCGGGGCCGTACGGTGCCAGAATTCGAAGTTCCCGAAGAAGATTGGGAAGACTATATTATAGAGGAGCCGACATAATGTTTTTTGCCTCTGACAATGGTGGCCCAGCCCATCCGCAAATCCTGCAAGCCGTGATGCAGGCCAATGACGGCTACCGCTCGGGCTATGGTGCTGACGCGGAAATGGACCGGGTACGCGATCAGATCCGCGATCTGTTCGAAGCGCCCCAAGCGGCGGTTTATCTGGTCCCCACCGGCACCGTGGCCAATGTTCTGTCGCTGGCAACCCTTTGTCAGCCTTGGCAGTCGATTTTCTGTTCGCCGGTCGCCCATATCGAAGAAGACGAATGCAACGCACCCGAATTCTACACTGGCGGTGCCAAGCTGGCCCTGGTGGGTGAGGGTGACAAGATGACCCCCGAAGCGCTGCGCAACGCGATCCTTGAGAAAGGTGGCAGCGTACACAACGCGCAGCGCGGACCGGTGTCGATCACCCAAGTCACCGAACTGGGCCGGATTTATTCCCTGAACGAAATCGAAGCCTTGTGCAGCGTGGCCAAGGAATTCGATCTGCCGGTGCATCTGGACGGCGCGCGCTTTGCCAATGCTCTGGTTCAACTGAATTGTTCGCCGGCCGAGATGACCTGGAAAGCGGGCGTTGACGCGGTCAGTTTCGGTGGCACGAAAAACGGCTGCATGGGCGTCGAGGCGGTAATCTTCTTTGACCCGAAACATGCTTGGGAATTTGAGCTGCGGCGCAAACGGGCCGGGCATCTGTTTTCCAAACACCGCTTTCTATCCGCGCAAATGCTGGGCTATTTGCAGGACGGTTTGTGGTTGCAAACCGCACGGCAGGCGAATGAAAACAGTGCCCGGCTGGCCACCGGATTGCGGGCGCTAGCCGGGGTGGAGTTTATTGCCGAACCACAGGCCAATATGATTTTCGCCAAGATGCCGCGGGCATTACATCAACGCGTCTTTGACGCCGGGGCCTATTATTACATCCTGTCGGGTGCTCTTGAGGGCGACGATCCTGATGAGCCGCTTTTGGGTCGTTTCGTATGCGACTGGTCGATCGGGACCGATGGCGTTGATCAGTTCCTCGCCGCTGCCAAAGGCTGATTTTCACCGGGCAAGTTTCCCAGAAAAGCGCGGATAAGCGCCGCAACCTGCTTGGGATGGGTGAGCGGCGCCATATGGCCCGCGCCTTTGACAACCGCGTGCTGACTACCGCGGATTCGTCTTTTCAAACCGGCGGCGACCAGGCTGATATATTCGGGCGTGTTTGCGCCTTCGATCAGAAGGGTGGGCACATTGAGCGCCTCAATGGCACCGCTTGCCAACAATCCGGCCGAGTCATCAACGACCTCGGGCGTCGTTTGTTCGACCACCTTGATCTTTTCCGCCATATCCCTGCGCTGCGCCTCGGGCAAGCTGTCCCACGGTCGGCCTCCGCCCCATAAATCGGAAAAGGATTTGGCTGCCGCCATCATGTCACCGGACTTCAGCGCCTGACCGTACTCTTGCAATTCGTTATCATGGCGCACGCGGCTAGTGGGATCGTCTGCGAAAGCGACCGCCAGAAACACCGGTTCGATCAGCACCAGAGACCGGACCAGATCGGGCCGTTCCGTTGCCAAACGTAAGGCGACCGTTGTACCGAAGGAATGGCCGATCAAATCTGTGGGGCCATCGAGGAAAGCCAGCGCCATATCAACCGTGGTCCGTTGCAGCGGTCCGCGGTAAAACCATTTGCCGCTTTTGCCGTGACCGGGAATATCAAAGGCGGTCATATGCAGCAGGTCCCCCAACTGCGCCGCCATCCCCTTCCAAGCCCCGGAATGGCCCAAGGTACAATGGAGCAACAAAGCTTCGTTCGGCCCCGACCCAAACTCGGTCCAATAGGTTGGAAACCCGCCCTTCTCTCCTTTCGGCATGAATCAGAGATCGCCCGATAGATGCGCGTCCAGATCCTCCAACCGGTCCTGACCCCAAAATTTCTGCCCGCTATCGACGATAAAAAAGGGCGATCCAAAAACGCCTTCGGCGACCGCCTGTTCGAGATTGGCGGCATAGGTTTCCGCCCCGGACAGCAAACCGCTGTCAGCCAGAGAAGGATCGAAACCCGCGCGTTTGAGGCAGTCCTTGATCACCGTATCCTCGGCGATGTCTTTTTCCTCGGCCCAGCAGGCGACATGAAGCGAATCCACCAATGCGGCCAGATCACCACCCCCGGCATTCTGCGCCGCGATGATCGCATAAGAGGAAGGCGCGGCATTGGTCGGCCAATGGGCCGGTTTCATGTTCAGTTTCATTCCCAGTTTGCGCGCTTGGCGCGGCAATTCCTGAGCTCGGTAGTCAATCCGGGATGGGTGCCGCTCGGGCACCGCGACACCTCCGGTACGGGGAAAGGCAGAGATGATATCGAAGGGTTTGTAGGTAACACTGGCCGCATGACGCTTTGCAATCTCGTCCAACCGATCGCCCACCAGATAAGCATATGGCGAAAGTGTCGAAAAATAGTAATCAATATGCGCCATCCACGGCCCTCCCCTACTGCATAGCTTTGCCTGACCGTAGTGAGATGCTAAGCGGTGTCAACAACACGAATCTGTCATCTCGACCAATCTGGGGAACTGTCGGCATGTCCACACTCAATGAACCGAAACTGATTTCAGGGAATGCCAACTTGCCGCTGGCCCAATCCATTGCGCGGCGAATGTCTATCCACCGGGGACGGCAAATCAGCCTATGCGATGCAAGGATCGAACGCTTCAACGATCAGGAAATTTTTGTCGAGGTCTATGAGAATGTCCGCAACGAGGACATGTTCATCATACAGCCGACCTCTTGCCCGGCCAACGATAACCTGATGGAGCTTTTGATCATGGCCGACGCGCTGCGCCGGTCTTCGGCCGCTCGGATCACCGCAGTGATCCCCTATTTCGGCTATGCCCGTCAGGACCGCCGGACCAAAGCCCGCACCCCGATTACCGCCAAGCTGGTGGCCAATATGCTAGTGGAAGCTGGGATCGAACGTGTTCTGACGCTGGACCTGCACGCGACGCAGATTCAGGGCTTCTTCGATATTCCGGTCGACAACCTCTATGCCTCACCGATTTTTGCACTGGACGTTCAGACGCAGTTCGCCGGATCGCTGGACGACGTGATGGTCGTATCGCCCGATGTTGGCGGTGTGGCCCGTGCACGCGAATTGGCCAAACGGATCAATGCACCGCTGTCGATTGTCGATAAACGCCGTGAAAAACCCGGTGAAGTCGCCGAAATGACCGTGATCGGCAATGTCGAAGGGAAAAAATGTATCATCGTAGATGATATGTGCGACACGGCCGGGACGCTGTGCAAGGGCGCCGAGATCCTGATGGAACACGGCGCAAGCGAAGTTCACGCCTATATTTCGCACGGCGTATTGTCGGGACCCGCAGTCGAACGGATCACCAATTCGGTGATGAAATCCTTGGTGATCACGGATTCTATCCAACCGACCCCGGAAGTTCTGGCCACGCCGAATATCCGCATTCTACCAACCGCTCCGATGTTTGCGCAGGCAATCCTGAACACATGGAACGGGACCAGCGTTTCGTCCTTGTTCGAGACCAACACTTTGGAACCGATCTACGAAGGTCAGTTCAAATTGTGAAATCGGAACTGTTGAAGATGTGAGGGCGCCTGATGGCGCCCTTTTTCATGGGATATCCCAATCGTCTTCGTCACTCAGTTCACCGATTGCCATCCATGACACACGAATGCGGGCGATCCGGGTATTATCCCACGTGTTAAAAACGATATCGAAGTCTTTTTCAGTAATATCCAGCGCATAGACATCGCTGCGGATATTGGTCGAATAGTCCACATCCCAAAGGGATACCGAACAGGTCACGGCCGGGGGTGATTTGAACGGTTCGCTGAAGGTTACCTTCTTTCGACGTTCACGGTTTCCTTCACCGGTCCACATCTCGCCGCCATCTTCGAAATCGGTAAACAGGACAACATCGCCCTGATCGATTCCCGTCAAATTCGATCTTATTCTCTTCATGAAAAATAATTCACCCGTGAAACCAGTCAGGGTCAACCGACAAATGAAAAAGGCCCCTAAAAGGGGCCTTTTCGCGTCTCAGGAATGATCCCGAACTCAAAGATTCGCTTGGTTCGGATCCAGACCGATATGAGTTCCCATCGCGACCATATCCGACAACAACTTTGCAGCATCATCGACCGGACCCGGTTCGTTATGGAAAAACTCCTTCGCCTTATTCAAAGCATCGGCAGCGGCCTGAACCAAGTTGTCGATGTCTTCCTGCGTGACGTCGGCACGCGGAATGGCGCGTTCGGCCAAAACCGAGATCGAAGCGGCGCTGATTTCGGCGAACCCGCCGGTCACAACATATTCCGCTTCGCCTTCCGGGCCGTTGACCCGCAACACACCGGGGCGCAGGGTGGTGATGGTCGGAGCATGACCGGCCATCGCCGTCATGTCGCCATCCGCACCCGGGATCTGGACCTGCTCGACCGCGAACGACGCAACGCGCCGTTCGGGGCTAACCAGATCGAATTGCACTGTCTCAGCCATTAAGGGCCTCCTTAGGCTGCTTCAGCAGCCATTTTCTCGGCTTTTGCGATCACTTCGTCGATGCCGCCAACCATGTAGAAGGCCGCTTCGGGCAGGTGGTCGTATTCACCGGCCACAACCGCTTTGAACGATTTGATCGTGTCTTCCAGCGGCACCTGAACGCCATCCGAACCGGTGAACACTTTTGCAACGTCGAAAGGCTGCGACAGGAAGCGTTCAATCTTACGGGCACGGGCCACGGCCAGTTTGTCTTCTTCGCTCAGTTCGTCCATGCCAAGGATGGCAATGATGTCCTGCAGCGATTTGTAACGCTGAAGAACCTGCTGAACGTCGGTAGCGACTTTGTAATGTTCTTCACCGATGATCAGCGGATCCAGCAGACGCGAAGTCGATCCCAGCGGGTCAACCGCCGGATAGATGCCTTTTTCCGAAATCGAACGATCCAGAACGGTCGTTGCGTCGAGGTGGGCGAACGAAGTTGCCGGTGCAGGGTCGGTCAAGTCATCCGCAGGCACATACACGGCCTGAACCGAGGTGATCGAACCGTTCTTGGTCGACGAGATACGTTCCTGCATCGCGCCCATGTCGGTCGCCAGAGTCGGCTGATAACCCACAGCCGAAGGAATGCGGCCCAGAAGCGCCGACACCTCGGACCCCGCCTGAGTGAAGCGGAAGATGTTGTCGACGAAGAACAGAACGTCCGAACCGGTGTCATCCCGGAACTGTTCCGCCAAGGTCAGACCCGACAGAGCAATCCGCATACGGGCACCCGGCGGTTCGTTCATCTGGCCGTAGACCAGCGCAATTTTCGACTCTGTCAGGTTATCGGGAACGATAACGCCGGATTCGATCATTTCATGATACAGGTCGTTGCCTTCACGGGTCCGTTCACCAACACCGGCGAACACGGACACACCCGAGTGCACTTTCGCGATGTTGTTGATCAGTTCCATGATCAGAACGGTTTTACCAACGCCAGCACCACCGAAGAGGCCGATTTTACCGCCCTTGGTGTAAGGCGCCAGCAGGTCGATCACCTTAATGCCGGTCACCAGGATCTCGGTATCGGTCGACTGTTCCGAGAATGCCGGTGCCTCGCCGTGGATCGCACGACGTTCGGCCGATTCAACCGGGCCCTTTTCGTCAACCGGATCGCCAGTCACGTTCATGATCCGGCCCAGAGTTGCGGTCCCAACCGGCACCGAAATCGGACCCTTGGTGTCGGTCACGCTCTGACCGCGAACCAAACCTTCGGTCGCGTCCATTGCGATGGTACGAACGGTCCCTTCGCCCAGGTGCTGAGCCACTTCCAGAACCAGGGTCTTGCCATTGTTTTCAGTGGTCAATGCGTTCAGGATCGGCGGCAGCTCGTCCCCAAATTGCACGTCCACAACAGCGCCGATCACCTGAGTGATTTTGCCTTCTGCGTTTGCCATTGTTTCGTCTCCGTTCTCTTAGAGCGCCTCAGCGCCCGAGATAATTTCGATAAGCTCGTTGGTGATGACGGCCTGACGCGAGCGGTTGTACTCGATCGTCAGCTTGTCGATCATCTCGCCCGCGTTCCGGGTCGCGTTGTCCATTGCAGACATCCGCGCCCCTTGTTCGGACGCACCGTTTTCCAGCAGCGCCGCGAAGATTTGTGTTGCCACGCCACGTGGCAACAGGTCGGCCAGAATGGCCTCTTCGTCGGGTTCATAATCGTACAGGGTAGTTTCCCCTGCTTCTTCCTCAGCCTCGAACGAGGCCGGGATGACTTGCTGAGCGGTCGGGATTTGCGAAATCACCGACTGGAAACGGCTGTAGAAGATCGTCGCCACATCAAATTCCCCGGCATCGAAGCGATTGAGAAGATCGCGTGCGATGTCTTGTGCATTGACGTAACCGACAGATTTCACCTCAGCCAGATCGACATGGCCGACAAACAGATCGCCCAAGTCTCGTTTCAACTGTTCGCGGCCTTTTTTGCCAACGGTGAGGATCTTCACCGTCTTGCCGTGCGCAACCAGATCTTGGGCTTTGGCACGAGCCAACTTTACGATCGAACTATTGAAGCCACCGCAGAGCCCGCGCTCAGCGGTCATGACCACCAACAGCTGAACCTGATCGGAACCCGTACCCGACAGCAGCTTTGGGGCGCTGTCAGACGAGCCAACCGAAGCCGCCAGCCCGGCCATAACGGCATTGAACCGTTCGGTATACGGGCGCGAAGCTTCTGCAGCATCCTGCGCGCGGCGAAGTTTCGCCGCGGCAACCATCTGCATGGCTTTTGTGATCTTACGAGTGTTCTTCACACTCCCGATCCGGTTTTTTAGGTCCTTGAGATTCGGCATTGCCTTATCTCCCCCTTATGCGAAGTCAGCGGCGAAATCGTCCAGCGCGGCCTTGATCTTGTCTGCCAGCTCGCCTTTCACCTTCCGGTCGTTGTTGGTGATATCTTCCAACAAATCGGCGTTCTTGCCACGCAGATGCGCCAGCATACCGGCTTCGAACCGACCGACATCCTTGACGTCGACTTTGTCCAGATAACCGTTGGTGCCTGCGTAAATCACGCAAACGATCTCGGCGCTGGTCAGCGGCGAATATTGCGGCTGCTTCATTAGCTCGGTCAGGCGAGCGCCACGATTCAGAAGCTGCTGAGTTGCCGTATCGAGGTCGGACCCGAACTGCGCAAACGCGGCCATTTCGCGGTACTGAGCCAGCGACAGTTTCACCGGGCCTGCAACCGAAGACATTGCCTTGGTCTGAGCCGAGGACCCAACCCGCGACACCGACAGACCGGTGTTCACAGCAGGACGAATACCCTGGTAGAACAGTTCGGTTTCCAGGAAGATCTGACCGTCGGTGATCGAAATCACGTTGGTCGGAATAAACGCCGACACGTCGCCGCCCTGGGTTTCGATGATCGGAAGTGCAGTCAGCGACCCGGAGCCGTAATCTTCGTTCAGCTTTGCCGAACGTTCCAGCAGACGCGAGTGAAGATAGAAAACGTCGCCCGGATAGGCTTCACGTCCCGGCGGACGACGCAGCAGAAGCGACATCTGACGATAAGACACAGCCTGTTTCGACAAGTCATCATAGATGATCAGCGCGTGGCGGCCATTGTCACGGAAATGCTCGGCCATAGCGGTTGCCGAATAGGGAGCCAGGAACTGCATCGGCGCCGGATCGGACGCGGTTGCAGCCACAACGATCGTGTACTCGATCGCGCCGCTTTCTTCGAGCTTCTTCACCAACTGAGCAACGGTCGAACGCTTCTGACCGATTGCAACATAGATGCAGTACAGCTTCTTCGATTCATCGTCACCGGCCGCTTCGTTATACGACTTCTGGTTCAGGATGGTGTCGAGAGCGATCGCGGTCTTACCGGTCTGACGGTCGCCGATGATCAGTTCGCGCTGGCCACGGCCAACGGGGATCATTGCGTCCACCGATTTCAGGCCAGTCGCCATTGGTTCATGCACGGATTTACGCGGGATGATGCCCGGCGCTTTGACGTCAGCGACAAGACGCTTGGACGCCTTCAGATCACCTTTGCCGTCGATCGGGTTCCCCAGACCGTCGACAACGCGGCCCAGAAGTTCGTCACCAGCGGGCACGTCCACGATGGAATTGGTGCGCTTGACGGTGTCGCCTTCTTTGATGTCACGGTCAGAACCGAAGATCACGACACCAACGTTGTCGGTTTCAAGGTTCAGGGCCATCCCGCGGACACCGCCGGGGAATTCGACCATTTCACCAGCCTGAACGTTGTCGAGACCGTAGACGCGGGCGATACCGTCACCGACGGAGAGCACGCGACCAACCTCGGCAACTTCGGCGTCCTGGCCGAAGTTCTTGATCTGGTCCTTCAGGATCGCAGAAATCTCTGCAGCTTGGATACCCATTTATCCGACCTCTTTCATTGCATTCTGGAGGGAGCTGAGCTTGGAGCGGATCGAGGTGTCGATCATCTTCGAGCCCACTTTAACGACAAGACCGCCAATGAGGCTTTCATCAACGGTCGCATTCAGTTTGACGTCTTTCCCGACGCTTGCAGTCAGGGTTTTGGTCAGTTTGTCCGATTGGGTTTTGGTCAGCGCTTTGGCGCTGGTGACATCGGCAGTCACTTCACCCTTATCTTCGGCAATCAGTGCAGACAGCTGTTGCAAAAGCTGTGGCAGCACGAACAGACGGCGTTTCTGCGCCATCAGTGCCAAACCGTCCTTCATCACAGGACGCAGGCCCATCTTGTCCGCCACAGCGGTGATGGCCTTTTGTTGATCTTCCCGCGAAACCAGCGGCGAGCTGATCAGCCCACGCAGATCATCGCTTTCCGCCAAAGCGGCAGAAAGATCGGCAACATTAGGTTCGATTTTCGCGAGAGTCTTATTCTCTTTCGCGAGCTCGAAGATGGCGGTGGCATAGCGCGCGGCAATGCCTGAGGAGATCGAAGCTGGTTCGGACACGTCCACCCTTCCGACTATTCTGGCCCCGTCTCGGGCCGCTTGGACCCGCCCCGTAGGCGTTTGGATCATTGACCTGCGTCAACGCATCAAAATCGGCGTGGGTGTAGCAGAGCAATCTCTACCTAGCAACCTGCTATAGATTCTTCGTATACAAAAGAATACCACATATTTTCAGATAGTTAAGCTGGGTGCGACCGTTTGCACATCAATTCGGGTGTAAAAAAAACGCTCGTTTTCCACAGCTTTTTCGATTCCCTGCCTGCAATGGTGGCAAATCCACCACAAAGCGTTAACGCTACCGGTCCGACGCTGCGTCAGAAAAGGGTCGGATAATCGCCCCCGACGGGTCGATATCTGCCTGCTGAACCACCGGCCGGCCAGCGTCACGCAGGCAACCGATGGTGCCAGATAATCGAAGCAGAAAGCGGCGCAAGGCCTGCGGGATATACCCGTATCCGCGCCATTCGCCCTACCCCGAAACACTGTATTTTCCATGCCCACGTCAATCGCAGGCTCGCCTAAGTTGCGCGACCTGCAATATACGCTATTATGAAGAGATAGATGCGGCGCTGGGCACAAATCAGGCACGACTTGAGACGCCAAGATGCTTCCCCGAAGCCGGAGATTTGAAATGTTACCGATTACCCTAATCGCCATGATGGGAACCGCGATCCTTGGCTGGGCCTTCTATGAGATCGTCACCGATGACCAATCCGAAGACACAGAAGACGATCCCACCCTCCCTGACCCGGTAGATGACACCGTATTCGATGAGATCATCACCGGAGACCAATCCGAAGACACAGAAGACGATCCCACCCTGCCTGACCCGGTGGATGACACCGTATATGGCACGGAAGGCGATGACAGTTTTTCGCTGGAAGACGGTCAAACGGCTTTTGGCTATGGCGGCGATGACAATTTTTCCGGCTTTCACACCGACAACGTCACGGTGCATGGCGGGACCGGCAACGACATTATTCGCACAAATGATGAAAGCTCTGTGTCAGGGGGCGAAGGTGACGACGATATTCGCACTGGCCGCGACAGTACTGTTGAAGGCGGAAGTGGAGATGACGAAATCCACTCTTCATCAGGGTCCGTCGTATTCGGAGAGGAAGGGAACGACACAATAGCCGGGCTTCATTCCGTTCAAATCGATGGGGGGCTTGGTAACGACAATATCTCTGCCTTTTCGAACGCCATTCTAGAAGGTGGTGCTGGCAACGATACTATAGAAGCACGGTCCGGGAGCTCGATTTCCGGGGGAGAAGGTGATGATGTCCTCACCAATACAAACTGGCGATATTCAATTAACGACGATGGATATGTTCCATCTCAACTGACCGGCGGTGCGGGCAACGATATATTGTTTTCGCGAGGCGCGGCAGAGCTTGACGGTGGCGACGGCGACGACATCATTTGGCTGCATTCAAGTAACTCTGCCTTAGGAACAGATCCAGCCTCGCTCCATGCCAGTCTTGCCGGTGGCGAAGGTGCCGACTTGTTTACGATCGGCATTGATCGTTTGGGGGCACCCGATCCCTCGGAACCCACTGTCCAAATCGCGACCATTACCGATTTCAATCCTGCGGAGGACCAACTGGCGCTTTTTGTGGAAGGGGACAATCCTGACCTGACATTGACCGATTACGAGGTCACGACAAATCAGCAAGGCGACTATTCCGATGTCACCGTCGGCTATTCCGATGGCGCGCACACTGAACAGATCGTTATCCGTCTTGAAGGTGTTACCCAACTGACTAATGACCAGATTCAAATCGCAATGATCCCTGCCGGGGCACCGGGAAGCGCGACCGAGCTGATCGAAGCCCTGCCCGACGTGCGTTTTCTCGAACCTGTGGAAGGCACAGAATCAAGCGACAGCGACATTTCTACAGAGACAGCCAGCTACATCCTAGCACATGGCGGCAACGACGCCGTTATTGCGGAAGGGGAAACAAGTTTCGCGGTCCTCGGCGGCGGCGACGATACTTTCAGCTCTACCAGCGACCTTCAGATCATCCAAGCCGGGAATGGTGATGACAATATCATCTCCGAAGGTGAAAGCCTACGGGCGTTCCTTGGGGACGGCGACGATGTGTTGGAGTATTCCGGCGCGACCGTCCGTATCGACGGCGGTGAAGGAGACGACCAGATAACCTTTGTTTCACAAGGCGAATCTGAGATCTCAAACTCCATATTCGGGGGATACGGTAACGACACCATCACCTTCTCCGGAGATGACATCGTAATCCATACGGAAGTTTATGGGGATTACGATGATGCAGAGGATGTCGTGATCGCAGCCCGCAACAGCGGCTCTGCAAATATTCGTCTCGACGCAGATCAAGCGGTGGACCAGCTCACCATGTCCATGGGGCAGGAAGTTTGGGGTGTCACAGGGCAGGATCAGGTATCGGTGAATGTCTATCCCGAGACGTTAGATCGCGACCCGGCCGTGCTCCAGTATTTCTCAACACCTAGCGATTTCGCCGAGGTCACGCTTAACCTGCCGCGCGAAGTGACGGGTGAAATCACTGTCAGCGCGGAACAGGAAGTGCTGGAGGAGGACGGGTACACTGAAACCTACATCTATTTTTCCTTCAGTGATAACGCCGGGCATGAATTCATACGGATTTATGCTGGTGGCACCCTGGCAGATGATGCCAATGACATGATCACCATCAACCGCGACGTCATCTACGACGAAACCGCCTAAACCGGTTTCGGTTCCTTCGCCGGGCTGGGCGACAGGATCGACAACGGCTTTCGGACCGCTTCACGCAGACCCGGCCCGCTGGGCGCGTGGACGCGTTTCGACACTTCCACCATGATCACCCCACCGGATACCACCATCGACAGGGAATGCCCCATCCGTTCCATCAACGCGCCGGTTTTACGCCAGAACCGACGTTGCGACGGCGGCTGATAGAGCGTGGTTTCATTGCGTTCCGGCATGAAATGATGCCGCTTGAGCTGGGTTTCCAGCTGACTGAGCGTATAGGGCCGTCCATATCCGAACGGTGTGCGATCGCTGCGCGACCACAATCCGGCACGGTTCGGCACTATGAACAGCGCCTTGCCCCCCGGCCCCAGCACCCGGAAACATTCATCGAGCAACGCCGAGGGCTGTTCGCTGGTTTCCAGCCCGTGCATCAACACCAGCTTATCGACATGGCCGGTTTCGATGGGCCAAGATACTTCTTCGCACAGCACCGAAAGATTCGGCATCCCTGCGGGCCAAGGCATCACCCCCTGCGGGCCGGGCATCAGCGCGGTCACCCGTCGGGCATCTTTCAGATAGGGCCGCAATAAAGGCACGGCGAAACCGAACCCGACCACGGTTTGACCATGCGCTTCGGGCCACATTTTTTTAACCTCGTCGCGCACGGTTTTCTGCGCCGCGCGCCCCAGAGTGCTGCGGTAGTAAAAATTGCGCAGGTCCTGAACGTCAAGATGCATTGCAGCCGGTCCCCTGATCCGCCACTGTGGCCCTAGAATAGCAATCAGTCGAGGAAATGCCATGCCCCTTGAGCTTGTCACCGTGCCCTGCCTTAAGGATAATTACGCCTATCTCGTGCATGACGCGGATACCGGCGAAACCGCATTGATTGATGTGCCCGAAGCCGAACCGATCGCCAATGCGCTGAATGGCAAGGGCTGGACGCTCAGCCACGTGCTGCTGACCCATCATCACTGGGACCACATCGACGGACTGGCGGCGCTGCTGAAAGATCATCCCGCAAAAGTGATCGGGGCTGCGGCCGATGCCCACCGTCTGCCGCCGCTCGACCTTGCCGTGGCCGAGGGCGATACGCTGCGTATTGGCGGCGAACCGGTGCAGGTGATCGACGTGTCCGGGCACACGATTGGCCACATCGCCTTCCATTTCCCCGACAGTAAGCTCGCGTTTACAGCCGATAGCCTGATGGCACTGGGATGCGGGCGACTGTTCGAAGGCACCCCGGAGCAAATGTTCGACAGCCTGTCTAAACTGGCCTCCCTGCCCGCCGATACGGTGATCTGTTCAGGTCACGAATACACCGAATCGAACGGGAAATTCGCGCTGACCATTGATCCTGACAATCCTGCGCTTATGTCTCGTATGAGGCAGGTCCAAACGGCACGTGAACAGGGTGAAGCGACCGTTCCCAGCATGTTATCGGAAGAGCTGGCAACAAACCCGTTCCTGCGCTGTAATGATCCTGGCATAAAGGCGTCAGTTGGCATGATCGATGCACAACCTTCTACAGTCTTCGCCGAGATCAGAAAGCGTAAGGATAATTTCTGAACACGCGCCCAGCGGATCGGCATTTGTTAAAATTGTGAGGTGTCACAGGTAGAAAAGACTTGAAGCCGACGGGATATCGACCAAACTTTAATGTTAACAGGCCATGGTCGACCGGACGTTGTAATAGACAGGCTTCGGATTTTTCGGCCCAATTATTGGAAGGAGCACTGCCGTGCCTTCATTCTCGAATACGCTGGAACAGGCGATCCATGCAGCGCTGGCTCTGGCCAATGCCCGCAAACACGAATTTGCGACACTGGAACATCTCCTGCTCGCCCTGATCGACGAACCCGACGCTTTACGCGTGCTTAAGGCCTGTTCGGTGGACACCGAAGAACTGCGCGGAACCCTGATCGAATTCGTCGATGACGACCTGTCTAATCTGGTCACCGAAATCGATGGGTCCGAAGCGGTCCCGACCGCCGCCTTCCAGCGCGTGATCCAACGCGCCGCGATCCATGTTCAAAGCTCGGGCCGGACCGAAGTGACCGGTGCCAATGTTCTGGTGGCGATTTTTGCCGAACGCGAATCAAACGCCGCCTATTTCCTGCAAGAACAGGATATGACTCGCTATGACGCGGTGAATTTCATCGCTCATGGCGTAGCCAAAGATCCCTCCTATGGCGAAACCCGCCCGGTCAGCGGATCGGAGCCTACAGAAGAAGACATCAATCAGGGCACCGCGTCTGAAACCATCGATCCCAAGGAATCGGCGCTTGGTAAATATTGCGTAAACCTGAACGTCAAATCGCAGCAGGGCGACATCGATCCGCTGATCGGCCGGACCCATGAGGTAGAACGCTGCATTCAGGTTCTGTGCCGCCGTCGCAAGAACAATCCGTTGCTGGTTGGCGATCCGGGCGTCGGCAAGACCGCCATCGCAGAAGGGTTGGCACGCAAAATCGTCGCTGGCGAAACGCCCGAGGTTCTGGCCAATACCACGATCTATTCGCTTGATATGGGCGCGCTTCTGGCTGGCACCCGTTATCGCGGTGATTTCGAAGAACGCCTGAAAGCGGTAATGACAGAGCTGGAAGAACATCCCGACGCGGTATTGTTCATCGACGAAATTCACACCGTGATCGGTGCCGGTGCCACGTCGGGCGGTGCGATGGATGCGTCGAACCTTCTGAAACCGGCGCTGCAGGGCGGCAAGCTGCGCTGCATGGGGTCGACCACCTATAAGGAATTCCGCCAGCATTTCGAAAAGGACCGCGCGCTTTCCCGCCGGTTCCAGAAAATTGACGTGAACGAACCTTCGGTCGAAGATACCGTGAAAATCCTCAAGGGCCTGAAACCCTATTTCGAAGACCATCACGGCATCAAATTCACCAATGACGCAATTAAGGCGGCGGTAGATCTGTCAGCCCGTTATATCAACGACCGGAAACTGCCCGATAAGGCGATTGATGTGATCGACGAAGCCGGGGCGGCTCAGCACTTGGTCATCGAATCCAAGCGCCGCAAGACCATCGGCGTTAAGGAAATCGAGGCGGTGGTCGCCAAGATCGCCCGTATCCCGCCGAAAAACGTGTCCAAGGACGATGCCGAGGTTCTCAAGGATCTGGAAAAATCTCTGAAACGCGTGGTGTTCGGTCAAGATACTGCCATCGAAGCACTGGCTTCGGCCATCAAGCTGGCCCGCGCCGGGCTGCGTGAACCTGAAAAACCGATCGGCAACTACCTGTTTGCGGGTCCCACCGGCGTTGGCAAGACCGAGGTCGCCAAACAATTGGCCGATACGCTGGGTGTCGAACTGCTGCGTTTCGACATGTCCGAATACATGGAGAAACACGCTGTGTCCCGCCTGATCGGTGCACCTCCGGGTTATGTCGGGTTTGACCAGGGCGGCATGCTGACCGATGGCATCGACCAGCATCCGCATTGCGTGCTGTTGCTGGACGAGATGGAAAAGGCGCATCCTGATGTCTATAACATCCTGTTGCAGGTGATGGATCACGGCAAGCTGACCGATCACAATGGACGCACGGTGGATTTCCGTAACGTCGTGCTGATCATGACCTCGAATGCGGGTGCCGCGGAACAGGCCAAGGCCGCGATCGGGTTCGGCCGCGATCGCCGGACCGGCGAAGACACTGCCGCGATTGAACGCACCTTCACGCCGGAATTCCGCAACCGTCTGGACGCGGTGATCAGCTTTGCCCCGCTGCCAAAGGATGTGATCCTGCAAATCGTCGAGAAATTCGTGCTGCAGCTTGAGGCCCAGTTGATGGACCGCAACGTGCATATCGAACTGACCCGGCCTGCGGCTGAGTGGTTGGCCGACAAAGGTTACGACGACAAAATGGGCGCCCGCCCACTGGGTCGCGTGATTCAGGAATACATCAAGAAGCCGCTGGCCGAAGAGTTGCTCTTTGGCAAGCTGGCCAAGGGTGGACTGGTCAAGGTTGGCGTCAAAAACGGCGAAATCGATCTGCGTATCGAAGGTCCCGACCGGCCACGCATTTCCGGAGACAAACCACCCTTGCTAACCGCAGACTGATGAAACTCATCGGGATTATTCTGGGGCTCGCCCTCGCAGCGCAATCCGCTGCGAGGGCGCCGCTTTTTCAATGGCCTGTCGACTGCACTCTGGGCGACAGCTGTTATATTGAAGACTATGTCGATCACGATCCGGCGGCGCGCGGCATCCGTGACTTTTCCTGCGGTATCAACACCCGCGACGCCCACAAAGGCACCGATATCGCGCTGCTGAGCTTCGATGAAATTGCCGCAGGCGTCACCGTTCGTGCCGCTGCTTTTGGCCGGGTCGAACGTATCCGCGACAGCATGGCCGACGACCGGCTGATGCGCGGTGTCACCTCTGAAAACGCCTGTGGTAACGCGGTACTGATGACCCATGGCGATGGCTGGCAGACTTTGTATTGCCATATGAAACTGGGGTCCATTCTGGTCAAACCCGGCGACGTGATTCAGCCCGGCACGGCAATGGGTCAGATCGGTCTGTCGGGGCAGACCAATCATCCTCACCTGCATTTCCAGGTGATCAAGGACGGCAAGATCGTCGATCCCTTTGACGCCGCAGCGACGGATAGCTGCACCGATCCGGTCGACACCCTGTGGGACAACCCGGCGGAATACTATCGCACGGGGCTGGTGACGGCGGGCTTCGCCAACAAAATCCCCTCGATCAAAGAGGTCCAGAGCGGCGCGGTTCGGCTGCAATCCAGTGCGGCCAATGCCCCACTCGTCGTCTATTCGCTGTCCGGCGATGCGCAGACCGGCGATCTGTTGACGATCTGGGCCAACGGTCCGCAGGGCGAAGTGTTCCGCAAGGAAATCCCGATGGAAAACCCGCAACGCGCCGTGATGCGCGCGGTGGGACGCAAGGCCCCCGCAGGCGGTTGGCCAAAAGGCGCCTATCTGGGCGAAGCGCAACTGACCCGTGACGGCGCGATCATCGCGCATCGCTTTGCCCACGTAACGGTGGAATGACACCAGCCACCGCAGTCGTTCAATGCCTGCCTATCGTTCGGTCAGTTTCAATTCGATCCGGCGGTTCTGCGCCCGTGCTTCGGGCGTATCGGAGGGGTTGACTGGCTGATACTGGCCAAATCCATTGGCGCTTAAACGATTTGGCGGAATGCCAAGGTTCTGCACCATGAACCGCACCACCGACAGCGCCCGTGCCTGGCTCAGTTCCCAATTGTCGGCGAATTCAGCCCCGGCCGCGATTGGACGGTCATCCGTGTGCCCGTCCACCCGGATGATCCAGTCGATTTCTTTGGGGATGTCGTCGGCAATCTCGCGCAGGATCGAAGCGACATTGGCGATTTCGCCTGCACCTTCCGATGACAAATCCGCACTTCCCGATGCGAACAGAACTTCGGACGAGAAAACAAAGCGGTCGCCAACGATCCGCACCCCTTCGCGTTCGCTTAGCAGTTCGCGCATTCGTCCGAAGAATTCGCTGCGATATTGTTCCAAGTCCTGCTTTTGGGCCTCAAGCTGCTGCTTTTCCTTTTCCAGCCGCAGCCTCTCTGCCTCTTCGAGCTGCCGTCTTTTGCGTTCTTCGGCTGCGGCACGCGCCAAGGCAGCGTTCAGATCGGACCCCAGACTGTCGATCCGTACATTCGCCGCTGAATCTCGTTCCTTATAGTCGTCCAGCAAGGCCTGAAGGCTCGACAATTGTGTCCGCATGGCGGCGAGTTGCTGGTTCAGCAGTGCCTGCTGGCGCTGCGCTTCGGTGGATTGGGCCTTTGCCTGAGAAAGCGTCTTGTTCGCAGCTTCAGCCAGCGCCGCCTGCCGCTCTGCTTCGTTTTGACTTTCGCGCGACGCCTGTTCGGCGGCCAGTTTGGCCGCCAGCGCGCGGGCCAACTGGCGCTGCAATTCGGCTTCATCCTGTTCCATTGCGGCATGGGCCGCGACCACCTGCTGCTCGGCATCTGCCTGAGCCTGCCGCGCCAGTTCGGCCTGCTTTTCCGCCGCCAACTTGGCAGCAAGGGCTACTTCCAGCGCGGTATTGGCATCTTCGATATCCGCTTCGACCTTGAGCTTGGCCGCCAGTGCTTCGGCCAGACGTTCCTCCAACGACGCGCGTTCTCCGGCCAGCCGCGCTTCCATATCCTGCGCCCGGCCTTCGGCTGACGCCAGCGATGCTTCGGCCTGACTCAACCGGGTTCGCAAATCGGCAATGGTCAGCGTCCCCTCATCCACCTCGGACAAAGCGGCGGCGAGTTGGTTTTCGAGATCTTTCAGACGCGATTGCGTGGCCTCGCGGCCACCTTGGGCAGCGTCCAGATCGCGTCGCGCCCGGGCGAGCTCATCAGACACCGATTGCTGCGCCAGCAACGCCGCCGCCAGTTTCGAGGTCAAATCCTTGCTCGCCGCATCTGCTGCAGCCAACAGTGTCAGAGTCTCCTCGGCCTTGCGCCGCTGCTTTTCCAGCGACAGGGTCATGGCGGTCAGTTCGGCATCGGCATTTTTCAACTTCTCACGTAACGCCTCTGCGGCCGCCGCTTCGGCCAGTCGCGCTTTTTCCTCTTCGTTCAGGTCGTTTTGCAGCGTTTCGACACGCGTACCGAGCGTGGCATTTGCCATTTCCGCATCTTTGTTCTGCGCCTTCAGATCGGCGATCAGCGCCTCCAGAGCTTCGCGTTTCGCCGCCGCCAAACGGGCCGCCTCTGCCCCTTGGTCAATCTCATCGCGGGCCTGAGCCAATGCCAGATTCAGCGCTTCGCGTTCGTCGATCAGATCGGCCCGTTCCTTTTGCAACGCCGCGATACTGCCGCGCGCTTCTTCGCGTTGCGCCAGCAACGCCGCGACCCGCGTTTCAAAATCAGTGATTTTCAGATTGGCGACTTCCAACGCGGCCGCCTGAGTGTCCCGTTCCACGGTCAGGGACGCGATCAATGCTTCACGCGCATCCGCCTGCTGGCGCGCCGCTGACAGGGTCGCGTCCAGTTCGCCCAGCCGTTCGGTCAATTGCGCGCTACGCCGTTTTTCCAACCCCAAAGCATCAGCCAGCGCCGCGATTTCCGTCGACAGCGCATTCAGTTCGCTTTCCTGACCGCTGATGGTTTCGCGCAGCACGAACTGCACCACCATGAAAATGGTCAGCACAAACATCAGCACCAGCAAAAGGCCGGTCATCGCGTCCACGAAACCGGGCCAGATCGAGCTCTGGAACCGTTGTCCGGTGCGGCGCGAAAGGGCCATGATCAGCCCTCCTTATCCTTGGTCCGGGCGCTGCGCATTTGGGGGTGATCGGCTTCGGCGATACGGCTTTGCGCCACCAGACGAGTCAAAGAGGCGATGTCCATGCGCAATTCGGCCATGGTTTCCTGACGCCCGGCGCTAATTTCTTCCAAAATCCGGAGCAATTGCACGTCCATCGACCGCAGCCGCATCCGGCTTTCGGCATCCAGCCCTTCGCCGCTTCCGCTATCGCTCATAATCTCTATCAGTCGGTCCTGACCGTCAGCGACACGTTCCAACGCATCATGGACCGGACGATTCCCAGCCAGCCGGTCAGTCAGCCGTTCGATGGATCCGGCCAAACTTCCCAGTTTAGCATCGACTTCGGCCCGGCCTGCTTCGGTGTGGGCAAACAACTGCCGCATCTGGTCCATCTGTTCCAGCATATGGTCCAGGATCTGCGCAGCCGCAGAAAATTCACCGCCGCCATCCCCGTCGCCAGAGGAAAAAGCCACCCGGGTGATCGTGGACAGCCACTCTTCCAGTTCGCGGTAAAACCGGTTTTGACCGTGGCCAGCCAAGAGTTCCAGCAAGCCTACGACCAGCGAACCGGCCAGCCCCAAAAGCGAAGACCCGAAAGCCACGCCCATACCCGAAAGCTGAGCATCAAGTCCGCTCATCAGCCGACCGAACGTATCTACACCGCTTTCGCCCTCGGCCGGGGCCAGACTGCGGATTGTATCGACAAGCGCGGGTACTGTTGTGGCAAGGCCATAAAACGTGCCCAGAAGGCCCAGAAAGATCAGCAAATTGACGATGTAGCGGGTGATTTCACGCGCTTCGTCGATTCGTGTTGCCACCGAATCCAAGATTGACCGGGTTGACGAAGAACTGATCTGCATCTGCGCATTGCGACTGCGCAACAGCGTGGCCAGCGGTGCCAGCAAACTCGGGGCGCGGCGGCCTTCTCTTCTGGTTCCGTCCGAGGCAAAATCTTCGATCCAGCGCACTGAATTGAACAATTGCGCCATCTGCCAAAAACAGGCGATCACACCTAGGGCGAAAACGAAAAGGATGAATCCGTTAAGATAAGGATTTGCCTCGAATACAGGCAGAATGCGTGGCAGGGCGAGAACGACAACAAAGCCGCTCAACGCCAAGACCAGAAGCATCAGCAAAATCTGGCGGACGGGTGGTGAAAATTGCGGCTCGGCCTCGCGGTCCGTCTGTACCATTCGGACAGATCCCGACACTGTTTTAGTTGTCGGAACCTTATGATGAAAAGGCCATTAAGCCAAGGTCTTATGCGCGGATTTCCCGAACGCGATCAGACAACCAGTCCAAATCAGGGTCACGGATTCCCAGTTCGTGCAAATGTGCGGCGGTATTGTAGAGATATTCTGCATTCGGACCGCGCCCGCCATGGGCATTGGCGATCACCTGCGCCTGTTGTTCCAATGCCATCCCACCGCAATATTGAACATGAACCGGGTCGATGACATAGGTCACGGCTTCGACCCGGCGGCCATCGGTCAAATCCACAAGCAACCGTTTTTCCAGATAGGCCGAACTGACCAGTTCGCGTTCGCGCAGCTCTGCCAGAACCCGGCTTTCTTCGTCAGGATGAACCGCCAGCGCCAAACCGTTGCATTGCAGCGCTTCGACTTCGTCCAGCGCCAGAACCAGCCCCGGTTTTTCTACGCTGCCGCGATGATGAATCGACCACATGCAGAAACTGCGGTGATAGCCCGGCAATCGGGCCAGCACGCTTTCGACCGGGTCGAACCCCGGATTCCACAGTAACGATCCATAACCGAACACCCACATCGTCATGCTGCTGGTCCTTTCAAACTGCCCCCTGTAAACACCACGGCGAACGATAGGAAAAGGGGCCCGCGCGTGAAACGGTTGTTGATTGCCATCCTGATCGCTGCTGGACTTTGGTCCGGCTACTGGTTTGTCGGGGCACAAAGAGTTAAATCCAGCTTCGCCGACTGGTTCGAAGCGCGCCGGGGCGAAGCCTGGGCTGCGGACTATTCCGACCTGACCCTGCAGGGGTTTCCCAATCGGTTCGACACCACCTTCACCGATCTGGAATTGGCCGATCCGACCACGGGCTGGGCTTGGCAGGTACCGTTTTTCCAAATCCTGAGGCTGAGCTACAAACCGAACCATGTCATCGCGATCTGGCCCGATCAGCAGTTGATCGCCACACCGACTGACAAATTCGATATCAGCAGCGCCAAGATGCAGGCCAGCGTGATTACTGACAAGAATTCCAATCTGGCGCTGAACCGCGCCAACCTGGTCGCTGACAGCGTGCAAATCACTCGACGTGATCATGACGCAACCACGATGACCGCGCTGCATTTGGCGGTGCGACGCGATGACGATCAGGCCAGCCTTTACCGTTTTGCCCTGACAGCCGACGATCTGGCCCCGTCATCGACTTTCCGAAAACTGGTCGATCGCAGCGGCGGGTTGCCTCGGACCCTGTCTGCATTCAGCGCCGATTTTCAGGTCGGTTTCGACCAGCCTTGGGATCTGGACGCGATTGAAGACGGCCGCCCACAACCCCGCCGCATCAACGTGAAGCTGGCAGAGGCGAAATGGGGTAATCTGGAACTGGCGCTGGCTGGTGATCTGGAGATCGACAACCGCGGTCGCCCGAAGGGGCGACTGACCATAAAAGCGCGGAATTGGCGCGAAATACTCGATATGGCGGTTGCCTCGCAGGTCATATCGCGGGGCGTTGCCGATCAACTGGAAAGCGGTTTGACCCTGATCGCCGGACTTGCCGGCAATCCCAGAACGCTGGATATTCCGTTGGATTTTCGTCGCGATCTGGTGTTTCTGGGGCCGGTTCCGATCAGCGCGGCACCACTGCTGCGGTTGCGCTGATCAGCGGCAATAGGACCCGCTGCGATAGCGCGCGGTGTCGAAATGGAAATGGTTTTTATGAAAACGGTCGCTTTCGGGGCCCAGAACGGTACCGAATGTGCCGCAGGCGCTTTTGTGCATCTTGCGTAAAATCTTGCGCTCTTTGCGCTTCTTCCAACCGTCCAGCACGGTGATTTCATCGCCGTTCTTCAAGATAAAGCCACCGATATCTATGGCGTGGCCCTTCCCATGTTCGGAAATCCTGGCACCCTTTTGATTGTTGCGCGTCCGACATGAATAGCTGGCAAAGATACGTATTTTCTCCACGCCGCCGCCACGCCGCTTAATGGCAGGTTTCATTCCATTTTCAATCCATGTTTTCAATGCTTTGGCCGTTTGACAATCCACCGTCGCCGACTGACTGAGCGCAATACCCGAAACCGATTTAACCCGCACCGCTTCCTGCACGCCACAGCCGGTAATCCGGCCCGGCACATAGCCCACGGGTTCGCCAACCAGATCGGGATCATTGCACACGGTCCCCCGGCGTCGGTCCTTGCGGGACTGGATCGCTTCGTCGAACCCGGAATCGGACCGGGTTCTGGGTCTGAACAATCCCAACATGCCTTTGCGATCCGGCGTCTCGACCTGCTGTTGGACTCCCAATACGCGGGGCGTGACATCCTGAATGATGGACTGCGCCAGATCCCCCCTGGCAACTGGACGCAGCGAGGTTCCTGGCGCGTTGGCATCAGCTGCCTGCGCCATTGCCAAACCGATCAGAACCGCCAGAATCTTTTTCATTCGTGTATTTTGACCCGCCCGAAATCCGGAGCTTCGGTATCCTGCCCCGCTTCGATGATACCACGGCGAATTGCGCGGGTTCTAGTAAAATACTCGAACAGTTCGTCCCCGTCGCCGGTGCGGATCGCCCGCTGCAACGCAAACAGTTCTTCGGTGAACCGGCCAAGGATTTCCAAAGTGGCATCTTTGTTGGTCATGAACACATCGCGCCACATGGTCGGATCAGAAGCTGCGATCCGGGTAAAGTCGCGGAACCCGGCGGCGGAATACTTGATCACCTCCTGATCCGAAACCCGGCTGAGATCGTCGGCCACGCCAACCATCGTATAGGCGATCAGGTGTGGAATATGGCTGACCACGGCACAGACCAGATCGTGATGTTCGACCTCCATCCGTTCGCAATTGGCCCCCAAAGCCTGCCAGAATTGTTCCAGCTTCTGCGTTGCGTCTTCCGGCGCACCATCGGGCACAATCAGGCACCAACGATTGTCGAACAGCGAGGCGAACCCCGATTCCGGACCGGAATGTTCTGTGCCCGCCATCGGATGGGCGCCGACGAAACTTACCCCTTTGGGCAGATGTGGGCGCACCGTTTCGATCACAGATTTCTTCACCGACCCAACATCGCTGACCGTGGCGCCGGGTTTCAGATGCGGTGAAATTTCTGCGGCCACCGCCCCCATTGCACCAACAGGCACACAAAGCACTACCAGGTCGGCGTCCTGTACAGCCTCGATGACGCTGTCGCAAACCCGGTCACACAACCCGATCCGGCGCGCGGTATCGCGGGTTTCCTGCGACCGGGCGTAACCCGTCACTTCGCGGGCTACCCCGGCACGCTTCATTGCCCAGAACATCGAACTGGCGATCAGCCCCAGACCGATCAGCGCAACACGATCATATACCGGGGTCATGTTTCACCTCTTTTGAACTGACCAATCGCATGCGCCACCCGGCGGCAGGATGATTCATCGCCAATGGTGATGCGCAGACAATTCGGCAGGCCGTAGCCAGCCACTTTGCGTACGATCAGCCCCTGCGTTTTCAGATAGGCATCGCAGGCGTCGGCTTCGTTCTGATTGGCGAACCGCGCCAGAATGAAATTGGTGTGCGAAGGATCGGACTCGACGCCGAGATCTTTCAATGCCGTCGCCAGCCAACAGCGCAAACGTTCATTATCCGTGCGACATTTCTCCATAAAGTCAGTATCGCGCAACGCCGCTTCGGCAGTCGCCAACTGTACCGTGGACAGGTTGAATGGTTGCCGCACCCGGTTCAGAACATCAATGATGGCGCGCGGCGCATAGCCCCAGCCGATCCGAAGACCGCCAAGCCCGTAGATCTTGGAAAACGTACGGGTCATGATCACATTTTCGCGGCGTTCCACCAACGATACACCGCCGTCATAGTCGGCTTCGAATTCCGCATAAGCCCCGTCAAGCACAAGCAGCGCTTCGGCGGGCAGGCCTTCGGCCAGCCGGGTGCAGGCATCCAGATCAATCATCGTCCCGGTCGGATTGGCCGGGTTGGCAATGAACACGATCCGGGTCTTGTCGGTGCAGGCAGCAAGGATCGCGTCGACATCCACCACCCGGTCCTTTTCGGCGACCTTCACCGGGGTCGCGCCGCAGGCATGCGCCAGGATCGGGTACATTGAAAACCCGTGTTCGGTGTAGATCACCTCATCCCCCGGTCCGGCATAGGACTGTGCGATGAATTGCAACACTTCGTCAGACCCGACGCCGCAAATGACGTTTTCCGGATCGACGTCGTGAATTTCACCGATGGCCGCACGCAATTCGGCGTGATCGGTCGAAGGATAACGATGCAACTCATAAGACGCGCGGCGGGCGGCCGCGGATGCCGACGGGCTGGGTCCGTAAGGGTTTTCGTTCGAGCTGAGCTTCACAACATCGGACACGCCTTCGACATGGGCAGCGCCGCCGACATATAGATCAATTTCCATGATGCCGGGCTGTGGCGTGATCTTGGTCATGTTCCTGTCTCCTTCGGCTTTCCATAGCAAAGCCACTCCGGGCAGGGAAAGATCGAACTGACTCTGGGCAGCGCCCACATTGGCGCAGTTGCCAATGTGCCATGCCTGCCCCTTTCCCCGCTGGCAGACAAAGAAAAGCCCGCCACACGAGGCTTCGTGCGGCGGGCTTTCCGAAAACTTAGTATTCCGGCGAAGAACCCTTAGTTCTTCGCGTAGAATTCAACCACCAGGTTCGGTTCCATGATCACCGGGTAAGGAACATCGCCCAGACTCGGAGTGCGCACGAAGGTAGCGGCCATTTTCGAATGGTCGGCGTCGATGTAGTCGGGAACGTCACGCTCGGGCAGCTGAACGGCTTCCAGCAGGACCGCCATTTGCTTCGACTTCTCACGCACTTCTACCACGTCGCCTTCTTTGACGCGATAGGAGGGGATGTTCACCGGCTGGCCGTTAACCAGGACGTGACCGTGGTTCACGAACTGACGCGCAGCGAAAACGGTCGGCACAAACTTGGCGCGGTAGACGACGGCGTCCAGGCGGCGCTCCAGCAGGCCGATCAGGTTTTCACCGGTATCGCCTTTGACACGTTCGGCTTCGCCGTAGATGCGGCGGAATTGCTTTTCGGTCAGATCGCCGTAGTAGCCCTTCAGCTTCTGCTTGGCGCGCAGCTGAGTGCCGAAGTCGGACAGTTTACCCTTGCGGCGCTGACCGTGCTGGCCGGGGCCATATTCGCGGCGATTGACGGGGGATTTCGGACGACCCCAGATGTTTTCACCCATCCGGCGGTCAATTTTGTACTTGGCAGACGTGCGTTTGGTCACGGCTGATCTCCTTCTTAAGGGCATCGCCCGGTGGGGCGACTATGAAGGGCGTTGTCCTCTTGGGTTTCCCCATGACAGGCATCCCCTTGCAGGGGCCACCAACACCAATGAAGTCGCGCTTATATAGGGGTTCGGGACAGAGTCAAGTGAGCGCAGCCAGGATAGTAAGTCCTCATGGCCCAGCGGCGCAAAGCGCCGTGTTCCGGGCCACGACCTAAGCCGCCTCGTACATCAAAATCGCCGCTTCCGACTGGCTCAGGTTGCGCCGCGCGTAACCGCCATAGGCATGCGGATCCATTTCCAGTTCCGGATACCGCGACAGAAGCCGCATTCGATCAGTGTCTTCCAGCGTCGACAGCGCCGCATTCGAGGGATGGAAGCTTTCGGTTTCCACCCCATTGGCCCAAAGCACCTGATGGCTGCCCAGCAGCAGATGGATATAGGTCACTTCCCGCAGTTGCGTATCGACCTTGATCAGGTCGCCGTCAATCAGATCTTCGGCCGCAACCAGAACCTCGGGCGTATTGAACAGGGCGCGGGCGACATCGCCACGCACCAACATGCGGTGGCTGGGCGACACCAGCAATTCCTCATCCGGTCGTTGCACCCCCAATGCGCCCGCACGGATGCGGATCGGGCGTAATTTCGGCATCGCGAACAGCCGCGCGCCGGTCATGCGGCGGCTACCGATCCAAAGGATTTCCTCGGCCCCGTTATCCTTGGTCTGGACCCGGTCGCCTTCGCGCAGATCCTCGACCCGTTTCGGACCTTTCGGGGTTTCGATCCGGGTGCCGGGGGTGAAACAGATCACTCCGCCGCTGCCGGGACTCATATGATTGGCCTGCATCGCATCGAGCGTGTGATGCACCACCCACAGATCACGGTTCGATGGCGGTATCTGCCCCATGAACATCAGTAAAGGCCGGGCACCGTCGCCCACTTCGATAATCGTCAGAGTAAACGTTCGCGACCCGTCAGTGACAACGATATTGCTGTCCAACAACGGTTCATCGACCGCGACCGCATCAAGATCGGTCGTGTTCTGTTTCGCTGCCCCCACCAGACGGCGCACCATGCGCGCTGCCCTACGGCGGAGATTGGCCTCTCCGTCCGCCTGATCCAAACGTAGCAGTTCTGTCGGTCCGTCCACCCTCACCGCATCGCCATGCCAAGACCAAGAGGTCCCAACGCTGAGCGCGTGCAAAGGGGCGGCTTCTATGCCGTCTACTTTTGTTTGTGACCAGGAAATGACGAACGTGCCGCTAAAGCCCGTTCCCATGCCTGATACCTGCCTTCAAACTTTTTTTATTACCCAAAGGCTAACAGAGCCTGCCGACTCTGCAAAGCCCCGACGCACCCTTGAGACATAAACTGTGCAAAATAATCACACTTTGCAGATATTTATCTCGTGACCCTAAAGTCAGAAATTCAGATTGAGACGCACCGAGCCGATCAACTGACCTTCGCCCTGACCCAGAAATTCCTCGCCCAGCCAGGTCAATCCGTAAAATCCACTGCTGTTCTCGCCCTGCCAATGCACCCCGGCGCGCAGCCGTTGACGGCTGTCGGTCAGGGTAAATCCGCGGCTGGTAGGCAGATAGATGGAATCTGTCACCTTCGCGATATCGCCGCCAAGGACGAATGTGTATCCGGCATCGGAATTCTGCATGGTGCGGTACCGCTGACCGCTGACCGGGTCGCGCACCAACAATTCGCCCCGACCAATTTGACCGATGGTGACGTCGGCCCCGGCGCGCAACAGCGTTTCGACCCCGACCCGGGTTTCCAAAAACGGCCGCAGCGTGGCACCCTGCCCCAAGGCGTAGTCACGCCCCAGTTCCATTACGAATGTCGGATGCACCCCATTACCGATCTGTCCGGACAGTGTGGCAGCCGATGCCGAATCCACGCCCAAAGCGTCATGCAGCGCGCCCTGAAAATCGTCCAGCCCTGTCATCGGGCCCGTCAGAACCATATCCATCCCCATGGAAATGTCGGTCTCTCTGCGCTGATAGTGGGTGTGAAGCCCAAAGGACAGGCTGCCCGCATAGGGCCGATCGCCAGCGGCAGGCGATACCAGATTATCCGGGGCAATGATTTCTCCGTTAATGCGGAATTCCAGCAACTCACCGAATTTTTCGGGCAAGGCGCCATCCCAGCTGTAACCGTAGATGCGGCTGGAAGCGACCGATCCGCTGTGCCAGCGATCCTGTGTATCGCCGATAAAATCGTTGGTTATCAGGCGGCCATAGCCCAACCGGACCCGTTCTTCGGCAAAAGCCTGAGATGTCAGCAAAAGCAGCCCAAGGGCGGCAGCGGTCAAGAAACGGATCATACGATCACCCTAATCAAACGCCCCCCAGCGTCCCAACTTGGTAAACGACAGGCGGAGTGAATTCTAGTGCAGCGAAGCCACAATCGAACGATTTCGCCGCATCTGCCGGAAATGCTGCAAGGACCATGCCCGGCGTCGCAACCGTTAAGTATTGGCGTCACTCCGTTTGTCAGATCTGGCCCGGCTACTCCATCACGCTGCTCAGCAACAGGCTTGTTTCGCTGTTGAGCACGCCTTTAACTTCGCGGATTTCGCGCAAAATCCGGTCGAATTGGGGCAGGGTTTCGGCGCGGACTTCTACTACCAGATCCCAGGCCCCGTTGGTGGAATGGATTGATGATACTTCTGGGATCGCCCGCAGGGTACGGATCACCGTGCGCGACATGCTGCCCTGCAATTCGATCGTGGTGATGGCGCGAACCTGATCTTGCTGGTCGGCATCGGTTTCGATGGTGAATTTGCGAATCCGTCCGTCTGAAACCAAGGCATCGATGCGGGTTTTCACCGTTGTTCGAGACACCCCGGCGATATGCGCCAATTCGGTGATCGAAGCGCGGGAATTGTCCCGCAAAGCGGCAATCAAGCGGCGGTCGGTGGTGTTGAGCTCTGACATAGATACCTCTCAAGATTTATCCAATTTGCAAGATACCCTTTCGGATTGGAAAGTCGAGCGATCAAATTGAGCAATTATTCGACTGAAACAGGTCAATAAATTCAACAAAATGGAGGAAACAAATATGTGCAGGACCTTTGATGACTCAATGTTGCCACCTTATCGGTGCCCCGGTTCAGACCGGCGCGTCACAACCCGGATGCCTGATGGGTCCGGCGGCGTTTCGCACTGCTGGTCTTCCGGAAAAATTGCGACAACTGGGTTGGGACGTGGTGGACTGCGGCGACGCCGCCCTACCCGAAACCACCCCTATCGCCCATGCCAATGAAGCGGTCCATAACCTAGCCGAAATGGTCAGCTGGACCCGGGTTTTGTCTCAGGCGGCCTATGACGCGATGACCGCCAGCGACATGCCCATTTTCATGGGCGGCGATCATTCGATGGCCGCAGGCACCGTCAGTGGCGTTTCCCGATTTGCCGCCGAGCAGAACCGCCCGCTATTCGTACTGTGGCTGGATGCCCATCCCGATCTGCATACACTCGACAGCACCGGCAGCGGTAACCTGCATGGTACTCCGGTTGCCTACTTCACCGGGCAGCCGGGATTTGACATGTTCCCCCCCTTGGCCGCACCGGTCGATCCGGGCAATATCTGCATGATGGGTATCCGCTCTGTTGACCCGGCTGAACATGCCCGGATCAAGGAACTCGGTGTTACCGTGCATGACATGCGCACCCTTGACGAACGTGGTGTCGCGGCGCCGCTGGCCGAATTCCTGGCCCGGGTGAGCGCGGTCAACGGTTTGCTGCATGTCAGTCTTGATGTCGATTTCCTTGACCCTGCCATCGCGCCCGCAGTGGGCACCACCGTACCCGGTGGCGCCACCTTCCGAGAAGCGCATCTGATTATGGAAATGCTGCATGACAGCGGCTTGGTAGGATCGCTCGACCTGGTGGAACTGAACCCCTTCCTCGATGAACGCGGCCGCACAGCGCTGCTAATGACCGATCTGACCGCCAGCCTGTTCGGGCGGCGCGTTTTGGATCGGATGACCCGGAGCTTCGCATGAATCTACCTTCGCAAAAGGCACTCGTCCCCTTCGTTTCCGTCGCCAACATGATGGCACTGGTCAATACCGCTGGCATTGAACCCGTGCTGCGTGATCTGGCGGGCTATATCGAGGCTGATTTCAAACGCTGGCCTGATTTCGACAAGACCCCGCGCGTCGCATCACATTCCGCCGACGGGGTGATTGAACTGATGCCAACGGCGGATGCCGACAATTATGGCTTCAAATATGTCAATGGCCACCCCAAGAACATGAAAGAGGGGTATCAGACCGTCACCGCCTTTGGGGTGTTGTCGAGCGTGGCCAACGGCTATCCGATCCTGTTGACCGAAATGACGGTGCTGACCGCGTTGCGCACCGCCGCGACATCGGCACTGGTCGGCAAATATCTGGCCCCCAAAGGGGCGCGGGTGATGGCAATGATCGGGAATGGCGCGCAATGCGAATTTCAGGCATTGGCGTTCAAGGCGATCTGCGGCATAGACACGGTGCGGCTTTACGATGTTGATCCCAAGGCCACGGAAAAGGCCCTGTGCAATCTGGCAGGTAGTGGGCTGACTGTCATTCCCTGCCGGTCGGGCGAAGACGCCATTGAGGGCGCCCAGATCATCACCACATGCACCGCAGATAAACAATACGCTACGATCCTGACCGACAACATGATCGGGTCAGGCGTGCATATCAACGCCATTGGCGGCGACTGTCCGGGTAAAACCGAACTGCACCGCGATATCCTGCTGCGGTCGGACATTTTCGTGGAATATCCACCACAGACCCGGATCGAGGGCGAGATTCAGCAACTTGAGGACAATCACCCGGTCACCGAGTTATGGCAGGTGATGCGTGGCGAAGCACCGGGCCGAAGCGATCCGCGCCAGATCACACTGTTCGACAGCGTTGGCTTTGCGATCGAAGACTTCAGCGCCTTGCGTTTCATCCATGACAGAATCCGCGACACCACGTTTTTCGATCTGCTGGACATTCTGGCCGACCCGGATGATCCGCGCGATTTGTTCGGGATGGTCAGGCGCGCGGCCTAATTATTCTCAGACGCTTGTCGGCCTGCACCATTTCCATGATCAGGTCACGTTCGGCATCGAAATCATGCGGCACATTCTTTTCTGCACGATGACCCGACAATGACAGGCTGCTGAAAAATTCGAACCCGTGCATCCGGATCTGCGCGAACGGCAACGCGCATAGCGTTGCCGTTGCGATCATGCCCGCCGAGGGCCGCGCATCCAGAACCATAATCAGGTCGGCCAAGATCGACGCCGGCGTCAGCACGAAACCGGGGCGTTTTACCAGACCGTAATCCAACCGCTTGCGCTTACCGCTGGCCCAGAACACATGAGCAGGGTCAAGATCACGCAACACATCCCGCGGCAACCGGACCGAGGTAAACAGCCAATCGGTCCGTGCCCCGTGGCTGATCGCCTCCTGGCCGGGGGCGGTGTTCAAACGCACCACGATGTCGGCGGCGTCGATCTGAGCACCCTGTGCGGCATCGGCCAGTGTGCGGGCATTGCCAACGAGCGCAACTGACTTTCCTTTGACGACTTCGGCCAGCGCATCGTACGGCGCGGAAAAGGCCGCCAAAACGGCTTCGTCGCCTGTCCACTTGGCCAGTTGAAAACGGATATAGCCGGGTTTCGGTGCGGTGATGTCGGTCAGGTTTCTGGACATGGGATAGTGGAAAGCCTGTCGGTAGCCGAGCGGTTTCAGAACAAATTACTAATTTGCCTGATCTGCCCAGTGAGGGAAAGCCATCATCCACGAAAACGAGGCCGGGCCGTCCGCCACCTGCGCCGATTGTCAGTTCACGTAGCTTGGCCTTGTGCGCAAATCAGGACATAAAAATCTGGTGAACCGGCGCGACCGATTGGAAGCACGACACACCGGTTCGGGCGGATCAATCCTCAGAAGAGTCCGATCTCCGCTACCTTCTGCTGCACCTTTTGCGCGGCCTGTTCGCGCACCGGACCATAGCCGCGAATATCCATCGGTGAGGCCAAAACAGTGCCCAGCCGATCCCGCGTCTCATCGGAATAGACCTCGGGCGCACGATCCAGAACCGTTTCGAACCAGGCCAGCAAATCGCGATCCAACCGCCGGTCATGGCTGCGTCCGAAGGGATCGAACGCCGTGCCGCGCAGGCGCTTCATGCGGGCCAGAGTTTTCAAGGCAGGCTTCATCCATGCCCCAAACTGGCGCTTCACCGGACGCCCCCGCGCGTCCTTGGCACCGGGCAACAACGGCGGCGCGAAGTGATAGGCGACTTTGTAATCGCCTTCGAATTCCTGCTCCAGCTGCGCGGCGAAGCCTGGCAGCGTCATCAGCCGGGCCACTTCGTATTCATCCTTGTAGGCCATCAGCTTGAACAGCGAACGCGCTGCCTGCTCGACCAGATCATCCGGCAAATGTGCCCGTAGCGCGTCAATCCGCGCGCTGTAGCGCGTTGCATAGCCGGCATCCTGATAATCACGCAGGAAATCGGCGCGCCGCGCGATCACCGCTGTCAAATCCTCTGCGGCCTTTTCGTCCTGCTGCATCAACGGCAACAGCATTTCGGGCTGCGCGGCGTAAATCCGCCCCAGATCGAAGGCCATCGCATTCTTTTCCACCGCAACCCCGTTCAGCAGGATCGCTTGTTTCATGGTCAGCTCCGACACTGGCACCAGACCCTGCTGCCAAGCCGCGCCCAACAGGATGATATTGGCAAAAACGCTATCCCCCATCAGTTGCTCCGACATCCGGTTGGCATCCAGCGCCAAAACGTTTTCCGACCCAACAGTCGCGCGCAGCAATTGGTCACGCTCGTCGATTTTCAACTGCGCATCGCGGTGCAGCACCAGATCGCCGGTGGGCATTTCAGCCAAATTAAGGACCGCACGGGTACCGTGCCGATAATGCACCGATGCCTTGGGCGAAGACGCTACCACCGCATCGCAACCGATCAACGCATCGGCCGAACCTTCTTCGATCCGCACCTGATTGATCGCGTCAGGGGTCGCAGCGAGTCGGACATAGCCAATCACGGTGCCGAACTTCTGTGCAAATCCGGTGAAATCCAGAACGCTCGCGCCCTTGCCTTCCAGATGCGCCGCCATCGTGATCAGCGCGCCAACCGTCACCACCCCGGTGCCGCCAACCCCTGCGACCAACAGGTCGAAGGGCGTACCCAGATCGGGCAGCGCAGGGTGAGGCAGGCTTTGCAGATATCCCTTGATGTCCAGCTCGACCGGCTTTCGTTTGCGCCTTTCAGCCCCTTCCAGCGTAACGAAACTAGGACAGAATCCGTTCAGGCAGGAAAAATCCTTGTTGCAGCTCGATAGGTTGATTTTGCGCTTTCGGCCGAATTCGGTTTCCTTCGGTTCAACGCTCAGGCAGTTGCTTTCTACCGAACAATCGCCGCAGCCTTCACAGACAAGATCGTTGATAAAGGCAAAGCGCTTGGGGTCCTCCATCGTGCCGCGCTTGCGGCGCCGGCGCTTTTCAGTGGCACAGGTCTGTTCATAGATCAGGACGGTGGTGCCTTGGATGTCGCGCAGTTCGCGTTGCAGGCGATCCATGTCTTCGCGCGGGTGGAAAGTGGTGCCGGGCGGGAAACCGGCAGGATCGAACTTGCCGATATCGTCCGAGGCCAGCGCGATCCGGTCCACCCCTTCGGCGCGGCAGGTCTGGGCAATGCCCTGTACAGAAACCGGACCATCGACCGGCTGTCCGCCAGTCATTGCGACCGCATCGTTATACAGGATCTTGTAGGTGATATTGGTCCCCGCCGCGACCGCCTGGCGGATCGCCAGCGACCCGGAATGGTACCATGTCCCTTCGCCCAGGTTCTGGAAGATATGGCCATTGCCAGTAAATTTCGACGCCGCCACCCAAGGCACACCTTCACCGCCCATCTGGGCGTAGCCGACCGTATTGCGGTCCATCCAGCTGGCCATCACATGACAGCCGATGCCAGAGGCGGCGATACTGCCGTCTGGCACCTTGGTCGAGGTATTATGCGGACAGCCGGAACAGAAATAAGGGGTGCGAACCGCACCCGGGATTTGCAACACCGGCGGCTTGACCTTGGTCAGCCCCCGTGCCTTTTCAACAAATCTTTCTTCGGGGAAAAAACGGTCCAGCCGTTCAGCCACCACGCCGACCAGTTTCAGCGGACTCAATTCGCCGGTCCAGGGGATCAGCGGATCGCCAGCCGCGCGGTACTTTCCCACCATCTTTTCCGGTTTGTCACCGGGCCAGTCATAGAAATATTCCTTGAACTGGCTTTCGATGATGCCGCGCTTTTCTTCGACCACCAGCACTTCTTTCTTACCACGTACAAAGGCCAAAGCATCGCGGCGCGCCAGCGGCCAGACCATCCCGACTTTGTAGATGTCGATGCCCAGTTCACGGCATTTGGCTTCGTCCACGCCCAGCAGCCGCAGTGCCTCCATCAGGTCCAGATGCGCCTTGCCCGCCGTCACGATGCCGAATTTGGCGTCGGGGATGTCATAGATATGGCGGTCAATCGGGTTGGCCTCGACGAACGCTTCGACCGCAGCCAGCTTATGCGCAAGCCGGGTTTCTATTTCGGGGCTGGGCAGGTCAGCGGTGCGCACATGCAGACCGCCCGGCGGCGCGGTGAAATCGGGCTGCACGAAGGCGCGGTCGGGCTGCAATTCAACCGACTGACCGCTTTCCACGGTTTCCGAGATCGCCTTGAAACCCACCCAGGTGCCGGAAAACCGCGACAGCGCGTAACCGTATTCGCCAAAAGCCAGATATTCAGCGACCGAGGCCGGGGCCAGTGTCGGCATGAACCACGCCATGAAGGCGACATCGGACTGGTGCGGCATCGAAGACGACACGCAACCGTGATCGTCGCCCGCTACGACCAAAACGCCGCCATTGGGCGCCGAACCATAGGCGTTACCGTGTTTTAGGGCATCACCTGACCGGTCAACTCCTGGCCCTTTGCCATACCACATGGAAAATACGCCTTCGACGTCACAGGAGGGATTAAGCGACGCCTGCTGCGCGCCCAGAACCGCAGTTGCACCCAGATCTTCGTTCACCGCAGGCAGAAATTCGATCCGGTCCTGCTTCAGCTTGTTCCGGCTGCGCCACATTTCCAGGTCCAGCCCGCCCAAAGGCGATCCGCGATAGCCCGACACAAACCCTGCCGTATTGCGTCCCGCGTCGCGGTCCCGCCGTGCCTGATCGAACAACACCCGGACCAAAGCCTGCGTGCCGGTTAGGAACACACGCCCGGTATTGCGGTCATAGCGGTCGGACAGCTGGTAGGTGTCGAATTTATGGATCGATTGGGTCATTTCAGGAACCTCCTGCCGGGAAAGTATCTGAACACCTCTGGAAAATTCGGTCAAATTACTATGAACTATTGACTAAATGTGGTAGTTTTTTTCAAATATGGAAGTAACACGGATATAATAACCAACATGCTTGACGAAACCGATCACAGGATTCTGCGACTGCTGAAACAGGACAGCCGGATTTCCAATGCCGATCTAGCCGAACAGGTGGGGTTATCCACCTCGTCCTGTTGGCGCCGGGTCCGGGCGCTGGAAGATAGCGGCGCGATCCGCAATTACAGCGTGGTGTTGGATGACGAAAAGACCGGTCTTGGTTTTCAGGTTCTCGTGCATGTTCAACTGACCCGTCATGACCCCGAAAAATTGCGGGAATTCATCAGCGCCGTCGGACGCAAGGAAGAGGTGCGTGATTGTTACGCCACAACGGGACAATCGGATTACCACCTGTTCGTCTGCTGTAGCGACCTGAACGCCTATAACCGGTTTCTGGAGGATTTCCTGTTCCGCCTGCCCGCCGTCGCCAGCGCCCAAAGCAATGTCGTTCTCAGAGCGGTCAAGCATCAGGACAAGGTCGTAAAACCCACGCCCTAACCATATCAGCCGCCCGTTATTCCGCGATGCCGACGCGACGGATCGCGATCATGACGAAATAGCCACGTCGTCAGAGTGCTGAAAAGCGTTTCGGGGTTATGATCAGCCGTCATGATCGGCCACATCGCTGCAAACCCTGACAAGGCCCCAGCAGGTTTACCGCCTGCTGTGGATCAGCGGCGCCCGCCAAAACGTGCCTGAACAGCATGAACCATGGTCGCGCCAAATTCGTAATAGGCCCCCTTGGCGGCGGTCAGAGATTCCCTGTACTGCGCAACCACGGGCACCGGCAACAGGTCGGGCGCATCGTGCAGGATCGCTTGCGCCGCCAAGGTGCCAAAAACAGTGCCCGGCGCAATGCCGCGCCCGGAATAGCCAAAGATTGAATAGGCCGAGGGACCAAGCGAAAGCACCCTGAGGATATGATCCCCTGTCATCGCAATGCGTCCGCTCCAGTTATGTTCAAAGGGCAAGTCTGCCAGTTCGGGATAAAGCGTGCGCAACTTGCGGCGGGCCCATTGGGCATGAATGACACCGCCCAGCCCGTTGCTGTTTCCCATCCCGCCTATGATCAACCGTCCTGCAAAGTCGCGCCGGATCGAGGACATCACCACCCCGGTATCCCAACAGCCCTCTTGCCCGGGAAGCACGTGGTCTAGCGCATCCTGCGGCAATGGTTCGGTTGCGAACTGGCTAAAGCTTACCGGCGCGCAACGCGGTGCCCTGACTTTCGTACCCGCTGCCGGATAGGCGTTGGTTGCCATCAACAATCCTGCGGCCCGCACCTTTCGCCCCTGCGCTGAGACCACCCAAACATCACCATCGTGCGCGACGCTCTGTGCCGGGCTGTTTTCGAACAGACGCGCACCAGCGGTTTGCGCCGCTCGGGCCAGCCCATGACAATAGGCCAGCGGCTGCACAGTACCCGCTGCGGGATTGAACAATGCGCCGTGAAACGCTGCGGACCCGGTGCGTTTGCGGGTTTCCTCGGCATCCAGCAGATGCAGATCCATGCCAAAGGCGGCTGATTGCCGATACCGATCACGCAGGTCTTTCATCCCGCTCGGGGCATGGGCCAAATGCAGCGTTCCGGCACGCGTCGCTTCACAGGATATGCCTTCGCGGTCAATGATATTGAAAACCCGGTCGGGCGCATCCGCAAGCGCTGCGATCAGCCGCCGACCGGCGCTGTCGCCGATCTGGGCCACGATGGTTTCCGGCGGCAGCCACAGCCCGGCATTGACCAACCCAACATTGCGCCCTGATCCGCCAAAACCAATGGTTTGCGCCTCAAGCACCACCACCGAAGCCCCCAGACGCGCAGCTTCCAACGCGGCTGCGCATCCGGTGAAGCCACCGCCGATAACAACCAGATCAGCGCTGAGGTCCTCGCTTAGAATTGCGGTCTCTGCCCGATGAGTCAGGCTCGCCCCCCAAAGCCCGTTTTCTGTCTCAGATCTCAAATTTGATTCCCTGTGCCAATGGCAGCTCACGCGAATAGTTAATCGTATTGGTCTGCCGGCGCATATAGCCTTTCCACGCATCCGACCCACTTTCACGCCCGCCGCCAGTATCCTTTTCACCACCGAACGCGCCGCCGATTTCGGCCCCCGAGGGCCCGATATTGACGTTGGCGATACCGCAGTCGGACCCCGATGCGGACAGGAATTCTTCGGTTTCGCGCAGATCCGTCGAAAAGATACAGGAAGACAGGCCCTGCGGCACCGCATTTTGCATCCCGATCGCTTCATCGAGGTCACGGTATTTCACCACATAAAGGATCGGTGCAAAGGTTTCGTGATGCATGATCGTGGTCTGCGCGGGCAGTTCGACGATAGCCGGGTGGACATAGGCCGCGCCCCCATGTGTTTCAGTCAATGCCCTGTCTCCACCATGAACCACGCCGCCCTCTGCCTTGGCTTGCTCAAGCGACGCCATCATGGCCGCGCTTGCGCCCTGATCAATCAGCGGTCCAACCAACGTGCCAGCGACCAACGGGTCACCGATCGGCAATCCCTCGTAGGCCTTGATCAGGCGCGGGATCAGCGCGTCATAGACGTCTTCATGCACAATCAGACGGCGCAGCGAGGTACAGCGCTGACCAGCGGTGCCCACAGCCGAAAACACAATCGCACGCAGCGCCATTTCCAGATCGGCCGACGGCGCGACGATCATCGCGTTGTTGCCGCCCAATTCCAGAATGGTGCGGCCAAGGCGTTTGGACATATTCGCCGCCACGGCGCGCCCCATCGGCACAGACCCGGTGGCCGAGATGATCGCGACCTTGGGATTGGCGGTCAGCGCTTCGCCCAGGTCGCGGTCCCCGATCAAAACCTGTGTCAGCCCCTCGGGCGCATCGTTACCAAATGCCTTGCAGACCCGGTCGCAGATCTTTTGCACTGCCAACGCGGTCAACGGCGTTTTTTCCGATGGCTTCCAGATCACCGGATCGCCACAGACCAGAGCCAGCGCGGCGTTCCAGCACCACGGTGCGACCGGGAAGTTAAACGCGGTGATCACACCGCAAACGCCCATCGGATGCCAGGTTTCGCGCATCGCATGGCCGGGACGTTCCGACGCAATGGTCAAACCATAAAGTTGGCGCGACAGACCAACGGCGAAATCGCAGATGTCGATCATCTCCTGCACCTCACCCAGGCCTTCCTGCAGGATTTTGCCGCATTCCAGCGTCACCAACGCACCCAACGCGTCTTTCTCGCGGCGCAGCTCTTCACCCAGCAGGCGGACAAATTCACCCCGACGCGGCGCGGGTACTTTGCGCCAGTCCAGAAAAGCATCATGCGCCTTGGCAATCGCAACGTTCGCTTCGGCGATACTATGGGGTTTCAAATGGGCGATTTCCGAACCATCGACCGGGGTGGAAACGACCAGCGTCCCGCCGGTCAGGTCAGCTTCGGTCAGGCCGGATGCGATAAGAATCTCTGCGGGTGTCATGATGTTTCCTCAAATTGCTCTCGGGCGCTGATTGTCCATCCGCGTGAATATTTGCAGCTGCCGGATTTCTGTTGTTGCCTGAATGCGGTTTTTTCGTTCATCCCGCGCCAGCCAGCGCGGATCAGCAATTGTGCAATCGCTCCGCCCAGTGTCCAATTTGCTCAGCAGGTCAGAGTCGTGAAATTTGCATGCCAGATTGCCCAGTTCGGCTTTGACAGTAGTGCCGCAGTCGGAGCAGGTCACAGCGAAATCTGCGATTTCCATCAGACACCACCTTGAATTACTTTCATTTACGGTCAGGCTATCTCTTCAATGGCCCTACTAGAAACGATAAAATGTCCCAAACATTGGAGAAAAACTCATATGATTGCGCCGCGCCGCTTCCTGCCTTCAATCAATTCTCTGCTGGCGCTGGAAGCCGTTGATCGCCTTGGCACTGCAACCGCTGCTGCGCAGGAACTGGCATTGACCCATTCGGCGGTCAGTCGGCAATTGAAAGTGCTGGAGGAACAGATCGGCGTGACGATGTTTGTCCGCGACGGCAAGGTCCTGCGCCTGACACCTGCGGGCGAAGCCTATGCCAACTCGGTCAGGGATCTGTTGCAAAGCCTCGCGCGGGCCAGCCTGAAACTCAAAGCGACGGGCGGGCGCAGCAGTCTCAATATCGCAATCCTGCCGACTTTCGGCATGTATTGGCTGAACCCCAGGCTGCGCGCCTTCTCAAAACTCTATCCCGATATCCAGGTCAACCAGAGCACGCGGTTGACCCAGCTGGATTTCGAACGGGAAAATTTTGACGCCGCGCTGCATTTCGGAACCAAGGACTGGGTCGGCGTAAATTACCTGCCGCTGGCCAGCGAACGGGTCATTGCGGTCTGTGCGCCTGACTTAGTCAAAGACCTGCCTGTGCCGCCCGAACGCCTGCTCGACCTCCCGCTGCTGCATCTCGACAGCCGACCCGGCGCATGGGAAGCGTGGTTCGCCAGCCATGGACTTGAAGCAGATCGGCTGCGGGGGATGCTGTTTGATCAGTTCACCAATCTGGCCGAGGCCGCCGCGCTGGGATTTGGTGTCGCGCTCCTGCCCGAGTTTCTGGCCAGAACCGAACTGTCCCGAGGTCGGCTGGTGCCAGCAAGTTCGGGCTACATTGATGTCGAGGGCACTTATTATCTGGTCTGGCCCAAATCCATAGCCGCCAGCGATACCCTCAAGAAGCTGATCGACTGGATACAGCAACCGCTTTGAGGGTCAATGACACAGGTTCTTAGCCTTCCTTCGCGATCGGCCGGAACAAGGATTGAGCGGTATAAACCAGCACCGCAAACCCGACCGCGCCAGCGGTACCAATCCCAAGCAGCACGATCACATCGACCGGCCCCGTCAATGCCCGCGCTGCACCGCCGTTCCCGATCAATCGCGGGCGGCAGTCTTCGCGCCATGTCTGCATCTCTTCCAGTACGGCTTCGCCAGCGGCCTTGTCATGCCAAGCCGCAGCCAGATCGCGCAACGGCTGAAAATAATCTGGGGCCAGAAGTAAAAGGAAGAAACCGGCAAACGGGTCCAGCCCCCGCCCCCATGTGCCCCAAGCGATTTGATCCAGCAACGTAAACCCGACCCAGACCGCGATCATGGCAACGCCCAGGGCTGAAAAAAGCTCCAACACTGTTGATGACAAAAGGGCAATGCGCAGCACCGCCATGGTACGTTCGCGCAACGTTTCAGAGGCGCGTTCGAAACTTTGTACCACCGGGTCCCCTGCACCGATCAAACGCAGGTCGTAAAGACCGGCAAGCCGGTCAACCAACAAATCGCTCAGCGCACCGATTTCAACCATCTGACGCTTGCTTGCATTCCGCGCGGCCCAACCGACCAGCGCCATGAAAAGCGGGATCGACGGACCCGCCATCACCAAATCCACCGCACAGGCCCAACTGTATCAAAGGGTGATCAAAAGGATGATCACCGGCATCACGGAAACCCGCATCCGCGCCGGGCTATAGCGCATTAGATAAGGCCGCAATGCCTCTAGCTTTTCACTTGCCAGCACGGCAACAGCCCCGGACCCACCGATGACAGACGCGCCCGTCACTGCCGTTTCGCCATCGACCAGTTCGCCGCTCAGGCGGGTCAGGGTGGCTTCGGCATCCTCGAACAGTCGCCGCTGTGAAAACGCGTGAAGCGCGGCGCGCAATATCGCCAGCGCAAGAAATGCAGCAGCCGCAAGAAAGGGCGACATTCCTCGCCCCTGCAAGAGTGCGGCGAGAGCGCTGGCAATCACAGCCGCCTGTAACGGTCAGATCAGCGCCGCCGCCAACGACAACTTTGATCTCACTGACCGTTGCGGGCCTGTGGAAACTACCTCTACCGAATTGGATTGCGCCATGCCGGGATTATAGCTGTATTTCCGGTGCGTATTTATAGCGGCGTGCGCATTCGCGTCTTGATCTGCATCAACGAAAACTTGCATAGCTGATACGACAATTGGTCATAGCTGGGAGGCCGGAATGCGACTGACAACAAGAACAAATCTGGCGGCACGGGTTTTGATGTTCTGCGCGACGAACCCTGACCGGACCGTACGAACATCAGATATCGCGGAACAGTGTAACAGTTCCTCCAACCATGTGGCCCATGTGGTTCAACAGCTCCAATCGGATGGCTTCGTCGAAACGCTACGCGGCCGGTCCGGGGGGCTGCGCTTGGCCAAGCCGCCGGAAACCATTTCGATCGGGGAGGTGTTCCGCCTGTTTGAAACCACGATCCCGTTCGCGGAATGCTTTGACACCGCCACGAATACCTGCCCACTGACAGAAGGTTGCAGGTTGCGCGGTTTCATCCAGCGGGCGCTGGATGCCTTTTATCATGAACTCGACATGGTCACGCTGGATGATCTGGTACGCGGGAATTGCGGGTTGCAGGAACTGCTGTCTATGGGCGAACGGCTGACCGCGGATTGCAAAACCGGCGGAGACCATAGTGACACCATTGCCGATGCCGCTTAATCGCCTGGCAGGACAAGCCGCGCCGACTTGATCAAAGTTCGGGCGCGATCAGCTCCGCGACAAGGCCGTCCAGATGCAATTTCGCGCCGGTGACCGCCTGCAAATCCTGCACCGAAATTTCGGATAGTTTTTCTCGCAACACGAAACGGCCCCCGTCGATATCCACCACAGCAAGCGAGGTATAGACCCGCGTCACGCATCCCACACCGGTCAGCGGCAGGCTACAGCCTTCAACCAGTTTGGGTGCGCCCTTTCTGGTGACATGATCGGTCAGAACTGCGACCCGCTTGGCCCCATGGACCAGATCCATCGCGCCGCCGACCGCAGGAATGCCACCCTTGCCGGTTGACCAGTTCGCCAAATCCCCGTTCTGGGCGACTTCGTAGGCTCCAAGGATCGCCACATCCAGATGGCCGCCGCGCACCATGGAAAAGCTGTCGGCGTGATGGAAAAATGACGATCCGGGACGGGTGGTGACCGCCTTCTTGCCGGCGTTGATGCAATCCCAGTCTTCTTCGCCCGGTGCCGGGGCAGGGCCGAAATCCAACACCCCATTTTCGCTGTGGAAAATTGCCTGCCGCCCCTCGGGCTGAAACTGCGCCACCATTTCCGGAAAGCCGATACCGAGATTGACATAGGCGCCATCTGCAATGTCCTGTGCCGCGCGCCACGCGATTTGAGCGTTAGACAGTTTGATTTGTGAAATATCGATCATGGGTAAACGGCCTCCGCCCGGTTAAGCACTTCTTCCTGCTGCGGCGCGGGCACTTCGACCACGTGATCCACAAATATCCCCGGGGTGATAACCTGTTCAGGATCGATTCCGCCCAGACCGACGACTTCGGTCGCCTGCACAATGGTTGTATTGGCTGCCATGGCCATGATCGGATTGAAATTTCGCGCTGCCATCCGATACGTCAGGTTACCATGCGGATCGGCTGCGTTCGCCTTGATCAGCGCGAAATCGGCCTTGAGCCAACGTTCCTGCACATACATTCGCCCATCGAATTCCGCGACAGGTTTGCCCTCTGCCAGATCGGTGCCGTAACTGGTCGGCGTATAAAAGGCCGGGATACCAGAGCCGCCCGCGCGAATACGTTCGGCCAAGGTGCCCTGCGGCACCAGTTCCAAAGCGATTGTACCGGCGCGATAGCGTTCGGTGAAAACCTCCGTATTGGCGCCGCGCGGGAAAGAACAGATCAGCTTGTCCACCTGCCCCTGCTCGATCAGCGCGGCAAGCCCCACATGGCCATTGCCAGCGTTGTTATTCACCACGGTCAGGCCCTTGGCTCCGTGATCGACCAGTGCGTGAATCAGTTCGATCGGCGCGCCCGATCCGCCGAAACCGCCGATCATCACCGTGGCGCCGTCGGGAATGCGCGACACGGCCTCGGTGACTGAGGCCAATCTCTTGTCCATGACATATCCTTCCATATTCACCGCGCAGGCAGCCCGGATCTTATCCCATCGGTAAACGAGAAGGACGAAGTTGGGCCAGCGATTTTGTGCGCATCTTGACCTTTGTTCGATTTGTGCAAAAAACTGTGCGCATGGCGAACAAAACCGACACCATCGCTTCTTTCGCAAAGGGACTGCGCGTGCTGGAAAGTTTCGGCGCTGAACAGTCGCGGCTGTCGGTAGCCGACGTAGCCGCAGCGACCGGGCTGGACCGGGCGACAGCGCGGCGCTGCCTGCTTACGCTGCACGCCGAGGGCTATGCGGATTATGACGGCAAGTTCTTTACCCTGACCCCGCGCACGCTGCGTCTGGGCATGGGGGCGCTGGCCGCGTTGCCGTTGCCGCAAGTGGTACAGCCCTGGCTCGACCAGCTTACCGAACAAATCGGGCAATCCTGTTCCGTGTCGATTCTGGACGGAACGGAAATCGTATATCTTGCACGGGCGGCACAGCGGCGGGTGATGTCCATCGGGCTGATGCCGGGGTCGCGGTTGCCGGCCCATTGCACCTCGATGGGACGGGTTCTGCTGGCCGCGTTACCCGAACCGCAGGCGCGGCAGGTGATCGAAAATTCAGATCTGAGTCCACGCACCGCGTTTAGCCTGACCGATCCGGATGATATCATGGCGCGCATAGCTGAGGTGCGTCAGCAGGGCTATGCTTTGATCGATCAGGAAGTCGAATCCGGATTGCGGTCGATCGCGGTGCCGGTGATTGACGCCCGAGGCGCGGTGGTAGCAGCACTGAACACCGGCATGGCGGCCACCGCGGACAGTACCGACTCGCTGGTGCGCAATTACTTGCCCGCCCTGCAAAAAGTGCAGGCCGGGCTCCGGCGCGTATTGTGACAGCGCTGGTTTAAGATACAGCTGCGAAACCTTGATCCAAGGCGCCCAGGATTGTGTTCACATTCGTTTCGGACAGGATCAGCGGCGGCGACAGGATCACGTTATTGCCCGAAATCCGAACCATCGCGCCCGCCTCATAGGTCACGTTGTGCAACGTCGCGATGGTCTTTTTATCAATCGGCGTTTTCGTTTCGCGGTCCGCCACCAGTTCCAGCGCGCACATCAGCCCGTGACCGCCACGAACATCGCCTATCAGGTCATATTTTTCGCCAAGCTGCAGCAGCCCATCATAAAGCTGCTTACCCCGGACAGCAGCGTTGTCCTTGACCTGCAAGCGTTCGGTTTCCTTCAGGCAGGCAATGGCGGCCGCAGCGCCAACCGGATGGCCGGAATAGGTATAACCCGATCCGATAGCGGCCTTGCCGGTGCTGTCTTTTTCGAACACCTCGGCCACCGCATCCGAAACCATGACCGCGCCGAAGGGAAAATATCCGTTGGTGATGGCCTTGGCGGTGCACATCAGATCCGGCTGCACGCCCCAATGACGTGACCCGGTCCAATCGCCGGTGCGACCGAAGGCGGTGATGACCTCGTCCGCGATCAGCAGGATACCGTGTTTCGAACAAATTTCGCGCACGCCGGGCATGAAGCTATGATGCGGCGGGATCACCCCGCCTGCGCCCAGCACCGGTTCCATGATGAAGGCCGCAATGGTGCCTGCCCCCTGAAAGGCAATCTCATCCTCCAGCGCGGCCAGGCAAAGCTGCGCCAGCCGTTCCGGATCGGTTTCATTGAACGGGTTTCGATAGGTATAAGGCGCCGGGATATGATAACAGCCGGGCATGAGCGGTTCATACTGAGTGCGGAAATTGGCGTTGCCATTGACGCTGGCGCCCAGAGTATGAGTGCCGTGGTAGCCTTTCTTGAGCGAAAGGTACTTTACCCGCCCTGCTTCGCCTCGGATCTTGTGATACTGCCGCGCCAGACGCAGTGCAATTTCGACGGAATCCGATCCACCCGAGGTAAAGAATGCGCGGCTCAGCCCTTCGGGTTCAAAGAAATCCTTCAGCATCTGGCTCAGTTCGATCACGGCATCGTTCGACGTGCCGCGGAAGATCGAATAATAGGGCAACTTGTCGAGCTGCGCTGCAATGGCCTGTTTCACCGGCGTGCATGAATACCCAAGATTGACGTTCCACAGGCCGCCGACCGCGTCCACCGTACGCTTGCCGTCGACATCGGTAATCTCGACCCCTTCGCCTTCGACGATGATGTCGGGCGGATTGGCGATGCTGTCGCCGGGATGCGCCATCGGGTGCCACAGATTGCGGGCGTTATGCTCTTTGAGGAAATTTGCATCTTTCATATCGGTCACCTTCTATTCGATATGCGTCGGCTCAAACATTGGCCGGTGGGCACTGGGGAAATCCGGGTATTGTCCGCCCAGAGAGCGGGTGGCCGAGCGGGCGGCCTCGCTTAGCTTGGGCGTGATCGTGCGCATACGGTCGAAATCGGCACGGACCAGAGGCACGGCAACGGCAATCGCGCCAACCACCTGCCCGTTTTCGCCAAACAACGGTGCGGCCTGCGATGCGACCTCCTGATCGAAGGTGCTGTCGAGCTGGCTCCAGCCGGTTCGGCGAACCTGCTCTATCATATGTCGCAGGACGGCCGGGTTGGTGATCGTCTTGCTGGTCAACGCCTTGAGCGGCTGGCTCAGCAACTGATCGCGCAGCGCCTCAGGCAAAAAGGACAGCGCAGCAAGCCCGCTGGACGTGGCGTGCAAAGGCAAGGTCTCGGATTCGTCGAAATGTACCTGCGTCCCGTGCAGCCGCGGGTCGGAATGAAAAACGGGCGACAGCAGGTCCCCCTGCAACAGCGAAGCATGGGCAAGTTCCCCCACTGCTTCGGCCAGTTCGAACACGATGGGGCGCAACAAGGCGCGCACCGGGAAGGCCGCCTCTCGCACCGCCGACAGCCGCAGCAGCGCCGGCCCCAGACGATAGGCGCGGCTGGACGGATCCTGTTCGAGAAATCCGTTTTCCTCCAGCTCGCTCAGATGGCGATGCACTGTGGCTTTGTCGCGTCCGCTAAGGCGCACGAATTCGCCCAGACCGATCTCGGACCGGGTTGAGGAGAACTGATTAAGCAGCTCCAATGCCTTGGTGATGGTTCCCATGTCTGCCCCCTACTCTGCCCGACGCGCCGACGCATAGTCGAAGAAGCGGGCGAGTTCACCGGCAAAAAGGCCGCTATCAGCAGGCTGCGTCAGAGACGCCCGAGCAGACGCGGTAACAGCCTGCCCGACCTCATCGGCATATTCCTCGACCAGATCGGTGATGAAGTCACGGGTCATCTCCGGATGGTGCTGCACGGAAAAAACCGTTTCGTTCAATTCAAATCCGGCGATGGGGCAGCCCGGCCCTTCGAACAACACGCGCGCGCCTTGGGGAACATCCCCGACCTGCTCACTATGCGAACCGTAAAGCGAAAACTGTGGCTCCGGCCCGGACCACGGTGCCTGCGCGACCCGGCTCAGCTCCAGTCGGCCATGGCCCCATCCAAGCGGATTGGGAATGATCGAAGCGCCCAGCACCTTGGCAATCATCTGGTGCCCGAAACAGGCCCCGAAGAGAGGTTGCCCAGCGGCAATCATCTGGCGGATCAACTCTTCCAGCCGCAGCATCCACGGCAAACCGGCCAGAACCGAAGCCGGGCTGCCGGTAATCATGACACCGTCGAACGATCCGATATCCGATGGAAATTCCTCGCGGCAGACCCAGAACGGCACAGTGCTCCAGTCTGGTCGCGCCTTTGCAATCAAAGCCGCGAATTTTTCGCCATCATCGGGGCGGGCGCGGGAAAAGGCGCTATCGTCGGTATTGGTGATGAGAGTGGCAAGCCGCATATCAGACAAACCACACATAAAAATCCAACAATGCATCGGGTTCCAGATCGCGGGTCTTGCGGTATTCACGTTCCTTCATGAAAGCGTGGTTCTCAACCAGTTCAGGGCCCACCGCCTGCACCAACGCGGTATCGGCCTGCAAATCGCGCACTGCGGCGCGCAAGTTTGCGGCCACGCCCTGACGTGCATCGGTGGTGTCGAACCCATCGCCGGTTTCGATCGGAGGCAGGGGCAGCTTACCTTCATAGCCCAGCCGTGCGGCCTGCAACACGGCGGCCGTGGCGGTATACGGGTTGGCGCTGGCATCGGCCATCCGATGTTCAAGCCGCGCCTTGACCCCACCTTCGCAGGACACCCGGGTTGTCACTGCCCGGTGATCCCCGCCCCAGTTCTGCCAATAGCCGGACAATGATCCGGGTTGCAGCCGCAAATAGGATGTGGCGGTCGGCGCAATCAGGCCTGCCAGCCCCTTGTGGTGATGTACCAGCCCGCCAAGACAGCCGCGGGCAAGATCGTTCAGATGGTCCGGTCCGCCCAAAGGACCACTGGCCAGTGCGTTCTGGCCGTTGCCATCGGTGAAGGAAAAGTTGATATGCATGCCCGACCCGCCCATTTCAGCGATCGGTTTCGGCATGAAGGTCAGGATCATACCGTGATCCAGCGCGACCTCGCGCGCCATCAGGCGAAACAGCACGATATCGTCCACCGCCTTCAGAGCATCATCGAAGGACAGCGTATATTCGAATTGCGGGCTGTCATATTCCGCCGTGATCATGTCCAGCCGGAATCCCATTTCCTCGGCCTTGCGCCAGATCAGATCGTTGACCCGCATCGGGTCCGAGAATGGGCCGGTCCCATAGACCACGCCGCCGGGGGCGTCATAGGGTCTGAGCCTGCCGCTTTCGTCGCCTTGCAGCGCATAGGCTTCGAGTTCGATACCGACCTTGGGGTTCAGCCCATGCGCCTGCCAATCCGCGATAGCGCGTTTCAACGCCCCGCGCGGACAAAGCCCCATCGGCGCGCCTTCGGTGTCATACAGATCGCCCAGAACCACCTTGGTCGCGGGTTCCCAGCTATCGCGGATATCAGCGGCCTGCCAGCGCAGCTCCATATCCGGCATCCCATCGCGCACCTTTGCATGCGGGGCATCCAACAACAGGTCGCGGTCATAATGCACGCCAAAGGTGGCGCGGGCAAAGCGCGAAGCATCGTCGCCAATCTTGGAACCGGGCAGGTATTTCCCGCGCGGGATGGAAAGATGGTCGATGAAAAGAGCGCGAAGACGATCTGACATGAGGGCCTCAGTTCAGGGTGACGCGAACGGGAAGATGTTTGATCCCGTTGACGAAATTTGAGCGGACAAAGGATTCCTGTCCGGTGGGTTCGATGGATTTGATGCGCTTGAGCAGTTCTTGGAACAGAACCCGCACTTCCAGCCGCGCCAGATGCATCCCCAGACACACATGCGGCCCGCCTTGTCCCCATGCCAGCTGCCGGTTGGGTTTGCGCGATAGCGTCAGGCGATATGGGTCTTCGAACATCTCGTCATCGCGGTTGGCCGAAACGAACCAGTAAAGCACCTTGTCGCCTTCCTTGATCTGCTTGCCATGCACTTCGACATCGCGCATCGCGGTGCGCCGGAAATAGGTCGCTGGCGACGCCCAACGCACGATTTCATCCGGACCGGTGCCCCAGACTTCGCCCGATTGCATTTCTTCCAGCAGCCCCGGCTGACGCGCCAGCGCCTGAATACCCGCAGCAATGGAATAGCGGGTGGTGTCGTTACCCGCTGCTACCAGCAGACAGAAAAAATTGCGGAACTCCGTCTCGGATATGGTTTCACCATTTTCGTCCGGTTGCATAATCAGATGCAAAATACCGCTGGTGTCGCCGCTGGCGTTTTTCTTTGCCATAAGGTCATGGGCATATTCATACAGTTCAGCCCCGGCGGGCGAATTGAACGGCATCAACCGATAAGCGTCGGTTTCCAGCTTATCAGCCACATGGTCGGTGAAATCCGGGTCGGTATTCGCCATCAGCGCATCGCCCTTGTCGACCAGCCACGGCAAGTCTTCGTCCGGCGTGCCCAGGATCTGCCCAAGCATCCGCATCGGCAGCTCACGGGCGATTTCACGCGTGGCGCAGAATTCGCCCTTTTCCAGAGCCGCATCTAGGATCGGATCGCAAAGATCGCGGATTTGATCCTCGAACCCGGCCACCACTTGCGGCGAAAATGCTTTGGCCACCTTCATGCGGACCTTGCGATGCTCTTGCCCGTCGGTTTCCTGAAAGGTGCGGCGGGCCATGTATTCCTCGTAGCTCTGGTCTTCCATCCGGATGCCGCGCGCCGAAGAAAAGGTTTCGACGTCGCGGATCATCTTCACGATGTCCTCGTGCCGTGTGATCGACCAATATCCCTTGCCCTGATCGAAATCGGACCAATGGCACGGGTCTTCTTGGCGTAACCGCGCAAAGGTGTTGTAAGGCGCACCGCCGGCAAAGGCGTCGTGTGAACCGAGATCGGCAAAACCGTCGTCTTCAGGAACCCAAATGGTCATAGCTACGCTTCCGTCTTTGTTTCTTGGTACGTGTTTCAAAATGCCGCGTTTTGCGCCCGGCAATGCGTTTGGTAAAATGGGTCGACGCCTTCTTGGCATTGCTGCGCCGATCCACCGGGGTCCATTCGCGCCAGACCCGCCACAACGTCGACCCTAGAACCACGATAATCACGCAGAACAACAGCAAGGCGATCGGTCGGTCGATGAAATCCAGCGGCGTCTTGACCCGGTTCATCGACGCCCGCAGTTTGACCTCCATGATACCGCCTAGCACCATGCCAAGGACAATCGGCACAATTGGCAGGTTCAACCGTTTCAGGACAAAGCCGATGAGCCCGAAAACCGCCGCCACGCCGCAATCCACTGCCGAGTTGCGGATCGAGTAGACGCCGACGAAGCTCAACAGAAGGATGCACATGCCAAGGAAACGATTGGGGATCTTGGTGAGATAGACAAGCCAGCCGGTAGAGACCAGCAAGAAGCCCACCACCAACACGTTCAGCAACAACAGCGCAAGGTAGAGTGCGACCACGAAATCCATCTGAAACTGGAACAACCCCGGCCCCGGCACGACGTTATGCACATAAAATACCGACAGCATCATGGCGGTCAGCGCCTCGCCCGGGATACCCAGCGCCAAAAGCGGGATCATCGCCGCCGCTGGCACCGCGTTATTGGCCGTTTCCGAGGCGATCAACCCTTCGGAAGACCCGCGACCGAACGCTTGCGGCGTCTTCGACAGCTTGCGTGCCGACGTGTAGGACATGAACTGCGCAGTGAATTCGCCAACCCCCGGGATCATCCCCATCAACACCCCGAAACCGGCCGAAACCCCGGCCACACGCGGGTGACGCGCCAATTCCCGGAACCCCTGGAAAAGCGACCCGCGCGACTTGGTGATACGCACCTTTTCGTCATCCATCGTCAACAGGACAAAAGCCTGGCTCAGCGCGAAAAGCCCCAGCACCACCACGATCAGATCGACACCGCTGGCCAGCCAGCTTTGTTCAAAAGTGAAGCGGCGCGAATATTTCACCGGTTCCAGCCCAACGGTGCTGAGGAAGATGCCAAAACCGGTCAGTGCCGCAGCAATCAGCATCTGGCCTCGATGCGCCACGATGACAAGGATCACCCCAAGCAACGCGGCAAGGAAGATTTCGCGCGACCCGAACATGGGCGCGACCTTGGCCAGCACCGGTGAGAGCAAGATCAGGCAGACAACCGAAAAAACCCCGCCAAAGAAGCTGGCCGAATAGGCCAGCGACAGCGCCCGCCGCGCCTCGCCCCGCAGGGTCATGGGATAGCCATCATAGGTGGTCAGCGCATTGACCGCCGTGCCGGGTGTGTTGATCAGGATCGCCGGGATCGCGCCGCCATACATGGACGATCCATAGATGCCCAGCAACACGGTCAGCCCGACGATCGGGTCCATCGAGAACGTGGCGGGCAACAGGATCGCGATGGCAACTGCGGGACCGACGCCCGGAATGGCACCGATTGCCACCCCACCGATGGAACCTGCGATCAGCGCCAGGACGACATCCCAGCGTGACAAGACTTCGATGGCTGCAAAAAGAATATCCATCACAGATACAATATCGCGAAGTTGCGAAAACCGCCGGGCAGCAGTTCATAAATCACCGCACCGGGGATTTTGACACCCAGCAGGCCCTTGAACAGAATCACGGTCACCACGGCAAACAGTGCTGCCAGCCCCAAATAAGCCGTCGACCGGTAGCCCAGCCGCCATGTCAGCGCACAGGCCAGCAGAAGGCTCATCGGCAGAAAGCCCAGAAACGGCACAGCGATGACATAGGCCATGAACCAGAGCGCATATTCCAAAGGTTCAGCCCAGCGGCGCAGTTCCGCCATATCCAGTTTGGTAAAACGCCGGCGGCGCATGCGCGCAAGGTGCAAGGCAAAGCAGATCACCATTACAACGATCGCCACGGCGGGCCAGAAACGTGGCTGTGCAGCGAAAGACTTGGAATTTTCCAGCCAAAGCGTTTGCCCCGGCAGGTTGACCAGCAACAGCAACGACAGCAGCAGCGCAGCCACCACGAATCCAAGCTGTCCGGCGCTTCGGGTTCTGATCTGAGTGTCGATTTCGTCGCTCATAATAAGGTCTTTGTTCTGATTTCGGAAAAGCAGCAGCGGAGGGGCCGCGGGGCCCCTCCGTCAAAAGATTACTCGAGCGCCGCACCAACGGTCGCCAGCGTGGCCTTGTCAGCCTCGATTACAGCGGTGCTTTCTTCGGCGTTCTTCCAATAGACCAGAGCGCCGGTTTCCGCCGCGACCTTCTGGGCGCGATCGCTCTTCATTGTCTTTTCGGCAACGGCGGCGATCTTGGCGCGCACGTCCGCTGGCGTGTCCTTAGTCACGAACAGCCCGTTCCACAGCGCGATATTCAGCGTCGGGTCCACCTCACCGATGGTCGGCGTTTCAGGGATCTTGGTAATGCGTTCACCGGTGATCGCCACCAACACCTTGACCTGATCGAGACAGGGCAGGATAAGCTGAAGCGTGGTGTTGATCACATCCGCATCACCCGACGCCAAGGTATTGCAATCCAGCGCATCAAAAGCCGCATCCGCCGCCCATTCGAAGTCCATATTCGCGGCCAACGCCTTGGTCACCTGCGTCGGGGTCAGAACGTCGCCGAAATGGCCCAGCACCACGTCATTGTCTTTGGCATAGGCGGCCAGTTCTTCCATGTTGGAATAGGGCGCATTGCCCGACGTCGCGATGACGAAGGGATACGTCAGGAATATGCCAATGGGGTCGAACTTTTCCGGCGCAAGTTCGGGAATGCCGATCTCGTGGCCGATCAGCGCCACCGCAGGCACGAAAGACCCGATAGTGTATCCATCGGCAGGCGCGGTCGCGACGTCTATGGCACCGGGGAACGGACCACCGCCGCCACCGGGTTTGTTCACAACTGCGGCGGCGACTCCATATTCGGTTTGGAAATCTTCGGCAATCATGCGGGTCAGCACATCTTCCAGATCCCCCGGCGGCCATGGAACGACGAAGCTGACGGGTTTTTCGGGGTATTCGGCCAGGGCAGGGCCGGCAAGGCCAAGCGTCAGGGCGGCGATTGTGGCGGTCAGTACGGATTTCATTTCGGACTCCCTGTTGATCGGTTCATTATTTGAACCTGTGGTATTCTTTTTAGCTTCGCGATCCAGCCGCGACCTGTCAATGATTAATTTGTTAAGGATGCAGCGTTGACAGGCGCTTTCCGGCGCTGCACAATTTGTGAAACTTAAGGTTCACATATTGAACCGATCAGGAGACTTTCGGTGGACATATCCCAAATAGAGACCCTGCGACGCCTGCCGGTTGCACCGGCCCGCCACGTGATCGACGGGGAACTGCACGACGCCTCCGACGGGCAGGTGATGCAGGTGACATCGCCCATCGACGGGCAGACCGTAACCACCCTGCCCCGTGGCACGATCGTCGATGCTCAGTCCGCGATCACAGCCGCCCGCCGCGCCTTTGACGATGGTCGCTGGTCCGGCCGCAACCCTGCAGAGCGCAAGAAAGTGCTGCTGAAATGGGCCGACCTGATCGAAGCGCAAGCGCTGGAACTGGCAGTGCTCGGTGTGCGCGAAAACGGCACCGAAATTGCCATGGCGTTCAAGGCCGAACCTCTTTCAGCCGTCGCCACGATCCGATATTACGCCGAGGCAATCGACAAGCTCTATGGTGAAATCGCCCCCACTGCGCCTGGCACTCTTGGGCTGGTCCACCGTGAACCGGCGGGCGTCGTCGGTGCTATCGTACCGTGGAATTTCCCACTGATGATCGGGGCATGGAAACTGGGGCCAGCCTTGGCAGCAGGGTGTTCAGTGGTTCTCAAACCCGCCGAAACCGCTTCGTTGACATTGCTGCGCATCGCCGAACTTGCGCTGGAAGCGGGACTGCCGCCGGGAGTTTTGAACGTCGTCACCGGCGAAGGTGGAACCGTGGGTGCCGCGATCGCCGAATCGATGGAGGTGGACGTGCTGGTCTTCACCGGCTCGGGTGCCACCGGGCGGCGGCTGCTGGAGGCGTCGGCGCGTTCGAATCTCAAGCGTGTCTATCTCGAACTGGGGGGCAAGTCGCCCAACGTGATTTTTGCCGATGCGCCGGATCTCGATGAAGCGGTGAAGGTCACTGCCAATGGCATTTTCCGCAATTCGGGGCAGGTTTGTATTGCGGGCACCCGGTTGCTGGTGGAACGCTCTATCCACGACAGTTTTGTCGAAAAGCTTAAGGCGTTCAGCGAGAGCATGAAAGTCGGTGATCCGCTCGACCCGGCCACAGTCGCAGGTGCAGTGAACTCACGGCGGCAGTTGCAGCAAAATCTGGATTTCGTCGAAGAGGCCCGCGTCGCAGGGCGCGAGATTGTCACCGGAGGCCAGCAGATATTGCAGGACACTGGTGGTTATTACATGTCCCCCACCATCGTCACCGGCGTACGCCCCACCGATCGGCTGGCTCAGCAAGAGGTCTTTGGCCCGGTTCTGGCTGTGCAATCCTTTGAGACCGAAGACGAAGCGGTCACGCTTGCCAATGGCACAGATTACGGTCTTGCCGCAGCGGTCTGGACGTCGAACCTGTCGCGGGCGCATCGCATGGTGCGGCGCATCCGGGCCGGGATCGTTCACGTGAACACCTATGGCGGATCGGACCTGACGGTACCGCTGGGCGGGGTTGGCCAATCGGGCAACGGGCATGACAAATCGCTGCATGCTTTCGACAAATACCTCGATTTGAAAACCGCTTGGTTCAAACTCTGAAAAATCAGCATAACGGGGGGACAGAGCCCATGAGCGACCGTACCATTCTGGTTGTCGGCACCTATGACACCAAGGACGACGAACTGATCTATATCGCCAATGTGATCCGGGGTCAGGGCGGCAATGTCCTGACCATGGATGTCAGCGTTTTGGGTGACCCGAGCGCGCCCACCGATCTGTCCAAGCACGACGTGGCCGCCGAGGGCGGGCATACGATTCAAGAAGCGATCGACGGCGGTGACGAAAACCTTGCCATGCAAATCATGGCCAAGGGTGCGGCGGCGCTGGCGCTGCGGCTCTACCATGAAGGACGTTTTGACGGGGTGCTCGTGCTCGGCGGCACGATGGGTACCGATCTGGCGCTGGATGTCTGTGCGGCGCTGCCCATCGGAGTTCCGAAATATATCGTTTCGACAGTGTCTTTTTCGCCGCTGATCCCGTCCGAACGCCTGCCTGCCGACATCCAGATGATCCTCTGGGCCGGTGGGCTGTTCGGACTCAACTCGGTCTGCAAGGCGTCGCTGAGTCAGGCCGCAGGCGCGGTGTTGGGAGCTGCCCGCGCGGTGGAAAAACCCCGGCGCGACCGCCCGCTGATCGGCATGACCTCTTTTGGCAAGACCGTGTTACGCTACATGGTGGCGCTGAAACCAGCACTCGAAGAACGCGGCTATGAAGTGGCCGTTTTCCACGCCACCGGCATGGGCGGGCGGGCGTTTGAAAGCCTCGCCGCTGAAGGGGCCTTTGCCGCAGTGATGGATTTCGCACCGCAGGAAGTCGGCAACCACCTGATGGGGTCGTCAATCAGTGCGGGCGCGGACCGGATGACCAATGCGGGGCGCGCTGGCATTCCGCAGATCGTAGCCCCCGGTTGTTATGACCTTGTCGATTTTGTCGGCTGGCAAGACGTGCCCTCAAAACTGGCCGGGCAAGAGGTGCATGCCCATAACCGCCTGTTGTCTTCCGTCGTGATGACCGCCGAGCAGCGCCGCGAAATGGCCCGGACGATGTGCGAAAAGCTGGCGCTTGCCACCGCGCCTTGCATTTTGATCCTGCCGGTACAGGGCTGCAACGAATGGGACCGCGAAGGCGGCCCGCTCAGCGACCCCGAAGCGCTTGCCGCCTTCGTTGAAGAGATCAAGGCGCATTGCCCCGCAAATGTGCAACTCATCTCTCTGGACGCCCATATCAACGATCCCGCCTTTGCCGAAACCGCATTGGAAGTCTTCGATAAGCTCGGGCTTGACGCCTAGCGCTTCAATCAAAATGTTTCGGGAAGACCAACGACAGATATGACATCACCTGGCCAAGTGCTTTTTTGCGCGTGAACAGGTCGGGATACATCAGAATGTTCAGCCATAACCCGTCGAAAAGCCCTTCGAGCGTTTGCACCACATCCTCAGCCGACGGGCCTGCATAGTCACCCTCAGCGATGATGTCGCGGCACAACTCTATGCAGACTTCCTGCCGTTCCAAGTCGATCTCTGACGAGGTCGAGCGATAGGATTTACGATACGCCCCCTCGCCAAAAAAGGCGAACCAGACCGACAATTTTTTACGGTTGCAGACACGAGGGTGGAACTGGGCATCGACAATTGCACACAGCTTGTCGGCGGGGGTGAAATCGGCGCGATCCAGTTTCTGCATCCAAAGGTCTCGGTGTTCCTCCGCCAGAAATTTCAGCGTCTCGGCAAGCAACGCGTCTTTGCTCTTGAAATGAAAATTGACCAGGCCCAGCGATAACCCCGCTTCCTTGGTAATCGCAGTCAAGGTCGCACCCGAAATCCCGTGCCTGCTGATCGAAATCATGGTCGCGTCTATCAATTGCCGTCGCCGGGTTTTCGCCGGGGCGGTACGGGCAGATTTGGTGGATGTTGCGTCGGCCATGGCAAACTCACTGAATGGTCTTTCAATCAATTTCTTGATTTTTCCACCGCGTCAATTCATTAATTTGATCAAAATCAGAATCCAGCATGCGGAGCCCGTCCATGACCACCACTTTCCCCAATCAGGCCCAGGTTGTTATCATCGGGGGCGGTTCGATTGGCTGTAACCTGGCCTATCATCTGACCAAGCTCGGCATGACCGATGTCGTGGTGATCGAACGTGACAAGCTGACGTCGGGTACGACGTGGCATGCAGCTGGGGAAATCGTGCCTGCCATCCTCAGCACTGAATGGGAATGCGAACTCTACACCTATGGCCGAAACCTGATTGCCGGGCTAGAGGCCGAAACCGGGCAAGCCACCGGCTTCCGTCAACCGGGTTATATCCAACCGGCGGATACGGTCGAACGGCTGGAAGAAATGCGGCGCGGCGCGGCCTTCATGAACCGATTTGGCATCGAAGTGCATGAAATCACTCCGGCAGAAGCTGCCGAACGTTTTCCCATCGGCGATTTTTCAAAAACCATCGCCGCGTTCTGGTATCCGCAAGAGGGCCGCACCAATCCGGTCGATACCACAATGGCGCTGGCCCGGGGGGCCCGCAACCGTGGTGCCCGGATATTCGAAGATACGAGAGTAGACGACATCCTGACCCGCGATGGTCGCGCGGTCGGGGTGCGCACCGACAAGGGTGAAATCGCCGCCGAACATGTGGTGATTTGCGCCGGTATGTGGTCGCGCCAGATCGGCGGCCGCGCCGGTCTCAACCTGCCGCTACAAGCCGCCGAACATTATTACCTGATCACCGAACCGATGCAGGGGATAACCCGCGATCTGCCGCTGGTCGAAGACCCCCACAGCTGGGCCTATTTCCGCGAAGAGACCGGCGGATTACTGATCGGTCTGTTTGAACCGGATGCCGCACCCTGGCATATCGACGCGATCCCCGAAAATTTCACATTCGGAGAAATCGAACCCGATTGGGACCGGTTGACGCCGCATTTGGAAAGAGCGTTCCAACGGGTACCTTCTGCAGCCAATGCGGGTCTGCGCAAATTGTTCTGCGGCCCAGAAAGCTTCACCCCCGACCTTTCCCCACTGGTGGGTGAAACGCCGGAGTTGCGCAATTGCTGGGTGGCGGCAGGCCTCAATTCGCTGGGCATCCTGAACGGGCCCGGTATCGGTATGGCTCTGGCGCATTGGATCATAGACGGACACTGCCCGGTCGATCACACCGCCTTTAACGCTGACCGTTTTGCCGATGGCAGCCACAACACACCCGCGTTCCGCCGCGCCCGAACGCCGGAATTGCTGGCCAAGAGCTTTGGCGCGCATTTCCCGAATGAAAGCTTCAAGACCGCGCGCGGCCTCAAACAATCTGCCCTGCATGATCGTCTCGCCGCAGCGGGCGCTTATTACAGCGAAAGTCACGGCTGGGAACTGCCCGACTGGTTTGCACCAACACCGGAGCAGGCCAAAATAGACACCTACAGCTGGGGCCGTCAGAATTGGTGGGACTGGCACGCCGAAGAACACCGCGCCGCGCGCGAAGACGTGATCGTCATGGACATGTCTTCGATGGCCAAGTTCATGGTGCAGGGACGCGATGCCTGCGCTCTGCTCAACCGGATCAGCTGCAACAACGTGGACGTGGACCCGGGCCGTGTCGTTTATACCGCCTGGGCCAATGAAACGGGCTGCTTTGAAGCCGACCTGACGGTGACACGATTGGCCGATGACCGCTTCCTCGTCGTGGTGGGCGAAAATTCTCAAGGCCATACCGAAACCTGGATGCGCCGTCATATCAGGGCGGGCGAATTCGTCACCATCACCGACGTCACACCCGGCATTACTCAGATCAACGTGCATGGCCCGAAAGCGCGGACATTGTTACAGAAACTGAGCGATGCAGACCTGTCCAATGACAACTTCCCCTTCATGACCGCCCGGCATATCGACGTGGGTTTCTTTAACATACTGGCGCTTCGGGTGACCTATGTCGGTGAACTTGGCTGGGAATTACACGTGCCGACCCTGCATGCAGTTCAGGTCTACGACCTGCTGATCGAAGCGGGTCGCGATCTGGGCCTGCGCAACGCGGGCATGCAGACACTGTCATCACTCCGGCTGGAAAAAGCCTATCGCGATTTCGGGGTCGATGTGGACAACACCGACAACCCGATCGAGGCGGGGCTGGGGTTTGCTGTGCAACTGGACAAACCGGACGGTTTCATCGGTCGTGATGCGCTGGCGGCGATTAAAAGCGCGGGCACGCCGAAGCGGCGGATGCTGCAATTCCTTTTACAGGATCCCGCGCCATTGCTGCACGGCAACGAAATGATTTACCTGAACGGTCAGTCAGTCGGCTATATCCAAGTCGGCGCCTACGGGCACACGCTTGGCGGTGCTGTGGGTATCGGGTTTGCCGAACTGGACACGCCCCTGACCATCGACATCATCAAAACCGGCAGTTGGGAAATCGAAATAGCGGGCAAAAAATTCAAGGCTGAAGCGTCACTCAAACCGCTGTTCGATACCAAAATGGAACGCGTCCGAAGCTGAACAAAGCGGACCTGCCGGTGACGCCTGAGGGTATGGCATTGGGATGTCAGGCTCCGCGCTTCTCCGCCGATTGCGCCATGTGTCAGACCAACAGGTCCGCACCGGATTCGATATAGCTTGCTACATCGCCCATATAGGTCTCGAACATGATGCCGGAGCTGCCATAGCCGAGCTGCGTGGTGGTCCCGCTGTGGCTAACCACCATTTCACTGCCAGTAAGCGCGGTCCCGATCACGCTGGACCCAGGCGTACCATACGCGGTCAATGCATCATCCGTCGTTTGCGAACTGAAATAAAGCTGTTCCAGATCAACGTCTTCTCGAGTGGTATCGCGCAGAGCCACGGTCAGGTTTTCCATTGTAATGATGAGATACCCATTGCCAGTCTCGCGGAAGGTGAACCCGTCCGGGGTGCCACTTGCCGTGGTCGACACGCCGGAAAACAGCGGCAGGTCCGCTGCTGACACGTCGGCCAGGGTGTCACCGGTAGTATACCCGTCCGGGGTGCCGCCTGCCGTTGACGCAACACCCGTGAACAAAAGCAGATCGTCAGCCGAAAAATCCTGCACGACGGTCCTTTGCGCCGATCCGGTATCGAATACGAACACGTCGGCCCCCGTCCCGCCGGTGGACCTGTTTTCACCGCTGCCGGCGTCGATCACATCGTTGCCCCGGCCGCCGCTCAGCCGGTCGTTACCAGTTCCGCCGCGCAGCATGTCGTGGCCGCGGCCGCCGTTCAGTATGTCGCGCCCGTCATCGCCCGACAAGTAATCGTTTCCCGAACCGCCAAAGACCCGGTCATCGCCATCGTCGCCGAACAGCACGTCGTCGCCGTGGCGACCGGCAAGCCGGTCATTCAACACCGAACCATGCGCCAGGTCATCGCCGCGATGCCCTTTGAAATTCAGCGCAACCTGCGTTTCGGTCAGGTTCGCCAGAATCTTTGGCAAATCGGCGATCTGATTTTCGGTGAAGCCGATGTCGATGCCTTTGAACGTGCCGGTGCCCAGCAGATCACCATCGTCATAGAAAGAAAAACTGAGACCGTGATTGGTCTGTGTAAACTGCATGATCGCCGTCACCTGCGGGGCTCCAGGCAGTATCTCGGTGCCGGACGCGTCCATTGTGAACAGCGCAGATTTGGGGCTGGACGCATCCAGCAAGAACATCCCGTCCGCCATGGCTGCCATCAGGAAATCCAGGTCGATGCCGACTTTGGTGGCAGTGCTGAAAGTCAATGTCGCGGTCATAATTGTGTGTTCCTTTGAAACCCAGGGCCCCTTACAACCGGCCTAAATTGCCAGCCCGCTGGATTGCCCCTTTACTTACCATTGGTAAGTTAGATATTTTACCAACGGTAAGAAGTCAACGGGCCAGATCGATGTCGAAAACAAAAACCAGCGTACAGATCCTTGCGATCGCCCGCGAAATCCTTGCTAAGGAAGGTTTTTCTGCGGTTTCGTTTGATGCCATCGCCCGTCGCTTGGGGAAGTCAAAGCAAGCGGTTCTCTACTGGTTTCCAACCAAGCACGACCTGCTGGCAGCGATGTTTCTGCCATGGCTGGAAGCCGAAACCGAATCTGCTATCTCCGCATTGTCAGGCGCCACCAACAGGACCGAAGCAATCGGTCTGTTCATACGCGCAGTAGCGCAGTTCCACCTTGAAGACCTCGACCGCTTTCGCATGATGTATCTGGTACCGCAGACAACCAGCACCCGCCCGCAAGAGCCGGGCAACGCGGCTGTAGTCAATCAGGTCCATCCGGTTACGACCCGCCTCTATGCTGCGCTGGCAGATCATCTTGGTACAGATCCCGTCGCCGCGCGCGCACAAGCGGTGGCTATCCATGCTGCTGTTCTTGGCCTGATCCTTATGGTCGCGCTTGGTGAGTCCTTGAACGATCCGCTGAAGCAGTCAGAAACACAGCTCGTCGATGCATTGGTCAACAGCCTGACCGCAACATAACAAATAACCAAAAAAACCTGCTGAGTGATCGGCACCCAACCAACAGCACTGGCGCGACGTCGTCACGGCAAAGAGCAAGCGAACTGCCTTACCGCTGCCTTACCTGCGCGACTGTGGCGCAGCCCGCTGCTGCCTCATTTCGACGAGGTGCGGGCCGAGATGCCCGGCGTTTAGACGGGGGATGTGGACAATCCTGAACCACGATCAGGCACCCCCAGAACAGACAGCGGCGAGAAAAAGAGCGCCTCAACAGTCTGCTGACTTGTGCTCAACCTATATTGACACATCTGTCATTTTGACATATTTGCCACTTCGAATAAGCCAAAGAGAGATTCATGAACCGATCTTCATTTCTCACGGCCATTGCTGTCGCTTTCCTGCCTCTCGCGGCGGTAGCAGAGACCGCGCTGCCCGTCGAAATCATCGCGGTACACGCAACGCCCAGCCTCATCGACTATCAGCTCGTCGGTAAGATAGAGGCCGCCGATTCCTTTCCCGGCGCATTCCGCGCCAGCGGACGTATCGCCGAAATCACCGTCGAAACCGGAGACCACGTTCCTGCCGGATCGGTCATCGCACGTCTTGATGCGACACAAGCCCAGGCAGCGGTTGCAGGTGCTCGAGCGGGGCTCGCGGCTGCAGAGGCGTCTATGCGCCAGGCAGAACAGGCCCGCGACCGCGCGCGCAACCTGCTTGATCGGGGTGCAGGCACGCAATCGCAGCTCGATGCCGCCGAACAAGCGTTCTTGACCGCCCAGGCTTTTGAAAGTCAGTCGCAGGCCGGACTTGAAACGGCGATGCAAGCCGTCGAAGATACAGTTATTCGCACGAAAAACGCGCTGATCGTGCTCGACAAGCTTGCCCAAGCCGGCGAAATCGTCGGGCCCGGACAGGAAGTTCTGACACTCGCAACCGATGGCCACCTGGAAGTCCTGTTTCTGTCTCCCGATATGGCAGGTCTCGAAGAAATGCAGGGCGTAGAGGTCGAACTCCAGCGGCGGACCGGTCTGTCGATCAAAACGAAAATCACGAAAATCTCTCCTGTTTTAACCTCGAGCGGTACAGTTGAAGTCCGGGCCGAAATTCCATCCGCTGCCGCAACAGGCTTCACCATCGGAGATACGGTCGAAGGCCATGTTCGCCGGGAAACAGCGCCGTTTCATACCATCCCCTGGACAGCGCTATCGGTCACCCGCAATGGCCCAGCGGTCTGGATTGTCGATCCCAAGTCGATGACGGTGCACCAAAACCAGATCGTAATCGAAAGCTATAGCGACTTCGGCATCACCGTTTCAGAAGGGCTGGCCGAGGGCATGCTTGTGGTCGGGGCCGGGTCGCAATCGCTCTATGAGGGAAAAATCGTAGCCCGGGCAGGAGAACCCAAATGAAACCAGTCATCGCGACAATGGTCTTTGCGTTGCTTCCCTTGGTAGCTGTTGCAGAAGACACTCCGATTGCGGCGGCCTCGCCGCGCCCTGTGATATCCGAAATCGTCACAGCCGATCCGGCCCGCGCCCGCAGCTTCCCAGGCGTAATCGCTGGTGAAGATGTAGCGACGTTGGGATTTCTAACCGGCGGGCGGATCGCTTCTGTTTCGGTTACGGCTGGCGATCAGGTCACCAAGGGTACCACCTTGGCCACGCTTGACGAGGTCACACTGGATCAGGATATGGCAACAGCGCGCGCCGCGTTGGCCTCTGCACAGGCAAGGGCAACGTTGGCCCAGCAGCAATTCGAGCGCACCCAAACGCTGAGCGAACGTGGCGTGGCCAGTAATGCCATGCTGGACAGTGCGCGCGCCAATCGGGATGCTATGGCTGCTGATACCGAAAATGCCCGGGCCAGCCTGACCCGGGCGGAAGACGCCGCGCAATACGGCACTCTGACTGCACCGCGCGACGGAATCGTTCTTGCCGTGATGGTCGAACCCGGCGCCACAGTGTCGGCGGGGTCTGCGGTCACCAAACTCGCCGATCCGAAAGGTCGGGAAGCCATCATTGACGTGCCCGAGGCCTTTGCAGTGGTGCTTCCACCCGATGCAGCCTTCAGTCTGCGCCGCCATTCAAACGACACCGAAACCACCAGTGCCCGGCTCTCGGTCACCGAACCAATGTCCGATACCAGCCTCGGCACTCGACGCCTGCGCCTTACCCTCGACGAACCGCCCGAGGATTACCGCATCGGTAGCCTGATCGAAGCCACTTATGCCGAGGCACGCGCACCGCTAATGACCCTGCCCCGCGTCGCCATCACCCACAGCCCGGACGGTGATCCCGGCGTCTGGCGCGTCGAAGGTCAGGACCGTCGTGTGCATTTCACCAACATCACTCTTGGCGCAGACATCAACGACAGGGTCATCGTCCGCGAGGGCATTGCCGTGGGGGACGAAATCGTCACCCGTGGGGTGCACAGCCTGACTGAAAACCAAACCGTGGGGGGGCGTCTGGAATGACACGCTTCAATCTATCAGACTGGGCACTGAACCACCGCTCGTTCACATGGTTCCTGATGATCGTCTCAATGATCGCAGGCGCGATCAGCTATACCTCGATGGGGCGTGAAGAAGACCCTTCGTTCACGATTCCGACCATGGTTGTGGCGGCCTCCATGCCCGGCGCCACCGCCGAAGAAATGCTAAGTCAGGTCACCGACCGGATCGAGCAAAAATTACAGGAACTCGACGGGCTCGATATCACCCGCTCGGTCACCTATCCCGGTCAGACAGTCGTTTATGTCGATCTCGGCGATGGCGTGTCAGGGGATGAAATTGACGCCCGCTGGCTGCGCGTACGCAATCTGATGTCGGATATCCGAGGGGAATTCCCGCAGGAATTCAAGGGGTTTTCCTTTAACGACGATTTCGGCGACGTGTTTGGGAACGTCTATGCCTTCACCTCCGACGGGTATTCGCCCGATGAGGTCAAAACCTATGCCGAACACATCCGCGATCAGGTTCAGACCCTCGACGCGGCTGGCAAAGTCGACCTGATCGGCACCCGTGAACGGGTCGCCCATATCGAGTTTTCCACCACCCGGCTTGCCGCGCTCGGCCTTGATGGTCAAAGCGTGTTGCACGCGATCGCCGCGCAGAACCAGATCGTGCCGTCCGGATCAATCCAGACCGCAGATGAACGTATCCTGATCCGTGTCAGCGGCCAGTTCGACGACGTCGAAGCGCTCGCTGATGCCCCGCTCAGAATTGGCGGTGTTTTCTTCACGCTGGCCGATGTTGCCAAAGTAACCGAGGGTTATGCCGATCCGCCGAAATCTTTGGTGCGGTATAATGGCCAAGAAGCCATCGGATTGATCGTAGGTATGCGCGAAGGTGAAAACATCTTAGCTTTTGGGACAGAGCTGGACACTCTGATGGATCAGCTCGAAGCAGATTTGCCGATCGGCATAGAGATACACAAAGTCGCCGATCAGCCACGCGTCGTGGAAGAAAGCGTCGGCCATTTCCTCAGGGCATTGGCCGAGGCCGTGGTGATCGTGCTCGCGGTCAGCTTCGTATCCCTCGGTGCACGCGCTGGCTTTATCGTGTCGCTGACTATCCCGCTGGTTTTGGCACTGACCTTCGTGGTTCTCGATGCCATGGGAGTCACGCTCCAACGGATATCTCTTGGGGCTTTGATCATCGCGCTCGGCCTGCTTGTCGATGACGCGATGATCACCATTGAAACGATGATATCGCGTCTTGAAAAGGGCGAAAGCCGCGCCAGGGCCGCGTCACACGCGTGGACCTCAATCGCCTGGCCGATGCTCAGCGGGACGCTGATCACCGCGGCGGGCTTTATTCCGATCGGGTTGAACGGATCGTCGGCAGGCGAATACACGATTTCGCTGTTCTATGTCATCGGAATTTCGCTACTGATCAGCTGGTTCGTCGCAGTGATGTTCGCGCCGGTGCTTGGCGCTACGTTCCTGCCGAAGAAATGGAAACATCATGATCCAGCCCCCGGACCGCTGCGACGTCTGTTCCACGTAATGCTGCGCTTTTCGATGCGGTTCCGCTATCTCACGATCCTGTTGACGATGGGTATTTTCGCGGTCTCCGTGGTCGGTCTTGGCAAGGTCGAGCAACAGTTCTTCCCGACCTCGGACCGCCCCGAAATCGTGGTCGACGTTTCGCTGCGCCAGAATGTCAGCTTCTTTGCCACCGATACCGAAATAGCGACGTTCGAAGACTGGCTCAGCCAGCAGGAGGGCGTGGAATTCTGGACGACTTATGTCGGCGACGGTGCCCCGCGCTTTGTACTGACTCTGCAAGGTCCGACCGCCGGACCGCATGTCGGTCAGGTGGTGATCATGACCACCGGATCGCAAGCGCGCGACCGGCTGGCAAAGGCGATTGCCGACTATTCTGAACAGCGGGTCGGTGTCGAATTCTTCGCAAAATATGTCGAACTCGGCCCGCCTGTTGGCAAACCGGTGCAATATCGTATCACCGGACCCAATGCAGACATCCTGCGCGACAGTGGGCGGGAATTGGCTGCGGTGCTGGCCCGGGACTCGCGACTGCACGCTGTCGGTCTCGACTGGAACGAACCGGTGCGCGTCGTGCGGGTCAATCTCGATCAAGCCCGACTGCGCCAGCTTGGGCTGACCCAATCGGACGTGTCGGGAGTGCTCGCCAGCCTATTCGAGGGCAGTCAGGTCACCCAGCTACGTCAGAACCGCGATTTGATCGACGTGCTGATGCGCGGCGAAGCTAAGGACAGGACGTCTCTGAAGGCACTTCAGAACCTTCAATTCGCCAGCGCCCAAGGCGTGCCGATCCCGCTATCGTCGATTGCAACGCTGGAATGGGTGACCGAACAGCCTATCCTCTATCAACGCAACCGCAAACCTGTGATTACAGTCAGCGCCGCGATCCTGACCAAGGATCAGCCAGCCACTATCGTGTCGGCGCTGGAAAACGACATTGCTGCATTCCAGGCCAGCCTGCCCCGCGGCTATAACGTGGCTGTCGGTGGCACCGTGGCGGAAAGCGCTGACAGCCAGGCCCCGATAATGGCCGCCGTGCCGATCATGGTGTTCATCATTCTGCTGCTGACCATGATGCAGGTGCAAAGCTTCCGCACCATGTTCGTGGTGATGGCGGTGGCGCCGCTGGGGCTGATCGGCGTGGTCGCGTCGTTGTTGATCTCAGGGGCGCCGTTGGGCTTTGTCGCTTTCCTCGGGGTTCTCGCGCTGATAGGTATCCTGATCCGCAACTCGATCATCCTTGCGCAAGCTATCAACGATCTGATCGCCGAAGGTAAAAGCCGCTGGGACGCCGTGTTCCTTGCCTCGGATCAGCGGGCGCGCCCGATCCTGTTGACAGCCGCCGCCGCCTCTCTCGCGCTGATCCCAATTTCGCGCCAGGTATTCTGGGGACCGATGGCCTATGCGATGATGGGCGGGATCATCGCCGGCACGCTGATCACCCTGATCTTCGCCCCGGCGCTCTATGTGGCGGTCTACAGAGTCCGGCCAACCGATAAGGAGGCTTCATGACTGACGCCGAGCCCAGCAACCATCGCACCCGAGTTGGGCGGCAGCGCCGCGAACGAATGCGCGCCCGTCTGATCGAAGCCGCCACGCTGGTTTTTGCTGAACACGGCCCCGATGCGGCACAGATCGACCACGTGATCCAGCAGGCTGGTGTTTCGCGAGGCACGTTCTACAACTACTTCCAATCGACCGACGAATTGTTGATTGAAGCAAAAAACGCGCTGGCTGCCGAAATGGTTATCATGGTCAGCGAAGCGACCGATCCGTCGGCACCGCCTGCCCAGCGCCTGGCCGCAGGCCTCAAGGCGTTTATCGATCTGGTTCAGCGCCATCCGCTGCTGCTGGAATTCATCACACGCCTCGGGGTGCGCTACTTCGATGCTTGGGGGATCATTGTCCCAGTGTCGCCCGAAGGGGAATTGTCGAACGCGCTCAACGAAAACGTGGCGGAAACGCTGTCTCCGGGTATGGCAAATGATATTCTTCAGGCGTCCACGCTCATGATTCTGCTGCGGTTGATGGCGGGTAAGAAGGTCGACATTACAGCCTTCGTTTCTGCGATGCTGCGAATGCTCGGACATCCGACGACCGAAGCCATGCGCATCGCCAATCGCCCCTACACGCCGGTTAAGGTGCCCGCCGACAGCCTGATCAGCCGAAGCGAGACGGCACGCCAAACCGGAGTATCTTCGCGCCCCACCTAACCGCCCTGCCAATGCGCGAAATACTCTGTTTTCTAGGCAGGAAGCTCGTGAATACTGACTTCGGGACAGGTCTGCTTTGCTATTTCGCAGACATGTGCATGGTGTGTCAGATAGATCACCTGTCCCGTTTCACTCATCTTGGCAAGCAACCTGAATGCTTCGGCGGCGCGGTCATCGTCAAAGCTTTCCATTATATCGTCGGCGACAAATGGCACTGGCCCATTGTTGCGAACAAATTCGTGATATCCGGCGATCCGCAAGGCGAGGTAAAGCTGCGCACGCGTTCCGTCCGACAACTGCCCGGCCTGTTTGGATCCGCCTTCCGCAGCCAAGGCCACGAGAATTTCACGCATGCCATCCGGTTGCGCGGCAAGGCCGGAATAGCGCCCCAGAGACATAGCGCGGAAGGCTTCCGAAGCGCGGTCCAGCATTCCACTGCGATGGGTGTCGCGATATTGTCTGAGTGCCGCGTCGACGGCAAGCAGACCAAGCCGCTTCTGAAGGTGTTCGCGGGCACTCTCCTCCATCTCCAGAAGTAAAGTCTGGCGCTGTTCCTCAAGTCGCGCGACCGCATCATCCCCACCGACTTTTTCGAGATCATCTTCGGTCTTGCGGAAACTGGTATGCGCCTCCTCCTGATTTGATCGCAACGTTTTCAGATCGGTTCGCAGACTTTCCGCACGCGCTTCCAATTCGGTCTTGCTCACCCCTTCCAAACGCTTCAAAGCATCCTGTACCGTGCTGGTTTGCAACCGGTCACACAGATCTTCGACACAGTTGTTATGGCTGTCTTGTAGTTTTTCCCGGTCCCCGGCACGCGACAGCGCCTCGCGCGTCTGCTGCCAATTTTTCACCCCAAAAAACTGCATGAACTCGGACGTCCGGGTACGGTGTAGCTTGGCCTTACCTTCGATTTCCGAATGAGTCCGCCGGGCTGATGCAAGCCGTTTTTGCAGATCGATGCGCTGCTCATGACTTGTCTCGGCGCGGCGCTGACGCTGGATGATATGGTGCCATGCTTCATGCGGCAGGTCTTCCGCTGTCATGCCCACGCGGGCTGTCAAAGTGTTCACTGCTGCCGCGAACTGGTCTCTGTTGGTTTCCATCGCGGTAATACGGCGATTCAGATCAGCCGCGTGGTCGAAGTGGCGGCGCAACTGGTCCAGCTCTTCGAGAATGGCGCTCATCTCGGCCACAGTCGGGGGCGCGTCGGCCATCCAGGTATCTACACAGGCGGCGGCCCAATCAGATTGCCATTTGGACATGACATCGGCGGCTGTGACCAACGCAGATTCCCGCCGCGCCAGCTCCTGCTGCGCATTCGCATCTGCTTCTGCGAGCGCCTGAATTTGCGTCGCGTGGTCCAGTACGGACTGCGCGGTTTCCAGCGCATGGGTCAGGTCAGTATCCTTTTCCATGCCTCGCCCGGCCTGCGCCATCGCTGACAAGAGCCCGGAACGTGCGCGCTCCAACGAACTGTCACAAAGCGACACCCGGCGCCGGGCTTCAGTGCATTTGCGCAAAGCTTCGCGGGCATCATCTGCTCGTGTCATCCAGGCGAAGAATGCCTCGGCTGTCATATCCGCGGACAGCAAAGGCGACACGCCGGTCACGATACTGGTCAAGCGTTCCGCCAGCTTTTCGCGCAGTGCCTCGGCCCCTTTCACCCCGATTTTTGCGTCATTGACCCTGCGCCGGGCGTCGGCCAGCGCCTGTTCGGCCTCCAAGGCGATCTTCGCCTGCGTTCTTTGATCAACGATAGTCGCCGCGACCTGATCATCAAGACGCATCGCCACCTCGAAACGATCCGCCGTCTCGCTGTTCAGATTGGCCCGGTGGTGAACCCATTCCGCCTCGCGCCGGGCTCGGGCCTTTGCCGCATCTTCAAGCGTCACAGTGGACGCAGCAGAGGTTTGCTGCAGACGCGCTTGGCGCTGCGCTGCCTCTTCCTCAAGCCGCGCCAGCGTTTCGCGTTGCAATACGATCTTGCGCGTTGCGTCCTCCATTTCTGCCGCCAATCGTTCCACGACGGGGCGCTCAGGCAGAACAAGGTTCGCAACCGCTGCGGCATCTCCGATCCAAGGGGCCAGCGCGGCAAGCTTTTCTTGCCAAAGAGCATCAGCGTCGTCCAGCGACGCTTGCGCGCGGTCGCGCGACCCAACAGGGTCGTCGCGGCGGATGCTTTGAACCAGCCCGCCAAGCCCACCCAAATCGGCAGTGCTCCCACCAGCTGTCTTCAGACGCTGCGCAGTCCGCTCTGCTTCGGTCCGGGCGCGTTCCAGTTCGTAGGTTGCAACGGCATGTCTGGTTTCAATGCCAGAATGCTGTTCGACCAACCCGCGAAGTCGACCCAACACCGCGACTTCTGGCAGGACCGCGTCAGGCTCGGCACCGGATTGCCCCAAACGGGCCAGACTGACACGGATCGCCTGATTTTCAATGTCCCGTTCCTTCAGGCGCTTGGGCAGGTCAGTCGATGCCGTATCGTAGGCTGATTTCAGCTTTCCAGCGGCTTCGATACGATCGCGGGCTTCAAGTATTTCTGTGTCCTGCGGAATTCTGCCCAGCTCTTCTTCGAGGGCTGCGACAGACTTTTCAGAAGCTTCAAGCCGTGTCGCCATTTCCGTTTCTTCACGATCCAGAGCAGGCAATTCGGCAAGCCACCCTTCAGGCGGAACGGGCAGGTCGCCAAATTCGGAGAGCTGATCCTCAATGCGTTCAAGCCGTAAGGCAAGCGGCAATGCACCCGACAAACGTTCCGTTTCATTAAGAGCGGTTTGCGCGGCCTCGGCCTCTTTTCGGGCGCTCTGCCAGGCGGCCTGTTTTACGTCCCGTTCCTTGGCAAGCCGGGCATATTCTGGCGCAGCGGTATCCAGTGATTTCATCCGCTCGCCGAGCGCATCAAACTCTGCTCTGAGGTCCCGCAGTCGCCCCTTGCGCCCCGTTGCGTTCAGAAATTCCGCTGATTCATCCCGCAGCGAGTCAATCTGCGCGGCAATATCTGTCAATCCGGCGCTGGCCTGAAACAACAGCTCTCCAAGGTCGCCTTCGCTAGCAAGGATGCTTTCCCCGCCATCGTCCAGTGTCTGCCGGTTAAGCGAAAACATCGCTGCATAGGAGGCCCGGTCAAGCCCTCGCAGGCCAACATTCAACAGCGCTTCGCCAATCGGGGCCCCTTGGGCATCGAGCAGGGAATGGTCGCGTTTCTTGATCCGGGTCACGCTATGCGAACGGCCGTCAATCTCGAGCGCCGCACCAAGCTGCATGGATGGGTAAGGATGCAGAAACCCCATCGGGCTACGCACCGGAATCTGAAACAACAGATCAAGCCAGGCCGACAGAAAGGTCGATTTTCCAGCCTCGTTGGCACCATAAATCACATGCAAATCGGGGCTGCCTTTGACTGCGGTGCCAAAGGGCAGGCTCAGGTCGGTGAATTTGCCGTACCGCGTCAGATCGAAACAAGTCAGGCGCATCGCTCAGCCCTCCGATTCTTCGAGACGGGCAAGTATGTCCATCGCACCTTGTCGCATAGCATCGCCCAGCGCCTCGATAACCTGTTCTTCATTGTCTCCAATGATCCCGCGCAATTCACGTGGCAGATGTTTGAGCATTAGGTCCAACTCGGCCTGCACCCGGGGATCGTCCGCACGAAGCGGCCCATCGGCCACGAGGGCCGCCATTTCGCCGACTGCGCCGCCAGCCTTGCTGGCTGCCTCGGCATCCAACGCGATCTCGACCTTGTCTATCCAGAGCGTCCCAATCTGTTCAGCAACGACCTGCGCCTCGGAACGCAACAGGTCCGCATCCCTGTGCGCGCGCCAGGTCAGTGGTGATTTTCCTTCCAGCACGGGCCGGACAATCAGATGTTCGCCTTCGTTGTCCCGCCGGGCCGATCTCAGCCCATGTTTCAGGGTCTCCACAACGTCACTCCAATCTGCAATCGCGCTGCATTCAACCGCTAGGCGCTCAAACTGTGCAACGGCCAGATGCCTTTCTTGCAGGTTCACCCTGCCCGCGTCAGTCACCGAAACCAAGGTAACAGATTTCCGCCCGGCTTCTCCGATATCCCTGCCTTGCGGGATGCCGGGCATCACGACGGTTGTCGGCCCCGGATAAACGGCGCGTTTATGGATATGTCCCAGCGCCCAATAGTCGAAGCTCATGTTTTGCAGATCAGCGAGCGTACAGGGTGCGTATGGGTCATGTCCCGATGCGCCGGCCAGGCTGGTATGAAGCAGGCCAATGTTGAAAGCCCCTGGCACTGGCGGGTGGAATTGGTCCAGCAGGCTGTCAGGCGCATGCGGCTGCCGGAATGAAATGCCATGCACAGCAACAGAGTGACCGTTCCACGTGACCTCCTCGACCTCGGCACGACCGGAAAACACCTTGACCGCATCTGGCAAAACCAATTCACGGGTAATTTTCGAAGCAGCATCATGATTGCCGCGAATGATGAAAACCTGAACACCCCCCACTGTCAGCCGCTCCATCTCTTGTGACAGAAACCGGGCCGTTTTCATCGATGTCTGACCGCCGTCATAAAGGTCGCCGGCGATCACGAGCGCCTGGACCTGTTCGGCAAGACACAGATCTACGATACGCGAAAATGTAATCCTGGTGGCGCTACCGACCATTTCAGCCAAGTTCGCGTCACGCAGCGCCAGCGATTTCAATGGAGAATCAAGGTGAATGTCGGCTGTATGAACAAACTTGAATGCCACGGTCCCACCTCGGAAAAAGCCTATGGCAGAACGTGAAGCCATGAGACCGGGCTGGTCAAGTCGATAGCTGTGGACCGGGCCGCGAACGGGCACCTTGTATCTTGGAAATCAGTGTTCAAGAGCGCATTCCCGACTTTGGCCACCGTGACGATTGAAATGATCGGACGGACGTATTTCGGTCAGGCAGAGTTGATCCTGAGCGTCGACAAGCGCGGGATCAAGCCGTTTCCACAGCGGCCCCGACCACGTCGGCCACCCATTTTTCCAGCGCGTCGCCTTCGGGGGGCAAACACATGGCCAACCCTGCTGCGAATTCCTCGAAAGCCGGGAGATTCAGTGCATTTATACCGACGATGACGGGAATATCCATGACCAGAGCGTCGGCAATCAGCCCCCGGAATCCGCGTCCCTCGGCTTCGTGTTTGCCAAATTTATTGATGATAAGCACGTCTGCACCACACGAAAGACGTGCCGCGGCCAAGCCAACGGCGGTTTCCAATGCCGCCGGGTCAAGCCTGCATCCGCGTGATGACCGACCAAGATCCTGACTTACCCGCAGAATCGGCCCGTCGGGCAGCACCTGAACATCCATGTCACATGGACCGGCATCTTCGCGTTCAGAATTGATCTGAACGGTGCCACAGCATCTGAGACCACGTGAGGCAAGCGCACTGGCCAGCTTGAAAAGGATCAGGTCAGTATCGCCCCGTCCGGGCGCCATGGTGTAAGCAAGGTTCATCTCTCTCGTCCTCAGAATGGTTAAAAGGGTTGGAATTCGACAAATGCGCCCGCAGGCAGCGCTTCGGCCTCTGTGGGCAAATAAATCAGTCCGTCCGCGTCGGGCAGAGACCTGACATGCGCCGAATAGGTTTCAGCCTCAAAGGTAGCGACTTCGCGTCCCTGCAGATCGAAACCCGTGTAGATCTCCGGGCGCAATTCACAGCCTCCAGCCTTTCGGGATATGGCCCGCGCCGCGACGACATTCCTCCTGAGGGCGGCGCCGCCTGTTTCACCGGTCAATTTTCTGACTGATGCCTCGTCGATGCTGATCAACGTGCCAGCGGTGTCGCGCCGGGCACACCCGCAGCCCTGCCGTGGGAAAGGTTCCCAAAGATCATGCACCATCTATTTTCTCCGAATTTGACGGCAGACCACGTCTTTCACGCATATGCTGCGAAAGCGTCTGCAAATCCCGCTTCGTCAGGCGGGCATGTGCAATCGGCAGAAGGATCGCGTTTTCGGCCGCAAGGTGACGGCGCGCGTGACCGGAAAACCGCAAAAGTGTCTCGCTTTCCCTGTCCGTGGGACCAGCGGCCTCATCGAGGCACCGTACAAGGATAGTGCGCACTTCTGGCAGCAGGCAGGAGACTTCGTCCAGATCACTTCTGATCCGGGTGATCGTGCGCTCGATCTCATCCTCGGCTGTGCAACGCTGGGCGAGAAGGGGAAACAGATCCTCGGCTTCATCACGCATATGCACGTTCAGTTCCTCGTTCAGAAACCGCAGCACCGTGAGGGTGGCCCATCGATCAAAAGACGCGGCGGACACGAGCCCGTCGATCACCGCGCATATCTGCCGTTCGTGCAGATGGTCTTCGCTGATGAAGTCAAGCGGTGCCGCAAGCAGGGTAAGGTCTGTCGGGGACAGGCCGCTTCCGCGCTGCGTCGGCTCTGGCTGTTTCATGACACGCCCTTTCGCGTGTTTCAGATCGGCGCAAGGCTTGCGCCCTTGATTTCTGCGCCCTTGGCAAGTGACTCGATAAAATCCCGCGATGCCCGGGCCCAGGCCGCTTTCTCCAGTGCCTGCGCGATCTTGGGGCGGACGGTTTCATAAGGCAGCACCTGTCCCGGCGCGATGGCATTCAGGCGGATGATATGCCAGCCATGCCGTGACAAAACCGGCGCTGGCGTCATGCTTCCTTCGGCAATTGCCCGCAGCGCCGCCTCGAACTCTGGCACAGTGTCGCCCGGACCAAGCTGCCCCAAATGACCGCCTGATGCCTTTGACCCGCAATCGCTTTCGCGGGCGGTCAGGGCAAATCTTTTTGCATCGCCATCCAGCCGCGCTAACATGCCCTGCGCGCGGGCTTCGGCCATTGCGCGGGCTGCGTCATCGCGCGGATCGCAGGCACACAAGATATGTGACACATCCCACAGTGGTGCTGATCGGTAGCGACCCGGGTCTTTCGCCCATTCGGCGCGAACCGCCTCATCCGTCACCGGAATGATGCTCAGCGCCTCGTCGAGAAGGGCACGGATCAGGGCCTCGTCCTCGGTCTCGAAACGTTCTGGGGCAAGTTCCTCGGGATCGGGATCAAGATCGCGGCGGCGCGCCTCCTGAAGTAGCAAGGCGCGGATCGCCATCGCCTGTGCTGCCTTTCGCCAGGCGATGCCCGGCTTGTCCTTGGGGGCGGTGTGGTTCTGGGCCTCGGCAGCAATCGCCGCCGAGGGAATGGCTTCGCCGTTGACGACGACATCGGGGAAAAGCGCCATGTTCATCGTTCCTACTCCGCCGCTGTGGTGGTCGAGGACCGATGCTTGCCCTGCAGATCATCATGGGCGCTGCGGCGGTCCTCTAGAGGACGACGGCGGCGTGATCGTACGATCTGATAGCCGGGACGCAGCGTGACATAGCGGATCGGCACCGACAGCATGTGAACCAGCCGGGTGAACGGGAACAGCAGAAAAATGGTCAAGCCAAGAAACAGATGCAGCTTGAACACCAACGCGACATCCGCAATTTGATCCGCTGCTCCTGACCGGAAGGTAAAGATCATCTGCGCCCAGGACATGAACTTGGTCATTTCGCGCCCATCGAGGTGTTTCAAAGAAACGAAGATTGTCCCCAATCCAAGAACAAGCTGCGCCAGCAACAGCGCCAGAATGGCGATGTCGGCAAAGCTGGAGGTCTTGCGAATTCTGGGGTCGGTCCAGCGTCGATGAAACAGCATCCCCCCGCCGGCCAGCGCCATGGCGCCGGCAATTCCGCCTGCAACAACCGCCAGAATCTGTTTGGCGCCGTGGCTGATGCCAAGGGCATCAAAGATCGCAATCGGTGTCAAAAGACCAATCAGATGTCCAAAGAAAATGACCAGCACACCGACATGGAACAACACCGATCCAATGATCAATTGCTTGCGCCTTAACAACTGGCTCGACGAAGATTTCCAGGTGAAGGGGTCACGTTCGTAACGCGCGACCGATCCGATCAATAGAATTGACAGGGCGATGTAGGGGTATATCCCAAACAGAAAATCATGCATTTCTATCTCCTTCATTCGGCCACGTGCCGCGCGTTTGGCGCGGGGGTGACAGGTGTGTCCATCGTGGCCAGCATGTCGCGGACCTGAGGACACCCGGCGTTTGGATCAGGCCCGAATGTGACTTCGGTTTCTTCCCAGACGGCATCCAGCGCGGCGAGGTCGGTTGGGTCATCGTCGGGCTGTGCCAGCATGTCGGCGACCACTTCGGCATCCGCCTCGGTATCGGCAAGCTGTGAAAGGGTGGCGAACACGGCGGCATATCCGCTTTCGCGCCGGACAAGCCGTGCCGCGAGTGCATCAAGGATATGCGCCGCATCCGCCAAAGTTTCCTGTACTTCAGCGAAGGGACGCGTCGACAGGAATTCCAGCAGCACCGGCAGGTGATCGGGCAGTTCGGTAGTGGCGGGTTCGAACCCGCCCTCCCGGTAGGTTTCGATCAGGCTGACCATCGCGCCGCCCCTGTCCCGGCTTTCGCCATGGACATGCTCAAAAAGGTTAAGAGAAAGTGTGCGCGACCGGTCAAAGAGCATCACATAGCTTTCTTGCAGGTCGTATAGATCGTCCCGCCCCAGTTCGTCGGCAAGCATCAACAATGCGACCTTTGTTTCGGGACTGATACGTGGATCGGCGGCCAGAACGGCCCCGATTTGCGGCATCGCGTCCTGAAGCTCTGACGAAGGATAGCTCAGGATCAGTGACAGCGCCTTGAATGTGCGGTCCGGCATCAGAATGTCTCCGTCGGAAGGGCAAAGGATTTTTTCTTGCCGCCAAACATGGTCGACTTGCCGGTGTCTCCGCTGGAACAGCCATTGCCATCGGTGAACCCGCATCCGCCCCGGATATCGGCACCTTGTTCGTTCTGTTCGCGGTGCGCCGTGGGGATCGCGAAACGATCCTCGTAATCGGCAAGCGCCATGATCTTGTACATGTCCTCGATCATCCGGCCCGACATGCCGACGCGGGCCGCGATGGCTTCGTCACGCACACCATCCACGCTGAGCGCGCGCATGTAGAGCCGCATCGCGGACATTCGTTCCAGCGCATGGACGATCGGTTCCTCATCGCCTGCCGTCAACATGTTGGCCAGGTACTGAACCGGAATGCGCAAACTGCGCACATCCGGCATCTGGTCGTTCATCGCAATCTGACCGGCCTGTGCCGCGTTCTGGATCGGTGACAGCGGCGGGATGTACCACACCATCGGCAGGGTGCGGTATTCGGGGTGCAGTGGGAAGGCGACCTTCCAGTCCATCGCCATCTTCCAGATCGGGCTGACCTTGGCCGCCTCGATCCAGTCCTCCGGCACACCATCGCGGCGGGCCGCGGCGATCACCTCGGGGTCGTTCGGGTCAAGGAACACGTCCAGCTGCGCACCGTAAAGGTCGGTTTCACGTTCCGAACTCGCCGCGGCCTCGATCTTGTCAGCATCGTACAGGATAACGCCCAGATAACGGATGCGCCCGACACAGGTTTCCGAACAGACCGTCGGCTGACCGGATTCGATCCGCGGATAGCAGAAGGTGCATTTTTCCGATTTCCCGGTGTCCCAGTTGTAATAGACCTTCTTGTAGGGGCAGCCCGAAATGCACATCCGCCAGCCCCGGCATTTTTCCTGGTCGATCAGCACGATCCCGTCTTCTTCGCGCTTGTAAATCGCACCAGACGGGCATGACGCCGCACAGGTCGGGTTCAGGCAATGTTCGCAGAGCCGGGGAAGATACATCATGAAGGTATTTTCATACTCTCCATAGATTTCTTTCTGCACATTCTCGAAGTTGTAATCTTTCGACCGCTTGGCAAACTCGCCACCCAGGATTTCTTCCCAGTTTGGACCCTTCTCGATCTTTTCCATCCGCTCGCCGGTAATCTTCGACCGGGGACGCGCGGTGGGAAAGGCGCTCATGTCAGGCGCCGATTTCAGATGGTCATAGTCGAAATCGAACGGTTCGTAATAATCGTCGATCTCTGGCAGGTCGGGATTGGCAAAGATATTCGCCAGAATTCGCCATTTACTGCCCTGCTTGGGATGCAACTTACCCGATTTCGAGCGCGCCCAACCACCGTTCCAATGTTTCTGGTTTTCCCAGTCGGTAGGGTAGCCTGTACCGGGCTTGGTTTCGACGTTGTTGAACCAGGCGTATTCAACGCCGTCGCGGCTGGTCCACACGTTCTTACAGGTGACCGAGCAGGTATGACACCCGATGCATTTATCGAGATTCAGAACTTTGCCGATTTGTGCGCGCACTCTCATTCTGCGGCCTCCACTTTTCCGGTTGAAGGCTGATCCAGCCAATCGATCTTTTTCATCTTGCGGACGATGACGAACTCATCGCGGTTGCTGCCCACGGTGCCGTAGTAGTTGAAACCGTAAGACAGCTGCGCATAGCCACCGATCATGTGTGTCGGCTTGAGCGTCGCCCGCGTGACCGAGTTGTGGATGCCACCCCGATTGCCGGTCTTTTCCGATCCGGGTGTGTTCACGATCTTTTCCTGCGCGTGATACATGAACAGCGTGCCTTGCTTGATCCGCTGGCTTACCACCACCCGCGCTGTCAGCGCGCCGTTGACGTTATAGGCTTCGACCCAGTCGTTATCGACCAGCCCCGCCTTTTGCGCGTCCACCTCGGACATCCAGACCACCGGCCCACCCCTGTTCAGCGTCAGCATCAGCAGGTTGTCGGTATAGGTACTGTGGATACCCCATTTCTGGTGGGGCGTGATAAAGTTCAGCACCACATGCGGACTGCCTTCGGCCGCGTCGCTGTTGACGGCCTTGGTGATGGTTTTCAGGTCCACCGGCGGCCGGTAGCTGACAAAACCTTCGCCAAAGGCACGCATCCACAGATGATCCTGATACAGCTGCTGCCGGCCTGTCAGTGTCCGCCAAGGGATCAGTTCATGTACGTTGGTATAGCCCGCATTATAGCAGACCTCTTCGCTTTCGATGCCCGACCAGGTCGGCGAAGATATGATCTTGCGCGGCTGCGCGGCGATATCGCGGAACCTGATCTTGGTATGATGGGCCCCTTCGGCCAGATGGGCATGATGGCGACCAGTCGGTTTTTCCAGTTCCTTCCACGCTTTCACGGCCACCTCGCCGTTGGTTTCGGGTGCAAGCATCAGGATCATTTCAGCCGCGTTGATAGCGGTGTCGAGTTTCGGCTGTCCTTTGGACACGCCTTCGTCCTCTACGACACCGTTGAGGTCGCGCAGATGGCCGACCTCGACCTTGGTGTCCCAATTGATCCCCTTACCGCCATTGCCCAGCTTTTCCAAAAGCGGACCGACTGAGGTGAACTTCTTGTAGAGGTTGGGGTAATCCCGCTCGACCGCGATGTAGTTCGGCGCGGTTTTGCCCGGGATCAGGTCGCATTCGCCTTTCTTCCAGTCCTTCACATCAGCCTGCGCCAATTCGCCGGGTGTGTCGTGCAGCAACGGAAGCTGCACGATATCGGTCTCGACCCCCAGCACCTCGGGGGCCACTTCCGAAAATTTCCGGGCGATTGACTTGAAGATTTCCCAGTCGGATTTGCTCTCATAGGCCGGGTCCACCGCTGCCTGCAGCGGGTGGATGAACGGGTGCATGTCACTGGTGTTCAGGTCGTCCTTTTCGTACCAGCTGGCCGTGGGCAGGACGATGTCGGAATAGACGCAGGTGGTCGACATGCGGAAATCAATGGTCACCAGCAGATCGAGTTTTCCCTTCGGCGCCTCGTCGTGCCATGCGGCTTCGGTTGGCATAACACCGCCTTCCTCGCCCAGATCCTTACCCATCACGCCGTGATCGGTGCCCAGAAGATGCTTGAGGAAATACTCATGCCCCTTGCCGCTGGATCCCAGCAGATTGGACCGCCACACAAACAAGTTGCGCGGCCAGTTTTCCGGCGCATCCGGGTCTTCGCAAGACATTTGCAGATCGCCAGATTTCAATTGCTCGGCGACGTAGTCCTTGATGTCTTTTCCGGCTTTCTGCGCCGCCTTGGAAACTTCCAGCGGGTTGGTTTTCAGCTGCGGCGCCGACGGGAGCCAACCCATCCTTTCGGCCCGGATATTATAATCGATCAGGGAAATGTCCCAATCACCCTTGGGCGCCGTAGGCGACAGGATCTCGCCCGCGCTCAATGTCTCGTAGCGCCACTGGTCGGTATGGGCATACCAGGCAGAGGTCGAATTCATGTGCCGCGGCGGGCGGCTCCAGTCCAGCCCGAAGGCCAGCGGTTGCCAGCCAGTTTGCGGACGCAGCTTTTCCTGACCGACGTAATGTGACCAGCCGCCACCTTCTTGTCCGATACAACCACACATCACCAGCATGTTGATGATGCCGCGATAGGCCATATCCATGTGATACCAGTGGTTCAGGCCGGCCCCGAGGATGACCATGGATTTGCCATGGGTCTTTTCGGCATTGCCCGCGAATTCCCGTGCCACGGCGATGATCTTTTCACGATCCACGCCGGTGATCTTTTCGGCCCATGCCGGCGTATAGGGGCTGTCATCGTTGAAATCTTTCGACACCCAGTCACCGCCGAGACCTCGATCAAGACCATAGTTGGCGCAGAAGAGATCGAACACGGTTGCGACCAACGCTTCTTGACCGTCAGCCAGGTTGATACGCCGCGCCGGAATGCTGCGGGTCAGCACTTCAGGGTGATCGCATTTTACGAAATCGCCCGTTGCAACCCCACCGAAATAGGGAAAATCAACCCCCACGACTTCGTCGTGATCCTCGTCAAGAATCTGGCTCAGACGCAGCTCAGCCTGTGCCCCATTCGCCTGCGATTCAAGGTTCCACTTGCCCTCGTTACCCCAGCGAAAACCAATGGAACCGTTGGGCACCACGATCTGACCGGAGGCGGCATCATAGGCGACCGTTTTCCAATCGGGATTGTTGGTCTCACCCAGCTTGTCGTCGAAATCCTCGGCACGCAGCATACGGCCTGGCACCAGATGTCCGTCCTTTTCATCAAGACGGACCAGCATTGGCATATCTGTGTACTTGCGCGCGTAGTCCTCGAAATATTCGGCCTGACGATCAAGGTGGTATTCACGCAGGATCACATGGCCCATCGCCATCGCGAGCGCGGCATCGGTTCCCGCCTGCGGGTTCAGCCAGATGTCGCCGAATTTGGCGGCCTCGGAATAGTCCGGGCTGACCACGGCAGACTTGGTGCCGCGATAGCGCACCTCGGTGTAGAAATGGGCATCCGGCGTACGGGTCTGCGGCACGTTCGAACCCCAGAGCATCAGGAAACCCGCGTTGTACCAGTCGGCACTTTCCGGCACGTCGGTCTGTTCACCCCAGGTTTGCGGGCTGGCGGGAGGCAGGTCGCAATACCAGTCGTAGAACGACATGCAGGTACCGCCGAGCAGGCTGAGATAGCGCGACCCTGCGGCATAGCTGACCATCGACATCGCCGGGATCGGCGAAAATCCGAACACTCGGTCAGGGCCATAGGTCTTGGTGGTGTAAGCGTTGGCTGCGGCCACGATTTCGGTCGCCTCGTCCCATGTCGCACGAACGAACCCGCCCTTGCCGCGGGTCTTGGTATAGGACGCGCGCAACACTGGGTCGCTCTGGATTGCCGACCAGGCTGCAACCGGCGCCATCGTCTTGCGCATCTTGCGCCAAGCCCGCATCAGGCTGCCCCGGATCAGCGGGTTCTTTACCCGGTTCGCGGAATAAAGGTACCAGCTATAGGAAGCACCCCGCGCACAGCCTCGTGGTTCGTGATTGGGCAGACCCGCACGGGTGCGCGGATAGTCGGTCTGCTGTGTTTCCCATGTGACGATCCCGGATTTGACGTAGATTTTCCATGAACAGGACCCGGTGCAGTTCACCCCGTGAGTCGAGCGCACGATCTTGTCGTGGCGCCACCGGTTTCTGTAAGTATCTTCCCAATCACGGTTCTCGCGCGTGGTCTGACCCCAACCGTCTGAGAACTGTTCCAATTCTTTCGACCGGAGAAAGTTCAATCTGTCGAGCAGATGGCTCATGTCATTTCCTTTCTTATTCAGCAGGTTGGGAAACAGGGGTATTGCCGCGACCACGTTCGATGTCATGCAACAGGCCACCGGGCCGGGTGTAGAAGACCCAGGTCAGGACAAGACAAACCGCATAGAAGATCAGGAACCCCCAAAGCGCGCCCACCGGAGAACCGGTCATCGAGATCGAGGTTCCGTAGGCTTTCGGGATGAAGAACGCGCCATAGGCAGCGATGGCCGAGGTGAAGGCGATGATCGCGGCACTTTCGCGTTCGCTCTGCTTGCGGTTGGCCGCTGCGTCCAGTTCCGGCATCAGGCGCGGGATTTCACGGCCCATGATCGCCGGGATCATCTGGAAAGTTGACGCGTTGCCGATACCGGTCAGAAGGAACAATGCCATGAAGCAGGCGAAGAACCCCATGAAGCTGCCACCGGCCCCACCCGAAGGCAGGAAAGTGATGACGCCGAAGACCGCAACGATCATACCGAGGAACGTCCAGAACGTGACCCGCCCTCCTCCAAACCGGTCACTGATCCAGCCGGTCCCGGCGCGGCTCAGCGCCCCGACAAGCGGGCCAAGGAACACGTATTGCAATGCGTTGACTTCCGGGAACATCAGCTTGGTCAGAAGCGGGAAGCCCGCCGAGTAGCCAATGAAGCTGCCAAAGGTGCCTGTATACAGCACGCACATAACCCAGTTGTGCAACCTGCTGAAGATGATTGCCTGATCGCGGAAGCTGGCTTTGGCGTCAGCAATGTCATTCATGCCAAGCCATGCGGCTATTGTCGCCAGAATGATAAATGGGACCCAAACAAAGCCCGCGTTCTGCATCCAGAGCTGGCCACCATTGTCCAAAGTGACGGGATCTCCCCCCATGGCCCCGAAAACGCCCGCCGTAATGACGATTGGAACGAGGAACTGCATGACAGACACCCCGAGGTTGCCCAGCCCGGCATTCAGTGCGAGCGCGTTGCCCTTTTCTGCCTTGGGGTAGAAGTAGGCAATGTTAGCCATGGAAGAGGCGAAGTTGCCCCCACCAAAGCCGCACAAAAGCGCGAGAGTGAGGAAGATCAGATAGGGAGTTTGGGGATTTTGCACCGCATATCCGATGCCGATTGCGGGCAGCAGCAACGAAGCCGTCGAGAGCGTCGTCCAGAGCCGACCGCCAAAGATCGGCACCATGAAGCTATAGAAGATGCGTAAGGTAGCCCCCGACAGACCGGGCAACGCAGCCAGCCAGAACAGCTGTGAGGATGTGAAATCAAAGCCGATTGCGGGCAAACGGGCCACAACCATCGACCAGACCATCCAGACTGAGAAGGCCAGAAGCAGCGCCGGGATCGATATCCAGAGGTTGCGGCGCGCGGTGGCACGGCCCTTTTGTTCCCAGAACTGAGCGTCTTCAGGCTTCCAATCCTCCAGAACACGCGGCATGGCCGTGCGGTCGGGGTGGTGAATTGCCTGCATTTCGGGCAATTGCGGCAGCTTATCGAGCACCTCACCATGCGCGGCGCGTTCCATATTACGAACGGACAGGTGCATCCAGCTCAGCGCAACGCCGACCAACACAAAGAGAAGAGCAAAGCACGAGGTGTAAATCCCCGTAAGATCCAGCAGCGCACCGAAAGAGATCGGCAAGACAAAGCCGCCAAACCCGCCGATCATACCGACAAGACCGCCAACTGCACCGACATGATTGGGGTAATAAACCGGAATGTGCTTGAAGACGGCCGCCTTGCCAAGGCTCATGAAAAAGCCGAGCGCAAAGAGAGTCCCCACGAAGGGCCACAGCCCCATGCTGGTCGAGAACGCGATCGGGCCTTCTTTGCCTTGGATGACATAATTAGTGGGCGGATAAGACAGCATGAAAAGGAAGATCATCGAGAAACCGAAGGTCCAATACATGACCGCCCGCGCGCCGAACTTATCCGCCAGATGCCCGCCATAGGCGCGGAACAGCGATGCGGACAGGCTGAAGGATGCGGCGGCCATACCCGCAGTACGAACGTCGACTTTATAGACGTCGATAAGGTAATGCGGCAGCCACAGCGCCAGCGCAACAAAGGCACCAAAGACGAAGAAGTAGTAAAGCGAGAAGCGCCAGACCTGCAGATTTTTCAGCGGCGCGAATTGTTCCGCGAACGAAGGGGCCTTTGCCCCTGTTCTGCGCCGTTCGACCAGTTCGGGGTCGTCCTTTGCCAGCAGGAAAAACAGAACGCCGATAGTTCCCAGCGCGGCTGCCCAGACATAGGCAACCCCGTGCCAGCCAAAGGCGACCATGACAAAGGGGGCGACGAACTTGGTGACCGCCGCACCAACATTGCCTGCTCCGAAAATGCCAAGCGCCGTACCTTGACGGCCCGCATCATACCAGCGGCTCACATAAGCCACACCGATGATGAAGGATCCGCCAGCCAACCCGATGCCAAGCGCCGCGATCAGGTACATGACGTAGCTGTCCGCCAGCGTCAGCGCCCAAGTGGCCAGCGCAGTCAGGATCATCTGGGAAGAGAAGACAAGGCGCCCACCGTATTTTTCGGTCCAGACGCCCAGAAACAGGCGGGTAATAGATCCGGTCAGAATTGGCGTCGCCACCAGCAGACCGAACTGGGTATCATTCAGACTCAGTTCGGCCTTGATGGCGACGCCGATGATGGAAAAGATCGTCCAGACCGCGAAACAAGCGGTGAAGGCGATAGTGCTCAGGCTCAGGGCGCGCGTCTGATCGGCGGGTGAGACTGTGGCTTCGGTCTGCATGGCAGGGCCTCCGGCAAAGTTGGTGTGCTCATCCCCAAAGGGGGATCGACACCAGACCTGCTGCCTTAGCGGCCCGAAAAGTTTGATCTAGATCACGAAACGCATTAAAGACTAACAAAATAAATGACTTACCAAAAATTGTCGCCTCGGTTTCTCATATCGATCAAGTCTATGCATACGTAAATCAACCAGCGACTTGACAAATATCAATCGTATTGACGATCATTAGGCTGCGCTGCGGAGGGGGCGCCTTTGCATGCCCGATTCAGATTACCCCGATATCCGAAGGTTAGACCTGTTCTCGGACATGACGCCTGAGCATTTTCAAACGCTCATGCGTGGTGCCTATGTGCAAAATTTTCCTCCGCAGATCGAATTGATCACCGAAGGTGAACCAAGTGATTTCCTGCACGTTGTCCTGTCCGGATCGGTCGATCTGTTTTCTGCATGGAATGGCCGCGATACCAGCATGGCGACCGTTCGGCCCATTTCAACTTTCATTCTTGCCGCAACGATCAAGAACGCTCCTTATCTGATGTCCGCCAGAACGCTGGAGAAAAGCCGGATCGTGCTCATTCCAAGTCAGGATGTTCGCGCCATCTTCGACGTTGATGGCGGTTTTGCGCGCGCAATGGTGACGGAACTCGCACAATGCTACCGTTCGGTGATCAAATCGCAGAAGGATCTCAAACTCAGAACCTCGCTTGAACGGCTCGCGAATTATCTGCTTAGGCAACAGCGGCACGCAGGTGACGCGGCGGCCTTCGATCTTGCTTTCGAAAAGCGTCGACTTGCATCTATTCTTGGCATGACGCCAGAAAACCTGAGCCGGGCCTTCAAGGGCCTCCAACCCTACGGCGTCACAGTGGACGGCACCCGGATTTCAATTGGTGATCAGGCCGATCTGGAACGGTTTGCCAAGCCCAATTCATTGATCGACGACTTCTCAACCTGAAGAACGGGAAGAATACGGATCATCGTCAGATGTCGGCAGAAGCATCCCCGAACAGTATTTCGGCGTTCTTTGAAAAGGCTAATCGGAACTTGGCATAACCGTGACGACAGGACCAAAGGGCGCTGTCCTTCAGGACCTGACCGAAACAGCAAGGCTTGGCACTCAGGGCAGCGGGCTGACTCCGAACAGATAAGGGTGTGCCCAGAGTAGCATGGCGTAGAGCGCCAGACCTGCCAAAAGGCGCAGCACACCCCCCGTCGAAATGGAGTGTGAAAAAACTGGTGCGCCTGCGACAGAATTCCGAAAATCGTGCCAGTTTCCGCCCATTTCGCGCTGCTTGCGCCGGTCGATGAGACGTCCGCCGAGCACTGCAAAACCTGCGAAGCTACCGAACAGGATCACATGTGCCAAATCCCCGTTCGGCACGATATGGGCCGTGGCCCATAAAGCAAGCGCGAGCAGAAACGGGTGGCGTGTAAAACGGACAATCCCCGGCTGAGACGGGTCGAAACGATCATTCTGCGTTCCCCCGAAAGAGAACGGATTAGGGCGCGCCAGACTGAACGAGAGGATCAGGCAGACCGCCAGCATGACCGCCAGTGGCACCAGCGCGTGCCAAGCTGCCCAGCCCCACAGCGGCAGATAGGGTGCGCGCCCTGCCGCTTCGATCAGCCATGCAAGAACGGCCAGTGACAGCACGGAATAACCCAGCGTGAACCCTCCCTGCCCCAGCCGAGCCTGCAACCATGACCGGACCGGCGGGCGTACAGGCAAAGAGTGCGACAGGAAAAACACTGCAAAAGCCGCACAGAATTCTAACCACGCCATCATAGTCGCCCCCCTCAGACCCGCTTGGCTGCAGGCAGACGCAGCAACGGAGGGCCATAGACAACCGCAAAGCCGCCGAACGCCGCGATCCAGCCAAGACCCGCAACCGTGAGAAGCGAATTGGCCAGATCAGGCCACAGGCCCGCGGCGACCCGCGCCGCCACGGACAAAACAAGAGCCGCATAGATGATCATCGTACCCGCTCCTGCTGTCAGGGCCTGCCCAGTGTGACCCAATGTGGCCCGGGTCATCACGGCCAGTGTCATAAGTCCGATGGCCCCAACCATCCACAGATGCTGTGCGCCCGCCATAGCGAATGCCCCCGGCGCAAGGATTTCAGCCGCCAATGCCAAGGCACCGAGCGGCACAAACGCATAGCCGGCATGCAGCACCGCCACCAGCGGTTCAGGCACCGTCCTATGCCCGGCCCAGCGGGCAAGGCGGATGACATGCAATATCCCGGCAAGGCCAAGCACGGCCCCCGTCAGCGCGTGCAACGGAAAGACAACCCACAAGACAAGCGCTATCAGCAGTGCGATCAACGACACCTTGTCGAACCGTTGCATCGGAGGCACCGGCAGTGTTGCACTTCGCCGCTTCACCAGCCAATTCCGGGTGAAGGACGGCACGACCCGGCCGCCGATGACCGCAATCATCATGATACCGGCACCAAGACCCAGCCTGAGCCCCGCGCCTTGCGCGGCATAGGCTCCTCGCGCCGCTTCCAGATGGAACAGGGCGTTTCCGGCCGCAAAGACAGACAGCACCGCCAGTATGATCAGATTGCGCCAATTACGCCCCATCACGATCTCGCGTCCGATCGCTAACGCAAACAGGACCGGAAAGGCCAAATCAATGGCCGCCACCAGCCCCGCAGGCAGCCCGGCCGATACAGCCACGCTCAACCGTCCCGCCAACCAGACAACCACCAACGCGCCCAAGCGCCAGCCAACGATCGGCAGCCGCCCGGTCCAGTTCGGCACAGCCGTCAGCAGGAACCCCGCGACCACGGCACCAAGATATCCGTATAGGAATTCATGAGCGTGCCAGCTGATCGGATCGAATGCAGTGGGCAGCGTCAGATGCCCCGACAGCATCGGGACCCAGAGCACCATCGCCAGCGCGGCCCACACAGCCGCCCCGAAAAAGAACGGGCGGAACCCGTAAGTCAGGATCGCGGGCCCCCTCCAGGCGCGCATCTGCTCTGCCGTCGTCGTCGCCATTTCAAACCCTCCTTGCCAGAAATCCAAGTGACCGTCACCGGGGCAATCCGGTGCTGAAGCCTGTACCGTCGCTCAGGTCTTCTTCGGTCGCGGCCATATCCACATCCTGCTGCATTTGCCGCAGACGGGTGACGCCGTCAGCAGCCAAGAGCCGCAACAGGTTCAGACTGATCGCTTCCTCGAAGCCATAATACCGCTCGGGTCGGTTTGGCGCGATGTAGCGTCCCTTGCAGATGGTGGGGTATCGGCGCGCTGCGAATGTCAGAGCTCATGATTGACCGTCCTTTTGGCTGAGACTCCATCCTCGGTCACGATAGAATTGAGGGGGATGTCATGGGGTTGTGGGTAGATCGTGGTTAGTCTGGCGGCTGCCAGCGCAATGCCTATAGCCAAGGGTTGCGGGGTCAGCGCCGCGAGCGTCCGATCGAAATATCCCCCGCCCCAACCCAATCGGTAACAGCCACCGTCCCAGCCCAGGCAGGGCGCCAACGTCGCGTCGGGCGTCAGCAATTCGGCGTCCGACGGGGGCACGGGAATATTCCAGTCGCCGCGCGTCAGGCGCGTCTCGGGCGTCCAGCGGCGAAAGACCAGAGGGGTCGCGCGGGTTTCCACAACCGGCAGGGCAATGGTGACACCCGCATGATGCAACGCGGTCAGAACCGGGCGCAGGTCGGGTTCACCCTTGATCGGCCAGTAGCCGGACAGAACAGACCCCCGCCCGACCCCGTGTGCAGCCAGCGCCCTGTTCAGATGCTGGGCGATCTTCGCTGAAACCTCTGCCCGCCCGGTCTGGCCCAGGCCCTCTCTCAACCCGGCCAGCCGTGTCCGTTCCGCACAGCGCCAGCGCGCCACGTCGCGCGCCTGTTCGGGATCGACGCCCAACGGGTCGAAATAGTCAGGGGCAACGTCGGACGCCATGCAAGGCGAAGAAGCGTAGCGGCCCGCTGCGTCGGTGTCTCGACCTGTCATTGCCAGCTCACTTTCTGTGCCCTGCCTTTGCGTCATCCTGTCCCGCTCAGACCCCGGCGCGAGCAGAGGGTTCAAATTTCGGAAAGAACACCTCATTTTCCAACCGTATGTGTTCGAGCAGGTCTTCGATGAAGTCGTCCAAACCAACGCAAAGCCGGATCCAAGTGCCACATGCGCCCTCAGGAAGAGACATGTCGCGGGTCAGACGACAAACCTGTTCAACCGCGCGGTCGTGATCGTCATGATCGGCGCGCATCGCGGCAGTCGGGTTTCCGATGCCCGGACCGTCGCCTTTGCGGATAACTGGGAACAAGATCAGTTCTACTTTCTTCATATGACCCTCGATCTCTCCGATCAACCGGCGCAGAAGACTGGACCGGCCTTCCAGCAGGTCTTTATTGCCGAAATGCATGAATTCACTTTCTCGGCCATCGCTACCAACGCTGGTAGCTGTTGGCGATGACGCGCGTGATAGCGCATTCCGATGTAGCCGGATGAGTTCGGTAGCGTCAGAGGGAGGAAGGCAGTCGACCATTTGGACATCCTTTCGTCAAAAAAACGAGGAGACTGCACGCGATCACTTGGATGGCTGAAGCTGCGCCGGGCCGGGAACATTGATGGTGACAAGGTGCGCATATCCATGAAAGGTCCATCATTTCACGCTTGCGACCGAGGGTATGTTTGTTAATAGGTATTGTAAATACCAATTCAAAGATGAAATACAACGACAATGCGCCTCACGTCCTTCACAGATTACGGATTGCGAATGCTGATGCGCATGGCAAGCACCCCGGAACGCGCCTTTTCGACTGCCGAAATTGCCGAGGAATTAGGACTGTCACGCAACCATCTGGCCAAGATCATCCAGCACCTCGCCCGTGCCGGATTGATCGAGACCCGGCGTGGTGGCGGTGGCGGCGCAGCGCTTGCCCGCCCCGCCAACGAGATCCCGCTCGGTTCCCTCATACGCTCGCTCGAAGAGGGCCAGCCACTTGTCGAGTGCCTGAGTGCGAAAGGCAACACTTGCTCGCTTGATGGTCGTTGCCGTCTCAAGGCACGCCTGCGCTCAGCCGAGGCAATCTTTCTGGCCGAACTTGACTGCTCGACTCTCGCTGACATCGCACTCGACCCGATGATTTTGGACTAAAACGTCCGGACTGGCCGACTGCGCCGCGCGAAACCGCCGCCTCAAACCTGCGTTCTTTGGGGATGATCCGACAGGACTCCGTGCGTCACAAAAAGCTACGCCTGGTTTAAGCCGAAAGCACCAAATCCTTCAGTGCTTTGAACCATGCGGCAGTCAGGCATTTCGCGATGGTGGCGGCGGCGAACAAATGGCGAGAAACGCGATAATACCTGCCAAACGTAGCCCTGCGACACATGGGCCGACTTTTCCTAACGCCGGGCAGCGATCTGACGCGCAACAAGTGCAATGACGCCCCAGACAGCGCTTCGCAGTGCGAGCGCGAAAACAGTCCGCATTTCGAACGGGCCGCCACGGACGACATGCACACCAAATCCCGCAAAGACCAGCAACGTCGCAGCGAAGATCACAATCGACAAGGGGAAGGCCCATGTTCTGCCCTGCCAGAGCCCCAGACCGGCGACGATATAGACCAAACCTGCCAAGGTATTGAACCAAAGCACGAAGGGCACGACCGCGCCCATGTCGAGCGTTCCCATTAATGTGGAACCTCCCGAAACCAACGTCAGCATACCAAATACGACAGCAAAGCCGCCCGCGATACGGATTGTAAGACCTGTTTTAGCCATGGGATACATCCTCCCTTTTGCGCAATAGCGCCATTTGAACATCAAATAGCCTCAGCCCTTCCTCGACGACGCGAAATCCGCGCGCACCAAGCGTCCAGCGGATCGCGACGCCTTGAACCAGCGCGGTCAGCAACATGGCCACATCCTCCGCGCTGACATCGAGGGACAAGCTGCCTTCTGCTTGCTGATCTCGGATTGCAGCCACGAGACGAGCTTGAAACCTGCCGAGAACCCGGTGAAAAACATCCCGCAGAGGCGGGTTGTCAACCTGCAACTCCCGCGAGAACAGGATCGAAGGCAGGGCCGGGATGTCTGCAATGGCGTTTAGCTGCGCGCGGATCAGCGCCCGCAACCGCGCCTCGGATGTACCGGCGCACGCCTCGGCAGAGGTCCAGGCATCGTGCAAGCGCGCGGCGACGTTTTCGGCGACAGCCAGCCACAATGCCCCCTTGGTCGGGAAATGCCGAAAGATCGCTGGCTGGCTCAGCCCGACGGCACGGGCCACATGCGTCGTACTCAGGCGGTCGGGACCGATTTCGTCAGCCAGCCGAAGCACTTCGGCGATAATCTGTGACTTCCGGTCTTCTGCATTCTGGCGCCCGGACATGCACTCACCCATTTGTTAGTGATAACTAACTAACAAAATAATTCACTTGTTGCAACATCTGTCAGTTCACAATCATGTCCAAACGCACGTCCCCGGCGCGTTAAAGAAACGGGTTCTTTGCCACACGCCTACAACCTTGGCGGCGTGCAAGCTGGGCGTTCATGCACGGCATGACGCTGGAGGACGCAACTGCTTACCTCGCCACCTTTGCGAGAGGCCTATAGAAGGCCTGCCTCTCCTACAGCCCGGACACGCCGAAGAACGCTGCCGGGATCAAGAGCTTGAATATTTGAGATGTTTGCCCAGCGATCGAATCCGACCGCCTACGAACGAAACGATCACAGTCGCCACACGAAACGCTGCAAATCCCGTTGCGGCCACTCTCCCGAAAACCCAAAAAGGCGCCCAAAGGCGCCTTGTTTTTATGGTCGGAGTGAGAGGATTCGAACCTCCGGCCCCTGCCTCCCGAAGACAGTGCTCTACCAGGCTGAGCTACACTCCGATCCAGATCGCCGGCATTCGATAAACAAACTCGGGACGGCTTGTTGTCGGCGATCTTGAAGTCGTCGCTCTATCGTCAATTCACCGGACATTGTCAAGCGCTCGGCCATGGAAAAGCCTACAGGAGTCGCGGGTTGGCAAGAGCGCGGTTCTTGGCGCTTCGAAATCGTCTCTGCCCGGCCCCGCGCGGCGGAGATTTCCAAGCCACCCGCCTTGGCATTGGGTAAAAACCGCTTGGCTCTGCCTGCTATCCACGCGATCATCAGCCGGCAGGTTGCAAACATTGGACCTGAGAGAAACCTGAATGGCGCTGCCGCTGATGTCCCAAGAGTCCAAACAGAATCTTGATCGCCGGATCAACATCAGCCGGTTCACAGTCATGATCTGGCTTGCGGCAACGTTTCCCTGGTCTCTTTATTTTCTCTATGCGCAAGATTTCGGAAGATTTTCTGTAATCTTGATCATGATGATAAATCATATGGTCGCGCTGATCCTGTTCCGGATAAAATGGCATTATCCGGCACGTGTAGTTCACATCATGTCTCACATCGTCATCGTTGCCGCCGCAACATTGTATTTCAGCGGTTCAAGCAGCGTCGATGTTCTGTATATCGGTTTGTTGAGCCTGCCTTTTATGTTTTTCTCCTGGAAGGAAGAACAGAAAACTCTGGTTGTTTTCCTGACAGCTATAGTGCTCATGGCTATCACAACGCACCTTTTTAACCTGCATGGGCTGCGTTCGGTATTTTTCAACTCTCCAAGTAGCCCGGCCGATTCTCCTGAACTCGTATCACTGGGAATAAAGCTTTCTGTCGCAATTCTGGTCATGCTCGAACTCGGCTACTCAGAATGGACGGCGTCCAAAGCCACCGATGCGGCGAATATCGCATTGGCAAGGTCGCATGCGGCGGCACAGGCGAAGGGGGATTTTCTTGCCAATATGAGCCACGAAATCCGCACTCCGATGAACGGGCTGGTGGGGATGATCGAGGTGCTTGAAACCACCGACCTGGATGATCAGCAAAACCGGGTGGTCGGAACGATCCGCAACTCGGCCTTTGCGCTGCTCAGGATTATCAACGACATTCTGGACGCCAGAAAGGTCGAAGCGGGCCAGCTTGATCTGGAAAAAACCAAGGTGGAACTGTATCCGCTGATCGAATCCGTCGCTCAAACGTTACAGACAATGGCGGACACGATGGACGTCCAGCTTCGGCTGCTGATCGACCCCGAGCTGCCGGAATGGGTTTTATCGGATCCCGGGCGGCTGCGGCAGGTTCTTCTCAATTTGCTCAGCAATGGAGTGAAATATTCCGCCAGGCAACTGACCGGAAGACCGGGAGAGGTAAAATTTCTGGCGGAAAAAGGGTCCGAAAATGAGATCCGCTTTATTTTTACCGATAATGGGACTGGGATGAACGAAGAATTTCAGACGAAACTTTTCGATCCATTCCTTCAAGGCGATCCATCCTCCAGCCGGTTGGTCGGCGGCACCGGGCTCGGTCTGGTGATCACCCGAAGCCTGGTTGAACTGATGGGCGGCAGCATTTCCTTTGCCAGCACTCCCGAACAAGGCACGACGGTAACGCTGATCCTGCCGCTGAAGCAGACGGACGGGCCCAGCCGCAAACCCAATCTCGGCGGTCTGGACATTGTGTGTTTCGATCTGCTCGATGACGCCGCCCGCGACGGAATGGAGCGATTGATCACAAATTCGGGTGCGCACCTTGTCTATGTCCGTTCGATAGATGAACTGACTGCTGCCCGCGACTCCATATCAGACCATCCCATCGTTCTTCTGCCCGCAAAAGATGACGCACAGGCCACCAAGCTGAAATCATCTGTGGCCGGGATGATCCCGCAGGCCAAATTCGTTCAATTTTCGCCCTCCCGATCGGCCCGCTTCGGGATGCAGGACGACAGTACCTACCTGATCCAGATTTTTCCGATGATGACCAGCGAACTTCTGCACGCAATCATGGTGCTTAGTGGTCGCGATACCGACGCCCAACAGAGCGGATCAACCGACAGAACGCTACGAGTTACCGGTGAACTGAACAGGCCTGCGCCGAACGCCCCCAAAGGGGCCAAGATACTCGTTATCGAAGACAATGCCGTCAATCAGATCGTTCTGTCCCATCAGCTCGATCTTTTGGGCTATCCGCACGAAATCGCTTCAAACGGCCGGGAAGGGTTTGAGAAATGGCAGAGCACACATTTTGACGCCATTCTGACCGATTGCCAAATGCCCATTATGGATGGCTTTCAGCTGACTGCGAAAATCCGCAAGGCCGAACAGGAAACAAATTCCGTGCCCATCCCGATCATTGCGATCACCGCGAACGCTTTGGACGGCCAGGCAGAAAAATGTCTCAATGCCGGGATGGACGATTACCTGTCGAAACCGGTGGATTTGAATTCATTGACGAAAAAACTCGACCAACTCGTATTTTTGCGTACCAATGCTCATCTTAGAAAGATCAACTGAAACAGACGACACAGGCTTCCAAAGCTGTCAGGATGTATAAAACACGTTGCGACATGGACGTATATTACGAATTAGGAGGACCCGTGTTTAATCAAAGTCTTGGAGCGGTATAGCCTTGATGCAAGGAATGAAATCCGCCGGATTTTCTGATGTTGAGCAACGGATCAGGTTCAGTAAGTTTGCCCTGCTCCAATCCGTGATACTGGTCGTCTTGTGGCTGAGCTATTTAGCCTGGATCGGCAGCACCGAACACTTCTATGTGATTCTACTGGTCGGCGCGTCGTTCCTTCCCACCGCCCTTTTGCATCTACTACGATGGGATTACCTCGCGCGGGTGGTCTGGAACATAGCGATCTCCTCTATGTATCTGACCATATCGATTGCCTACGGCAAAGACGTTTCACCCGAATACTTCTTCTTTTTCATGCTCGGCCTGCCGTTCCTTTTGTTTTCTTGGGTCGAAGAACGAAAAACCCTTTTTATAGCCGTTATATTACAAACAACACTCAGTTTGTTCGCACTGAGCATGGATTTCCTCGACATCCCCCGTGGAGGAACCGTCACCCCGCTGAGTGAAACGCAGATACAGTCCATCGAATGGGGCATCCGCATCACCGTCGCGGCGTTGCTTCTGGTTCAGATGTTTTATTTCTCATGGCTAAACAGCCGCTCACAGGTCGAGGTGAGCAAGGCCCTGAGTGATGCAAACTACGCCGCCCGCAGCAAGGGTGAATTCCTGGCCAATATGAGCCACGAAATCCGAACCCCGATGAACGGTGTGATCGGCATGATCGAGGTGCTCGAGACGATGGACCTTAATTCTCAGCAGGCGCGATCGGTCGGCACCATACGGAACTCCGCTTTCTCATTGTTGCGGATTCTCGACGACATTCTCGACGCCAGCCAAATCGAGGCGGGCAAACTGAATGTCGAAAAAACCAAGGTCGAGATTCGCCCACTGCTCGAAGGCGTATCGCAAACACTGCAACCCATGGCCGAGGCAAAAGGAACCGAACTCCGCCTGCTGATCGACCAGAAGATTCCGGAATGGATATGGGCAGATTCAGGACGTCTACGGCAGATCCTGCTGAACCTGCTCAGCAATGCGATCAAATACTCTGCCAAAGATCTGAGCGGCCACAGAGGCATGGTCATTCTGAATTCGAGATATTACCGCAACAAACAGCTTGTCATCACGATCAAGGATAACGGAGTCGGGATGAACGACGAGGTTCGGGCCAAACTATTCGAACCCTTCATGCAAGGCGAACAATCCAGCCATCGCCGCGTCGGTGGGACTGGGCTGGGCCTGGTCATCTCCAAGAACCTCACTGAATTGATGGGAGGAAGAATCAAGGTCGAGAGCCAACAGGGCGAAGGCACCAAGGTTACTATCACCCTGCCGCTGGAACTTGCCGACGGCCCAAGCCGCATTCCAGACCTGACCGGCCTGAACGTGATTTGCTACGGCGTCGAGGACGAAATAGTCCGCGAAGGTCTGGAACACACACTGGGCTCCGGCGGAATTGTTAACAGATTCATCGATGATATGGATCAGGCCCAAAAGCAGATTCCCGAACTCACAAATCCGACGGTCGTAATTTTCCCTCCAATGGATGATGAACAACGCACTCAGCACCAAAAAAGATTCGAAGACCTTTCTCCCGATCTCTGTTTCATCCATTGCAGCCCGGTACGATCTGAAAGGTTCGGGCTGATTTCGCAAAACACCTATCGGATTCAAATCTTTCCGATGATGACGAGCGAGCTTTACCAAGCACTGGCGATTCTGAGTGGCAAGGAGCCGCGGCATCCTGCTGTCACGAGGTCAGGTTCCGAAACCACCCAGCCCGATCTAAATCCCAAAAACCATCACGTTCTGGTCGTCGAGGACAATGAAATCAACAAGACAGTGCTCAGTAAACAATTGGAAATTCTGGGCTACCCGCATGAACTGGCATCCGACGGGATGGAAGGATTTTCGAAATGGCAAAATGGGGAATTCGATCTAATCCTGACCGATTGCCATATGCCGCGTATGGACGGTTTCGAGCTGGTCGCAGCAGTCCGTGCGGAAGAGCAGACAAAGAAGAAACCCCCTGTTCCAATCATTGCAATCACTGCAAATGCGCTGGAGGGAGAGGCCGAAAAATGCATTGCTGCTGGGATGGATAGCTATCTCGCCAAACCGGTCGAACTTGAGGCACTCAAATCCAAGATGCTCAAACTTCTAAACGAACAGCAGCATTCGCATTCCGGGTCGGGGTCCGGGGACCGACCACCAAGGACGGAATAGGGGCGCTGGTCCCGGAACGCGTCCGCTTCGCATGAAATTGCCTCCGGGCAAGGCGGCTCTCGACGCCCTGCCCCGTTGGCTTTTCTTACAGGCTGGCGCTCAGCGCCGCGACGATGGCGTCGCCCATTTCACCGGTCGAAACCGGCGTTACACCTTCGTCAGCCAAAAGATCTGCCGTGCGCATGCCGTCGGCCAGCACCTTTTCGACTGCCGCCTCCAACCGATCGGCCTCATCGCCTTTGTCGAACGAATAGCGCAGCGCCATGGCGAAGCTGAGGATGCAAGCAATCGGGTTTGCCTTGCCTTGGCCGGCGATGTCGGGAGCAGACCCGTGAACCGGTTCGTACAGAGCTTTCGGGCGGCCATTGGCCATCGGCGCGCCGAGGCTGGCCGAGGGCAACATGCCCAGCGAACCGGTAAGCATCGCGGCGGCATCCGACAGAAGGTCGCCGAACAGGTTGTCGGTGACGATCACGTCGAACTGCTTGGGCCAGCGGCACAGCTGCATCGCGCCGGCATCAGCGTACATGTGGCTCAGCTCGACGTCGGGGTATTCCTTTTCGTGCACTTCCGACACAACGGCGCGCCACAGGATGCCCGATTCCATCACATTGGCCTTCTCCATTGAGCAAACCTTGTTGTTGCGCTTGCGCGCGAGTTCAAAGGCCGAACGCGCCACGCGCTCGATTTCGCTTTCGGTATACCGCTGGGTGTTGATGCCGACCCGTTCGTTGCCTTCTTCGAAGATGCCGCGCGGTTCGCCGAAATAGATACCGGAGGTCAGTTCGCGCACGATCATGATGTCCAGACCGGCCACAACGTCCTTTTTCAGCGAAGAAAAGTCGGCTAGCGCGTCGAAACACTGCGCCGGGCGCAGATTGGCATACAGATCCATTTCCTTGCGCAGGCGCAGCAACCCACGTTCCGGCTTCACGCTGAAATCCAGATCGTCGTATTTCGGGCCGCCCACGGCGCCAAGCAGGACCGCGTCCACCTCTTGTGCCTTTTCCATGGTTTCGTCGGTCAGCGGGGTACCGTGCGCATCATAGCTGCAACCACCAACCAGACCTTCGCTGACATCGAAAACAATGTCACGGTTAGCGCCGTACCAGTCGATGATCTTGCGCACTTCGGCCATAACTTCGGGGCCGATCCCGTCACCGGGCAGAATAAGAAGCGAAGGGTTGGTCATGACTCAGGTCCTCGGTTTACAAATCTGGAAAACGCCTATCCCCTGAGGCCCCAAGGGTCAAGAAACGAAGGGTGCCAGACCTTCGGACAACTGGTCCCAGACCGCCGCGATCCGCGGGGTGTGCCGCACCGCCTGCGGCGCCGCCAACCAGACTGGCAAGGGCGGGATTTCCACCCCGATATTCAACAGTTCGACATCCGGGTCGGCGGCGATCATCCTGTGTTGTCCAAACCCCACGCCGCACCCCGACCTGATCAGTTCCCAATATACATTCTGATCGTCGCTACGCGTGGCAAACCAATCCCGCGTAGCCGACCACCCCATCGCCCGCATACCACGCAGGATCAGTTCGCTATGGTCATAGCCGACAAGCGCATGATCCATCATTTCCTGCGCCGTTTCCGGACGACCGTGCTGTTCCAGATAGGATCGCGCGGCACAGACCCCCAACCTGACCTCGCCCAGCTTGCGGGTGACAATCTCTAACTGTTCGGGCCGGTACATGCGCACTGCGATATCGGCTTCGCGGAACAACAGATTGTCGCTGCTGTCACTGGCAACAAGATCAATGCAAATACCGGGCAGCGCGGCGCGAATATTTGCCACGATCCCAGGCAGATAATTAAGCGCCATTACCTCGCTGGCGGTAATCCGAACGCTGCCGGTGGTGGTAGCGTCGCGCCCTGCGATGGTCAGGGCAATGTCATTCATGGCCTCCTCCATCCGCTTGGCGGCCGGCAGAATCAACTGCCCCGCCTCGGTCAGGTCGAAACCACGCGGCTGCCGCGTAAACAGAACCGCGCTCAGGTCGGTCTCGATCTGCCGGATTTGCCGCCCCAGTGTCGGCTGACTGACACCCAGTTTTCGCGCCGCCGCCGACAATGACCCAAGTTCCGCCACCGCCAGAAAACTGCGCACCAGCGCCCAATCGGTTTGATCCAGGTTTGCCATTCTAAATTGAATACATAATCTGCATATTTGGGCAATACCCATTCAAATCAGAAGAGCATAATCTTTCTTGGAAAGTTCAGAAAGGATTAGACAATGGAACAGACAGTCTTGATTTTAGGTGCCAATGGTCGCTTCGGAACCAATGCCGCCAACGCCTTTGCCGCCGCCGGATGGAATGTGCGCAAATTCGACCGCAGCCACGACCAACTGGAACGGGCAGCCAAGGGTGCCGATGTCATCGTCGCCGCCTGGAACCCGCCCTATCAGGATTGGGCCAAACAGGTCCCGGCGCTGCATGCCGCTGTGCGCAAGGCGGCGCTGGCGAATGACGCGACGGTAATCCTCCCAGGCAATGTTTATGTGTTCGGGCCGGATGCACCGCTGCCGTGGGGCCGCGACACGCCGGATCTGGCAACAAACCCGCTGGGTAGGATTCGGATCGAGATGGAAGACGCCTATCGCCGCGAAGGTGTGCGAACCATTCTGCTGCGTTCGGGCGATTTTCTGGATACCAGCGCCTCGGGCAACTGGTTCGACGGCTTCATGGCCAAGTCGCTGAACAAGGGCATTTTCACCTCACCCGGTCGCGGCGACATCCCCCATTCTTGGGGCTATCTGCCTGACCTTGCCCGGGCGGCCGTTGCCTTGGCAGAAAAACGGGATACGCTGGATCGCTACGCCGACATTCCTTTCGCCGGCTATACGCTCAGCACCGAGGAAATCGTGGCGGTGATTTCAAAAATCACCGGTCGGACGATCACGATGAAGAAAATGGTCTGGTGGCCGATGAACTTCGTCCGTCCGTTCATGCCGATGCTGAATGGGGTGTTCGAGATGCGTTACCTTTGGAACCTGCCACACCATATGGACGGATCAACCTTCGATCGGCTGCTGCCGGACTTTGAACACACGCCGGTCGAACAGGCTTTGGCCAATGCGATCGCGCCAATCCTGCCTGCTGAAGCCTCGGCCCGGCTTAGCCGTATCGCTGCCTGATCGTCATTCCGGCAGTGCAATATCGACCCAGACCAGCCGGTGACGGCTGGCCTGATTCACCACGGGCGCGAACGGATCTTCGGGCCGGGGCCACATCACCCCGGACCCCAATACTGGCAGATCGGACGCAGGCAGGATGTAATCGACCCGCATCGGCCCGGTCTGTTTCCAGAAAACCGTATCGGTATTTCCAGTGGCCGACAGCGGTACCGGATCCTGCAGCCGTGGATCGTGCAACACCGCGTACAGCGCCGCTTTGCGTCCTTCACCGCGCACTGGGTCGGCATTGGCATCCCCCGCCACAACAAACGGCCCCGACACCGGCGCGCCCAGAGCCCCATCGAGATAGGCCAGCCACAACCGCAATTCATCTGCGTTGCGATATCCGTTGCGATCTTCCGGCCCGTCGAAAACCGGTGGCGTGGCGTGAAACACCAGTACCGTTATCCGCCCGCCACCCGGCATCTCAACCGGCACCACCCAGTGCCCAACCGAGCTGAGCCGTTGCAACCCCGCCGCTTCGGCGCGCACAACACCCGGTGCGCGCGGCCCCTCGGCCCAATCCTGTTCAGCCCAGAGCAACCGGGAAAAATCGACCACCTCATTCGTCAGTATGGGGAAACGCGACAGGATCGCCATACCCCCTTCACCGGCGAAGCGACCATAGCCCTGCGCATCGCGCGGCCCGCCAATGCGGCCATCACCATCCAGATCAATCCCGCTCTGCCAACCGCTATTGGGCCTTAGAGCGAAAAGATACGGATAATCTTGCCCCAAATCAGAAACACCATCCCTCAGTGCCGAAACCGCCGCCGCGTTGAAATCGTAATCAATCCCCTGCAACACCATGATATCGGCCGCGGCCCGGCTAATCACCTGCTGCACCGCGCGCACCTGTCGATCCCCCTTGCGGATATCGCGCAGCAACAGGCCCGGACCTTGGCGTGCAAGTTCGGTGTTGAAACTGGCAATGCGGAGTGTGTCAGCCCGCGCCGATGTGGAGACAAACCATGCCAACAGGATCGGTATCAGACAGTATGCAGATTGGCCTCTGCATAGGCGCGACGCCGCTTTTCGCCAATCATTTCGGCGATCCGTCCCAACGCGATTCCGCGCATCATGAGCGTGGCAGGTAAGCTGGCCCATACCGTCATCGACCATATCATTGTCTGCGGTCCCATCAGGGTCCTGGGATCAATCCATCCAGACGTCCCCTTGATTACCGCCGGGATCAAGAATGGCAGAATGAAGCCTAACATTACGTTAATTCTAGCATCCCGGGTCAGCCGGATCAGCACGTCGCCTTTGGTCGGGTCGAACATTGGCAGATTAACCCAGACATTGAACGCACCATTGCCCATCGGCCAGTTGCTCAGTTGCACCAGCGCAAAGAAGCCCAGCACCGCCAATCCGGAAATCACATAGGCCATCGCCGCAGCGATACGCAGGTTTTCGACGGCAGTCGCCGGAACATCCGTCGGCAAAGTCAGCAGCACCAAACGTACCGGCGAGTAGGGGAAATCGGCCAAATCGCCGCCGAACCGCGCAAGCGCGGTCACGACCTGCACCAACTCCGAAGACCGGCCCGGATCATGCAGAACCACGCCCAGCACCAGCACCACCAGAAAAACCGTGACAAAGCGAAACCGGTTGAAAGGTGCCGCATCGCGGAACTCCAGAACCGACGGGTATTCGGCAAAATATTCGAAAAAGGTCATAATAGCGGCAAGCATGGCCACCAGCGCAACCAATGCGGTCGCATCGCCCGTTGTTTCTGGAAAAAACATGGACGGCATAGCGACAAGCAACGCCATGAAGAATGCACGGCTTGCCGCGCCTGTCACACGTTCGATCACGACCCGATCCCTTCAACTTGGCCGAATGCAATTCTTTGCCGCATTCTGGTTCCAACTTGATACCGCCACGTTGGGCGGACTGCCTCATTCTTGCCCCAATCTTGCCTTGTTTGCTGCTAAGCCTCAACCGTGGCTTACCGAAATCGTTGCAATCTCACTCACTTACAGGGTGAAGTGGTGCCCGATTGCATCATCGGAACCGCCATAATTCCGCTCCGCCCCCATATTTGGTGTCATGTCCGAACCGGATCGCAATGTGAAAATACCTCCTCCGCTCCATTTACATCGCGAAAAATCAGCAATCCAACAGCCGAAAATGAAAAAAGCCGCCCCTACTGGGGCGGCTTTTCAATTGGCTCAGGCCAGTTTCAGACCCAGGGACGCTCCATCGCCATCTTGTCTTCGAACGACTTGATCGCGTCTGCCTTTTCCATCGTCAGACCGATATCGTCCAAGCCATTGAGCAGGCAATGTTTTTTGAACGCATCCACTTCGAACGGGAAAACTTCGCCATCCGAAGTGGTGATTTCCTGCGCTTCCAGATCGATGGTCATCCGTGCATTGGCACCTTTTTCGGCATCGGCCATCAGGGTGTCGACCTGATCCTGCGGCAAGACGATCGGCAGGATGCCGTTCTTGAAACAATTGCTGAAGAAGATGTCAGCAAAGCTGGTCGAGATCACGCATTTGATGCCGAAATCGGCAATCGCCCAAGGCGCGTGTTCGCGCGACGACCCGCAGCCGAAATTATCGCCCGCCACCAGAATCTGAGCGTCACGATATTGCGGCTTGTTCAGCACGAAATCGGGGATTTCGTTACCTTCACGATCATAGCGCATTTCATCGAACAGATTCACGCCCAGACCGGACCGCTTGATCGTCTTCAGGAACACTTTGGGAATGATCATGTCGGTGTCGATATTCACCAGCGGCATAGGCGCTGCGATACCCTGGAGTTTTTCAAACTTTTCCATCTCGCTGGCTCCTTAGATCAATTCACGCACATCGGTCAGATGACCGGTGAGTGCAGCAGCGGCTGCCATGGCGGGGCTGACCAGGTGGGTACGGCCCTTGTAGCCCTGACGGCCTTCGAAGTTGCGGTTCGAGGTCGAGGCGCAACGCTCGCCCTCTGACAGCTGGTCCGGGTTCATCGCCAGACACATGGAACAGCCCGCCAAACGCCATTCGAAACCGGCATCCAAGAAAATATCGGCCAGACCTTCTTCTTCCGCCTGAGCCCGGACCAGACCCGATCCGGGAACGATCATCGCACGAATGCCGTCCTTGATCTTCTTACCCTTGACCAAATCGGCCACCGCGCGCAGATCTTCGATCCGGCCATTGGTGCACGATCCAATGAAAACGGTGTCGATCTCGATATCGGTCAATTTCTGGCCCGGGGTCAGGCCCATATAGTCGATGGCGCGCTTGGCCGCCTCGACCTTACCGCCTTCAAAATCTTCCGGGCTGGGAACCACACCGGAAATCGGCAGCACGTCTTCGGGGCTAGTGCCCCAGGTGACGACTGGTTCGATCTCTTCGGCCTTCAGCGTCACGACCTTGTCGAAATGCGCGTCTTCATCGGTGTAAAGCGTTTTCCAATAGGCCAGCGCCTGTTCCCAAGCAGCCCCTTTCGGGGCGTGAGGGCGGCCTTTGACGTATTCGAAAGTCGTTTCGTCCGGCGCGATCAGACCGGCGCGCGCGCCGCCTTCAATCGCCATGTTGCAGACGGTCATCCGGCCTTCCATCGACAGGTCGCGGATCGCTTCGCCGCAATATTCGATGACATAGCCGGTGCCGCCTGCGGTGCCGGTTTTACCGATCACGGCCAGGGTTATGTCCTTGGCGGTCACGCCCGGCTTCAGTTTGCCGGTGATTTCCACCTTCATGTTCTTCGACTTCTTCTGGATCAGTGTCTGAGTGGCCAGAACATGTTCCACTTCAGACGTACCGATCCCATGCGCCAGCGAACCGAACGCACCATGGGTCGCGGTGTGGCTGTCGCCGCAAACCACGGTCATACCCGGCAAGGTCCAGCCCTGTTCCGGGCCAACGATATGCACGATACCCTGACGGACATCTGAAACCGGATAGTAATGAATGCCAAAATCCTTGGCGTTCTTGTCCAGTGCATCAACCTGAATACGGCTTTCTTCGTTTTCGATACCCTTGGCGCGATCCAGTGTGGTCGGCACGTTGTGATCCGGCACGGCAATGGTTTTGTCGGGCGCATGCACAGCGCGATGGGCCAGGCGCAGGCCTTCGAACGCCTGCGGGCTGGTCACTTCGTGTACCAGATGGCGGTCGATATACAGCAGGCAGGTGCCGTCTTCGGATTCATCTGCGACATGGGCGTCCCAGATTTTATCATAGAGTGTCTTCGGGGCGGTCATGGTCCTCTCCCGTGGATTGTCTTTGGAAATGATGGGCAGTGACAGGAATGGGCGCGCTTTATAGGCGTGCCAGAACAGTAAGCGTGGCGCCAAAGAACCTCCAGGGCAGGCGCGCGCGATCATCCATGTCGAAAATCCGTGTCATGCAGGGGCAGATACAGGCTCTCTGCGAGTCTGACAAGGCCCTTGCCCGTTTGCATCGCCCATGCAAACCTGCTCGCATGGAGGAAACACAGGTCGAAACCGCCCCGCCACAAAGCACCGAGGAACTGGTTCTCGGCCTCTGGTCCGATGTTGAGAGATTTCTATCCAGTCTGATGCGCCCGTGGAGCGGCTATCAGTTTCTCATTGCTCTCGGCCTGGCTCTGGTCGCCTATTTGCTGGCCCGCTTCATCGGCCCTCATATCCACGGCTGGATGCGCAGCAAGGGGCACTGGGCCACATGGCGGTTGCGGATTTTGGTGATTCTGCATCGGCGGCTGCAATTGATCATTTTTGTTGCATTGATCTGGCCGACCGTCTGGATCATGCGCGAAGTCACCTGGCCCAGCCGGTCATATATGCTGAGCATTCTGGCACAACTTGCCTTTGCTTGGTTGATTATCGCCGTTCTGACGCGGGTTATCAAAAACACACTGCTGCGTCAGGTGGTGCGCTATTGTGGCTGGATCTGGGTCACTCTGTCGATCCTGAATCTGACAGAAGATACCCGGCTGCTGCTGGATAGCGCCGCGATCAATCTGGGCGGCACCCATCTTTCCTTGTGGTTGCTGTTGCAGGCAGTAGCGTCGCTGACAGTACTGTTCACGCTGGCCCGGTTTCTGTCGCGTGCCAGCAGCGACAGCATCCGCAAGAATAAGGAAATCAGCCCTTCAATGCAGGTGCTGATGGTGAAGTTCCTTCAGGTGCTACTGTATGGCGCGGCGGTCTTCATCGGGTTACAGGCGGTCGGCTTCGACCTGACCGGTCTGGCATTCCTGTCCGGCGCGATTGGTGTGGGCCTCGGCTTCGGGCTTCAGAAAGTCGTGTCAAACCTGGTCTCGGGCATCATCATCCTTATGGATAAATCGATAAAACCCGGTGATGTGATTTCGCTGGGATCAACCTTTGGCTGGATAGAAGCGCTGGGCGCGCGCTATGTCAGTGTCGTCACCCGCGACGGCAAGGAATTCCTGATCCCCAACGAAGACCTGATCACCGGCCAGGTGGTGAACTGGTCGCATTCCAACGACTATGTCCGGCTCGACATCGAATTTGGCACCGCTTATGGCGACGATCCGCATCAGGTGCGCGCCATCGCGATCGAGGCCGCCCTAAGCGTCGACCGGGTGTTGAGCTTCAAGCCGCCGGTCTGCCACATCATCGGTTTCGGCGACAGTTCGGTGGATTACGTTCTGCGGTTCTGGATCAAGGACCCTACCGGCGGGCTGACCAATATTCGCGGCAACGTGTTTTTGGCGCTTTGGGATGGGTTTCAGAAAAACGGCATTTCCATTCCCTTTCCGCAGCGCGAAGTCACGATGCTGCCCGGTTCGCAATTACAAACCAAGCCAGAATGATCTTTGCCGAGCGCCCGTTCTGAGCCGGGCGCTTTCCTCCTTCCGGCGCGGTCGTTCCAGACCCCTTGAACCGGACATTGAGATTTCACATATCCAATGGTATTCTGAAAGAGTCTGGCGCCGGGACCTTTGCGGCGCATGAAATAAGGAGGACAATGTCCTGTCTCTTAGCCATGATGCGGCACGCGCCGCTGAACTGGGGGCAGCCGTGACCGGCGCCCCTGCAGATGTGTCAAGCGAAGACCTGCTTGCCCGTATCCTAAGCTCTCTCGAGGATGACAAAGCCGAAGACATCGTGCAGATTGATCTGCGCGGCAAATCGTCGATCGGCGACTACATGGTCGTCTGTTCCGGTCGGTCCAGCCGCCAGGTTTCTGCGATGGCGGAAAAACTGGTGGAACGGCTGAAACATGACTTCAACCGTGTCAGCCGGGTTGAAGGCAAGGATACCGGCGACTGGGTTCTGATTGATGCTGCCGATGTGATCGTGCATATCTTCCGGCCCGAAGTGCGCGATTTCTACCAGATCGAAAAAATGTGGCAGCCCGCCGGGGCACCGCCTGCACAGGCCTGATGCGGGTACATATCTGCGCGGTGGGTCGGATGCGTTCCGGCCCCGAACGCGCATTGATCGACGATTACCTCACCCGGTTCGACCGTAGCGGCCGTGGTTTGGGGCTGGGGCCTTTGACCATTCACGAAGTCGAAGACAAGAAAGGCGGCGGAATGACCGCAGAATCCGTCCTGCTGGATCGTGCGATCCCCAAAGGCGCGGTAATCTGCACGATGGACGAGCGCGGCAAACTGCTCAGTTCGCCCGACTTTGCCGATAAACTGGCTGGCTGGCGCGACGCCGGACGTGGCGATCTGGCCTTTGTCATCGGCGGTGCAGACGGGATCGATCCGGCTTTGCGCGCCAAGGCGGATTTTTCCCTGTCCTTCGGCAAAATGGTCTGGCCGCATATGTTGGCGCGGGCAATGCTGTGCGAACAATTATATCGCGCGGCCTCGATTCTCGCCGGAAGCCCCTATCACCGGGCCTGAATGCTTGCCCCTTGTGGATTGGCCCCTTAGATAGCAGGTAACTTAACGAAGGGCAGCTCATGACACATCCCAAACCAGTTGTTTTGTGTATTCTTGATGGCTGGGGCCTTAGCGCCGATCCAAAGGCGAATGCCCCGTTGCTGGCCAACACGCCTGTTTTCGACCGGATCATGTCGGAATGCCCGCACAACCAGCTGATCACCCACGGCCCCGATGTCGGCCTGCCCAGCGGTCAGATGGGCAATTCCGAAGTTGGCCACACCAATATCGGCGCCGGTCGCGTGGTGGCGATGGATCTGGGCCAGATCGACCTGGCGATCGAAGACGGCAGTTTCTTCAGTAACGAAGCGTTACAGGGCTTCATCGCCAAGCTGAAAAGCTCGGGCGGCACCGCGCATCTGATGGGACTGGTGTCTGATGGTGGGGTGCACGGCCATCTCACCCATATCATTGCAGCGATCAAGGCAATTACAGAGGGTGGTGTGCCGGTTGTGTTGCACGCCATTACCGATGGCCGTGACGTTGCACCGAAATCGGCCTTCACTTATTTCGAGGAACTGGAAGACGCGCTGCCGGACGGGGCCAGAATCGGAACCGTCACCGGGCGTTATTACGCCATGGACCGCGACAACCGCTGGGAACGGGTGTCCGAAGCCTATGCCGCGATGATCAAAGCCGAGGGCGGCCATTCAGCCAATGCCCATGCTGCCGTCGACTCCGGTTATCAACGCGAAGAATCGGACGAATTCATTACCGCCACGGTGATCGGCGATTATGCGGGCGCCAAGGATGGCGACGGGTTCTTCTGCCTGAACTTCCGCGCTGACCGGGCGCGGGAAATCCTGCGCGCCATCGGCGAGCCGGGGTTCAGCGATTTCGACACCGGTCCGCGCCCCGACTGGACGGCGCTGCTGGGCATGGTGGAATATTCCGAAGGCCATAATGCCTATATGGAAACCGTGTTCCCGTCGCGCGACATCGTCAATACTCTGGGTGCGTGGGTCGCCAAGCAGGGCAAGCGGCAATTCCGCTTGGCCGAGACCGAAAAATACCCCCATGTCACATTCTTCCTCAATGGCGGCAAGGAAGACCCTGAGGTGGGCGAAGACCGTTACATGGCGCCGTCGCCCAAGGTGGCCACTTATGATCTGCAGCCGGAAATGTCCTCCGCCGAAGTGACCGAACATTTCGTAAAGGCGATCAAAGATGATTATGACCTGATCGTGACCAATTACGCAAACCCCGACATGGTAGGCCATACCGGCGATCTGGGTGCCGCCATCAAGGCCTGCGAAGCCGTGGATCAGGGTCTGGGTCAGGTGATCGAAGCGCTGGAAAAAGCTGGCGGAGCCATGATTGTCACCGCCGATCACGGCAATTGCGAGATGATGATTGATCCCAAAACCGGTGGACCCCATACGGCCCATACGATCAACCCGGTTCCTGTCATTCTGATCGGTGGGCCCGAAGATGCGAAACTGCGTCAGGGCCGCTTGTCAGATCTTGCCCCAACATTGCTGGAATTGATGGGCCTGCCGCAGCCGACGGAAATGACCGGGAAAAGCTTGCTGGAATGATCCGCACTGTCCTATCCGTCCTTTGCCTTGCCATCGCTCTGCCTGCTTGGGCAGACCCCGATCCGGCTGCGTTGGCCGAGGCGGCGGCAAAGCGCCTTGAAACGGCTGCGATGGAATTGGACCGCGCCGACAGCGCCCGTAATCGGGTCAAAGCCCTGTCGGAAACACTGCGCGCGTACGAAGACGGGCTGGAAGCGATGCGCGAAGGGTTGCGCCGGGTGACCTTGCGCGAAGCGCAATTGGAACACGCGTTGCAGGCCCGCGAAACCGAAATCGCCCAGTTGCTGGGTGTCCTGCAATCGATATCGGCCACGCCAGCACCGGTTCTGGTCCTGCATCCCGATGGCCCCACCGGCACGGCCCGGTCTGGTATGTTATTGGCCGATGTAACGCCGGCACTGAACGAAAAGGCCGCCCAGCTGCGGACGCAGCTGGACGAAGTTTCGACCCTGCGCAGCCTGCAACAAAATGCTGTCTCCACGCTGGAAAAGGGGCTCGACGGTGTGCAGCAGGCCCGGACACGGCTGAGCCAGGCCGTGGCCGACCGCACCGACCTGCCGCGTCGCTTTACCGAGGATCCGGTCAAGACCGCGATCCTGATCGCTTCGACCGAAACGCTGACCGGTTTTGCCAGCGGCCTGACAGATATTGCCGATAATGAATCCCCCGGCAGCCTGCCCGACATCGCCCACCGCAAAGGCACGTTGCCCTTGCCGGTACAAAGCGTGGTTCTGCGCCGCGCCGGTGAAGCCGACGCCACTGGCATCGCACGCCCTGGCCTGATTCTGGCCACCCGCCCGCGCGCTTTGGTCAGCACCCCGACCGCAGCCACCATCCGCTATCAGGGACCGCTGCTAGATTACGGCAATGTGATAATCCTTGAACCCCAAGCCGGGCTTCTGTTCATTTTCGCCGGGCTCGATGTGGTTTATGGAACAACAGGCCAGGTCCTGCCCGCAGGCAGCCCGATCGGCCTGATGGGCGGCGAAGACGCAGAAATCGGCGCAATTCTGGCACAGGCCGGAAAGGGGGCTGGTGCCGAGGCGACAGAAACGCTCTATATAGAGATCAGAGAAGATAACGCGCCGGTCGATCCGGCGACGTGGTTCGTAACCGGGAAGGACAACTGAGCGATGAAGAAATTCGTCATGGCCGCGCTTGGCGGCACGCTGGCCGGGATTATCGCCACCACGCAGGTGGCTGGTCCGCTACTGGCGCAAGAAGCGGCAAAACAGACGAATGTCTATGAACAGCTCGACCTGTTCGGCGATATTTTCGAACGCATCCGCGCCCAATATGTCGAAGAGGTGGACGAAGAAAAACTGATCGAAGCGGCAATCAACGGCATGCTGACGTCACTCGACCCGCATTCCAGCTACCTTTCGCCGGATGACGCTGCCGATATGCGGGTCCAGACCCGCGGTCAGTTCGGTGGCCTCGGCATCGAGGTCACTCAGGAAGAGGGTTTTGTCAAAGTTGTGTCGCCGATTGATGGCACCCCGGCCGACGAAGCCGGGGTCGAATCGGGCGATTTCATCACCCATGTCGACGGCGAAAGCCTGCTGGGTCTCGGTCTTGACGATGCGGTCGACCTGATGCGCGGCCCGGTGGGCAGCGAAATCATCATCACCGTGGTACGCGAAGGCACGGCGGAACCGTTCGACATCTCGATCATCCGCGACACCATCAAACTGCGCCCGGTACGGACCCGGACCGAGGGCAACACCGTCGTGCTGCGGATTACCACCTTCAACGATCAAACCTATCCCGGAGTGGAGGATGGGCTAAAACAGGCGATTGAGGATCTGGGTGGCATAGACAAGGTCAACGGCATCGTGCTGGACCTGCGCAACAATCCCGGCGGTCTGCTGACACAGGCGATTCAGGTCTCCGACGGCTTCCTTGACAGCGGTGAAATCGTGTCGACACGCGGTCGCAATCCGGCCGATGGTGATCGCTATAACGCCACCCCCGGCGATCTGACGATGGGAAAACCGATGGTGGTGCTGATCAATGGCGGCTCTGCCTCGGCCTCCGAAATCGTTGCCGGTGCGCTCAAGGATCATCACCGCGCCATCGTTGTCGGCACCAAGAGCTTCGGCAAGGGATCGGTCCAGACCGTGATGCCGCTGCGCGGTGACGGTGCAATGCGCCTGACCACGGCGCGCTATTATACCCCGTCAGGCCGGTCGATCCAGAATCTTGGCGTATCACCTGATATCGTGGTGGCCCAGCCGCGCCGCGCCCCCGAGGCCGAAGCCGAAGACCAAAGCGCGGCCCGCCGCACCCGGTCTGAAGCCGATCTGCGCGGCAGCCTGTCCAATGACAGCCTGAGCGAAGACGAGATCAAGCAGATCGAAGACGAACGCGCCAAGGCCGATGAGGCCGCCAAGCTGCGCGAAGAAGATTATCAGCTCGCCTATGCGATCGACCTCCTCAAGGGTCTGTCAGCGATCGCTGATCAGAACTGATCATTGCTTGCAGCACTGCCAGTTCGAAACGCCCTCGCAACCGGCTTGCGGGGGCGTTTTGCTATTTCCCCGTGGCGGCCTTTCACAGCACCGCGAAGCACGGTAACGTCGCGCCGAAACCACTATTTCAAGGCCCGTCCCATGACCCCTGAAAAAATCGCCAAGCTGCCCTATCGCCAATGTGTCGGTGTCATGCTGGTCAACCTTGATGGCCACGTATTCGTCGGCCAGAGAATCGACACCCCCACACCGGCTTGGCAAATGCCTCAGGGTGGCATCGACAAAGGCGAAACCCCGCGCAACGCTGCGCTGCGCGAACTTTGGGAAGAAACCGGCGTTCCCACCGATCTGGTGCAGGTCGAAGCGGAAACCGAACGCTGGCTGACCTATGATCTGCCGCATGATCTTGTGCCAAAAATCTGGAAGGGCCGCTATCGCGGTCAACAACAGAAATGGTTCCTCACCCGGTTTCAGGGCCGCGACGCCGATGTGAACATCGCGACCGAGCACCCGGAATTTTCCCAGTGGCGCTGGCTGTCACCCGACGATCTGGTCGACAATATCGTGCCCTTCAAACGCGAAGTCTATGCCGAGGTGCTCAAGGCCTTTCGCGACCGGATCTGATCTTCATCTTGGCATAAATACTCTCGCCGAAGGCGCAGGCGCGCTACGCCGGGCTTGCGGCGCGGGCCGGTCCTTGCCATTGGCACCAAGGCACACGCGCCGCCCTTTTCAGGGTCAGCAGAACCCGTCAGCGGGGCGAATAAACCCTGTTTCGATCCCGCGCCAATTCCGAATCGGCGCATTCATCCGTTTCAAAGTCGCCGGATGTTTCGGATCGAGCAACCCAAGCTTGACCAAGATTGCCGCGATCGCGCATTCCGCCCCGCGCGTTGTGCCATCGACAATCTTCAACGCAATGCCCAGTTTGCGGTCCGGTACAATGGCGATAAAAAACGCTTCCGCCCCGGTTTTCAGTGCCACACGACCCTTTGTCGCGCGCATCAGTTCGGTGCAGGCCCGGCCTTCGCCCGCCACCAGTTCGGGATAGGCAACCATCGCCTGACGCAACCGTTGCGCGGCCTCGGCCCGTCGGCCCTGCCCCGCCTCGGCCGCGGCGAAAAACGCCATTGCACGCGCCATGCCATGCAGGCTGGACGCATGGTTCGGCGCCGAACAGCCGTCAATTGCATAACCGGGGCTGGTTTCGTCGGCGACATCCTCGAACGCCTCCAGAATGGCCCTCTGCACCGGATGGTCGATATCGACATATTCCGGCCCCGCTCCCAGATGCTGCGCCAAGGTCAGAAATCCTGTGTGTTTTCCCGAACAGTTGTTATGTATTTGGCAGGGTTCCTGCTCCGCCCGGATAAGCTGATTGCGGATCTCGATATCGCGCGGCTGCTGCGGACCGCAGCGAAAATCATCGTCGTCGCAGCCAATATGATCCAGCCAAGCCTGCACCCGGTCAATATGGATCGCCGCCGCATTGTGCGACGCACAGGCCAGCGCCAGGTGTTCTTGGGTCAGCCCAACCTTATCCGCTGCGCCGCTTTCAACCAGCGGCAGCGCCTGAATCATCTTCGACGACGACCGCGGCAGGACCACGGCTTCGGGATCACCCCAAGCCTCGACGATCTGGCCGGTCGCGTCGCAGATCACCGCATGACCCAGATGGACGCTTTCCAAGAATTCGCCGCGCCAGATTTCTGCCATCGGAATTGGTTTTGTCATTCCTTGCCTCACCTTACTCTGTGCGATTTTCCGCCAATGGCCCTTTCGTCACTGGCGGCTTTTAGGCTAATGTATCATTGTTGAGCACAAAATGCGCATTTCGCACAAAACGTCGTTGCAAGGCGGGCGAAACGCAAGCAGAGATTGAGGCAAAGACAGCTGGAGGCTGGATTAGATGTTTTCACGTTTTCTTCGCGGCATGGCCGGGGCCCTTTTGGTACTGGCAGCCACGGGCGCATGGGCGCAGCAAACGAGCGATAATCAGGTTGCTGCCAAAACCGACTGGAGCGTCTTCGAAGAGAGTAATCCGCAAGAATGCTGGGCGGTGTCGTCGCCCAAGGAAACGGTCAACACCAAGGATGGGCGCGTTGTGGCCGTACGCCGCAGCGACATATTGCTGATGGCGTTTTTCCGACCCGGGGCCGGGGTCAGCGGACAGATCACCTTTACCGGCGGTTATCCGTTCGCGCCGGGCTCGAACGTCAATCTGACCATTGACGACAGCAGTTTCGAATTGTTCACCGAAGGCGAATGGGCTTGGCCTGCAACCCCTGCCGACGATGCCAAGATCATCACCGCAATGAAACGTGGGCAGTCGGCGGTCCTTTCCGCCCGATCCGCGCGTGGTACACTCACCAAGGATACTTTTTCGCTGTTGGGTTTCACCGCCGCCGTGGAAGAGGCAGATAAGCGCTGCAAGTAAGTCGTGATCGCTGGATCAGTGACAGCGGCCTCTGAGGGGCGGCTTTTTTCATGTCGAACATATCTTTTGGCATTGCCTCGCGAATCCTATATGAAGCGCATTCACCCTCACTAGGATTGCGAAAATGGCGGCTGACGCACCGATCACTCAGGATGTAATGACGATCCCCCGGAAACTGCCCGAGGGACCAGTTAACATTGTCGGTCTGACCCGTGACAAGCTGCGCGAGGCGCTGATCGCCATTGGCACTCCGGAAAAACAGGCCAAGATGCGGGTGAACCAGATCTGGCAATGGGTCTATCAATGGGGTGTGCGCGATTTTGCCGAGATGACCAATCTGGCCAAGGCCTACCGTGCCCAGCTTGCGGATCACTTCGTTATCGAAATACCCGAACTGGTGTCGAAACAGGTCAGCGCCGACGGTACCCGTAAATATCTCGTCCGCATCGCTGGCGGGCACGAGGTCGAGGTCGTCTATATCCCCGAAACCGATCGTGGCACGCTATGCGTCAGCTCTCAGGTCGGCTGCACTCTGACCTGTTCTTTCTGCCATACCGGCACACAAAAATTGGTGCGCAACCTGACGGCAGGTGAAATCGTCGGGCAGATCATGATGGCGCGCGACGATCTGGACGAATGGCCGCAGCCGGGCGTTGGCACTGGTGACGCGGGTCCGCGCCTGTTGTCCAATGTCGTTCTGATGGGCATGGGCGAACCGCTTTATAATTTTGACAATGTCCGCGATGCGATGAAAATCGCGATGGATGGCGAAGGCATTTCCCTGTCGCGCCGCCGTATCACCCTATCGACCTCCGGTGTCGTTCCCGAGATTGCCAAATGCGCCGAAGAAATCGGTTGCCTTCTGGCTGTGTCGTTCCACGCCACTACGGACGAAGTGCGCGACAAACTGGTACCGATCAACAAACGCTGGAACATCGAAACCCTGCTGAACACGCTGCGCAGCTATCCCAAGCTGTCGAATAGCGAACGCATCACCTTTGAATATGTGATGCTGAAGGATGTGAATGACAGCGACGAAGACGCCCGTCGCTTGGTCAAGCTGATCCAGGGCATTCCGGCCAAGATCAATCTGATCCCGTTCAACGAATGGCCCGGGTCACCCTATCAGCGCAGCGATTGGCAACGGATCGAAAAATTCGCCGACATTATTTACAAGGCCGGTTATGCCAGCCCGATCCGCACGCCGCGGGGTGAAGATATCATGGCCGCCTGCGGACAGTTGAAATCGGCCACCGAACGGGCGCGGAAATCGCGGGCGCAGATCGCTGCGGAAGCAGGTCTTGCTGATCAGGCTTGAACGTCAGCCCCCTGGCGGTCTAGGACCCGCAAGCCCGAAATCGCAACAATCGCCCACCTCTGGGGCGATTGTGTAAAATTTTCATACAATTGCCTTTTTCCAGATCTGTTTCAGCCTTAGTCGGCTGGCATCAATCCTGCAGGATTTAGATTAGCAGGAGGTTCTGCCATGTTTATCAATGAAATGACTATCCCCGCCGCAGGTAATGACGACGTTCTGGCATTGCTGCGTTCGGAACGTGAGAAATCTGTTTCTGTGCGCGAATGGAAACACCGTCTTGTCGGTTATGGCTATTCTGTCAAGAATACCGACCACGGCGATGTATTGGCCAAATTCGGGTCCCAGGAAGAAATCTGCGAAATTCCGGTTGAACTTCTGCACTGATCGGCGATTCAGGCGCGCAACAGAAAAACCCCGCGACCCGTCGCGTCAGCGCCCTGGAATGAATTCGCGCTTGGTTCCGGCATGTTCCCAGGTCGAAATCGCCTCGACCGCCTGTTCTGCGGTTTCAACGAAACGGAACAAGTCCAGATCATCGGGCGAAATCGTGCCCGCATCCTTCAGCGCCTCCCAGTTGATGATGCGACGCCAGAAGCTTTCGCCGAACAGCAAAAACGGCACCCGCTCCATGCGGCCGGTCTGAATCAATGTCAGGCTTTCGAACATTTCGTCCAGCGTTCCAAATCCGCCAGGGAAGATGCAGACCGCCTTGGCGCGCATAAGGAAATGCATCTTGCGAATGGCAAAATAGTGGAAGTTGAAACACAGATCCGGCGTCACGTATTCATTCGGTGCCTGTTCATGCGGCAACACGATATTCAACCCGATTGAAATTCCGCCCGCTTCGGCAGCCCCCTGATTACCCGCCTCCATCACGCCGGGGCCACCACCGGTGCAGATGATGAAATCATGACCGTCGCTTTCCAGCCCTTTCAGCGTCATCAAGCGGGAAAATTCCCGCGCTTCGTCGTAATATTTGCTGAGTTCAGCTAGGGTTTCAGTCTGCGCCTTGTGCTTGTTTTCAGGGCTGGGAATGCGTGCCCCGCCGAACAGAACGACAGTGCTTTCCACTCCGTATTCATCCATTAGCATCTGCGGTTTCAGCAATTCCAGCTGCAAACGTACCGGACGCAATTCATCCCGGCACAGAAACGCATCATCGTTGAAAGCCAGCTTATAGGACGGGGCCCGCGTTTGTTTCGTATCGGGGACTTCGCGCGATGTTGTGACATCTGCATGGGCATCACGGAATGGGCTGCGGCGGTCGTCGTTCATCACTTGAAGTCCTTGCTGGGCTTTTGCTGCTGTCCTAATCCGAAATCGACGCCAACGCCAGCAAGGCCTCGCCCAGGCGCAATCCAGTTGCCAAGGTCAAATTCTGGTTGTGAACTTGTGCAGGAAAAATTATAGATAATTCATGACCGAAACTTCCGCTACCACTGTCGACCGCATCTATAACGACCTGTCACAGCGCATCATCCGTGGGGACCTGATCCCCGGAGAAAAGCTGCGTCAGGATCATATAGCGCGCGACTTCGAAACCAGCCACGTACCGGTGCGTGAAGCGTTATTGAAACTACAGGCTCACGGCCTGGCCGTCAGCCTACCCCGGCGCGGTATGCGGGTTTCGGCATTGGACACAGCTGAAATACGCGAAATCACTGAAATGCGTGTGGTTTTGGAAGAACTGGCCCTCAAACATGCCTGTTTTCATATGACCAGCGAAGATTTTTCCAATGCCGATGCTGCACGCAAAGCCTGCGACGCGGCCAGTGACCTACCCACTTGGGAAGCCCGCAACCGCGCTTTCCACCGTGCCATTCTGGCGCCGTGCGACATGCCCCGGCTGATCTCAGCGATCGACGATCTGCATATCGCCAGCGCCCGCCACCTGCTGTCGAGTTGGAAAGTTGGCTGGCAACAGCATGAAGATAAGGACCACGCGGCGATTCTAATGCAGATGCGGCGACGCGACGTCGACGCCGCCTGCGACCTGCTGTGCCGTCATCTGCGCCGTGCAGATCGGATCACCAAGCGCTAACACTCTGATTTTCATCGTCTATCGCATTGCGGTCAATTTAAGTCTTGCAAAATTATCTATGAACGCGATGATATGCTGCAATGCGGAACAAATTCTATCTATAAAAGGGACGTGACATGAACTCCACGCAAGAAACCCAATCCGTCGCCGGGTTGAAACTGACCGGCCAGGTGCTGCGTGTTCTGGCAGGTGTAGCACTGCTGACCGCCAGCGCTAAAATTCAGGTACCGTTCTGGCCGGTGCCGATGACGCTGCAAGTGGCTGCAATCATGTTCCTCGCGGCAAGCTATGGTTTGCGGATGGGCACCTCGACCATGCTGGCCTATCTGGCCGTCGGCGCAGCCGGACTGCCGGTCTTCGCAGGCACCCCGGAAAAGGGGATCGGCCTGGCTTACATGCTTGGCGGCACTGGTGGCTATCTGGTCGGGTTCCTGGCCGCGACCATCATCGTGGGCTTCGCCGCTGACCGCCTGCCGAAACTGGCGATTCTGCCCGCCATGGGTCTGGGTCTGGTCGCGCTTTACGCTCTGGGTCTGGGATGGCTGGCACAACTGGTGCCGGGCGATAAACTGCTGGCCTATGGGTTTACCCCGTTCATCGCTGGCGATCTGGTGAAAACCGTACTGGCCGCCATTCTGTTTCTGGGCGCACCCAAAGCGCTGCTGGCCAAGCTGCGCGGAACCGATCTGAATATCTGATCGGACCCCGCACAGGTTCAGATTGAACGACAACGACGAGGGGGCGCTTTGGCGCCTCCTTCTGTTTACAATGATTACTCATGGCGCGCACAGTCCGGGGCGCGTCGTATTGCGTCTTGAGCCGAGCCCATAAATCGGCCAAAGACAGCGCAACCGAATTCCCGAAGGAGACCGCGAGTCATGTCGAACGCTCAACTGGAACAGGCCATCGAATCCGCCTGGGACGCCCGCGACACCATCACCCCTGCCACCACCGGCGAAAGCCGCGACGCCATCGAAGCCACCCTGAACGCGCTGGATAGCGGTTCATTGCGGGTGGCCGAGCGTCAGGACAACGGCGATTGGCACGTAAACCAGTGGGCCAAGAAGGCCGTTCTGCTGGGCTTCCGCCTGAAGGATATGGAAATCCAGGATGGCGGCCCGCAAGGATCCGGCTGGTGGGACAAAGTCGACAGCAAGTTCAAGGGCTGGGACGAAGCACATTGGAAATCTGCGGGCTTCCGCGCGGTGCCGAACTGCGTCGTGCGCAAATCGGCCTTCATCGCGCCGGGCGTTGTGCTGATGCCGTCCTTCGTCAATCTTGGCGCTTATGTCGATGAAGGCACCATGGTCGACACATGGGCCACCGTGGGCAGCTGTGCCCAGATCGGCAAGGGCGTGCACCTGTCGGGTGGCGTCGGCATCGGCGGCGTTCTGGAACCGATGCAGGCCGGTCCGACCATCATCGAAGACAATTGCTTCATCGGTGCCCGGTCGGAAGTCGTTGAAGGCTGCATCATCCGCGAAGGGTCGGTTCTGGGCATGGGCGTGTATATCGGCCAGTCGACCAAGATCGTCGACCGTGAAACCGGCGAAGTCACCTATGGCGAAGTACCGCCCTATTCCGTGGTAGTGTCTGGGTCGATGCCGTCGAAAAATGGCATCAGCTTGTATTGCGCGGTGATCGTGAAGCGGGTGGACGCCAAAACTCGGTCGAAAACTGGCATCAATGAGTTGCTGCGCGACTGATCGTGCACCATTCATGTATTTGAAAAAAGGACGGCACTAGCCGTCCTTTACTTTTTCAAGCAGGCAATTTGCCCCAACCGCTCGACAGCGGATTTCACCAACCGGCCTTGATCGCCCGCGCCGGTCAGCGTATTGGCGGGGCATGAGCGAAAAGAAGCAAAAGAAACCGTCCCGGCAGCAAGTTTACACCTTGCTGGTACAGGTCGGGCGCAAAGATGGCGACGGTCTGCCCGACGGGGCGACCGGGGCGGCGCTGATGATCTATTCCAGCGGCGTGGACGAAGCCGAAGCGGTGCGCGAAACCGTCGCCATTCTGAAGCAAGCCGATGTAGCGCCGCTTGACGTAACCGGCTATGGGACACTGGATGAACGGTTAGAGCAAGGGCATGACATCAATAGCGAAGAACGCGAATTGATGAACCGGGCTCTGATTGAAAACTCTGTGATCGTAGCGCAGATGACACCGTTTTACGAAGACACCTAAAAACCAAAGACAGGTGGGACGGCATCATTAACCCGGCGCGGAATAAACCCCGCAGGCCACCGCTAGGCCGCGCGCAGTTCAGCCAGAGTATTCGCTTCGAAGTGATCCAGCACCGGAAAAGCCGGGGCGGCGTGTTCGGGCAGGCGCGACCGGTCATATCCCGCCAGCAGCCCGGCGTTGACCAAGGTTGGCTTGCGCCGCAATCGCCCGAGATAAAGCGTTTCCAAAGGTGCACCCGCCGCCAGAAGCGGTTCGTTTCCGGGCAGCAAGACCTGACAATAGGTCACGATTTCCGACTGATCATACCGGATTGCTGAAATCCCGTTCACCAGATGACCGGCCGGTACCAGCACATTTTGTTTACCGAACAGGTACTCCACCGCCGACCCGCCGATCCGGAGCCGCTGTTCTGCTCCGACGATAATGTCCTGCTGCAACCCGAAATAGGGCGCCCGCAGCCGCACCGGGCTAAACGACCCGCGCGCCGGAACAGTCCGCCGGACCACACTCAGAACCGGCAGGCTCCCGTGTCCGGGCGACCGGATCAGATCGCCGCGCCGGATCTGCCCGGCGGAGCGGTATCCTTGGGCTGTCAGCACCGGTGTCACGGTGGACAGCCCAGGCATTGGCCCGACCGGTTCAATATCGGTCGAGATCGCGAAAAACCTGACGCCGCGATCCATCTGCCGTTGCAGTGGGTCCAGCGTCATGATCCGCAAATCCGACAACAACAAAGGTTTCGGATTGCGCAATTCCTTGACAAAGACCTGCCCCGAAGCGATCCGTTCCACCGCCAATCGGCCCCAACGCGCCGGGGCATCCCAGGAATAGGTTACCCGCAATTCTTCGGCTTGCGCCACAGCCCCGTGTTCAAGCACGGTATGGAATACATCCTTGCCTTGCGTCACTACCAGAACGATCCCACCCGACGGCATTTCCTGCACCGACAGACTACTGACCCAAGGGTGATCGCGGTGATACCCGATCAATCGGCGGGGCCGGCCATCGCCGGGCAGCTTTGTTTCAAACAAGATGCTGCCCCGTGTCAGCAGGCTGTTCGGAGTCAAATCCTGTTGTATCAGGCTTTGACCCCGGCCCTGCTCTATGCCCGAGAGGTTAAAAAACTGCCTGCTCTGATCCGAAACCGCGATCCAGGCCATTCAGGCAACCTCCGTAACAGGAGCAATCAGCCGGGCTTCGTATCCGCGCAAGGTGCGCCGTGCTGCCGGACCGTACCCTTCGCCGGTATCCGGATCGAGCTCGGGAAACAGTTGGCAAATCTCGGCCATGGTGTCGCGTTCGAAACTGTTGTTCATCTGCGGCCCTGGCAGGAAGCTTTCGGTTTCCAGCCCTTCAGACCAGACGATCTGATGCTCGTCGAACATCAGATGGACATAAGTCACGCTATCGCTTTCGATTTGCCGAACCGAACGGCCATTGACCAATTCCTTGGCGGCGACCAGAACTTCGGCGGTGCCGAACAGAAGCTCGGCCAGACTGTCGCGCACCAGAACGCGGTGCAGTGGAGACACCCAGATTTCGCGATGGTTCCCGAAGGTATTACGTGCGATCCGCACTGGCGCGTAGTCGCCCGTGGCCTCGACCTCACGCGATCCGATCCAGGCGACCGGCTGTGCGCCATTATCCTTGGTCAGGACCAAATCGCCTGGCATCAATTGATCCACCGGAACCGCACCGTCGGGTGTGCGAATCTTGGTCCCCGCGACAAAGCAGGGGGCCTGATTGATGGTCGCAAAAGCTGTGTCTGAAACTCCCGTATCCGATTCCACGGTGTAGGAGAATGTTGTGCTTTCTACGTCGCTGTCGGCGGTGACCGTAATGGTTCCGTCGGCATTGACCTGAAGCACCTGACCGGTGGACAGCGTAACCGTCGATCCCGCCGACACCTCTTGGCCGTTGATATGTGTCAGAGTCAGCGTACTGCCTGATGGCCCGTCATCATTCGCCATCACATCGACGGTTTGGGTCCCGTCAAGTGCCACGTTGATTTCATCATCCTGAGCAATCAAAGCGGTCTGAATACTGCCGCCCGCGATCAGCAGATTGGAATCGTAGCTGGAATCCGTCACATCCGCGATCCCGATCCGGATCGAATTGACCTCTCCCGCATTGACCGACATGTTCAGCGTCATCGTAGCGGTGAACCCGTCCATTTCCGTATTGTATTCGTCGTTCAGGTTCGAAATGAACAGGCTTTCGTTGTTGCCGCTGTTGATATTGTTAGGGTCGATATCGCCATCGCCGAGACCCAGTTCGACAAATTCATCATTGACCCAGACGCCGATGAAATCCTGATACAGGCTGTCAACATATTCAGGATATTCCTCGGACGAAAAAACGAATTGGATCGTCATCGTATCGCCGTCGGGGATGAAGTCTATTTCCAAGAACGAGGCGTCATAAGTGTTCGTACCAGCCGCTGCATTGAAATCGGCATTGTTGTTGACACCGCTGGTGTTGGTCGAGGTGTTACTGGCTTGGTTGGTGTCAGTGCTGGTGCCACCTCCGCCACCCCAGTTGCCACCATTACCGTTACCGTTATTGCCAAAGTTACCGTTATTGCCGTTGTTGCCCCAACCGTTCCAGCCGTTCCAGCCACCCCAGTTACCGCTACTGGTGCCACTATTGGTGCCACTATTGGTGTACTCTGTCGCGTTCCCGGTCGACAGGATCACACCTGTGTCACCGGGCGTGGTTTCAGCCGAAACGCTGTCACCATTGGAATAGATGCCCGAAGACTGGTTATCGCCGAAATAGTTGGCGCTGACGACGGTAACACCGTCGCCAAAGATTTCCTCGGCCATTTCAATGGCCGACGCACCTGTATCGATCGGTAGCTCTTGTGCCGTTGCCATGCTCTGCCCCACCTCTTATCGGACAGCACGCATCGCAAGCAGACCGAACATGTCGTTCGATCATCAGTTTCGTATTGATCTGCTCACTCGGGCCATTTTCGGCCTCGTTGGTCTTGCGCCCTGCCTCGGGTCATTATTGCGCCCATATAACCGCAATTTCCAAACGATGTTAAGTGTTTGTTTACCGAGCCATTTCACAGGCTTCCAAAAAGATGCAATCCGGTAACATCCCAGTGGCCGCCGATTGCGGTTCGGCTGAATTCACGCTACCCCCTTTGCCCAAGCAAGGGAGCGCGCCATGAGCAAAAACCATCCGTCGCCTGTCGACCCAGCAAAATTGACCGCAGATCTTATCCGGTGCCCCTCGGTGACGCCGGAAGAAGGCGGCGCATTGCAACTGCTGCAAGCTTTGCTGGAAGACGCCGGTTTCACCTGTACAAGGGTCGATCGCAATGGCATCGCAAACCTTTTCGCCCGCTGGGGCGCAAAAGCGCACGAACGGACATTCGGTTTCAACGGTCATACCGATGTGGTGCCCGTGGGGGACGAAGCGGCCTGGACCGTCGGTCCGTTCAGCGCGACGGAAAAGGATGGCATGATTTGGGGACGCGGCGCGACCGATATGAAATCGGGCGTCGCCGCTTTTGCGGCTGCTGCGGTGGATTTCGTGCGCGAAACGCCGCCCGACGGTGCCGTCGTGTTGACGATCACCGGGGACGAAGAAGGCGACGCACTGGATGGCACCACGGCCCTTCTGGATTGGATGGACGATCAGGGCGAACAGATGTCGGCCTGTCTGGTCGGTGAACCCACCTGCCCCGATGAAATGGGTGAGATGATGAAAATCGGGCGGCGCGGATCGATGACCGTCTGGTTCAGCTTTACCGGTATTCAGGGCCATTCCGCCTATCCCCATCGGGCCAACAACCCGCTACCTGCAATGGCACGGCTGATGGATCGGCTGTCCAGCCATGTTTTGGACGACGGCACCGATCATTTTGATCCCTCGACCCTGGCGGTGGTGACCATGGATACCGGCAACCCGGCGACTAATGTGATCCCCGCGCGCTGTACCGCGACGGTGAACATCCGGTTTAATGATACCCATTCCGGCGACAGCCTGACCGATTGGCTGCAGGGTGAGGCGAACAGGATCACGCAGGAAACCGGGATAGAAGTCGACATGGAAATCAAGGTATCTGGGGAAAGCTTCCTGACTCCGCCCGGGCCATTATCCGATCTGGTCGCAGCGTCGGTCGAAGCAGAAACCGGGGTCAAACCGGTGCTGTCCACCTCGGGCGGCACGTCGGATGCGCGCTTTGTCAAGGATCACTGCCCGGTGGTCGAATTCGGGTTGGTGGGCAAGACCATGCATCAGGTGGATGAACGGGTTCCCGTCGCCCAGATTCATCAATTGAAGTCGATATACGCCCGCATTCTGTCAGATTATTTCAAATGAGTTGGAAGATTTCCGAAACCTTTGATATCGCGGCCTGCCACGCCCTGCGCCGCGCCGTCTTCATCGAAGAACAAGGCATTGCCGAAACGGATGAATGGGACGATCTGGATGAACGAGCCGTTCATCTTCTGGCCAGCCTCGATGACGCGCCGGTCGGAACGGCGCGGCTGCTGAAAGACGGGTCCGTGGGTAAGATAGGGCGCGTTTGCGTCGTCAAATCGCAGCGTGGTACCGGGCTGGGGGCGGCTTTGGTTCAGGCAGGAATTGATCACCTGTCCCGTCATCCAAATTTGACCACCGCCCGGCTTGGCGCACAGGAATATGCAATCGGGTTCTATCAGAAGCTGGGTTTTTCGGTTTGTGGGCCAGTCTATGACGATGCTGGCATTCCGCATCGGGACATGGAACGCCCGCTGTGATCCGGCGCCAACTGGTTATCATGGTCAAGGAACCGCGCCCAGGGCGGGTAAAAACACGGTTGGGGCGCGATATCGGCATGACCTCAGCCGCGTGGTGGTTCCGGCGTCAGACCGCGGCACTGCTGCGCCGTGTGCAAGACCCACGCTGGCGCATCACCTTGGCCGTCACACCGGATCACGAAGGGTTGGTGTCTCGGATCTGGCCCGACCATCTGGATCGTCTGCCACAAGGTCAGGGCAATCTGGGGGACCGGATGGCGCGGATATTTCGCAGCCTGCCACCCGGCCCGGTCTGCATAATAGGCGCCGACATTCCCGGCATCGAGAAAGAGCATATTACCCGCGCCTTCGCCGCATTGGGATCGCATGACGCGGTTTTCGGACCGGCCCCGGATGGTGGCTATTGGCTGGTCGGGCTGAAACGGATCGCACCGCCGCCCGCCACTCTGTTTCAGAATGTCCGCTGGTCGACCGACCGGGCACTGTCCGACAGCATCGCCACCCTGCCGGGCCAAAATATCGCCCTGATTGATGAATTGGCGGATGTGGATCGCGCGGCGGATTTGCCGATCAACCGAATCGGATGACGCGCGTTTTTGAAACGCCCAGCGCATCGCTGCACAATGTCCCGACGGATCCTTTCACGGTCAAATCTGCCAGTTTCGCGAAATCAACAATCGGTGAGAACGGCCTTGGAATGGATTTTGTCCTACCAGAGAGTCGGGAAATGCGCCAATCTTGAAACCTATCACAATCGGAGTCAGCCATGCGCCCTTACTTCCTTGCCTTCACCCTTGCGCTATTCGCGGCACCCGTTTCTTCCGAACAGGCAATGCCTATGGCCCATGGCGACCACGCGATGCATGGCACGCTGCAAACTCCGTCCCATTTGATGGATCATGGCGCAGGCCATGACAGCCATATGGGGGCTGTTACCGGTCAATCTGGCCCTCGTGAACCGGGTCAATCGGCCTTTGCCGCGATTCAGGAAATCGTGGACATACTGATTGCCGACCCTGCAACAGATTGGTCCAAGGTCAATATTGACGCGCTGCGCGCGCATCTTGTCGATATGAACAATGTCACTCTCAATGCCGATGTCGAAACGCTGGAAACCGAAAACACTCTGTCATTCCGGGTGACCTCGGACGATCCAGCGGTCTCTGAATCCATCCGCAGAATGGTCTCCGCTCATGCAACTGTGATGAACGGTGTCTTTGGCTGGACCCTAGCCGCAGACCAAATCGATGATGAGGGTGCCACGCTGAATGTCCAGGCGGACAAAGCCGAATTCGCCAAAATTCGCAGCCTTGGATTTTTCGGCGTGATGGCTTTGGGTGCGCATCATCAAGAACATCATTTGGCGATCGCGCGTGGCCAGCACGCGCATTAGGACCGCCACGATGCGAAAAGCAGATCCCCCGCAAACGATAGACTGAAACGAATGGCCGCACGCGCGCATCCCGCAGCCACCCTATAATATCAACCTGTCAACGCTGCCCTACTGCCACCACCTTGTTGACCAAGGAGCCGATCCCCTCAACGGTCAGGGAAATCTCATCCCCATCGCTGAGAAACTCGCATCGTTCCAGGCCGCATCCGTCATCAACGGTCCCACCTCCAATGATTTCGCCGGGGTGAAGGGTTTCGCTGTCCGAGATGTAGGCGATCATGTCTTCGAACCCATGCAGCATTTCACCCAACCGGCTGTCCGTCACCAACCGCCCGTTGATGTGCGCGGTACAACGTAAATTGCGATAATCTGCGATTTCGTCGCGGGTGACGATCCACGGACCAAAGACATTGCCCGCGTCAAAGCTTTTGCCTTTGGCCGGACCCAGCATCCCCTGCATTTCACGCAGCTGGGTGTCGCGGGCCGAAAAATCATTGAAGATGGTAAAACCGAACACGTGATCCATGGCCGAAGCTGCCGGTATGTCACGACCGCCCTTACCGATCACAACCGCGACCTCAAGTTCGTAGTCCATATAGCGGGAATATCCCGGCCACTGGATATCCGCCCCATGTCCGGCTACGGAAAAACGGTTGGTAATGTAAAAAATCGGCTGCGCCCGGTAAATGTCGGGAATGGACCCTTCCGCCGGACCTGGATCGGGCTGATCCTGCAACAACGCAGCAAGACGGCGCATCCCTACCGGAGCATTCATGATGTGGCGCGGCGCAGTCGATGCATCGCGAATCTGTGGCGGACAGGGCAGCGGTGCCAGAAGCTTGACGTCCTGCAATCGAATTGGATCCCCCGCTTCAAGGGCGGCCCGCGCCTTTGCAAGCCCGGCATCACCCGCGTCAATCAGGGCCTGCATCGACGCCAGATCGGCCTGTCCGGTCGATGTGAGGTCAACCAGCGCATCACCCGACGCCGTCAACGCCCCAAGACGCTGACCCTCGCCTGCATCAAAGGTTGCGAGCTTCATTCCTGATCCTCCTCGTTTCGCAATATCGCCACGGGACGGCACCATCCGGCAGACGCCCCCTTGATCTTGACCGGAAAGCACTGAACCTCGAAGCCGGTATCGGGCAACTGATCAAGGTTCGCCAGCTTTTCCATATGGCAATAGCCCCGGTCCATGCCAGCGCGGTGACCCTCCCAGATCAGAGAGGCATCGCCGGTTTCGGTCACTTTCTGTGCCGTATAGGTAAAAGGCGCGTCCCAACTCCATGCATCGGTGCCGCAAACCCGCATACCCCGTTCGGTAAGCCAATTGGTTGCCGCGCGTCCGATCCCGCAACCGGCAGGCACATAACCCGGCGTACCGTATTTGGCCGCCGCCGAGGTATTCACCAGAACGATATCGCCGGGCTTCAGATCATGTCCGATCCGCGCGAATTCAGCAGCCATTTCTTCGGCCGTGACCACATGACCATCGGGGAAATGCCGGAAATCAAGCTTGACCCCGCGCCCAAGGCACCACTCCAACGGCACTTCGTCGATGGTAATGGCGCGCTTCCCGCCGTCCATCGTCGAATGGTAGTGATAAGGCGCATCCAGATGGGTGCCGTTATGGGTCGATAATGCAACCTGCTCCACGGCCCAGCCTTCGCCACCGGGAAGCTGATCACGCGAGACGCCCGGGAAGAATTGCAAGATCTGCTCTGCCGTCTGATCATGGTTGAAATAGGTAATTTTCGGGGCCAGGCCGGGTGGGTCGGCGTATTCGGTGTTTTCAAGCGGACGAGAAAGGTCAATCAGTTGCATGGGTGATCCTTGCTTTGTATCTGTTATCAGCGGCCCAGAAGACCGGTGGCGATTTGCGGGTAGAAAATCAGGGCAATAAGTGATGCCGCCATGATCAAGGCAAAAGGTATCGCGCCACGAAACACCTCGCCCAGTGTAATGCCAGTGTCGCGCAGGGTTGCGTGCACCACAAAGACCGATAGCCCCAATGGCGGCGTCAACAGGCCCACTTCGACGGCCAGAACTGTGATCAGTCCGAAATGAACGATGTCGATGCCCATTTCCTGAGTGATCGGAAACGCCAAAGGCACCGTCACCAGCATGATCGACGATGAATCCAGCACTGTGCCAAGCACGATCAGAATAGCCGCGAACACCAGCAGAAATGCGGTCGGCCCTATGCCCGTGTCAATTGCAGCCTGTGTGATCGCCGCAGGCAGTCCGGAAAAGGCCAGCATCCGACTGTAGATCGAGGCCCCGATGATCAAGAAACTGACCGCAGCGGTGATATGGCCGGTCTGCACCGCGATCTGCCAGCCTTCGCGGCGACCGATACGGCGCATCGCGACCCCGATGATCAACGCGGCTGCGGCTCCTACGGCACCTGCCTCGGTCGGGGTGAAGAAGCCAAGATAGATGCCCGACAGAACCGTTGCCGCCAACCCAAGGATTGGCAACATGGCACGGGTCGGAACGTGATCACTGCTTTCGAATTCGCGTGACATATTGAACAGATCAGGGCGCAAAAATCCAAGGATGCTGAGATAGGCAATATAGGCAAAGGCCAGTAACAGGCCGGGCCCGATGCCACCGATGAACAGATCGCCAACCGATGAATCCGTCAGAATGGCGAATAGGATCAGAAGCAGGGACGGCGGGATCAACATTCCCAATACCGACGACCCCGCCACGACGCCCACCGCGATGCTGCGCGATGTGCCCGCACGCACCATTTCTGGGACGGCGACCTTGGAAAAAACCGCTGCGGACGCAATTGAAACGCCTGTGATGGCGGCAAAAACAGCGTTCGACAGCACCGTCGCCACGCTAAGCCCAGCCCGCCAGCGCTGCAGTCCGCGCGCGATGATGGCAAAGGTATCGCGCCCAAGGCCGCTTTCTGAAACGGCCAGTCCCATCAGAACGAACAGCGGCACCACGCCAAAGGTGTATTCCGCTATGCTGTCGGTCGCTGCCAGCGCCACAAAACTTGTTGCCAGCTTTAGCTTGCCGGTGATCGCCCAGACACTAAACAGCGATATACCTGCCAGCGCGATGGCCACATGAAGCCCCGCATAGATCGCAATCGCAATGGCGATCAGCGACAGATACCCTACGGTGACCGGATCCATCAGGATGTCTTTCTTATCTGTTGGACTGCCGCGGCAGCGGACATCAGGAAAGAGGCCGATAAAAGCGCGGACCCCAGAACGATCAGCCCGAGAAACGGCCAGACCGGCAGGGTGAAATGACCGGAAATCCCTTCCAGCTCGCCGCGCATATAGGCGCGCACCGCTTTCGGCCAGACGGCCCAGCACAGCATTGCCGCAAATCCCGCACCGCAGAGCTGAGCGATCAGATCCATCGCTGCGGCCAGTCTGGGACGTGCCTTGCGGACCATTCCCAAAATCCCGTCCGAACGGATCATCTGACCGGCACGGTGGGTATGGGATATCTGTAAGAACACAATTCCGACAATCGAGTATTTGACCATTTCCGGCACGCCCGCGATGGGGTGTGCGAACAGTTCCCGTCCCAGAATGTCGGCCACGATCAGCACCATCAATCCAAGGATCCAGAGAGTTGCCACGACATTGGCAACTCCCATTAGCGCAACTGCGGCTTTCCCCAAGCGGGTCGGCCCGGCGACGCTGGGCAGATGGTTCATTTTTCCGCCCAGTTACGCGGCAGATCGGTTCCAGCCTCTTTCAAACGCCTGTGATAGCTTTCGATCACGTCTGTGCCGGGCAGACCCTTGGCATCCAGTGCAGCCGCCCAATCCTGTGCAAGATTCGGCAAGGCGTTTGCCCAGGCAAGCCGTGCTTCATCGCTCAGTTCAGTGATTGTCGCGCCGCCCTTTTCCATTGCAGAAAATGCAGCCGCCACCCGACCGTTCAATCCTGTTGCGTAAGCCGCAGCATAGGCCGTGGCCCCGGCGCGGAGGGCATCCTGCACCTCGCTCGATTGGTCATCAAACCAACTTTTCTTGGCCACGATCCCACCGGCATATTGGGCCCCGAAATGGACCCGGGTCACATAGGGGGCCACTTCGTACAGTTTCGCAGCGGCGGCGGCGGTCGGGAAAACGACCACGCCCTCGGCGACTCCGGTTTTGATATCATTGTAGTAAGTGGTCAGATTACCCGCCACGCCAACTGCGCCCGTGCCCTTGAGCCAGTTCACCGCAGCGCCCGGCGCATTGATCTTGCGCCCCTCAAGATCTTTAATCGAGGTGACAGGGAAGGACGTCATCAACAGATAATCCTCCAGCGCGAAACCGCCTCCCAGATATTCCAGATCCAGATCTTCCCACATCTTGCGCATCGCCGGGATTTCGTCGTGCATTTCGTCGACCGATGTCAGCACAAGATTCACATCAGCGGTTCCAAAGGGGCTGACATAGGTCACGTTCTGCAAGCTCAGCAGCGAAGGCTCGAATAGCGAGGCAACGATTCCAACCTGCGCCAACCCGTCTTCCAAAGCTTCGACTTCGCCGCCGACCTTGGCCAGCGTGCCACCATAGGCTTCGGTCCAATCGATATCGGTCCCCGATCCTTCAAGCGCCTGATTGACGGCAGGAATAAAGGTGTCCGTTATCGTTTTTACCCACAGGAACACCGGTGGGTGCCCTGCGACGGTAGTCACATCCACGGTATCGGCATGAACCACAGGGGTCAGGGTGACGGCCAGAAAAGCACTGGCCAAAAGTTTCGTCAGTTTCATTGTTTCCTCCCGGTTGCGCCGGTGTCTCCTCTCCGGCATTCTTGAATTTCTCAAAACTATCTGTACGTATGTATAAAAAGTCAACAGTTTCGTCCAAACCTATGACAGAGCGGCAAAGGGCACGAATCAGACATGGCTAAACAAGCTGAAAAACCAAGTTCGGACGGGCGCGTCGCGCGCGGGGAAATGACCCGTGCCAAAGTGTTGGACGCTGCCGAACGCTGCTTTGCCGCCACGGGATTCGATGCGGTTTCGATCCGACAGATCGCGGCGGAATCCGGCGTGACCCTTGGCGTCGTGGGGTTTCATGGCGGCAGCAAGGAAGAGCTTTTCCTGACTGTGCTGAGCCGGCGGGCCGAGGCCCTGAACAAGCTGCGGCGTGAAGCGCTCAAAGCGCTGCGTGAAACCGAAGACTACACACTGGACGACCTGGTTGACGCCTATATCACGCCATACCTGACAATCGCATCGCGCGGCGACCCGCAGTGGCGCGCCTATGCGCAACTGATCGCGCGTTTGGTGTCGGACGATCGCTACTTCCCGGAAGTGCGGGAATTGTATGATCCCGTTGCGCGCGAATTTCTGGATGCGATGATCGATCTCAAACCGAACGCCGACCGTCAGGTTTTGGCCACCGTTCTGACCCTGACGGTGTCGTCTATGCTGTCGATTGTCGCAAGCAGTATCCGTGTCGAGGCTCTGGCAGGCAAACCGGCCCCCACGACCCCGCTTGAATATCGCAAAGTACTGCTGGATTTCTGTAGCGGCGGGTTGGCCCGGGCAATCGAATAACGAAGCGCATGATTTCCCGGTCTGCCATGCTACGACCGCACCGGTCGGTCGCGGTCCAAAGATGCGCTGTTCCCGCGTGACGGCACCGTCAGCGCGTGTTACTCAGATCACATGAGCAAGCTGCCAACCAAGGACGAAATCCTGCAATGGATTTCGGACAACCCGACCCTCACCTCTAAACGCGATATTGCCAAGGCCTTTGGCATCAAAGGGGCTGCGCGGATCGATCTCAAGCGCATCCTGAAAGAGCTTGAAGACGAAGGTCATCTGCAAAAGCGCAAGAAAACCTATCGCGATCCTGATAAACTGCCTCCGGTCAGCGTGTTGCAGATCACTGGCGCGGATGGCGATGGCGATCTTTTTGCCCGACCGCTGGAATGGCAAGGGGACGGCAAGGAACCCGTCATTCTGGTGATCCCCCGCGCCTCGGACCCCGCGTTGGGCGAAGGCGACCGCATCCTTGGCAGATTGACCGAAGTAAAAGGCGACGCGCATCAATACGAAGCGCGTTTGATCCGCCGGATCGGCACCAACCCGCACAAGGTCTTGGGCGTGTTCAAGAAAACCGCTGAAGGCGGCCGCATCCTGCCGATCGACAAAGGGGACGGCAAGGAATGGCAAGTCCCCACCGGCGCCACCGGCGGCGCGCAGGATGGCGAATTGGTCGAGGCCGAACAAAGCGGCGCCAAAGGGCGGATGGGTCTGCCGCGGGCGCGGATCGTGACCCGGCTGGGCGACCCGTCAGCCCCCAAAGCGGTGTCGCTGATCGCGATTCATCAACATGGAATCCCGGATGATTTTCCCGATGAAGTCATCGCCGAGGCCGACAAGATGAAACCGGCGACCCTGTCGGGGCGCGAAGACATGCGCGATATGCCGCTGGTCACCATTGACCCGGTGGATGCCCGCGACCATGACGATGCCTGTTGGGCACATGAAGATGACGACCCCAAGAACGAAGGCGGCTATATCATCTGGGTCGCCATTGCCGACGTGGCCCATTACGTGACCTCGGGCAGCGCGCTGGACCGCGAAGCGCGCAAGCGTGGCAATTCCAGCTATTTCCCCGACCGGGTGGTGCCGATGCTGCCCGACCGGCTGTCGGGCGACCTGTGTTCGCTGCACGAAGGCGTGCCACGTGCCTGTATCGCATTGCGGATGCAGATCGACGCCACCGGCAACAAGATCGGCCACCGTTTCGTGCGCGGGCTTATGCGATCCGCCGCGTCGCTGAATTATCAGGATGTGCAAAACGCCCGCGACGGCAATCCCAACGACAAATGCGCACCCTTGATGGAAGATGTGATCAATCCGCTCTACGAGGCTTACGCGCTGCTGATGAAGGCCCGCAACAGGCGGCAGCCACTGGATCTGGACCTGCCCGAGCGCAAGGTCGTGCTGAGTGACGAAGGCAAGGTGCTGAGCGTCAATTTTCGTGACCGGCTGGATGCGCATAAACTGATCGAGGAATTCATGATCCTCGCCAATGTCGCCGCCGCCGAAACGCTGATCAGCCGTAAATCGCCCCTGCTGTTCCGGGTCCACGAAGAACCGAGCAGCGAAAAGCTGGACGCGCTGCGTGAAACCGCCCAGGCCTCTGGCCTCGTGCTGGCCAAGGGGCAGGTGCTGCAAACCCGGCACCTCAACCAACTGCTCGCCGCTGCCGAGGGCACCGATTACGACGAGTTGATTAACATGTCGACGCTACGCGCGATGACGCAGGCTTATTACAGCCCCGACAATTTTGGTCATTTCGGCCTGTCGTTGCAGGCTTATGCGCATTTCACCTCGCCGATCCGGCGGTATTCCGATCTGATCGTGCATCGGGCACTTATTTCGGCACATAAATGGGGCAAGGACGGTCTGACCCCCGCCGACGCCGAGACCCTTGAACAGACCGCCACCCACATCAGCGAAACCGAACGCCGTTCGATGATGGCGGAACGTGACACCAATGACCGGTATCTGGCAGCCTTTCTGTCGGAACGGGTCGGCAATGAGTTCACAGGCCGGATTAGTGGTATCGCAAAATTCGGCGCTTTCATCCGGCTGGACGAGACCGGCGCGGACGGATTGATCCCGATCCGGTCGCTGGGCAACGAATATTTTCATTTCGACCCCGACAACGGCACCTTGATGGGATCCGATACCGGCCTGACCTTGTCGCTGGGTCAACGGGTGACGGTAAAACTGACCGAAGCCACCCCGGTCACAGGCGGCATCGCATTGGAACTGATCACTCTGGACGGCGAAGCGGTCACGCGGGGTCCGTCCTACGGCCGTGGAAAACCCGCCAAGCGCCGTGCGGTAAATGCAAAGCGCAAGGCCGACCGTGCCAAGCGCAAGGTCAAGCGGACCCGCCGTTGACGGGTCAAAGGTGATAGGTCAGTGCGTGCTTTATCAGCAAGCGATGCCGCTCAGGGTCGATCTGACTGGCATCACTAAACAAGATCGCCCGATTGCCTTCGACTCGATCCTGCCCCGGGAACGCCGCAGCAAAAGCGGAAATGATTGTGGTCTGGCAATGGGCATAAAGCGCGAAACCGCCTGATTTTGGCACACCTAAACGTAAGGTCGATCCCGATTTGCTGACCGGGGTCAGATAGGCCGGCTGCCCCCAGCGCAGCGCCTCCTCCACCGGCCCTACCTCGGGCAGATCCTCAGCCGTCGCAAAGATCAGCCCGCGCAGTCGAATCAATCCGCTTTGTGCTTCGGGTGGAAAGGCGTCAAATGCCGCTTGAACATTAGGGTTGGTAAATTCAGTCACGTGTTCGCCCCAGCGTTTTCTTATCCCAGCATGGTATTGCCAAATTTCGCCTGTTCGCCGGTGATACCTTCCGTATGCGGCAATAGCAGTCTACCATCGCACCCAAGTTCAGTAAAAGAACAGGGCTCGAGCAATGGAAATTCGCAGATATTTGGCCGCGGTGGCGGGCATGATGATTCTGTCTCAAACGGCGATGGCGGGAACGGTAGATCAATCTCTGCGGCCGCAGATGCGCTCTGGCGACACTGCCGAAGCAGAGATCATCGTTGCAGGGGACCCGGCGCAAGTTTCCAGTAAGAACATGGGATTTCAGCGCTGGCTCCAAGGCTTTCGCAAACGCGCCCACGCCAAAGGGATCAGCGACAGAACGCTGGACCGGGCCTTTCGAGGGGTGCGATATAATGCCGACGTGATCCAGAAAGACCGAAATCAATCGGAATTCACCAAGACGCTGTGGGAATACCTGGACAGCGCCGCCTCGGACACGCGGGTAAAAAACGGCAAGAAGGCACTGCGCCAGCATGGCCGAACCCTGCGCGCGATCGAGGCCAAATATGGCGTTGATAAAGAAGTGGTCGCCGCTGTCTGGGGATTGGAAAGCGCCTATGGCAGTTACCGCGGGTCGATTAACGTGATCGAGGCGTTGGCGACGCTGGCCTATGACGGGCGGCGCGGGCGGTTTTTCGAGGCGCAGCTGATCGCCGCACTGAAAATCCTGCAATCGGGCGACACCTCGCCGCACAATATGACCGGCAGCTGGGCCGGCGCGATGGGCCATACCCAGTTCATCCCCACGTCCTACCAGGCCTTCGCGGTGGATTTCACCGGCGACGGGCGGCGCGATATCTGGTCCGACGACCCTTCTGATGCGCTGGCCTCCACCGCCGCGTATCTGGCCCGGCACGGCTGGATCAAGGGGCAGCCCTGGGGGATCGAGGTGCAATTGCCGAGCAGGTTCAACTATGAGCTGGCCAACCGCAAGATTAAGAAAATGCCTTCGGAATGGGCCCGGATGGGTGTGACCGACATGAACGGCCGCCCGGTGCGCGATTACGGCACTGCCTCGGTGCTGCTACCCGCCGGGGCGCAGGGCGCTGCGTTTCTGATCTTCAAGAATTTTTCGGTGATCGAACGCTATAATACCGCCGACGCCTATGTGATCGGGGTCGGCCATCTGAGCGACCGGCTGAAGGGCGGCCCAAAGATCAAATCGAAATGGCCCCGCGGTGACCGGGCGCTGACATTTGCAGAACGCAAGGAAATGCAGAAACTTCTGACGAAGAGGGGCTTCGACACCAAGGGCGTTGATGGCAAGATAGGACCGCTGACAATTCAGGCGCTGCGCGGCTATCAACGCACAATCGGGATGCAACCTGATGGTTATTCCTCGCTCAATACTCTGCAAAGGTTGCGACGAAACTGATTGCCAAATCCACCGCCTCTTGCCACTGTCACACCGTTCTCAGGGCGGGGTGAAATTCCCCACCGGCGGTAAGGGGGAAACCCCAAGCCCGCGAGCGCCTTGGCGGCCTGTCCGCCGAGGGTCAGCAGATCTGGTGCGATTCCAGAGCCGACGGTCACAGTCCGGATGGAAGAGAACGACAGAGGACCGGTTTCCCGGCCCTTTCCTGTCGTCTGCCGCCTTGGGTGACATGTGTCGATAGGAAAGGAAAACGCATGACACTCAGCCGCTATGCCTTCGTCAAGGCCAACTGGTATTCCGATATCGTCGATCAGGCGCTTGTCGGTTTCAATGAATTGATTCCCGCTCAACAGGTCGATGTATTCGACGTGCCCGGCGCCTTCGAGATGCCGCTCGTGGCGCGCGATCTGGCCGCATCGGGGCGTTACGTCGCCGTGGCGGCGGCCGCCTTCGTGGTCGATGGTGGCATCTACCGGCACGATTTCGTGGCTCAGGCCGTGGTCGACGGGCTGATGCGCGCGGGGATGGATTCCGGCGTTCCGGTGCTGTCGGTGTCACTAACCCCGCACCAGTATCAGGACACCGATCATCACAACGCGATCTACCGCGCGCATTTTGTGGAAAAGGGCCGCGAAGCTGCCCAAGCGGCGCTTATGATCGGCAAAACCCGCCAAAGTCTGGCGGCCTGATATCAGCGTACCGAAAAGAAACGGAACATCGCCCTGCCCGTTTGCCGAACGGACAGGGCCAGCACAATTACATCGCCATCGCTTCGGCGATTTCTACTGTCCCCTCGCCGCCGTCCAGAATCGGGCACCCCTTGGCAATAGCGATCGCGGCGTCCATATCCGCGGCATTGACCAGCGAATAACCTGAAACCGGGTTCGGTCCACCGGTATCCTCGACCCCGCTGGAACTGACGGTTTTCGACGACCCTGCAGGATTGCCGCCATCGACCAAATCGGAACCGATCCCGGCCATCCAGCCGGTCCAAGCTTTCATGACCTTTTCGCCTTCCTCCGGGGTCTCGGGCCGACCGCCGCCGTGATATATGAACATGAATTTTGGCATGAGAATCCTCCTCGTATGATCTTGGTCAAAAAAGCTTTCTCGGCTCAAGGTGGCCGCCGATGTCATCATTGGCCCAAGCCCATTTGAAACTGGTCGCCTTTTACGAAACGTGGCTTGCCGCCTGGTCGAAAAATTCGGCAAGCGGTCTTTTGACTTTGATCATCTCCCGACGGCCGCGCCCAAAACCGCAACAAATCAAGGCTGTTACAGAGTGCGCTCCGCATCCGGTTATTTCTTACTATAGCAGATTGAGTCGCGTTCTCACAGGCGGGAGCTCACGTGATGCAAGGCCGGGGCGTCACATTCGAACGAACCAGCAAGGCCCGCCCGGTGCCGCGGCAGGACATTGTGCAACAGGTCCCGCCCGGCCTGCCAGAATTCGCACGGGTGGATCAGCCTGTCACGATCGCGCTGGCGCAAAGATCGCCTTTGCTGCAACCGTCAGCATTTTCACCGCTTATCGCGATGACTGAGCACTAGCTGCCGATGAATTCGGACTTGGCGTAGCCTTGTACGTAAAGCAGTGAGGTCAGGTCTCCGAAATTGATCCGCACATCGCATTGCGCCGCCACAGTGGGTTTCGCGTGCAGCGCCACGCCGGTTCCGGCACGGCCCAACATGCCCAGATCGTTGGCGCCGTCGCCCACCGCGATGACGTCGCTTTCCTCGATCTGCAGATGCTTTGAAATCCGTTCCAGCGCCTCGACCTTGGCTTCGCGCCCCAGGATCGGGCGGGCCACGTCGCCGATCAGGATGCCGTCCTCGACCAGCAGAATATTGGCGTGATTTTCGTCGAAATTCAGTTCCTTGGCGACCTTCCGGGTGAAAGCAGTGAAACCGCCCGACACCAGCGCCGCGTAACCGCCCGCCGCCTTCATCGTCGCGATCAATTCGCGCCCGCCGGGCATGAAGGTGATGCGTTCGACCAGAACCTTGTCGATGACGCTTTCCCGCAAACCCTTGAGCAAACCCACGCGTTCCAACAGCGCATCTTCGAAATCCAGCTCACCGTTCATCGCCCGCGCGGTGATCGAAGCCACCCGATCACCCACCCCAGCCTCGTCGGCCAGTTCGTCAATGCATTCTTGCTGAATCATCGTGCTGTCCATATCAGCCAGCAGCATCTTTTTCTGCCGCCCCTCAACCGGCTGCACCACCATGTCCAGTCCCATGCGCTGGACCTCTTCCCAAACGTCCCAGCGGTTATCCGGCACCTGCGGAATTTCGAATTCCGCCGCCTCGTCCGGGGCCAGCCAGACCACGTCGCCGCCACCCCAGGCATTGCGCAGAGAATCAAGCAACGATGCCTCCAGATGCGGCTCATTGGGACTGCTCAGGATGGTCACGACATGCATGGGAAAGTTTCCGATCGTAGCTGTTTGCGTCGCAATTCGACTGTCAGGCGGCGCTATAGCGGCATTTTGACCATTGTGAAAGCGTGAGAACCCGACTATTTCCGATAGCGGGACACCTCTCCCCAACGAGAGGCGCTTATCTGGAAGGATAGCATTCATGGCTATTGAACAACCGGCAACGCGGCCGGCAAACCCGCGTTTCTCCTCTGGCCCCTGCGCCAAGATCCCCACATTCACCCTGGACAAGCTTTCCGATGCCGCACTGGGCCGGTCACACCGCGCCGCCGTGGGCAAGGACAAGCTGAAAGCGGCCATCGAAGGTACGCGCGAAATCCTGGGCATCCCCGCAGATTACAAGATCGGCATCGTTCCCGCCTCGGATACCGGCGCGGTCGAAATGGCCATGTGGTCGCTTCTGGGCGAACGCAAGGCAGAGATGCTGGCTTGGGAAAGCTTCGGTTCGGGCTGGGTCACCGACGTGGTGAAACAGCTGAAACTCGACGCCGAGGTCAAAACCGCCGAATACGGCGAAATCGTCGACCTCGCTTCGGTCGATTGCAATAACGACGTTGTGTTCACCTGGAACGGCACCACCTCGGGCGTGCGGGTGCCAAACGGCGACTGGATCGCCGATGACCGCGAAGGCCTGACCATCTGCGACGCCACCTCGGCCGCTTTCGCGATGGACCTGCCCTGGGACAAGCTCGACGTGACCACCTTCTCCTGGCAGAAGGTGCTGGGCGGCGAAGCGGCCCACGGCATGCTGATCCTCAGCCCGCGCGCTGTCGAACGGCTGGAAAGCTACACCCCGGCATGGCCGATGCCGAAAATCTTCCGCCTGACCAAGGGCGGCAAGCTGATCGAAGGCATCTTCCGTGGCGAAACCATCAACACGCCTTCGATGCTGGCGGTCGAGGATTACCTCGTTGCGCTGGACTGGGCGCGTTCGGTTGGCGGGTTGCAGGGCCTGATTGGCCGCGCCAACGCCAACACCAAGGCGATTGCCGATTTCGTCGAACTGCACGACTGGATCGATTTCCTGGCCCATGACCCGGCCACGGTGTCGAACACCTCCGTTTGCCTGAAGTTCACTGACGAGCGGATCAAGGACGGCGCAGCGTTTGCCAAGTCGGTGGCCAAGCGGATGGAAGCCGAAGGCGCGGCGCTGGATATCGGCGCGTACCGCGACGCTCCGGCGGGTCTGCGCATCTGGTGCGGCGGCACGGTTGAGACCTCGGATATCGAGGCGATGCTGCCCTGGCTCGAATGGGCCTTCCAGGCCGAGATCGAGGCTCAGGCTTAATCCCGCGACATGCCCCGGGCGGATGCCCGGCCTATGACAGAATTGGTAGGGCGGGCTTCAGCCCGCCAAACACCCCCCTTACATTCTTTGAAAAGGACCTAAACCATGGCTCCCAAAGTACTCGTCTCCGACAAGCTGTCCGAAACCGCCGTCCAGATATTCCGCGATCGCGGCATCGACGTGGATTTCCTGCCCGACGTGGGCAAGGACAAGGAAAAGCTGGCCGAAATCATCGGTCAGTATGATGGCCTTGCGATCCGTTCGGCCACCAAGGTGACACCGGCCATCCTCGAAAAGGCTGACAAGCTGAAGGTGATCGGCCGCGCCGGGATCGGCACTGATAACGTCGATAAGGAAGCCGCGAGCAAAAAAGGCGTGATCGTGATGAACACGCCGTTCGGCAACATGATCACCACCGCCGAACACGCCATCGCGATGATGTTTGCCGCCGCCCGCCAACTGCCCGAGGCCAGCGCCTCGACCCATGCTGGCAAATGGGAAAAGTCGAAATTCATGGGCACCGAGCTGACCAACAAGACGCTGGGCGTGATTGGGGCCGGCAATATCGGCGGCATCGTTTGCGACCGTGCCCGCGGGTTGAAAATGAAGGTCATCGCCTATGACCCCTTCCTGAGCCAGGAAAAAGCCGAAAAGATGCAGGTCGAAAAGGTCGAGCTGGACGAGTTGCTGGCGCGCGCCGATTTCATCACCCTGCACGTGCCGCTGACCGATACGACCCGCAACATTCTGAGCCGCGAAAACCTGGCCAAAACCAAGAAGGGCGTGCGCGTCATCAACTGTGCCCGCGGTGGCCTTGTCGACGAAGAAGCGCTGGCCGAACTGTTGAAATCGGGCCATGTGGCCGGTGCCGCCTTTGACGTGTTCTCGGAAGAACCGGCAAAGGAAAACCCGTTGTTTGGCCTGCCCAACGTGGTCTGCACCCCGCACCTGGGCGCGGCAACCACCGAAGCACAGGAAAACGTCGCGCTGCAAGTGGCCGAGCAAATGGCAAACTACCTGCTGGACGGTGCGGTTGAAAACGCGTTGAACATGCCGTCGATGACCGCCGAAGAGGCCAAGGTCATGGGCCCGTGGGTCGCTCTGGCCGGGCATCTGGGCAGCTATATCGGTCAATTGACCGATGAACCGATCAAGGCAATCAACATTCTTTATGACGGCGTTGTATCGGACATGAACCTGCCGGCGCTGAACTGCGCTGTGGTGGCGGGGATCATGAAGAAGGTGAACCCAGATGTGAACATGGTGTCGGCCCCGGTCGTCGCCAAAGAACGCGGCATCCAGATATCGACCACCAATCAGGACAAATCGGGCGCTTTTGATGGCTACATCAAGGTCACAATCGTTACCCCGGAACGCGAACGGTCGATTGCCGGCACCGTATTCAGCGATGGCAAGCCGCGCTTCATCCAGATCAAGGGCATCAACATCGACGCCGAAGTTGGCAGCCACATGCTCTACACCACCAACGAAGATGTGCCGGGCATCATCGGCACGCTGGGCCGGGTGCTGGGCGACAACGGCGTGAACATCGCCAACTTCACCCTCGGCCGGGCGCAGGCGGGTGGCGAAGCCATCGCCCTGCTCTATGTCGACGGTGAAGTGGAACAGAAAGTTCTGGACGAACTGGCCGCGACCGGCCTGTTCAAGCAGATCAAGCCATTGTCCTTCGACGTAGCCTGATCTGTAGCTGGATTGAAAACTCAGGGCACCGCTTATCACCAAGCGGTGCCCTTATCCGTTCACGCCCTGGCGCGCACGGATTTCAGCACAACCGCCAAAAACAACAACATCGACAACAGGGTCAGCATCGAACCTGCTTTGGCCAGAGTTTCACCGCTTTCACGGATCGCCATGACGATCCCCGGAACAATGGTAATCAATCCCAAAACAGCAACCGTCAGATGCAGCTTAGGCAATATCCCGTCCTGCGCCCCGGGCACCAAATGATAATAGAATGCAAAGATCGACATGGTGACCCAGCCAATCAAGTTCAAATGAGCATGGGCTGGCGACAATATGTGATTATGCGATGCCGACATTTGAATCCCCCATGTCATGCCAATCGTCACTGACAAAACCGCCAGCACCATAAAATAAGCCGATATACCTTTCATTCGCGTTCCCTCCTTGTGAAAAAAGTTATCTGATTTGACCTCCATCTTCAGTGACTGGATGGCCAATTCTACCTCTCGCGACAAAATAACGATACTTTCTTCCTCATCACCGAAGATATGCCGGGGTGTCCCACTGGGCGAGGCACGCACCAGACGAAGTCCTGACGCTGCAACGTTTGGTCAGAAAATCGAACAACCCGGTAAATGGTACCGACCCTGCCAAACGCGTCATCGCCCCAGGCATTGCATACAGGCCCACCAATTGGATCCTCTCCACCTTCCTCTTTTGTTTCAACTTCAGACTGACAGGGACAGCTCAATATTTGAAATAGATAGATAATATCTCTAATATCAGCCTGGTGAATTTCAGAACCCTCGATCTTAACTTGTTGCGCGTGCTGGACGCTCTGTTGAAAAACGGATCTACTGTTGCAGCAGCAAAGGCACTCGGGATGTCGCAACCCGCTGTCTCAGCCGCTTTATCGCGTCTGCGCACCCATTTGGGCGATCCGATCCTGATACGGCAAGGGCGCAGTCTGCACCCCACAGACTATGCGCTAGCGATCCGCGATCCGCTGCGGCAAAGCTTGGAAAAACTGGAAACCCTTCTGGCAGGAAATGATCATTTCGACCCTTTGAAATCGGATTTGAGCTTCAAACTCTCAGCGTCCGATTTCTTTGCGGAATTATTGATGCCGGAACTGGCCGACCATTTATCCCGGCATGCTCCACTAATGCGGGTCCAACTGGTCGATCTTGTTCCCGATAACTATCTCGATACGCTGGGCCGCTATAACATTGATATCGCGTTGATACCCAAAATGGATTTCCCATTATGGGCAGATCATCAACAGGTCTTAACCTCGCGGTTCACCATTATTGCGCACAAAGGCAACCAACGCTTCGCCCGAATAGGTTTGCACGAAGGCGACGATATTCCCATCGACCTGTTCTGCGACATGGGTCACATCCTCTTTTCACCCGAGGGAAACCTCAAAGGCATGGGCGACACGGCACTGGCTGCGGTGGGACGATCACGACGGGTGGTCATGACCATGCCGGTTTTTTCAGGCGTCTATAACGCGGTCGCCAACAGCGATCTGATTGCCATGATTCCGGAACAATTGGCCCGCAGGGTCGCGCCCCGTCTTGATCTCGCCCTCTACCCACCGCCAATGCCGGTCCGACGGGCGCAAATTTGCATGGTTTGGCACCGCCGATCCAGTCACAACCCGGCCCATATCTGGCTGCGCAATCAGATTGCTCAGCTATTGCAAAACAAGTCTTCGCCGCCCGCCCTTTCAGATCAGAAAAAACCAAGTTAGCGTCCGGCATAAATCGAGCGCGAAGGACAGGACATGCAAGACACCCCGATCTACGCCGTTGGCGATATCCACGGTTATCTCGATCAGCTTGATTGGGCCCTCGACCTGATCGAAAAAGACGGCGGGAAGAATGCGCAGGTTGTCTTCCTTGGGGATCTGGTAGACCGGGGGTCTGACAGCCGCAAAGTGATCGATCGCCTGATGGCCGGTATAGCAGCGGGCCGGAACTGGACCGTGCTGCGCGGGAATCACGACGAGATGTTCATGAATTTTCTCGAAACCGGAACCGGGGAACATTATCGCATCCGCTCCGGCATCACTTGGCCCAGCGAACGGATCGGCGGGCTCGCCACTTTGGCGTCTTATGGGGTGGAAGACCTGCAACGCCCGCTCAAGGCTTTGTGGAAGGACAGTTTGGGACGCGTCCCGCATCGGCATCTGGAATTCTTGAAATCCCTCTCCTTCAGCCTCGAAGTGGGGGATCTTCTCTTCGTTCACGCCGGCATACGCCCTGAATGTCCGCTTGGCCAACAAGATCCCCAGGATTTGATCTGGATTCGCAACGAATTTCTTGACTTCACCGATCCGCATCCCTGGTTGGTGGTGCATGGCCACACCCATCGGCCGACCGCCGAACATCGCGGCAACCGGATCAACCTCGACAGCGGGGCGGGCTATGGCCGCCCGATCACCGCCGCCGTGCTCGAAGGACGCAAAGCCTGGACCCTGACGCCGTTCGGTCGTGAAAAACTGACATCCTAATTAGAACGACCAAAGCCACAACTTGACGGAACGTTTTCGCTGTCATTGCGCCTCTGATCCGTTAGCCTTGCCACAAAATTCTGTTGGAGAAAAACAATGACCGACATCGTAATCCTGGACGGTGCACGCACCGCTATCGGCACTTTTGGCGGATCGCTGGCCGGTGTTCCCCCGACCCAACTCGGGGCCATCGCGACCCGCGAAGCGCTGGCGCGCGCCGGTGTAGACCCTGCGCAGATTGGTCACGTGGTCTTTGGCCATGTGATCAACACCGAACCTCGCGACATGTATCTCAGTCGCGTCGCAGCGATGGAGGCCGGTATTCCCGACAGTACCCCGGCGATGAACGTGAACCGGCTCTGCGGATCCGGCGCGCAGGCGATCGTATCGGCAACCCAAAGCCTGATGCTGGGCGACGCCGATTTCGCCGTCGCGGGCGGTGCCGAGAATATGAGCCGCTCCCCCTATATCGTGCCTGCGCAACGCTGGGGTCAGAAGATGGGCGACATTCAGACACTCGACATGATGCTGGGAACACTGAACTGCCCGTTCGGCACCGGTCATATGGGCGTCACCGCGGAAAACGTTGCCGATGAACACGCTGTCAGCCGCGAAGACATGGACGCCTTCGCCATGGAAAGTCAGAACCGCGCGGCCGCCGCCATCAAGGCGGGGTATTTCAAATCGCAGATCGTTCCGGTCGAGGTGAAGCAACGGCGCGAAACGGTGATGTTCGACACCGATGAGCACCCCAAGCAATCGACGCTGGAAGGACTGGCGGGCCTGCGCCCTGCCTTCAAAAAGGACGGCAGGGTCACCGCGGGCAACGCGTCGGGCATCAATGATGGCGCTGCGGCGCTGGTCCTGGCCCGGGCCGAGGCGGCGGAGAAGGCAGGACTGAAGCCCAAGGCGCGGATCATCGGATACGCCCATGCCGGTGTGCGCCCCGAAGTGATGGGCATCGGCCCGATCCCGGCAGTGGAAAAGCTGCTGGCGAAAACCGGGTTGTCGGTCGGCGATTTCGACGTGATCGAATCGAACGAAGCGTTTGCTGCTCAGGCCATTGCGGTAAGCAACGCCCTGGGTCTCGACCCGGCCAAAGTGAACCCCAATGGCGGCGCAATCGCGCTTGGCCACCCGGTCGGCGCCACCGGTGCCCTCATCACAGTGAAAGCGCTTTATGAACTGGACCGTATCGGTGGCACCAAAGCGCTGATCACCATGTGCATCGGTGGCGGTCAGGGCATCGCGCTGGCCATCGAAAAGCTGTGATATCAAGACCGGGTACGGCTTCTTCTTTTCGATAAATATAACGGTGTGGTTGAGGGCCGGCGCCCCTTCACCGCACCGGGATTACTCGATCTGTAACTGCACCCGGTCCGATCGGCCTTTGGCATCAATCACAGCAAGATTGATAAACCCATTCCCAACAGGACCCAAATTGATCTGGCGGCTATATTGCCCGGTCAAAACCGCAGCCCCATCGGCCATCACGGTAAAGGGAGGTGCACCGTCGCGCAGCTTGATTGTCAACCCTCCGCCTTCCAACGCCAATCGTGCACCATCGGGTGGAAAAGCCAGTTTCGGTGCATCCGGGGCGGCCTCAAAAACCGCATGTCGGCCACGGAACCTCTGCAAAGGTTGCGGTAAATCGGCGGTTCCGAGGATCAGCGTCTCAGGTGGCGGCGGCGGTAGCGGATCAAGAGCGGGCTTCAGCCTCTGAAACGCTTTGAACAAAACCGGCGCGGCCAAATCGCCACCAAAGACCCCGGGCACCGGCGTCCCATCCGGGCGTCCGATCCAGACCCCAATCACATGCGCACCATCAAATCCGACCGCCCACGCATCCCTATGGCCATAAGAGGTGCCGGTTTTATAGGCCAGATGGTTGCGCGGCTCGCCGTCAGGCGGGACAAGCCCCGACAGAATATGGCCAACCTGCCATGCGGCGGAGCGGCTGACGATCCGCGGCCCCGGCGCGCCACCCCCAGGAACCATATGCAATCGTACGGCCTGCCCGCCCTGGGCCAGCCCGGCATACAGCTGCACGAGATCCCGCAGCGTGACCCCGACACCGCCCAAAGCCACGGCCAGTCCGGGTTTGCCGCCCGGGATCACCGGCGCGGCCCCGGACCGGCGCAACGCCGCCATCAACCGACCCGGGCCGATTTCCTCGGTCAACAGCACAACAGGGATATTCAACGACAATTGCAACGCCTGAGACACCGTAATTTCACCACGGAAATGACCGTCAAAATTCTGCGGCGCATAACGACCGAACGCGACCGGTCGATCATTGATCAACGTCTCGGGATGGATCAACCCTTGATCAATACCCAACGCATAGACCAGTGGTTTCAGCGTCGATCCCGGTGATCTCAGCGCCCGGGTCATGTCGACAAACCCCTGCGCTCGCCCGAGCGCATAGCGGCGCGATCCTACCGAAGCCAGAATCTCACCATTACGATGATCGGCGACCAAAATCGCAATCGACAGACGTTCGGATTTACCGCGCAGCGACAGCTCGGCCAAGTCCTCAAGCCGAGCCTGTAGCCCGGCATCGAGCGTCAGGGTCAACCTTTGGCGGTCGGGCATCCGGGCCCGGCCGCGATCCGCAGCATGCGGCGCCAGAGCTGGAAAGCCAAAGCGCTGTTTCGGCACCGGATCATAGATCGCTGCGGCGATGTCTTCGGCTTGCAACACTCCGTCCCGCAAAGCCCGCTGCATGACGCGCTGCCGAGCTGCCAAGGCCGTTTGCGGGTGGCGATCCGGGCGTCGGGTTTCGGGCGATTGCGGCAGGGACACCAACAAGGCCGCTTGCGCCGGGCTCAGCCGCGCGGGTTCCTTGCCGAAATAGCTTAAGGACGCGGCGCGCACCCCTTCGATATTGCCACCAAACGGGGCCAGTTGCAGATAAAGATTCAGGATCGCGTCCTTGCCGATCCTTCGTTCCAGCGCCAGCGCCACCCGCATTTGTCGTAGCTTACCCGTCCAAGCCCCGGTGCCGCCGTCTTCCAGCAAACGCGCCACCTGCATCGAAAGCGTCGACCCTCCCGACACGATCCGACCATACCACGCCGCTTGCATCACCGCCCGTATCAGCGCGACAGCATCCACGCCGCCATGATGCCAGAACCGTTTATCCTCATATGCCAGCAACATGTCGACATATCGCGTATCCACATCAGCACGCGACACCGGCAGGCGCCACAAACCATCCGCAACCGTATAGACTCGTAACAACTCGCCATTGCGGTCACGCAGTTCAACCGAGCTGTCCACGATCAGCGCTGGCAATTCGGTCCGCGCCACCCAGTCATCGACCCCATCGCGCGCGGCAGCCCCGGCCAGCAGGGTCACCACCAGAAAAAGGGGCCAAAGCCGTTTCATTCTGTGATCCGCAGCCGTCCCGACGCAGTGTTGGCGCGGTATTGCGGCCGGTACATGTCTTCGACCGTGGCTGCCGGATGATGGAATTCACCCGGCGAAATCGCCCGAACGATATAGGCCAGCTCAAAACTTCCGCCCTTGCGCTGATTGACCGCCGCGAGGAACCGATCAGCCCGGAATTCGCTATACTCGGCCCAGGCTGGATCGAGCCAATTGAGCGCCCGGATATCACCCTGACGCAGCAGGTTGGGATTGTCGATCTCGAACCCCGCAGGTAACGGATCGTTCACCATCAGCCGTGCACCGCCAGCCTCAAAAGCCGTCACTTTGAGAACCGTTACCAACCGGGTGCCGGTTGCGACCTTTTCGGGCGACACTTGTTGACCGTCCAGGCTGTAATAAAGGCGTTCGATTGTATAGCCATAGCCCGCAGCCTCGGTCTCGCCTTCAGGTACGCCGGTAGTGGTCAGAGTGATTGGCGTTGCCGCGCCGGATACATTGCGGATCGCCATCGGTTGCGCGTCAACCTGATCCTCGATCAGCCGCGCGAACGGGCCCTTGACCGGCTGACCGTTCAGCTCCAACCCGGAAATCGACGGGTCCTGCACCAAGGCCTTGGCCGCCAACAGAGACCATGCTGCCTCTTGCGTGGACACCCTCCGGCCCGCCGCCCCGATCCGGTTTATCAACGCATCGCGGTCCACCGCGGCGCTGCCCGCTTCTATTGCCAGTGACAGAACCCCTGCGGCGTCGCGTAGATTGCTGCCGTAATCGACCCGCCAGACCGCCGCGTCTTCGCCGCTGCGTTTGGTGATCATGCGGGCCGCCCGAGCAAACATCGCATCGGCCCGGGTCTGATCACCGTAAGAGGCCAAGGCCGCCCCCAGTTGTGCCGCAGCCAGCGGGGTCGAGAAGGCATCCCCCTTTACATCCGAATAGTAACGTAAATCTCCCATTGAGGCCGCCCCTTCGCGCGCGAGCACCAGCAGCGCATAGGCGAGATCACTGCCACCCGTGTCGAAATCGGGGGCGTAGTTGACCCGGTTGCGCAGATTGTCCATCGCCATACGGAAGGCCAGATCGGGCAACTCATACCCTTCGGCCCGCGCCCGGCTGAGGAAATCGGACACATAGGCATCAAGCCAGAAATCCCCCGATTCCGCCCGCCAAAGCCCAAAGCCGCCATTATTCGCCTGTCTGGTCAGCACTTTTTCGACCGCCTGATCGACCCGGCGCTGTATCCGTTCGCGCCCGCCGAGCCCCAACGCTTCATTGAGCTGACCAAGATACAGAAGAGGCATCGCCTGACTGGTCACCTGTTCGGTGCAGCCATAAGGATACCGGTCAAGCGCGGAGAGAAGCGCTGGCGCATCGAATTTGGCCAATGGTCCGGCCGAAACCACCGCCGATCCTGTCCCCGGGTGCAGCCCGGCAAAAACGTTGGCGTCCAGCGTAAATGTCTTGCCGGCGTCGAGCGTGAAACGCTGTGTTTTCGACACCGCCGGGTCGTTGTTGCGCACACCCAGCGTCAGATCCTTGACCAATTGTTTACCATCCGGCGTGGTCAACGCCACGCGGATGTTGTGATCCCCCACTTCGCCCGCCGTCACCGGCAGGCTCAGCACTGCTTTGCCCTTTTCGGTCAGCGTCACCCCTGATGGCACTTCACTGGTATTCAGCGACACGCCTTCCGCCGTGACATCCAGCCCCATTCGACCTGCCGGGCCGGTAGCATGGACGATTTCCAACAGCATCCGACTCTGATCACCCGGCGCCAGGAAGCGTGGCAAGCTGGCAGTGACCACCACCGGATCGCGCACCAGCACATCCGCTTTGGCCTGCCCGACCCCGGTCTTCGACCACGCCACCGCCATGAGCCGCACCGTGCCATTGAACGCGGGCAGATCGAAACTGACTTCGGCCCTGCCATCGGGTCCGACCGAAATCGGACCGGTGAAATAGGCGACCAGTTCCTCAGTTGGCGGTGGCGACTGGAACCGGGCGCTGCTGGCCGCATCGCCGCCCGAGCGCACCTGCCCCATCGCCCCGTTCATCCCGTCGATCAACCGACCGTAAAGATCGCGGATTTCGACACCCAGACGGCGTTGACCAAAATAGTGATTAGACGGATCGGGGCTTCGAAATCCGGTCAGGTTCAGGATCCCCACATCGACCGCCGCCACCGTGACATAGGCGGTTTCACCGGGTGCGCCCCCCACAACGTCGATTGCAGCGGTCAATGTGCCACGCGGATCGGCTTCGGCCGGGGCAATCAGTTGCACATCCAGTTGCTTTACGCCCGGATCAAGTTTGGCATAGCTCAATCCCAAAGACCGCGCCGGATTGTGCCCGGCCGCAACATCCATCGGGCGGATCACGGTGGCGGTGACATAGGCCCCCGCACCCCATTCGTCAGTGACATCAAGCGGAATCAGGTTTTCCCCCTCAATCACATCAACCGCTTTCATCGCAATCACCCGGTTCGACATTACCGTAACAAGCGCCTGACCCGAATACCGCGGCACCAGCCGCAACTGCGCGATGTCTCCGCTGCGATAGCTCGGCTTATCCAGCGACAGTTCCAGCATATCGGGCGTGGTGCTGGCATCGGCGGGCGCGTACCACCCGGCATAGAACGAACTGGAGGCCGATACGTAATCTCCCCCCACCCGTTCCACCACCAATTCGTAGTTACCCCAATAGACCGGGACGCTGATCGTCAAGGGATCGTCGCCCAGCATCGACTCGCCGCTGCTGATGGGTTTACGGCTGGTGATCGGTTCCCAGTTCCAGCTGCCCCATTGCCGATACCACTGATAGCGATGGGTGACCCGGTTCAGGGTCCAGCGCACAGGCATATCGATCTGCTTCAGGTCGGGGCCCAGCGCGATCACCTGCAGCCGCGCCTCGCTGCCTTCGGGCACCACACCGTCGAACATCTGCTTGATACCGAGGATCGGTTTTGCCGGGGCCAACGCGCGTGTCAGGCGACGTTCGACCGGACGACCGGAACCTTCGGCCAGGCTGACTTGAATCTGCGCTTCCAGCGGGCGGTCAGCAGTTTCCATTGCGGGCAGCGGCACTGGCACTATCGCGATGCCTTTTGCATCGGTGTCACCACCACTGAAAAATTCGGTCTGGCGGCCAACGCCTTCGTCCTGGCGGCCAAAACGGTAGCCGGGATATCCCTTCAGTTCTTTCGCTTCCGTGAGGGTCACTGATCCGTCGATGGGCAGACCGCCAGCAGGAGCACCAAACAGGTATTTTGCGTGGATCGTAAGAGGCGGCGCATCGCCGGGACGCAGATCGTAATCAGGCAGGGACAGGGTGAAGTCGATCCGTTCGGGCAGGAAGTCTTCGACCAGAACAGTCTGGCTGGCCAATGCCGGTTGATCCGGATCGGCCTTGATATCCAGACGCCATGACCCGCGTGGAACGGTTTGACCCAAGTCGAAGGCAAAGACATGGCCGCCCGCACTATCGTCAGCAGAGAGATGGCGGGCATATTCCACCCCGTCAGGGCGGGTCAAAATCGCGGTAACCGGCAGGCCCGAGATTGCGGCGGCCACACCATCGCGGGCAAGAGCAGTCGCATGGATGGTTTCACCGGCGCGATAGGCACCGCGATCGGTGGTCAGGAAAACGTCGATCGGCGGGCTGGGTTCGCGCCCTTCCACGCCGCGATCAGACAGGTCAAAACCCGGGTCCTTCAGCGACAAGAAGGTCAAGTCGGTGTCCCCCTGCGCCACCGTCACCAAGGCCGGGGCAGCCGCCCCCAACCCCCGGGTCAATCCCGGCGCAAACAGGGCATGCCCCTGGGCGTCGGTTTCCACTTCGCCCAGCACCCGGTTCGATTGCGATATCAGCGTTGCTGTTGCCCCGACAATGGGTTCGGCATCGCCCAGACCGCGCACAAAGACATGCAACCCGTCCACGCCGCTGAGCGTGGTAACGCCCAGATCGGACAGTACGAACCATTGCGTCGCCAAGGGGTCCTCATAGGGATCGGCCCCCGGCACCTGCGCCGACAGCGCATAGATGCCTGCGGGCAGGTCGGCGATGATGTCGCCCATCGGCAGGCGGGTGGTCATGTCGCGGTTCAGTTCATTCTGAACCTCGCCTTTACCTTGCCAAACCGTTTCCGCGATATTGTCGCTGAAATCTTGCACTTCCCAGTAATTCAACGGACGCCCGAAGTAGCTGCCTTGAAAGGCGCGCAGCATGTTGCGGTCGCTAACCTGGCGCAGCACCAGATCCAGACTGTCGATGTTCACCGTTTCCACCGGCAGCGCCGCATCGGGCGATTTCGGCAAAACGTAAGAGCGGCCGGAAAAGCGAACGCTGGGATTACGGTCACGCACATATTGGGTGATGGCCACATCCTTTGCCATCTTTTCGCCGCTGGCCGCTGGCAGACCTTCGCGGAAAGTCACGCTGTAGCGTTGACCGTGATCCACACCATCGACGCACAGCCGGTTGCCGCTGACCGTGACCGCCATGTCGCCAGCAGGCAGCTTTACGAACGGTGTATAGTCCAGCCCGGTCTTGACCAGTGCTTCGGAAAATTCTGCGCAGATGCGTGGCGCGGCGCTGTCGCTTTCGACCGCGTGTTCGGTGATGCGGAAGCCATACTTGCCAACGGCATCGTCCAGCGCGATGTTCAATTCGTCCCAATTCGGTTGCTTGTCCAGCGCCAGACGCAGCGCCGGGATCATGTCGCGGCCGCGATTGTTGGCTTCAAACGCCTCGGACAGCATCTGCAGGCTGTTTGCGGCCAGCGCGGGATTATCGGCCCTGAGATAAGCGTTGATCGCTGCAGACAGGGCGCGGCGCTGATATTTAGACCTGTTTTTCTTATTGTCTGTGGCGGCCAGCAGCGAAAGACGGGCATATTCCAGCCATTGATCGGCCTGATCGCTGTGCGACACCGCGGCGCCCATCCAGCGCATCGCGCTCAGCCAATCCTTCTGCTCACGCCGCTGCTGCGCCGCGCTCAAAAGCGCGTCGAGCGCATATTGCCCGGCCGGATGTGTCCAACCGATTTTCTGCGCCTGATTCCGCGCTGCTTCGATGTCATTCGGGCCCAGAAACGGCGCGGCGGCGGCACGGGTGGCCGCGGCTTCGATCAATCGAGTGGGGTTTTCGAAAATTTCCCCCGACCATGCACCTTCATAGGGTTGCCGGTCTGAAATATCAGATTTCGGAAAACAGGCGTTCGAGCGTTGGTTGAAGGTGAATGCCTTACAATTTGGATCAGACAGGCACAGCCGTTCGCAGGCATCGTAATTGGTATCGAAAAGGGCCTGCAGGTCAGATCCGTAGAAATCGACATCCCGGGTCAAAACAAAGCGCCGCTCTGGCACCTCGTCAGCAGCAAATGCGGTGGAGGCCAGACAGACAACAGCAAGAAATGCAAAAAATCCGCGTTGCATCAAACAGCTCCTTATCAAATCAAATGCGGCGATGGTGACATGTGAACCACGGATTCGGCAAGGATATCGACCGCAACAGGATAATTTCGTTTTAAACGATTATTCACCATCACACGCGATGCTGGACCGGCAGAAAGCCAAGAATCGGGGATTCCGAATGAGCCTTGCCAACAAACTGGCCGAAGAGCGCCGCGCACGGCTGGCTGCTGAAAAGAAGCTAACAGAAACACAAGCAGACCTCGATGCCACCAAGCTGAAAATACAGCAGGATCAGCGTAGCTATTCCGAAAAGATCATCCGGATACTCGCCGAAGCGGAAAACACAATGGCCGAGCATCAGAGGATGAAGTCCGAACTGGGCGAAGCTCATGAGAAAGCTGCGATCGCCGAACGCCGACTCTGGCAAACGATCGAAACGATCCCGAACGGCTTTGCCTTTTTCGACCGTAATGAAAAGCTGCTGATGGCGAACCGGGCCTATCGGGAGGCTTTTGGCAAGAACCGCGATATCCCAACGGGCATCGCCCATGAACAGCATTTACAAATTCTGACGGATGAAGGGCGCATCGATACCGAAGGGCTCAGCCCCGAAGACTGGCGCGCCAAAATGACGAAACGTTGGCGTTCGCCAAATTCCAGTGACACGGTGCTGCGGTTCACCAACGGCCAATATATCAAGATACTCGATAAACGCGGACCCGAAGGGGATGTTGTCAGATTGGTCCTGAATATCACCGAAACGATGCAACGGGAAAAAGATCTGAAAGACGCGCGCGCAAAGGCCGAAGCCGCGAACCGCGCCAAATCGGCTTTTCTGGCCAATATGAGCCACGAAATCCGTACCCCAATGAATGGGGTGGTTGGAATGGCCGACCTGCTGACCGATACCGACCTGACAACCGATCAGCGGCTTTACGTCGATACCATCAAGAATTCAGGCGAAGCGTTGCTGACCATCATCAACGATCTGCTCGATTATTCCAAGATCGACGCGGAAAAGCTGACCCTTTACCCGGCTCCTTTCGATCTGGAACGCACCATTCACGAAGTGATCATGTTATTGCAGCCAACTGCGCGGGGAAAGGCGATCGACCTGCTGGTCGATTACGACCTGTTTCTGCCCACCATGTTTGTCGGCGATCAGGGGCGCATCCGGCAGGTGCTGACCAATTTGCTGGGGAACGCGATAAAATTCACCTCGAAAGGGCATGTTCTGGTGCGGGTTGTCGGGGTTCAGCAGGATGGCAGCCCCAACACCAATGTCCATGTCACCGTCGAAGACACCGGGATCGGTATCGCGTCCGAGAAACTCGACTACGTTTTCGGTGAATTCAATCAGGTCGAAGACAACCGCAACCGGCGTTTCGAAGGCACCGGGTTAGGTCTGTCGATTTCCAAACGACTGATCGAATTGATGGGGGGTAGCATCTGGGTCGATTCCGAACTTGGACATGGTGCTAGTTTCGGTTTTCGCATTACCCTGCCCGTCACCGAAACTGAACAGATCGTTATCCCGGTCCTGACCGGGGTGATCAAACGGGCGTTGATTGTGGACGATCTGGAGGTGAACCGGTCAATCCTGGAAAAGCAGCTGGAGGCACTGGGCATCGAGACAGTCAGCTGCGCCGGTGGGTTCGAAGCACTAAAACTGCTCAATAACAGCTTTGACGCCGTTCTGACCGATCACAACATGCCCGAAATCGATGGGCTCGAATTGGCGCACGAAATCCGCAAAGCCGGGTTTGGCACGCCGATTTTGCTGTTCAGTTCCAGTTCCAGCTTTGCGCAGATGGAGGAAATGCACCATACCGTGCAATCCGTCCTGCAAAAACCAGCCACGCGGAAGGATCTGTTCTTACAGTTGCAATTTCTGGGCGCAGAGGTCGACCACAAGCCTGCAAATCCCGTCACATGCCGCCCCCGGCAATCACAATCCGACCTGCGCCGGATGAAGGTATTGGCGGCAGAGGACAACAAAACAAACCGATTGGTGTTCGAGAAGATGATAAACGATCAGAATATTGATCTTTGCTTTGCCGACAATGGAATCGATGCCATTCGCAGCTATGAGGAATTCCAACCCGATTTGGTATTCACGGATATCTCAATGCCGGAAATGGACGGGACCGAAGCAGTCAGGAAAATCCGCCAGATCGAAAAATCCACCGGTCGCCGTGTCCCGATCATTGCCATGACGGCCTATGCGAACGAAGAAAACGACAAGGGCATCTGGGACGCCGATCTGGATGGCTATCTTTTCAAACCACTTCGCAAGGCCGACATCCTGGACAAGCTGGCGCGTTACAGACCCGACTCCGCGCGTCCACTGGTGGCGGAAAACGATGATCAGGCCGCGTCAGCCTGAGCCACCGCCCTGCGCAGGAACACCCAACGGTCGCCGTCGCTCAGATCGGGGTCGAAACGATAGCCGCCGGTATCGAATTCGCGGATCGCTTCGGGATCGGTCAAACGGCGCTGAATGATGAAACGGGCCATCGCGCCACGGGCACGTTTCGCATAGAAGCTGACGATTTTGGGCTCGCCTGCCTTTTCTTCCATGAAAACCGGAGTGATCACCCGCAACTTCAGCGCCGACAGGTCCACCGCGCCGAAATATTCCTGGCTGGCGCAATTGATCAGGACATCGGTGTCGATCTCTTCGGCCTGCTCATTCAGCGCCTTGGCAATATCGCTGCCCCAGTATTCATAGAGATTCTTGCCGCGCGGATTCTTCAGACGGCTGCCCATTTCCAACCGGTAAGGTTCAATCCGATCCAGTGGTCGCAACAATCCGTAAAGGCCTGACAAGATACGAAAATGATCCTGTGCCCAAGCCATTTCATCCGCGTCCAGCGTGGCGGCTTCCAGCCCGACATAGGTATCCCCGGCAAAAGCCAGGGCGGCGGGTTTCGCCTCCATCTCGCCGAAATCTCGGAACCGGTCGGCATTCAGCTTGCCCAACTTTTCGCTGATGCTCATCAGCTTCATCAGATCATCAACGCTCAGATCGCGCGCTACGCCCGCAAGTTCCTTGGCGCGGTCCGCGAATTGCGGTTCGGTCGCAATGACGCCGTCAACCGGGGTGGTGTCGATTTTCTTGGCCGGGGAAACGACGATCAGCATGGCGGCTCCTCAAACGTTTGTTTAGAACGTTTCTAACCCGCTTCTCGCAAAACGTCCAGAAAGGCGGCAGCGAAACGATCAGCCCGCTTTTCACCCAGCAGTCGCGCCAGCGCGCCCTCGCTATCAGGTCGCATCTGCGCCACCTTGGCCAGAACCGAGGCCGAACAACTGAGCGGCTTTTCCGACCCGTCGTCACCGCGCGCAAGATCGGCCTGAACCTGCAACAATCGGTCATAAAGTGCACCGGAATCGCGCCCGGCCAGTTTGCGGCGGGTTGGGTGCATATCCTCTACCGCGCCGGTGATAACAGTCAGAAAATCCGTACCGTAATGTTCAAGTTTCTTTGCTCCAACACCGCCGATCCGCGCCATTTCGTCCAATGTCCCCGGTCGGGTTTCTGCCATCTCGATCAAGGTACGATCGTTGAAGATGATATAAGCTGGTACTCGCGCGGCTTCGGCCAGCGCCCGGCGTTTGGCCTTGAGCGCCGACAATAGCGGCGCGTCTTCGTCGCTGACCAATGCTTTGACCGCCGGGCGGCGCTGCGCCTTGGCGATACTATCCTTGCGCAACGTGATCTGATCTTCACCACGCAGAATTGGCCTTGCGGCTTCGGTCATCCGCAAAGCGCCGTGGCGTTCGGGATCAGGCCGGATCAGGTCATGCCCCATCATCTGCCTGAAAACGGCCTGCCATTGTTGTCGGCTATATTCCTTGCCCACCCCGAAGGTCGGCAAGGCATCATGCCCCTTGGACCGGATGCGGTCGTTTTCAGTGCCCAAAAGGATTTCGATCAGATGGCCCGCCCCGAACCATTCCCCGGTACGCAAGATCGCCGACAGCGCCATGCGCACCGGCTGGGTGCCATCGAACACCTCGGGCGGGGTATCGCAGAGATCGCATTTGCCGCATGTTACCTCGGTTTCGCCGAAATAGCCCAGAAGGTTCTGACGGCGGCAACTCAGCGCTTCGGCCAGTCCCAGCAGCGCGTTCAAACGCGCATGATCGGCCATCCGTCGTTCCGGTGGCGCCAGCCCTTCGTCGATTTGCGACCGGCGCAGGCGAATGTCGTCGGCACCATACAGGGTCAGCGTTTCGGCCGGGGCGCCATCGCGTCCGGCACGACCGATTTCCTGATAATAGGCTTCGATCGATTTCGGTAAATCGGCATGTGCAACCCACCGGATATCAGGTTTATCCACCCCCATGCCAAACGCAACGGTGGCCACCACGATCAACCCGTCCTCTTGCTGAAACCTCTGTTCGGTGATGCGGCGGTCATCGGCCTGCATCCCGCCATGATAATGACAGGCGGAATGCCCGGCGTCGCGCAGCGCCTTGGCAATGGTTTCGGTCTTGGCGCGGGTGCCGCAATATACGATGCCCGACTGCCCCTTGCGTGCCGCGGCAAAACTGAGGATCTGACTGCGGGGGTTGTTTTTGGCAGCAAAGGAAAGATGAATATTGGGCCGATCAAAGCCGCGAAGGAAAGTGTCCGGCGCCTGTCCGTCGAACAGCCGCTCGACGATTTCGACCTGGGTTTCGGCATCCGCCGTGGCGGTGAAAGCCGCCAAAGGTACATTCAGCGCCTTGCGCAATTCACCTATGCGCAGGTAATCAGGGCGAAAATCATGGCCCCACTGGCTGACGCAATGCGCCTCATCGACCGCGATCAGGCTGACCCCAATCCGCCGTAGCATGTTCAGGGCCGATCCCGTGCCCAGTCGTTCCGGCGCAATATAAAGCAGCTTGAGGCGCTTTTCCTCCAGCGCCTGCCACACCGCGTCGGTTTCTTCGGGAGTGTTGCCGCTGGTCAGCGCGCCGGCTTCGACCCCGGCTTCGCGCAGACCCCGCACCTGATCGCGCATCAGCGCGATCAGCGGCGAAATGACCACCGTCACCCCGTCGCGCATCAGTGCAGGCAATTGAAAACACAGGGATTTGCCCCCGCCCGTGGGCATGATCGCCAACACGTTGCGGCCCTGCACCACAGCTTCGACCACCTCTTCCTGACCGGGGCGGAAGGCGTCATAGCCGAATACATCGCTCAGAAGCGTGGCAGCGCTTGGCATGGAACCCTGTAAGATTATCTCATCTGCTCTTATCAGACAGTTTCACACACTAAGAATCGGTGAACAAGCCTTCTGCGTCGCTGTTACAGCAGTATCGCCGGCAAAATGTAGTCTCGCAGGCTGATGATGATGATAAACGCTGCCAGAGGGGCCAAATCCAGTGGTCGCGTGTCAGGCAAAATGCGGCGAATGGGGGCATAGATCGGCTCGAGCAGCCGGTTCAGCCCATACCACAACTGCGAAACCAGCGGCTGATGCAGGTTCAGAACCTGAAAATTGATCAACCAGCTCATAATGATGTGAGCGATCATTATGAAGAAGGCGACATTCAAAATAAGCTGAAGCGGTCCGTAGATAGCCATCATTCGTATTCAGTCCTTTATTTGCCGCTAACAGGTAAGCAGCCCACTGCAAAAGCGCAAGCTTTGACGCGCGGTTTCTATTGACCTCGCCGCGGCGCAGCAACAGACATGAACGGTTGTCAAGGAGCCCAAAATGTTTCCGCTGATCCGACTGGCCAAAGAATTCGTAATTTTCCGCAACGCCCCGGCATTGCCGCTCAACGGCATCCATGTGTCACATCACATGTGCCTGCCGTGGGATCTCGACCCGTTCATGGAACTCAATAACGGGCGCACCCTGACCCTGTTCGACTTGGGACGGCTGATCCTGGCCAAGCGCACAGGCTTGATAAATACGCTCAAACGCGAAGGCTGGGGCATGACCATGGCCGGGGCCTGCGTCCGCTATCGCCGCCGCATCCGCATGTTCGAAAGGTTTGAAATGCGCTCCCGCGCCCTGGGTTGGGATGACAGGTTTCTCTATCTCGAACAATCAATGTGGAAGAAAAACGGCGACTGTGCCAACCAGGTGGTGTATCGCGCCGCCATCACCGACGCCAACGGCATCGTGAGCACCGATCGCGTGCGTCAGGCATTTGGCACCGACGCCCTCAGCCCGATGCTGCCCGACTGGGTTCTGAAATGGATCGATGCGGAAAACGCGCGGCCCTGGCCACCACTTCAGGATTGACTTGCCAGCGTTACAATTCGCCTGTCATAAGAGATGGATAGGGGCTGAAAACGATTGGGGACGGACATGCGCAAGCGCATCTGGGGGTGGTTCTTTTTTGATTGGGCCAGCCAGCCGTATAACACACTGCTGATCACATTCATTTTCGCGCCTTATGTAAAGGAATTGATGGCCGACGGCACTGCGGCGCAGGCCGCATGGGGTTTTGGCATCGGATCGGCCGGGATCGTGATTGCATTGCTGGCCCCGATCCTGGGCGCGATGGCCGATACATCGGGCAACAGGTTGCGCTGGATCTGGCTATTTTCCGGCATGTACGTGATCGGAGCGGCGGGGCTTTGGACTGCGGCACCTGACAGTTTCAACCTGACCCTGACCCTGATCCTGTTTGCGATTGGCATGATCGGAATGGAATTCGCCACGATTTTCACCAATTCGATGCTGCCCGATCTGGGCACAAAAGAAGAAATTGGTCGTATTTCCGGCAATGGCTGGGCTTTTGGCTATGTTGGCGGGTTGGTCGCTTTGGTAATCATGCTGGCCTTCTTTGCCGAAGGTGCCGAGACAGGCAAAACCCTGATCGGTATGTCCCCGGCCTTGGGACTTGACCCCGAATTGCGCGAGGGCACCCGTTTCGTTGGGCCGCTGACCGCAATTTGGTACGCGGTCTTCATGATCCCGTTCTTCCTGTGGGTCCGCGACCCGAAACCCGTGGGTGCCCCAAAAGGTGCCATTGCCACAGCTTTGAAAGAGGTAAAGGGCACGATTTCCCGTCTGCCCGGAACGCCCTCTTTGTTCGCTTATCTGGTGTCGTCTATGTTCTACCGCGATGCACTCAACGGTATGTATGTCTTTGGCGGCATATATGCGGCGGGTGTTCTGGGCTGGAGTGTGGTCGATACCGGTATCTTTGGCATCATCGCCATTATCGCCGGTGCGGTCTTTGCCTGGCTCGGGGGGCATGCGGATGAACGGTTCGGGCCCAAGCCGGTGATCACGATCTGCATCCTCGTCCTGACCTTCGTCGCAATTTCAATCGTCTTTGTATCCCGCGACAGCGTTTACGGCATCCCGGTCGGAGCAGACTCGAACCTGCCCGATATCGTCTTCTATGTATTGGGCGCGTTGATCGGTGCTGCGGGCGGGGTGATCCAGTCCGCCAGCCGAACCATGATGGTGCGTCAGGCCAACCCGCGCAAAATGGCCGAAAGCTTCGGGCTTTATGCGCTTGCTGGCAAGGCGACGTCATTCCTGGCGCCGATGATGATCGGGGTGACAACCACGATCACACAGAGCCAGCAGTTGGGCGTTTCTCCGCTGATCGGACTTTTCCTTATCGGGCTGATTTTGCTACGCTGGGTCAAACCAGAAGGAGACCCGCAAGCATGGCAAGACGACTCCTCTTACTGATCGCGCTGTCGCTGATCGTGACAGGCTGTGGTCCCGGGCGCACCGGCGGCACCGAAACCAGTGGAACGCACCCGGCGGTATCAACCCAGCAGGCAATCCCCAAGGCGATGGTCGGAATTCCTGCCAAGCAGCTTTTCGGCGGCCACGCCCACGGATCGGCACAAGCCGTGCAGCCAATTGGCAGCTATGCCAAAGGGTGTTTGGCTGGCGGCGTACAATTGCCCGAAACTGGACCCACATGGCAGGCCATGCGGCTCAGCCGTAATCGCAATTGGGGCTATCCGGAAACGGTTTCCTTCATCAAAGACCTGTCGGCCAAGGCAGCGCGGCAACCAGGATGGAGCGGGCTTTATATCGGCGATATGAGCCAGCCCCGCGGCGGCCCGATGCTGACAGGACATCGCAGCCATCAAATCGGCATGGATATTGATATCTGGATGCGACCGCCGCAACGTCTGAACCTGACGGCGGCGGAACGCGAAAACATCTCCTCGATTTCGATGCGCCGCGCCAACGGGGCCTATGTAAACGAAAACTGGACCCGCCAGCATCACGAGATTCTGAAAGCCGCCGCGCAAGATCCCCGCGTTGCCCGTATTTTCGTATTTCCCGGTGCCAAGGTGCAGATGTGCAAGGATGAAAAGGGTGACCGCAGATGGTTGCGGAAAATCCGCCCGTGGTGGGGCCACCATTACCATTTCCATGTCCGGCTGAACTGCCCCAAGGGCGCGCGCAATTGCGTAAATCAGGCATCGCCACCGTCTGGCGACGGCTGCGCAGACGCAGAGGATTGGGTCAATGACATCTTGCATCCGAAACCGCCAGATCCCAATGCACCAAAACCGAAACCGCGCCGTGAACTGACCATGGCCGATATGCCGAACCAATGCATTTCCGTCTTGCAATCGCAGTAGCCGCGCTTGCCGCCATCTGTTTGACCGTTGCGGGCAGCGCCCGACCGACCGGCAAAGCGCGCTATCTGACGTCTCTGACATGGTCCGAACCGATCGACGGGTTTGGCGGCATTTCAGCGCTTGAACTCGATCCCGAGGGGGTTGAGTTTGTCGCTATGACCGACCGAACCCGATTATTGCGCGGTCGTTTGCAGCGCAAAGATGGCACACTGATCGGCATCACCCTGACAGGGTCGAACGATCTTCTTAAACCCGACGGCACCCGGTTAAAAGGTTGGCGGCGCGATTCCGAAGGGCTCGCTTTGCGATCAGATGGCGAGCTTTTCGTCAGCTTCGAGGCAACGGCGAAGGTTTGGTCCTATCCGGACATGGCAGGCCCCGCTACCCGACTACCGCGACATCCAGATTTCAAGAGGATGCCCGGCAATGAGTCATTGGAAGCTTTGGCGATTGATGCCCAAAACCGGCTCTATGTGGTGCCCGAAACCCCGTTGGACGCACAAACCGGTTTTCCGGTCTACCGCTACGCTGGCGGTCAGTGGAAGATCATTGATCATATCGCCCCATCGGGCGGATTTAACCCTGTGGGGGCCGATTTCGGCCCGGACGGGCAATTTTACCTGTTGGAACGCGATTTTGGCGGCATCGGGTTCCGAAGCCAGGTAAGACGTTTCGATCTCGACCATTTCGATCCCGACGGCGATGTTTTGTTTACCTCATCGCTAGGGCAGCATGACAATCTCGAAGGGCTGTCTGTCTGGCGTGACACATCCGGCCAGATCCGTCTGACCATGGTGTCGGACGACAATTTCAAGTTCTTTCAGCGCACCGAGATTGTCGAATATGTCCTGATGGAACCGCTTGCCAAAGCCCCCGCAACCCATTAAACGCTGCCTGTTCCCGCGCGAAGCGGAACCATGTCGCCGCCACCATGTAAAAACGGAATAAAAGCATGAATCGCACACATCTTCCTGGCATCATTGCCATGGCCGCCATCGTTGTGGCGTCTAATATCCTTGTTCAATTCCTCTTCGGTCAATGGCTGACCTGGGGGGCGTTTACCTATCCATTTGCCTTTCTGGTGACCGACGTGATGAACCGCGTCTATGGTCCCGGCCCGGCCCGTAAGGTCGTGGTGGCAGGGTTCATCGTCGGCGTTCTGTGTTCGCTGATCGGCACCCAGATTGTGGGCGAATTCGGCCCGCTCGTCACATTGCGCATCGCAATCGGTTCCGGACTGGCCTTCCTGATAGCACAGCTCAGCGACGTCGCCGTGTTCAACCAGCTGCGACAGGGCCGCTGGTGGCGCGCGCCGCTGGCATCGACCCTGATCGGATCATCGCTCGATACCGCGATCTTCTTCAGCGTGGCCTTTTCCGCCAGCCTCAGTTTCCTCGAGCCGGGCAACGACGTGTCTTGGGCTGGGGAAACATTGCCGCTTCTGGGAATAGGTCCAATGGTGCCGCTTTGGGTGTCCTTGGGCGTTGCCGACTGGATGGTCAAAATGATGCTCGCACTTTTAGCACTTGTGCCGTTCCGCATCATCGTGGGGAAACTTACAGCACCTGCCACATGATTTTGTTTTGACATTACGAAATTCTGTGGCACGATTCTCCTATCGAAAACTTAGAAAGGAGGTGCTCTAGTGTCTAATGGGATAGCGGAGAGAGGTGTCGGAACAGTTTGGGAGGCAAGCGCCTGAGGCAGCCCTTGGTTGTAGATTTCCCAAATTGGTGAGCGCCTAACCGGCCCACCTCCTTTTCTCTCTAGGGTCGCTCCGAGCAGGGCGGCCCTTACTCTTTTCCCCCGGCGCGTTAGAGCCCCAACATGCTGAAGATCAACGACACGATCGCCATTGAAGACTGGGAACTGACAGAACAGTTTGTCCGCGCCTCCGGCCCGGGCGGTCAAAATGTGAACAAGGTCAGCAGCGCGGTCGAATTGCGGTTCGAGGCAGATCGCAGTCCAAATTTACCAAATCCCGTGAAGGCGCGGCTGAAGCGGTTGGCCGGGCGACGCTGGACCAAAGAGGGCGCCATCGTGATCCAATGCGATGAAACCCGCAGCCAGGTCCGCAATCGCGAATTGGCCCGTGCCCGGCTTGCCGATCTGATCCGCGTAGCGCTGGAACGGCCAAAACGACGGATTCCCACCAAGCCCACCAAGGGCAGTCAGCGCCGCAGGATTGAAGCCAAGAAGCAACGCGGCGAAATCAAGGCGCGGCGCGGCCGGGTGACAGACGATTGAAAACCCGGAAAGCCGACAGGTTTTGCGACGACACTATCCGCGTCGCATACGGCATTTCTACGGTCTTCCCGACCGATGCTGTTCCGGGCAATAGTCCACTGATGGGAGCCGACAGTCTAGACAGCCGATATTCCTGGATCCGATTGGCCATCTCGCTGCTGATCGGACTGATCGGCAATGTCGGCATGTGGGTGGTGATCGTTGTCATGCCAGCGATCCAATCCGAATTCGGTCTTGACCGGGCCGAAGCATCTTACCCTTATATCCTGACCATGGTCGGCTTCGCCCTTGGGAACTTTCTGATCGGCACTGTCGTGGACCGCATCGGAATTACCTGGGCGTTGTCAGGGGCCGCAGTTCTGATCGGCGCAGGGTTTACGCTGGCAGCGTTCAGCCCGACGATCCTGATGCTGTCGATGCTACACCTCTTGATCGGTCTGGGCACCGCCTGCAGCTTCGGCCCACTGATTGCCGATGTGTCGCTGTGGTTCCTGAAACGCCGCGGCATCGCGGTGGCTATCGCGGCCAGCGCGAATTACCTTTCTGGCGCGTTCTGGCCGGTCATGCTGTCGGATTTTCAGACCGCGCATGGCTGGCGCGGTGTCTATCTTCTGCTGGCGGCGGTCTGTTTGGTTTCGATTATCGGGCTGGCTCAATTGCTGCGCCGCCGCGTCCCGATTGAGGCCACGGCCCGTTCGGACGCGGCCTCGCGCGCAAGGGCGCATTCCAGCGGTTTCAGCCATACAATGCTGGTGGCGATGCTGGGGTTGGCCGGGATCGGCTGTTGCGTCGCCATGTCGATGCCGCAGGTTCATATCGTGTCCTTCTGCGTCGATCTTGGCTATGGCCCTGCGGTGGGCGCCGAAATGCTGTCTCTGATGCTGCTGGGCGGCGTCGCGTCGCGGCTGCTGTCCGGTCTTGTCAGCGACCGACTGGGTGGGCTGAAAACCCTGATCATCGGATCGACCCTGCAAATGCTGGCACTGTTCCTGTACCTGCCGTTTGACGGGCTGGTTTCGCTTTATGTCGTGTCCACCATCTTCGGATTGTCGCAAGGCGGCATTGTGCCGTCCTATGCAGTCATCGTACGCGAATACATGCCCGCAAAAGAAGCCGGTAGCCGCGTCGGTTTTGTTTTGATGACCACCATCATCGGCATGGCAATGGGGGGCTGGATGTCGGGATGGATCTACGACATCACTGGCAGCTACCAGATGGCATTCTGGAACGGTATCGGCTGGAACCTGCTCAACCTCGCCATCATCTTGACGATCCTGATGCGCACCCGAACCCCCTCCGGCCTGCCGGCCTAACCGCTTCTTCTTTTTGAAAAGATCCCGGGGGAGGCATGAAAATCAATGATTTTCAATGGCTGGGGCAACGGCCCCAAACCTGCTCAGGCGCCACGCGACCCGCCCATATGGGATTTTCCCCGCTGCCGCGCCAATTCGATCTGTTTCTCCCGCTCGCGGAACCGCGCCTTATCCGCCTCTGACGTCTTGTCGACGCAGTGATAGCAGGACACGCCATGTTCGTAATCCGGGCGCTGCTGGTCCTCTGGCAGGATCGGCTGTCGGCACGCATGACACAACAGATGCGGCCCCTCTTTTAACCCATGCCCGACCGAAACCCGGCTATCAAAGACGAAACATTCGCCTTCCCAGCTGCTCTCCGCCTTGGGAACTTCTTCGAGGTATTTCAGAATACCGCCCTTGAGGTGGTAAACATCTTCCACCCCTTGCCCAAGCAGGAAATTGGTCGATTTCTCACAGCGAATCCCACCGGTGCAGAACATCGCGATCCGCTTGTTGTGAAAGCGATGTTTGTTTTCCTCCCACCAGGCAGGAAAATCACGGAAGCTTTCGGTTTGCGGATCGACCGCGCCTTCGAATGTGCCAATCGCCACCTCGTAATCGTTGCGGGTGTCGATCACCGCCACGTCGGGGCTGCGGATCAAATCGTTCCAATCCTGCGGTTCGACATAATGGCCCACCCGCGCCAAAGGGTCGACATCTGGCTGGCCCATCGTGACGATTTCGCGCTTCAGCTTGACCTTCATGCGCGGGAAAGGCGGTTCTGAGGCCATGCTTTCCTTGCTGTCCAGATCGGAACAACCCGGCAAGGCGCGGATATGGGCTAAAACCGCATCAATCCCCTGCCGCGATCCGGCGATAGTGCCGTTGATTCCTTCCTGCGCCAACAGAAGAGATCCTGTTACGCCCTGCGCGAGGGCAAGCTCCAGCAAGGCGGGTTTCAATGCCGCCGGATCGGGGAATCGGGTGAAGTGATAGAGAGCGCAAACGATGTACATGAAGCTCGATCTACGAATAACTAGGCCTGCTGGCAAGGTTCAGGCAACAACGGGATACGCCGCGCGATGGCAGAATTGAGTCGTTCGTACGGATAGATGCCCGCCAGCGGTTCAATGCTGAGAATATCGGGATGGTCCAGAAAAAACGCGTCGGGGCTGTTGCATTCCTTTGTCATGCGCTCTGCGATCAGACTGACAAAGGCAAAGGTCAAGGTGGCGTTGAATTTTTCAGGTGCACCCGCCGCACTGGTTAACCGCGCAAGCCCCCGTGATATGCGTGCCAGAGCGTCGTAAAAGTCCCCCTGAAGCAACGCCGCTACAGTGATCCCGACATGATCACGATGGGTAAATCCATCCGGCGTCAAAGTGCCCTCATCCAAGTCGGCAAGCATCCGGTCGTAATGATCACTCATCGCGCATCCTCTCGCAACGTGTGGCTGTCCGACGAGGTCAGATCAAGGTCATAGACCTGCTTGAGCTTCTCGATTTTGCTCAATGTCGCCTCGCTGAAAGGAGCTTTGCCTTCGAATGCATGCAGCGTCATGCCCTCAATAAGTTCGGCCACACTCATATCCAGATGTTCGGCCAGCCCCTTCATCACCTTCAGCAACCGCTTTTCCAGCCGCAGCCCAGTTTGTGTACGTTCGATTTTCTTCATAAAGTAAATTGTACACCTTGGTACCTAGGTAAACAACTCATTGCTTAGTCTAAATCCAACGACCGGTACTTACAAAGCTTCGAACGCCGTTTCCGAAGCCAGCGCCAACCCATCGACAACAGCGGTGAACACTTCGGACGTTTCGGGGGCGGCATTGGGGAATTGCCCCTCAACCCGGTCCCGGATCACCGCCATCAGGCTGGACCCGCCAACGTACACGATCCGGTCTACTGAACTCAGGTCGCACCCCGCCTCAGCCACGGTTTGCACCGCAAATTCGGCGATCTCATCGGCATAGACCGCCAGTTCCGCCTGCATTGCATCCCGGGGCAATGGCACGGCTAAACCGCGCTCGACCGTATCCAACCGGATCAAGCCATCATCTGGACCATTCGCAGCAATCTTGCCGGCCTCGACCGCATAGGCCACATCATGGCCCAGATGCATTTCCAACACCTCACCCAGCCGGGCGAACAAATCGGGCTGATGGGCCAACCGTTCCCATTTGCGCACATCCCGCAACAGCGCGGCACCGTAGACAAAGGTGATCTTTTCCCAGCTTGCCAGATCCTGATACAGCGCCCGGGGCGCGGTGTGATGTCCGGATCCCATTTCATTGCCAATCTGCGCACCGTAGCCCAACAGAGGCATGGCATGTGCCAGACTGATCGCCTTGTCGAAATCTGTACCGCCGATGCGAACACCTTGACTGGCGATGATCTTGGTATCGCCACCCCGCCGGTCGCAAAGCGTGAAATCCGATGTCCCGCCGCCAATATCGACTATCAGGTTTCGGCCTTCGCCCCCGACAGCCAGCGCCGCCGCTTCGGGTTCGGGCAGGAACGCCACATCTTTAAAACCGGCCAGATGATAGGCATCGGTCAGATCCAGCAACGCCTGCGCATCGCGTGTTTCCGAACTGGAATGGAACCGCACCGGACGGCCGGAAAGCGCCTGATCATAGCTCTGATATGTCGCTGCTTCGGCACGGCAGCGGATTTCCCGTAAAAATCGCGCGATCACTTCGATCAGCGTCAGTTTTTCATTCATGAACTGCCGCTTTTCCCGCGCCAGCGGTGTGCCCAGAACGGATTTCAGCGACCGCATGAACCGGCCCTCGTACCCTTCCATCATCGCCCGCGCGGCTTGACGCCCATAAAGCGTATTGCGGGCAGCGAAATCCAGAAAAACTGCCGTTGGCAAAGTGGTTTCGCCCGGCTCCAGGGGGATCAGATAGGGTGCGCCGTTGACGCAAACCCCAGCCGCCGTATTCGAGGTTCCAAAATCGATCGCCAGAACAGCCATGCCACCACTCGCGGTTTGTTGCGGAAAAGAGCGCCTGAATAGGGAAAATTGCGGGCGCTTACAATCACCATGGCCGCTTTGCTTGACGGCGGGAGGCCGCCTGCCTACCCCTTGATCAAAGGAGACCGGCCATGACCCACGCCCTGATCGTGATCGATGTGCAAAAAGATTTCTGCCCCGGCGGCACCTTGGCGGTTACGGGCGGCGATGAAATCGTGCCCGGTATCAACGCTCTGATGGCCGATTTCGATACGGTTCTCCTGACCCAGGATTGGCATCCGGCCGATCACTCTTCCTTTGCCTCGCAGCATCGGGGGCAGGACCCGTTCGGTATGATCGACATGCCCTATGGCCCGCAGGTTCTGTGGCCCGACCATTGCATTCAGGGCAGCGATGGTGCGGCGTTTCATATCGGTCTCGATACCGACCGGGCCGACCTTATCATTCGCAAGGGACACAACCGCACCGTAGACAGCTATTCGGCGTTCTTCGAAAACGATCATGAAACACCGACCGGACTGGACGGGTACCTGCGCAACCGTGAGATCTCGAACCTGACGCTCGTCGGGCTGGCCACCGATTTCTGTGTGAGTTTTTCAGCCTTGGATGCTGCAAGGTTGGGATTCGAAGTCACCGTTCGGATGGATCTTTGCCGCGCCATTGATCTTGATGGGTCGCTGCAAACTGCAATCAAACGCATGGGTGCAGCCGGCGTGGAGATCGTCTGATGGCAACTGCGCAATCCACCATCGACCACCTTTTCGATCTGCTGTCAGAGGCCGGGCCAATACACGCCCTGCCAATGTTCGGCGAGTACGGACTTTATTGTGGCGTCCGGTTAATCGGGCTGGTCTGCGATGACCGGCTTTATCTCAAGATCACCAAGGGCACCCGGGATGCCGGACTGGAACAATCCCCGCCCTATCCTGGCGCGAAACCGCATTTTCTGATCGACGAAGAGCTTCTGGAAGATCCCGACATCCTGTTGCCGCTGGTCATGGCAACCTATGACGCGCTGCCTGATCCAAAGAAAATTCCAAAGCGGCTTCAAGGGGTGTAGGCTTTGCCTTCATAGTCGTCGTATTGCTGACAGATGATTGCTAAGACCCGCGTCAGTCCCGTAAACCGAACCCGGTCGAGTGAGGAGCCCCCGGAATGGTAGATATCGCCACCCGTGTCTGGAACCATAAATGGAAGATCGACCCGATTGTCCGGTCTCTGATCGATACGGATTTTTACAAGCTGCTGATGTGCCAGTCGGTGTTCCGCAACAAGCGCGACACCCAGGTGACGTTCAGCCTGATTAACCGAACCAAGGATATCCGCCTGGCCGAGTTGATCGACGAAGGCGAATTGCGTGAGCAACTCGATCATATCCGATCACTGTCACTGACCCGCGGTGAAAGCACTTGGCTGCGCGGCAACACTTTTTATGGCAAGCGTCAGATGTTCCGATCCGATTTCATGGAATGGTTCGAAAACATGCGCCTGCCCGATTACCATCTGGAAAAACGCGATGGCCAATACGAACTGACCTTCGAAGGCAATTGGCCCGAGGTGATGCTGTGGGAAATCCCGGCGCTGGCGGTGCTGATGGAACTGCGTGGGCGCGCCGTTCTGGATGAAATGAAGAAATTCGAATTGCAGGTGCTTTATGCCCGCGCCATGACCAAGCTTTGGGAAAAGGTCAAGAAGTTGCGCAAAATAGACGGGCTTCGCATCGCCGATTTCGGCACCCGGCGACGGCATTCCTTCCTGTGGCAGGACTGGTGCGTACAGGCGATGACCGAAGGATTGGGCGAAAAATTCGTCGGCACCTCGAATTGTCTGATCGCCAAGAACCGTGATCTGGAAGCAATCGGCACCAATGCACACGAATTGCCGATGGTCTATGCCGCGCTGGCCGACAACGATGCGGAACTGGCGCAATCCCCGTATCAGGTTCTGGCCGACTGGCAAGAAGAACACGACGGCAATCTGCGCATCATTCTGCCTGACACATACGGCACCGAAGGGTTTCTGCAACATGCTCCGGACTGGCTGGCGGGCTGGACCGGCATTCGCATCGATAGCGGTGATCCGGCCAAAGGGGCGGAAACCGCCATCGACTGGTGGACATCGCGCGGCGAAGACCCCAAGCAGAAAATGGTGATCTTTTCTGATGGGCTGGATGTAGACAAGATTTCGGAATTGCACAGCCAATTTGCCGGGCGGGTGCGGCCGTCTTTCGGCTGGGGCACGTTGCTGACCAATGATTTCCGTGGACTGACCCAAGACGATGCATTGGCACCGTTTTCTCTGGTATGCAAAGCGGTGTCGGCCAACGGGCGTCCCACGGTCAAGCTGTCAGATAATCCGAACAAGGCCATGGGCCCGGCGAACGAAATCGCGCGCTACAAACGGGTGTTCGAGGTCGGAGCGCAAAAAGCCATGAAGATAGAAGTGTAAAGCCAGGACCGGCTGGCATTCTTCGCAGGCCATGCCGCTTTGCTGTAGCTGCACCAGCTGCAGTTCAGGGTTCCGCCCTATCTTGGCTGACTGGCGACCCCGGCAGGATTCGAACCTGCAACCTGCCCCTTAGGAGGGGGCTGCTCTATCCAGTTGAGCCACGGGGCCACGCCCGGATGTCTTAGCCCGGCGGGATGGCTTGAACAAGCCCCGCAGATCGCGCTAACATTCACATACCCTCGATAATTTCAGGACACCGGATTTGAGCCGCAAGAACACCCGCCCATTAACTCTGCGCGATGTATCCGAAGTATCGGGCGTTTCGGAAATGACCGTCAGCCGGGTATTGCGCAATCGTAGCGATGTGTCCGAAGCGACACGGGAAAAGGTGCTCAAAGCGACCAAACAATTGGGATATGTGCCCAACAAGATCGCCGGTGCGTTGGCCAGTCAGCGGGTCAATCTGGTCGCTGTGATCATCCCCTCCCTGTCCAACATGGTATTCCCCGAGGTGATGACCGGGATCAGTAAGATTCTGGAAGATACCGACTTGCAGCCAGTTGTCGGTGTCACCGACTACCTTCCTGAAAAGGAAGAAAAGGTGCTCTACGAAATGCTGTCTTGGCGCCCGTCCGGGGTGATCATCGCCGGTCTGGAACATTCAGACGCATCGCGCGCCATGCTCCGGGCGGCTGGAATTCCCGTGGTCGAGATCATGGATGCCGATGGCGATCCGATCGATGCTATGGTGGGGATTTCCCATCGCCGCGCCGGCAAAGAAATGGGTCAGGCAATCCTGAAAGCCGGCTATAAACGCATCGGTTTCATGGGCACCAAGATGCCGCTGGACCATCGCGCCCGCAAACGGTTCGAAGGCCTGACCCAGGCTTTGGCAAAGGGCGGGGTCGAAGTGGCGGATCAGGAATTCTATTCTGGCGGCTCGGCGCTGGCCAAGGGGCGGGAAATGACGGCCGCCATGCTGGAACGCACTCCGAACTTGGATTTCCTGTATTATTCGAACGACATGATCGGTGCCGGTGGATTACTTTATCTGATCGAAAAAGGGTATGAAATCCCGACACAGATCGGGCTGGCCGGGTTCAACGGCGTCGAGCTGTTGCAGGGCCTGCCGATGAAGTTGGCCACGATGGATGCCTGCCGGTTGGAAATCGGTCGCCGCGCCGCTGAAATCATTGTGGCGCGCACGGAAAACCCCGATCTGGACATCGACGACCGGATCGAACTGACACCCAAGATCAGCTATGGCGATACGCTCATCAAGGGATGATCAGATCATCCGGATTACATCCTTGTCGACCGCCAGCATATAGCCCTTTCGAGCGATGTTCTTGACCAGAAGCTCACTGACCATCTGATTGCCCAGCGTGTCGCGCAACCGCTTGATTCGGGTGGCACCTGCGGCTTCTTCGCAATCGGCACTGTCGCGGCCTGACACCACCGCTTCGATCTCGGCACCCGACAAAACGTCTTCGTCCATCCGGGCCTCGGCCAGAACCGACAGGGTTTCCATCGCCGCTTTGGTCAGCTTGAATCCCATGTTATTCAAATAGACGGTATTTTCATCCCGGCTGATCAGCAGCGAAGACACCTGTATCCCGGCCTGTTCAATTTGCATCATGCGCCGGTTCAGCGCCACCAGCATGACCAGAAACACCAGCGCCGCAATCACCATCGCCGTTGCGAAAATCAACAACACGAAAATCACCATCCGGTAACTGGTCAGCGTGTCTGCAAAGGCGGTTCCGGATTGCGCCAGAATTTCCAGCAATTTGATTTCTGCCGCAGTGGTCAGATCGTCGTTTTCGACAAACAACCGTTCTACCCGCGCGTTGAACGCATTCGCATCCGGCAGGGTGAAATACAACACCATGGCTGCCGTCATCAGGACTCCAACGATGGCTGAAATACCCATGACAACGAATCGCGATCCGGATCGGCGCAATTCAGAAGCGGAGGAAATAGACTCCGGCACTGTCCTTCCTTTCTTCCAAACCATCGGGTCCAAACACCGAGAGAACATTCAGCAAAATCCAGCCCTCCCCTGCCAGACGGGGTTTCAACTCGGACTGCGCACTGGCTTTGCTGCAGCTACCGGATATCTGTGCCACACCATAGTGCAGTCTAAGCGGCGCATCCTGTTTGGCCTTGTAATCGGCATAGCATTCGGCGCGCGCCGAAACCGGCGATGCCAGCACGACGGACAGTGCAATAAGTGATGTGATGAGGATCTGTTTCATGCCTGTCACAATGCGCATTTGTCTGCTGTTATTCAATAACCAAAGGGGTTTGCGCCCGGTGATATCCGATAACAGGCCTGCGTTATTGCCTGTCATCCGGGATCAGCCGGATCGTAGTTTTGCAAGGTTCGTGGCTGCGCTGGCCCCGGATCGGATCGAAACCACAACCGCAAAGGAAATCCCATGTCCCGTAAATTCATCGCCTCCATCCTGGCCGCTTCATTGGCGCTCGCTTCGTTCACCGCCGCACCGGCACGGGCCAGCGATCGCGATTTGGTTCAATTTCTGGCCGGCGCCACCGCGCTTATCATCATCGGCTCGGCGCTGAACGACTCGAGGCAGCAAACCACGGTGAATCAGCCACAGCCTCGAAATCGGGATCAGTACCGCCATCAGGCCGATCGACGCTATGAAACAGATCGCCGTCATCACGACGATTGGCGGTCGCCGGATCGCGGCCGCAGCATTGCACCCCTACCCGGTGGCTGCATGATCCGGGCGAATACCCGCTATGGCCATCAACGCGTCTTTGGTGCCCGCTGTTTAGAAGTGCATTACAGTCAGGCCAACCGGCTGCCCGATGCCTGCCGCACACGGATTTGGGATCGCGATGGTCGCCGACCCGGCTATCTGGCCAGCTGCCTGAAGCAGCGCGGCTTTCGCGCACGGCGGAACTGACAGTCATGATCCGCGCCCGGGCAATCCAACTTGCAATATCCCAAGGATCAGGGTTTCTGCCTTGGTTATGAACAAACCAGATTACACATTCGAACAATCGGCGCACGCGCAAGGATACTTGCGCGTCGCCGGCGTTGACGAGGTCGGGCGCGGCCCTCTCGCTGGACCGGTAACCGCCGCAGCCGTGGTGCTGGACCCTGACCACATCCCCGAGGGGTTGAATGATTCCAAGAAGTTGACAGCAAAAAGGCGACAGGCACTGCTGGAACAACTGCTGGAACACGCCGATGTCTCGGTCGCCCATGTCAGCGTCGAAGAAATCGACCAGCACAATATCCTGCGCGCCAGCCATATCGCCATGATCCGCGCGCTTGAGGGTCTGGAATCATCGCCAGATTTCACCCTGATCGACGGCAACATGATCCCTAGGGGTCTGACCCTGCCGTCGCGCGCCGTGGTCAAGGGCGACGCGCTTTCGCTGTCGATTGCGGCGGCCTCAATTGCGGCAAAAATAAGGCGCGATCAGGTGATGTGGGATTTGGCGCAACAGTTCCCCGGATATGGATGGGAAACAAATGCCGGATATCCGACCAAAGCGCATACCGAAGCGTTGCAAAATCTGGGTGTGACCCCACATCATAGGCGTTCCTTCAAACCGGTACACAATATATTGTATCAAGAGTAAATCGTAACCCTCTGATTCAAAAAAGAAATTGACCCAGAATCCAGTTTGACTCATCTTTGTCCCCAACCACAGAGCGCAAAAATGCGCCGGGTATTGAGGCAGAGAATGACAACGATGAACAAGAAAAAGGGCGCGACAGCGCTCCCTCTGAACGCGATTCTTGCGGGCGACTGTATCGAGATGATGAACAGTCTTCCCGAGAATTCGATCGATCTGATTTTCGCGGATCCGCCATATAACCTACAATTGAAGGGCGATTTGCACCGCCCGGACAATTCCAAGGTCGACGCGGTCGACGATCATTGGGATCAGTTTTCCTCCTTCGCCGCTTATGACCGGTTCACGCGCGACTGGCTTGCTGCCGCGCGGCGGGTGCTGAAACCCCATGGGGCGCTCTGGGTGATCGGATCCTATCACAACGTGTTCCGTATGGGCACCGAGCTACAGAATCAGGGTTTCTGGATTCTCAACGATGTGGTCTGGCGCAAATCTAACCCGATGCCGAATTTCCGCGGCAAGCGGTTCACCAACGCGCATGAAACGCTGATCTGGGCCAGCAAATCCGAAGGTGGGAAATACACATTCAACTACGAGGCGCTGAAAGCGCTGAACGAAGGCATCCAGATGCGTTCAGACTGGGTTCTGCCAATCTGCAATGGCGGGGAACGGCTGAAGGATGACAATGGCGAGAAGGCCCATCCGACCCAGAAACCGGAATCGCTGTTGCATCGGATTCTGGTCGGCACCACCAATCCCGGCGATGTCGTTTTGGACCCCTTTTTCGGCACCGGCACAACCGGTGCCGTCGCCAAAATGCTGGGCCGCGATTTCATCGGTATCGAGCGGGAAGAGGCTTATCGCAAAGTCGCAGAAAAGCGGCTCGCGGCGACACGACGGTTCGACCGTGACGCGTTGCAGGTTTCGGTCAGCAAACGCGCACAGCCGCGCATTCCCTTCGGACAATTGGTCGAACGCGGCATGCTGCGTCCGGGTGAAACGCTGGTCAATCCGCGCGGCAAAACCGCCAAGGTTCGCGCCGACGGCACGTTGATCGCGGGCGAAACCCGGGGCTCGATCCATCAAGTCGGCGCCGCGCTGGAAGGCGCACCCAGCTGCAATGGGTGGACGTACTGGAGCATCAAGCGCGAAGGCAAAGACGTGCCCATTGATCTGCTACGCCAGCAGATCCGCTCGGAAATGGATCACTGAACCAACTCCCAAACAATCAGTTACCGCCGGCACCCGTGGCCTGACACGGAGTGCCTTCCTGCCCCGCCCTTTCGGCGGGGCTTTTTTCATGATGATTGGCTGGCTGTTCCCGTCGTCGCAACCCACGCTCGTCGCAATAATTGACTGACTGAATTAGTTTCCGGGACTGTCTCGTTCCCCAAGGATATTTTGCAAAAGGAAGAAGCCTTCTTCTTGATACAAATACTCCCGCCGGAGGCAAAAAAATCGGAGCGAATTTGCCAAAGGCGAATTCGTGACAAATCCTGCCTGCGCGTCAGCGCAGACAGTTCGACACCCCTGAAGTCAAAGCCGCGGCAGAGGTAAAGTGCCAGTTTTGTATGGCGTCCAATCCTCGATCTCAGGATAGAATTTGCACCGCCATTCGCGTACCCGCGGATTCATTCGCCGCCGCCACAGCGGCGGGATCATCGCCACCAACGCCATCAGCGGATAGCCATAGGGCAACTGCGGGGCCTCCGCTGCATCGTAATTCTGCAGCAGGGGAAACCGGCGGTCGGGTTTGTAATGGTGATCGGAATGGCGCTGCAGGTTGATCAACAGCCAGTTCGTCGCCTTATGCGCCGCATTCCAACTGTGATGCGGTTTGACATGTTCGTATTTGCCTTCGCCCAGATGTTTCCGAGTCAGCCCGTAATGCTCCACATAATTTGTCAGCTCCAGTTGCCAAATCGCACTGAAAGCCTGAACCACGAACAGGAACACCCCTTCCCAGCCGCCAAAGACAACGGCCAGAACAAGAGCCGCCAGTTGCAACGCGCCATAGCGCCAGAACGGGTTCGAGCCATGCAGTACCGGCAGTTTACGCCGATCCAGCATCGCCCGTTCCGCCGCCCAGGCCGATTTTGGACAGTCCCGTAGCACCCGGAAAAAATAGCGGTGAAACCCTTCGTTATAGCGCGCTGTCACCGCATCTCGGGGCGTTCCCACATGACGGTGATGCACCAGCAAGTGTTCCGACCGGAAGTGCGAATACAAAACGGTTGCCAGCAAAAAGTCCCCCAGCCAGCGTTCCAGTCTATTTTTCTGATGCATCAATTCGTGGCTGTAGACGATCCCGACAGTCCCCGAAATCACCCCGACCCCAAAAAACAGTACCAGCTTTTCGACCACCCCCAGATGATCCGCCCGGGTGACATAGAAAATCATCCCGTAGATGACAACAAACTGGATCGGAAACCAGATCATCGTGATCAAACGATACCAGAACAAATCGGCATCCGGTGTGCCCGGATCGGCATTCTCCAGATTGAGCCCAAAGATCGCGTCAAGCAATGTGAACAACCACCACGCCCAGAGCGGCAGCAGGACGGTCCAGATCCCACCCATTCCCGCACTGAACAGAGCGACCGGTATGAGGCTCAACGACAGCCAGAACGGCATGGCATTACGGAAAGCACGCAAATTGTTGGCGGGGGTCATGTACGGACACTCCATTCCCGGTCAAAGGCAGGTTTCTCGCGTCAGGAATCATCTTCGAACGAAGCACGAGCGAGGTCAAACACCTTTCGCATCACCGTCGGCAAATCCGACGGGCGAAACCGATCCAGAGGCACGAATTCGCCCTGATCCGGCTGCGCCTCAGACGGAATTTCTGCCACCCGAACCGCAAGCCGCAGATGGAAATGGGTAAAAGTGTGACGCGCCTCAGCACCCAGATCACGCCAATCGGCAGCGATCGGCGGGGTTTCTTCCGGCGGGGTTTCTACCCAGTCCGATCCGGGCCATCCCAACATGCCGCCCAACAATCCCTTGTCGGGACGACGTTGTAATAACAGCGCCCCATCGGTGCGCCGTCCGACATAGGCGATCCCCACCCGTGTGGGCTTGGGCTTCTTCGGCAGCTTCTTGGGTAATTCCGATGCGGTTCCAGCCGCGCGGGCGGCACAGGAGTCGCACCACGGGCAGATACCGCAACTGGGCGATTTCGGTGTGCAGATCGTGGCCCCCAGATCCATCACCGCCTGGGCGTAATCTCCGGGCCGCTGGGGCGGTGTCAGATGACGCGCCAATTCAGTCAGTTCGGGCTTGGCGGTGGGCAATGGCAGATGCAGATCATGCAGTCGCGCCATGACACGTTCGACATTGCCGTCGACCACGGTTTCGGGCTGGTCATATGCAATCGCCGCGATCGCCGCAGCGGTATAGGGCCCGATCCCCGGCAGATTCAGCAGGCCATCGCGCGTGGCGGGAAATTGCCCGTCATGGTCGGCCACCACCACGCGGGCACATTTCAACAGATTGCGGGCGCGGGCATAATATCCCAACCCCGCCCAAGCCCCCATCACGTCTTCGTCCGCTGCCGCCGCCAAGGCTGTTACCGTGGGCCAACGCGTCGTGAAATGATTGAAATAGTCCTTTACCGCGGCAACCGTGGTTTGCTGCAACATGACCTCGGACAGCCAGACCCGGTATGGATCGGGTGTATGGCCCGCGCGGCGCGCCTGCGGACCAACGCGCCAGGGCATGGTCCGCGCATTGGCGTCATACCAGGTCAACAGATCCTCTGGATCTGCCGCACTTAATTCTCCGTCACGCAAACTTTATGCCCTGTCATGTTCTATTCGCTGGCGTCCTGCACCGGCCCTACTAGAATAGTGTCAGGATCAGGGATTCAAGTGATGGCCGTTAGACGCAGTACAACAAAAGGGTTTGAACGCACCGCTTCGCTTCTGCAACAGCAGATCAGGCATGCGGGGGCGACGCGCGGCTTTGCCGTAACCCGGCTACTGACCCATTGGCCCGAAATCGCCGGGGATGATCTTGCCGCGATTGCCCGCCCGGTCGAGGTAAAATATGGCCGCCAAGGGTTTGGCGCGACACTGACGATCCTGACCACGGGGGCGCAGGCACCGATGGTTGAGATGCAAAAGGAACAGCTGCGCGAACGCGTGAACGGGGTTTATGGCTACAACGCCATTTCCCGCATCCGCATCACCCAGACCGCCCCGGTCGGTTTTGCCGAAGGTCAGGCCGATTTCCGTTATGCTCAATCCGCTAAGCCGTCCCCGGCCAGACCTGACCCTGCCATTCGGCAACAGGCCAGTGAAATTGCCCGCGGGGCAGAAGACGCAGCTTTGCGTACAGCACTTGAAGCGCTGGCGCAGAACGTTCTATCCAAGACAAAACGTTAAGAAAGGTGTTCGATATGAACCGCAGATACGCTCTGGGCCTGATTGGGGCCGCCGCCGTCACCGCCGGTGCGTTCTCTCTTGCCCCCCGTTCGTCCGGTCTGGCCGATTTCGGGGCCGCTTATGCCGCCGGGGATGATGTGGACACCTCGGCCATCAGAGAAATGGTGATGGGAGCAGAAGACGCCCCGGTGACCCTGATGGAATACGCATCCTTCACCTGCCCGCATTGCGCCAATTTCAACAATGGCCCGCTGAAGAAAGTGAAGGCCGAATATATCGAAACCGGCAAGGTGAAGCTGATCTACCGCGATGTCTATTTCGACCGCCCCGGCCTTTGGGCCGCGATGATCGCGCGCTGCGATCCGAACCGGTTCTTCGGCATCTCCGATCTGCTCTATGCCGATCAGCACGACTGGATCGGCGACGGCAACCTGAAAACCATTGAGCAGAATTTGCGCAAGATCGGACTGGTGGCAGGATTGACCCAGGATCAGTTGAACAGCTGCCTGAGCGATGGTGACAAGGCACAAGCGCTTTACACCTGGTTCCAGCAAAACGCCGAAGCCGATGACGTTTCCGGAACACCGACCCTGTTCATCAATGGCGAAAAATATTCCAATATGACATACGAGGATTTGAAAGAGATCCTTGATCAGAAATTGGAGATGTAATGTCCGCACCACTTGCCGGGCTCAAAGTTGTCGAGCTCGCCCGAATTCTGGCCGGCCCTTGGGCCGGTCAAACCCTGTCTGACCTTGGTGCCGAGGTTATTAAGGTCGAAAGCCCTGACGGCGACGACACAAGGCAATGGGGGCCGCCGTTCATTGAACGGGATGAAGACAAGACCGCCTCCTATTTCCATTCCTGCAACCGAGGCAAGCAATCGGTCACGGCAGATTTCCGCACCCTAGAAGGTCAGGAGCATGTGCGCGACCTGATCAAAGATGCCGATATCCTGATCGAAAATTTCAAACTCGGTGGACTGGCGAAATACGGGCTTGATTACGATAGCCTGAAACAGGTCAATCCGCGGTTGATCTATTGCTCAATCACCGGATTTGGACAGGATGGCCCTTACGCCCATCGGGCTGGCTACGACTACATAATTCAAGGCATGTCCGGACTAATGTCGATTACCGGCGACCCGGACGGTCAGCCGCAGCGCGCGGGCGTAGCAATCACCGATATCTTTACCGGTGTTTATTCCGTCGCGGGCATTCTGGCCGCGCTTTATCAGCGCGAACGCACCGGCGAAGGTCAACATATCGATATGGCCCTTTTCGACGTCGCGGTCGCGGTCACAGCCAATCAGGGAATGAATTATCTCAGCACCGGCACGCCTCCGGGCCGGACCGGAAACTACCATCCGAATTTGACGCCCTACCAGGTTTTCGATTGCTCTGATGGCTATATCATCATCGCCACGGGAAACGACGCTCAGTACCAACGCCTGTGCAAACTGTTGGGATTGGATTGGATGGCGCAAGCGCCAGAATTCCTGAAGAACGCCGATCGGGTGGCCAATCGTCCCCGGATGATTGATCTGCTGATGACCGAAACCCGCAAACGCAGCAAGCATGAGCTTTTGTCGGGCTGCGAAGATAATGGCATCCCTGCCGGTCCGATCAATGACATGACGGACGTTTTTGCCGATCCGCAGGTGCAGGCCCGCGAGATGCAGATCGAACTCGACGGTATCCCTGGCATCCGGTCCCCGTTTCGGTTTTCCAATGCCGAACTGAAGCTCGACCGGCCTTCGCCGAAACTGGGAGAAGATGACGGAACCGGAGAATGATCTACTTTCCGGCTTGAATTTCGATATGGAATTCAGACCCAACAAGTCGGGGGTCGCAGCGTTTTCAGGCGCGGCTCCCCGACAGAAACCGCCGCTTAGCCATAATCGCGTTCACCGAAAATGGCGGAACCAACCCGCACATGTGTTGCGCCAAATGCGATAGCGCGTTCGAAATCGCTGCTCATCCCCATCGACAAACCGGCCAGCCCGTTACGTTCGGCAATTTTACCCAGTAGCGCAAAATGCAGCGAAGGTTCTTCATCCGCCGGCGGAATGCACATTAATCCGTGAACCGGCAGATCCAGATCACGGCAATCCGCGATAAAACCGTCAGCCTCGGCTGGCAGGATGCCAGCTTTTTGCGGTTCCTCCCCGGTATTAACCTGAATGAAAAGATCCGGGCACTGCCCCAGTTCCTGCGTCAACCGGGCTAGGGCATTGGCCAGTTTCGGCCGGTCAAGCGAATGGATCGCCTCGAACAATCCCATCGCCTGACGCGCCTTATTGGTCTGCAGCGGCCCGATCAGATGTACTTCGACACCGTCGAACCGCGCCCTGAAATCCGGCCATTTCCCGGCCGCTTCCTGCACCTTGTTTTCGCCGAACAACCGCTGGCCCTGCTCCAGCACCGCCTCTACGCGTTCATTGGGCTGCACCTTGGACACGGCAATCAGTTTGACACTGCCAGCTTCGCGGCCTGCGTCTTTCTCTGCTTTTGCGACTCTTTCCCGGATTTCAGTCAGCGACATATCGGCCCCCTTTTTCAGGCCGATAAGAACACCACTCCGATAGAAAAGAAAAGCGCCTTTGGCCTTTTCGGGTACCGGATTGAACGCGCCCTGGCACCCATTTATATGGTAAGGACAATTGCAGACAGAGAGGGTTCAGCGATGACCATGGCGGCAAAGCAGTTGGCGGATAAAGCCAAGGCCCATCTGGATTCCGGCCGGGCGAAATCAGCCTTCAAAACCGCCAAGACGGCAATGAAGAAGTTCCCAAAGGAATCCTTCTTCCCCAATGTCTGCGGTATCGCTTTGACTCAGCAGAACAACCAACGCGAAGCGATCTCGTATTTCCGAAAAGCGTTGCAGTTGTTTCCAGGCAATATCGATGCCCAGAACAATCTGGTTCAGGCCCTGACATCAGTCGGTCAGTCTGACGCGGCTCTGACGCTGATCGAAAAATATCTAACCTCTCGGAAAGATCGCGATAACCTTCTCTATTTCAAGGCTGTGGCGGAATCGCATTCGGGCGATCATCCGGCTGCGGAATCGACGTTGAACAACCTTCTTGCTGATTATCCAAGGCTGGCTCGGGCGCACAATTTGCTGGGTGCGGTCCTGTTTTCGCTGGGACGAGAAGACGAAGCGTTGGCCGCGTATCAAAAGGCGCTGGATATCGACCCCAATTCGCCCGACACTCTGACCAATATGGCGCTGATCCAAGCCCGCGCCAATGAAATGGAAAAGGCGCTGGACTATGTGGAAAAGGCGCTTGCGCTCAATCCCAATCATTACCTGTCGCTGCAACGCTACGGGAATCTTCTGAACGAAAGCGGGCAGACAGAAAAGGCGATTGAGACCTTCCATAAACTGCTGGAAATAGAACCGCATTCGCATGATGCGCTGCTGGAACTGGCAACGTTAAGCCCGGCTGCCGAGCAACCGGCGTTGCAGCCCAAAATCGACGCGGCCCTGCGCAAGGTCCCGAAGAACACGCTTCAACATGCCTTTATCTGCCTTGCCAAAGCGAAATCGGCACTAAAAATCGGTGATCGTGCCGAAACGGATAAGTGGTTCGCGATCGGGAACGAAGCGTTTGCCGCTCAAGTACCATTTGATCGGGAACGAACCCGCGCCGAATTTGAAGCCATTTGCGGGCATTTCCCGGCAGGCCAGCCTGTTCATGTGGTAAACGAACCCTTTTCACCAACCCCAATTTTCGTATTGGGGCTGCCACGCTCGGGCACGACACTGACCGAACAGGTGATTTCTTCCCATCCATCCGTTTACGGCGCCGGTGAACTGCCTGGCATCGAAAGAGGCAGCCGGATATTTCTTGAAAAGGGTGTGCCATGGGATCTGACCACGGCACAGGAATTGGCGCAGTTTTACCAATCATTCCTTCCTGAAATGCCAGAAGAGACCACGGCCTTCGTGGATAAGATGCCAGGAAATTACAAACGGATCGGCTTTATCCTTTCCGCGCTCCCCAATGCCAGGATCGTCCATCTCATCCGCGATCCACGAGAAGTCGCCCTATCGATGTGGCATACGGTGTTTTCCAATCCCGGTCAGGCTTACACTTTCAATCAAAAGGTGATGGCGCAGGAACTGAACGACTATCGCCGCTACATGAACCACTGGGCGTCGGTCTTCCCCGATCGCATTCTGGATCTTCGCTATTCTGATCTGGTGTCCGATATCGAACAAGCCAGCAAAATCCTTGCGGATCATTGTGGGCTTGATTGGGTGTCGGACATGGCCCACCCGGAACGCAACGCCGGCGCGGTGCGAACCGCAAGCGCCAATCAGGTGCGGCAACCGGTTCACCGCGACTCTCTCGCCAAGTGGAAGCAACACGAACAGGCCCTTGCAGAGCTGATCGCCAATCTTGACCCCACCCTGTGGCCCGAACTCGGCGAAGGCTGAGCCGCACCTTTTTACATTTGCAGGCACTCGGACATTGCGGTGCGGTTGCAGCCGCATCAAGCGGTGTAACTGCCCGCATTCAAGCTGCAGCCAGACAAAAGAAAAGAGGCAGACCGCTAGGGCCTGCCTCTCTATAGGGTCGTTCGACTTCTAGGATTAGAAGTTGAACTTAACGCCCAGATCGGCGCGGGTGGTGCCGTGAGTGTCGACAACACCGCCAACAATCGAAACACCGCCGCCGAGGCTGTGGCTTACGCCAATGCCGTAGGCTTCTTTGGTTGCCTGAGCTTCGTCAGATGCGACGTAAGCGGAAACAGTGGTTGCTGCGCCAACTGCGAACGAAGCCGACAGAGTTGCCGAAGTGTTGCTGTTGTTGTCTTGTGCAACTGCCAGACCCAGACCAACGTTGCCAACTTTACCGCCGGCGGTCAGAACCCACTCAGCGTAGGATGCTGCGTTGGAATCCTGGAAACCAGCTGCAACGGTCCAGCCGTTCATGCTGTAGGACACTGCGACTTCAGTACGGTCGATGACCGAGTCACCATACGACAGGTGTGCACCGAATGCGCCCGACGAATAGATGACTTCAACGCCGTTGTTACCTGCGCCGGTCGACGAGTAGGTAACCGAACCGAAGTTGGTTACAACGTTCGAGTAACCCAGACCGGACAGGCCGATCGAGCCTGCGTACAGGCCGGGCATCGAGTCGAGTGCACCCAGGATGTTGCCAGCAGCAACGGTCAGACCACCGGTGGTCAGGTAGAAACGCGGTGCGTTCAGACCAGCAACGCCAGCTGCGGTGCCTGCATCGTCAGCCTGCATACGAACGCGAGCGCCGAACTTAACGCCACCGTCCGATTCGGTCGATGCGTCGATGTTCATGCGGAAGCGCGATTCCAGACGGGTTTCCGGAGTGGCACCGTCGATGTACAGAACGCCAAAACGGCCGTAGCCGCCAAACGAAACGTCTGCTGCAGCAACACCAGCGGTTGCGATCAGAGCAGTCGAAGCGAAGAGAACTTTTTTCATAGTTTTTCCCTCGGTTTTTTTAATCAAGCGCCCCAAAACGGGGAATCCGTTTGGGTATGCAGTTTCTCTCGCTCTTTTCGGGGTCTGTTTGCAAGCGATGCGGGCGGCTCCGCCTCAAACCGGCCAAAGATGGTGCAGCTTTGCCACAGTCTTGCCAATGCCCTATGAAACGGAGAGGTTCCGCTCCGGGATTCAGTCCCCGTCCGGCGCGCGGCAATGACCACTAAAGCCTTGCCCCCTTCCCCCCCCTTCGTTAGGACAGTTGCGAAGAAATGGACGGGGCAACGTCATGTCGATTACGCGTATTTCAAAGGTGTGTATTGTCTTGCTGGCACTAACCGCTGTTGCTGCATGTGGCGGACGCGGCCAACCCCGTGCGCCCGGCCAGCCTTTGATTGCTGGCGATGTCGAAGGCTACATGAATCGCGAAGACGTCGGAAACCCGATCGAACGAAGCGATAAGAAGAATTCAGTCTGGGATATTTTCAGAAAGAAGAACACCGATCTTCAGGTTTCGGTAAACAGGTATATCTGGAACGCGTCGCTGGAAGTCCTGAACTTCCTTCCGGTGGAAACAGTCGATCCGTTCACCGGCGTGATCGTAATGGGATATGGCACCCCGCCGGGCGGTGGCCGGGCCTATCGCGCGACCGTATATGTCAAAGACCCTGCGCTTGAGGCACGATCGCTTATCGTGGCGCTGCAAACACGCGGTGGTCGCCCGGTCAGCCCAGATACCCAGCGCGCCGTAGAAGATGCGATTCTGGCTCGTGCGCGCCAGCTGCGCATTAAAGACGGCAATCTGTGATTCTAATCGATCTCAAATGATCTCAAAGGCACCGGGCACGGTGCCTTTTTCATTGGATGGGTGGTATCCGAGTGCTGCTTGATCCCAAACCCTAATCGCCGACCACGCCGGCAGACATTTGTGCCAACCGGTCGATCCATTGCATCTGACGTGGCAGACAGACCGACTGCAGATCGTAGTTTTCCACCACATGCTGACGCGCCGCCTGTCCCAGTGCCTCGCGCATCCCGGCATTCTCCATCAGCAGACAGACCTCATTGACCAATGCATCGCCATCGAAAAAATCGACCAGACGGCCATTTTCCCCGTGCCGGATCGCTTCTTTCAACGGGGCGGTATCGCTGGCCACGATCGCGGCCTCGGCGCTCATAGCCTCGAACAGCGACCAACTCAGGACAAAAGGATAGGTCAGATAGACATGCACCCGACTGACCTGTAGCAGCGAAACGAATTTGTCATAAGGAATGCGGCCCAGGAAATGCACCCGGTCCCAATTCGGTGTTGGAATACGACCGCGCACTTCGTCGATGAAAATCTGTTTCCAGCTCTGTCCCTTCGGGGGGCGCGAGCCATAACTGACCTCGTCCCCACCCACGATCAGAACCTTCGCGTTTGGTCGTTCCTTTAACAACCGCGGCAGCGCCCGCATGAAAACGTGATAGCCGCGATAGGGTTCCAGGTTGCGGTTGACGAAGGTGATCACCTCGTCATCTCGCGTTACGGTGGACCCGTCTGGCAACTGCAACGATGCCTCCGAATTCGGCACGACATGGCCCGTATCGATTCCGTCATGGATCACACTGATCTTGTCTCTAAATTCGGGCGGGAAGGTTCCTGCCTGAAATTCGGTCGGGCTGATGCCAAGATCACCGATCTTGTAATGCATCTGATTGTTCAGGTTTTTCAGCCGAATACGCAGCTTTTCGGTTTCTGACGCCTTGGTCTGGAATTCGGCATCGAACCCAACATGTTCGGGTCCGGACAGATGATAAAGTTCGTAATAAAGCCCAATTCGCGCGTCGGGCCAGACATCCCGCAGGAACATCGTTTCGCCCCAACCGGGATGGCCCACAATAATATCGGGGCTGAATCCCTGATCCCGCAGGGAACAGGCGGCGTGGAAACAGGCTTCTGCCCGGATCACCTTGGTGTCGAAGTCCAGCACCCAAGGATGAATGCCGGCACCCTGTTTACGCTTGATCCCATATGGCAGCAGCCGCACCCCTCGCCATGTCTGCGGCTCTTTCACCCGCAGGGTCAGGGCGACACATTGATGCCCTGCAGCAGCCAGAGCCGGAGCAAGATGTTTGTATTGGCCGGGAAAGTTTTGGTGAATGAAAAGGATTTTCATGTGGATGCCTGCTTGCTTTTCTCCTTTATAGCGCGCCTGTCCGCGCTGCAAAGACCGGCATTTTTACCTTTACCCACTGGACCGCAAGAAAAAGCCCGCATATCACCACTTGCGACGACGCGATGCTCAAAGCCAAGGAATCCGATATGACCCGCTATTCTGCCGCCGACATCGAAGGTAAGTGGCAAGAGGCCTGGGAAAAGGCTGAAATCTTCAAAGCCGTGCGCAGCGCGGATAAGCCGAAATATTACGTGCTGGAGATGTTCCCCTATCCGTCGGGCCGCATCCATATTGGGCATGTGCGCAATTACACGATGGGCGACGTGATCGCGCGCTACAAGATTTCCACCGGCCATAACGTGCTGCACCCGATGGGGTTCGATGCCTTCGGCATGCCGGCGGAAAACGCCGCGATGGCGTCGGGCGGTCACCCCAAGGACTGGACCTATTCCAACATCGACACGATGGTCGAGCAGATGAAGCCGCTGGGCTTCGGGCTCGACTGGTCGCGCATGTTCGCCACCTGCGACCCGGAATATTACGGTCAGCAGCAATCGATGTTCATCGACTTCATCGAAAAGGGCCTGGTTTACCGCAAGAACGCGGTGGTCAACTGGGACCCGGTCGACATGACCGTTCTGGCCAATGAACAGGTGATCGACGGCAAAGGCTGGCGATCCGGTGCCGAGGTCGAGCGGCGCGAACTGACCCAGTGGTTCTTCAAGATCTCCGATTTCTCCGAGGAACTGCTGGACGCACTTGATGGACTGGACGATTGGCCCGCCAAGGTGAAACTGATGCAGGCCAACTGGATCGGTAAATCGCGCGGGCTGCAATTCGCGTTCTCGCTGATCGACGGGCCGCATGGCGCCGACCGTGTCGAGGTTTACACCACCCGTCCCGACACGCTGATGGGAGCGTCTTTCGTCGGCATTTCCCCTGATCACCCGTTGGCCAAGACGCTGGAGCGGGAACGCGACGATGTCGCGGCCTTCTGCGCCGAAGCGCGTAAGGGCGGCACCACCGCCGAGGCTATCGAAAAAGCGGAAAAACTGGGCTTCGACACCGGGTTGCGCGTGCGTCATCCGTTCGATGAAAGCTGGGAATTGCCGGTCTATATCGCCAACTTCATCCTGATGGATTACGGCACCGGCGCGATCTTCGGCTGCCCCGCGCATGACGAACGCGATTTCGACTTCGCCACTAAATATGACCTGCCAATCGTCCCGACGTTTGAGCCGGTCGAAGGCGGTTACCCAGAAAACGCCGCCTTCGTACCGCTGAAAAGCGAAAAGGTGCGTTACGTGAAAGGCTTCGCGGGCGAGGCAATCCAGACCGGTGAAGACGCGGTGATCGCCGCCATCGATTTCTGCGAATCCAAGGGCGTCGGCCAGGGCGTGACCAAGTTCCGCCTGCGCGACTGGGGCCTGTCGCGGCAGCGCTACTGGGGCTGCCCGATCCCGGTGGTGCATTGCGATGCCTGCGGCGTGGTGCCCGAGAAGAAGGAAAACCTGCCGATCCAACTGCCCTATGACGAGGGCGGTCAGCCGATCGATTTCTCGATCCCCGGCAACCCGCTGGACCGGCACCCGACCTGGCGCGACTGCACCTGCCCGAAATGTGGGCAAGCGGCGCAGCGTGAAACCGACACGATGGACACGTTCGTGGACAGCTCGTGGTATTACGCGCGCTTCACCGCGCCGCGCGCGGAAACCCCCACCGATCCGGCCGAGGCCGACTACTGGATGAACGTCGACCAGTATATTGGCGGCATCGAACACGCGATCCTGCACCTGCTCTATTCGCGTTTCTTCGCGCGGGCGATGAATATCTGCGGGCATTTGCCGGAGAAATCGAAGGAACCGTTCAACGCGCTGTTCACCCAAGGCATGGTGACCCACGCGATTTACCAGACCAAGGGCGCCGATGGCCGTCCGGTCTATCACTACCCCGAAGACGTTCTTGAGTTTAACGACCCGGACGGCCGAAAAGCCGCTGTTTTGAAATCTTGGGTTTCCGAACAGGGTATGAATGCAAACGACCCCTTCGACTTGGCGCAGGTGCATAGTCTGCGAAAACTAGAAAGCGAGGTTGTCGAAATCATCCCCTCGGCCAAGATGTCGAAGTCCAAGAACAACGTGGTCGACCCGGTGCAGATCATCGAACAATACGGCGCCGATACCGCGCGTTGGTTCGTGCTGTCCGACAGCCCGCCGGAACGCGATGTGGAATGGACCGCGAGCGGCGCCGAAGCGGCCAGCAAACATCTGGCCCGCGTGTACCGCATCTGCGCCGAAATCGCGGCCAGCGATGCCGCGGATAACGCCAAGGAAGACGAAGTGCTGCTGCGGGCGATGCACAAGGCGATCCACGAAGTGACCGGCGGCGTCGACAGTTTCGGCTTCAACACCTCGATCGCAAAACTCTATGGCTTCACCAACACGCTGGCGAAATCCAAGGCGGGCGCGGCAGCGAAGAAAGAAGCGGCCAAGACCTTGGCGCAGCTTATGTCGCCAATGACGCCGCATCTGGCCGAAGAATGTTGGCAAATCCTCGGCGGCCAGGGACTGATCGCCAGCGCGCCCTGGCCTGTGGCGGATGAGGCAATGATGGTCGATGAATCCGTCACCATGCCGATTCAAATCAACGGCAAACGGCGGGCGGAAATCAGCGTTGCCAAGGATATGCCGAAGGAAGAGGTTGAAAAACTGGTTCTGGAACACGAAGCTGTGCTCAAGGCCCTAGAAGGGGGCCAGCCGAAAAAGCTGATCGTGGTGCCGGGACGGATCGTGAATGTGGTTGTCTGACCGAAGAAACTTCCTTTCGATTATGGCGGTCGCGGTCCTGACGGGCTGCGGCTTTGCGCCAGTTTACGGCACTGGCGGGCCGGGCAATGTGCTGCTGAACAGCATCGCCGTTGCGGCCCCGCAGACCCGCGACGAACAAATCCTTGTGCGGGAAATTGAAACCCGGCTGGGGCGCCCGAATGACACGCGCTATACGCTCAGCTACACGCTCAATGTACAAGAAGAGCGGATGGCGATTTCAGCGACCAATATTACCACGCGATTCAATCTTGTCGGCCATGCCGATTACGCCCTGACCGACACGGCGTCAGAGATGATCATGACCCAAGGCAGCGTCAATCAGTTCACCGGCTATTCCACGACCGGCACCACCGTAGCGACACTGGCCGCGGAACGCGATGCGCATGAACGGCTGGCAAAAATCCTCGCTGACCAGATCGTCACCCGATTGATCGCTGCGTCGCCAGGCCTGACCCAATGAAACTGACCGGCCGAGACGCCAATCGCTATTTCACCAAGCCCGATCCGGCGCGGACCGGGCTGCTGATTTACAGCGCCGATGCGATGCGGGTGGCGCTGAAACGACAAGAGGTGATCGAGGCGCTGCTGGGTCCGAATGGCGAAGAGGAAATGCGGCTGAGCCGTATTCCCGGGGCCGAACTGCGCAAGGATCCGGCGATGTTGCTGGATGCGATCAAGGCGATCAGCTTCTTCCCCGGACCGCGCGTGGCCTTTGTCGAAGACGCAACCGATGCGATCGCCCCTGCGGTGGTCAATGCGTTGCAGGATTGGACTGCGGGCGACGCACAGGTCATCATCACCGCCGGGCAACTCAAGGCCACATCCAAGCTGCGTAAGCTGTTTGAAAATCATTCCAACGCCTATGCGGTAGGGCTTTATGACGACCCGCCCTCGCGCGAAGAGATCGAGGCGGAACTGGCCCGGTCTGGCCTGACCCAGATCGACCCGCAGGCAATGACCGATTTGACCACACTGTCGCGCGAATTGTCGCCGGGCGATTTCCGTCAAACACTGGAAAAGCTGTCGCTTTACAAACTGAACGATCCCAGCCCGGCCAATTCCGAAGATGTCACCGCATGTGCGCCTGCCACCACCGATGCCGCGCTCGACGATATTCTCAACATCGTGGCCGAAGCACGGTCGGGCGAAATTGGTCCGATCCTGAACAAACTGAAGGCTCAGGGGATCAACGCTGTCAGCCTCTGTATCAGCGCCACCCGCCATTTCCGCACACTTTACGCAGCCGCAGCCGACCCGGGTGGCGCGGCGCAGGGCGTCGCCCGGATGCGTCCACCGATCTATGGTCCCAGACGCGACAGGATGATTCGTCAGGCCCAGGGCTGGGGTCCGGCCAAGCTGGAAACCGCGCTTACGATCCTGACCGACACCGATCTGAAACTGCGTTCGGCCGGGCAACGCGCACCGGCCATGGCGCTGGTTGAACGAATGTTGATCCGGCTGGCGATGCTGGCTGGAAGATAAGTGTTACGAAGCGTTCTGCTGGAATGCCGCCCCGTTTTGCAGTCTGCTGAACCAAACAGGGAGGAAATGAAATGTACGAAGTGATAGGCCATCCGACCAGCCGCGCCTTTCGGGTACTGTGGCTGCTGGAAGAACTGGGCCAGCCCTATACCAACATCCCCGCCAAACCGCATTCGCCAGAAGCCTTGGATTGCAACCCTTCGGGCAAGGTCCCCGCGCTGCGCGTTGGGGGTCAGGTGATAACGGATTCGACTGCGATCATGACCTATCTTGCGGATAAACATGGGCAGATGACCTTCCCCGCCGGAACTCTTGAAAGGGCCCGGCAGGATGCGGTGACCCATCAGATCATCGACGAAATCGACGGCGTTTTATGGATGGCGACCCGACACAAGTTCATTCATCCCGAAAACCGCAGGGTCCCCGCGGTGATCGATAGCCTGAAATGGGAATACGAGCGCAATATCGGTCACATGGCTGACCGGTTCGAAGGACCATTTGTGATGGGTGAAACCATGACCATCGCAGATATCATCCTGACCAATTGCCTGAACTGGGCATTCGGGGCAAAATTCCCCGCCGCACCGGAAAAATTGTCCTCTTATGCCAAGGCGATGCGGTCACGCGACGCTTATCAGCGAGCGTCTGGAAAAGCGTGATCCGGCTCTCAATCCGGGGTTCGTGGTCAAATTCGGACTCCGGCCTGACGCTTAGGTGAACTTCCTGAAAAACCGTGTACGGTCGAACATGTCTTCCAGTTCCTCCATTCTCTGGCGCGAACTGTCCCAGGTATGTTCCTGAACTTCGGCGATCATTGCTTCCAGAATCAGCATCAATGTAACCGTGCTGTCCCAGGCGGAGGGCACCGCAATCCTGACGCAAAAGGTGCAGTCGGAAAACTCATGTACCGGCGACCGCCATTGATCGGTGAACAAAATGATCCGCGCGCCCTTTTCCCGTGCCATTTCAGCCAGACGCAGCGTGGCGTTTTCATAGCGCCGCACGTCGAAAATCACCACGACATCGCCGGGTTTGATATCCAACAGGTAATGCACCCAGGCATTCGACATCGACTGAATATGCGTCACATTGGGCCGCAGCACCTGCATATGCATGAAAAAGTAGTCGGCCAGTGATCGGGTGATCCTTCCCCCCACAACCAGCACCGAATGGTCCAGTTCCGTCAGCATCTCGCAGGCCCGATCGAACATGTCGGGATCGATCTGGGTCAGAGTTTGCCGGATATTTCCCATCACCGCATCGGTAAAGCGGTTCAGAATATGGGCATCGGGCGCCTTTTCCACCCAAGTGTCATGCTTGGTAATCGGATCAGAAATCCGTGCCTCCAGTTCGCGCCGCAGGGCAGACTGGAAAGCCGGAAAGCCGGTAAAGCCCAGCTTTTGCACCATGCGGACGACCGTCGGAGTGGAAACGCCCGCCGCCTTTGCGACTTGCGTTATCGACCCAAGACCGGAAACCGGGTAACCTGTCAGCAACGAATCCGCCAATTGCCGTTCGGCACGGGTCAGGTCGTCAAAAGCTGATTGCAGGCGTTCCGCAATCGTTTTGGGCACATCGTTCAAAATCTATCCCCGGTTTTTGCTTATTATATCGACAGAGCGACAGTCCGTGAAGAAATTTTTTCAGAAACCCAATTGACAGGTCGATGTAACATGAAGAATTGTTTTCAAAATAACTGGGACGGAAAAATTCATGCACGGTGCTGCGCTGACCTTCGAAAACGAAGCAGTCAAGGTTCAGACCCCGAAAGGGGCCTCGCCAGTGGTTGTCGTGTGTGAACATGCCTGCAATACTATTCCCGACGGCTTCGCCGGGCTGGGCCTGAATGAAACGGTGCGTCAAAGCCACGTCGCCTGGGACCCGGGCGCTTTGCCGGTGGCGCAGACACTTGCGACCACGCTTAACGCGGTGCTGATCCATGGCGCGGCATCCCGGCTGCTGTTTGATTGCAACCGCCCGCCGGACGCCACTGATGCGGTTCCCGAGAAAAGCGAAATTTACGACATCCCCGGAAACCAGACCCTAACCGATGCCCAGCGCGCAGAGCGCGTGTCTCGGTTTCACGATCCGTTTCGCGATGCGATGAGGGTTCTGCTTGATCAGCAAGTGCCGAAAGTTCTGATCACCATCCACAGCTTCACACCGATATATTTCGACCGGATGCGCGATGTCGAAATCGGCGTTTTGAACGACGCGGACAGCCGTTTCGCCGATGCCATGCTGAACAAAGTGGCGGACCATACGCAACTGGATGTTCGGCGAAATGATCCCTATGGGCCCGAACACGGTGTGACCCATACACTGAAAGCTCACGCAATCCCACGCGGCATGCTGAACGTGATGCTGGAAATCCGCAACGATCTGATCCCCGATTCCGAAAGCCAGCAGGCCATGGCGGGAATGCTGGCGCATTGGATTACCGACGCCATGGCCGATTACGGTATCACCACCCCACAAAGCGAGGCACCATGCCAAGATTGATCCTCGGATATATCCGCTGGGTAGATGCGATCAACTACCGTCTGGGCCGGATCGTGATGTATGGAATTTTCATCATGGTCGGCATCCTGCTGTGGTCATCGATTTCCAAGACTTTTCTGTTGCCTTCGCTCTGGACCTTGGAAATGGCGCAATTCGCGATGGTTTCCTACTACATTCTGGGCGGCCCCTATTCGATCCAGCTGGGATCGAATGTGCGAATGGACCTGTTCTATCATGGTTGGTCGCATCGCAAAAAAGCCTGGTTCGATGCCTTCACCGTGATGGTATTGGTGTTTTACCTCAGCATCCTGCTTTACGGTGCGTTCAATTCGCTGACCTATTCCTTGGGCCATTTCACCGGCCATCCGTTTCAATTCGCCATCGACCTGATCACCGCCTTTTTCACCGGCGGACCGGCCGGGGCAGAAGAGGTGATGGGCTATATCGAACGCAGCCCCACCGCATGGCGGCCCGTGCTGTGGCCGATCAAACTGATCATGGTTCTGGGAATATTCCTGATCCTGCTGCAAGCGCTTTCCGAATTTTTCAAAGACATCGCCCGCATTCGCGGACAGGAGATTTGACGCATGTCATATGAGATGATCGCCATCTTCATGTTCGCCACCATGATGCTGATGCTGTTTACCGGCCAGCGCGTATTCGGGGCCATCGGCGGCGTGGCCGCTTTGGCCGCGATCCTGCTTTGGGGACCGGGCGGGGCCGATATTCCGTTTTCCTCGGCGATGAAACTGATGAAATGGTATCCGCTGCTGACGCTGCCGATGTTCATCTTCATGGGATATGTGTTGTCAGAAAGCAAAATCGCCGACGATCTGTACAAAATGTTCCATGTCTGGATGGGACCGGTTTCGGGCGGGCTGGCGATCGGGACCATCGGGTTGATGGTGCTGATTTCTGCGATGAACGGGCTTAGCGTTGCTGGCATGGCTATCGGGGCGACCATTGCGTTGCCCGAACTGCTGCGGCGCGGATATGACAAGAAAATGGTGACCGGCGTGATTCAGGCCGGATCGAGTCTGGGCATTCTGGTGCCGCCTTCGGTTGTTCTGGTGCTGTATGCCATGATCGCACGGCAACCGGTGGGCCAGCTGTGGCTGGCCGGGGTCATGCCCGGACTGCTGATGGCGACCATGTTCATTATCTATATCTATGTCCGCTGCAAAATTGACCCCGCTCTGGGCCCGGTCCTGCCGCCTGAAGAACGCAATGTATCGTTTTCCGAAAAGATGCGCCTTCTGCGCGCTGGAATTCTGCCTTTGGTGATTTTTGCGGCGATGATGGTGCCCTTCGTAAACGGCTGGACCAGCCTGGTGGAAAGTTCTGCAATCGGTGCGATGACCGCCTTCATGGCCGCTGTACTGAAACGCCGGATGACCAAGGACGTGTTCGAGGTCTCGGTGCGCCAGACACTTGCAATTTCGTGCATGTTCATGTGGATCATCCTGGCCGCGTTGGGATTTGGCGCGGTCTTCGACGGTCTGGGTGCGGTGAACGCGATCAAGGATCTGTTCACCGAACGGCTGGGGCTGAGCCCCTGGATGATCCTGATCCTGATGCAGCTAAGCTTCATCGTCATGGGTACATTTCTGGACGATACCGCGATGCTGGTGATCGTCGCACCGCTTTATGTGCCACTGGTCAACGCGCTGGGGTTCGATCTGATCTGGTATGGTGTGCTTTACACGATCACCACCCAGATCGCCTATATGACACCGCCCTTCGGCTATAACCTGTTCCTGATGCGGGCAATGGCCCCACCGGAAATCACACTGAGAGATATTTACGGGTCCATCCTACCCTTTGTGCTGGTGATGATCGCGGCGCTGATCCTGATCATGGTCTTCCCGCAGATCGCGCTGTGGCTGCCCGAATATGTTTACGGAAACTGACAGAACTCCGACAAATGGAGCGTCCAATAACAAAGGCAAAGCCTGTCGAACTTGAACCAATAGGAGAGAGAACATGACCACCAGACGTAAGTTCCTAGCCGGGGCCGCAGCCGCCGCCCCCGCCGCCCTGGCAACCCCCGCCCTGGCGCAATCGACCATCAAATGGCGGATGCAGACCTATGCCGGTCCGGCATTGGCCGAACATGTGGTGAAACCTGCCATTGATACCTTCAACAAAATCGCCGGCGACCGGATGCAGATCGAACTGTTCTTCGCCGATCAGCTGGTCCCCACAGGCGAATTGTTCCAAGCGATGCAGCGCGGCACGATTGACGCAGTGCAATCGGATGACGATTCGATGGCATCACCCACCGAAGTAACCGTTTTTGGTGGATACTTCCCGTTTGCGTCGCGCTACAGCCTCGATGTGCCGGTGTTGTTCAACAAATACGGGCTGAATGAAATCTGGGGCGAAGAATACGCCAAGGTCGGCGTCAAGCATATCAGCGCCGGATCCTGGGACCCCTGCCATTTCGCCACCAAGGACCCGATCAACAGCCTGGCCGATCTGAAAGGCAAGCGCGTCTTTACCTTCCCCACCGCTGGCCGCTTCCTGTCGCAGTTCGGCGTCGTCCCGGTCACCCTGCCGTGGGAAGATATCGAGGTTGCCGTGCAGACCGGCGAACTGGATGGGATCGCATGGTCGGGCATCACCGAAGACTACACCGTGGGTTGGGCCGACGTGACCAACTACTTCCTGACCAACAACATCTCGGGCGCCTGGATTGGCCATTTCTTTGCCAATATGGGCCGGTATGAAGAACTGCCGGAAGATCTGAAACTGCTGCTGGCCACTTGCATGGAACAGTCGCATTATTATCGTCAGTGGTGGTACTGGGGCGGCGAAGCCAATCTGCGTGTCGATGGCACCAAGATGCAGCTCACTTCGATCCCCGATGCAGAATGGGCCCAAGTCGAGTCTGCGGCACACACCTTCTGGGATGAAATCGCGGCTGAATCCGAAACCAAGGCGAAGGTTGTCGAAATCTTCAAGAAGTATAACGCGGATATGGAAAAAGCGGGCCGTCCTTACCGCTACGGCTAAGGGTATCCATTTCCCGACAAGACACGTAGCCCCGGTTCTGCCGGGGCTGCGGCTCGACTGAGACAAGGCAGAGGAGCCATGACATGCCAGGACTGATGACTTTCGAGGACCTGAAAAACGCGGTGGAAAGCGGCACCATCGACACCGTTCTGGCCTGCACCATTGATATGCAGGGCCGCCTGATGGGCAAGCGCTTCGTCGGCCATCATTTCGTCAACGACGCCTGGGAAGAAACCCATTGCTGCAACTACCTGCTAGCGACCGATCTGGAAATGGCGACCCCAGAAGGCTTTGCCGCAACCAGTTGGAAGGCCGGATATGGTGATTACATCATGAAGCCCGATCTGAGTACGATTCGGCCAATGCCGTGGCTTGAAGGCACCGCAATGGTGCTGTGCGATCTGCTGGATCACCATTCCCATGCAGAAGTCGAACACGCACCGCGCACCATTCTGAAAAAGCAGATCGCGCGAGCCGAAGCGATGGGGTTGACCCCCTATACCGCAACCGAGCTGGAATTTTTCCTGTTTGAGAAGAGTTTCAAAGAGATCGCCAAATCGGGTTTCCGCGATCTGACGCCGATTTCGGACTACAATGAAGACTACAATATTTTCCAAACCACCAAGGAAGAGGCGATCATGCGCCCCTTGCGCAATCACCTTTATGCCGCCGGAATTCCCGTGGAAAACACCAAGGGCGAAGCCGAAGCCGGTCAGGAAGAACTGAATATCAAGTACGGCCCTGCGATGGCCACCGCCGATCACCATGCGATTGCCAAACATGCGACCAAGGAAATCGCATGGCAGCAGGGTCATGCCGCCAGCTTTCTGCCGAAATGGCAAGCCGACCGGGTTGGATCGTCCAGCCATGTGCATCAATCGCTGTGGAAAGATGGAAAGAATGCGTTCTTCGATCCCGAGGCCGAGCACGGCATGTCTGATCTGATGCGCAGCTATGTCGCCGGTCAGATCAAGTACGCGCCCGACATTACCTGTTTTCTGGCACCTTACGTGAACAGCTACAAACGGTTCCAGAAAGGTAGTTTTGCCCCCACAAAAACCGTTTGGTCGGTAGACAACCGCACCGCCGGGTTCCGTCTTTGCGGCGAAGGCAGTAAAGCGGTGCGGATCGAATGCCGCATAGGTGGCTCGGATCTGAACCCCTATCTGGCGATGGCCGCGCTGCTGGCCGCTGGATTGGCCGGGATCGAAGAGGGGCTGGAACTTGCGCCACCGATCACCGGCGACGTCTATGAAACCGCCGAGGTGGTCGAAATACCGCATTCTTTGCGCGATGCCACCGAGACCCTGCGGAATTCCAAATTGCTGCGCGCCGCGATGGGGGATTGGGTAGTCGACCATTATACCCGTGCGGCAGAGGTCGAGCAGGAAGATTTCGATTCCGCAGTGACCGATTATGAATTGCGTCGGGGGTTCGAACGCGCCTGACCGGAACACCCCGTGGCTGTCGCAGCGCGTCCCCGGCGGGATTTTTTTTGACCAAGATGAAACGGGAAGTAATTTCCCTTCGAACCTGGAGTATTTGGCATGAGCCAGAAACTGACTTGCATATCGCCGATTGACGGATCGGTGGTGGCCGAGCGAGAGGTATTGAGCTTCGAGGCGGCCAAACAGGGAGTCGCGAAAGCGACAACCGCGCAAAAAGCCTGGGCAGCGCGCCCTTTGGATGAACGGATCGCGCTGGTCATGAAAGGCGTCGAGAATGTCGGCGCTCTGAATGACGACATCGTGCCGGAACTGGCGCGACAGATGGGCAGGCCGATCCGCTATGGTGGCGAATTCGGCGGTTTCAAGGAACGCGCCGATTACATGGCCCAAATTGCCCGCGACGCACTGGCCCCGATTGCGCTGGAAGACAGCGACACGTTCAAACGCTACATCGCGCGCGAAGCTCATGGGGTGGTTCTGGTTATCGCGCCATGGAATTATCCGTTCATGACCGCGATCAACACCGTCGCGCCGGCGTTGATCGCTGGCAATGCCGTGCTGCTGAAACACGCTACCCAGACGTTGTTGGTGGGGGAACGGATGGCGCAGGCGTTTCACGCGGCGGGCATCCCCGAGGACGTGTTCCAGAACGTGTTCCTGAACCATGACGTAACCAGCGACCTGATCGCGGCGAAAAGCTTTGGGTTTGTCAATTTCACCGGGTCGGTCGGCGGTGGTCGGGCGATTGAACTGGCCGCAGCTGGGACATTCACCGGAGTCGGCTTGGAACTTGGCGGCAAGGATCCGGGCTATGTCATGGAAGACGCCGATCTGGACGCTGCGGTCGAAACCTTGATTGATGCGGCGATGTTCAATTCCGGCCAGTGCTGTTGCGGGATCGAACGCATCTACGTGGTGGAAAGCCTGTTCGACGCGTTCGTAGAAAAAGCGGTGAAGATCGTCGAGGGGTACAAGCTGGGCGACCCGATGGACCCGGAAACTACTTTGGGCCCGATGGCACAGACGCGGTTTGCCAACGAAGTGCGCTCCCAGACCGCCGAAGCGATCGAAGCGGGGGCGAAGCCGCTTATCGCTCCAGAACTGTTTCCCCAGGATGGCGGTGCCTACCTGATGCCGCAGATACTGATCGACGTGACCCACGACATGCGGGTGATGCGCGAAGAAAGCTTTGGCCCGGTGGTAGGCATCATGAAGGTCAAGGACGACGCCGAAGCCATCCGGCTGATGAATGACAGCGATTATGGCCTGACAGCGTCGCTTTGGACAGCGGATATCAACCGCGCCGAAGCCATCGGGCAGCAGATCGAAACCGGCACCATTTTCATGAACCGTGCCGATTACCTGGATCCGGGCCTGTGTTGGACCGGGTGCAAGGACACAGGCCGTGGCGGAGGCCTGTCAGTGATTGGCTATCACAACCTGACCCGCCCGAAATCCTATCATCTGAGGAAACAGCAATGACGCTGACTGCAAATTGGTCTTATCCCAACGCCATCCGCTTCGGGGCGGGGCGTATCAAGGAACTGCCCGAAGCCTGTGCGGCTGCCGGGATCACGAAACCGCTTCTGGTGACCGATAAGGGGCTGGCGCCGCTACCTATCTGCGCGGCAACGCTGGATATCATGGAGGCCGCAAGTCTGGGACGGGGGATTTTTTCCGAAGTCGACCCAAACCCAACCGAGGTCAACCTTGAGGCGGGCCTGAAAGTCTATCGAGACGGCGGTCATGACGGGGTGATCGCTTTTGGCGGCGGCTCGGGTTTGGATCTGGGCAAGATGGTGGCCTTCATGGCCGGTCAGACCCGACCCGTTTGGGACTTCGAAGATGTAGGTGATTGGTGGACCCGTGCCGATGCCGATGCCATCGCGCCGATTATCGCAGTGCCCACGACCGCCGGAACCGGATCGGAAGTCGGACGCGCCAGCGTTTTGACCAATTCCAAAACGCATGCCAAAAAAATCATCTTCCACCCCAAGGTTCTGCCAACGGTGGTAATATCCGATCCGGAACTGACAGTAGGTATGCCACCCGCGATTACCGCGGGCACTGGGATGGATGCATTCGCCCATTGCCTGGAAGCCTATTGCAGCCCGCACTTCCATCCGATGTCGCAAGGTATCGCGCTGGAAGGTCTGCGGTTGGTCAAGGAATACCTGCCTCGCGCCTATAAGGACGGCACTGACATCGAGGCCCGCGGTCAGATGATGGCGGCGGCTGCAATGGGCGCGGTGGCGTTTCAAAAGGGACTTGGCGCGATCCATGCGCTAAGCCACCCAATCGGGGCGATGTACAACACCCATCATGGCACCACCAATGCGGTCGTCATGCAGCCAGTGCTGCGCTTCAACCGGGCCGCTATCGAAGAGCGGATCGAGCGGGCCGCAGCCTATCTGGGGATCGAAGGTGGCTTTGATGGCTTCTATGCGCTTGTTGGCGAACTGAACGCCTCTCTTGGCATTCCGGCGAACCTGACGGAACTGGGGGTGACCGATCCGGATATCGCGGCACTGGTCCAAGGTGCCCTCGCCGATCCTTCCACCGGCGGTAATCCAGTAGAGATGACCGCCGAAAATACCCAAGCGTTGTTCGAGGCATGCCTCTGATATCGAAAGGCGGGGTACGCCCCGCCTTTTCGACGTCTGATCTGCCCGTTCCCGCCACCGTCAAGGCGGAAGAAGCGAATCTGGGCGGGACCCGCCCAGATTCCACCTCAAATTCCTCTCTTTTGGGTGTTTTTCGAATCACCTTATGATCATTTTGACCCTCTAATTCGGACAATCCACCCAAACTCATGGAACTGTTTCCCGCAAAGCATCCTCTTTAAGTTGTAATCTTTTAAAATGTGGCTCGAATCCGGCATGTGCCTTTCTGGCCTAACCGACTGGTCCATAGATCGAACCGCCTAGATCGAGGTCGAAAGAGAGCTTGGGATTTTGACATCTCCTGTCAATTTCATGCCCGAAGTGGGAAACTTCGAAAACACCAAAACACGATAAAAGAGCAAGGTATTGTCTACCCTATTCAGTCAACGGGAATTCTCAGCCTCGATTGTTTTCGTTTTATCCACAGTCCGCCTGGCAATACTGTCAAAATTTGGTCAGAGCGAATTTCGCGATACGTGATCTTACGGCTCTGGAAGGCAATAACTTCGACCGTTTCGACCGATATTGTTAACCAAAAAAATCTTCAAAACAGTCCGAAATCCCTACAACCAGTACATTCCGACTAGAGCTCCGTGTAGGTTGCAAACCGCCTGATCTCATTGACTGAATTCGGTTTAATCTGCATAAACATACCTATTGATTGGTTCAAATACGGGGAAAATTTTCGCCAAACTCTGCTCAAAATCGAATGGTGGAGTACCGATACACTGGAATGGCGAGAAGAGTATTTGAACCAGTAGAATACAGCTGCCGGGCAGGAACTGCCTAACTGCCTGCAGTCAAGACAGACAAACTGGAAACACCGACCGGAGATGCATTTGCGTCACCGGACACAAGATTTGCGTGCCGCGCGAATGCGCGTTGGTTTGCATCTGCTGCGCTGAAAACCCTGGGGGGGTTAATATGAACATGCATATGACTACGGCTCTGCAAGCTGCCAAAACCAATATGCCTCCGAACAAGGCGACGCTTCATCATCAGCCGACCGGTATGTACCGCATTGCGGGAAAGCGCGCTCTTGATCTGACTTTGGTTTTGCTGATGGCTCCCACGGTCCTAGTGGTGATTGTGCTGCTGGCCGCGGTCATCGCGCTGGATGGCAAATCACCTTTTTACTGTCAGAATCGCGTAGGCCGTAACGGCCGGGTGTACAGGATGTGGAAACTGCGCAGCATGACCCCCAATGCTGACGCGGCCCTGAAACAATACCTGGCGGACAACCCCGATGCCCGCCGCGAATGGGATGCAAACCAGAAACTACGCCACGATCCCCGGATTACCCGTTTCGGCAAACTGATCCGCCAGACTTCTCTGGATGAACTGCCGCAGCTGTGGAACGTGGTGAAAGGTGAAATGTCACTGGTCGGCCCGCGTCCGATGATGTGCGAACAGCGCATCCTTTATCCCGGGACCGAATATTACGACATGCTGCCCGGTATCACCGGTTATTGGCAGACCTCAGTGCGCAACGAAAGCAGCTTCCGCGACCGCGCCCAATTCGACGCTGCCTATCACCGCGATCTGTCGGTCGGGACCGATATCAAAGTCCTTTTGGCAACCGTTTCGGTGGTAATGTCAGCCACCGGTCATTGATCGGCTATGACGCATTACGCGCTGCAACCGCCGCTTCGATCAGCGCGGCGGTGCGATCCGCCCATGCGTCCCAATTCAGACGTTCTTCATATTCGCGCCGGGTCGATTGTCTAAGCGCGTCATAGCGTTCAGGCGCCGCTAAAAATTCTTGCACAATTTCGGCATAAGCCCCCGGCCCGGTATCGGTTGGCAAAGCAAAACCATTAATCCCATCATACACAGGAACGCCCCCTACATCGGCGCAGAGCGACGGCAAGCCATAGGCAGAAGCTTCGCAGAACGCAAATCCATAGGATTCAAAGGACGGCATCATCATGAAATGCGCCCGCCGATATAGATCCTGAAACAGCTTCATCTCGTCCGGCTTGGACTTGTCCAGGGACGGATAAACCCTTAGCGCGTCCCCCAATCCGGTTTCGGGCGGCGTACACCCCACCACGGTCAGCCGGGCATCGACGCCCTGATCCCGCAACAACTGAACCGTTTCGGCAGTTATCGGACCGCCCTTGGCGAACCAATCCCGTCCCACCAGTAGAATTCTGACCGGATTGCCCGCCACCAGCTGCGGTGCATCAGACAGGATACCCGGATCGGGAAAATTAGCGCCCCAAGGCACGACCTGACTGTGGCCGGGTGTCAGCTCGAACCATTTTTCGGCATCGTTCTTTATCCAGTTCGACGGCCAAAGCAGCAGATCCGTTGATTGAAACACCTGTGTTTCCGCCTTCACAATCAAATGGTCGAATTTGCGCGACAGACTGAAAAAGCTGTCGAATGCCTGACCGATTTCAGAGTGTTTATAAACCGACGGGGTCGCGTCAGAGGTGAACACCGTCGTGATCGGATAGGACGGTTTCAGACCGTACAGCGAATGAAAACTGTAAGCACAAAACAACACGTCGAATTGCTGCTGTTCCAGTTCCTTCCGCACGGCCCGGGCGATAACCGATGACAGCAGCAGATGCAGCCGCCATTTAGCGCGCAGAATAATCGGCTCAGGCAACGCAAGAACCAATCGGCGGACAGGTTCGGCCCATCCCCATCCCTGCGACAGTATGTGGATGTTTTCGAACCGGGTGCTCAGTGCATCGAACAGCCGCGCATTGCCGCCGGAATAGAGGTTCCGATCACGCGGGTCGGCATCGCAGAGATACGCGACCCTGAGTGGGCTTTTGGGTGAAGAAGCATTTTCCAAAGTCAAATTCTTTGCCGGTCCGCGATCTTATTTAGTCCTGTTAAACGGAGGCTCGGCCGACAAACCTGACAAAATTCGAAAATATTTCATCAAAAACGCCGAACCGCCATCATTCTGCCCTAAGGTGACTATAAACAGATCACGTAAACTATGTGAAAGAAACTGGGTCAGAATGTGACTTTGACCCCAAGAGGACAAAACAGGCGCTGAATGCCAAACGCATTTGCATTTCTGGTTTTGGGGCTGTGGCCTCTTGTTTCTGTCGGGCTGTTTCGCACTTTCCCGGTCGGTCGCGCCCTGCTGGCCAGTCTGATTCTGGCTTATCTGTTCCTTCCACCACCGCCAGCGGCATTCGATTTTCCGCTGGTTCCACCGATGACCAAGGAAACGTTGCCCAGCTTGTCGGTGCTCTTGATATGCCTGATCATGTATCGCGGCAAATTTCGGCTCCTGCCAGAAAGCAAATTGGCAACCGCCGCCGTGATCGCCTTTGTCTGCGTTCCGGTCCTGACCACGTTGAGCAATCTTGATCCTGTGTTTTATGGCCGCGTTGGCCTTCCGGGCATGGGGATCAAGGACGCGGTGTCACTGGTGTTGCAACAATTCATCCTGATTACACCGATGCTGCTGGCCCGGGCATTTCTAGCCAGTGATCGAAATCTGAAAGAACTGCTGATCGCGCTGAGCGTCGCCGGTCTTGTCTATTCTCTGCCGATGCTGCTCGAGGTTCGGCTAAGCCCACAACTGAATGTCTGGGTCTACGGTTATTTTCAGCACAGTTTCGAGCAGATGGTGCGCTATGGCGGGTTCCGGCCCATCGTTTTCCTGTATCATGGTCTGTGGGTGGCCTTTTTTGCCATGACAGCTTTGGTATCGATGACAATCCTGTTCCGATCCGAAACCGGCCCGAAAAAGGCGATGCTGATCATCGCAATGATCTATATGGCAACGGTTCTTGTCCTGTGTAAATCAGCCGGTTCGATCATTTATGCGATGTTCCTGCTGCCTTTGCTGCTGGTCATACCCGCTGCGCTACAACTGCGGATCGCGGTCGTACTGGCTGTATTGGCCTTAGCCTATCCGACACTCAAAGCAGCCCATCTGATACCCGAAGCCAAAATTCTGGAACAGGCCGCCCGGTTCGATGCAGATCGCGCCGGATCGCTGCAGTTCCGCCTGGAAAACGAAAACGTTCTGCTGGACCGCGCATTGGAACGGCCGATTCTCGGCTGGGGCAGCTGGGGGCGCAATCATATTCTCGATCCAGTGACCGGGCGTATCATGACTGTGACGGACGGGTTGTGGGTTATTACCCTCGGCGTATATGGCTGGGTCGGTTTTTTCGCCCAATTCCTGTTGATGACTTCACCGATTTTCCTGCTCTGGACAAAATACCGCAACGACCGAACAGCAATTATCCCCCCCTTTGTCGGGGGCATGTGCCTGCTTCTGGGTGTTAATGTTCTGGATCTGATGCCAAATGCGACGCTGACGCCAATTACCTGGCTGATGGCAGGGGCATTGCTGGGGTATGCGGAAACGTCGGCGGTGGCGCACAAAGAGCCGAAAATGAAATTACGAAGCATAATGTAACCATGCTGGCCAAGACTTCCCCCGTTCCCCATCCCTTGCGCGTTCTGATCATCGCCGAGGCCGCCAACCCCGAATGGGTCAGCGTGCCGCTGGTGGGATGGTCTCTGGCCCGCGCCATTGGACGCAAGGCCGATGTCCATATCGTCACCCAAATCCGGAATCGCGATGCGTTTCTGCGCGCGGGTCTGGTTGAAGGGCGCGATTTCACCGCCATTGACTCCGAAACCGTCGCCCGCCCCCTATGGACCCTGGGCAGGCTGTTGCGTATGGGTGAAGGCAAGGGCTGGACGGCTTTGCAGTTGATCAATGCGCTGTCCTACCCCTATTTCGAATACCTGATCTGGAAACAGTTCGGCCCGCTATTGCGACAGGGGAAATATGACGTGGTGCATCGCGTCACCCCGCTCAGCCCGACTATATCAAGCCCCATCGCGCGCAAATGCGCCCGAATTGGTGTGCCTTTCGTGGTTGGTCCGCTGAATGGCGGTGTCCCATGGCCAAAGGGATTTGATGCCGAACGGCGACGGGAACGGGAATGGCTGTCCTATCTGCGGGTGGTCTACAAATTGATGCCCGGACGGCGCGGTATGCTGCGCCATGCGGCGGCCATACTTGTGGGATCGCACCACACCCGTTCGGAAATCCCCAGCCGGTTTCAGGACAAAACCGTCTATATTCCCGAAAACGCCATCGACCCGGACCGTTTCAACGCCCGCGCAGCCCCGGTCAAGGACGTGTTACGCGCCTGTTTCATCGGACGGCTGGTTCCCTATAAGGGCCCCGATATGCTGCTGGAGGCGGCTTTGCCGCTGTTGCAGACGGGTCAGCTACAACTGGATTTGATCGGTGACGGGCCCTTGATGGAAAGTTTGCAGCGCTTCGTCGCCGATCACGGGATCGAAAGCGCCGTTACTTTCCACGGCTGGATGGACCATACCAAAGTGCAGAGCGTCGCGGCGCAATCACAGATTCTGGCCTTCCCTTCGGTGCGTGAATTTGGCGGGGGCGTCGTGTTGGAAGCAATGGCGCTTGGGCTTGTTCCGCTGATCGTCGATTACGCCGGACCCGGTGAATTGGTCAAACCGGGAACTGGCTTCAAGGTTCCAATCGGCCCGCGCGATCAGATTGTCGCGGGATTTCGCGACAGTTTGACCGAACTGGCCGCCCGTCCCGAACAATTGACCAGGATCGGAGAAAATGCCCGCAACAGGATCGAATGGTTCTTTACCTGGGATAGAAAAGCCGATCAGGTCTTGGCAGTCTATGACTGGGTTCTAGGTCATCGTTCGGATAGACCGGACCCATTTGCCGCAACCGAAAATTCCCGAAAGGATACCGGATGAGATTTGTCGCCCTGTTCAGCCTGTTTCTGCTGCTTGCTCCGCAAGTTTCGCGGGCACAGGATAGCGACGGGCTGAAGGCGTTCTTCTTCGCCAATTCACTGGTTCAACATCTCAGCGACAGTCCCGAAACCTCGGTTCCGCATTGGCTGCATGAAATTGCGCGTGCGCGCGACAAACGATTTGCGGCTGACGGCACTTGGGGATTTCTGATGCAATTCAGCGGCAAACTGCCGCCAGAACCGCAATGGTCGTTCAAATCGCTGCCCAATGCTTGGAATTCCGAGCGCCAAAGCTTTGCTGAGGCCGGGTTTGATGCAGTCGTCATAACACCTGCGAATTTCATTCAATACCAACCGTCCAGCACCAAATTCGATGGCGACAATCCCCGCAAGGAAAGCCCTCTGAGCGCGACACTGAAAGTGGTCGACTGGGCCGCGGGTCAAACACCGCAAGCGCGTTTTTTCATCTACGAAGGCTGGGCGGAAATGGCAGGCAAGGTGCCAGCATTTCCACCCGATGCCGATGGTCTGAAAACCTATTTGCAAGCCAACAAAGGTGATTACCACGGCTGGTTCCGGGATTACGCCAACGCAGTGCAAGAAGCCCGCCCAAATCTGGACCTGACCCTGATTCCGGTTGCCTCGACTCTGTCCGATCTTTTGTCCGATACCGCGCTGTCCGGGTTGCAGGCGCTGGACCTGTACAGCGATGATGCCCCGCATGGCACACCGACGCTTTATTTCCTGGCCGCGCTTATCACCTATGGTCCGCTTTTTCAGGACCAATTACCTGCCGAAATCACATTGCCCGACAGCATTCATCCGTTGGTACGGCAACATTACACCGAAATTGCATCTTACCTGACGACGGCGCATACGGGATCGGTCCGGCCTCATTCAGCCCCCGCCCGCAGTCTGGGCCATCCAGCAGTCCCGGCATTGGCAATGGGGCTGAACGGTATATCCGACTGGTCCACTCAATACCCGTTCATCGACCTGATGAAATCGGCCCGCCCGTGGATCGGCCACCGCAAAGGTGAATGGGGCGGCTGGGATTCTGCGCGGTTGCAGGCGGAAGGGTATCTTGATGAAAACGGCTGGCCACTGCGGATGCCCGACGATGTCGAACGGCTGGAAAGCTTCATCTTGACCGAAGTGCCTGTTGAAGCGCTCAGTTTTCGCGGCCGATATCGGCTAACCTATCAGGGCAAGGGCAAACTGGAGGTGCTCGGGCTGGTCAAGGATATCGTCAGAAAACCCGGCGAAATCTGGTTCACCTTCACCCCGGGCGAGGGATTGGTGGCCCTGTCTCTGACCGGGATCGATGCCGAAGATCCGATCCGCAATATTCAGGTTATGCATGAAAATCACATTCCATTTCATGAAATGGGTGCCGTTTTTAATCCCGACTGGCTGGCCCTGATCTCGGATTTGCGTGCGGTGCGGTTCATGGATTGGATGAATACCAATAATTCCACAATCCAAAGCTGGGACGACCGTCCGGTTCTGTCCGATTACACCTTCGTACGCCGAGGGGTGCCGTTGGAATTGATGCTGCGGCTGGCAAATGAAATCGGGGCCGACCCATGGTTCAACATGCCTCATCTGGCCGATGACAGCTATGTCAGGCGGTTCGCCGAAACTGTCAAAGCGGGCCTGAAACCCGAATTGAAAGCCTATGTCGAATTTTCTAACGAGCTGTGGAATTTCGGATTTGAGCAAACGCAATGGGCGCTCGCTCAGGCCGCCCAGCGCTGGCCCGGCAAGAAGGACAAGGATGCCTGGCTCCAATTCGCCGGGATGCGCGCAGCACAGGTCGCAGACATCTGGACCGATGTTTTCGGGGCTGAAACCGATACCCGACTGGTCCGGGTCATAGCCACCCATACAGGCTGGCCGGGACTGGAAGAAGGCCTGTTGCAAGCCCCGCTTTGGCAACAGGAAGACCGCAATATCCTGCCGCCGGTCACACGCTTCGACGCCTATGCCGTAACCGGTTATTTCGGCTTTGAAATGGGCAGCGATGAATTCGCGCCCCGCATCAAGGATTGGCTGAAAATCAGTGAAAGCGAGGCGACCAAGCAGACCTACAAAGCGCTGAAAGCCGGTTCTGTAAAGGAACTTATTGACGACCTGTTTCCCTATCACGCCAAGGTCGCCCGCGACAACAACATGGATCTGATCATGTACGAAGGCGGCACACATGTTGTCGGCCACGGCACTTGGCTGAACGACGAAGCGCTGACCGCGTTTTACCAGCGTTTCAACTATACGCAGGAAATGGCAGCGATTTATGGCGATGTTATGGATGGTTGGGAACAGGCGGGCGGCACGTTGTTCAACGCCTTTGTCGATGTCTCTAACGCATCCCAGTGGGGCAGTTGGGGTTCAAAGCGATATCTGGAAGATGAAAATCCCCGTTGGGCGACCCTGATGACCTATAACGCCGAATTGCCCACCGATTGGGATCCGCGTCCCGCCTCCGCATTTCAAAACGGAACATCGCTCGGTGGCGGGCCCGATCCGGACCTGATTGACGGGACGGCGTTACGCGACATTCTTGTTGGCCGTGACGGCGACGATTGGCTGATCAGCCATGGTGGCGCCGATGCACTGCATGGCGGTGACGGCACCGATACTGCCGTTCTGCCCGGTGCGCCGGGCGATTATGCGTTCACATGGATGGGGCCGTTTCTGATGGCTGATGGCCCAGATGGCGAAGTGCAGATGTTATCGGTGGAACGGCTGGAATTCGACAGCGCCCCGGGGCAGCTTTACGCGGTCGCGCCGCGCGGCTGAACCACGACAGCGCTAAACCCGAGAGGCTTCCCGGATCAAGGTGTCCGCCCCCCGACCCGCACCGAACCGATCAACCACGGTCCGTCGGCCCGCAACGGAAAGGCCAAGGCATTTTTTCGGGTCCGAAGCCAGATCGCTGATTGCGTCAGCCAAGGCTTCGGGCGCTTTCGGCGGCACCAGAATGCCGTCCTGCCCATCCGTAATCAATTCGCGCACGCCACCGGCATCGGTGCCGATCACCGGCACCTCACAGCTCATCGCCTCCATATAGGCCACGCCCAGCGGTTCGCTCCAGCTGGCCAAGACGAACAGATGAGCCTCAAACAACTTGGCCCGCACAGTTTCTTCCGGCACCGCACCCATCAGGGTGACATGATCCTGCAAGCCAAGTTCCTGAATTTTTTCATCCAGAACGGTGTGAAACCCGCCACCGCCCGCATCGTCTTCACCGGCGATTTCCAACCGCACATCCATGCCGCGATCCAGCAGCAGGCGCACCGCCTGCAAAACATCGATATGCCCTTTCACCAGATGCAACCGCGCACAGGTGAACAGGCGCAGCGTTTCGCCCGGCTGTGGCGGCTGGTAAGGTGCCGTTCGATGCAACCGGTCAGTATCCACGCCCATTGGCTGAATGACGACCCGGTCTGGCAACGCCTCGCCCAGCTTGGGCCGGACATCTTGCAATAGTGCCTCGGTAATTATCGTAGCGAATTTCGCACCACGCCACTTGAAGCGCTGACCTGGACCATAATCCTCTAGCGGGCCATGCAGGCTGATACTGTAGTTCAGCCCGTAAAGTCGTTTCGCCAGCGCCGCGATCATCGCTGCGCGGCCACAGGAATGGGCATGCACATGGGAAATACCCCGTGCTCGGCATAACTGCGCCAACCTGCGTGCTGCAGGCAAGGAAATCAAAACGTCGCGCCAGAATTCCCTGCCGATTCCTTCGCGCAGCAATTCACCCAGCGGCAAGCGCGGCAAACTCAGCAGCAAGGATGAAAGCGACGTGCTGGCCAGGTATTCTGTTCGCTCCATCGCGGATTGTGACCAGGCATGAGATATCAGGCCGGGCGGAGGCGGTCGGGTGGAAAACAGGCAAACCTCGACACCCGCATCTTCGATCTTCTGAATCTCGCGCCAGAAAAAAATATGGGTCTGCCCCGGAAACTGCGGCACTAGATATCCGAGCTTGGAAATTTTCGGCACGGCCGACCCCTTTTCTCCGTCAGATTGGATAGTAAAAGCTTTAGCGAAACAAATTCACCATCAGGTCAAATTTAGACCACAAACGGATGGTGAACATCTATTGCGCTGGCACATGTTCCGGCGCTGTTGCAATATTGAATCAAATTCGTCGTCATTAGGGCTGCCGACGACACAGGAAAAGAGCGTTTCGAATACCCTGATGATTTCTGTGATCCTCCCCGCCAATAACGAAGGCCCGTTGATCGGTGCCTGCCTGTCCGCGCTTCTGGCGACGGACCTGCCACGCGGTGCGATGGAAATTCTTGTTGTCGCCAATGGTTGCACCGACGACACTGCCGTCCGGGCGCGGAGGTTCGAAACCGATGCCGCCGCCAAGGGATGGCCCCTGAGTGTGATCGAATTGACCGAAGGCGGTAAACTGGGCGCACTGAATGCGGGCGATGACGCGGCCAACGGCGATTGCCGCGCCTATCTGGATGCCGATGTCGTGGTCAGCCCCGGACTGATGCGGCAACTTGTACAAGCGCTTGAAACACACGCGCCGCGCTATGCCAGTGGCCGCGTTCACATCCCTATGCCGTCAAGCTGGGCCAGCCGGGCCTATCGTGCCTTTTACCTGACCGTTCCTTTCATGACCGACGGGGTGCCGGGCTGCGGGCTTTTTGCGGTAAACGCTGCGGGCCGGGCCAGATGGGGCACGTTTCCCGACATCATTTCCGACGACACCTTTGTCCGGCTCAGCTTTACACCCGAAGAACGCATCGGCGTCGACGCCAGCTATGACTGGCCGCTTGTTGAAGGGTTTGGAAACCTCGTCAGGGTGCGACGGCGGCAGAATTCCGGTGTGGATGAAATCGTGACCCGCTATCCGGAACTGTTGAAAAATGATGACAAAACATCCTATGGCCCGGGCCGACTTGTCGGGAATATCCTGCGCCACCCGCTGGGCTTTTTCCTCTACGCCACGGTTGCGCTGATGGTTAAATTCGGCTCAAATCATTCCAGCTGGAGCCGTGGAAGATGACGGCACCCTGCCTGAGGTTTCGACACCCATGATCAACACCTTCCGCCGTTTCAGTCTGGGAAGCAGCCTGACAGAGCGTGCTTTGCGCAGTTCGGCAATTACCTCGATGGGGTTCGTTGTTTATCAGGGCCTGCGGTTGATATCGAATCTGGTCCTGACCCGCATCTTGTTCCCCGAAGCTTTCGGCCTGATGGCTTTGGTTTCGGTTGTGATGATGGGACTGGCAATGTTTTCCGATGTCGGCGTCAGCCCCTCGATCATGCAATCCGAACGCGGTGATGAAACAGATTTCCTGAACACCGCATGGACGATCCAGATTATCCGGGGCGTCAATCTGTGGATCGTGACCTGCCTTCTGGCCTACCCGGTATCTGTTTTCTATCAGGAACCGCAACTTCTTTACCTGTTGCCGGTGGCTGGGATGACGCTGTTGATCAACGGATTCAACCCGACCAAATTGGAAACCGCAAATCGCCATCTGCGGGCCGGACGGGTCACGTTGATCGACATAGGTGTACAGGTCGTCGGGTTGATGGTTGCCGTCATCGCCGCATGGATCACCGGGTCGGTCTGGGCGCTAGTGCTCAGCGGTCTGGTCAGCGCGATTGCTCAAGTATTTTTTCTGTCCTATTTCCTGCCCGGCGAACCGAACCGGCTGCGTTGGGAAAAATCGGCCGCGGACGAATTGATCAATTTTGGGAAATGGATATTCCTCAGTACTATATGTGGGTTTTTCATCGGGCAAAGCGATAAGCTGGTGATCGGAAAATTCCTGTCGCTGGATGAATTCGGCGTCTACAATGTCGGTTTCTTCCTAGCCTCTTTTCCGCTGCTTCTGGGCGGTATGGTTACCCGCAAGGTGCTGATTCCGATCTATCGGGAAAACCCGCCCAAACAATCGGTTGATAACTTCCTTCGGCTGCGGAAAATGCGGTTCTATGCCACCGGACTCCTTCTGGCGATGGTGACGAGCGTGGCGCTTTTGGGGGTCTGGCTGGTCGACCTGCTATATGACCCCCGCTATCTGCGCGCAGGGGCGGTAGTGGTGGTGCTGGCCTGTGCTCAGCTGCCGCAGATCATCGTTCTAACCTATGATCAGGCGGCGCTGGCGGCCGGAGATTCGAAGCGATTTTTCGTTTTGGCAGCAGCGCGCGGCGTTCTAATTTTTGCGGGATTGCTGATCGGGCTAGAACTGGCCGGTCTTTTGGGGGCACTTCTGGGGCTGGGTTTGGCGTATGTTTGCGCCTACCCGGTTGTTGTATGGCTATCGCGTCACCAAGGGGCCTGGGATCCATTTCATGACGCCATATTCGCGCTGATTAGCGCCTTGATCATACCCCTGATCCTGTGGCTGCATTGGGTCGATATCTTGAAACTGGCGCAGTGAATTGTTCCCATTTCAGACACTCTGATCTCCAAATATTTTAGCAAATATGGCTAAAAAGCCGATGCACTGCCTCAAAACAACCCCATTTTACCCGTATCACTCTCATAAGCACTTAGTGACCAGAATGAGTTTGTCTTAATGTCGGAAACAATAGAAACCGCCCCAGACACCAGTGCCGACATTGCGATCGTGGGTATGGCGGCACACCTTCCCGGTGCGCCGACAATTGAGGACTATTGGGCCAATCTGCGCGACGGCATTGAATCGATCCGCCACCTATCCAAGGAAGCGTTGCTGGCGGCGGGTGAAGCCCCGCATATGCTGGAACGCGACGACTATGTACCTGCCGCTGCGGTTCTGGACGGGTTCAAGGATTTTGACGCAGAGTTTTTTGGCTTCTCCCCGAAAGAAGCCGCAATCCTCGATCCACAGCACCGGCATTTTCTTGAAACCGCGTGGGAGGCGCTGGAAAACGCCGGTCACCCACCGGAGAATTTCCAAGGTCCGGTCGGTGTTTTCGGTGGCAGTGGGATGGGCAGCTATTTCTATTTCAACATCTGTTCGAACCGCGATCTGGTCGACAGTACCGGCATGTTCCTGTTGCGCCATACCGGCAATGACAAGGATTTCATGGTCACGCGGCTGTCCCATATTCTGGATCTGAAGGGACCGTCGGTTAATCTGCAGACGGCATGTTCCACATCACTGGTCGCGACCCATTACGCCTGCCAGTCGCTGTTGAACGGCGAATGCGATATGGCGTTGGCGGGTGGCGTGACAATCGAACTGCCGCATGGGCGTGGCTATCTTTACAAAGAGGGCGAAATCCTGTCGCCCGACGGCCATTGCCACGCTTTCGATCACCGCGCGCAAGGCACAGTGTTCGGGTCCGGAGCGGGGGTCGTCGTTCTGCGGCGATTGGAAAACGCGATTGCCGACGGCGATCATATCTGGGCCGTGATCAAGGGATCTGCGGTCAATAACGATGGCGCCGCCAAGGCCGGATATCTGGCCCCCTCGGTCGACGGGCAGGCGGCAGCGATTGCCGATGCACAGGCGCTGTCCGATGTCAGCGCCGACACTATCGACTACGTCGAATGCCACGGCACCGGCACCTATCTGGGCGACCCGATAGAGGTTGCGGCTTTGACTCAGGCGTTTCAGCAAACCACCGACGAGACCGGCTTCTGCCGGATCGGGTCGGTAAAAACTAATATCGGCCATCTGGATACGGCGGCGGGGGCGGCCAGCCTTATCAAGACCAGTCTGGCGCTGAAGCACAAACAGATGCCGCCGACCCTGGGGTATGAAAGCCCCAACCCGGCGATCGACTTCGACCATTCGCCGTTCCTGGTGAACGACAAACTGACCGACTGGGTGTCGCATAAGGGCCCGCGCCGCGCCGGTGTTAATTCGCTGGGCGTCGGCGGCACCAACGCGCATGTGATTCTGGAAGAAGCCCCCGAACGGACCGCGTCGGACGAAAGCGACTGGCCATTCCAGATCCTGACCGTTTCAGGCCGCAATAAATCCGCGCTGGAGGCCAATAGCGCCAATCTGGCCGCGCATCTGCGCGCCAATCCAGAACAGCCGCTTGCCGATGTCGCCTGGACGCTCAAGCAAGGCCGCCGTGCGTTTGAGCGCCGCCGCGTTATTGTGGCTGAAACGCATGAGCAAGCCGCCGAATTATTGGAGACGAACGACCCCCGCCGGGTTTTCACCCATACCGTGGTAGGCGACCGGCCCGAGGTGGTGTTCATGTTCCCCGGCGGCGGCGCGCAATATGCGGGCATGGCGCGAGATTTGTATGAAACCGAACCAGTTTTTGCCGAATGGATGGATCGGGGGCTTGAGGTTTTACAAGGCAAGATCGATTACGATATCCGCGCCCTGTGGATGCCGGAACCGGGGCAGGAAGACAGTGCGGATGAGGCCCTAAAAACCCCCTCGATCCAGCTGCCGCTGATCATGATCGTTGAATATGCGCTGGCCCAGCTCTGGATCAGCTGGGGTGTAAAACCTGCCGCCCTGACCGGGCATTCAATGGGCGAAAACACCGCCGCCTGTCTGGCTGGCGTGATGAGCTTCGAGGATTGCATCGGGTTGGTGCATCTGCGCGGAACGTTGTTCGATACAGTCCCAGCTGGCGGCATGCTCAGCGTAACGCTGCCGGCGACAGAACTGAAGCCACTTCTGGGCGACGACCTCAACCTTGCTGCTGTAAATGCGCCGGGGCTCAGCGTCGCGTCGGGGCCACAGGCGGCCCTGGATCGGCTGGAGACCGAGTTGAAATCGCGTGACATCGACTGTCAGCGTATTCTGATCGACATTGCCGCACATTCCCGGATGCTGGACCCGATCCTCGATTCATTTCGCGCCTATCTTCAGTCCATCCCGCTGAATGCGCCACAAATCCCGTTCACCTCGAACCGGACCGGTGCGTTTATCACTCCGAACCAAGCCACCGATCCCGATTACTGGGTTGACCATCTGCGCAACACGGTCCTGTTCGCCGACTGCATCGGCACGCTGTCCGAAGCTGGCGACAAGGTGTTTATCGAAGTCGGACCGGGCAAGGCGCTGGCGTCTCTGGCCGGTCAACATCCCGACGTAACACCCAATCAGGTAATCGGATCGCTGCGCCATCCTCAGGACGATATCGCAGACGATACCTATTTCGCCACCATGCTGGGCCGGGCTTGGGCCGTCGGCATCGATTTCGACTGGCATCAGATCTGGGGCGACGCCCGGCGCAACCGGGTGGTTCTGCCCTCCTACGCTTTCCAGCGTCAGGAATATTTTATCGAACCGGCTGCCGCGGGCGACGCGCCTGCCGATGAATGGCTGATGCGTCGGGAAGACATGGGAGATTGGGCCTATCGGCCGGTCTGGAAGGCCCGCTATGCCGATTGCGCGGTGGACGTGACCGGTGATCTGACCGATATTTCCAAAGAAACCTGGCTGATCTTCGAAGACGACACCGGTATAGGGGCGGATATTTCCAAACGCCTACGTTTGGCAGGACATCAGGTAAGCTCGGTCCGTCCGGGCGATGCCTTCGCCAAGACCGAAACCGGATATGTTCTGGCACCCGAACACGGGCGCACGGGCTACGATCAACTGCTGCAGGATCTATCAACGCATGGCAATTTGCCCAGCCGTATTCTGCATCTTTGGCTGCTGACCGAAGACGAAAAATCCCGCCCAGGCAGCAGCTTTTTCCACCGCAATCAAGAATACGGTTTCTATTCTCTGCTGTTCCTCGCACAGGCGACCAGTGAACAAAATGTGCCCTCGCCACTTCATATTACGGTGGTGACATCGGATGCGACCCAGCTGCGCGATGAACCCTTGCGATACCCCGATAAGGCCACCGTGATGGGACCGGCGCGGGTCATCCCGCGTGAATTCCCCGGAATCACATGTTCAGTTCTGGACGTCGAACGCATCGGGCGCGGGAAGAAACGCGCCAACGACCCGATCCTTGGTCACCTTCTGGAAGAAGCTCTTTCCACCCCTGCGAACACGATTGCAGCGATCCGCAGCGATAAACGGTTCGAACTGGATTTCGCAGAAACCCCGTTTGCACCGACGGATGACATCGCCATCCGTCAAGGCGGAACCTACATGATCACCGGGGGATTTGGTGGGATCGGCGTGACACTGGCCGAGGCGCTGATCGATCGCGCTCAGGCGAATATCGTTCTGCTGGCCCGCACCCCGCTGCCCGCACGTGTGGAATGGCCCGGCATTCTGGACAAAACAGCCCCCAGCGACCCGGTCGCGCGGCGCATCCGCGCCGTGCAGCGGCTGGAAAAGGCTGGCGGTCAGGTTCTGGTTCTGCCCGCCGATGTCAGCAATGTCGAAGACATGCGCGACGCGGTCAAGGCCGCGACTGACCGCTTCGGGGAAATCAACGGCGTGATCCATGCCGCCGGTGTGATTGCTGATGCACCAATCCTTGGAAAATCGCTGTCTGATATCGAAGATGTTTTCACCCCAAAAATCCACGGCACTCAAGTGCTGGACACGCTTTTCCCCGATGGAACGCTCGACTGGATGGTGCTGTTTTCCTCCAGTTCGACTGCGACCACCCCGGCGGGGCAGGTCGATTATGTCGCCGCCAATGAATACCTGAACGCCTTTGCCAAATCCCGTGCTGGGGGACAGACACGAGTGATAGCGATCGACTGGGGCATCTGGGCCGATACCGGCATGGCGGCCGATGCCATGGCCGCGCGCACCGGCGCTGCCAACAAGGTGGAACCGGAACCCGCAGGACAAGCCCTGCTCGATCTGAAAAGCTTTGACGCGGATGGTGCGCGGTTGTTCACCAGCGCGTTCTCGGCGCGCGGCCGCTGGGTGTTTAACGAACACCGCACGGCGCAAAACGATATTATTTTGCCCGGCACCGGCTATCTGGAACTGATCCAAGAAGCATTGCGATCCCAAGGGGAATCCGGCCCCTATGAAATCAAGGATCTGTTTTTCCTGTCACCGATGCAACTTGGCGCCGATAGCGAAATCCAAATGCGCCTACGCTTGCTGCGCAGCGAACAGGGCTACGAAATTGAAATTCAAAGTGCCGACAGCGGCACCGGGCGGTTTGAAGCGAATGCACAAGGCTCTGTTGCCCTGATGCCCTTGACCCAGCCTAACAAGATCGACCTTGCCGGTATCTCCGTACGGTGCGGCGCAGTGGAAATCGCACCCAAGGGCGGTTCGTTGACCACGCCGCAAGAACAGCATCTGAATTTCGGCCCACGCTGGCGCGTCTTGAATACGGTATCGTATGGAACAGATGAAGGTCTGGCGCGACTGACCCTACCGCCGCAATTCCATGACGACCTTAACGACTATGCCCTGCATCCCGGGCTCTTGGATATCGCCACCGGCTGGGCGATGCAGTTGATCAACGGCTATCAACCCAGCCATCTTTGGGTGCCGGCATCCTATCACCGACTGCGCGTCTTTGCGCCGCTTCAGAGTGAAGTTATCAGCTGGGTCCGCAATGCCGGGAAAAATTCCGGCGACGGTCCGATGGCGACCTTTGACATCACAATCGCCGCGCCCGATGGCACTGTCCTACTGGATATCGAAGGGTTTTCGATCCGCAAACTGGAGGACGATATCGCCTTTGCCCGGACCGAGGCACAATTGGCAGAGATTGACCACCGTCCGCTCTCGCCGGCCGAAGAACGGCTGCGACACAACCTGTCGCAGGGCATCCGCCGCGAAGAAGGGGCCGAGGCGTTTTTCCGTGCGCTCGCCAGCGGACAATCGCAAATCGTTGTGTCCTCGCTTGACCTGCACAAACTGATCGAACAGGCCAGCGACACGATGCAGACCGAAAGCAGCGAACAGAAATTCCAGCGCCCCGAACTCGATCAGGACTATGCCGCACCGGAAACCGAGGTGGAAAAGCGTCTCGCCGGGTTCTTCGAGGAATTGCTGGGCGTCGATCAGATCGGCATCGACGACAGTTTCTTCGATCTTGGCGGCCACTCGCTGATCGCGGTGCGGCTGTTTGCCAAGATCAAGAAAAGCTTTGGCACCGAATTCCCGATCTCGGTGCTGTTCGAAGCCCCCACAATCCGTAAAATCGCCGCGATGATCCCAAATCTTGGCGACACCGCGCCCGAGGACGCGGAGATCGCCGCCGTACCGGAACGCCGGTTCACCCATGTGGTGCCGATGCATCAGGGTGAAGGTGGGGCGCAAACCCCGTTCTTCCTCGTTGCCGGGATGTTCGGCAATGTTCTGAACCTGCGCCATCTGGCGCATCTTCTGGGCACTGATCGGCCTTTCTATGGATTGCAGGCGCGAGGGCTGTATGGCGATGCCGAACCGCATAGGTCGATCACCGACGCCGCGCGCGATTACATCGCCGAAATGCGTCAGGTGCAACCGCATGGGCCTTACATGGTCGGCGGGTTTTCAGGCGGCGGTATCACCGCCTATGAGATCGCTCAGCAACTGACAGAAGCAGGTGAAGAGGTGTCGATGCTGATCATGCTCGACACGCCTTTGCCGGTACGCCGACCACTGTCGAAACGCGACCGGGCGATGATCCAATGGTTGCAGATCAAGGAAAAAGGACCGCTTTACCCAATACAATGGGCCACGAACCGAATCCGCTGGGAATTCACCAAGCGGCGCGGTCAGGACGTCACCGACCAAGGCCCGGCACAATTCCACAACGCCGAAATTGAGGCGGCTTTCCTGCAAGCGGTAAACAGGTATCACCCAAAGCAGTGGACTGGGCCATTGCACCTTTACCGCCCGCCTCTTCAGGGCAAATGGCAGGTCGCCCCGGACCGGCTGGTAAATTCAGAACGCGCCTATGTATTGCCTGACAATGATTGGACCCAATGGGCCCCTCAGGTGCAGGTATTCGAAGTGCCCGGCGATCATGATTCCATGGTTCTGGAACCCAATGTGCGTGTCTTGGCGTCCCGAATTCGCGCTGGAATTGACGCTTTGGAAACCACGACCCGTCGCAGCGTCCCTCAAGACAAGGCGGCAGAGTAAAATGAAAAGCGACCCGCGCCTTTTGACCGTAATCCTGAATTACCGCACGCCCGACATGACCCTGCAGGCCGTCGCGGCAGCGCTGCGCGCGATGGACGGGATCAATGGACAGATCGTGGTGGTAGACAACGCCTCCGGCGACGGGTCATTCGAGAAAATGCTTGCTCATGCGGATACAATCGGCTGGACCGCTGCGGGCCGGGTCAGGGTAGTGCAGTCGGGCCGAAATGGCGGCTTCGGCGCCGGTAACAACCATGGTATCCAGACCGGGCTGAGCGACGGCACCCGCCCAGATTACGTTTACGTGCTGAATTCCGATGCCTTTCCCGCCCCCGATGCGATCCGGCGGCTTATCGACTATCTGCAAACCCATCCTGAAGCCGGTTTCGCAGGCAGTTATATCCACGGTCCCGACGGCGATCCGCATCTGACCACTTTCCGCTTCCCGTCAGTTTCCAGCGAATTCGAAGCCGCGATCAGATTTGGGCCCGTCAGCCGGATGCTGGCGGAAAAGCGCGTTCCGGTGGATATCCCCGATCACACCCGGACGGTCGATTGGCTGGCCGGGGCCAGCCTGATGATGCGGCGCGAAGTGTTAGACGAGATCGGGCTTTTTGACGAAACATTCTTTCTCTATTTCGAAGAAACCGACCTGTGCCTGCGCGCCCGGCGCGCTGGGTATAGGACCGTTTTCGTACGCGAAAGCGAAGTCGCCCATATCGGATCGGTCAGCACCGGAATGAAAGAATGGCAACAGGTGCCCGGTTACTGGTTCGATTCCCGGCTGCATTATTTCACCAAGAACCATAGCGCGTTCTATGCCGCGCTGGCGACGCTGGCGCATCTGACCGGCGGCGTCCTGCACCGGCTGCGCCAATACCTGCGGGGCCGCCGCCCTGCCGATCCGCCTCATTTCCTGCGAACATTGCTGCGCCACGACATGGCTGCGATGTTCAAACCCCACCGCCACGCCGCGGAACCCCGCCTGACCGATCCAGTATCCCGGCCGGACGGTTCAGCAATCGTATCGGAGTGACCCCATGTCGACCTTTTCCAGCGTTCTGATTGGCAATGAATCCCTTGTGATCCAATGCGGGGAAATCCTGCGCGGCAAAGGCCACGCAATTACCGCAGTGATTACCCGAAACGACGATGTTGCGAAATGGGCAACGAATGCGGGATTGCGGGTCGAAGCACCGGGCAAAGACCTTGGCGCACGGCTGGGCGGCACAGCCGTTGACTGGCTGCTGAGCATCGCCAATCTGGATATCATCCCCGATGACGTACTGACCCTGCCTACCAAAGGCGCAGTGAATTTCCATGACGGGCCGCTGCCTGCCTATGCCGGCCTGAACGCGCCGGTCTGGGCATTGGCCGCGGGCGAAACGCAGCATGGCATCACCTGGCATATGATCGAAGGCGGTATCGACGAAGGGGACATTCTGGTTCAGCGCAGATTCGATATCGCGGAAACCGACACAGCGTTGACGCTGAACACCCGCTGCTTTGAAGCGGCGATCGACAGTTTCCCGGAATTGGCAGACGCCTTGGCCTCCGGCGCGCCACAGCGACAGAAACAGGACCTATCGCAGCGCAGTTACTTCAGCCTGTCGCGTCGCCCGGTGGCAGCGGGCCGTTTGGATTTCAACAAACCGGCGACCGAACTGGATGCGCTGGTGCGAGCGCTGGATCATGGTGAATACTGGAACCCGTTATTTTGTGCCAAGCTGGAATTGGCCGGGCAGATCGCATTAGTTGCCAAGTCATCGCTGGCCGATGGCAGTGGCACGCCGGGCGAGATATTACGGGTTGAAAAGGACGGTGTGACCATCGCCACCGGCGACGGTGCGCTGTGGCTCAGCGGGTTTCGCACCACAGACGGGTCCGATCTTGATCCTGCAAGGCTGATCGCAAAGGGCGACCTTCTGCCCAGCCCTGATGCGGCACTGACTGACCGTCTCGACAAAGCCCTGCAGCTGGCAATCAAGGGCGAAGCTGAGTATCGCAGCCTGTTCGACGACTTCGCGCCTGCCCATCTGGCGTTGACTGCAGTCAAGGCCGAAGGAATTCTGGAACACCCGATTGCCGTTGACGCCAACACCGCCATGACCGCGCTGGCGCTAATCGCAGGTCGATTGGCGGAAACGGATCACGTCGATCTGGCGCTTGGCCTGTCTGCCGACGCGCCAAATGGCTGCCTGATGTCCTGGGCCCCGGTTCGTGTGGATGCGCAGGGCGATGTCGAAGCCGCCACCGCAAGCTTCATTGCCTCATTGGACAAGGCCCGGAAATTCGGGCCGCCCCCGGCTGATATCATAGCCCGGCTGGCAGGCCATCCGCGTGTCGCAACACCGCAGATCGGGCTGAGCGACGAAGCAACGCTGATCCCCGGCACCGCAATCACCCTTGCCACCCAAGGCGGGGTCAGGTTGCTGGGCGATGCGGCACTGGTCACACCTGCCTATCTGGACCTGATGGCCAAGCGGATCGAAAAGATCACCGCCGGGACCGCGTCCCGGACCCCGCTGAAAACGCTCGACATCCTGCCCGACAGCGAACGCGACCTGATCCTGTACGACTGGAACGCGACCAAGACGGACTATGATCCCGATCTCTGCATCCACCAGATGTTCGAACGTCAGGTCGCCAAAACACCGGATGCCGAAGCGTTGGTCGTCGATGGTGACAGCCTCAGCTATGCCGAACTGAACACACGCGCCAATCAGGTGGCCTACAGGTTGCGCCAGATGGGCGTCAAACCCGGCACCTTGGTGGGCCTTTATACCCAACGTTCGCCCTATCTGCTGATCGGGGCTTTGGGCATTCTGAAAGCGGGCGGTGCCTATGTGCCTCTCGACCCCGCTTATCCCGCCGATCGCATCGCGCTGTATATCGAAGACAGCGCCTGTCCGGTGATTGTGACGCAGAAAGCCATGACGGCTGATCTACCCGGCCACAAGGCGCAAGTCTTGGCCTTGGATGCCGATTCCAATGTCCTGTCGGCACCGACCGACAATATCGACAGCGGTGTTCGGGGGGCCGACATGGCCTACATGATCTACACCTCGGGATCGACGGGGCGGCCCAAGGGGGTAATGGTCGAACACCGCAACGTGTCGAATTTTTTCACCGGCATGGACGACCGGATCGACCACAAAAACGGGGGCGTCTGGCTGGCCGTGACCAGCCTGAGTTTCGACATCTCCGTGCTGGAGCTGTTTTATACACTAGCCCGCGGTTTCAAGCTGGTGCTGTCCAGCGATGAAAACCGGGCGCTGGTGTCCAACGGGCGGATGCCGATGACCGGCAAGGGCATGGAGTTCAGCCTCTATTACTGGGGCAATGACGATGGCGTCGGCCGGGATAAATACGAAGTTCTGTTCGAAGGGGCAAAATTCGCCGATGAAAACGGATTCTGCGCCGTGTGGACGCCGGAACGCCATTTTCATGCGTTCGGCGGCCCCTACCCGAACCCGTCGGTCACCGGGGCAGCGGTTGCGGCGCTGACCAAGAACCTCGCCGTACGCGCCGGTAGCTGCGTCGCACCACTGCACCATCCCGCCCGAATCGCCGAGGAATGGGCGGTAATCGACAACCTGACCAACGGGCGCACCGGGATCGGCATCGCATCGGGCTGGCAGCCGCATGATTTCGTGCTGCGGCCGGAAAACAGCCCGCCTAACAACAAAAAGGCGATGCTTGAAACCATCGACACGCTCCGCCGCCTCTGGATCGGGGAAGAGGTCGAATTCCCGATGGCCAATGGAGACATGCACGCCGTTGTGACCCAGCCGCGCCCGGTGTCGAAGAAACTGAACGTCTGGGTGACCACTGCCGGCAATCCAGAAACCTGGAAAGAAGCGGGTCGGATCGGCGCCAACGTGCTGACCCACCTGCTGGGACAAAGCATTCCGGAAGTTGGCGACAAGATCAAACTCTATCACGAGGCGCTGCGCGAAGCGGGGCATGACCCCAAGGAATTCACTGTTTCGCTAATGCTGCACACCTATGTGGCGGATGACCGGGAACAGGCCCGCGAAATCGCCCGTGGTCCGATGAAGGATTACCTGAACTCCGCCGCTGGCCTGATCAAGCAATTCGCATGGGTTTTCCCGGCCTTCAAACGGCCCGAAGGGGTGAGCAACCCGTTCGAGCTGGATCTGGGTACGCTGGACGCCGAAGAACTGGATGCGATCCTTGAATTCGCCTTCCTGCGGTATTTCGAAGATTCCGGTCTGTTCGGCACCGTTGAGGATTGTCTCGACCGGGTCGAGCAACTGAAACGGATCGGCGTTGATGAAATCGCTTGTCTGATCGATTATGGCATTGGAAAGAAAAAGGTTCTCAATGGCCTGATCTGTCTGGCCGAGGTTCTGAAACGGTCGAATACTGAAGTCGAACTGGACCATGACGATTTTTCCATCGCGGCCCAGATCGTGCGCCATGGCGTGACACATATGCAATGCACCCCGTCAATGGCGCGCATGATTTCGATGAACGACGAAGCCCGCGCCGCGCTGAACCGGGTACAGCATCTGATGATCGGTGGCGAAGCCTTGCCCGGGGCCTTGGTTGAAGAGTTTGCCGAAATTACCGAATCCGACATCGAAAATATGTACGGACCGACCGAGACGACGATCTGGTCGACCACCGAAACTGCCAGTGCGGCCCATAATGTGGTAAATATCGGCACGCCCATCGCCAACACCCAAGTCTATGTGCTGGACGAGAAATTGCAGCCAGTGCCAGTCGGCGTTCCGGGCGAACTTTATATCGGTGGCGATGGTGTGACCCGCGGCTATTGGCAACGCGAAGACCTGACGGCGGACCGTTTCGTCGCCGATCCGTTCGTGAAACCCGAAAACACTGCACCCGGCGGGGCGCGCATGTATCGAACCGGCGATCTGGTCCGCTGGCGCGCCGATGGCAAGCTGGATTTCATGGGGCGTGCCGATCATCAGGTCAAGCTGCGCGGCTACCGTATCGAACTGGGCGAAATCGAAGCGGTAATGACCGATCACCCCCATGTCACCCAAGCGGTCGTTATCGCACGCGAAGACACGCCGGGCGTAACCCGGTTGGTTGGCTATATGACCACTGACGGCCATGTAGAAGAAACCGCGCTGCGCAAACGTCTGTCTGCGGTTCTGCCTGAATTCATGGTGCCGACCACGTTCCTTACGCTGGATGTGTTCCCGCTGACCCCGAACAAGAAAGTCGACCGCAACGCCCTACCCGCCCCTGAAACCCAGCAAGCCGCGGCGAAAAGCGCTGCCTTTGTTGCGCCGGAAAATTCGGTGGAAAAAGAAATTGCCGATATCTGGGCACGCATTCTGGGCCTGCAAACCATCGGATCGCGCGACAATTTCTTTGAACTTGGCGGACATTCTTTGTTGGCCGTGCAGGCGCATCGGGAAATCCGCAAAAAATTGGGCGCGACCAAGCTCGGTATCACTGACATTTTCAGGTTCCCCGTTCTTGCGGCCCTGGCGGGACGTGTTTCGGAAACATTGGGCAAAGCACAGCCAAAGGCACCCGAATCGGCGGTCGACAGTTCGGTGCGCGACGATGCAATGTCCCGACGCAAACAAATGCGCGCGCGTCGCATGTCGCGTAACGCTGAATGAACAGCGACCGCATTCGCCACAACCTGATTCAGGTTTTCGGCAACAAGATCGGGATCGGTCAGGCCGATCCCAGATCACAAGATCACGACCTGATGCCAGAAGAACAAGCGGCCGTGGCGAATGCAGTTCCCAAACGACTCCGCGAATTCGCCGCGGGCCGGGCAGCTGCCCGTACCGCTTTGTTCGAACTGGGTTTGCCACAAGTCGCCATTCCCGCAGGTGCCGACCGCTCGCCGATCTGGCCCGAAGGTTTTACAGGTTCTATTTCTCATACCGAAACCATCTGTATGGCCGTTGCGACCAAAATTCAGAACTGCAAAGCGATCGGCTTGGATATCGAACCCGCCGAACCGTTGTCTAGCGACATATGGGATATCGTTCTGACCAACGAAGAACATAATTTGCTCAGGCTGTTGCCGGAAAAACTGGGCGGCATTCAGGCTAAGAAGATTTTTTCCATCAAGGAAGCAACTTATAAGGCGCAATATCCCGTCAGTAACATGCTATTCGATTTTCAGACTCTGCATGTGGATCTGCGCGGAAACAAATTCGTTGCAAAATTCTGCAGGAACGTGTCGCCATTTGAAATCGGCGACACCATCCACGGCGGGGTTTTCGAACAGGACGGTCACATCTTTTCTGCTGCCTTCATTCCCAATTCCTGAACCCGCGCCAACCTATTCCGGGCAATGCGACTCACATCGTTCGACATGATTTCATGTCGGCCCTGATTCGCCCTGAATACGCAGCCGCCTTCTTCTGATCCAGGCGAGCGAATTTGAGACATTTTGGATTCCGGCTGAAATGTCGAAACCCCTCTTCGAATGATACTAACGGGCGGACAATACCTGCTTTTGACGACGATTGATCAACCTGCAGGGAGAATGCAAAACTCAGCCGTCGATTTCGGCGTATCTATTTGTAAATAAGGAAAAAATATGGCGCAAAAAGTCGTTTTAGAAATAGACTGTTTCCACAAAATCTGGCCGAATTATTGGTAAATTTTGACCCGATCTGTTAGATTGTGACGCAATCAAGGCATGATCTCGACCCCGGTTGGAATCACATTCTCAAACGTCTCCAGTAAGCGGTCCCGCAATGAACACATTTCTCTCTCTCTCTGGTCTACAGCGCGTGCTGAAACGGCGCATGCTGGTGATCCTCAGTGTGTTCATTTGCGGGACGCTTTTGGCGTTGTTAATGGCGATCAGCCGTCCTGCGGTTTACGAAGCAACCGCCTTGGTTCAGATCGAAGCGCCGAAAATCACCACAAACCTTGCCAATGGCGGCACGGTCACCACCAGCAACAATCGGTTGAAGCTGATCAAGCAGAAGTTGATGTCGCGGGATAGTGTGATGGCGATCGTGGAAAAATTCGACCTGTTTTCCGATGATCCCACCGTATCAGAATCGACCAAAGTGGGTCTGCTCAGAGATTCAGTACAGTTGAACGATTTGGTTGATCCGGCCCAAGCGTGGCGACCTGATGTACAGCCATCCGGGCTGTCGATCACTGTCCGCATGGCCGACGCGCAGCAAGCAGCAGATATTGCAAATGAATTTCTATCCCAGGTTCTGGTAGAAGGAAAAAAACGCAGTGAAAGCCGCGCCACCCAGACTCTGGCATTTTTCGAAGCTGAAGAAGATCAGGTTGGGGCGGAAATCGAAACCTTGTCCCTGGAATTCGCCCGCTTCAAGGAACAGAACGCCGCGTCCCTACCGACCAATATGACCGCGCAGCGCGAACGGCTGGCTCAGTTGAAAGAATCGCAGCTGGAAATTGAAACCCGTTTTGTCGGATTGGAAACCAACACCGCCCGACTGCGCACGGAAGAACGTCAGCGACAATCTGAAGTTCTGCAGCAGCAGCTATTGCTAGTCGAAAGCCGCATCACCGAGATCGAAAAAGCGCTTTCTGATGCCCCCGAAGTAGAGCGGCTCTACAACGTGATGGACCGCGAACTGGAACAGCTGCAGGGTCGCTATGAAGCAATAACCCAGCGCCGCACCGAAGCGGCAATGGCGCAGCAACTGGAACGTCAGGATCAGGTCGAAAGATTTGAAGTTCTGGAAACAGCGCTGGTCCCGGAATATGCCGTATCTTCAGGCAAGTCCAAGCTGGTGATGGCCGGTGCCATTGCATCCATGATGGCCGGGCTAGGAATCGCCGTTATGTTTGAAATGCTCAGCCCGGTTTTGCGCACCAGCGCCCAAGTGGAACGGGAACTGGCGATCCGACCTGTCGTGATCATTCCGACGCTGAAAAAACCACGCAGCGGTTTTCGGCAACGGATGGGGCTGGTCAGCGCATTAACTCTGGTCATCGCATCTGTCCCGCTTGCGGTGAAAGACCGGGTTGCCGAACTAATGTCCAACGCGACCTGAATCCAGAACTGTCGGTGCATAGCCGTTCACATACTAATATCAGCACCGCCGCGGCGCGGTGTCTGTTCCCGGGCGGCGTTTAGTAGCCGTACTCTTCGCCCGTGGCGTCTTCAGCTTTGTTCAGCACGACACCAAGCAGCGGGCAATCGTCGCCTAAGCGGCGCATGACCTCGCGCACCTGCGATCCTGTAGTGGCGGTGCCGTCGATCACGAGAAGGGCACCATCGAAATTGTCCCGGAATGCCATTACATCGTCATGTGCCAAGGCTGGCGGCAGATCGAATAGCATGACATCCGGTTTCAGAGCCCGTTCCATTTCTTCGATACAGATTCTGGTTTCGGGTTCCTGCAACAATTCCGAAGAAAATTGTTCCACTCTGTCATTCATCGCGATCGCCAGATTGGTACCGATGTTCAGGTCATTTTCTGCAAAGCGGTGAAACTGCTCTGTCATAGGAACCAACCCACGCAGGTAATCACCGATGCTTCCCACATCCTGTTCCTCCAATGCCTTTGCTATGCTGGGATTGCGCATATCCATATCCATGAGAACGGTACGGCAGTTCTCGTATCGCGAAAGCGCAATCGCAAGATTTATCGACACGAAGGTTTTGCCGCAATCCCGGGTCGGCGATGTAATCGCGACCCGTTTCCAGCCATGTTCATTCAGCGCTTGGAACAACCGCGCACGCAACACGTCGAACGCGGCGTTCGACGGGTCCTGACGGCGGGCGGTAATGATCAGGTTGCGATCCATCTGCAAGGGGTTGGCGGTGATACGGGAAAGCAACGGCCAATAGTTGGGACCTGCTTCGGGTTCTGGAACAGGCTGTTCGATCACAGCCGCTTCGGGAACCCGGTCTAACGCATCGTAATCCTGTTTGGTCACCTCATCCGGGTCAAACCAGATGAAGGCTTCGCGCAGCGCCTTTTCTTCCGATTCGACGTCGGACTCAGACAGGTTTTTGGGCACCAGAAATCCGGACGACTTCGGGTTTTGCTGCCGCGTCTTCCGGCGGTATCGTTTGGTCTGCTCTACCATCTGGACTTTCCCCGTTTATCGGGATGCTCTTTTCGGCAATTCAGTGAATCACACTCATACTCAACGTCAGAAAACCCGACAAACTGGGCAAAATTAAGCCTATCACAAGGCTAAAGCCCGAACAGGTTGGCCTGAACGATACCGCGTTCCGCAAAACGAACCGGATCTGTTTCCGGTTGCCATCCCAACAGGTTCTTGGGATGCCGGTTGTCAAACGGTGAAAAATGCGCCCGCGATTTCCAGTCGCTCAGCGAAGGCCGCACAACCCCTTTCCGGCGCAGCACTTTCGTCTTTAACAGGTATTTCACTGCATCTGACATCCAGAATGCCTTCAGGTTGCCGGGGCGGACCTTTATTCTGGCACCAAGCGTCGACTGAATGGCGTCGAAATAGCCACGCGCCGAATAGATCGGTTCCCCGATCAAGTTGAAGCTTTGACCGACCGCTTCGTCTTTTTCCATCATCCGGATCAAACCGTCCGACACATCATCGGCCAGAACAAAGGGCAGAATATGTTTGCCATCGCCCCAGATCCGCACCGCGCCCGCGCCGTGCCAGCGCCCAATACCCCAATGCTGCAACGGTCCACCTTTACCGATCACGATCCCAGGTCGCGCAATGACCAACGGCAATCCGCGTTCTTCATGCATTTGCATCAACCGCTTTTCGCATTCAGCTTTGGACCGGGCATATAGATTGCGGTCCGACATATCGCCGAAATCGGTATCCTCTGTAATTGTCACCGACGGGTCCGACATGTCGAAAGATGCAATCGTGCCGGTATAGATCAGCCGCTTGACGCCGGCATCCAACGCCGCTTCGGCGACTCGCACAGCAACGCCGACGTCGTTTTCCAACGCGGCATCCCATGTCTTGTCCATAGATTTGGCCAAGTTGAAAACCGCGCTGATCCCCTTCATCGCGCGGCGTAACCCGTCTTCATCCTTCAAGGACACGGACACGGTTTCGACGTGGTCTGCAATATCGTCGAACGGTCCATATTGGCCGCGACTCAACACCCGCACGTCATAGCCGCGCGCGACAAGCGTCCGGGTCAGGTTGCGCCCGATGAACCCTGTACCGCCAATCACCATGACGGTTGGGTTCGGGGTCCCCCTGACGGGCACCGCTTCGACCGGGTCGGGCATCAGGGTCAGTGTATCATCGATGGCCTGCATCACATGCAATGCGGCGTGGCCCGTATAACGAGGATCTTCGGTTTGATCGGCGCGCAACGCGCCATAAACCGCATCTACTGTGCCGCGGAAGCTTAGCCCGTACGGCGATTTCTGGTTCAGGGAAACGAACTGCCGTGCAGCATTCACAACCCCTTCGCGCAGATGCTGCCCGGCCATTCCCATCTGTTTCAGAAATGGGTTCAACACCAGATCGGCAGCGTTGTCCTGTGCGATCACCAGCGTATCGGCCGCGTAATCCATCCGCGCCACGCCTGACGAGCCGCGCAACGTCAACGAACGATCATCATGGGTTTCCACCAAAGACAGGTTGATCGTCACATCAACATCCCCTGCCTTGGCAATCACGCGCCAGGATTGATGCCGCACCGCACCACCGGGCAAGGTGATCGGTTGCCCCAATTCCAGATGCGACACCTGCAAGGGCCCGAATAAATCGACCGCAAACGCGAAAGGATGCGGGCCAAGTTCCAAAAGCAGGTTCCTGGCCTCACGCAACAGCCAAATGCCATAAGGCCCCGACCGCAGCGGGGCGAGCGGAAAACACCAGTTGATCTCGACCGCCGAAACACGCCCGATTTTTCCGGCTTCTTTCGCCGATTTCAGCCGACGATAGGCAGGAATGCTTAGAAAGTTATGCCCGGCGGCAAACCGCACCCCGTTTTGGTCTGCGGCAACGACCATTTCCCGCGTGTCCTTGGCCGAAAGTGCGACGGGTTTTTCCACCAGGCAGTGCAATCCGGATTGGAAGCAGGTCAGCGCGATACCTTTATGTAAATCAGGCGGGGTCAGGATATGCACCGCATCGCAAACCTTGGCCGCAATCATGTCCTCGACCGACTCGTAAGCCGGCACGCCATACCCATTGGCCATATCCTGTGCCGCAGTCCGCGAAACATCGCAGATACAAGCCAGTTCGGCATCCTGTGCGGCGCGGATCGCATCGGCATGCCAATTGGCAATGTAACCGGCACCAATAATGCCTACTCGGATCGGGGGGTTGGTCACGGGAATTCCTTCCTCACTTATATTCGATAATGCGCATGGCGCTGCCACGGATTTTCCGCAGGTGATAGCGGGCCATGCCGATCAGATTGGGAAATTTGGAAATGCTCAGGTAGACCGCTTGGCGCAACGCCATTGATCGGCCTAATCCTTCGCGCTGCAGACCCCGGACGGTCCGAAGGTAAGACAGGGCATAGACCGCCAGCACTCCGATCAAGTAAAGCGGGGCGGTGAAGACCAACGATAGCAGCGCAATAGTCGGCAGAGCACCACCATAAAGAATGACCCGCCGCCGTTCCTTGACGAAATAGTCAGGATGCAAATCTCCGACTTGTGCAAACCCATGACCGCTACGCACTGCGCGCTGCCACCATTGCGAAAACCGGGTCATCGCCGCATCGTGCCGGGTCATCGGCTGAGGCAGGCGAATGATCCGGCGTCCGGATTTGCGTATCCTTGTGCAGAATTCATCATCTTCGGCCGCGACCACAGTCGGGTTGAAACCGCCCACAGCATCGAACACGTCGCAACGCACCATCATGTCGCCGCCGCAAGCCGCGATTTCGCCCGCCGGTCGGTGCCATTCGAAATCAGCTAGGACGTTGTAGATGCTGACATCCGGGTGGATTTCGGAACGCCAGCCGGTGACAATACCCAACTCCTCCTGACCCTCGAATTCGCTCAAGCCCGCCGCGATCCATCCCGGTTCAACACCGCAATCCCCATCGACGAACTGCACAAAATCGGGCAACCCACCCGGCTTCAACGCTTCGAAACCCGCATTGCGTGCCCGCGCGGCGGTGAAAGGAACAGAAGTGTCCAGCTCGACAACCTCGACCCCCAAATCACGCGCCGCCTGTACCGACCCGTCAGACGACCCGCTATCGACATAGACGATGCGATCCAGTTGATCCTTCAGCGTTGTCAGGCAACGGATCAGGCGATCCCCCTCGTTGCGGCCAATCGCGACCGCGGCAATTGTCGCGGTCATTCTGGCGACTCCGGTCGTTTGTTTTGCGGCGGTGTGCCGTTCAGATAGCTGCGGATCAAGGTCCCCAGCCATGTCGCTTCGGTGGTGATATTGAAATCCGTCATCACTTTCGCCCGGCCTCGTTGACCCATCTCATCCGCCTTGCCCGGGTTGGACAATGTTTGCGAAATGGCCCGCTGCAACGCCGGTGCATCGCCCGGCGGCACCAGAATGCCACTTTGCCCTTGTTCGACCAGTTCCGGGATGCCGGCAATTTGCGTCGTCACCACGGGCAGTCCCGCCGCCATCGCCTCCATCAGAACTACGGGGACGCCTTCGGCAAAGCTGGGCAGGACCAGCGCATCGACCTGTTGCAGCATCGCGGCCACTTCGGATTGCGATTTGTACCCAATGAAATCCACTTGCGACGCCAATCCCGCCCTGTTCGCCTCTGCCTCCAGCGCAGCCCGTTCCGGCCCGTCGCCAATTACAGTCAAATGCAGGTCGGGGTATTGTTCCAACACCCCGATCATGGCTTCAAACAGAACCGGCAACCCCTTCACCGCCGCCAGTCGTCCGACGAAAAGCAGGTGATTGCCTTTTCGCTCGCTTTGCCCGGCGTAGCGTTCGGGATCGATCCCGCAATGGACGATATGCATACGGTTCCAATGACCGCGATCGGCAAAGCTCATCCCCTGCGACCGGCAAAAATCGCTGATACATGCCGTGAATCTGGCCCGCGCGATTTTTTCATCCAGACGCCAGCGTATGGGTTCAAAAAAAATGTCCGGGCCATGCAGTGTGAAACTGTAGGGAATGCCGCTGAGTTCATGACACAGCATCGCCACGGTGCAGCTGGCCTTGGCAATGTGGTTGTGCAGATGCTGCACACGCTTGTCCTGCAGATACGCTGCCAGAACCACCGCTTCGGCAAAATAAAACAGCTGGTAAAGCGTTGCCTTTGCCCCTCCAGGTGAGGTCTTCAACGCCAGGCGCAGCGCTCGAAAATAGGCTGCGGGTCGGCGCAGCGCCCGCATATGAGCCCGCAGGCTGATCATTGGTTTGGCGGCGGCGCTGAGCACATAAAAAGTGTTCGAAGCCTCCTCGCGCTGTTCCGGTCCGACCAGATGTTCCACACCTGTGCGCCGAATTGACGTTGTTTCGACCTCGAACCCCTGTTTGCGCAACTCTGCCACTTCACGCTGAATAAACGTGTCAGTAGCGCGCGGATATTCTCCGGTCAGATAAGCTATGCGCGTCGGCTCAGTCATGACCACCCTCCAACGCTTCTTGCATCAGAGCTTCAAAATCGGCTTCGGGCTGCCAACCCATGTCCTGCAAACGCCGATTGCTATATCGTTTCGGCATCATCCGCGCCCGCAATACCGGCACACGCAAGAGACCCGGTCGACCTTTCCAACGCTCAAGACACCGCGCCGCAATCTCAAACATACGCAAAGGTATGGAAAAAGTCAGCCTGGGCCATCCACCCCGTTTCAGCGCCGCGATAAATCGGTTCCGGTCCGGCAAGTCGCTGTCCACGACATTCACAACACCCGACACGCCCTGCCCCACCTGTTCGGCAGCCAATATCAGCGCCTGCGCCGCATGGCGAACATGACAGAGCGGGATTTCGCCGCTATTCCCGATCCGTAGCAGAACCGGACCCAGACCGATGCCAATATGAGCGTTCCAGACCTGTCCCGGCCCATAAATCGCACCAATCCTCAGGATTTGCAGCGGCAATCCGGAATCCGCCGCAACAGTGGCACACAGCATTTCCTGGGCGATCTTGCCCCTACAATAGGCGTCACGTTGATCCGCGCGGTCATCAAGCGGGCTGTCTTCGTTAATCACATCGCCTTCGTCCAGCCGCATACCGGAATAAACCGACATCGAGCTTGCCAGCACAAGCGCAGGCGGCTTCTGAGCCGACAAGCACGCTGAAAGCAACGCTTTGGTCGCCTCTACCGTATCGCGTTGCTGCGCGGCATCGTCGCCCTCCATCGACGCGGCCAGATGCAGCACAACATCCACATCCTGTGGAAATACCGTCAACGAATTGAGGTCACTGGTGATAAATTTCACGGAATCAGGCCAAGTTTGCAGAGTAACCGTTCGATCCCGGACCACGGCAGTAACCTCATGACCGGCCGCAACTGCATACGAAACCGTATGACGTCCTACATATCCTGATGCCCCGGTTATCAACAGCTTCAGAGCGCCCATGTCATCGGCTCCATCGGGTCACATCGCGTGGTCATATCCTGCGCACCAGCGTGATCGCCCGCGTTCTGGATCGCCAACGTTACCTCGTTCAGGTGCAGGGCGAAATCCGACGACAACCTGCAAGGACGCCGTTCGGCAATCGCTTCCAACATCTCGACCGGTCCCAGCGCAAAATTCATCGATGCCGCCCCCCAGCGCCCAACCATCGGGTGGGTAGGTCCGGGCAACGACACCCGCCGACCAATGGGACTATCAATCAGCCGCCGCCGAATGCGGAAACGTTTATGGAATTTCACCGGCGCGCCATTGGCCCAGGCCTTTTTTACCTGCAACACGCCATTGTCGCCGATCACCCTGATCTGATGATCATGTTGCGCGACGATAGAGCAGGTCAGCCGCACCATCGGACCAGTTTCGAAAAACAGTGTGGCGACAGAAAAATCCGGTGCGGCGTCAGCAACACCTTTCTTGTCCGGAATCGCCTGCCCCGATGCGGCAACGACCCGGCGAACCGTCCCGAACATGGCGATCAGCCAGCTAAGATAGTATCCGGCATGTTCCAAGGTGCAGCCGACCCGGAATTCATCCTCGAATGGCCAAGGTGCGCCGCTTTCACTGATCCAGGATTCAACCGGAGCTTGCGGAATGAACCCGTCATCCAGTTCCGCATAGATCAACCGGGGTTTACCAGCGATATTGTTCCGAACCGCATAGGCCAGCGTCTGCGCCGCCTGGCCCAGCACGCTGCAGGGGGCGGAAGCCAACAGTAAACCCTTTTCCGCCGCTAAACGGTGAAGTTCACGAGCCTGATCCATCTGCATCGCCAACGGCTTTTCCGAATACGTGTGGAATCCGGCCTGCAAACAGGCCCGGTTAACGTCAAAATGCGCATCAGGATTTGTCAGGTTTAACACAACGCCATCGCGCGGCAACGTAGCAAAGAGATCTTCCACGGCGGTGAAACGTGTGACCCCCCAATGGGAACAGAATGCCTCTGCGCGATCCGGATCTATATCGAAGGCGCCAACCACCTGCACGTGCGGCACGCTTTGGAGCGATCGCATATAAAGGTCCGCGACAAAGCCGCAACCGATCAGCGTCACCGCCGGGCCTTGTATAGTCTTACTGCTCATCCTGCACGTCTGCCTGTCATTTTGCGGCCTTTCTGATCATAGGATCATGTCAACAGTTTGTCGCGCTTATAGCGCTGACGGGGAAATGCTGTCTGTGCAACACCGCGATTGCCTGCTAGCCATTTCAATAAGCCATTCGGGCAATTTCAGGTATTTTTTAGGAAACCGGCATGAAATTCTGGGTTGGAACCTATGAAATAGACATCAACATCGCCAGTCAGGCGGCGTTGGAACGGGCAGTCGAGGACCGCTTTAACGACGATCAAGGCTTTGCCCTTGCGACGCTCAATATGGATCACTTGGATAAACTACGCCGCGACAGCGCATTCCAAACCGCTTATGCCGCGCAGGATTTGGTTGTGGCAGATGGCAATCCCATCGTCTGGATGTCGAAGCTGGCAGGACGACCGGTCGACCTTATGCCTGGATCCGACCTCGTGCTGCCGCTCACGCGACTTTGTGCGGCACATGATGTGCCGATGGCGTTGGTGGGCAGTACGCAAGACAGTCTGGAGCGAGCGGCCGATGTGTTGCACCGACAGGCACCCGGGCTTCAGATCGTTGCCTGCATCGCGCCTGCCTTCGGGTTCAATCCTGAACGAGAAGAAGCCAGACGCATTCTGCATCAGGTTGCTTTGTCGGGCGCGCGATTCTGTTTCCTGGCTCTTGGGGCACCTAAACAGGAACGCTTTGCTGCACTTGGGCGCGAGTTGACGCCACATATCGGATTTGCGTCGGTCGGAGCAGGTTTGGATTTTCTGTCCGGATCACAAACTCGCGCACCGCGATGGGTGCGAAAATTGGCGCTGGAATGGCTGTGGCGTCTGCTATCCAGCCCAGGACGCTTGGCCGGGCGCTATGCCCGAAATTTCGCTGTCCTGCCAGGGCATGTGCTGCGATCAGTGGTCCGAAAACAGCCTTTATAGATGCCGCGCCGGAACGGGCCTACGTAACAGCAAGGCATCCTTGATCCGGCCCTTCAATCCACGGGACGGTGGGATTTCGTGATCCCTCTCGAACACGGTGCCGCTTAGCGACGGATCATGCCATAAAGCCATTTCGGCCCCCCAAATTGCGGATTGGGCGGGGTCCAGCCCGTCAGGCACGCCAATCTTTGTCGCCAGCATGCCGGGCATCCAATCATTGATGACGATATCCGGAAACCGGTCGCCCAGATCGGCCAGCGCTGCGCGGGTGAAAATGCGCGCCGCCCCTTTGGACACGGAATAGGCCGCACTGGCAGGCAACGGGAACATATCCGCAAATGTTGATACATTTACGATGCGGCCAAAGCCGGTCTGCGCCATGCTCCGCAAGGCCGCTTGGGTACAGGCCACCACGCCACCTAAATTGACCCCAACTGTCGCCATGAAACTGCTTGCTGTTTCATCCAGCAGATCACGGCGTGGATAGACTGCGGCGTTATTAATCAACAGCACCGGATCACCCAGATCCAGTGTCAACTTTTCAAATGCAGCATCTACTGCGCGAGAATCGGACACATCGACTTGAAACGGGTGAAACGCTGCTCCGGCCAATTCAGCGGTCTGTTGCAGCCCCTCTTCACCACGCCCAAACCCCGCGACAGTTACACCGCGCCGGACCAGTTCCACGCTCAAGGCTCGACCCAAACCGGCACCGGCACCTGTAACCACGACAACGCCTTGCAGCAACCTGGGGTCATTCCGCGACATCGGCTTTCCTTTCGAATTGATCAGCAATATGATCGGCCACCCGCAATGCATTCGCTGCAATCGTCAGGCTGGGATTGACTCCCATCGAGGTCGGAAACACCGACGCATCGGTAACGTAAAGGTTTTCCAGCTCATGCGCCCGGCAATCGGGATTCAGCACGCTGGTTTCAGGATCATTGCCAAATCGCAGCGTACCGCAGGGGTGGCCGAAATTCAGCTCGGGCTGGAACCCCAGAAACATGCGCCATTGTCCTTTGAATGCCCGACGGATCAAACGGCGAAATTTGCGCCGACGGGTCAGCAGTTCCCTGGAAATCGTGTAATCGAATCGGATCGCATCCGGATCATGCGGATCCAGCAGAACCCGGTTTTCGGCATAGGGCAGGTCCTCCAACAGCCCGACATAGATTTGCGCATTGCCAAACAGCTTGACCGCGATAAGAGCTGGGATTCGGGTCAGTTCCTTCAACAACCTGAACCGGCGCATAAAAGAGCGCTCTATCAGTTGCTTCAGGTAATGCACGATTTCACCATATGACACATCGATCCCCATCGCCTGCACCATACCCAGACGGTCGCCATCAACATGATAGAGATCGCGAAAGCCCAGCGATTTGCTGAGCCCGTCGGCCGCAGCGGATTTGCCGGGCCAGACCGCAATCATCTCGTTGAGGTGAAACATCAAGTTGCGCCCAACCATGCCATTGCTGTTGGCAAGCCCACCCTCTTGCGATTCCAGCAGCAGTCGGGGTGACCCAAATGCACCCGCCGCCAAAACGACAATTTTAGCCGAGAACGTCACCACCTTGCCGTTCCGTTCCGCCTGCAGCCCGGTTATGCGCCCGTTTTCGGAAACCAGCCGTCGCACTGCGCAGCGATCCAGCAGCGCTGCGCGCGCCGTGTCCAATGCCGGTTCCACCCCGGCCGAGCGGCCATCCATTTTACACGCCCTTGGGCATTTGAAACCCAGGCATGACTTGCAGCCCTCAACCCGCCGCAAAGCTGAATGAAGTTGATAGGGGTGCAATCCACGCGCGCTCAGACGGTTTTTCATCCCCCGATCAGATCCCGACATCGGGGCCGGATCGCGCAACTTGGCACTTGGAAATGCGGCCAGCGGATCGGGTTCGCCGCCGACGCTGAACAGGTCTTCAGCCTGATCGAAATAGGGCCGCATCTGCGCATAAGTCACCGGCCAGCCCCGGGTCGGGTGCGGCTTGTCCGGATCGTCGTCCAGATCGTGCGGTTCGGGACGTTCCAATGTCGCGGCATAAAACACCGACGACCCGCCGACTCCGCCGCCAATGGGTCCAAAGAATTGGCTTGCCCGACCGTCTACCCGGGCCTGCATCGGGGTTGGCCAGAACCCACGGATGCTGCGCGCAACCGGGTCGAACATTTCCAGATTCAGCGCGGTTTCCTCGGCCCGGTATCCCTCAGGCCCCTGTTCCAGAAACAACACCCGCAGCCCGCGTTCGGCCAATCGTCGCCCTGCCATACCGCCACCAATCCCGGTGCCGACGACAATCGCGTCCCAAGTTTCGCCAAGGGCGTCGTCTAATGTCATCCACCCCCCCTTTCGAAAACCGGCCTGAACAACGGCGCGACCAACGCAGCCCCCGCATTGTTCAGGTGATTGTTGTCGAAATAGACCACCTCGTCCCCAGACCAGATCGAACAGGTTTCAGCATCGCACAGATAGGGACGCGGATCGAGAAGCGTGGCGTTTTCCTCATTGGCGATGTCCCGCAACATCGGGTCCGAGCTTGCCTGCCGCGCCGCAACCTCACTTAGCGGGATCGAATAGCTCGCCTCAAGCCCGGCTCCGCGGCCATGCGCCAGCCGCCGTGCGGTCCGTCGGGAATCGTAAAGCGCGAGTTCGGGAATTTGCCGAAGGATATAAACCTTTGCATAAGATCCGATTTCATGAACCGTCTGTCGTAAAAGATTGCGCAATGTCCCGGATCGCGGATTGCCCTCCGGCAGCAATGTAATCGTGTTTGGCACGTCGCGCCCCACACCACGTCCTTCGGCGTAATAACTCCACCGCCCGATAAGCACGACATCCCGAACGCCCAGCGACGGCAGGGCCTGCCGGATACGGACGTTATCCGCACTGCAGGCGGCATCTTGCGCCGGTGTTGCAGAGCTTTCTCGTTTCTTCACACCGAAAACCGGCGGGCATCCAGCGTGCCAGATAATCAGGCCCGGCGTTCCGCTCCGCATCGCTTCGGCTGCAATCCCGTCCATCAGGGCACGCAAATGGCTGTCACCCCAGAACAACACTTCCGGGGCGCCCTCGGGGCCGATGGTACAGGTTTCGACCCCGGCGAGAGGCCCGGTATCAGAGACTTTACACCGGCTCCAATCCTGAATGAAATCAGCCGACGCATCGACATGACTGCGAATATCGGCAGGGAACCGGCCCGGGAAACCGTTCGCCTTGAACACCACCGCGCCAATACCCAGCGTTACCAGCGACAAAGCGGCAACTCCTGTCACGGTTGCTGAAAACCCCATCCATGTAGCATGGCGGGTGGGGCGTTCCACGAAACGCCATGACAGCAGCGCCAGCAGCACCGACAACGCCATCCATCCCGCAGACTCCAACGGCCCGGAATAGGTTTCGACGACATATTTCGAAAATACCGCCACTGGCCAGTGCCACAGGTAAAGCGAATAGGAAATCAGCCCAACGAACACCACCGGCCCTGACCGCAACAAACGGTTGACCACATTGTCATCCTGCCCGTTCAATAAGATCAGTACCGTGCCCAAGGTCGGGATCATCGCCCAAGCCCCGGGAAATCCCGGCCCGGCATCAATGAAGATTACCGCATAGAGAAGCAACGCCACCCCGACAAAGGATAGTGCCGGATGCAGGGCCCAATCGCTCCGCGCCTTGTAGCCCCAGATTGCCAATAATACGCCCGCCAGCAATTCCCATGCCCGGAACGGGAACAGGTAAAACGTCGCCGTGGAATTGGTTACAGTGAAGACCACGCAGGCGAGCAGCGATACTCCAAAGGTCCCCTGCAGCACTGGCGACAACCAGCGCCGCCGTCCGATCAACAGGATCAACAGGGGCAGGAACAGATAAAACTGTTCTTCCACCGCCAGTGACCAGGTGTGCAACATCGGCTTTTCGTCGGCGGCAGCGTCGAAATAGCCCGCCTCGCGGTAAAACTGCACATTCGATAGATATACTGTCGCCGCGATCAGGCTTTTGCCAAATTCGCGGTATTCGAAAGGCAATAGCACCTTCCAGGCCACGACGGACACCACCAACACCATGCTGAAAAAGGCCGGAGCCAAACGTTTGAAGCGACGCAGATAGAACCGGTGCAGCGACACACGGCCGGTCTGGTCCAGCTCTGACCACAGCAAACCGCCGATCAGAAAACCGGAAATAACAAAGAAAATGTCGACCCCGACGAACCCACCGCCGATGCCCGGGACACCGAAATGATAAAACACCACCGACAACACCGCGATGGCGCGCAACCCATCGATTTCTGGCCTGTATCCGTTTGAAACCATTCGCTGTTTCTTTAGCCCCTAATACATCGCAAAGCGTTGACTGGTTTTCATCCACCACGACGGCACTTTGCGGCGCAGCATATAGCTAATTGCGTCAGGAATCCGGCCAGAATCGATAATTTGCAAGAGTTTTCCTAATCTTCTGGACCTTATTCAACGTCACCTTCCCGTTTGCGGTGTCACAAAAGGTTAATCAAACCGTCAAATTTTCGAAGCGCAGCAGACCTAAGCCGGGCGGCATACGAATGGGGCGATACATGCTGAAGATCGAAAATCTGACCAAGGCCTTCGGGTCGGTGAAAGCGGTGGATAACGTGACCATCGAAGTGGACCGTCCGATGATGATCGGAGTGATCGGCGCTTCGGGAGCGGGGAAATCAACCCTGTTGCGGATGTTGAACCGGCTGGAAAACGCGACCAGCGGCAAGATCACCGTGGAAGGTCAGGAAATCACCCGCCTGAAAGGTGCTGACAAGCGCCGCTGGCAGCGCGATTGCGCGATGATTTTTCAGCAGTTCAATCTTGTGCCGCGGATGGACGTGGTTTCCAACGTTCTGCATGGCACGTTGAACCAGCGGTCGACGCTGGCAACTATGTTCAGCCTGTATCCCTCTGCAGATATTCACCGCGCCATCGACATTCTGGACCGGTTGGGTATCGCAGCTCATGCCGCCAAACGGGCCGAGGCGCTATCGGGTGGCCAGCAGCAACGCGTCGCCATTGCCCGGGCCGTAATGCAGGATCCGAAAATCGTTCTGGCCGACGAACCGATTGCGTCACTCGATCCGATGAACGCCCAGATCGTCATGGACGATCTGCGCCGCATTCACGACGAAGATGGCCGCATGGTCATCGCCAACCTGCACACTTTGGACACTGCGCGGCGGTATTGCGATCGGGTGATCGGAATGCGTCAGGGCCGCGTTGTATTCGACGGCACCCCCGAACAACTGACCACCGGTGTCGCCCGCGACATCTATGGTGCCGATGCAAGTTTCAGCGAAGCCGCGACGAGTACCAGCATCGACGCTTTGGAGCAAAAAGCACCGCAACTCGCCTGAATCCCCACCATCGCCTGCGGCGGTGAAGCCGCGGGTTTCATCAAACCGGAGAGAAACGATGAAAAAACTAATCGCAGCCGTTCTGGCAACAACCGCCCTGACCGCCCCGGCCATGGCAGAAAACATCAACGAATTCCGCATCGGCATTCTGGGCGGCGAAAACGCCCAAGACCGCATGAACAACAACGAATGCCTGCGCGCCAAGACCGAAGACCTGCTGGGCGTCGAAACCAAACTGTTCGCACCGGCCGACTATAACGGCGTGATCCAGGGCCTGCTGGGCGGCACCATCGACATGGCTTGGCTGGGTGCCTCGGGCTATGCCAAGACTTTCCTGTCCGATCCCGAAGCGGTTGAACCGATCCTAGTGAAGGTGAACAACGACGGCGGCTACGGCTACTATTCGATCGGCTTCGCCCGCAAGGACAGCGGCATCACCGACCTGGCCGGTATGAAGGGCAAGACTTTCGGCTTCGGCGACCCGAACTCGACCTCGGGCTTCCTGATCCCCTCGATCGAAATCCCGCAGGCGACCGGCGCCACCATGACGTCTGGCGATTATTTCGGTGAAGTGAAATTCTCTGGCGGCCACGAACAAACCATCGTTGGCGTCAACAACGGTGATTTCGACGGCGGCGTAACCTGGGCCGACGGTCTGGGCAACTGGGAAGACGGCTACAACTCGGGCGCGCTGCGCAAGGCCGTCGACGCGGGTCTGGTCGACATGAACGACCTCGTCAAAATCTGGCAGTCGAAGCCGATCCCGGAAGGCCCCGTCGTCCTGCGCAAGGCGCTGCCGGAAGACGTCAAGTTGAAGATGACCGGCCTGATGGCGTCACTGAAATCGATGGACGAAGAGTGCTTCTACGGTGTTGCTGCAGGTGAAGCCAAAGGCTTCATGCCGATCACTCACGACGCCTACAAAGTGATCATCGAAGCCCGCAAACTGAAGTCAAACTAATCACTTCAATTCCTTTAAACAGGCCCCGCTTTCGGGGCCTGTTTTTCTGCCCGAGGTGCCCATGTCCAACCTGACCACCCATCCCCCCGTCGAGGATATCCGATCCAGCTATATGGACATGACCCGCAAGAAAAGGGCCTACAATGCCATCATGCTGGCCATTTTCGTGGCCCTGATGGCTGCCGGCTTCGTGACTGCCGATGACCGCAATGCGGGTGGTTTCTGGGACGGGTTGCACCAGCTTTTCGATTTCCCCGCCGAGGTGCTGGGCGAAGCCAGCGGCAAGCTGACCGAAATGCCCGCGCATTTCGTGAAATTCTTCCCCTCGCTGATCGAGACGATCAATATCGCCGGGGCGGCGACGCTAGTGGGCGCGATCATCGCGATCTTCCTGTCGCTGCTGGCGACCAACGGCCTGGCGCGCTGGCCGCGTTTGATCCCCGTCTTCCGCCGCATGATGGACATTATGCGCGCTATTCCTGAAATCGTCATCGCGCTGGTGCTGATCTTCGTTCTGGGCGGCGGCCCCGTACCTGCGATGATCGCCATCGCTTTCCATACCAGTGGTGCGCTCGGCAAGCTGTTTTCCGAAGTCAACGAAAATGCCTCTTTGAAACCTGTCGAAGGGCTGCAATCGGTCGGAGCCAGTTGGTCGCAGCGAATGGTTCTGGGGGTGATCCCACAGGTGTCACCGAATTACCTGAGCTACGCTTTGCTAAGGTTTGAGATCAACATCCGTGCTTCGGCTATCCTTGGCTTCGTTGGTGCTGGCGGTATCGGCTATGACCTGAAAAACGCCATGTCATGGGGGCAGGGTCAATATGACGAAGCCGCCGCGATCTTTCTTCTTCTGTTCGGCGCGATCGTCGTTGTCGATCAAATCTCGTCCATTCTGCGCCACCGCCTGACCTACGGCACGCATTTGGAGGCCACGCTATGACCATGACCGCAACCGCTGAATTGAAGGGCCGCGCCGACAGCCTGTTCCTGCGCAAACGTTTGACTGCATTCGGCTTGCCGGTGCTGCTCCTCATTTATCTGACCTATATCTTTTTTTCCTTCGACATATTGGGGCTCAGCGAACGGGCCGATCTGGAAAATGGCCGCACGCTGATCCGCGACAGCTACAGCTACAAAACCCATGTCACCCGCGACAATCGCAATGGCGACATCACCATTGCGGTAGAGGGCGAACGCAAAGGTACCTACGCCGCTGGTACGGCACCCGGCTGGGTGAAACTGGGCGACGACACGGTGGTCAATCTGGGTGACGGCCATGTCGTCACCTTCGGTGAAAAAACCGTCAGCTATGATGTTCCGGGATATGGGTTAATCACTGCCGAACCGGGCCGCAAAGGCGTTCAGGCGGTCCTGCCCGAAGGCAATACGCCAGACTGGATCAACGCGTCGAAAAACCGGCTGACAATCAACAGCGACGCCGGGCGGCTGACCATCACCCGCAACCGATCAGAAGTGTTCCGCTACAGCCTTGGGTGGGAATTGTTCTTTTTCACACTCGACAGCCCTTATCATGGCATGGGCGCGGGCGACTTATTGAGCCATGCTCTTGATGGCGAGGCTGGCGCGATTGTTTCGGATGTCTGGAACAACAAGATGTGGCGCCATGCCGATGTGGCCTGGGCACTGTTCGAAACCATCCTGATGGCCTTCCTTGGAACGATGGGTGCGGCTGTGGTGGCGTTGCCGCTGGCCTTTTTGGCTGCCAAAAATTTTGCCCCTCTAATGGCGATTCGCTTTGCGGCGCGGCGCCTGTTCGATTTCTTCCGTGGGGTGGATGCACTGATCTGGACCATCGTTCTGGCCCGCGCCTTTGGTCCCGGGCCCTTGACCGGTGCTCTGGCGATCCTGATCACCGATACCGGCAGTTTCGGAAAAATGTTTTCCGAAGCGCTGGAAAATGTGGACGGCAAACAGATCGAAGGCATTCAGTCCACCGGTGCCAAACCGCTGCAACGTTACCGGTTCGGGGTTATCCCGCAGATCACGCCGGTTTTGCTGTCACAGGTTCTCTATTTCCTTGAATCGAACACGCGCTCGGCCACGATCATCGGGGCGATCACGGGCGGCGGTATCGGTTTGCTGCTGACCCAGGCGATGATCACCCAGAAGGATTGGGAAGAGGTGTCTTATTACATCGTACTGATCATCCTGATGGTCATGCTGATGGACTGGATTTCAGGCATGCTGCGGCGCAGGCTGATCAAGGGGTGAAGCGACCGGGCCTCGCGCAGGCGTTCTGTTCGGATCGCCTGCGGCGGGCGAGCATTTGTCGGAACAAAGAAAGGAAAGACGCATGGCTAAGCTGAGCGCAGACGACTCTGTGATCCATAAGGATGTGAGCCTGACCGAAGTGACATTCGGGCGCTATTGTGAAATCGGCAAGGGCAGCCGGATCGGCCACAGCCATATCGGCGATTATTCCTATTGCGACCGCTATGACGACATCGCCAATACGCAGGTCGGCAAGTTCGCCAATATCGCCAGCTTCGTGCGGATCGGCGCGACCGATCACCCGATGGAGCGCGCCAGCCTGCACCATTTCCTGTATCGCAGCGCCGACTACTGGGACGATGTCGGGCATGACGAAGACTTCTTTGTACATCGCCACAGCCGCCGCGCGGTGATCGGTCATGACACATGGGTTGGGCATAACGCACAAGTGAAACCCGAAGTGACCATCGGGCATGGAGCCATCGTCGCTTCGGGCGCTGTGGTGACCAAGGACGTGGCGCCCTACATGATTGTCGCGGGCATTCCGGCGCAGCCGATCCGCGAACGCTTTTCCGCCGTCATCGCCAAGCGGTTGATGGCTCTGGCCTGGTGGGATTGGCCGCATGAAGCGCTGCGCGACGCGCTGACGGATTTCCGGCAGTTAAGCATCGAAGCGTTTCTGGAAAAATACGAATAGCCACGAACGAAGAATACCAGCTGTATCCCAAAAAAGAGCGGTCCCCAAGGGGACCGCATTTGGTACTGAAAACGAAATTGGGGGATATGAAATCGGTGGCGGTGCCACGTTTGAAATTCCCAATTTCCAGTGCAACCGGGACAGTCGGGGATGACCTGTCCGGTTACGCGTTACGCCACTACTGTGACCGCCAGACCTGACACCGGGATGATGCTTTGGTAACAGAACCGCGACAATTCATTCCGCCGCCATACGAAGCGCATCCGGTTGGGTCAGGAAGCGGTGCGCCGCTTCCCCGGCCAGAAAGGCCAGACGCCCGTTGGTGATCGTCGCCTCGATCGCCCGGGACTGTTTGTTGACCACCACAAGATCGGCGCGCTTGCCGTAATCGATCACACCGCGGTCGGCCAGACGCAGGATCTGCGCCGGGCGTTCTGAAATCAGCGCCCAAGCCTGCGGCAGTGATAGGATGCCCATATCGTTCAAACGGAACGCCGCTTGCGATAGGGCAGGATAGAAATAGTCCGAAACCAAGGCATCGCACAGACCCTCGCGCACCAGTTGGACGGCCGGGATATTGCCCGATTGCGATCCGCCACGCACCACGTTGGGGGCCCCCATCAACACCGGGTCGCCCATCGCCGAGGCGGCAGCCGCAGGGGCACGTCTGGTTGGGAATTCGCAGATCCGTGCGCCGATCATAGCATAGCGTTCGCGCACTTCTGCGGAACCATCGTCATGCGACCCATAGCTTACGCCCAGAGTATCAAAGGCTTCTGCCAGACGGCACAAATGGCGCGGAACCTCTTGGTGACGGGCAGCGGCCCGATGTACGATCGCCATATGTTCCTTGGAGGTGCGGCCATTGCGCGCCGCCCAATGCGCAATCATTCCCGGATTGTTGTCCGCTGCGTCAACCGCTTCGTCCAGATGGTTGTTGAACACGACATAATCGATGCGATGCCTGCGGATCGCGGATAACAGGCGGTCTTCTTCTTCGATCATATGGGTTTCATAGCGCAACTGTAGCCGCAGGTCGGTCAGTGCGTGGGACCGGAACCGATCCAATGCCTTCATCACGTCTTCGGCGAAATCCGGACCGCGCATGCCGCCTTCCCAAGACCAGCATTGTGCCAACCAAGCGGTGGTCACCCCATTGGCAGCCGCATCGCGGTCCGTCGCGCGTAACCCAGTTTCAATCGGAAACGGCGCGCTGGGACGTGGTGCGATATGTCGTTCAAACGCGTCGCCATGCAGGTCAATTATCCCCGGCAGAATGTAATATCCTGACAGATCGACCGCTGGCTGCGGGCCTTTGGAAACCCGTCCTTGCTCTATCACCACGGACCGATCCTGCATCTGACCGTCGCGCAGCACGGTCGCGCCGGTCAGGCGCAAGGGGGGTAATATCCGACACATGGTTCTGCTCTGACTGTAATAACGTTTTCAGTTTTCTAGAGCCGATCTGTATCGGGCGTATGACAAAAGCACATATTTCTAGCCTTCTACGACCAAGGTGATGCGATCCCCGACGAACCAGGTATGGCCATATTCCACTGGGCAGCCATCCGGATCGACATTGATCCCTACTGTGCGCAGAATCGGTGCGCCCTCAGCGATATTGAGCTGAAGCGCCTGCGTCGCGGTCGCCAGTTTGGCCGTCAGACGCGTTGAGGCACGGGTGTAATCCCTGACCCCCGCCGCCGCCAAGGCCCGTGTCACCGACTGTAACTGATCGAATTCGTTCAGAAGCCCGGGAAACCGTTCCGCCGAAAACACCGAGCGAAATATAGCGACCGCGACATTGTCGGCCAGCGACAGACCTTCGTAAACATGCACCGGATCACCCGGTTCTATTTGCAACGCGGCGGCCTCTTCCTTGTCACAAGGACGGGTTTGCAGGGTCAGGACGCGCTTGGCTGGCATACGGCCGGCGGCTTTCAGGTTTTGGTGAAACCTGACCCGTTTTCCGATCGGATAATCGGTGGGTTCGGCCAGAACGAAAACACCTGCGCCGCGTCTTGCATGGGTCAGCCCCTGTTCCTGCATATCCTGCAATGCACGACGTACCGTGTGGCGGTTCACCCCGAACCGCACGGCCAGCTCCGCTTCGGTTGGAAGCTTGTCTCCGGGTCGATAATGCCCGGCCGCAATCTCTCCGGTCAAAGCGTTGGCGATTGACCGCCAAATAGATGTCTTCGCCATTCTGTCACCAATGTTTCACAATTTTGAGTCTTCAAATTCGGATGGTCCAAGCGTATGATTTGTCTAGTTGTATAGAATAGTAGACAAATCGACAAGGTGTCTAGATGCACAAGATGGAAAACAGAAAGGCCTGGATAGGCTTGCTGGCCAAAGCGCCCGCAGACCGGCTGGCGGCCTTGTGGAACAAAGTGGTCGAAAGGCCCGGTTTCACCTATCTGCGCAGGCCGGAAATCGGCGGCGCAATGGTGCGGGGACGCATGGGGGGCACGGGTGCCGCCTTCAATCTGGGCGAAATGACGGTGACCCGTTGTTCTGTCCAGATCAACAGCGGCGAGGTCGGTCATGGCTACGTGCAGGGGCGCGACATGGCCAAGGCGGAAACCGCCGCGCTGATCGACGCTTTGATGCAAACCCACGCCGCCGAAGCGATCCGCGACACGATCCTGACCCCATTACAGGCCGAAATGGAAACAGCCCGGACCGCCCGCGCCGCAAAAGCAGCGGCGACCAAAGTCGATTTCTTCACCATGGTAAGGGGGGAAGACTGATGCAAACCACCGCATTGACCGGCGGTTTCGCCAAAGCGCCACAAGAGTCCGCCCGCGCCTTCCGCGCGGTGATGAATGTGATGGCCCGGCCGGGCCTGATCGAAACGCTGACCGGCGCGGAACCGCCTGCACCGATGTCCACCGCCGCGGGAACCCTGGCGCTGACGCTGCTGGACGGCAATACGCCGGTGCATCTGGCGGGGGGGCTAGATTGTCCCGACGTGCAGGACTGGATCACCTTCCACACCGGCGCGCCCTTTGCCGGGCGCGAACACTGCGCCTTTGCCTTCGGTGCATGGGATGATTTGCTGCCGCTCAGCGGCTATCCGGTTGGCAATCCCGAATATCCCGATCGCGGCACCACCCTGGTAGTAGAAATGCCCGTGCTTGAAACCGCTGGCGCCATGCTCCGCGGGCCGGGAATCAAGGATACCGCGGCGCTGAACCTGCCCGATCTGGCAGCGTTCCAGGCCAACGTGAAGCTATACCCGCTGGGGCTGGATTTCTTCTTCACCTGCGGCGACCGGATCGCGGCCCTGCCGCGCAGTACGAAAGTGGAGGCAGCCTGATGTATGTAGCAGTCAAAGGCGGCGAAAAGGCGATCGATGCCGCACACGCGTGGCTGGCCGAGGAACGGCACGGCGATGTGAATGTGCCGGAACTGTCGGTCGAACAGATCCGCGAACAGATGACATTGGCGGTGAACCGGGTGATGGCGGAAGGATCGCTGTACGATCCCGATCTGGCGGCGCTGGCGATCAAGCAGGCGCGCGGCGACCTGATCGAGGCGATCTTCCTCATTCGCGCCTATCGCACCACCCTGCCCCGTTTTGGTTACACCAATCCGGTGAACACTGAAACGATGGCCTGCGACCGCCGGATCAGCGCGACCTTCAAGGACGCGCCGGGCGGTCAGGTTCTGGGTCCGACCTTCGATTACACCCACCGTCTGCTGGATTTCAAACTGGCCGCCGATGGCGAGGTTCCCGAGGCCCCGACGCGCGAAACGCAAACCGGCCCGGTGCCTCATATCACTGATTTCCTGAATCAGGAGGGGCTGATCCAGACCGAGGCGGCAAGCGACGCGGCACCGCGCGACTTGACCCGTGAACCGCTAGAACTGCCCGCCGACCGGGCGCTGCGGCTGCAATCGCTGACCCGCGGCGACGAGGGGTTCATCCTCGGCATGGCCTATTCGACGCAGCGCGGCTACGGCCGCAACCACGCCTTTGTCGGCGAGCTGCGGATCGGCACCTGCGCGGTGGAAATGGACATTCCCGAACTCGGTTTCGCGGTCGAGATCGGCGAGATCGAACTGACCGAATGCGAAACGGTAAACCAGTTCGCCGGGTCCAAGACCGAGCCGCCGCAATTCACCCGCGGCTACGGGTTGGTCTTCGGCCAGACCGAGCGCAAGGCGATTTCAATGGCGCTGGTCGACCGCGCGCTGCGCTGGAAGGAAATGGGCGAAGACAACATGGGCGCGCCCGCGCAGGACGAGGAATTCGTGCTCTATCACGCCGACAATATCCAGGCGACCGGGTTCCTCGAACACATCAAGCTGCCCCATTACGTCGATTTCCAGTCGGAACTGGAACTGGTGCGGAAAATGCGGGCCGAAGCACAGGCCCAGGAAATGCCGGAGGCGGCGGAATGAACGAAGAATACAACTTCGCCTATCTTGATGAACAGACCAAGCGGATGATCCGCCGCGCCATCCTGAAGGGGCTGGCGGTGCCCGGATATCAGGTACCTTTCGCGTCGCGCGAAATGCCCATGCCCTATGGTTGGGGCACCGGCGGGGTGCAGGTCAGCGCCTCGGTGCTGACGCCCGAGGACACGATGAAGGTGATCGACCAGGGCGCCGACGACACCACCAACGCGGTGTCGATCCGCAAGTTTTTCGAAAAGACCGCAGGCGTGGCGACCAGCGAAGAAACCGCCAAGGCCGACGTGATCCAGACCCGCCACCGAATTCCTGAACAGGATCTGCGCGAAGACCAGATCCTCGTCTATCAGGTGCCGATCCCGGAGCCGCTGCGATTTCTTGAGCCGCGCGAAACCGAGACCCGCAAGATGCATGCCTTGGAAGAATACGGGCTGATGCATGTGAAGCTCTACGAGGATATTTCCAAGAACGGCGCGATCTCGACCTCCTACGCCTACCCGGTCAAGGTTGAGGGGCGCTACGTGATGGACCCGTCGCCGATCCCGAAATTCGACAATCCCAAGCTGGAAATGGCCGCTGTGCAGCTGTTCGGCGCGGGCCGCGAACAGCGGATTTACGCGCTGCCGCCCTATACGAAGGTGGTCAGCCTGGATTTCGAAGACTACCCGTTCGAGGCCAGCAAGGCCGATCACGCCTGCGATCTGTGCGCGTCGGAAACGTCCTATCTCGACGAGGTGATCGTGGACGATGCGGGCGGGCGGATGTTCGTCTGTTCCGACACCGATTATTGCCGGTCGCGCCGCGCCGAAGGCCATGTCGGCGCGCAGGGCGTCCCTTATGAGGAGGAAACGACATGACCCCGCTGTTCCAGGTCAGGGATCTGACCAAATTCTACGGCAACCGGATCGGATGCAAGGACGTGTCCTTCGACCTCTATCCCGGCGAAGTGATGGGGATTGTGGGCGAGTCCGGCTCTGGTAAATCGACCCTGCTGAACTGTCTGGCCGGACATTTACCCCCCGATAGCGGCGAAGTTCTTTTCGACACCCGCACCGATGGTATGCGCGACACAATACGAATGAGCGAACCCGAACGCCGCATGCTAAGCCGTACCGATTGGGCCTTTGTCCATCAGCACGCCCGCGACGGTCTGCGCATGGGTGTGAGCGCGGGCGGCAATGTCGGCGAAAGACTGATGGCTGTCGGCGCGCGCCATTACGGCGATATCCGCGAACAGGCGGTCGACTGGCTGGGCCGTGTCGAGATCAGTTCTGATCGCGTCGATGATCGGCCAAGTGCCTTTTCCGGCGGCATGCAGCAGCGACTGCAAATCGCGCGCAACCTTGTGACCGGGCCGCGGCTGGTCTTCATGGACGAACCTACAGGCGGTCTGGATGTTTCGGTACAGGCGCGCCTGCTGGACCTGCTGCGCGGCTTGGTGCGTGAAATGGGGCTGAGCGCCATCATCGTGACGCACGATCTGGCGGTGGTGCGGCTGCTGGCCGACCGGCTGATGGTGATGAAGGACGGGCATGTGGTGGAAACCGGTCTGACCGATCAGGTGCTGGACGATCCGCAGCACGGCTATACCCAGCTGCTGGTCAGTTCGGTGTTGCAGGTGTGATCGTGGGGGCCCTGCCCCCACACCCCCGGAGTATTTGTGCCAAAAAGAAAAGGCAGAAGAGATGATTGAGATCAGCGGTGTTTCGAAAAGCTTCGTGCTGCACAACCAGGGATCGGCGGTGATCCCGGTGATGCAGGATGCGGAAATGATGGTAGCGCCCGGTGAATGCGTGGCGCTCGTGGGCGCGTCGGGGGCGGGAAAATCGACCCTGATGCGGATGATTTACGGCAATTACCTCGCCAATGCGGGGCGGATTGTGGTGGGCGGCACCGATGTAGCTCAGGCCGAGCCGCGCGAGATTTTGGAACTGCGGCGTGAGGTTTTGGGCTATGTCAGCCAGTTCCTGCGCGTGGTGCCGCGGGTGTCCACGATCGACGTGGTGGCCGAACCGCTGCTGAAGGTCGGGGTAAATGGCGTGGCGGCCCGGGCGCGGGCCGAAGAGCTGCTGCACCGGCTGAACATCCCCGAACGGCTGTGGTCGCTGTCGCCCACGACCTTTTCGGGCGGCGAACAGCAGCGGGTGAATATCGCGCGCGGTTTCGCGCATGACTTCCCCGCGCTGCTGCTGGACGAACCCACCGCCAGCCTGGACGCGACCAATCGCGAAGTGGTGCTGTCGCTCATCGAGGATGCGAAAGCGCGCGGCGCGGCCATCGTCGGCATCTTCCACGACGAGGCGGCGCGCGACCGGGTTTGCGACCGCGAAATCGACGTGACCGGTTTCACCCCCGGGATGGCCGCATGATCCCGGGCCGGTTCATAGCGGTGGTCGGCCCCTCGGGCGTCGGCAAGGACACGGTGATGGAGGCCGTCTGCGACCGCCATCCCGAGATTCGCCGGGTGCGCCGGGTGATCACCCGCAGCGCCGAGGCCGGCGGCGAAGACGCCGATGCGGTCACGTTTGAGGAGTTCGAGGCGCGGGCACAGCGCGGCGATTTCGCCCTGTTCTGGGATGCCCACGGGCTGCGCTATGGCATTCCGGCATCGGTCTATGTCGATCTGGCCGAGGGGCGCGATGTTCTGGCCAACCTGTCGCGCGCGGTCTTGCCAGAGCTGGAAACGCGCTTCGATCGGTCGATGATTTTTTCGATCACCGCCTCGGCGCAGGTTCTGGCGGCACGACTGGCCGCGCGCGGGCGCGAGACCGAAGAGGAACAGACCAAACGCCTGCAACGCGCCGATTTTCGGCTGGCCGAAGGGCTGAACCCGGTGGTGATCCGCAACGACGGCACTCTGGGCGAAGCCGTCGCGGCCTTCAGCGCGGCGCTTCAGCCGGAAAGGGCGTAACGGTGAATCAAGTGAAACATGCCGGCCTCATCCTCGCCCACCAGACACAGGTCGCTGACGATGAAAGGTCTGGGCAAAAGCGGGGTGACAATCGAGGCCAGACGGTTCCGAACGGTATCGGCCTCGACCCTGTCCAACCTGCCGGTAAGCGTGATGTGGAAGCGGAATTCCTCCATCACATAAGGATAGCCCCATTGCGTCAGAAGCGCCTCTTGCCGATCGGTCAGATTGGCTTTGCGGCGACGGTTCAGTTCCGCGTCGGACGGGGCAGCGCGGTAATCGTCCAACCCTCGCACGATGGTCGCCGCCAACGTGCTGAGCGGCTGAGTATCACCTGTCACGGTCAGCGCCAGAAAGCCGCCCAACCGGGCCAGGGCCAGACCCTCCAGACGCACAGGGGCCTGCGCCGCACAGAGTGTTTCGGCCGCCGCGGACAGAGCGTTGAAATCTGTATCTTCGGCCAGCCGGAACGGCGGTTTCATCGTCCCGTGCAGCCCGTATTTGCGCGGAGTCGCGGTCAGGGCCGCGACATCCAGCCCTTCGATCTGCGGATGGGTGGTGGCCTTCCCCGTCGTCAGATCCCAGCCCAGCCAGGACGCGCCGAAATCAGCCAGATCCCCGGCCTCGGGCGCGTAATACATGGCGAAACGTTTGAATACGGTCATCTGATGGCCTCTGATATTTTCTGCACGGCGGCATGACGCCTAAAGGTAACAGGACAATGACAAAACAGCTTATCCTTGCGAACGCAAATGTGGTTCTGGAAAACGAAGTGATCCGCGGTGCGGTCACCGTGATCAACGGTGTCATCACCGCTATCGATCCGGGCATGGCGATTCCATCAGGGGCCGAGGATATGGAGGGCGATCTGCTTTGCCCGGGCCTGATCGAATTGCACACAGACAATCTGGAACGTCATATTCAGCCGCGCCCCAAGGTCGATTGGCCCCATGCCGCCGCCATCGTAGCCCATGACGCGGAACTGGCCGGGGTCGGGATTACCACCGTATTCGACGCAATGCGGGTCGGATCGATTCCAAGTGGCAAGGGGCGTTACCTGAAATATGCACGATCCCTGTCGAAGGAATTGTGGGGCCTGCGCGAAGCCGGGGCGCTTCGGATCAGCCATTATCTGCACCTTCGCGCCGAGGTCTGTTCGGAAACGCTGGAAGAGGAAATGGCCGAATTCGGGCCCGAGGATCGTGTCGGTATCGTCAGCCTGATGGATCACACCCCGGGCCAGCGTCAATTCCGCGATATCAGCAAGCTCAAATCCTATGTCATGGGCAAGAACAACATGTCAGAGGACGACTTCGCCGATCACGTCGCCAATCTGAAGGATATGCGGGACCGCAATGGCGAACGCCACGAAACCGTGGCCGTGTCCGAGGCCAATCGTTATGGCGCAGTACTGGCCAGTCATGACGACACCACCGCAGACCATGTTGCGGTTTCCGCCCGTCATGGCATCAGGTTGGCTGAATTCCCCACCACTGTCGAAGCGGCGCGGGCCTGTCACGACCATGGTATCGCGGTGATGATGGGGGCTCCGAACCTGATCCGTGGCGGATCGCATTCTGGCAATGTCGCCGCCGGGGAACTGGCTGAACTGGGCCTGTTGGATATCGTGTCGTCGGATTACGTTCCCGCCGCGCTGCTATCTTCGGCGTTGCTGCTGGGCGATATGTGGGGCAACACGGCACGCGGCATCGCGACCGTGACCAAGGCCCCGGCGGATGCGTCGGGCCTGACCGACCGAGGCCGGATCGCCACGGGCGAACGTGCGGACATGATCCGGGTGGCTCGTATCGGCGACGCCCCTATGGTGCGGTCGACCTGGGTACAGGGCAAGCGGGTCGCCTGACCATCCCACTTGCCGTTATGGGGCAAAACGCATAGCGTCCGCCGGATTTTCGCGAAATCTGGAACCGAGTCACCATGCAAGGCCCGCCGGAAGAATTGGTTGCGCTGTTGGCGCAAAGGCACGGGGGTCCGGAAGCCGACGGCTGGACCCCACTGACCGGCGGGCAGACCAACCGGTCATGGCGTGTGCAGGTTGGTGGTGCGGCGTGGGTGGTAAAGCTTTTTAGTCAGGACGCCGACAATCCTTTGTTTCCGAATTCCGCCCGAAATGAAACGGCACTGCTGCGCCGGTTGGCTCCGATCGGGCTGGCACCGCGGTTGATCGACGCGCAGACAACGGCGTTCGGTCCCTGCCTGCTCTACACCTATCAGGAAGGTTCCCCGTGGCACGGTGATCCGGCGCTTGCCGCACGCGCGCTGTCGCTGTTGCATCGGCAAGACCTCAATGACTTACCGGACGGATTGCGGCATCTGGAGGGCGGATCTGATCACCTGACCGCGCAGACCGAGAGAATCGTCGACCGCTTGCCTGTTAGCGCGCAAAAGCACCTTCGCACCTTGCGGCCCGATGGATCGGTTCCTGCAACGGATCACTTGGTCTTGCTGCATGGCGATCTGGTGCCGGGCAACGTTATCGTCGACGGATCGCGGGTGACTTTGATCGATTGGCAATGCCCAGCGATCGGTGATCCGGTGGAGGATTTGGCGATTTTCCTGTCGCCTGCGATGCAACATATCTACCGCGGCAGGCCGCTTTCGGGCGCAGAAAAATCCGCGTTCATCATGGGTTACGACAACCAAAACATATCGCAGCGTATTGAACTGATGGCACCTTGGTATCACTGGCGCATGGCCGCCTATTGCGCCTGGAAGGCCGCACAGGGTCAGCAAAAATATGAATGTGCCGGGGCGTTGGAGATTGCCGCTCTGAGAGCTTAGTCCGGAGTGTGAGCTGGGCGGGTGGAATGACGCTGCGTCGGCTGATAGACGCGCTTTATACCGGCCAGATCGGTTTCTTAGCCTAACATCAGCGCCAGAACTGTCCCGGCCACACCCAGCCCCGCCCCGACCAGTCCCCAGATGGCCCGGCCAGCCCAACCATTCCCGGCAGGTTCTGCCGGATCTGTTGCCTGACGGATCAGGATCGCTTCGACAAGCCCGGGCAAGCGCGGACCGAACCGGCCCAGAACGGCGGCTGTTTTCGCCAGATCGTTCAACACGGCCTTCGGCCCGATGCTTTGCTTGATATAATCTTCGACCACCGGTTTGGCGACTTCCCAGATGTTGATCTGGGGATGCAGCGACCGCGCCACACCTTCGACCACGACCATGGTGCGTTGCAGCAGGATCAGTTCGGTCCGGGTTTCCATGCCGAAACGTTCGGTGACCTCGAACAGGTAATTCAGCAGCCGCCCCATCGAGATATGGCTGGCATCCATGCCGAAGATCGGTTCGCCCACAGCGCGCAGGGCACGAGCGAATTCATCGACATCCTGCGACGCGGACACGTAACCGGCTTCGAAATGGACTTCGGCAACGCGCTTATAATCTCGCTTAATGAATCCGAACAGAATCTCGGCGTAAACCCGACGAGTATATTCATCGATATAGCCCATGATGCCGAAATCATAGGCGATGATATCGCCATTCGCGGCAACCTTCAGATTGCCCTGATGCATATCAGCATGGAAAAATCCGTCGCGCAGTGCATGGTTGAGGAACAGTTGCAACACCCGTTCACCCAGCACCCGACGGTCATGGCCTGCGGCATCCAGTGCCGCATTATCGCCCAAGGGAGCGCCATCGGCCCATTCCATCGTCATAACCCGGCGCCCCGACAGTCCCCATTTTATCTGAGGCAGTTGGAATCCTTGATCATTAACCGTGTTAGCGGCGAATTCCGAGGCCGAGGCGCTTTCCAGCCTCAAATCCAGTTCACCCTTCACCACCCCTTCGAAATGTTCGATCACATCGCGCGGACGCAATCGACGCGAAGCAGGGGACAGGATTTCGATCACGTCGGCGGCAAAATAGAATGCATCGATATCCCGACGGAATGCCCGTTCAATTCCGGGGCGCAGCACCTTGACCGCCGCCAATTCGCCCGTGTCGCGCAACCGCACCCGATGCACCTGCGCAATTGACGCCGCCGCGACAGGTTCGCTGAATTCCGAAAACAGCTCATCCACAGGCAGGCCCAGTTCGGCCTCGATGCTCGCCTTGGCTTCTTCGACCGAAAACGGCGGCAACTGGTCCTGCAACACCCGCAGATGCAGCGCCATTTCTTCGCCAACCACATCTGGCCGCGTCGAAAGGATCTGGCCGAATTTGATATAGGCCGGGCCCAGCGCGGTCAGCGCCCGCGTGGCGGGCGGCATGGACGGATCACCTTTGTATCCCAACCACCGGAACGGCCAGCCCAGAACCCGTGCCGCAATGCGGATGCTGCGCGGCGCTTCCATACCGTCAAGAATCTCGCGCATCGCGCCGCTGCGTTCAAACGTGGCACCAGTACGAATCAGCCGCCAGATGTTGTGCGGTCCACGCATGTCAGATTTTCCATCCCGAATGCAGGCAGGCAATGCCCATGGTCAGATTGCGGTATTTCGCGTTCTCGAACCCGGCCAGTTTGACCATGTTCAGGAACGTTTCCTGATCGGGAAACTTGCGGATCGATTCCACCAGATACTGATACGAATCGCGGTCATTGGCGATTGCCTGTCCCAATCTTGGGATGATGTTGAAGGAATAGAGATCATAGACCTTCTGCATCATGTCATTCGGGATCTGGCTGAATTCCAGCACCATCAACCGCCCTCCCGGTTTCAGCACCCGGTAGGCCTCGTTCAACGCCTCCTGCGGACGGGTCACGTTCCGAATGCCGAAGCTGATCGTGTAGACGTCAAACGTGTTATCCGCGAATGGCAGCTTCATCGCGTCGCCCGTCACCCAATCAAGGCTATCGGCCAGCGCCGCCGCCTCGGCCCGCTTGCGCCCCTCGATCAGCATCGGTTCGGTCAGGTCCAGCACCGTTGCATGAGCGTACCCGGCGCGTTTGAGGTAGCGGAAGGAAATGTCGCCGGTGCCGCCAGCCACATCCAGCAGCTTCGTATTCGGACGCGGCGCCAGCCAATCCATCATCGCGTCTTTCCAGATGCGGTGGATGCCCATGCTCATCGCGTCGTTCATCACGTCGTATTTCGACGCGACCGACCCGAACACCCCCTGCACGCGCCCGGCCTTTTCCGACTCGGGCACGGTTTTAAATCCGAAATGGGTGGTTTTCTCGGTCATCATGATCGCCTAGCTTTGACTTCGCCTCTTTATAGATGTCGGGGGCCGGATGACAATCCGAGCAATTTGAAGCAGGGGATGGCATGGGAACCTTAAGAGTATTCTTGTTAGCACTGGGGCTGCTCGCAGCATCCCTTGGCATGCACATTCTCGATCGAAAAGATGTAGTTCAAATTCCGGATTTTATAATCGAAACCACAGACATTGCCGCGTTTTCTCTCACCCTTGCGTCATTCATCGGGGCACTTTTCTGGGGCATGAAAAAACTGGGTTTCGACCAGTATGCATCCAACAATCTGCAACCCGACGAACATGGGACTCGGTACGGTCGGTTGCCCTCACGAGTTTTGTTCTCAACCAGTGGCTTCGGAGCGTTCCTTCTTTTCTGTGCAATATTTCTATCCGAACCGCTTCCCACCAATTTCACAACTGCGGCCATATGGCTGTGTCCGGCCTTTTTCTTTATATATATCGGGTTGTATCTACAGCTTTGGTTCTATGGATATGACGAAGACACCCTTTTTATCAGGAACTGGCGTTTCAAAGTCGATCGCCACGGATGGGACGAGTTGGACAGCACGGTGGATAAGTGGGGAAGCTACGTGATCAAGTTTAATCAGAGCGGCAATGCCCAGATACCTGTTTCCGCCCAAGGACTGCCCGAACTCCGCGAATTCGTTGAAAAAAGGTTGAACAATGCCTGAACTCCCCGAGGTCGAAACCGTCCGCCGCGGCCTTGCCCCGTCGATGGAAGGTGCCGTGATCGAAAGCGCGCAGGTGAACCGCCCCGATCTGCGCTGGGCATTTCCCGCAGGGATGGCCGAGCGGCTTAGGGGTCACCGGGTGCTGTCGCTCAGGCGGCGGTCGAAATACATCCTCGCCGATCTCGATTCGGGGGAAACTCTGCTGATCCATCTCGGGATGAGCGGTCGGATGCTGGTGTCGGGCGATCCATTGGGCCAGTTCGTGCACGACCATCCGGCGCCGGAAAAGCATGACCATGTGGTGTTCGGCATGGATAACGGCGCGCGCATCACCTTCAACGATCCGCGCCGCTTCGGTGCGATGGACCTGCTGGACACCGCCACGGCGGAAGATCACAAGCTGCTATCGGTGCTGGGGCCGGAACCCTTGGGCAACGCGTTTTCCGAATCCTACCTGATGGCGGCGCTGAGGGGGAAGAACACGCCGATCAAATCGGCGCTGCTGGATCAGGGAATCATCGCCGGTCTGGGAAATATCTATGTCTGCGAAACGCTTTATCGGGCGGGTATTAACCCCAAACGCAAAGCTGGGCAGATCGCTGACGCGAGGGTAGCCGCGTTGGTTCCCATCATCCGCAGCGTGCTGAGCGAAGCCATCGAAGCAGGCGGGTCCAGCCTGAAGGATTTCCGCCGTGCAGATGGCGAATTAGGCTATTTTCAACATCGTTTCGATGTCTATGACCGCGAAGGCCAGACCTGTCATGGCGACGGCTGTAATTCGACCATTCGGCGCATCGTTCAGTCGGGTCGATCAAGTTTTTACTGCCCAACCTGTCAAAGATAGCTTGATCCGGAGGCCCAGATTGGCCATCAATCGGCACTGACCGGAACAATGGAAAGATGAATTCATGGCCTATGAGACGATCATCGTCGAAATAGAAGACCACATCGCACTGGTAAAACTGAACCGTCCCGATGCAATGAATGCACTGAACGGCCAGTTGCTGACCGAACTGGCTGACGCAATGAAAGCTGCGCAGGCGAATGACAAGGTGCGCTGCATCGTTCTGACGGGTTCGGAAAAGGCATTTGCCGCCGGAGCGGACATCAAGATGATGAGCGAAAAAACCTACACAGAGGTTTTGACCGAAGACCTGTTCGGACCGGAAATCGATGAAATCAAACGCGTGCGCAAACCGGTTATCGCCGCAGTGGCAGGATACGCGTTGGGCGGCGGTTGCGAATTGGCAATGATGTGCGATTTCATCATTGCCGCCGACAACGCCAAATTCGGCCAGCCCGAAGTCAATCTTGGCGTCATGGCCGGCATCGGTGGAACCCAACGACTGACCCAAGCCATAGGCAAGGCAAAGGCGATGGATATGAATCTGACCGGGCGTTTCATGGATGCCGAAGAAGCCGAACGCTCGGGTCTGGTCAGCCGTATCGTGCCTGCCAAGAAGCTGATGGAAGAAGCGATGGGCGCGGCAGCCAAGATTTCAGAGAAATCGATGATTTCTGTCATGCTGATCAAGGAAGCCGTGGATAAGAGCTTCGAAGTGCCACTCTCCGAAGGTCTGCTGATTGAACGCCGGATGTTTCATTCGTTGTTTGCAACCGAAGATCAGAAAGAAGGCATGGCCGCCTTCATCGACAAACGCACACCGCAGTTCCGCGACAAATAGGTGGAGCCTGACAAAGCAAATCGAAACGGGCGGGATTTCCTGCCCGTTTTCAGTTGCAATTCCGCGAATCTTGGCTAGAAGGGCGCGATACATGCGCGTGAAGCCCGCCTAGGCAAGAATCGTTCCCGACAGAATGTCTGTCCGGTGGGGCCAGCGTTAAACCTATGCAACCCCGAACCTAAGGGAAGATTTAAAATGGCAAATTCGCCCCAGTCCAAAAAACGCGCCCGCCAGAACGAAGCACGTTTTGCAGTTAACAAAGCCCGCCGCTCGCGCATCCGCACCTATCTGCGCAAAGTCGAAGAAGCCATCGAATCCGGTGACAAAGAAGTCGCAGCAGCAGCGCTGCGCGCCGCTCAGCCCGAACTGATGCGTGGCGTCACCAAGGGCGTGTTCCACAAGAACACCGCATCGCGCAAAATGTCGCGCCTGTCAGCCCGCGTCAAAGCGCTGGGCTAAGTCTCGGAAAGAGGTTGCGGCCTCTTCAGACCTTTCAAATCTGTTTTCAGGGCGTCACAATTGTGGCGCCCTTTTGCAATTTAGAGCTGCACTACTGACACATGTGTTGCACAATAATTCTGCCCGAGAGATTCTTTTCGGGATTCTCCGAGTCAAGCCCCGAAGATCAGTTGCTCAGGTCACAAGCGACTTGCTAGCTTCTGTCTAGCGATTCACATCGCCTTGGGGGGACAGGCTCGCCGGAACGTTTTCGCTACACAACGTATCGGCATTTTCGAAGGTCCTGTACGGAAGCATTCTTGCAGTGAATGCATGCCGCACGGGTTCTGTGGGTATTTGCCCGCGCCAGTCCAACAAGTTTTATGCGCCTGATCGCGCAACCTTTGGAGAGGCTTCTGTTGCAGAAGCGTCACGCCAGTGTGTTGTTGATTCGGGGCAGGGTTCGGTCCGGTTCAGGACGGCACAACTGTTGCATGGCTTTGCAACGGTAAGGAATGTTTTGTGCCGCCAATACAGATAACAAATCGCGCGGCGAACGTGCAGAATGCCGCATAAAAAATGTAAAGGTCGACGACAGGCTGGAATGGGGAACATGACGCAAGAACAGTGGGGCAAGCTTCAACAAAATCTGCTCACCACGGTGGGCAAGAATAACTATGCGACTTGGATCGAGCCGCTGGAATTTCTGGGGATCAACGAAGATGTTGCTATCTTTGAGGTTCCTACTTCATTTCTGGGGAACTACGTTTCGCAGAATTTCGGTGACCTGATATTACATCAAATGAGTGAATTTGCTGAACGTGTACGCCGCATCAATTTCCGCGTCGCAGCGAACTCGTCTCAGCGCCCACCCCGGAAAGCCGAGACCGCAAAATTGCTGAAAGAAGTGCAAGAAGACGCCCCCACACCCGCTGCTGCCCCGCAGACGGCGCGAGAGGACCTTGTACCCGGTGCCCCGCTTGATGCGCGCTTCACCTTTGACACTTTCGTCGTCGGCAAACCAAACGAACTGGCCCATGCTGCAGCGCGCCGCGTCGCCGAAGGGGGGCCGGTGACCTTCAATCCGTTGTTCCTGTATGGCGGCGTCGGATTGGGGAAAACACACCTGATGCACGCAATCGCCTGGGAATTGCAGACCCAGCGCCCCGATCTAAACGTTGTCTACCTGTCGGCGGAACAGTTCATGTACCGCTTTGTACAGGCGCTGCGCGACCGCAAGATGATGGATTTCAAGCAATTGTTCCGCTCGGTCGACGTTCTGATGGTGGATGATGTGCAATTCATCGCTGGCAAGGACAGCACTCAGGAGGAATTCTTCCACACCTTCAACGCACTGGTAGATCAGAACAAACAGATCATCATATCCGCCGACCGCGCACCGGGTGAAATCAAGGATTTGGAAGACCGGATCAAATCCCGGTTGCAATGTGGTTTGGTGGTCGATTTGCATCCCACCGACTATGAATTGCGCCTGGGCATCCTGCAATCCAAGGTTGAATTGCACCGGGCGCAATATCCCGGTCTTGAACTGGCCCCGGGGGTTCTGGAATTCCTCGCACATCGGATCAGCACCAATGTCCGCGTACTGGAGGGCGCTCTGACCCGGCTGTTCGCTTTTGCGTCGCTGGTTGGTCGTCCAATCACTATGGATTTGACACAGGATTGTCTGGCTGATGTGCTGCGTGCCAGCGAACGCAAGATCACGGTTGAGGAAATTCAGCGCAAAGTGTCGGAGCATTACAATATCCGGCTGTCCGACATGATCGGCCCGAAACGGGTGCGTTCCTATGCTCGCCCGCGTCAGGTTGCGATGTATCTGTGCAAACAACTGACCAGCCGGTCGCTGCCCGAAATCGGGCGCCGGTTCGGCGGCCGTGACCACACCACGGTCATGCATGGGGTCAAGCGGATCGAAGAACTGCGCGTTCAGGATGGTCAGATCGCGGAGGACTTGGAAATGCTGCGCCGCGCGCTCGAAGCGTAACCAGAATCGCACACAACTGTGCCGCACCGGTCCCGGTGCGGCCGTCATCCTCTTGACGCCCTTCCCAATCCAGAAGACAAACCAATAAAAGGCTTGAGCCGGTTGGGGATTACGCTACCTTGCATCCCCCGGGCTATGGGTCTGAACAGGGATAGGAGCGAGGGAATGAAATTCAGCATCGAACGCGGGGTGCTTCTGAAAGCTGTGTCGCAGGCGCAATCAGTCGTCGAACGGCGCAACACGATCCCCATCCTTGCCAATGTCCTGATCGAAGCCGAAGGCGACAATGTTTCGTTCCGCGCCACCGATCTGGACATCGAAGTGGTCGACAAAGCCCCGGCGCAAGTCGAGAAGGCGGGCGCCACCACGGTTTCTGCCGTAACACTGCATGAAATTGTCCGCAAACTGCCAGATGGTGCGCTGGTCACACTCAGCGACGATGGTACCGCCGGTCGGCTGACCGTCGAAGCAGGCCGATCGAATTTCAATCTGGCAACCCTGCCCCGGGAAGATTTCCCGGTGATGGCCAGTTCGGAATACCAGTCGAATTTCAGCGCCCCTGCCCCGATGCTGCGCCGCCTGTTCGACAAATCGAAATTCGCCATTTCGACCGAAGAAACCCGGTACTATCTGAATGGCGTTTACCTGCATGTCGCCGATGGCGATGGCGGCAAGGTGCTCCGCGCGGTCGCGACCGACGGCCACAGGTTAGCCCGGATTGATGCCGATCTACCTTCCGGGGCAGAAGACATGCCCGGTGTGATCGTACCGCGCAAAACCGTGGGAGAGCTGCGCAAGCTCTTGGACGATGACGAGATGAAAATCGCGGTATCGGTCAGTGAAACCAAAATCCGCTTCGCCACCCCGAACATCACCCTGACCTCCAAGGTGATTGACGGCACCTTCCCCGATTACAGCCGGGTGATCCCGGTCGGCAATACCCGCAAGATGGAAGTCGACGCTGGCGATTTCGCCGCCGCGGTAGACCGGGTTGCGACGGTATCGTCGGAAAGATCCCGCGCGGTCAAGATGGCGCTGGACCACGACAAGCTGGTCCTGTCTGTCAACGCTCCTGATAGCGGTGCTGCCGAGGAAGAACTGGCCGTGGCTTATAACGATGAACGGCTTGAGATTGGGTTCAACGCGAAATACCTGCTTGAAATCGCCAGTCAGGTAGACCGCGAAAATGCCGTTTTCCTGTTCAACTCGGCCGGTGATCCGACTCTGATGCGCGAAGGCAATGACACCTCGGCAGTCTATGTGGTCATGCCCATGCGCGTCTGAGGTGTGGCGGCAGTTGACACAATTTCCGGGACGGTTTCTGCATCAGAAAGCGCCGGTGCCAGATGGCTGATCTTGCGCTCAAACAGCTGACGCTGTCACATTTTCGGTCTCATAAAACGGGCCGGATAGAGTGCGATGCGCGCCCGGTCGCGATCTTTGGTCAAAACGGATCGGGAAAGACCAATATCCTGGAAGCGGTTTCGCTGTTTTCCCCCGGTCGCGGGCTTCGGCGCGCTTCGGCAGAAGAGATGATGCGGCGTCCCGAAACGCTGGGCTGGAAAATCACCGGTCTGTTGCAATGCGGGCCGCAGCTGCATGAAGTCGAAATATGGTCTGAAAACGGGTCCGCGCGACAATTGCGTATTGACGGCAAATCAGCCGCGCAACTGGAACTGGCGCGACTGTCGCGGGTGCTTTGGCTGATCCCGTCGATGGATCGGCTCTGGATCGAAGGCGCAGAAGGGCGGCGGCGATTTCTGGACCGGATGACCCTGTCCTTCTTTCCCGAACATGCCGACGCTACGCTGGCCTATGAAAAGGCGATGCGAGAACGCAACCGGCTGCTCAAGGATCAGGTCCGCGATGCCCATTGGTATGGCGCGCTTGAAGCGCAGATGGCGCAGAACGGCTGGAAAATCCACACCCATCGCTGCGCCACATTAGACTTTCTGGCACAGGCACAGGCGCAGACCGAAACCGCCTTCCCCACTGCGACGTTGGACCTGATGCAAAGCGAAGGAGAGATGCCGGAAACCGAAACCGATCTGCGTGACGCTCTGGCAGAAAGCCGGTTTCGAGATCTGTCCGCCGGACGCAGCCTGGTCGGCCCTCACCGTACCGACCTCTTTGGTGTCTTTGAGGCCAAGGGCGTACCCGCCAGGGACTGCTCCACTGGCGAACAGAAAGCGCTGCTGGTGTCGCTGATTCTGGCCAATGCACGGGCACTGTCGGACCGGATCGGAATGCCGCCAATCCTGTTGCTGGACGAAATCGCGGCCCATCTCGATGCCGGGCGTCTGGCCGCGCTTTATGATGAAATCATCGGTTTCGGGGCACAGGCTTGGATGACGGGCACCGGACCCGAACTGTTCGATGCATTGGGCAATCGCGCGCAATATCTGGAAATTCAGGAATCAGGCGGAGTGTCCGATATCATTGCGAAAGCGACCTGAAACCGCAAAGCAGAACTTGATTCCGCATCACGAACAATGAATAGTGCGCCCGACCAACGCGAAGGAGGACGCGCATGGGCCTAATCACCCCCCCAAATCCGGAAACTATGCCGGAACTGAACGTAATCGACGCCATTCGCGCACGGGCCAAGGAAACCCCTGAGAAAGAAGCGGTCGTCTGCGGCGATATCCGCCAAAGCTGGGCCGACTTCGACCAACGCAGCAATCGCTGCGCCAACGCGCTGATCGAACTGGGTATCCATAAGGGCGACCGTGTTGCGATCTTGTCACCGAATTCGGCACCCTATGCCGAAATTTTCATCGGCACGCTCAAGGCCGGGGCCTGCATCGTGCCGCTTTCGACCATGGCCTCGAGCGAAGCGCTGGAAAAAATGATCGTCGATAGCGGCTCCAAAGTCCTGTTCCTGGCGGATCACTATCGCGATCTGGCCGCGCCGTTTCTTGATACCCTCGAAACGCATCTGGTCGCGCTGGATTTCGACGCTGTCGGATTTACCGGATACGAAACGCTGTTGGCCCATCAGCCAGACAGCGATCCGATGGTTACGGTTAATTGGGATGACCCATTCAACATCATCTATTCCTCCGGAACCACCGGCACCCCCAAGGGTATTCTGCACAGTCACTGGCTACGCGCGATACAAATGGAACGGGCCGAACCCAGCGGCTATTGCGATAATGCCCGCACATTATTGTCGACACCGCTTTATTCCAACACCACCATCGTATCTTTCCTGCCGACCCTGTTCGGCGGGTCCACCGTACATCTGATGGGGAAATTCGACGCCCGCCGCTATCTTGAAATTGCCGAAAAAGAACGCATTACCCATACGATGCTGGTACCGGTACAGTACAAACGCATTATGGATATTCCCGATTTTGATCATTTTGACCTGTCGTCGATGCGGGTGAAATTTTCCACGTCAGCTCCGCTTCGGGCAGATGTGAAAGCGGATGTTCTGGCCCGTTTTCCCGGAAAACTGATCGAATATTATGGGCTGACCGAAGGCGGCGGAACGACAATCCTTGTCGCCGACGAAAACCCTGACAAGCTGCACACGGTTGGGGCCCCTGGACCGGGAGTCGAGATAAAGCTGATCGATACCGATGGCAACGAGGTCCCGTCAGGTCAGGTCGGTGAAATCTGTGGCCGCAGCCCGGCGATGATGGTGGGCTATTTCGGGCGCGACGACCTGACCGCCGATTACATCTGGCGCGACACGGATGGGCGGGTGTTCTTCCGCACCGGTGATATGGGCCATTTCGACGAAGACGGTTTCCTGGTCCTGTCTGACCGCAAGAAGGACATGATCATTTCCGGCGGATTGAATATCTATGCCAACGATCTGGAGCTGATCTTGCTACGCGACTCAGCTGTCGCCGATGCCGCAGTGATCGGCATTCCGTCCGACCAATGGGGTGAAACGCCTTTGGGGCTGGTGGTGCGGAAACCGGGCTCGGACAAGGCGGTCGAGGAAATTTTGGCCGATGCCAACGCGCAGTTGGGCAAAAGCCACCGCTTATCTGGAATTGAGTTACGCGATACGCTGCCGCGTTCCTCGATCGGCAAGATATTGAAACGTGAATTGCGCGCACCCTATTGGGAATGATCAGGCCTGTTCACGTCGCAGCGTGGGTGTTACCAAGACCACAAAGAAAATGCGGCAAAGGTATTACCGCCGGTGACAAGGCAACGCGTGAAAACACTTCTGGTTCTGGGGGCGTCCGGCAAAGTCGGGCGCCTTTTGCGATCCATCTGGTCGGCGCATCCGCCCACCGGACTGCGAGTGCTGTATCAGTTTCGCGATGCCGTGCCCAACGATACCGGGTGTCTCCGTTTCGCCCCCGGCGATCCGGTCGAAACCTTAGGTCCCATCGATACGGTGCTGTCGCTCTGGGGCGCTACCTCGGGCAGTGACGCTGCTTTGGCCGTCAACAGCGACCTGGCGCTTGAAGCGATGCGGATCGCCCGCGCTGCCGGGGCCGATCGTGTACTGCACAGTTCGTCCATCGCCGTTTATGCCCCGTCGGACAGACCATTGAGCGAAAACGATCTGATCGCTGCCCCGAACGCTTACGGCGTGGCCAAATCCATGATGGAAACCGTTGTTCGGTCTGATGCCGATCCGCGCAGCTGCGCTTTACGCATCGGATCAGTCGCAGGGGCTGAAAGCCTCGCCGCTTCGGTCGACACCTATTTGGCAGCAAAAAATAAAACACCATTGAACCTGCATCGCTTCTCCTCGGGGAGCGGACCTGTACGTAGCTATATCGCACCATCCGATCTGGCACAGATCATAGAGACGCTGGCCTTGCGACCGCTTGGCGAAATTCCCGACAGTTTGAATATCGGATCTGCGCGACCGGTCACGATGGACGCGCTTCTGACTGCCACCGATATTCCCTTTGACTGGAAACCAGCCCCGGATGGAGCTCGTGAATACGCCGTGCTGAACACCGACCGGCTGCACGAACTGGTGGCACTGCCCGCCACCGACAGTGATCCCGCCCGGATCGTTCGCGATTGGCTGACATGGAGGGCGCAGGCATGACATGGTCGAAGCGCCTGTTTGACCTCACCGCGGCGTTGGCTTTGACAGCCCTGCTGTTGCCCCTGATCGTCATTCTGACGCTTGTAATCCTGATCCGCGAAGGCCGTCCAGTCCTCTACATCTCTGAACGGATGAAAACCGAAGACATCCCTTTCCAACTCTGGAAATATCGCACGATGACCGTGGTGGATCAGGACAGCGGCGTTTCTGGCGGAGACAAAGCAGCACGGATCACACCAACCGGCGCGTTTCTGCGACGCTACCGGTTGGACGAAATCCCACAGCTTTGGAATATCCTGCGTGGCGATATTTCATTCGTTGGACCGCGGCCACCGCTACGCCGTTATGTCGAGATATTTCCCGAACTCTACCGCGATGTGCTGCAATCACGACCGGGCATCACCGGATTGGCCACAATCTTGTTTCACCGTCACGAAGAAAATATTCTTGCCGATTGCAAGACTCCGGAAGAAACCGAACTTGCCTATATCCGCCGTTGCGTACCGCGCAAAGCAGCGCTGGACCTGATTTATCAAAAACGCCGCAACCTGTGTCTGGATGTCGCTTTGATGATTAAAACAGTGTTTAGACGCTTCCCGCTGAAGTAGCTTAGGAGTGGCGATTTTTCGCCAAAAAACATTCGGATAGCTTATTCTAGACTTGCACAAAAATGGGGCAAAAAATACAGTCACAATAGATTGATAGGCAGTCGACGCAGCATGTTATTGATGTCCTGTTTTTTCCAGCCGCCTTGTTTCAAATACCCCGGCCACCTTGGAGGCTGACAATGACTATTTATAATTTCGCCATTAGCCTACAGGATCGGCAGAAACATCTAATTTTTCTCTTTATTGACATGATGTTGGTGCCAATTTCATTGGCAGTTGCCGTCATGTTGAGCGCCGCTTCGGTGCCAGACGAACGAGTTACATCACAGATTTTGGTACTGGCGGGAATTCTTACGCTTCTGGGACCGGGAATTGCACAGACTCTGGGTTTGCCCCGAATCCGCCTTAACGCTTTCGAATCGGGTGGCATCCATCGAACTGCCATTCTGGCAAGCATTTTGGCAATGGCGGGGCTGGCGATGAATATCGTTCTGGAATCACCGCTTCCGCCCGAAACGCTGATGATTTTCGCAATGGTCTATCTGATTATCGTCGTGTCCACCCGCATGGTTTTACGCGAAATCGTTCGGTCGATCTATCGGCGAGGCAGGAAACCCACCCGTGTCATCGTCTATGGTGCCGGTCAAACTGGTCAGCAGCTCGCCGCCGCCTTGCGAACCGACGATCAGGTCGAATTGGTTGCCTTTGTCGACGACAATCCTCGACTGCAGAGCCTGACACTGACAGGCGTGCCGGTTCACGCCCCCAGCCGGTTGAAAGAACTGATTGCCCGCAAAGAAATAAACCGCGTGGTGTTGGCCATGCCCACCGCTGCGCCTTCGGTGCAGGCTCGTATCGCGCTAAGACTGCGTAGCATGGGCTGTGAAGTCCATTCTCTGCCGTCGTTTGCCGAACTGATTACCGACCACGACATTTCGAAAAGAAGTACCCCGGTATCGATCAGCGACCTACTGGGACGCAACGGGTTGGATGGTGAGTTACCCGCTGTTGCCCATACTTATCAGGCGCAAAGCATTCTCGTCACCGGCGCGGGCGGGTCAATCGGATCCGAACTGTGCCGTCAACTAGTGGCCTGCGAACCGGCACACCTGATCCTTCTCGATCACAGCGAATTGGCGCTGTATTCGATCGAAAAAGAACTTAATGAACTTGCCCCGAATGTCCGGGTAACCCCAATTCTGGGCTCGGTCTGCGATCCGATTCTGCTAAAAAAGATATTCAACGAATGTTCGACGGACATCGTTCTACACGCGGCCGCCTACAAACATGTGCCCATGGTGGAAAAGAACGTGATCGCCGGGCTTAAAAACAACGTCATCGGCACCCGCATCATCGCCGATGCAGCAGGACATGCAGGCGTCGCCCGCTTCATCCTGGTTTCATCGGACAAGGCAGTGCGGCCGACCAATATTATGGGCGCGTCCAAGCGCTTGGCCGAATTGGTGGTGCAGGATCTGGCAACTCGGTCGACCAACACGTTGTATTCGATGGTCCGCTTCGGCAACGTACTGGGATCCTCAGGATCGGTCATCCCCCTGTTCGAAGAACAAATCGCCCGGGGCGGTCCGGTGACGCTGACACATAACGACGTCGCTCGTTACTTCATGACCATTTCCGAAGCCGCGCGGCTGGTACTGCTGGCCGGACCCTTTGCCCGTGGTGGCGACCTGTTCGTGTTGGACATGGGCGATCTGGTGCCGATCCGCAAACTGGCGCGGCAAATGATCGAAGGGGCGGGGTTCACCGTTCAGGACGAAGAAAACCCAGATGGTGACATCGAGATCAAAGTGACCGGGCTGCGTCCCGGTGAAAAGATGATCGAAGAATTGCTGATCAGCCCTGACATGCTGACCACGCCGCACCCAAAGATCCTGCGCGCACAGGAAGGGTTCCTGTCGGAAATCGAAATGGCCACGGCCCTTAAGGATTTGCGCAGCGCCGTCGAAAACAGCGATGTCGAGGCTGCCCGCGCTGTGGTGACCCGGTGGGTCGAAAAACATGCCGCGATCGCACCCGAGCCGGTCAATATGACCGAGGCCTGAAAAGGCGGTAGATTTCCACTTTTTCACAAGGTTCGATTTCTTGTGTGGGACGTGACATTCCCCACGAGGTTTCGTATATATTCCTGACAATAATTGAGGAAGGGCGGAATGTCCGAGACCGAGCAAAATTCGCAGGAATACGGCGCAGATTCTATCAAAGTTCTCAGGGGCTTGGAGGCAGTCCGCAAACGTCCAGGCATGTATATCGGCGATACCGATGACGGTTCTGGCCTGCATCACATGGTCTATGAAGTCGTCGACAACGGCATCGACGAAGCACTGGCGGGTCATGCGGATTCCGTACGGGTAAAAATTCACGCCGATAACAGCGTTTCGGTACGCGATAATGGGCGTGGAATTCCCGTCGATATCCACGAAGAAGAAGGCGTTTCAGCGGCCGAGGTCATCATGACCCAGCTACATGCAGGCGGCAAATTCGACAGCAACTCCTACAAGGTATCGGGTGGCTTGCACGGCGTCGGCGTATCGGTGGTGAACGCGCTGTCGGTTTGGCTGGAATTGCGTATCTGGCGCAACGGCAAGGAACATTACGCCAAATTCGAACATGGCGACTGCACCGAACATCTGCGCGTGGTTGGTGACGCAAATGGCGAAAAAGGCACCGAAGTTCGATTCCTTGCGTCTACGGACACTTTTTCCAACCTCGAATATTCGTTCGAAACGCTGGAAAAGCGCTTGCGCGAACTGGCCTTCTTGAATTCCGGCGTCCGCATCATTCTGGAAGACGAACGCCCTGCCGAACCGTTGAAGACGGAACTTTATTACGATGGCGGCGTGAAAGAATTCGTCAAATACCTCGACCGTTCCAAACATTCGCTGATGGCGGAACCGATCTATGTGATCGGTGAACGCGACGATATCGTAGTGGAAATGGCGATGTGGTGGAATGACAGCTATCACGAAACGGTGCTGCCCTTTACCAACAACATCCCGCAGCGCGATGGGGGAACGCACCTTGCGGGGTTCCGCGGTGCGTTGACCCGGACCTTGGGCAAATACGCCCAGGACAGCGGCATTGCGAAGAAAGAAAAGGTCAGTTTCACCGGCGATGACGCCCGCGAAGGTCTGACTTGTGTCTTGTCAGTCAAGGTGCCTGACCCCAAATTCAGCTCCCAAACCAAAGACAAGCTGGTCAGTTCCGAGGTGCGTCCGGCGGTCGAAAACCTGATGAACGAAAAGCTTTCCGAATGGTTGGAAGAAAACCCGAATGAAGCCAAGGTCATCGTCAGCAAGATCGTCGAAGCCGCGCTGGCCCGCGAGGCCGCCCGCAAGGCCCGCGATCTGACTCGTCGCAAGAACCCGATGGACATGAACTTCCTCAGCTCCAAGCTCAAGGATTGTTCCGACAAGGACCCGGTCAATACCGAGATTTTCTTGGTCGAGGGCGACAGCGCCGGCGGCTCGGCCCAAACCGGGCGTGATCGCAAGACCCAGGCGATTCTACCGCTCAAAGGCAAAATCCTGAACGTTGAACGGGCCCGGTTCGACCGGATGCTCGGCAGTCAGGAAATCGGCAACATGGTGATGGCGCTTGGCACCGGGATCGGGCGCGATGAATTCAATATTGCGAAATTACGCTACCACAAGATCGTGATCATGACCGATGCAGATGTCGACGGTGCCCATATTCGCACCTTGCTTCTGACTTTTTTCTACCGGCAGATGCCCGAGTTGATCGAGGGCGGCTATCTCTATATCGCTCAGCCACCTCTCTATAAGGTCAGCCGCGGCAAATCCGAGGTCTATCTCAAGGATCAGGCCGAGATGGATGAATATCTGATCGAACAGGGCACCCAAGATACCGTCCTGAAGCTTGGATCGGGTATGGAAATGGCCGGTGCCGACCTGAAACGTGTCGTGGAGGAAGCCCGCAGTCTGAAACGCCTGCTTGATGCCTTCCCAACCCATTACCCGCGCCATATCCTGGAACAGGCCGCCATTGCCGGCGCCTTCGTGCCCGGCGCTGTTGATGCCGACCTTCAGGGCGTCGCCGATAAAGTGGCCCAGCGGCTAGATGCCATCGCACTGGAATATGAACGTGGCTGGCATGGCCGGATCACCCAGGATCATGGTATCCGTCTGGCTCGCATCCTGCGCGGTGTCGAAGAAGTTCGCACGCTTGATGGTCCGATGCTGCGCTCGGGCGAAGCGCGGAAAACCGGCAGTTTCACCCAATCGCTGCAAGAGGTGTACGACCAACCCGCAACGCTAACCCGTAAGGATCGCAGCATTTTGATCCACGGGCCTCTGGATCTGCTGTCGGCAATCCTTAGCGAAGGGGAGAAAGGTCTGTCGCTTCAGCGCTATAAGGGGCTGGGCGAAATGAATCCCGATCAGCTGTGGGAAACCACGCTCGATCCCGAAGCCCGCACCCTGCTACAGGTCCGGGTCGAAGACATGACCGAGGCCGACGATCTGTTCACCAAGCTGATGGGCGATGTGGTCGAACCACGGCGCGAATTCATCCAGAAAAACGCGCTGAGCGTCGAAAACCTCGATTTCTGATCGCTAACCACCGGGCGACAACCGGCAACTACAGCATGTTAAGGGCATCCCATCGGGGTGCCCTTAAATGTCGCCCTCGGTGCGGATGTGGATAATCGTGCCGCAATGTTTGCAATGCACCGCATCGGCATCATGCAGTACCAGACCGCAAACTTCGCATTCGTGGCGCACCTTGGAGGGGCGGAACAGCACCTGCAACAGCCGTAGAAAAAGGGTGACACCGAAAATCATCACCCCCACCGACAACATCCGCCCCCAAGGCCCGGTCAGGGTGATATCGCCGAAACCGGTCGTGGTCAGCGTTGTTACGGTGAAATACAGCGCATCGGCATAATTGCCGATCTGCGGATTGACTGCCTCTTGAGTCGCATAGATCAGCCCTGTCATCACGAACAGGAAGACACCAAGGTTGATCGACGCCAGCACCACGTCTTCGTTTTCGCGGAAAAACTTGAAATCCGCTCTGAGCCGCGACAGTAGCTGATAGGTGCGCATAAGCCGCAACGTGCGCAGGATACGCAGGAACCCGAATCCTTCGCCCGCGATCGGCGCAAGAAACGACAACACGGCGATGATATCGGCCCATGTCGCCAGCCGGAGCCACATCATCCCCTTCTCACGCTCCAACAGGAAGCGCACGATAAAGTCCAACAGAATCAGGGTACCGAAAATGGCATCGGTGACTTCCACCGCCAGATTCCGTTCGAAAAACGAGGTCACGATCACGAAAATGATCGTGACGAAATCGAAACACAAAACGGCATAGCGGAATCGGTGCGCCAGCGCAGTGTCCCCTTCGTAAAACGTTCTGATCTTTTCGAGCATGATCGCCCCCCTGCGCTCTGACCGCGGATTTAGCGCTGCCGTTGCCATACCCGCCCGGCAGCCACCCGGCCCCTGTCTTTAGCTACCGTTCACCAAAGGCTCCAGCCCGGACCGGTCCACCCGCAACAGCCGAATTGGCCCGCTGCCAGTGTCGATCGGATCAAGCCAGGACGGTGGGTTTCCCTGCGCGAGGCGCGACCCGATACTGTCCGTGTCGCCATAGGCCTGGCCATCGCAAACCAGCACATAGTCGGCCCGCGTCGCCCTGAGCCGCTGCGCCAAATCCAATTCCGATCCCATGAATGCCTGTGTGCCGTTCAAGTACCCTTCAGGGGCGCGGTGGTACGGAGCCGCGAAAATGGAATGCCGGGTATAGAGCAGGATTTTGGGACCCATGTTCAGTGGTGCAAGAATGCCAGCAGGATCAAGCGTGTTCAAACCGGCCAAAGCAGTCCGACCGCTGCAGTCCTGATCGACATGTGACAGTTTCCTTTCCTCAGATGGCGACTGCCCGGTCAATCCGAGCATGGAGTCGAAGACCGGGCTCTGAGCAAAAAATTGAGGGTAGAGCGTCAGGAACGCCACGATCATCAGAACCGGCGGTTTAGACCATCGCAGCACCTTCCAATCGCTGGTCGCCGCCCAGAACATCGCGACACCGAACGCCATCGGCATCACCGCCAGCCCCCAAATCACCGCGCGGGCCTGATAAAACAGCCCTGCCAGCCCCATAAGCACAAAGACCAGCAAAACCGCAGCAAACGACCGATGCCCGGACGGGCTTCGAAAAACGTGCCATCCGAGCAAAAGCGCCACCAACGCCTGAGGCAAAACCAGTGTGGTCGCGATTTTCGGATCACGGAGGAATAGTTTCGTTGCCGACAGGGATTCCGTGATGTTGTTCAGGATCAGTTCGCGCACAGCAGGCGGTAACATGGAAAACGGACCTTCGCGGCAGGCGCTGAGGAATGGCCAAAGCGCGACCAACGTGCCCGCCCCCATAACCGCCACCAAAACCAGACGACCTGTTTTCGACTGCACAGAGTCTCGGCTAAGATATGTGATGACCGCAAAGGCCATGGCCGCCGAGGTGATCATCAATATCGGTCGCGAGAGCTGATCGCATCGGGAAACAGCCCATGCCGACGGGTCGGTCTGCAATAAAAACAACAACGGCGCAGCGCCGCCCAGCGCGATACCGTATCCCATTAGCCGATCGGTACTACCTGAATGATCCAAAACATGTTGCACCGTCATTACGACCCCGGCCACGGCCAGAACCACGATCATTTCCAACCCGACCGCCAACGACAACGCAGCGGCCAGCCCGGCAAGGACGCCACGCCTGACCCCCGATCCCGGCAGGATTATCGATGAAATCACCACCAGTATGCAGATCACCTGTACATTATGATGATCGACCCGCCCCAGCGGGAACAGGCTATTGCCAAATGCCGGCGTCACTGCGGCGGCAATCAATGTGAAACTGGCCGCCGCGTAGCCGAACACCTTCGATGTCACCCGCCCGATGATGGCCAGATAGAGAATAAACAACAGGACCGGCCAGGTCGCAGCCGTCAACGCCAGCGCCATGTCGTCGGTTGCAAACAGCGAAAAGAACTGCTTCAGCCCCGCCAACGGCAGATCAATCAGCCGCGACCAATGCAGAGATAATCCTTCGGGTGGCATCGCGCGATGTTGCACAGTATCGTACCATCCCTGGCCGTCGAGGAAATCGCGCACTGACACAAGACGCATTTCATCATCATTGTCCGGCAGCTTCAGATCGGCAAACAGACCGCCCAAACGTTGCGATTGCAGTTTCAGATACAGAAGCAAGCTAATGCCAAACGCCACGAGATATCCCGCGCGCCTGCCGAAAAACATCTTTTCGTCCGTTTGAATCACCGCGTCCGCTGCCACTTCGATCCTGCCCTATTTGCTTTCGTGGTATTCTTCTTCGGTATTGATATCCCACAACTCGTCGCGCACATCGCGGCCTTCGACGATACCATCGACTGCAATCATGGCCGTCAACATCGAATGATCCTGATTGTTGTAGCGATGCATACCATTGCGCCCGACACAGAACAGGTTTTCGAATTGGCGGGTATAGGTTTCGATTTCCTTGAACCGGCTATAGGTGCCGAAATAGGCCGGATAGGCCTTTTTCGTGCGCACCACGACGGCGTCCAGCACGTCGTCAGAATCGGCCACGCCGAGCCTGTCCAGTTCCGCCGCACCGAAATTTTTCAGCGCCTCTTCATCCATGGTCCAGAAATCGTCACCTTCATTGACGAAATATTCCAGACCCACCCAGATCGTATCGGGATCGGCGACCAGGTAGGGGCTCCAGTTGTTGAAGATTTGCAATCGGCCGACCTTCACATCGTTGTCCTGAATGTAAATCCAGTTGTCCGGTACCTTTTCCGCCAGCGTCGCGGCATCGGTTCCACCTCCCAGTTTCAACCGCTTCAGAAGCAACCCGACGGTCATGAAATCACGATAGCTCAGCCCTTCGGACACCTCTCGCACTGCGGACGGTGCAGGCGGGGTCCAGCCACCGATCAATTCGGTAATCGGCATTGAGGAAAACAGGTAATCGGCCTTCACCTCGCGGGCTTCGCCCTCTGGCCCTGCGACAGTGACGCCTTCGATCCGGTCGCCGCCATGAGAAATGCCGCTGACGAAATTCCGATAATGTATCTCGCCGCCCTTTTCCACGATCTCACGCGCCACCACCTCCCATAACTGGCCCGGTCCGTGCTTGGGATAGAGGAACCTTTCTATCAGGCTGGTTTCGGTATCTTTTTGCGCCAGCGAAACGTTGGAAGGTTTCAACTTGCGCAGCATGTTCTTGATCAGCCCGGTGATCGACACCCCCTTGATCCGTTGCGCGCCCCAATCGGCGGGAATGTCTTCGCAGGGCACACCCCAGACCTTTTCCGTGTAATCACGGAAGAAGGTCGCATAAAGCTCCTCGCCAAAGCGGTTGACGATAAAATCGCGCAGATTGACCTCAGGTTTGATCGGGCTTAATCGCGCCTTGCCATAGCTCGCCACGATCTTCAGCGTCCGTAAAAAACCGAGATTGGCAAAGGTTTGCACGCTGAATTTCAGCGGGTAATCGTACATCTTGCGGTTATACAGAATACGCGACACCCGGTTGCGCACCAGCATCACCTCATCCGCCACGTCAGGATCGGGGCCCGGCCCCGCCTCAACCTCGCGCTGACGGTTGTGATAGGTGATGGTCAGTCCTTCCTCGCCGTCTTTCAGCGCCTGCAACGGCATGACGTTGCTCCACCATTCCATCACCCGGTCGGATTTGGAAAAAAACCGGTGTCCGCCAATATCGATCCGGTTGCCTTTGTAATTCACTGTCTTCGAAATACCCCCGACCTGAGTGTCAGCCTCGAAAATGATCGGTTTGATATCGGTGCGGGTGACGAGTTCGTACGCGGCGGTCAGCCCGGCCGGCCCGGCACCGACGATTACAGCAATTTTCTGGGGCATTCTTGGTCCCTGTTTCAAATAAGAGGTTTATCAAGTTTGGCAGGCCGGAAGCTGACATGCCGATGGGCAAAAAAGGAATAGAAAGCAGTGAAACCCACCGCCATGATATGAGCGGTGGCTTCCGGTGCGACGGGCAAACCCCACTGATCTGCCGACGCCCAGTGAAATCCGGTCAGAAACAGATATGCCGACAGCGTAGTCAGTCCCAGACCGACGACGGAGACCAGGAAAAAATCCCGAACCTCCTCCTTCGGATGGCGACCAGATGGATCGTAAGTGTATGCGCGGTTCAGGATAAAACTCACCGCCATACCCATCACGAAGGCCACGGCGACAGATGCCGCATATTCAACAGGATCGTTGAAACCCATCACAGCATACAGAAGATACCCAGTCATCAGGTTCACCGCTGCCGCCAACCCGGAGCAAATCAGAAACTTGAAAAACATGCAGACCTTTCTGTTACCTGTAAGACGACCTGCCTTTGCATACACCGGCTCGAGGGCTCGACCGGACTAATTTCGAATAGCGACAAAAGAAGGCCAAAACCAAGAAGACATTACGAATCGCTTTCCCGGAAAACAACGATTATGCGCCTGCAATCAGTGTGATAATCCGACAACGAGAACGGCAACGCTCACAATCAGCGCTTCCCGGTGGTAAACCGGGGGCAATTTCTCCTGTTGCCTCCATAGCCCTCGTGCCATCTAGGAAATGACATACACCCCAGATAAGGACAAATCGATGACCGATCCGCTTCGTTTTCCCCCGATCTCCGACGCGGACTGGCCCGATCAGGTCGCCGATCTGCGCGACGGTTTCGCCGGACGCCTGAACGTTTACCGCACTATGGCGTATCATCCTGATCTGCTGAAAGCCTGGGCACCCTTGCGCCAACACGTGGTGATCGACAACGCGCTCGGCGCACAGCTGAGCGAGGTGGCAATCCTGCGCACTGGCCACAACCTCGGTTCGTCCTACGAATGGAACCAGCATGTCCATCGCGCCCGCGCCTGCGGTATGTCAGATACCCGGATCGGATCGATCCGGGGGCCATTTTCGGGCATGGATACAGACGACGCCATCATCGCCGCCGCCGTGGACGAATTGCTCAACGAAAAGCGCCTTGCGCCGCTCACGCAAAAGGCCCTGATCGCGCTGGTAGGCGAAAAGGGCCTTTTCGACGTGATCGCCACGGTAGGGTTCTATTCCACGCTGGGCTATATCCTGAACAGCTGCGACACGCCGCTGGACGACGATATCGCGGCAGATCTGGCGAAACAGCCCTTCACGGGGTGATCACACCCCACCCAATTCCTTCTTGTGCATCCAATCTGCGTGCCGGGGCGCTTTCTTGGTGCGCGACCATTCTTCCAGCATGTCCCATTTCACCGCGTTCAGCTTTTCCAACATTGCGTCTTCTTCCGGGTCCGGGCAGGCCAGCTCGACCCGGTGACCGTTCGGGTCGAAGAAATAGATTGAATGGAAAATCGAATGATCGGTCACGCCCAGCACCTCGACACCTTTCGCTTCAAGGTGCTCCTTGAATTCGATCAGCGTGTCTCGGTCCTTCACCTTGAAGGCGATGTGCTGCACCCAAACGGGCGTGTTGGGGTCGCGGCCCATTTCCGGCTTGGTCGGCAATTCGAAAAACGCCAAAACATTGCCGTCGCCCGCATCGATGAAAACATGCATATAGGGATCAGGTTCATGGGTTGACGGAACATGATCCTCGGCAATCGCCAGGATGAAATCCATGTTCAGCATGTCGCGGTACCATTCCACCGTCTCCTTGGCATCTTTGCAGCGGTAGGCGACGTGGTGAATCTTCTCAATTTTCATGGCTCAGGCCCTCCTTTGCAGAAGGGCCTAGTGGTTGCATTTGTAACCAACAAGCCTTTTTCCGAAATCTCTTTCGTTTCTTCTTGGTCAAAAATACTCCGGGGGAGTCGCGCAAAGCGCGGCGGGGGCAGCGCCCCGAATCCGCTTCGTCACAGGCGAAGCTGATCAAGCGCGCCCGGACAACCGGGCGCACAATTAGATAACCGCGCCGAGTTCAAAGCGTGGCGAGGAAGGCATCGATCCCGGCTTGGGCCACCTCGGTATCCTGCGCTGGCGAGCCAGAGCTGACACCGATGCCACCAACGCATTCGCCGCCCACGAAAACCGGCAGACCGCCGCCCACCACCATCAACCGTCCCCCGATGGCCGACCCTATACCATAGGCCGGCGCGCCCGGTTGGGCCGCCGCGCCGTATTCATGGGTCGCCTTCTTCGCGCCCGAAGCGGTGAAGCTCTTGTCGATCGCGATGGTGGAAGAGGTCACCTTGCCGCCATCCATCCGCTCGAAGGCGATCAGGTTGCCCCCCTCGTCGGTGATGGCGATGCACATCGGCACGCCGATCTCCTCGGCCTTGGCGCGGGCGCCTTCGATCATCACGCGCGCATCGGCGCAATCCAGTCTGGTCACGGTAATCATGCTCTAGCTCCTTGTTGCGCTTTGGCTTCACGGCGACGGGCATGCAGAACCGGCTCGGTATAACCCGACGGCTGCACCGCGCCCTTGAAAATCAGGTCGCAGGCGGCGGCAAAGGCCACACCGTCATACCCCGGCGCCATCGGCGTGTAAGCCGCGTCGCCCGCGTTCTGCCGGTCCACTTCCAGCGCCATGCGTTTCAGGCTTTCCATCACCTGGTCCTCGGTCACCAGCCCATGCATCAGCCAGTTCGCCAGGTATTGCGACGAAATCCGCAGCGTCGCGCGGTCTTCCATCAGGCCGACATCGTTGATGTCGGGCACCTTGGAACAGCCCACGCCCTGGTCGATCCAGCGCACAACGTAACCCAGGATGCCCTGGCAGTTGTTGTCCACGTCGCGGCGCACTTCATCGTCGGTCAGGTTGCGGCCCGCCAGCAACGGCGGGGTCAGCAGCGCGTCGCGGCTGGCCGCCTCGCGATGCTTGATTTCGTCCTGACGGGCGAACACGTCGACCATGTGGTAATGGGTGGCGTGAAGCGTCGCGGCCGTGGGTGAGGGCACCCATGCGGTGTTGGCGCCGGCCATCGGGTGGCCGATCTTGGCCTCCAACATTTCGGCCATGGCATCGGGTTTCGCCCACATGCCCTTGCCGATCTGGCCCTTGCCCTGCATCCCGGTGGCAAGACCGGTGTCGACGTTGCCGTCCTCATAGGCGGACAGCCAGCCGGCATCTTTCATTTCGCCTTTCGGGATGAACGGCCCGGCCTGCATGCTGGTATGGATCTCATCGCCGGTGCGGTCGAGGAAGCCGGTATTGATGAACACCAGACGTTCCTTCACGGCGCGGATGCATTCCTTGAGGTTGGCCGAGGTCCGGCGTTCCTCGTCCATCACGCCCAGCTTGACGGTGTTGGCGGGCAGGCCAAGGATGTCTTCGACCCGTCCATACATGGTGTTGGCAAACGCCACTTCCTCGGGGCCGTGCATCTTCGGCTTCACCACGTAAACCGATCCGGCGCGCGAATTGCGTGGGCCTTCGGTCTTTTTCAGGTCATGCATCGCGCAGGCCACGGTGATCAGCGCGTCCAGCATTCCCTCGGGGGTTTCCTGGCCATCCATCAGCACCGCGTCGGTGGTCATCAGGTGACCCACGTTGCGCACCAGCAGAAGCGCCCGGCCCTGCAGGGTCAGCGTCGATCCGTCCGGCGCGGTCAGAACCTTGTCATCGGCCAGACGGCGGGTCATCTGTTTGCCACCCTTCTCGAAGCTCTCGGTCAGGTCGCCCTTCATCAGGCCCAGCCACTTGGCATAGACGTCGGTCTTGTCTTCGGCATCCACCGCCGCGACGCTGTCTTCGCAATCCTGGATCGCGGTCAGGGCGCTTTCCAGCACCACGTCGCGCAGACCAGCCGGGCTCGTTGCCCCCACCGGGTGCGACGGGTCAATCAGCAGCTCGATATGCATCCCGTTGTGGCACAGCATGTAAGATGCTTTATCGCCGTCTTCGGTGTAGCCGACGAAAGCTGCCGGATCGGCAAACGGCACTTCGCGTGCGTCGATCAGCGCGACCAGTTCAACGCCCTCGCGCTGGTACGCGGTCACGTCCCTGTGCGATGCACCAACCAGCGGCACCGCCTTGTCGAGGAAATCCGCCGCCCAGGCCACCGCCTGCGCACCGCGCTTGGGATCGTAACCGGTCCCTTCCGGCGCGCCCGGCAGCGCATCGGTGCCGTAAAGCGCATCATAGAGAGACCCCCAACGGGCATTGGCTGCGTTCAGCGCGAAACGCGCGTTCATCACCGGCACAACCAGTTGCGGCCCGGCGACGCGTGCGATTTCGTCATCGGCATTCGCGGTGGTGATTTCGAAATCCTCACCCTCGGGCACCAGATAACCGATTTCGCGCAGGAACGCCTGATAAGCGTCGTTGTCCCAATCCTGCCCCTTGCGGGCGGCAAGCCAGTCGTCAATCTGTTTCTGCAGGTCTTCGCGGACCTCCAGCAGGCGGCGGTTTTCCGGCGCCAGATCGGCCAGCATCTTGGCATAGCCGGACCAGACCGCGTCGGTCTCCAGCCCCAGATCGGGCAGGATCTGTGTTTCAACCAGTTCGGCCAGTTCGCTGGCCACCTGAATCCCGGCGCGGGTCACGTATTCGGTCATCGCGGCTCTCCTTTCCTATTTGCGGACAGAATAGGCATACCACGGGATTCCGTCTCACCCCTTGTCAAAATTTTCCATATCGTGGAAACTTAGGTCGCAATAATGGAAAGCCTACGTATGACAGAGAAGCAAACAGGCGGCGTTCAGTCGGTTCATCGGGCACTGGACCTGTTGGAACGGATCGCGCAGATCAGCGATGGCGCGCGGCTGTCCGATCTGGCGAAAGACGCTGGTCTTGCGGTATCCACCACGCACCGCTTGCTGACCACATTGGAACAGCGCGGCTTCGTGCAATCGGACGCCTCCAGCGGCCGTTGGCACATGGGTCAACGCGCCTTTGCCGTCGGATCCGCCTACGCCAAACAGCGCAGTTTTGTCGCCCCCGCCCTACCCTTTCTGCGCCGGTTGCGCGACATCACCCGCGAAACCGCCAATCTGGGCGTGATTGAAGATGGCGAGGTCGTCACACTGTCGCAGGTAGAAAGCCGCGAAATCATGCGCGCCATTTCGCCCCCCGGCGGCCGGGTGCCGGTGATGTGTTCCGGCATGGGCAAGGCAATCCTTGCCACCTGGGAAGACGACGCCATAGACCGGCTTATCGACCTACATGGTCTGCGCGCGATGACATCGCACAGCCTGACCAGCCGCAACGCAGTTCATGACGAAATCGCCAGAATCCGCGAGCGCGGTTTTGCCTTGGATGACGAAGAATTCGTGCTGGGCCTGCGCTGCGTCGCTGCCGTGGTCTGGGGCCCGCAAGGCGAAGCGGCCTGCGCTATTTCGGTGTCCGGGCTGGCGGCACGGCTGACTCCGGAAAAGGTGGCAGAAACCGGCGCCGAGGTAACGCGGCTGGCCGATGAACTGACCGGGGTTCTGGGCGGACACCCACCTGCCCGCTGAACGGTCTTGTGCCGCCTCCCCCTGCTATGCGACCAATGCCCCGCAACGAGAAGGATACCGCCATGACCCTGCCCACCCCCCCTGCCGAACCCGGCATCGACGACGGATTGTGTGTTCCCGTATCGCTGGGCGCGACGCGCCTGATCTGGCTGAATCAACCGAATCGCCGCAACGCACTGTCGCCGGACCTGCGCGCCGCGTTGAAGGATCTGCTGGCCAAGGCGATGCAGGACGATACGGTAAGGGCGATCGTGATTTGTGGTGCGCAGGGCAATTTCAGCGCCGGTGGTGATCTGTCCACGATGAAGGGCATCACCTCTGTCGCCGGGCGCGAACGGATGAACAACGCCGCTGACCTGATGCGGGTAATGGTGCAGGGTCCGAAACCCATCGTCGCCGCCGTCGAAGGATGGTGCGTCGGCGCGGGCATGTCGCTGGCGGCGGCCTGTGATATCGTCGTGGCGGCGCCGGATGCCAAGTTTTCACTGCCCTTCGGCAAGCTTGGACTGATCCCCGACCTTGGATCGCTGCACACGCTGAGCGCCCGTATCGGCATGGGCCGGACCAAGTGGCTGGCTTTTACCCGCCGCACCATCGACGCGCAAACCGCGATGAATTGGGGCGCGGTGGAAGACATCGCAGAAGAGGGCGCGACGCTGTTCCATGCCTTGGCCCTGGCCGAGGAAATCACCGCTGGCGCGCCGCTGACCAACAGCTATACCAAGCAATTGCTGGCCCGGCTGCCGATGGGGTTTGACGAATATCTAGCCGCGGAACGCGATACTCAGGCGATCCTCTATACATCCGAGGATTTTGACGAAGGCATCGATTCCTTTTTCGAAAAAAGACCAGCAGTATTCAATGGTAAATGACGCAATTTCAGGGCGACCCAATTTGGATGAGCGCACCCAGTAGATGCGTCACTTTCGCACGAAGAACTAGCCAAAGGGGTGGTCCGCCATCACTTAGGCTGCACCAGCCTGAACTTATAACACTGTTTTTCAACAATTTTTTTAGGTCGAGACGCTTCCTCAAACACCCGGGAAGCCGTATGATGAGTTTGTAATTAGTTAAGTTCCGGTAATCAGGAAAGGCGGGAAATACACGCCCATGCGGATTCTCTTGGCCGACGACCATATTTTGCTACTCGAAATGCTGGCGACCTTTCTGTCGCATGATGATACCCTGAAAATCGACAAGGCCGGTAATTTGCCCGCTGCGATGCAGATCATTGAAAACGGTCCGCATTTCGATCTGGTCGTGCTGGATTACCTGATGCCGGGCATGAATGGCCTGACTGGATTGCGTCAGGTTCTGGCCGCTCCGAATGTCGCACATGTGGCGCTGATGTCGGGACAGATTCCGCGATCTGATGCGATCGAAGCGATCAGGGTCGGTGCATCCGGAATTATCGCCAAATCGTCAACGCCGGACTATTTCGCCCATACGCTTAAATATCTGGCCATGGGCGGCAAACACCTGCCCGACGATCTGCTGGATTCTGACGATTCTGAACCCGACAATCCGTTCTTCGAAAACCTGTCAAAGCGCGAAACCGAAATCCTGAAAGAATTGGCGACCGGAAAAACGAACAAGAATATCGCACTTGAACTCGGCATTCAGGAAACCACGGTGAAACAGTTCGTCACCCTGATCAACAAGAAGCTGAACGTGCAAAATCGCACTCAGGCGGCGCTCTTGGCCCGCGATTACGGGTTAGCCTGATCCTGATCCAATAGGAAATGTAGCAAATCCCGATATCCTGTATATCGGGTTTCGTGCTGTCTTACCGACGGACCCCGGCAGGCAAACCTGATAGCATTGGCATCCATCGGGCCGGCACCTGATCCGGCACCGGATTTCGCTTTGTCCCCCGGACGTCCCGCGTCGATCCCCCACCCGGAAACCACATGAAATCTTGCCGACGGCTTTCACCGCCATCGGCACGACGACTGCCCCAATACAGAAAACGACCCCGGCGGTGGGCGCCGGGGTCGGAAGTCATCAGAGAGAGAGTATCTGGAGTAGAGAAAAATAGGAGCGCGAGGGAGGGGGGGACATCGAAAACAACGGTTGACTGCCTAGACGTGTTTTCTACTCGCGCTCCTAAAACTCGTTACGACTTGTTACGCTTGATCTAGAACGATGGAACTCATTACCAGTACCTTGGTATCGTTTTTACCCTGAATAGCCACCGACGCGTATCCGGGTAATGGTATGGGCATATATACTTTCGAGAGGTCAAATATTTCCTTAGCACAGCACGGTCTGTATTTATTCTTTTGATTCAATTGATTAAGAAATCGCAAATTTTCCAAAAACAGTCGTAAAAACTGGAAAAAATGTCAAAATTCCGCCAGACCGTTGGTACTGGTCTCCCGAAAGGCGGGAATCCGCAATCCGATCAACCGGCTCTGCTTGGCAAAGCCCGACGAAATGCCCTAGAACCCTTTGCTAACAGGGTGATCGAAACCTTGACCTGGATATAGATTGTCACATCCGCCCGCTCCCAGACTAAAAAAAGGAAAAGCAATGGCGAACCATCTCTACCTCAATGATCTGCCGGACGGGCTGGATCTGGGCCCGTTTGTTGCCATCGATTGCGAAACGATGGGATTGAACCCGCACCGTGACCGCCTTTGTGTGGTACAGATGTCCGGTGGCGACGGAAATGCTCACATCGTACAGATAGAGAAAGGCCAGACCGAAGCCCCAAACCTGTGCCGGATGTTGACCGATCCGACTGTGCTGAAGCTGTTTCATTTCGGGCGTTTCGACATCGCGGCGCTGTACAACGCTTTTGGCGCACTGACCGCACCGGTTTACTGCACCAAGATCGCATCGAAACTGGTGCGCACCTATACTGATCGGCATGGGTTGAAGAACCTGTTGCAGGACCTGCTGTCCACGGACGTTTCAAAGCAACAGCAGATGAGCGATTGGGGCGCACCAGAGCTGACCAACGCTCAGCTCGAATATGCCGCTTCAGATGTACTGCACCTGCACAAGCTGAAGACAGAACTGGACCGAATGTTGAAACGAGAAGGTCGCGCAGAATTGGCGCAATCGTGTTTTGACTTCCTGCCCACCCGCGCCAAACTGGATCTGGGAGGCTGGCCCGAAATTGATATTTTCGCTCACTGATACATAGCGAACATCTGGGTAGACACTGATGGCAACGCGCGATGGTTTTCATTCAAGGTTGGTAGCCTGGCTCAAAATCCTGCTGCCTTTGGCGGCGCTGGCTTTGTTGTCGACGCTGTTCTTGCTGTCGCGCGGACAGGATCACAGCGGCGTATTACCGTTTTCTCAGATCGGCCTGCAGGAACGCGCGCGCGAAGAAATCATCGCCGCCCCGCGCTTTTCGGGCGCCACCACAAGGGGCGATCTGATTTCCTTTGTCGCCGAAACCGCGCGCCCCGATCCGGACCTCGACAACGTCGCCCATGCCAGCAATCTGGACGCAAAAATTGATCTGACCAGTGGAACGCATATTTCGTTTCAGTCAGCCAATGCGCGTCTGGACAGCCAAAACGAAGAAGCCGAGCTGATGGGTGGCGTGGTGATCACCAGCTCCACCGGCTATTCGCTGCACAGCGATAACCTGAAGACAAAGATGAGCGAGATCGGCGCAGAAACCGCCGGGCCGGTTTACGGTGAAGGACCGGCGGGGACGGTCGAGGCGGGAAAAATGTTGCTGACGACCGATCCGGGCAGCGATGAAGTCCAATTGCTTTTCACAAACGGCGTAAAGCTGGTATATCAGCCATAGAAATAGGATGCTGACTTTGCGATTTTCACGACTGACGGCTTTGGCCCTGCTCATTTCCTTGACGGCACCGCTCGCGGCCGCCGAAGACGTTGCCTTCGGCACGGCGCGGCAGGACCCGCAACAGCCGGTCGAAGTCAGTGCCGATAACCTGACGGTCAGCCAGAAAGATGGGACAGCGACTTTTAGCGGCAATGTAATGATCACACAAGGCGACATGATCCTGAATGCGCCCAGCGTTCTGGTGGTTTACAAAGAAGAAAATAAAAAGATTTCCAGACTCGAAGCTTCGGGTGGTATCACCCTGGTCAGCGGACCCGATGCTGCCGAGGCACAAAGCGCCGAATATGACATCGATGCCGGCACCGTTCTGCTGCTGGGATCTGTATTGCTGAGCCAAGGGACGAACGTGATGTCGGGCGACCGGATCACCATCAATCTCGATGCGGGGACGGCCCAAGTCGGTGGCCGGGTAAAAACCACCCTGCAACCCAAGGATTAACCGAATGGCAGCGCCCAATTTGACCGTGACCGAAGGCAGGTCAGGTTTGGAAATCCAAAATCTGCGCAAAAGCTACAAAACCCGCACCGTGATTCGTGATTTCAGTATGAAACTGAACCGGGGCGAGGTGGTCGCGCTGCTGGGTCCGAACGGCTGTGGCAAGTCGACGACTTTCTATTCGGTTTGCGGCCTGGTCTATCCAGAAGGCGGTCATGTGCTGATCGACGGGCGCGACGTGACCAACCTGCCGATGTATCGCCGCGCCAAGCTCGGCATCGGCTATCTGCCGCAGGAAATGTCGATCTTTCGCGGTCTGAGCGTCGAAGACAATATCTCGGCCGTGTTGGATATCGCCGAGAAGGACCGTCACAAAAGGCGCGAACGGCTGGAAGAGCTGTTGTCGGAATTTTCCATCGAACATTTGCGTCGTGCTCCTGCTTTGGCGCTGTCGGGCGGCGAACGGCGCCGGGTCGAGATCGCGCGCTGCCTCGCTGCCAATCCCAAATATCTGTTGTTGGACGAACCCTTTGCCGGTGTCGATCCGATCAGCGTCGGGGATATCCGCCATTTGGTCGCCGATCTGAAAAAGCGCGGCATTGGGGTTCTGATCACCGACCACAATGTCCGCGAAACACTGGATATCGTCGATCGCGCCTATATCCTGCATGATGGTCGTGTACTGATGTCGGGCACGCCCGAGGAAGTGGTGGAAAACGAAAATGTCCGCCGGGTTTATCTTGGCGATAGTTTCAAGATTTCCTGAGATTCCGCATAATCCGGAACCAAGCTGATAATTTTCTTACTTCCGTCGATTGACATCTGCCCACCGACTCGCCTCAAATACTCTTATGACATTCATGGATCTTGCACCTCTGATGCTTATGGTCTTGTTGCCAAGGCCCGGTTGTGGACAGGCTCATGCGATGTCCCAATCAAGCATTCGGGAATAAAAACAACCGGCCGCATAAGGCAGCCGGCATAACACCCGATTTGTCACGTAAAGGAGACAAGATGCGCTATCAAATCAGTGGAAAACAGATTGATATCGGCGATGCGCTACAAGTTCACGTCAAAGATGGGCTGGGCACCGCCGTTCAAAAATACGCGGAACGGCCGACAGACGCGAATGTCGTCTTCTCGAAATCAGCAAACGAATTCGTATGTGAAGCCACTGTGCATCTTTCGACCGGCCTGACCGCGCAGGCCAAGGCGCATGATCACGAAATTTATGCAGCTTTTGAAAAATGCTGCGACAAAATGGAAAAGCAACTGCGCCGCTACAAGCGCCGCCTGAAAGACCATCACATCACCCGAAGCGAACCAGTTGAACAATTCGGCGCGGCATCGTATATCCTCGCGCCTGAAGGTGAGGATGTGGAATCGGAGCGTGAAACGCTGCAACCTGTCATCGTCGCAGAGATGGAAACCAAGATTCAAACGCTGTCGGTTGGAGAAGCCGTCATGCAGATGGAATTAGCCGGTGCACCGGTTCTTGTTTTCCGAAACGAGGGAAAAGAAGGGCTGAATGTCGTGTATCGCCGTGATGATGGCAACATCGGCTGGATTGACCCTCAGCAATAACGGCGGAGCAGTGCGTTCCGTCATCGGAGCAACGTAAGCTTTATGGAAATTTCCGGTATCCTCAAGCCGGAGGCTGTTAAGGTTGTTGCCTCGGCCTCCAGCAAGAAACGTTTGCTGCACGATCTGGGTGATCTGGCCTCAACTGCCTATGGGGTGAACCCCTCGGCAGCGGTCGAAGCTCTGCTGGAACGCGAAACTCTGGGACCGACAGGCGTGGGCCACGGTGTGGCCCTGCCTCATGCGCGTCTGGACGATCTTGATCGGGTCGTCGGCGCCTTCATCCTGATGGAAAAACCAATCGATTTCGAAGCCATCGACCGTCAACCTGTCGATATTGTCTTTGCTCTGTTCGCTCCGGAAGAGGCTGGCGTCGAACACTTGAAGGCGCTGGCGCTGGTGTCACGGACATTGCGCGAAAACGCGCTGCGCACCAAACTGCGGGCGAATAACGATCCCAGCACGCTTTACACCATCCTGACCGCCGCCCAAGGGGCGCAGGCGGCCTGATCAGCGCCAGGGGCCAAAGCCGAAGCTGACGTAGTCCTTATTGTAAATATTGTTGACCAGAGATTCGATCTCCGCATCGTAGATCGACTCCAGCGGCACCGGCACGATTTCAGTCACGATGTCCGGCACAGGCGCATCGCTGCGTCCGGCACGCGCCGCAACGAAGGGCAGCATGGTGTCCAGCTCATCCTCCCGCAGAATGAAATCAGGCGGCGTTACATCGGCAAAACCCTGCAGAACCTGTACCTGGCTGGCCCAGGACGCATCGACCCGCACACCGGTCTGCCCCGCCAAATTGGCCTTCAGAAAGTCCAGAAACCCGATGAAGCAAGTCCGATGGATGGCTGCGTCATAGCTATCGTCAACCTCTTCGGGCAACGGTAGTTTGAAATTCTTGACGATCGTCTTGCGGATTTTGCTGAAACTTCCAGGTCCGGTGGACAGGATTTTTTCACAGAACGCGGCATGGGCCCGTGCCACCGGATGACGCAGCACAGTAAAGCTGCGAAAGCCGGTATTGTCCTTCTTCCAATCACGCAAAGATTTCTGACTGAACCGCGATGTCAATTCATCTTGGCTGACTGCATCAAGCGCTGCCAGCCACTTGGTCACGCTGAGCTCAGGACCCGACCGGATCGGCAGATATAGCAGACGGGTTTTCGCGGCGGCAACATAGCTGGGCACCACCGCGTTGCGGCGCGGTTCGAAATTCGGTGTCCGGGTCAGGTTAAACTGATCCAGATGCGCCAGCGCCTGTTCCATCTCGGCGAAATTATCTACCTTTTCGGAAATCGGTTCCGGGTTCTGCTTCTTCAGCTTACCATCAAGCGATTCGAGCTGGTCGGGCTGCCCCAGCCATCGCCCCAGACCGTTCATAACGTCCAAATCCTGCAAATCTTCGTAGGCGACATAGAATGCCGTCTGACCGGTCTTTTGCAGCTCGTTCAGCAATAGCACCTGAAACGCCTGCAACTCGGCCAGATGAGTTTCGAAGTCGCCCCGGTCAAAATGCGCCTTGCTGTCCTTGCGCTTCTTCACATTGGTCAGTTTCCACTGGCCCGTCGCCTGCGCTATTTTCCAGCTGACATAGCTGTCCACTGGGTTACGGGTCAGAACGATCTTGGCGCAGCGCGGATCGGCCAGACATAGTTCCAGCACCCGCGGATCGTGATCGTGGAAGTAGCGAAATCCGCCCATCCCCTCGCTATGCTGTTTGATCGTATCGATCAGCCGTGCAGGATCTTTTTCCCGCATCTCTTGGCTGATACCCAGAATCTCGGTCGAATTCGGATAACCAATAAAATGTGGATTGAAAGCCTCGCCATGACAAACCAGCCCCGGAAAGGCGTTCAAATTTGCCTCCAAAAAATTTGACCCCGTCCGCATCTCCGCGAACACGATGAAATAGTCAAACCTGTCATTCATGGAATATCATCGCACCAAATAGGGTTTACGTTTCGGGCGTTTGCCGTTGCTCAGGTCCCTCTCGACGGCGAAATCGCCCATCAAATAAGGATGCATGCCCTGGTTTTTCAGATTCTGCAGAAATTGGCCGAACCCGGTCAAATCTGCCATTTTCGGCGCTTCCGACAGGCGGCGCATCGACCTGTTGCCAATCTCGTCGATAATCGTTTGCAACGGTTCCATCGGATTTTCGATGAACTCCGCCATCGTCCATATCCGGATACGCGCCTTGGAATAAGGCGACCGTAGCACATTCAAATGCTCCGCCTCGATCTTCTGCAGCAGCGCGGCTTCTTTCCGCAAATCAGCGAAATTTCGATTCGACTTGAACAAAGGCACAGCCCAGGCACCACTGATCACCGAAACTTGCGCATTGGGGTCCTTGGCGAACAACCAATCGATATCCTGAACATCATTGGGCCCGAACTGTAAGCATTGCCTTTCACCGCGTGCATTCCAGATCAAGCTGGTCAGAAACGCCTGTGGATTGTAATCGCGATGCAGCGCGCTGTCGGACAGCGCGCCATTCACCACCGTCTGCCCATCGGCGTATTCGACCCGTTCCTTGGCGAATAGATGTCCATGAACCCGGGCGCTGGTCGCCTTGGTCAGCCAGCGGTCGAAATCCTCGAACAAGTCGGAAAAGCCTTCGAAAATGGAATACTGGCCAGATGTCACTCCGTTTTCCCAACCCTCATGCGGAAAACGGCTATGCATATAAAGCCCGGGCCGACCGCGGGTTCGACGCTCCACCGCCTTGGCGAAAATCCGGTCTATCTTGCCCGGATTAGGTTCGGCCCCCTTCATCGTGCCCGCCGGATCGGTCAAGAATGCCTCGTATAACCGATTGGCATGAGGCCATATCTTGCGCGCAACGAAACAATCCGACCGACGCAAAAGCTGCAGGTGGTCATCATAGAAAATATGCGGTTTACCCTGGAAGTCGAATTTCGACAGGGTAAGCGACCGGCTCTCGATATTACTGGAATAGAGACGCGACAAAGATTGAAAATAGCTTTCATCGGGAATCCAGACCCGTTTGAAGAAACGGTCGTAAAGATCGCGGTCCGGGTCTTGCAGGATCGCCGACAGGGTTTGCCGGGTCAGGCACCACCATTGGCTGCCCATATGCGGCACGATGCCGTTGGGCATCTTCCGCTTCAGTCCAAACCGGCGCTGAATGTTTACCCAGCTGTCGAACAGCATCCGCTGCTGTTTCCACGCGAACGGAAAACTCAGAGTGAACCGTTCCGCATCCAGGCCGCCAACCGTCCAAGGCACGTCCGCCGTTGTGGCGCTTTCGATGAAATCGGTCCGTGGCCGGTCGGCCAGATAATCGATCAGCTCCTTCACCGGACGCAGCGGCAGACAGGACCCCGAAGACAGGTACACATGGCGCACATCGGGAAACTCGGCCAGCATCAGTTCGGCAGCACTTTGCGAGGCTGCCACGATTCCCCAAGTGCCCCATTCGCAGCGATGACGGCTGCTGAACCGCACATCGGGCAAATCAGACAATGCTTTGCGGAACGTGTTGTAGGTGTGACGGTCAACATTGCGGTCCACATGGATCACCACCGGGCAACCGGCCGCCGCCCAGTGTCGGGCGACCTGTTCGGCCCGCCCCAGCGCGGTATGCACCAGCATGATGATCCCGACCGTTCCCACCTATGCGCTCCCTTACGCCCAATTGCCCTTGGACATCAGCCCAAGAATTTCAAGCTGCCGCCAATTGATGTATTTTTCGGACCATTTACACCAGAGGTCCGGATTGTCGTTCAAGCTTTGAGCATAGGCGACATATTCTACGCTGGCCGAATAGTGTTGCTTGCGCTGCAATTCTTCTTCGGCCTTTGTATGGAACGTGTCCAGAAATTTAGTGTGCAGAAGCGCGCCGCTGGCCTTTTCGCCGCCCCATTCGTCGTAAACCAAGTTCAAACCACGCGGCAGAAGCATGTGGGTGGAACTGGTATAGACGTATTTCTTGTCCCACTTGACCAGCGGGACCTTGTTCAACGCCGGCGCCTTTTCCGGTGCGTCAGCAAAAAACACCCGCGACCGCGGTCCACCCTGAATCCACAGATTGCCGAATTTCCAGTTCCGTTCGATGGTGTAGTTGCCTGAATCGAACCAGTTGGCGATTTCCAACGGGTCCTGCCCGGCACGATAGGGCTGTTGGTCAATCCGGCCCTTTGGATACATGTCCATCAACATTGCGCTGAAGGACTTGATCGATGACGCATCAAGCCAGTCGGTCAGCGCCCGCAAGGGCCGTGTATCACAGAACGGGTAGACCAAGAATTCATCAGGATCGACGACCAAGGTCCAATGCCCGTGACCGTATTTCCGCTGCAGCCAGTTCAGCCAATCAACCCCGAAACGCGACCGTTTATAGCTGCTCCTTGTGTGCCACACGGAAACGTCCGGTTGATCCGAAAGGTAGGAAACCGACCCGTCGCTGCTGTCATTGTCCACGATCAGGAAGTGGTTCACCCCCATGTCGCGATAATATTGCAAAAAATAGGGCAGCCTGATCTGCTCATTGCGTTGGGTCGAAAATAGCAGGATGTCGCCCGGTTTGATCTGGGAGGTGCGATTGACAACGGGTTTCAGTTCCCGCCGTTTACGCATAGCACGGATCAGAAAACGTTTCCGCTTTACCCTCAGACGATATGCCTGCCAAACACCCACTCTTTTCCCCTACCCATCGACCAGAGCGCAGATGTAACGGTTCTACAGCGCCAGTCTGAACACTTGCTTGAAATGTGTCTCCCAAGAAGGGGGCACAAATCGTGCCATTTGGGATTGGCTTGCCCGTTTATCTGCCTGCCAGCAAGTCGCCAGCTTTGTTATGTTTCTTTGCCAAGAATACCGATCATTCACATCTGCGTAAACGGCATTCTCTCCCAGCAATTCACGGCACACGGGCAAATCGGAACAGATGACCGGTGCTCCCAGCGCCAACGCCTCTAGCGGCGGCAGGCCATAACCTTCGGCATGGCTGGGAAACAGCAGCCCGGCCGAGCCCTGCAACAGCCCTGACACCTGCCCGTCGCTCAGGCCCTGCAATTCGAAAACCGGACCGTTCCGCGCGGACCATTTGTCCAGCCGACCGAACACGGTTTCATTGTTCCAGCCACGATTGCCGCAGATCACCAATTGCGGCGGCCGTTCCCCATCTGCCAGATCATCCCAGATATCCAACAGCAAAGCATGGTTCTTGCGCGGTTCAATCGTGCCCAGCACCACGAAATAGGGGCAAGTCTGATCAAAGCCTTCGGGCATATATATAGGTTGTGGGATCGCGACATTGACGCCCAACAGCCCCACTATACATTCCGGCACGGTCCCATTGGGCGCCATATGCCGTTCCACATCTGCCTTCGTCTGATGCGAATTACACAGGATCAAATCGGAATTTCCCCGAACCTTTTCCAGCATCCTTGCAAACCGGTCCACCGTTCCAACCCGCTGATAATGCGGGAAATCCAACGGTATCGTATCGTGTATCATCACCACGATCCGCGCTTCTAACCCGTGTTTCAGCGCATGCAGGACCCGGTCTGTCAGGTTCGAATGCCCGACATTGAAATAGACGGTACCCGCAGGCAGTTTCTGCTTCAACATCCGGCCCAACCGCTGCGGCAAACAGCGTTTCACGCTCAACCGACGCAGATCGGCTTGGGCCTGTTCCTGATCAAGGCTAAGCCGACGCGATGCCCACGATAACGCGTCAGGCGAACCCCAGGGGATTTCCCCGGCAATCCGATCCCGAAACCCCTGCATCCCTTGACGGTCCAGCAAGGCATAGCCCAGCGTGGTTCGCGCCACCCCAAAGAGCGGCACATCGTCCTGCAACAGATGATCCAGATAGGCGGCCTCGACCCGATCTATGCCGGTCGCTACCCTGCCTGCCCGGCGCAACAGCCGGGTGACATCCAACAGCCGCGCCCGGGGCGGGCCATTTTTCATTGTTTCCAGTTTTGTGGCAGCAACAGGCATCTGCAATCATCTGGTCCAAGGTTGAACGGCCGGGGGGCCAGCCAAGCCCATTCTTGACCCGAACCGGTGCCGACAACAAGACTGCTGCCGACGCCGAGTCAACACGGAGCTGGTGTACAAACCGCCACGCGTTCATTGCTTCTATAGGTTGCTATTGAGCGGCCTTGTCCACTGCGATCACTTCTTGCAGATAGGCCATCAATTCGTCTTTCAGATCGTCGCGCGACAGACCGAAGCTGACCGTAGCCTGCAGGAAACCTGCCTTGGACCCGCAGTCGAAACGCTGACCCCGGAAACGGAAGCCATAAACGCCATCGCCTTGGATTTCCTTCGCGATCGCATCGGTCAGCTGGATTTCCCCACCTGCGCCAGTCTCTTTTTTATTCAATGTTCTCAATACATTGGGAGAAAGGATGTAGCGCCCGATCACAGCAAGATTTGACGGTTCCTCCCCGCGCGGGGGTTTTTCCACCATGTTGTTGACCGACACCACTGAACCCATGTCTTCTTTAACATCCAGCACGCCATAGGACGACGCCTTTTCCGGCGGGACTTCCATTGCTGCGACCATCGATCCGCCGGTTTCGGCATAGGCTTCGACCATCTGCTGCAAACAGGGTTTTTCAGCAGCAATTACATCGTCAGGCAGAATGACGGCAAAGGGTTCGTTGTGAATCAGGCGACGTGCGCACCATACCGCGTGCCCCAAGCCAAGCGCCTTATGCTGCCGCACATAGGCAATTTCACCCGAATCCATATTGGTTTCTTTCAGGATCTCCAACAGCTCGGTCTTGCCCTTCTTGCGCAGCTCGGACTCAAGTTGATGGGAATGATCGAAATAATCTTCCAGCGCGGATTTACCACGCGAAGTGACAAAAATGAACTCCTTGATCCCAGCTGCCCGCGCTTCGTCAATCGCATATTGAATCAGCGGGCGATCCACCAGCGTCATGATTTCCTTTGGAACCGATTTCGTGGCTGGCAAGAAACGCGTACCGAGACCCGCTACAGGAAAAATCGCCTTTGTTACTTTAGTTCGCATTTTAATTCCTTGATTCTGCCGAAATCAAAAAGACCGATACGGCCTTACCTTTAACGGCATTTTATCCTCGCTGTTAAATGAAGGACAACAGTCGCATTGTCACATTATACGCATTACAGGTCAAATAGTGGATGCTATTGCTTGGATTTTCTACAATCCCATCGGATTCTGGCGATCCGCAGGACTTCCTCCTGCAATCTTTTCCTGAACAGACCGAACCGGAACAGCTTCTGTCCCCGGTCACTGCGACCGAACAAACCGCCACGCTGCAGCCAGAAACCGGGCTTGTGATATCTTACGGAATGGAACAACCCGGTATGAGAAAAGGTGAAAACAGACACAGTTTTTCCCTGTTCAGCCAGTTGCGCGGCCTGTCGGCAAAGTTTGCCTTTTTGCCAGATCCGTCCGGCCAGTTCGACATGTCCACCATCGGCAACACTTTCAAAGCGCAAAAAGGGGTGTTGCGCACTGCGCAATGGCAGCAGGGGTTGCAGCGCCATTTCAGCCGCGTCTGACAGACCCTGTTCCAGCCGTTTGATCGCCCAGCGCACTTCGCGCGGTTCCAGCAGGCCATCGCGCATTTGGATCAGCAAACGCTTGCGCTGCTCCTGACGGACCGCCTCGATTCTGGCCGCATGCAATGCTTCGGGGCAATGAAAGCGCAGAAAAATCATGCTGCTGGCACCGATATCGTACAGATCGGTCACAGACCGGTTGCGCCGCCGCCGGGTGCTGGGGGCATAAGCGTGATGCACCTGCGCCAGAGGAACGATTGCGGTTTTGTGCCCGGAAATTGCCAAGCGCATATTCAGATCGGTTTCGTCCAAATAGAACCGGTAGGCGGGATCAAAACCGCCTTGATCCAACAGAATCTGCCGCCGCACCGCCATATTGGTGCCCTCTGTTTTGATCGCCTGATCCGGCGGCGGCGTCAGCACGGTGTTAAACGTCTCGTCCACCTGTAGCGATTTCGCCGTGCCGGTACAGTCGACACTGCGGGCGGTCCACTGAAAACTGATACCATTGCGACCGCGAACATAACCGCCCGCAACACTGACTTCGGGGTCGCCAAACGCCGCCGCCAGATGATGCAGCCACATCGGTTCGGCCACCGCATCGTCATCGATGAACGCAACGACATTCCCGGCAGCGGCTTCGATCCCCTTGTTGCGGGCAATCGAGATATTGGCGATGTCGAAGGGAACCACCCGGACCCGCCCCGTCAGCCCCATGTCATGAATGGCCGCTTCCCCGGACGGATCGGTTACTACGATGATTTCGTAATTCGGATAGATCAGCCGCGACAGGCTGGTCAGGCAATATTTCAGAGCTTCGGGCCGATGCCGGCTGACCACAACAACGCTGACCGAAGGCATCGTCATGCGTGACGCCTCCGGTAAGGGATCTGAGCATCGCGCCGGGCCATCAGGCCTCTTTCAACTCTACGCTGGGCGAATAGGCAATAAAGAACGGATTGGCATAGCCGTCCTTGCCATAGACAAGAGGACTGTGATCATCGAACCGCACCACCTTGCCTCCGGCCCCGTGCAAAACCGCGTGACCGGCAGCGGTATCCCACTCCATCGTCCGTCCGACGCGCGGATAAAGATCTGCCTCGCCGGTAGCGACCAGACAAAATTTCAACGACGATCCCGCGCTTTTGGAATCGGCAACCTGATATTTGTTGATGTAATCATCGGTCGCCTGGTCACGGTGCGATTTCGACGCCACCACCAACAGGGCCGCGTTGTCGGCCTGTGACACCTTGATCGGCTGGGTCCGCCCGATCACGTCCTTGTCCAGAGGGCCGGTTTCTTCCACAGATTGACCATCGGCCAGAGTATAGAACATCCGGTTTTTGGCTGGCGCATAAACGACACCGCGTGTCGGCACACCGTTTTCGACATAGGCGATATTGACGGTGAAATCGCCGCGACGGTGGACAAATTCCTTGGTTCCGTCCAACGGATCGACGATCAGGAAAGTATCAGCTTTCTCTGAATGCGATGCTGCCTGTTCCTCGGTTACCAGCACCACGCCGGGAAACGCCGAACGGAGGCCCTCTGATATCAACGCATCAGCCGCCTCGTCTGCTTCGGTGACCGGGCTATCATCGGATTTCACCTTCACCTCGAAGTCATCCGAGTTGTAGATTTCCATGATCTTGTCGCCTGCAACAAGCGACAGTCTTCGCATCACTTGGGTCAGTTTTTCATAATCCAAAAGCGATCTCCTTGCGTCGGATTGGCCTTTTCGGCCATTCGTTGAAAAAAAACATCGCATCCCTTATGATTGGGGGCTAAGCAAACGGCAAGAATTGGTCGTAATAATAACCGCAACATGCGGGAGCAGCGCCGATATGTTCTACAATCCACGGAAACAATCCGGGCTCTCTGCGGCTTTCACAATCGCCGAGCTGATCTATCATTCGATCGCCCGAAAAATTCGCAAATCACACAGCCACGCGGTGATGTCGATCGTGGTGAATCTGCTCCAAATGGTCATTTTCGTGCTGGCCTTCTACGTCATGTTTTCATTGCTTGGCCTTCGAAAGGCCGCGGTGCGCGGTGATTTCCTGCTCTACCTCATGTCGGGGATTTTCCTTTACATGACGCATAGCAAAACCCTGGGCGCTGTGGTTGGGTCGGAAGGTCCGACATCGCCGATGATGCTGCATGCTCCGATGAATACGATCATCGCTATCCTGTCTTCGGCCCTCAGCGCGCTCTATATTCAGGTTTTATCGCTGTCGCTGATCCTGTTCGTCTACTATGTCGCCATCAAACATTTCGTGATCGAGGATCCGGCCGGGGCCTTTGGGATGCTGTTGCTGGCCTGGTTTTCCGGACTGGCGATCGGCATGGTGCTTTTGGCGATCAAGCCTTGGTACCCCACGGCGGTCAATATGATTACGCTCGTCTATCAACGCGCCAACATGATCGCATCGGGAAAAATGTTTCTGGCCAACTCGCTCCCGACCTTCATGTTGAACATGTTCGACTGGAACCCTTTGTTCCACTGCATCGATCAGGCGCGCGGTTTCACCTTTATAAATTACGTCCCGCGCAACAGCTCCATCACGTATCCGCTCATCATCAGCATATGCTTTCTGATGGTCGGGTTGATGGGCGAATTCTATGCCCGCAAAAACACCTCAGTCAGCCTCAGCGCCCGCCGGTAATCAAATTGTGCGCCCGTTCCGGGCGCTCAGGTTTACTTCGTCTTCGGCCTCCGGCCTGCGCCTCGGACCTGCCTCCGGCGGGAGTATTTTCGCCAAGATGAAATCGGAATAATGGACTTATTTTGTACGAAATGCGCGGGTGTAGCGGCGGAGCGGACCCCGGGTGACCTGCGTCGGATGGGTGCAGCCGCGCCGTCAGCCCACCACCCTGCAGGTCACGTTAATGCGGCCCCCTTTTGGCAACAAAGACGAAGACTTGAATCGAATCTTGTCGATACCATGATAGGTCAACCGCGCCGGGCCGCCCATAACGACCACACTGCCCGAGCGTAGCCAGATCGATTCAGTCTTCCCGCCACGGGTCTGGTTGCCGATACGGAACAATCCTTCGTCGCCCAAAGACAGCGACAGAACCGGCCAGGAAAAATCGGTCTCGTCGCGGTCCTGATGCATCCCCATACGGGCTTGTTCGCCATAAAAGTTGATCAGGCAACAATCGGGGTCACGATCCGTACTGACCAGGTCGCGCCAGACTGTGAGAACGGTTTCGGGGATTGTCGGCCATGGTCCTCCATCGGGATGCCTGTGGGCATAGCGATAACCGTTGCGGTCCGAAACCCATCCAACCCTGCCTGCGGATGTCATCCTGACCGACATCGGTTTGCCAAAGGGGGTTTGCGGCGAAAACATCGGGGCCTGCCGGATCACCTGTCGCAAGTCCTCCAGCATTGCCTGCTGCGTCTCGGCGTCAAGCTTTTCTGAGTATATCTGAAAACCTCGGACCGTCATGCAACCAGTCATTATCCCCGCCTTTCCTGCCGTAACGCCCCGGCTGTCAAATTTTTCCCGCAGAATCGCAATTGCCACAGGTTCTCAACGCTTGCAGGGCTGTTTCAGCCTCCCTATATACGCCGAGAAGCGCGGTGATGCATCGCACATCGCACAACCGGATCGGGGCAGGATGCCATAACGGGTCCCCGCCTCGTGTCATCGCCTTAAATTGTAAAGGGATCGAAAAACATGTCGAAAGTCATCGGTATTGACCTCGGAACGACCAATAGCTGCGTTTCCATCATGGACGGGTCGCAGCCCAAAGTAATTGAAAACGCCGAAGGTGCGCGTACCACGCCGTCGATCGTTGCGTTTACTGACGACGAGCGTCTGGTCGGACAAGCCGCGAAACGCCAAGCTGTCACCAACGCCTCCAACACTATCTTCGGCGTCAAGCGTCTGATCGGTCGCCGGTTCGACGATGCGCATCTGGCCAAAGACAAGAAAAACCTGCCCTTCTCCGTTGTCGATGGCGGCAATGGCGATGCTTGGGTCGAAGCCAAAAGCGAAAAATACAGCCCGTCGCAGATTTCAGCCTTCATTCTGGGCAAAATGAAAGAAACCGCCGAAAGCTATCTCGGCGAAGAGGTTACCCAAGCGGTGATCACGGTTCCCGCCTATTTCAACGACGCCCAGCGTCAGGCCACCAAGGACGCCGGCAAGATCGCCGGTCTGGAAGTGCTGCGGATCATCAACGAACCGACCGCAGCCGCGCTGGCCTATGGTCTCGACAAACAGGAAACTCACACTATCGCGGTCTATGACCTTGGCGGTGGGACCTTCGACGTAACCATTCTGGAAATCGACGACGGCCTGTTTGAAGTGAAGTCGACCAACGGCGACACTTTCTTGGGTGGCGAAGATTTCGACATGCGGATCGTTAATTACCTGGCCGACGAGTTCAAGAAAGAGCACGGCGTTGACCTGACCAAAGACAAGATGGCGCTGCAACGGCTGAAAGAAGCCGCCGAGAAAGCCAAGATCGAATTGTCGAGCTCGCAGCAGACCGAAATCAACCAGCCATTCATCTCGATGGATCCGAATGGCGGTCAGCCGCTGCACATGGTGATGAAGCTGACCCGTGCCAAGCTGGAAAGCCTCGTGTCGGATCTGATCAAGTCTTCGATCAAACCGTGCCAAGCGGCTTTGAAGGATGCGGGCCTGACCACCAGTGATATCGATGAAGTGGTTCTGGTCGGTGGTATGACCCGGATGCCGCGTGTTGTCGAAGAGGTTACCAAGTTCTTTGGCAAGGAACCCCATAAGGGTGTGAACCCCGATGAGGTTGTGGCCATGGGTGCCGCCATTCAGGCGGGCGTACTGCAAGGCGACGTCAAAGACGTTGTTCTGCTCGACGTGACCCCGCTGAGCCTCGGCATCGAAACCCTGGGCGGCGTATTCACCCGCCTGATCGACCGCAACACCACGATCCCGACCAAGAAAAGCCAGGTCTTCTCGACAGCCGAGGATAACCAGTCGGCTGTGACGATCCGGGTGTTCCAGGGTGAACGGGAAATGGCCTCCGATAACAAGATGTTGGGACAGTTCAACCTCGAAGACATTCCGCCGGCTCCGCGCGGTCTGCCGCAGATCGAAGTGACTTTCGACATCGACGCCAACGGCATCGTATCGGTTTCGGCCAAGGACAAAGGCACCGGCAAGGAACAGAACATCACGATCCAAGCGTCGGGCGGTCTGTCCGACGACGAGATCGATCAGATGGTCAAGGATGCCGAAGCCAATGCCGAAGCGGATAAGGATCGTAAAGAGCTGGTCGAGGCGCGCAACCAGGCCGAAAGCCTGATCCATTCGACCGAGAAGTCGATGGAAGAGCATGCCGACAAGGTCGACCCGACCACCATCGAGGCGATTGAGCTTGCCGTTGCGGCCCTGAAAGATGATCTCGAGAAAGACGATATCGCTGCCGACAAGATCAAGTCGGGCATCCAGAACGTAACCGAAGCCGCCATGAAACTGGGCGAAGCCATCTACAAGGCCAGCCAGGACGAAGGCGAAGACGCTCCGGCCGATGTGGATAGTGATGTCTCCGGCGGCGCGGCCGACGATGATATCGTCGATGCCGACTTCGAAGATCTCGACGACGACAAGCGCGCGTAAGCGTTTTCAAGGAACCTCTCGGGGCCGGTCCGTGCCGGACCGGCCCTTAGCGTTCCCGAATAAGGGGAAACCCAATGGCTAAACGTGATTACTACGACGTGCTTGGCGTGGCCAAGGGGGCCTCAGCCGACGAAATTAAGAAAGCCTATCGTAAGAAGGCCAAGGAACTGCATCCAGACAGCAATTCTGACAACCCCGAGGCCGAGGACCAGTTCAAAGAAGCGAACGAAGCCTATGAATGCCTGAAAGACCCCGAAAAGAAAGCCGCCTATGACCGTTTCGGTCATGCCGCTTTCGACGGCGGTATGGGCGGTGGCGGCCGCCCGGGCGGTGGATTCCAAGGCGGCGGACAGGGCGATTTCGCCAGCGCGTTCTCGGATGTGTTCGACGACCTGTTCGGCGACATGATGGGCGGTCGCGGCGGCGGTGGACGCGGTCGTGCGGCGCGCGGGGCCGATCTGCGCTACAACCTGCGTGTCACTCTGGAAGACGCCTATTCAGGCCTGCAAAAAACCATCAAGGTACCAACCTCGGTGCCCTGCGATGCCTGTGAAGGATCGGGCGCCGAAGGTGGCGCTGAACCGCAAACCTGCCCAACCTGTTCCGGCATGGGTAAGGTGCGCGCTCAGCAGGGATTTTTCACCGTTGAACGCACCTGTCCGACCTGTTCCGGCATGGGCCAGATCATCCAGAACCCGTGCAAAGCCTGCGCCGGACAAGGCCGGGTTCACAAGGAACGGTCTTTGTCGGTGAATATCCCGGCAGGCGTCGAAACCGGCACCCGGATTCGATTGGCTGGCGAAGGTGAGGCGGGCATGCGCGGTGGTCCTTCGGGCGATCTCTACATCTTCATCGAGGTGAAGAAACACGAGATTTTCGAACGCGAAGACACCAACCTTTATTGCCGCGTGCCGGTCGCAATGGCGACGGCAGCGATGGGCGGCGATATCGAGGTACCGACAATCGACGGCGGCCGGTCCCGGGTGAAAATCCCTGCAGGCAGCCAATCAGGCCGTCAGATGCGCCTGCGCAGCAAGGGCATGCCCGCACTACGCGGCGGTCATCACGGCGATATGTTCATCGAACTGGCAGTGGAAACCCCGGTTAACCTGACGTCCAAACAGAAGGAGTTGCTGAAGGAATTCGCGGCGCTTTCCGAGGATAACAATCCCGAAAGTTCCAGCTTCTTTTCCTCGGTGAAAAACTTCTGGGATTCGATGAAGGGCTGAGTAAGCCACCAATCATGGTGTAAAAGGGGACCCGTCAGGGTCCCCTTTTTGTCTTCTCCTGTTCCGGAATATCCAGGTGGAAACATGCCCAGTTTCCCACCGCTCTTAATCCGTCGCTAACCAATCTCGGGCACCCTGCCCCTATGCCGGACCAACCCGCCTTTTCCGAAAAATTGCCGCTGTTCTCGGCGGATGATGCCCCTGCAATGCCGCAGCCCTCCCTCCGGCAACCCTCTTACATCGCCGATCACCGCAAACGGCTCCGCGACAGGTTCCTGCAGGGCGGTGCGGCCGCGATTCCCGATTATGAAATGCTGGAACTGGTACTGTTTCGCGCCATCCCGCGCCGGGACGTCAAACCACTGGCTTGGCTGTTGCTCGACACGTTCGGCGATTTCAACCGGGTAGTGTCTGCCCCCATCCCCCGCCTGCAAGAAGTCAAAGGGATCGGCCCCGCCGTCATCACCGAACTGAAAATCATAGAAGCCGCTGCGCATCGGTTAACCCGCTCCCGTGTTTTGCAACGGCATGTGGTCAGCAGCTGGGACGATCTGTTGAACTATTGCCGTGCAACCATGTCGCATCGGGATACCGAACAATTCCGGGTGCTGTATCTTGACCTCAAGAACGTGATGATCGCAGATGAGGAACAGGCACAAGGAACCGTTGACCATGTGCCGGTTTATCCGCGCGAAGTGGTCAAGCGAGCGCTGGAACTTAGCGCCAGTGCATTAATCCTGGTGCATAACCACCCCTCTGGCGACCCCACCCCGTCCGAGGCGGATATCGTCATGACGAAACAGATCGAAGCTGCGGCACGGGCGCTTGGCCTGACCCTGCATGACCACCTGATCATCGGAAAATCCCGTGAACTCAGCTTTCGGGCTGAAGAATTGCTTTAGCTCACCGGTTCGGAAGGCAGATACACGACCGTTTCAACGCAGCCAGACCTCGACCCGACGATTGGCCCTGCGGCCCCAGGCGCTGTCGTCACAGGCCATCGGCATCGCCTCTCCAAAGGCCTCGGCCTGCAAATCCAACCGGTCGAAATTCGCTGTCTCCGCCGCCTTTTTCACCGCTGCCAGAACCGCTTTCGCCCGACGCAGTGCAATCGCCTGATTGCTTTTTGCACTCCCGTCGCCATCGCTGAAGCCCACAAACAACAAACTGCGGGCATCAAATGCGCCGGTTTCCAGTGCATGAGCCAATTGTTCCACGTTTGAGCGCGATTGCGCATCCAGCCGCGCCGATCCAGCTTCGAACCGGAAAGACAGGCTTAGCCTGGTCTTATCAGACAGAACACCAACCATCCGTTTCAAGTCGTCCAACCCGATTTCCGCGCCCGAACGCGCAATCGCGTTGACGAACCGGTTACCCTGATCATCGATCGCGATCTCTTCCGGGATCTGATCGGTAAACCCGGCGCGCCGGATCACAATCTGAGCTGCGTCTGATCGGGTGAAAGTCAGAAAATCGCGCGCCAGTTTCGGCAGCCGCCGCGCAGGCAGATACAGGAACATTGGTGCGGTTAACGGGTAATCTTCGGTCTTGATCGTGTTCCTGTTGGCAGACAGGGCAAACCCGCAATGGCCGCTTAGTGCCAGCATCTTGGCATTTCCGGTTTCGGTCACACTTGTCAGGCCAATCCCGAACGGATCGCGTTCCACCGCCAGGGCCAGCGCCGGATCGCTGTTATAGCGTAACGCCTGATCCGACAATACCTTGCCCACTGGGCGCAACAGGCGATCTTCGGCTGCTTGCCAAAGGCCGGAATGCCGGTTGCGCAAATGGAGGGTGATCGGCGCGTCGGGTCCACCCAGCGCGGTCCAGTTATCGACTTCACCGCTCAGAACGCGGGACAAATCCAAAGCGCTGATTCGGGTCAGAGCGTTGCCCGGCGCGACAACCGGCACCAGCGCATCCAGCGCCAGAACCCGGTTGCGGCCCGGCACTGTCATATCACCCAGCCCGGCCTCTCGTGCCAATACCGCTTCAGTCGGGCGCAATTCACGCAACGCCATAGCGATATCAGCCTCATTGGCCAGCAAATCGGCAAATCCTTCATCGCTATTTGTCAGTCTCAGGGTAAACAGACCCACGGTCTTACCGCTTTGACGATCTGTCAGGGTAAAACGGATATGGGAATCATCGACGGTTTCGCGGTCCGCCTGAAGATCGGATTTACGGGAAAAGACCTCAATCAGCGCAGGCAGCAGCACCCTGCCCATCGATCCCGCACCAGAAAATTGCAGTTCGGCCACATAGTCAGTCAGGCTTGGACAGCCGGGCCCATCGCAATTCACCCCCGACCCATCTACCGTCAGTTCACCATAGATCGTATCAACCCGGTAATATTCACCATCAAATCCCAGCAATGTTCCGGAAATCTCTACCGAACCATCACGTGACATCAGAGTGACATCCTGCGCTGCGGCAATCCGCGGCAGAGCCAAAAGAAAAAGCGCGGCGAAAACCGCCGCACGCGCTAGTATCATGGCTTTGTCCCCGAAATGGCGTTTAGTTCGATGCGATCTTCAGGTCTTGCAGCAAGTTATTCAACACCAGAAAGTCGCCTCGCGCATCGCATTGCGGCATGGAAAGCACAAGTTCGCGCACTTGCAGCGGTGAACCGTCAGTGCTTAGCTGTAGCGCCTCGGCCCCGATCTCGCGATCGCAATTGTCGGCCGTTACTTCGACATCGACGCTAAAGGCGATGCCGCCACCGCGCGCCGCATGACCAGAGGGAAAGGTATAGACCTCGGCCCTGTAATCTTCCGGCCCCTGCCGGTCACCTAATTCCGTCAGAAAACCGCCCTGCCCCGCCAATGCCAAATCGGCAGTTCCCGGAGCGTCGGCCCAGACATGTCCGTCCTGACCAAATTCTGCACCATATTCCATTGCATGGATATGCATCCCCTCTGCCCCACGCCATTGCAGCACAGCGCGTTCGAAATCGGCCAGATCTGGTACGGTAGTATGAGCAACGGCACCATCGCCATTTCCGAAATCGGCAATGAATACAGCAATCTGTGACAACGCGGGCACCCGAACGGTCAAACTGCCCCGATCATCCGTGACGTCGCTGAACATCATTCCGTTGTGATGGATCGTCACTCGTTGATCCGGCAAACAGGCAACCAGTTTCAGTTCGACCATGGCCGCGGGCATTGGCGCGACGGTCATAACCGGATCGCAAGCCGTCGCAGGCATGTCCAGAACCGGATTATCGGCAATCGGTTCGACGTCAAGTTGCGGCGTGGCAGCAGCATGCCGGATCGGATCGTCCTGGTCCGGAACAATCGCCGGGTCCTCTTCGACGGTCGGCGGCGCCACCGTCAGCTTTATATCATTCAGTGCAAGCCGCTGCGTTGATGCAGGCTGTGGTTTGATATTGGCGAGCTGGGGATGAGAGTTCGATCCACTTTGCATGATATAGCCGATCGCCAGAGCGGCGGTTACCGATGCAACACCCATTACAATGCGATTCAAATTTGCCATTTCTGCCTCCGGAACGGATCTGATTAGTCGTTATCAAACCGCATAAAAGAGGCAGCGATGTGGCGCGGGCGCGGAGTCTTTCTGTCCCGCGCCCGGTATTATCAGGACAGCCGACCGTGGCAGTGTTTGAACTTTTTGCCCGACCCGCAGGGGCAAAGTTCATTGCGGCCCGGGTTGCCCCAGGTCGTCGGGTCGTTTTCATCGAACCCTTCGGTGGCTCCACCCTGTTCGCCCGCCTCAGCAAGTACGGGCGCGGCAGGTTCCGGGGCGGCCTCTGGTGGCTGCATCGCTGCCTGCTGTGCCACCATCTGTTGCATCATCTGCTTCTGTTCTTCTTCTGTCATCGGGCGAACCTGGCCTAATTTCTGCGTCACGTCTTCACGCAGACCGTCCAGCATAGACTCGAACAACTGGAAGCTTTCGGTCTTATATTCGTTCAATGGATCGCGCTGGGCATAGCCACGGAACCCCACGACAGAACGGAGATGTTCCAGCGTCAACAAATGTTCACGCCACTTGCCATCGATGGTTTGCAGCAGAATCTGTTTTTCGATCTGACGCATGGTATCGGCACCAAAGGCTTCGGCCTTTTCTGCCATGGATTTGTCCGCTTCTTCTTCCAGGCGTTCTGCGATCACATCGCCGTCTACGCCTTCTTCTTCGGCCCATTTGATGACCGCAACATCCATGTTCAGCTTTTCAAGCACCGCGGCATACAATCCTTCGGTGTTCCACTGATCGGCATAGGATTTCGGCGGGATATAGGTGTCGACCAGATCATCAATCACCTGATCGCGCATGTCCTTGGCGATTTCGGACAGATCTTCGGCTTCCATGATTTCACGGCGCTGGCTGAAAATCACCTTGCGCTGTTCGTTCATCACGTCGTCGAATTTCAGAAGCTGTTTTCGAATGTCGAAATTACGTCCTTCGACCTTGGCCTGCGCACGTTCCAACGATTTGTTCACCCACGGGTGAATGATCGCTTCACCTTCTTTCATGCCGAGCGACGAAAGCACCTTTTCCAACCGTTCTGACCCGAAAATCCGCATCAGGTCGTCTTCCAGAGACAGGAAAAAGGACGACCGTCCCGGGTCGCCCTGGCGACCCGAACGACCGCGCAGCTGGTTGTCGATGCGGCGGCTTTCGTGCCGTTCGGTGGCCAGAACGAACAGGCCCCCGGCATCCTTTACCGCCTGTTCGTCGGCTTCGTGTTCTTTTTCGATCCGTTCACGGATCGCCTGATGGTCGGCCTCGGGATTGCCCTCGATGGCTTCCATGATCTTGAACTCGACATTGCCGCCCAGCTTGATGTCGGTACCGCGCCCGGCCATATTGGTGGCAATCGTCACCGCGCCCAGCTTGCCGGCATCAGCGACGATCTGCGCCTCTTTTTCATGCTGGCGAGCGTTGAGCACGTTATGCGGAACACCCGCTTCGGTCAGCAACTGACTGAGAAATTCCGATTTTTCGATTGATGTCGTGCCAACCAGTACCGGCTGCTGCTTTTCATGTGCTTCCTGGATCGTACGCACGATGGCGTCGAATTTTTCCTTGGCAGTGCGATAGACCTGATCGTCTTCATCCAGACGGGCAATCGGTCTGTTGGTCGGCACTTCGACCACGCCCAGCCCGTAGATTTCCATGAATTCCTCGGCCTCAGTTGCAGCAGTGCCGGTCATTCCCGCCAGCTTGTCGTAAAGCCGGAAATAGTTCTGGAATGTCACCTGCGCCAAGGTCACGTTTTCGGCCTGAATCGGGCACCCTTCCTTGGCTTCAATGGCCTGATGCAAGCCATCCGACAGGCGGCGGCCCGCCATCATCCGGCCGGTGAATTCATCGATCAGAACCACGTCACCGTCGCGAACAATATAGTCCTTGTCCCGGGTGAACAGCTTATGCGCCCGCAGCCCTTGATTGACATGATGCACCAGAGTCGTGCTTTCGGGATCGTACAGGCTTTGCCCTTCGGGCAACAAACCGCCCTTCAGCAACGTGGCTTCGAGGAATTCATTGCCTTCGTCGGTATAGGTTACATTCCGGGTTTTTTCATCGAGCGCATAATGTTCTTCGGACAGTTCCGGGATCAGTTTATCGATGGCGAGATACAAATCAGACCGGTCTTGTGCAGGACCCGAAATAATCAACGGCGTCCGCGCTTCGTCGATCAGGATCGAATCGACTTCGTCAACGATAGCATAGTGATGGTCGCGCTGATTCATGTCGGACAGTTCCGACTTCATATTGTCGCGCAGGTAATCGAAGCCCAGTTCATTGTTCGTGGCGTAGGTAACGTCACAAGCATACGCCGATTTCTTCTCGTCCTCGGGCTGTTGCGGATAAACCACCCCAGTGGTCAAACCCAGCGCGCTGTAAACGTTGCTCATCCATTCGGCGTCGCGCTTGGCCAGATAATCGTTGACCGTAACGATATGAACACCCTTACCGCTCAGCGCATTCAGATAGGCGGGAAAAGTTGCCACCAGCGTTTTACCTTCACCGGTCTTCATTTCCGAAATATTGCCCTGATGCAGGAAAATTCCGCCCATCAGCTGAGTGTCAAAGGCTCGTAGCCCCAAGGCCCGTCTTGCGGCTTCGCGGCAATTGGCAAATGCCTCGGGCAGGATCGCATCGACGCTTTCGCCGTCCGCCACCCGTTTTTTCAATTCTTCAGTTTTTTCGATGAGCCCCTCATCGGAAAGTTTTTCAAACTCCGGTTCCAGCGCGTTTATCTTTTCCACCAACGGACGCGTCGCCTTGATTTTGCGGTCATTTGGCGTGCCGAAGACCTTTTTGGCGAGAGTTCCGAAACCCAGCATGTTCATTCCGATCCGGTCGTTGACAATATCGTGCGTGGCATTTGCTTGCTGCCCCCTGATGCACCGAATAAAACAAGTGCGAAGTCCAGCGCTCCAAAGGCCTCAAGGCGATGTAAGGGGACGCTGGTGCAGTGTCAACGTTACGCGCCCAGAGTGCGCCCTGAAAGGACCCAGCCCATGTCAAAACGCCTCACTTTCCTGTCAGCAGCCGCATTAACACTCAGCATGGCGCTACCAGTGGCAGCACAGGACGGCCCCAAATCAGAGGATGTGGTCGCAACAGTGAACGGGACAGAGATCACTCTTGGCCATGTCCTGCAACTCCATCGGGGATTGCCTGCGCAATATCAGCAACTTCCGCCCGAAACGTTGCTGCCCGGCATTTTGAACCAAGTGATTCAACAGACCCTGCTGGAACAAAGCCTTGAAGGTGACCTTCCCAAATCCATTCAATACGAGCTGGACAATCAACGCCGCGCCGCGCTGGCAAATAGTGCAATTGGCGCTGTGTTGAAAACGGCTATGACCGAAGAAGCATTGCAGGCGGAATACGACGCTAGCTATGCCGATTTCGAACCCACTCCTGAATATAACGCTGCTCATATCCTGTTAAAAACCCAGGAAGAGGCGCAAAAAATCGCCGAAGAAGCTCGCAGCGGCGCCGATTTCGCAGAACTCGCCAAAACTCATTCCACCGGTCCATCGGCCCCCAATGGCGGGTCTTTGGGTTGGTTTGGCCCAGGCATGATGGTGCCATCGTTTGAAAAAGCCGTCGTCGCACTGGAGGCCGGACAAATTTCAGATCCGGTAGAAACCCAATTCGGCTGGCACGTGATCAAACTGATCGAAACCCGTGATGCCCCCAAGCCCAGCCTGGACGAAGTCCGCGCTGAACTGGAAGGCGGCCTTCAGGAAAAGATCATCACGGCGCTGTTGGACGACCTGACAGCCAAGGCCAACATCGACCGGACCGCTGCGGATGCTCTTGATCCCGCCGTTTTGTCCGATCCCAGCCTACTCGAGGACTGATCAATGGCTGGCAAGCTTCCCGTTTCCCCGCTGGCACCAGCTAATTTCCCCGATCTACCGGTGATCGAAGGCGTAACCTTCGCCACCGCTCAGGCTGGAGTGAAATACAAGGACCGCACCGACGTGATGCTAGCGTTGCTAACGCCTGGCACCACCATGACCGGCGTGTTCACACGATCGTCCACCCGGTCGGCCAATGTTCTGGACTGCCAGGCGAAGATCGAAGGCGACAGCGATGCTGGGGCTGCGATCATCGTCAATTCAGGCAATTCCAACGCCTTCACCGGTCGCGCCGGTGAAGGGTCCGTCGCGGCGATCTGTGACGCGGTGGCCGAAGCTACGGGCCTTCCGTCCGAGCGGGTCTTCACCAGTTCCACCGGGGTAATCGGCGAACGGCTGCCCCATGACCGGATCACCGCAAAGGTGGCCGAACTGGTCGAAAACCAAGACGCAGGCAACATCTCCAATGCGGCCAATGCGATCATGACTACCGACACCTTCCCGAAAGGCGCCACAGCGACCGCTACACTCGATGGTGTCGAGGTAAAGATCGCCGGTTTTGCCAAGGGCTCCGGCATGATCGCGCCTGATATGGCGACCATGCTCTGCTATATCTTCACCGACACAGCGATTTCGCGCGACGTGCTTCAGCAATGCCTCTGGCTCGACAATGCCTCGACCTTCAATTGTGTGACGGTGGATGGGGATACCTCGACGTCCGATACGGTTCTGGTTGCCGCCACCGGCAAGGCCGACATGGAGCCGATCACCGATTTCGCCGATCCGCGCGTACGGGTCTTCCGCAATGCGTTCCATGCGGTGATGAAAGATCTCGCGATCCAAATCGCAAGGGACGGCGAAGGCGCGACCAAGTTGATTGAGGTGCAGGTTACCGGTGCAAATGCCAATGGTCCCGCGCATCGTATTGCCATGGCCATCGCCAATTCGCCGCTGGTGAAAACCGCCGTGGCCGGCGAAGATCCGAACTGGGGTCGTGTCGTCATGGCCGTCGGCAAGGCGGGCGAGCGCGCCGAACGCGATCGACTAACGATCTGGTTCGGCGACATTCTCGTTGCTGAGAACGGCTGGGTTGCTCCGTCCTACACTGAAGAAGCCGGCGCCGCGTACATGAAAAAGGACGAGATTGTCATTCGAGTCGATCTCGGCCTCGACAATGGCACGGCCACGGTTTGGACCTGCGATCTGACCCACGGCTATATTTCGATCAATGCCGATTATCGGTCCTGAGGCGGTACCGATGAAAACTGTTCTGGTATCCGCCGTCGCCCTAATCGACACAGATGGTCGTATCCTTCTGGCTCAACGGCCAGAAGGAAAATCCATGGCGGGGTTGTGGGAATTTCCTGGTGGCAAAATCGAACCGGGGGAAACACCGGAACACGCCCTGGTCCGCGAATTGAAGGAAGAGTTGGGAATAGATACCTGGTCCAGCTGCCTGGCTCCGCTGACCTTTGCCAGCCACAGCTATGACAGTTTCCATCTTCTGATGCCGCTCTTTGCCTGTCGTAAATGGGACGGTATTCCGCACCCACAAGAAGGTCAGACTCTAAAATGGGTGCATGCCCGCGATCTTCGCGATTACCCGATGCCTCCGGCCGATATACCACTGATTCCAGTTCTTCGAGATTGGCTGTGACCCGCGCCTTCGGACATCTGCTCATCATAGAAACAAAGTTTTTACTGCCGCGGCCCCTGCTTTTGAGCGTATTAGCCTTCTCATTGGTATAGATTTAGGGGCAATTCGTCATTTTTTCGTAGGTTTCCCGTCAAAAAATTCGTAAATTTTGAGCAAGTCAATCTTTTGGGGAGGATTAGACAATGCTTCGTACGATCGTGATTGGAAATTATGTTTCTGTTCAGGGAACATTTGTTCGGGGCCTGCCGGACGGTAAGATTCTTGTCCGGGTGGGTGACCGGGAATTCGCAGGACATCCGGTATCACAAAAGGCCGCCTGACGCGAAATATCTACTGGAATAGAAAAAGGGGAGAGCATCAGCTCTCCCCTTTTATTTTGGAAAATCCTGATCCGACAAATCACTCCAGATTGCGTTCGACCTCTTCGCGTTCGAAAATCTCGATCACATCGCCGGGACGGATATCGTCGTAGTTTTCGAATGCCATACCACATTCCTGACCCGACTGAACGTCTTTGACTTCGTCCTTGAAGCGCTTCAGCGTCTTCAATGTGCCTTCGTGGATCACCACGTCGTCGCGGAGCAGACGCACACCGGCGGACCGACGAGCAACACCTTCGGTGACCAGACAGCCAGCAACTTTGCCAACGCCCGAGACCTTGAACACTTCCTTGATCTGGGCATAGCCGATGAAATGTTCGCGGATTTCCGCAGACAACAGACCGGACGCAGCAGCCTTAACATCGTCCACCAGATCATAGATGACCGAATAATAGCGGATCTCCACGCCCTTCTGGTTGGCCGAATTCCGTGCCGACGCGTTGGCCCGCACGTTGAAGCCCATAATCGGGGCACCCGACGCTTCGGCAAGGCCAACATCGGTTTCGGTAATCGCACCGACACCGTAATGCAGCACCCGTACGCGGACTTCTTCGTTGCCAATTTTTTCCATCGCCTGAACGATGGCTTCGGCAGACCCCTGCACGTCGGCTTTGACCAGAATTGGCAGTTCCTTGACGTTTTCGTCTTCCTTGGCTTTCTGCATCAACTGATCGAGCGTGGTTGCGGCCCCGGCAGCGGCGCGTTTGTCCTTCGCGGCGCTTTCGCGATATTCTGCGATCTCGCGCGCCTGGGCTTCGGTATCCACAACGTTCAGAACGTCACCCGCTTCTGGTGTGCCGTTAAGGCCCAGAACCTCGACCGGAACCGACGGTCCGGCTTCCTGTACCCGCTCACCCTTGTCATCGACAAGTGCGCGGACACGGCCCCATTGTTCGCCAACGACAAAGATGTCGCCCTGCTTCAACGTCCCCTTCTGTACCAGAACGGTGGCAACCGGACCGCGGCCGATATCCAGCTGCGCTTCGATCACCGCGCCTTCTGCGGCGCGATCAGGATTGGCTTTCAATTCCAGGATTTCAGCTTGCAGAGCGATCGATTCCAAAAGCTCATCAAGACCTTGTCCAGTAACGGCAGACACTTCCACATCTTGCACATCGCCTGACATTTCTTCGACGATCACTTCGTACTGCAGCAGTTCAGCCCGCACCTTGTTCGGATCGGCGGCAGGTTTGTCACATTTGTTGATCGCCACGATCATCGGCACTTTGGCGGCCTTGGCATGGTTGATCGCTTCGATCGTCTGCGGCATGACCGAATCGTCGGCAGCCACAACCAGAACCACGATATCCGTAACCTGTGCACCGCGTGACCGCATCGAAGTAAAGGCGGCGTGACCCGGCGTGTCGAGGAAAGTCAGAGTCGACCCGCTTTCGGTTTTCACCTGATAGGCACCGATGTGCTGGGTGATACCACCCGCTTCACCGGAAACCACCTTGGCATTCCGGATCGCATCCAGAAGCGACGTCTTGCCGTGGTCAACGTGACCCATGATAGTGATGACCGGAGGACGCGGCTTCAGATCGCCTTCGTCTTCCTCGACATGTTGAATCACGTCTTCCACATCGGAATCTGACACCCGTTGAATACGGTGGCCGAATTCTTCAACGATCAGCTCGGCGGTATCGGCATCAATGGGTTGGTTCTGCGTGACCATCATCCCCATCTTCATCAGCGACTTGACCACATCGGCGACGCGTTCCGCCATCCGGTTGGCCAGTTCCGATACCACGATGGTTTCGGGCACCCGAACGTCGCGGACAACCTTTTCGCGTTCAACCGGAGCGCCCATCGCCTTCTGCCGCGCGCGTTCCTGTTTCCGCTTCATCGCTGCCAGCGATTTTGTCCGTCCACCTTCACGACCCGAAAGCGCTTGATTGACCGTCAGTTTGCCAGACCGACGACCATCATCCCTGCTTTTGCTGCGGGTGCGGTCATCTTCGCGTTCTTTCTTGCGGCCGGGTGCGGCGGCGCCACCAGTCGGAGCCGATTTCTGCGCCCGCGCCGGGGTTTTCTGTTCGCCGTCTTCCGGCGGCGCAGCAGCAGCGGCAGCCGCGCGCTTGGCGGCGTCTTCGGCTTCTTGCTTCTTACGCGCTTCTTCTTCGGCCCGGGCCTTCAACGCCTGTTCGCGTTCGCGCTCTTCACGTTCCTTGGCTTCGGCCTCTTCGCGGCGGCGCATGCGTTCTTCTTCGCGCGCCTTTTCTTCGGCGACACGCGTAGCGGCTTCTTCCACTTCGCGTGCTTTGGCCGCCTGCAACGCCTTCATCCGGCGTTCCATTTCCGCATCCGAAATTCCTGCCGGACGTCTGGACGGATCACCCGCTGTCTGGCCCGATTTGCCAGCGCCTGAGTTTGCTGCGCCGGGTTTCGGCACCACAACGCGCTTGCGCTTGGTTTCCACCACGACGTTTTTGGTCCGACCGTGGCTGAAGCTTTGCTTCACATTGCCCGAACGGGGCCCGCCACGTACACCCAAAGTCTTTTTACCGTCGTTGTCGCTCATCTGGCTCTCTTCATCCTTTCCGGCGGTCATCGTCGCCGCCCAGGGCTCGCATACCCTTAAGTCTTGCGGCTTCCTCTACTACACGCTGGGTCAAACCACCAGCGCCTAGCACCACATGTATTACAGTTTGTCGCCCAAAGGCCTGACCCAGCTCGTCCGCTGTTAGCCAACCAATAAACGACCCGCCTTCCGGCGTGTGCAGTTTCGACTTGCCCCGACCCGAACCATCACTGGCCTGGATCAAAACTTCGGCATAGTCCTTGACTAGCCAATCCTTAACTTTTTCGAACCCGGTGACGGCTTCGCCACCCTTCCGGGCCAAGCTGATCAAATCAATCACCCGCCGCACCAGCGCCTGTTCCACAAGATCCGGCAGATCTTCAGGCACAGTCACCTGTTGTTTGGCAGCGCGGGCAAACAGCCCCTTTTTTACCGCTTTTTCCAGCGCGGCACGATCCGCAGAAACCCAAATTCCACGCCCCGGCAACTTTTCCATAAGATCCGGCACGATCTGACCATCCGGCCCCACCACGAAACGGATCAGCCCAAATTTGGGCCGAACCTCGCCGGTGGCGATGCACTTGCGCTCGGAACCGTCTTCCCGGTCCTTATTACGTCCGCCGCGCGTCATTCGGTTCCCCCGAGACCTGCAATCAGGCCTCGGCCTCCTCGGCGTTGTCTTCGCCTTCAGCCGCATCTTCTCCGGCTTCAAGCTCGGCAGGATCGACCCAGCCCAACGCGATGCGGGCGGTCATGATCATATTCTGCGCCTCTTCCAGCGACATGTCGAAAGGTTCCAGCAGCCCTTCGTCCTTGACCCGTTCGCCATTCACCGTGGTCCAGCCGCCCGCCAGTTCCCAGTCGGCACAGGTGGCGAAATCTTCCAGTGTTTTCACGCCGTCTTCGGCCAAGGCCTGAATCATTTGGGGTGTCAGACCCTCAAAGTCAAACAGGCTGTCCTCGACGCCCAATTCACGAGCCTTTTCAATGGCTGCTTTCGCCTGGGCTTCCAAGAAATCGCGCGCACGGGCTTGCAGTTCCTTGGCGGTATCTTCGTCAACACCGTCGATCACCAGCAGCTCGTCGAGCTCAACATAAGCGACTTCTTCGAGGTTGGTGAACCCTTCGGCCACCAGCAATTGAGCAAAGAATTCGTCAACGTCCAGAGTGTTGACGAAAAGCTGGGTGCGTTCTTCGAATTCCTTCTGACGACGTGCCGATTCGTCCGATTCGGTCATGATGTCGATATCCAGACCGGTCAACTGGCTCGCCAGGCGCACGTTCTGGCCACGGCGACCAATGGCCAGCGAAAGCTGTTCATCCGGCACCACAACCTCGATACGCTCGGCTTCTTCATCCAGAACAACCTTGCTGACTTCGGCAGGCTGCAGCGCGTTCACCAAGAACGTCGGCACATCTTCGTTCCATGGGATGATGTCAATCTTTTCACCCTGCAGTTCATTCACGACGGCCTGAACACGGCTGCCGCGCATACCGACACAGGCACCAACCGGATCAATCGAATTGTCATAAGATACCACGGCAATCTTGGCGCGCGATCCGGGATCACGAGCCACAGCCTTGATTTCGATGATACCGTCATAGATTTCCGGCACTTCCATCTTGAACAGCTCAGCCATGAATTCCGGCGCGGTGCGCGACAGGAAAATCTGCGGCCCGCGGGTTTCGCGGCGCACATCCTTGATGAAGCAGCGCACCCGATCATTCGGTCGATAGCTTTCCCGGCCGATTTTTTCGTTGCGCCGCAAAATACCTTCGCCACGCCCCACATCGACGATCACGTTGCCATATTCTTCACGCTTAACAACACCGTTGATGATGGTGCCCTTGCGATCCTGAAATTCTTCGAACTGGCGATCACGTTCCGCTTCGCGGACTTTCTGCAAAATCACCTGCTTGGCCGATTGCGCCGCGATCCGGCCCAGTTCAACGGGCGGCACTTCTTCGACAAGGGTATCACCCACTTGCGGGTTTTCCATGTACTGACGCGCCTGTTCGACGGTCAGTTCAGACTGGTAGTTTTCCAACTCCTCATCTTCGACCACCGTGCGGACACGGGTAAAGGTCGCCCTGCCGGTTTTGCGGTCGATCGCCACCCGAATGTCCATTTCCGCGCCATAACGCGACTTGGCCGCACGGGCGAGCGATTCTTCCATCGCTTCCACGACCAACGACGGGTCGATCATCTTTTCGCGGGCCACGGCCTCGGCGGTTTGCAACAGCTCCAGCTGATTTGCAGAAGTGATTGCCATGTCTTTAGTCCTCCTGAGAACCGGGTTCTTCGGTTTCAATCTCGTCAAATGAGTCTTCGTTCAGGGTGCCTGCAGCCTTGCGCTGCTTGAGCATCTCTTTAATCAGGTCATCGGTCAGAACCAGCTTGGCATCAGACAGCCAATCGAAGTTCAGCCCAACGGTCACTTCTGCGCCGTCCTGGTCGAGATTGATCAGGACCTCGTCGCCCTCGACCCCGGCCAGAACACCTTTGAAACGACGGCGACCGTCGATCATTTCGGTGGTCTCGATCTTGACCTCGTATCCTTCGAAGGTTTCGAAATCCTTCAGTCGGGTCAGCGGCCGGTCGATACCTGGACTGGAGACTTCGAGGGTATACTGATCCATGATCGGATCCTCGACATCTAGAACCGCTGATACGGCGGTAGAAATTCTGGCACATTCATCAACTTCGATCCCGCCTTCGGGACGTTCGGCCATGATCTGCAGATTGTGGGTCTTGCCACCCATAAGGCGCACGCGCACCAACTCGAACCCCATGTCTTCGATCACGGGGGTGATGATTTCGGCCAGACGACGGTCCATCGCGGCTTTGGCTATCAGGTCGTTGGTCATTTTATCCAAGCACAAAAAAACGGGCACGCGGCCCGTCGATCTTTCCCGGTGGAGCGTCAGAGGTCCGACGCGCCGCTGTTGAGGGGGATATACGCCGCTTTGTCAGGTAGATCAAGCCCCGGTGCCGCAGCTCGATCGATTCATGCAAATACCTAAGCTTTCCCTGATTTGAGAACATATTCAATGGGGGGGGTGGGAGCGTTTGGCGTTGCGATCTTTCTCAACCAAGCCGGACCGGCCACAACCCGGTCCCGCGCAAGGTCAAGCAGATGCGGCACTAGCGCTAGCCCAGCCCGCCCTCTTCCGCGATCTGATCCATTACCCGCACCAGTTCGGCGCTGATCCCTGGTTCGGACAGCGCGTGACCGGCATTACGAATCATCTTCAAATCGGCATTCGGCCAACGTTTGGCCAGTGCCCAGGCAGATGTCGGCGGACATATCATATCGTACCGCCCCTGTACGATCACCCCGGGAATATGGGCGATCTTACCCATGTTATCGAGGATCTGCTGATCCTTCTCCAAGAAAGCTGCATTGGTAAAATAGTGGTTTTCCAACCGCGCAAACGCGCGGGCATATTCGCCGGGACTTTCGCCGCCATGCCCCGTGGAATAGACCGAAGCCAGCGCATTTTCCCACTGCGCCCAGGCCTTGGCATATTTGATTTCGGTCGGCAGATGGCCTGAAAACAATCGCTTGTGATAGGCGGCAATCAGATCGCCCCGCTCTTCCTCGGGGATCAGATCTGCAAAGCGCGCCCAGGTTTCGGGCCAAAACTTGCCGGCGCCGCCGCCATAAAACCAATCGAGTTCATCCTGGGTGGCCAAAAACACGCCGCGCAGAATCAGACCTTTGATCGCACCAGGATGACTTTGGGCATAGATCAGGGCCAATGTCGCTCCCCAGCTGCCGCCAAAAACATACCAGGTGCCAATGTCCAGTTTCTGCCGAATCATTTCGATATCGCGCACCAGATGCCAGGTCGTATTGGCCTCCACACCGGAATGCGGCGTGGACCGGCCACAGCCGCGCTGATCGAACAGTACGATCCGGTACACCCGGGGATCGAAATAGCGCCGCATCGCCGGGCTGCAACCGCCGCCCGGACCGCCATGAAACACAACCACCGGCACCCCATCGGGATTGCCGGATTGTTCCAGATAAACCTTGTGACCCTCGCCCACGTCCAGCATACGCTGATCGAAAGGGTCGACCGGCGGATGCAGATAATGAACTGCGCTTTTTTGGCCCGAGAATTTGTCCATGATCGTCCTATATAGTGGCGCAGACACAAAAGAGCATATGGAGAGCAGAATGCAAACCGCTCAGACCACAGTTGATCCGACCGAGGTTGCCAAATTCGAAGCGATGGCCGCGGAATGGTGGGATCCCAAAGGCAAGTTCAAGCCGCTGCACATGCTCAATCCCTGCCGTTTGGACTATATCACGGGGCAGATCGCGGGGGAATTCGGTCGTGATCTGTCACAGGACCGCCCATTCGAAGGGTTGCGATTGCTTGATATCGGCTGTGGTGGCGGGTTGCTGGCTGAACCAATGGCGCGGTTGGGCGCGACGGTGGTCGGTGCCGATGCGGCGGCGGGAAATATCCCCGTTGCGCAAGTCCATGCGGAACAATCCGGGCTCGATATTGATTACCGCAACATCACCGCCGAGGAACTGGCCGCAGCAGGCGAACAGTTCGACGTGGTTCTGAACATGGAAGTGGTCGAACATGTGGCCGACCCGCTGGCCTATATGACGGCTTGCCAACAGTTGCTGAAACCCGGCGGGCTGATGATCTGCTCAACCATCAACCGCAATCCGAAAAGCTTTGCCGTGGCCATTGTGGGCGCAGAATTCGTCATGCGCTGGTTGCCCAAGGGTACCCATGACTGGTCGAAATTCATCACCCCTGATGAGCTTTATGACCTGATCCGCAATGCTGGTCTCGGACCGGTGGATCGCAAGGGGATGGTGTTCAATCCGATTAGCTGGCAATGGTCGATCTCGGATCGCGACCTGAGCGTGAATTACATCACTGCCAGCGTGAAACCGAGCTAACGTTTTCCGGCATCGAAACGCTGAGAAATCCAAACCGGATTTCGCCGCCTCAGCCACCCTCCAGTTTGCCCCGCAATTCCCGTAATATTGGCAAAACGGCGCGCACTTTTTCATCGCCCAATTCGCCTACCAATTCGGAAATCATCGGTGAAATCGCAGCTAAAGCCGCATCCCGCGCCTGTTTGCCCGCCGGGCTGATCGCCACCATCTTGCGCCGCGCGTCGTCCCAGTCAGGCCGGATATGAACATACCCGGCCCACTCCAGTTTCGACAATGTATTGGTCATCGCCCCGCGTGTTACATGAAAGCTTTTGGCCAATTGCGCGGGTGCGCGTTCATCGCCCACCCTCGCCAGATGGTTCAGCACCGAAAAATGCGAAATCTCCATCCCTTTGGGCAACACCTTGGACAGCCGGTTGCGCACCAACTGATCGGCGGTCAGCAATTCGCTGAACAACGCGATGGCAAGGGAATAGGTTTCGTCACTCAAGGGCCGTCAAACTTTCGGTCATGGGTCAGCGACGGAACCTTCCGGCGCGCTTCTATGACAGCCTTGGTATCAAGATCGACGAATGTGACGCAAGCCTCGGTTCCGGCATCAACCAGAACCTCGCCCCAGGGCGACACTGCCAGCGAATGACCATAGGTACGGCGCGGTTGACCATTATGGGTGTCGTGACTGCCAGTTTGTGCCGGCGCCAGAACGTAACAACCGGTCTCAATAGCGCGGGCGCGCAACAGCGCGTGCCAATGCGCTGCGCCGGTCACTTGTGAAAACGCCGCGGGCACCGTCAGGATCATCGCGCCCGCTTTCGCCAAGGCCCGATGCAGATAGGGAAAGCGCACGTCGTAACAAACCGTCATGCCGACCGTACCGAACGGCGTCTGTGCGCAAACCGCGCGATTGCCGGGGCGATACCCATCCGATTCGCAGTAGGTTTCGGTTTCCGATACCTGCACGTCGAACATGTGGATTTTGTCGTACCAGCCTGCGATATCGCCACCCGGATCAATCAGGAAGGACCGGTTCGCAAATCGCCCATCGGGATCACCCGTTTTCAGGGCCAGCGATCCGATCAGAAGCCAGATCCCGAATTCTCGGGCGTCCGAGCGCAGCGCCTGCAATGTCAGATCATCGTCCTGGTGTTGTAGAACCTCCTGTTGCCGGGTCCGGTTGGAAGACAGGCAATTGGTCACCTCGGGCGTCAGTACGAATTCCGCACCGCCCTGCACAGCCTCACGCAGAAACCCGCGGGTAACGGTCAGATTCGACTCGGGATCATCCGAGGCGTTCAGCTGTAGCATCGCGGCGCGGGTCATTTTCAGCCCGCCAATAGAGGATCGAGCTGGCCCGTCCGCTCCAGATCGTAAAGTTCATCGCAACCACCGATATGACGTTCGCCAATGAAAATCTGCGGCACGGTACGACTCCCGCCGGCCCGTTCGATCATCTTTGGCTTCAGCGACGGGTCGGTAAGCACGTTGAACTCAGTGAATTCGACGCCTTTTTCTTTCAACAGTCGCTTGGCCGCGTGACAAAAACCGCAAAGCGGCGAGGAATAGATTTCAATGGTCGGCATTTGGGTCTTTCCTGAAATTTCACAGATGATTTGTCCTTCATTTAGGCAGCCTTGGCAACGCGCGCCAGTAGCAACACGGAAACTTGCGCCGCGCCTGCCGCCAAACATGCATCGGTCAGGGCGGATAATGTTGCACCGGTCGTCATTACATCATCAATCAACAAGATATGACGACCCGACATCAAATGCGCCCTTCGCGGGTGGACCCGGAACGCCGATTGCATGATGGCAAAACGCTGTTCCAACCCCTGCCCCTTAGTTGAACGGGTCGGTTTCTTCCGCTGCAAAAGGTCTGGACAATAGTCCAGATTCGTCAACTGTGTGAACCGTTCGGCCAACAAAGCAGACTGGTTGAACCGCCGCTGCACCAGACGCAGCCAATGCAGCGGCACCGGCGCGATCAACATATCAGCCGTCAGGATTGGCCGTGCCGCGGCCTGCATCCATCGGGCTGCGGGGCGGGCAATGTCGTGCCGATCCCCATGTTTCAACGCCAACACCAACTTGCGGCCATTGTCCTGATAGAGCAACGCAGCCCGACCCCGCGACCATGGCCGTGGCAGCCGCAGACATTCGTCACACAGGTCCAGTTCGGCCCCCGCTTCGCCAGGAAGAGGTGCACCGCACGCATCGCAGCATAACCCGCCAATGAAGGCCGTATCGCGCCAGCACGGACCGCACAGCCCGTATTCGCTTTCAACGATGTCACCGCAATTCAAACAGCGCGCCGGATAAATCACCCGCAAGGCGGTTTGAAACTTCGCCCAAGCCATTCTATCTAAGCCCCATGACTGACGCCCCCCGCCTGACCGATCGCACCGCCCTTTTGCGCAATCGCGCCCGCGCCTTGCGTGACCCGGCACTGTTCCTGCATGAAACCGCGCTTGAAGAACTTCAGGATCGGCTGGGCATGGTTAACAGGAGCTTTACAAATCCGGCCATCGTCACCGGATTTCCCGATTTCTGGACCAAAGCCTTTCCCGATGCCACGGTGGTGCCGGATGAAGAGGTCCTGTGTCTCTCTGAAGGCGCACATGATCTGGTGATCCACGCCATGTCCCTGCAATGGGCAAATGATCCGGTCGGCCAGATCATCCAGTGCCGCCGGGCACTTAAACCTGACGGGTTTTTCCTGGCTGCGCTTTTTGGCGGACAAACCCTTTCACAACTGCGCACCGCCCTTGCCGAAGCCGAGGTGGAAAGGACCGGTGGGCTATCGCCCCGAATTCTGCCAATGGCCGAAATCCGTGATCTGGGTGGTTTACTGCAACGGGCCGGGCTGTCCCTGCCCGTTGCCGACAATCTGGCTCTCAACGTCAGTTATCAAACCCCGTTCCATCTGATGCGAGACTTGCGTGCGATGGGCGAATCGAACGCGCTTGCCGGTCGGGCCCGCCACGCTACCCGGCCTTCGATCCTGACCCGCGCAGCCGAGATTTACCAAGCCCATCACAGCGATGATTCCGGCCGCATCCTGGCAACTTTCGAACTTGTTTTCCTGACTGGCTGGTCCCCCGATTCGAGCCAGCCTCAACCGTTGCGCCCCGGAAGCGCCACCAACCGTCTTGCCGAAGTGTTGGGCACGCAGGAAACCAAACTCTAGGTCTTTTCAACTTGTTCAAGATTATCCGGGGAGAATTGCCCATCGGGAAAGACAGGCAAAGTCTATCAATCCGTCGATAAGAATCGACCTCGGTCCACCCCCGAATCCTGTCCTGTCACATTGACCTAGGCGATCAACCGTTTATGTCGGTTGCTGAAGTCAACACAGGAACTAGCAAAGGGTCCCCAGATGCCGGACGTCTCGAAGTCAGCCGTACGCCCAGCCCACGCGCCAAGCGATCATCCCTTGGTGCCAGCTGAAAAAGTGGGAATTCTTATCGCCAACCTGGGCACGCCGGACGGTACAGATTACTGGTCGATGCGCCGTTATCTGGGCGAATTCCTCTCCGATAAACGGGTAATCGATTATCCTTCCTGGAAATGGCAACCACTGTTGCAGCTGATCATTCTGACCAAACGCCCCTTTACATCGGGCGCGGCCTATCGCTCGATCTGGAACAAAGAAAAAGATGAAAGCCCGCTGCTGACCATCACCAAGGAGCAGACCACGGCGTTATCCGGTCTGCTGCATGATCGTTATGGTGATAGTGTGATGGTGGATTTCTGTATGCGCTACGGCAACCCCTCGACCGAATCCAAGGTCCGGGAAATGGTTCATGCAGGGTGCACCAAGATCCTGTTCTTCCCGCTTTACCCTCAATATGCTGGCGCCACGACCGCGACAGCCAACGATCAGTTCTTCCGCGCACTGATGAAAGAAACCAATCAACCCGCTGTTCGCACCATGCCGGATTATTTCGACAAACCAAGCTATATAGAGGCTTTGGCGCAATCGGTCGAAAAGGCCTTTGCAGCAGCTGACAACAAGCCGGAACTACTGGTCGTGTCCTATCATGGAATGCCGAAACGCTATCTGATGCAAGGCGACCCTTATCACTGTAAATGTCAAAAAACCACGCGGCTGCTCAGGGAACGGCTCGGTTGGGACGATACCCGGATCATAACCAGTTTCCAGTCGGTTTTCGGACCCGAAGAATGGTTGAAACCCTACACGGTAGAAGAAGTCGCGCGTCAGGCAGCAGAAGAAGGCAAAAAACATATCGCAGTGATCGCGCCAGCCTTTGCCGCCGACTGCATCGAGACTTTGGAAGAAATCAACGAAGAAATCCGCGAAAGCTTTGAAGATGCGGGAGGGGAAAAATTCACCTACATCCCCTGTCTGAATGCCGACCCACTGCATATGCAAGCATTGGCGGAACTGGTCGAGGAAAACCTCAAGGGCTGGCTGGACTAATTTAGCACATGTGAAATGTGCGAGGGATTTCAGCCTGTTTTCCGCCCCTCAGAACGAATGTTGGTAGCGAACAAAGAAAAAGGCGGTGGAAATCCACCGCCTTTTCCAATTCATGTTCTTCAGACTGATCAGTCAGCAACAACAGCTGCAATAACAGCCAGCATAACCAGCGGGATCAGAACACCACCAGCCGAAGAGCTGGAAGCTTCTTCAACGATTACGACAGGTTCCATCATCGGCTCTGCCATGTTGCCAGCGAATGCAGTCGAAGCGGTAGCAGCCAGAACGGCGGCCAGAACGAGTTTCTTCATAATATCCTCCAGATATTTGCTGAGCGCCTATGATAAAGCGCAAAGCCCCCAAGACTTAGTTTATGATCATGTCTAACCAGCAAACAGAGTCAAATGCAAACTCAACATAACAGCGCTCTGACGCAATTGCCCTTGATATCGTCAAATTAGCAACACTTGAGTGCCAACTTTTGTCAGTGCGAACAATTCAGCGATATGTTCATTGTACAAACCAATGCAGCCATTGGACGAACGACGGCCGATTTTTCTCGTATCGTGAGTCCCGTGAATCCGGTAATAGGTCCAGCTCAGGTACAGCGCATGCGTTCCGAGTGGATTGCCCGGCCCGGCCGGAATAAAATCCGGCCATTCCGGGTTTCGCTTCTTCATCGACGGTGTCGGTCGCCATTCAGGGCCGACAACCTTGCGCACCACGCTGGTGCGACCACGCCGGGTCAGCTCGTCCGTCAATGGTACGCTGGATGGATAGAGCTTGTATGTCTCAGCATCCTCAGACCAGAAATGCAACGCCCGGGAATCAACATCCACCAAGATCGCGCCATTTCGCAGCGAACTGAAATAGGGGTGCCAATCCAGTGCGCGGAAGCTTGAGATATTGTGACGAACGGTTGGTGAAACATCCGCTTCCACTTCGACAGACCCCGCACCATCCACATTTTGGGCAAGTGCCGGGGTACCAATCAAGGCTGCGCTTGCGGCCAAAAAACGTCGTCGATTCATATTGTTCACAGTGTAATCCGTCATAGAAAACTTCCCTTCGCAGTTTTCCTGCGATTTCAAACCATAATATGGCGCGAAAGCCTCAGTCGCAAATCAAACGCTCGTTATTTGGCTAACTCACGCCAATGTGGGTTTGAATCGCAACGTCTTGCAGGCTAGGTCTGTGCTAAACTTATTCGAATGGTGAAGAAATGCTGCGACTCATCGGTCTTGCTCTTATCTCTGTCCTGATGCTTTCGGCTTGTACCGATATGGTCTCAGAGTTGGGCCAAGGCCAGCATTCAGCATCCAGACTTTATCGTATTCGATCCAGCGACGATTCGGCGATCCAATACCGGATGCTCGATTCAATCAACGCACTACGCAAAGCCGCCGGAGCAGGAGCAGTCGAACTGGACGCGAAACTGAACGCCGCAGCGGCGACTCATTCGCGCGATATGTCGGTACAGAACCGGCCATGGCATTTCGGATCCGATGGTTCATCGCCTTTGGATCGGGTCAAGCGTGTTGGGTATTCTGGCGAATTCCGCGGTGAAAATATCTCGGAAACCTACGAAACCGAAATCGTGACGCTGGGGGCCTGGATGGAACAAGTCGACACGCGTCGGGTGATCCTAGACCCAAAGGCAACGGATATGGGCTTTTCCTGGTATCAGGAGTCGAACGGCAAGATTTGGTGGACGCTGGTTCTTGGAAGCCGGTCCTGACAACCGTAACCGTCTTATCAGGGCTTGAGAAAAACATCGTCAGCCACGTCACGAAGCACGGCGCGCAGAGGGCTTGGTGAATTCACGTCCGGAACGCCTTGCACGTTTCTTATGGATAGATCGAAATCGGCGTACCGTCGCGGACCATCGCGTAAATTTCTTCGATTTCACGATTGGTTACGGCAATACAGCCTGCCGTCCAGTCGCGTTCTGTCTTATCAAAGTTCTTTGGCCGGCCGTGGATAAAGATATCCCCGCCCGGGTTATCGCCCGCTTCCTCTGCGATCTGCCTATCGGAATTGTTCGGATAAGAAATTCCCAATGACAGGTAATACTTGCTGTTGGGATTCCTGCGGTTGATTCTGTAATGACCCTCTGGCGTCCTGCCATCGCCCCTGCGGATTTTGTCCCCGTCCGGCGCAAACCCCAATCCAATCCGATAGCTTTTCAGCGTCCTGTCTTTGGATACCAAGTGCATCATCCGCTTTTGTTTCTGCACGACGACGCCGGTCACTTCCTCACCATTATAGGTTTTGAACTTGGTGCTGCAGGCCGCGAGGCCAAACAATACCACAGCCATCATCAACAGCTTGATAACCCGCATTTTTTTACTGCCTCGTTCTTTTTTGGCTATTAATACCTCAAAACGGTCAAAAAGAGTAGCTTTTATTGATCTTTCACACATTTTCCCGCGTCAGGAATGCGACAAGTTCAACATGTGCGGACCAGCGGAATTGATCGACGACCTGGACCCAATTCAACCGATACGAAGCATCAGCTAATATTCTGACATCGCGCGCGAACGTGACCGGATTGCAGGACACGAAAGCGACCACAGATACCTCGGACTCCGCCAATTCCCGAACCTGCGCTTCGGCACCAGCGCGTGGCGGATCGATCACCACGGCATCGAAACGGCGCAGCTCATCCGGCATCAGCGGACGGCGGAACAGATCGCGCGCCTCATGGCTGACCATTTTCAATCCTTTTGCGCGCCGCCAACCCAGATCCAGCGCGGCGATCATCGCTGCGTCGCTTTCAACTGCATGAACCTCGGCCCGTTCTGCCAAAGGCAGCGCGAATGTCCCACAGCCGGAAAACAGATCGGCCACCTGCGCCGCGCTACCTACGATTTCCTGAACAGTGGCCAGCAACGCGGCCTCGCCATCTGGCGTGGCTTGCAAAAAGGCACCCGGTGGGGGCGCAACCAGCGCCTTGCCAAAGCGTTGCAAGGGCGGCTCGCGCTGACCGATCACCTCATCATCCCAGGACAGCCGCGCCAATTTATGCGTCTCTGTTTCAGCCGAAAGTGCCAATCGCAGGGCTTCGTCCAACGGTTTACCGTCGCTCACCGCAATATCCAGACCAGTTTCCGACAGCGTCGCCAAAACGTTCAACTCGCCCTTTCGGCTACCGCCAATCAGCGCGAGTTTTTCCGCCACTGGAATGGCCGCCAACAGATCGGGGTGCAGCAGCTTGCAATCGGGAATCTGGATGATCACATCCGATCCCTTGGCATGAAAACCCGCCATTGCGCCCTTTTTGGTACGGCGCACCGACAGGCTGGCCCTGCGCCGCGCCTGCGGCCGCGATGTCACGATGGGCCGGAATTCGGCGGTCAGCCCCTGCGCCGCCAGCGCCTGCCGTACCACATCAATCTTCCAGTCGGCAACAAACGCATCTGAGGCGTGCTGCAGCTGGCAGCCGCCACAGCTCTTGTAATGTCGACAAGGGGCGGAAACGCGATCATCCGAGGGTGTCACGATCCGCAGGTCGCGCAACCGGTCCCCGTCAAGCTTCCCGCTAACAACTTCGCCCGGCAGGGTCATCGGCGCAAAGACCGGTCCGTCCGCAATGCCATCGCCCCGATGGCCAAGTCTTGTGATCGTGATTTCATCCATGCGGTCAGATACCCCGTCGCGAGGCACATCGGAAGCCCTATTCAGCAGCCGTACCGGCGATATCCTGCGCATCCGAGCCGATGAACCCTCCCGACTGCCGGTCCCAATAGCGGGCATAAAGACCGGATTTAGCCAGCAATTCGCTATGGGTCCCTTGTTCGACGATCCGACCCTGATCGAGCACGATAATGCGGTCCATCTGCGAAATGGTGGACAGCCGGTGGGCAATAGCCAGCACGGTTTTACCTTCCATCACCCGTTCCAGAGCGGATTGAATCGCGGCTTCCACTTCGCTGTCGAGAGCGCTTGTCGCTTCATCCAGAACCAGAATTGGCGCGTCTTTAAGAATCGCCCGGGCCAACGCGATCCGCTGCCGTTGCCCGCCCGACAACTTCACCCCACGTTCGCCAAGATACGCCTCGTATCCGTCCCGCCCCGCGTGATCGCGCAGATTTTGTATGAATTCATGCGCTTCCGCCTTTTCCGCCGCTTCGATCATCTCGCTGTCGCTGGCATCGGGGCGGCCATAAAGGATATTATCCCGGGCCGAGCGATTAAACATCGCGGTTTCCTGCGTGACCATGCCAATCTGCTGCCGCAAGCTTTCCTGTGTCACCTCGCGCAAGTCCTGCCCGTCGATTTCCAGACAACCGTCTTCGGGATCGTAGAGCCGCAAAAGCAGCGCCACCAAGGTCGATTTCCCCGCGCCCGACGCGCCGACAATTCCCAGCTTTTCGCCAGGATGAATCACCAGATCAATATCGGTGACTCCGCCGATTTCACGGCCATAGGCAAAACTGACATGCTTCAGCGAGATTTCGCCTTTGCTAACTCGCAAATCCTTTGCATTGGCCGCGTTTCCAGCCGCACCCGCGGGGTCAGGGTTTTCATCCCATCCTCGACCTCACCCATGCTGGCATAAATCCCCATCAGCGAAAAACTGAACCAGCCAGTCATTTGGGACAGCCGCAGCGATACCGTTCCCGCCGCCACGATTTCCCCGGTCGTTGCCTGTCCTTGCGACCAGAACCAAAGGGTGGTTCCGATCAGGATGATCGGCAAGAGCCCTGCCACGAACATCAGCGACAATCGGAATCCGGTTGCAAGCCAGCCGAATTGCAACGCCTTATCGCGGAACACATCCATTGCGCCCAGCGCCGCGCGGTCTTCATGATCATCCAGCGCGAACAGCTTCACGGTCTTGATATTGGTTATGGTATCGACCACCTGCCCAGACACGGCCGCCCGCGCCCCAGCCCGTGATCCTGCGCGGTCGCGCACCCGGGGTAAAAACCAGCGTATCAGCGCGATATAGACACTAAACCAGCCCAAAAATGCCAAAGCGACCCGATAATCAATCGTCAAAAGCAGCGCTATAGACCCCACGACCGAAGCCATGGCAAAGGCAACCACATGGATTGATTCCAACGTCACCTGCGCCAGCGCATTCGCCGCCTGCATCTGTTTTTGGGCGATGCGCCCGGCAAAATCATTATCGAAAAATTCCACCGACTGACCCAGTGTCCAACGATGCAGCCGCGACAACACCAAGGGCGAAATATTCGGGCCAAGAATCACCCCGTTGGCGAGCGCTGACAGACCAAAAACCACTGGTCGGATCAGAATGAAGAACACGACACTAAACCCGATTAGCGCCATGTTAGAGCCTAAAAAGTAGCTTTCTGGCGTACCGCCCACCGCACTGTCTATCACCCGCCCAAGCAGATAGGCGGTGCCTGCATCGAAGGCGCCCGACGCACAGGACAATAAGGTCGCCAGCCCCACCGCGCCCCAGGCATCGGCCAGGGCCCAACGGATGAACGCAACAAGTTTCTGCGGCGGAGGCCGGTCAGATGGACGAAACGGATCAATCAAACGGAACGATGTCATGGCAATAATCTAGCGAATTTCCCGGCTTTCAGATAGCGCGCTTTTACGCGGCGCAAAGGAATCTCAGCGCAACAATTGCGCTTTGCTCAGGGTGAAACCGGTTGCGATCCAATGCGCTTCCAGTTCCTTCAACCGCGCGCCCAGCGCAGGTCCCTGAAAACCCGGCATCAAATCGGCGGCCTTGACCGGAAATTCCTGATCCGCTCCATATTTTGCCGTTGCGACATCGCCTTCTGTCAAATGCTGTTCCAACATCGCTGCGCGCAGCGACAGAATGCTGACGGCGTTTGTCGCGCCGTAGCGATATCCCAATACGCCTGCTGCTTCGCTACTGGCCATACCCTCACGAAGGAGGGCCAATCGCCTTTTTTCATCATTCGACAGGCGCAGCCCGTGGCCATCTCCGCCCAGACAGGCCAGCCGCCGCATTGGGTCAGTAGCCAGATGAAAATGCTGTTCGATCGACACCAACAGCGGCAGCGCCCGATCATCGCCGCCCTTCAGAACCCGCGCCAACACCCCGGTCATTCGCATCGAAGCGACCGAAGCCGCCGGTTCGGGGGCCGCTAACAATTTGCGCATCTCTGCCCCGATCCGCTCGCGCGAAAGCGCCTCTATACCGTCGAGATTCTCTGCAATCGCCGCCAAAGCCTCGGGGTCAGGGCCACCGAACGGATCGCCGTACCAGGCGTGAAAACGGAAAAACCGCAGGATACGCAAGTAATCTTCGCGGATACGCAGCTCAGGGTCTTCGATGAACCGAACCCGGCGCGCAGACAGGTCGTCGATGCCTTGCTCCAAAGGGTCGTACACTTCACCCTGCGGGTCAGCGTATAGCGCGTTCATGGTAAAATCACGCCGTTTCGCGTCATCGATCATATGTTTGGAATATGCCACGACGGCGCGACGACCGTCGGTTTCAACATCATGTCGAAAGGTAGTGATTTCATGAGGAATGTGACCCGAAACCACCGTGATTGTTCCATGGTCAATCCCGGTCGGAACCGCCCTGAGACCGGCCTTTTCGGCCAGTTCAATCACCATTTCCGGTATCGCATCTGTCGCAAGGTCCAAGTCACTGACGGGTGTCCGCAAAAGCGCATTGCGCACACAACCACCGACGAAATACGCCTGATAGCCGGCTTCGGTCAGGGCGCGGCAAACCGCCTGTGTTTCAGGCCGAGCTATCCACGCGTCTGTAATCTTCATTCCGTCATCCGTTCGGCCAACCCGCGCAAAATGCGCGCAGTCGCACCCCAGATGTAATAAGGACCAAACGGCACCGTAAAGTAGTGCCGTTGTTGTCCGCGCCAGCGGCGCGATTGAACTTGGAAATTCGCCGGATTGCTGAGATGGGCCAAGGGGACTTCAAACACCTCTTCAACCTCGCCCGGTTCGGGCACTGGTGAAAAATCTGGACTGACCTTGGCCAGGACCGGCGTCATTTGAAAACTGGTCACGGTTTCATGGGATGGCAAACGCCCCAGAACCTGCGCCATCTCGGGCGGCAACCCAACCTCTTCATGTGCTTCGCGTAGTGCGGCAGCAACCACGTCAGCGTCGCTCTCTTCCTGTTTGCCGCCCGGGAACGCAATCTGCCCGGGATGATGTTTCAGATGCGACGCCCGCTTGGTCAGGATCACCCTGACTTCGCCCTGCCGCTCAACAAACCCCACCAGAACACCGGCGGCGCGCAATTTTCGCCCTTCTGGCAACACCACATTCGGGTTGAGATCGAAATCGGAAGACGCTGCACTGGTCCGCTCCAGCGCGCGCAGCACCGGGTCGAGCGGATCAGTCATCGTCCGGTGCCTTTGTCGCTTCAAACCCGACCGTCGCCGGGTCGAGATCGTAATGCGCACCACAGAATTGGCAATCGGCAGTGACACGTCCATCATCGGTGGTCATCGTCGAAATATCCTTGGCCGAATAGATCGACAGGCTTTGGCGCACCCGGTCTTCAGAACAGGTACAGCCAAATCGAACCGGCTGTGCATCAAAGACTCTCGGCTGTTCCTCATGAAACAACCGCACCAACAGATCGGTCACAGACACATGCGGTCCGATCAACTCCATGTCATCGACCGAATCAAGCAGGATATTTACCCGATTCCAGTTTTCCCCGGTCTCATCATCGATCAGGTCGCGTGCATGCAGCAATCCGCCTTCCCCAGTGGCTTCGGTTCCTTTGGCGAAAGGTGACGCTTTGGGCATATGCTGAAGCATCACCCCACCGGCCCGCCAGTGTTCACCAATCCCCGGTTCTGTCGCTTTGCCGAAGCTCAGTTCAAACCGGGTGGGCAATTGTTCGGACTGGGCGAAATAGGCTTCGGCACACTCCGCCAGCGACGTGCCGGCGATGGGGGTCAGCCCTTGGTACGGCACCATACCAGTGCCTTGATCAATCATGATCGCGAAATACCCTTCGCCTACCTGATCGAAAGGTGCAGTGTCGGTCAATCGCTTGTCATCATAGCTGGCATAGGCCCGAATCCGTGCCGGTTCACCTTCGTCAGAGGGACCATAATAATCGGTTGCGATCATCCGCACCGGACCTTTTGACTGAACCTGCAATGATAGTTTCCAACGCAGCTTGACCGTCTGTCCGATCAACGCGGTCAGCAACGCCATCTCGGCCACCAACGCTTCGACCACGGGCGGGTAATCGTGCTGTTTCAGAATATTGCCCAACACGCCGTCAAGCCGCGCCACGCGACCGCGAATATCTGCATTGTCCAACTGGAACGGCAAAACAGTATCGTCCCAGGCGATTTTCGATCCAAGAGTCATAGGGTTTCCTTATGCGCCAAGCCTTGGCATACAGCGACTATATAAGCGCGGCAAGACACACTCCAAGGACCCAAGGATGATCAGACGCTTCGGAACCCCACCCGAATCCGGGCGGACTTACACCCTCAGGCACGGTGCATATGCGATCCTGCCGCTGGGGGATCAGGTTCTGCTGACACATCAGTCACAGCCCTATCCGGAATTCCAACTGCCCGGCGGCGGTATTGATCCGGGCGAATCACCCTTGCACGCCTTGCACCGCGAAGTGATCGAAGAAACCGGTTGGTCGATTTCCACACCCCGGCGACTGGGGGCTTTCCGCCGGTTCACCTTCATGCCGGATTACGATATCTGGGCCGAAAAGCTGTGCACCATCTATGTTGCCCGGCCTGTCCGGCAAATGCACGATCCTCTGGAACCGGGTCACAGCGCGATCTGGATGCCATTCGATCTGGCCATCGATGCTCTCGGCAATCCCGGCGACCAGCATTTTCTGGCGCAACTTTAACCACCGCGATATTCCAGCAGAACGGCAGACACATCGTCTTCGAATCGATCGGTTCCGGCGAATTCCGACAGGCGCTGCACCAAGGCATCCAGAAACTGTGTTCCCTCAAGCTTGCGGACCGCGCCTAGCATCCGGTGCAGATCGTTCATTTCCAGCATTTTGCCCTTGGAATCAGTGCATTCGGTGATGCCATCCGATTGAATTATCAATCGGTCACCCGGTTCAAGCGTCAATTCACACTGTTCGAACCGAGCGTTTTCAAGCAGACCGACGGGCATCCCGCCAATACCGATTTCGCTACAGCGTCCGTCGCGGCGCAGTACGATCGGATAAGGATGCCCCGCCTGGGCAAGGCTGACATGCCCGGTTTCCATATCCAATTCGACCAACATCATGGTGAAGTAATGTTCCGTCTCCATTTCGGTCAGCACCATGCGGTTTAGCTTGGCAATCACCTCGGTCGGCGGCAACGGAACAAAGTTGCCATTTTTGTCCTTGGTCAGGGCGACATTCTGCTCCGGCACGGTCGATGACAGATGTCCTGCCAAGCGTGCCGTCAACAACGCCGAACTGATCCCGTGCCCGGACACGTCGATAGCATAGACACCCATCTTGGTTTCATTAATCGGAAAGAACCCAACCAGATCGCCGCCGACATGGCCGCTGGACCGCAACAACAACGACACCGTCGCGCCATCGAAATCGCGGGTCTTTTCACGCATCAGGGATTGCTGCAGCTTTCTCGCCTCGATCAGATCACGCTCAATATCGTTATAGAGCCGTTGCAGCTTGTTCAGCGTCTGACCGATCAGCGTGTTCTTTTGGGTTAGTTCGCGTTCCATTTGCAGGATACGTTCACCCGCATTCAATCGGGCCCGCAATTCCGGTGCATTCACCGGTTTAGTCAGGAAATCATCAGCGCCGCAATCCAATCCTTTCGCAACAGCTTCCTTTTCGCTTTTCGAGGTCAGAAGAATGAAATAGCCGTAGCTTTCGCGCGGCAGCTTGCGAAAAGCCTGACAGAAATCCAGCCCGTTCATGCCCGGCATCATCCAATCGCTCAGCACCAGGTCCGGCATTCCTTCGGCACATTTTTCCAGCGCCTCTTCAGCCGATCCCGCTTCAACCGTCTGATAGCCCCAGCGCTGCAAAGATGCCGTCAGAATCCGCCTTTGCAGCTTGCTGTCATCGACAATGAGTACCCGCATCTTGCGGGGAACAACCGCCGCTGTATCAGCCGTTTTTGGCGCAAGGGACAATGGCATCTCCTGTAGCTCAAGTCTTTGCAAGGAAATACCTTCTGCGGTTTAACAAGCTGTAAAATATTTAGTGTGCGGATTTTCTCGCCATTGGTCAGGGTTTCTTAAGATCGGTGTCAGACGATGGCGCAATGGATAGGAGGGTGCGATGATAGATTGGAAAAGAGTCGCCGAATTGCGCGATGAAATCGGCACCGATGATTTTGACGATGTGGTGGAACTGTTCTTGGACGAAGTCCATGGTGTAATCGAAAAACTGCGTCACAATCCAAACCCGGACGATTTAGAATCCGACCTGCATTTTCTGAAAGGCAGCGCCTTGAATCTAGGGTTCAGCGATTTTTCGGAAAAGTGCCATTCGGCGGAACGTCATGTCGCCAATGATCAATCTGATCAGGTTGATCTAACCACGATCCTGACTTGCTTCGATCAATCACTGAAGGAATTCATGGATGAATTGCCCCGGAAATTCGCCGCATAAGATCGAGTATCCGACTCGGCCTCAGATCAGGAATTCTGCCAAAACCTCGTCATCGGTGATGTCCTGATAGGTAAATCCGACATCGTCGAGCCGCGCGTAAAGCGCTTCGAAATTTTCCGGCTTCTTGGTTTCAATACCTAACAGAACCGATCCGAAATTGCGTGCTGATTTTTTCAGGTATTCGAACCGTGCGATATCGTCATCCGGGCCCAGCACATTCAAAAACTCTTTCAACGCACCGGGGCGCTGCGGCAACCGAAGCAGGAAGTATTTTTTCAATCCCGCATAACGTTGGGCGCGCTCCTTGACTTCGGGCAGCCGTTCGAAATCGAAATTCCCGCCCGAGGTGACGCAGACCACCGTTTTGCCGACGATTTCACCCCGCAGATCGACCAATGCGTCGACCGACAACGCCCCGGCCGGTTCCAGAACGATCCCTTCGACATTCAGCATTTCCAGAATCGTAGTGCAGATCCGGTCTTCGGGCGCGTCGAGTACACGATCGGGATCGGTATGCGCCAGGATTTCGAACGGATAAGCACCGATTTGTGCCACCGCAGCACCATCGACGAAACTGTCGACCTTTTGCAGTTTGACCGGATGTTTTTCCCGCAGCGCCGCTTTCAGGCTTTTCCCCCCCGCCGGTTCGACGTAGCGGATTTCCGTTTTCGGTGACACTTCGTCCAAATACCGTGTGACCCCGGCTGACAATCCGCCACCACCGACAGGCAGCACAACCATATCCGGCGCACGTCCCAGCTGCGCAGTCATTTCAACGGCAACGCTGGCCTGACCTTCAATCACGTCCAGATCGTCGAAGGGCGACAGGAAACATCCCCCCACCTCGTCGCAATAGGCCTGCGCAGCCTCCAGCGTGTCATCGAAATAGTCTCCGATCAGGCGGATTTCGATCGTGTCGCCGCCAAAAACCCGGGTTTTGTCGATCTTCTGTTGCGGCGTGGTGACGGGCATGAAAATGACCCCCTTCACCCCGAAATGACGGCTGACAAAGGCCACACCCTGCGCATGATTGCCAGCACTGGCACAGACAAACACGTCGCGCGACGGATCGGCGGCCAGCACCTTGCCCATCGCGTTCAGCGCACCGCGGATCTTGTAGCTGCGCACCGGGCTCAGGTCTTCGCGCTTGAGCCATATATCGGCATCGTACTTGGCCGACAGGTGATCGTTGCGCAACAAGGGCGTTGCCGGAAACAGCGCCCGCATCTGTTGTTCGGCCACCCGGGCCTTTTTCAGAAAATCGCTCATGTTCACCTGAGTGTAACATAGCGCTGCCTAAGGCAAGACCGCAGAACAAAGTAGACCGCGGTATACGAACCGGCCCCTGCCCCGGATATGCAGCTTCCGATTTGGCACGCCACCTTGCCCTTGACAGCAAAACCCGGTATCGCGCTTGAAAACTTGACATATCAGGAGCTCCCATGTCCGCGCCCAAGAAAGTTGTCCTGGCCTATTCCGGTGGCCTCGATACCTCGATCATTCTGAAATGGCTGCAGACCGAATATGGCTGCGAAGTCGTCACCTTCACCGCCGACCTCGGTCAGGGCGAAGAACTGGACCCGGCCCGCAAGAAGGCCGAGCTTCTGGGGATCAAGCCCGAAAACATCTATATCGAAGACGTCCGCGAAGAATTCGTGCGCGATTTCGTCTTCCCGATGTTCCGCGCCAATGCCGTTTACGAAGGGCTATACCTGCTGGGCACCTCGATCGCGCGGCCGCTGATTTCCAAGCGTCTGGTCGAGATTGCCGAGGAAACCGGCGCCGATGCCGTCGCCCACGGTGCCACCGGCAAGGGCAACGACCAGGTGCGGTTCGAACTGGCCGCCTATGCGCTGAACCCCGACATCAAGGTGATCGCGCCCTGGCGGGAATGGGACCTGTCTTCGCGCACCAAGCTGCTGGACTTCGCCGAACAGAACCAGATCCCGATCGCCAAGGACAAGCGCGGCGAAGCGCCGTTTTCGGTCGACGCGAACCTGCTGCACACCTCGTCCGAGGGCAAGGTTCTGGAAGACCCCGCCGAAATGGCGCCCGATTACGTCTATCAGCGCACAGTGAACCCCGAAGATGCGCCGAATGAGCCCGAATTCATTGAAGTGAGTTTCGAGCAGGGTGACGCGGTCGCGATCAACGGCGTGGCGATGTCACCCGCGACGATCCTGACCGAACTGAACGAATACGGGCGCAAGCACGGTATTGGCCGCCTGGATTTCGTCGAAAACCGTTTCGTCGGCATGAAGTCGCGCGGCATTTATGAAACCCCCGGCGGCACCATCCTGCTGGAAGCCCATCGCGGCATCGAACAGATCACGCTGGATTCCGGCGCCGGTCACCTGAAGGATTCGATCATGCCGCGCTATGCGGAACTGATCTATAACGGGTTCTGGTACAGCCCCGAACGCGAAATGCTGCAGGCGCTGATCGACAAAAGCCAAGAACACGTCACCGGCACCGTCAAGCTGAAGCTGTACAAGGGGTCGGCCTTCACCGTCGCCCGCTGGTCGGATCATTCGCTCTATTCCGAAGCCCACGTGACCTTCGAAGAAGACGCCGGCGCCTATAACCAGGAAGACGCGGCGGGCTTCATCCAGCTCAACGCGCTGCGCCTGAAGCTGCTGGCCGCGCGCAACCGCCGCCTGAAGGGCTGACGCCAAGTCACAATTGTGACGCCTTGAACGCCCCCCTATCCAAGGGGGGCGTTTTCATTTGGGGGACACCATGACGCTTGCCGAAATCGCCGATAAAATCCGGGGCAACGTTGCCGCCAGCACGTTCAGCGACAGTGTGAAATTCGACTGCGGCGGCGATGGCGTTCTGGTCATCGCGGACAAGCAGGTCGGCTTGGAAGACCAGCCCACAGATTGCACTCTGAAACTGTCGACCAAGAACCTGGCCAAGCTCGTTTCCGGAAACCTGAACCCGATGACCGCCGTGGTGATGGGCAAACTGAAGGTTTCCGGCGATCCCGGCGTTGCGATGAAACTGGCCGGTCTGCTTAAGGGCTAGTCCGGCTTCCTCCTACAGCTTCAGCGCCGCCAGCCGCTCGTAATGCGACAACGCCTGTTCCAGCAGCTCCGCCGCCTCGCCCTCTAGCACCGGCAAATCGCCTTCGGCGGGTGCAAACCCGGTCGATCCATGCACCGCCCCATACCAATGCGCCGCCCAAACACCGTCTGCCGGATTCCCACCCTCAGGCCAGCGCAGCATCGCCGGTTCAAAATCCAACCCGACGGCGGTGCAAAGCCGCTTCAGCATTCCTTCTGGATCGCGCCTTATATCTGCACTGTCGATCACCACCGGATTCTGTCCCAGCGTCCGCGAATAATCAAACAGCTCATTTTGTTGGGTGAAGCCAATATCGTCCAACCCGAACCCGTCCCATTTCGCCCCGAAACTGGCGATCACCCGCGCCGGGTGACGGATCAGGAACACGTTGGCGACCTCGGCCATCCAATCACGCGGCATCCCGGGAACCATATGCTGGGTCATGTGTTTTTGGTAAAAATGCGGTTTCCCCGCCGGAACAGACCCTAACAAAGCGCGCGCCACCTCTTCCGGGTCCTGTGATTGCGATGCCAGAATCTGATCCCGCATTGGATGACCCAACCCGGTCATTCGCAGATAGGCGGCATAGAATGGTTCGTCGACAACGGCGAAATCACTGCGAGAGGCAAAGGAATACATCATCGCCGTTGACAGGTTTCTGGGCCCCGACCACATGGCAATACGCATGACACTGCTCCTTTTTCACTCAGGCTAGGAATATTTATCCAAATTGAAAAGACCCGAGAATTGCAGTCACACATGCTCAAGCTTGCGTGAAATTTCATTGCAGCGCTAGGCAGGGCCGACGCGCAGGGGCAAACTGAAGCCCGGAGGGTCAAACCATGCTGACATTCAACGATCTGAAACCGATATTTCTGTCAATCGCCATCCTCATTGGCTGGATTGCACATTGTGATCGCGCGCATGCCGCTGAACCACAAGTTCTGACAGTCGCGGGTGGGTGTTTTTGGTGCGTTGAGGCCGATTTCGAAAGCGTCAAAGGCGTCCAAAACGCCGTTTCGGGATACACCGGAGGATCGGTAGAGAATCCCAGCTACAAACAGGTCAGCCATGGCGGGACCGGCCATTACGAAGCGGTTCAGATCCGCTTCAATCCCGATATGGTTTCCCGTGAAACCCTGCTTGATCTATTTTTCCGTTCGGTCGATCCCACCGATGCGGGTGGGCAATTCTGCGATCGGGGCGACAGCTATCGTACTGCGATTTTCGTCTCTGATCCTGCGGCAAAAGCCCAAGCCGAAGCCGCCAAATCACGCGCCGAAGCCGTATTGGGCCGGAAAATCGTAACATCCATATTGCCCGAAACACAGTTTTACCCGGCAGAAGGGTATCATCAGGATTACTATAAAGGCAAAAAGACCGTACTGACCCGGTTTGGTCCAATCAAACAGTGGAAAGCTTATAAACGTTATCGCGAATCCTGCGGTCGGGATCGCCGTGTTCGGGAATTATGGGGCGATGCGGCGGCTTTCGCAGGCAACTAACCCCAATCCAGAACATCTTTGAGATCCGGAATTACATCCGCCGTGCCGCGCCGGGTCACCATTAAGGCCGATGCCTTGATCGCCAGACAGATTGCATCATCCGTCGTCATTCCCCGATCAATCCCCGCCAGGAAATAGCCGGTAAAAGTATCCCCTGCCCCAGTGGTATCAACGGGATCGACCAAAATGGCGTCGAACCCGATGGCATCCCAGCCGTTTGCGCGATCATAAAGTATGCAGCCCTCGGCGCCTTTGGTCACGATCACCGTGTCGACGCCCAGCGTCGGCCCCGGTAGCAGACCGGTTTCCCCGACCAGCTGCGCCATTTCGATCTGGTTCAGCACAAGTATGTCAAGAAAGGGCAATACGGCCTTGACCGCCGCTGCTGAAAACGGGGCGGCGGCATAAGCCACTTTCAACCCCAGTTTCGATCCTGTTTCAGCGGCAAACGCCTGTTCATTGGTTTCGTTTTGCAGCAGCAGAATATCGCCAGAGGACGCTTCGGAAAGCGCCAGACCGATATTATCCTGCGCCAAGTTCATATTCGCCCCCGGGTAGACGACGATGGCGTTTTCACCCTTCGTATCCAGCGAAATCACCGCATGCCCCGTCGGCGCGTCAAGCTTGGCGATGGGTCTGGTGTCGACACCATATTCGGTCAGCCGGTCAATCGCCCATTGCCCGTCAGGACCGACCGCGCCGATATGGCTGACATGCGCCCCGGCGCGGGCGGCGGCAACAGACATGTTCGCGCCCTTGCCGCCCAATCCCAATTCCATCGCGTCTGCCAGAATGGTTTCACCAGGTTCCGGCAAATGCGGCACCCGGTACAAATAGTCTGCATTGATCGACCCCAGGTTCCAGATGGTCATCCGGGCGCCCTCATTCAGTCGCCGACCTTACATGCCGCCAGAATGGCCATATTCAACACATCGCTGGCGGTTGATCCGGTCGAACAGATCTGGATGGATTTGTCGACGCCCGACAAGATCGGGCCAACCACGGTCGCCCCTGCCATTTCCTGCATCAATTTGACCGAAATCGAGGCCGAATGCCGCGCCGGAACCACCAGGATATTTGCCGGGGCGGACAGACGCTGGAACGGATAGGCTTCGGCGGCTTTCATGTTCAATGCCACATCGACGGTCATTTCGCCTTCGAATTCGAAATCCACGCCGCGTTTTTCCAGAACGGCCGGGGCCAGATGCATTTTCTCGGCCCGTTCCGACACCGGATAACCAAAGGTCGAGAAGCTGACAAAGGCCACCCGCGGTTCCAATCCCAGGTGACGCGCCACATCAGCAGAGCGTTCGGCGATGGTGGCCAAATCTTCTTCGTCGGGCCATTCATGTACCAGCGTATCGGAAATCAAAACGATTTTGCCCTTGTTCAACAACGCCGTCACCCCAACCGCACCATGATGCGCGTCGGCGTCGAAAACGTGATTGATCAGTTCCAGCACATGCGCCGATTTCCGTGTCGCCCCAGTGATCAAGCCATCACCATGACCATGCGCCAGCATCAGAGCAGAAAACACATGCCGGTCGCGGGCGGCCAGACGATGGATATCGTGCCGGTCGTACCCTTTCCGTTGCAGGCGGCTATAGAGGAAATCCTTGTAGGTCTCGAGATGGCGCGTATTGGCGGCATTCACCACCTCTAGCTCGCGCACTGCGTCGGCCATGCCGGCGGCTTCCAACTTGGCTTTCACATCGGGTTCACGGCCCACGACCAAAGCCTTGCCCAAACCGGAGCGCTGATATTGAACCGCAGCGCGCAACACGCGCGGATCGTCGCCTTCGGCGAAGATCATCCGCGCCTGTGCCTTGCGGGCGCGGGCGTGAATGCCGCGCATCACGTTGGCGGTCGGGTCCATCCGAGACTTCAGAGACACCTCATAGGCGTCCATGTCGATGATCGGGCGGCGCGCCGCGCCAGTATCCATCCCCGCCTTGGCCACCGCCGGCGGGATGGTGTGGATCAGCCGCGGATCGAACGGCGTCGGGATGATGTAATCGCGGCCGAAGGTCAGCGCCTTACCATAGGCCATGGCGACCTCGTCCGGCACGTCTTCTCGGGCCAGTTTTGCCAGAGCTTCGGCGCAGGCAATCTTCATTTCGTCATTGATCGCACGGGCGTGAATGTCCAGCGCCCCGCGGAACAGATAGGGGAAGCCCAGAACGTTGTTGACCTGATTGGGGTAATCCGAACGGCCCGTCGCCACGATCGCATCCGCCCGTACCGCTTGGGCTTCTTCTGGGGTGATTTCCGGATCGGGATTCGCCATGGCGAAGATCACCGGATTGTCGCCCATCGATTCCACCATTTCCGGCGTCACCGCACCCTTTGCCGAAACACCAAGAAACACATCTGCCCCCTTCATCGCATCATCCAGCGTACGCAGATCGGTTTTCACCGCATGAGCCGATTTCCATTGGTTCATACCCTCGGTACGCCCCTGATAAATCACACCCTTGGTATCGCATACGATGCAGTTTTCGTGCCGCGCGCCCATCCGTTTCAGCAATTCGATACAGGCGATCCCGGCCGCGCCCGCGCCGTTCAGAACAACCTTAACATCCTCGATCTTCTTGCCCGAAATATGCAGCGCGTTGATCAATCCCGCCGCACAGATCACAGCCGTCCCGTGCTGGTCGTCATGGAAGACTGGAATATCCATTTCTTCCTTGAGCTTTTGTTCAATGATGAAACACTCAGGGGCTTTGATGTCTTCCAGATTGATGCCGCCGAATGTCGGCCCCATCAGCTTGACCGCCTTGATGATTTCGTCAGGATCTTCGGTATCCAGCTCGATATCGATGGAATTGACGTCAGCGAAACGCTTGAACAGCACCGCCTTGCCTTCCATGACCGGTTTCGAGGCCAATGCACCGAGGTTGCCCAGACCAAGAACCGCCGTGCCGTTCGAAATCACCGCGACCAGATTGCCCTTGTTAGTGTAATCATAGGCCAGGCCGGGGTCTTCGGCGATCGCCTCGCAAGGCACCGCGACACCGGGCGAATAGGCCAGCGACAGGTCACGCTGTGTCGTCATTGGCACAGTGGCGGTGATTTCAAATTTCCCGGGGGTTGGTTCCAAATGGAAGGCCAATGCCTCTTCCGGGGTGAATTTCTGCTTGGTCATCTGTCAGGGCCTGAAATAAGTGCGATCAAAGCCTCTTACAGCGCTGCGGCCTGCGCCTCAACCAAAACACGTTTTCGCCTTTCGTTGCAGGGCGGGGATTTGTACTGTTTGCCGAAACAACACCGGGGGAAAATCGTGTCAGCAGTAACACCGATGATGGCGCAATATCTGGAAATCAAGGACGCGCACAAGGATGCACTGCTGTTTTACCGGATGGGCGATTTCTACGAGATGTTCTTCGACGATGCCGTCGCGGCGGCCGAAGCGTTGGATATCGCACTAACCAAGCGCGGCAAGCATGCGGGCGAAGATATCCCGATGTGTGGCGTCCCGGTGCATTCTGCCGAAGGTTACCTTCTGACCCTGATCCGCAAAGGATTTCGCGTCGGTGTATGCGAACAGATGGAAGATCCGGCAGAGGCAAAAAAGCGCGGATCGAAATCCGTCGTCCGGCGCGAAGTGGTGCGTTTGGTCACCCCCGGTACGCTGACCGAGGAATCGCTGCTGGAGGCGCGTCGGCACAACTACCTTTGCGCCTATGCTCTGGTGCGGGACGAAGCGGCTTTGGCTTGGGTCGATATTTCCACCGGCGAATTTCATGTGATGCTCTTGCCGCCGGTCCGGCTAGGCCCGGAACTGGCGCGTTTGATGCCGTCGGAAATTGTAGTGTCCGAAGTGCAGGAACTTGATTTAGCCGAAATAGTCTCTGAATCCGGCGCCGCCCTTACCCCACTATCGCGAGCTGCCTTTGACAGTACCAGCGCCGAAAAACGGCTTTGTGCATTATTCGAAGTCTCCTCTCTGGACGCCTTTGGTCAGTTTTCCCGCGCCGAAGTTTCGGCGATGGGTGCAGTGGTCGAATATTTGGAAATCACACAGAAGGGCAAGCTGCCGCTGTTGCGCAAACCTCAGCGCGAAGCGCAGGCGCGTGTGATGCAGATAGACGCCGCTACCCGACGCAATCTGGAACTGACCCACGCGATGAGCGGTACGCGCGCCGGATCGCTGCTGTCTGCCATCGATCGAACCGTGACCGCCGCAGGTGCGCGCCTGCTGGAACGGCGACTATCCAGCCCTTCACGGGTGTTGCCGGTGATTCACGACCGCCTGGATGCAGTTGATTTTGCGGTGAATCAGGGTCGAACCTGCGCATATCTGCGCGACGACCTTCGGAAGGTTCCTGATCTGGATCGGGCATTGTCGAGATTAGGCCTGGATCGTGGCGGACCCCGCGATCTGACTGCCATTCGCAATGGCTTGGCTCAGGCCAAACAAATTTCTGACCGACTGTCGGCGCTCGATCTGCCGCAGCTGCTGACAGCCGCATCAAAGGCACTGGTTGGGCATGATGAGTTGATCGTTCTTCTGGATCAGGCGTTGGTTGCCGAACCGCCGCTCCTGATCCGAGATGGCGGTTTCATCGCGCAGGGCTACGATGACGAACTCGATGAAATGCGTCAGCTGCGCGACGAAGGCCGTAGTGTGATCGCCAGTATGCAGGCCGAATATCAGCAAGAAACCGGTATTTCTGCGCTGAAGATCAAGCACAACAACGTGCTGGGATACTTCGTCGAAGTCACCGCCACCCATGCCGACAAGATGCTGTCGGAACCGCTCTCCAGCACGTTCAAACACCGGCAAACGACGGCAAATCAGGTTCGTTTCACCACCGTGCCGCTATCGGAGATGGAAACCAAGATCCTGAACGCGGGCGGTCGCGCATTGGAAATCGAAAAAGGGCTGTTTGAATCCCTGCGTCAGGTGGTTCTGAACAACGCCGATCAGATTAGCGGTGCCTCCCGTGCCCTCGCAGAGATTGATCTGGCCACTTCGCTTGCCGATTTGGCCCGTGCCGAAGACTGGGCCCGGCCCAAAGTCGATGATAGCCGCCGGTTAAATATCCAAGCCGGCCGCCATCCAGTCGTAGAACTGGCCCTGAAGAAGCAAGGCGGCACCCCCTTCATCGCCAATGATTGCGATCTGGCCGATGGCGGTGACGGCGCGGATATCTGGCTTCTCACTGGACCCAACATGGCCGGTAAGTCGACATTTCTTCGGCAAAACGCATTGATCGCGCTGTTGGCGCAGATGGGCAGCTATGTGCCTGCGAAAACAGCAGAAATCGGGTTGGTCAGCCAATTGTTCAGCCGCGTCGGTGCCTCTGACGATTTGGCGCGGGGGCGGTCGACCTTCATGGTGGAAATGGTCGAAACCGCCGCGATCTTGAATCAGGCCGACGACCGCGCCTTGGTGATCCTTGATGAAATCGGCCGGGGCACGGCCACCTATGACGGGCTGTCGATTGCTTGGGCGACGCTGGAACATCTGCATGATGTGAACAGGTGCCGGGCGCTGTTCGCGACCCATTATCACGAAATGACCAATCTGGCGGGAAAGCTGCCCGGCGTCGAAAACGCCACCGTTGCAGTGAAGGAATTCGAGGGTGAAGTGATTTTCCTGCACGAAGTGCGAAAAGGTGCAGCCGATAGGTCTTATGGCGTGCAAGTTGCGAAATTGGCCGGGCTTCCCGATGCTGTGGTGGCCCGCGCCCGCGTGGTTCTGGACGCTCTGGAAAAAGGCGAACGCGAAGGTGGTAAGAAACAAGCGGTGATCGACGACTTGCCCCTGTTCGCCGCCACGCCAGCCCCTGCCCCAGCGCCCGAAAAGGGTCCCAATCCCTTGGAACAGAGACTGGGTGAGATCATACCGGATGAACTAAGCCCGCGCGACGCTCTTAATCTGATCTATGAATTGAAAGCGCTGAAATCGGGGTAGTTACCAGCTTCCACTGGCTCCGCCGCCACTGGAAGATCCTCCGCCGAACGATCCGGACGACGAGCTGGAGGAAGAAGATTTGCGCGGAATGGTCTTGATCACGTGCCAGCGCTCATCGCAATTCAGGCAATGATAATCGATCCTTTTTCGACCCGTCGATGAAGTGGTCGCGGCTTCCAAAATCTCAGTTTCGCCCTCAACCGTGCGATATCCGCAGGTTCTGCAGGCAGAATATCGGCTAAACCAGGCTTTGTAAGCTTCAACCGTTACATGGTCGCATTTTGGGCATTCCCAGACATCGTAATCAACGCTTTTCAGCTCTTCTTCTGTGATCTGGCCCTTTTGCAGATGTTTGTCGTCCCAACCTTCATCCAGCCGCACCATCCGAGTGCCGTCATTTGGGCAAATCCGTGGTTTGTTGCGACTCCAGCGCCGGTAAGCTTGCAACGGAAGCGTCAACAAAGGTGCCAGGATCACAAATATCCATCCGCCCAGCCATTCAAGCAGGTTCCGACCTCGATTCATCACTTTTTGAGCAAGGTTAGCGTCGTATTCGCCCGGAAAACTTCCGGTCAGATCATAAATCACCGCATCCACACCGGATTCGATCCCGGTGACATAATTGTCCCGCTTGAATCTCGGCAGGATGGCTTCGTCGACTATTTCCTGCATCGGGGCGTTTTTAGCGGTGCCATAAACAGACCCCACCTCGATCCGCATTTTCCGGTCAAAACGCGAAACCAACATCATCACGCCGTCGTTCCGTTCCGCATTGCCAACACCCCAAAAGTTGAACAACCCGGTGGCAAAGGGTTCGATTTCACCAACATAGCCGTAATCAGACATCAGGCCGATGGTGACCACAGTGAATTCTATATCGCGCTCTTCGCGCAATTCCTTCAGCTTAGCGCGGATACGCTCTTCGTCTGCATCAGGAAGCAGATCAGCAAAATCGTTTACATAGGTTTCGGTATAGTCCGGATAGGTCTGCGCCTGCACCGAAATCGAAGTCATTCCGATGAACAAAGCCAAAACAATGTGTTTCAAAGAAAAAGCTCCTGAAAATTCAGGAGCTTTTTAACACTATTTTCGGCGTCTGTTTAGCCGGGATTAGACGATACACCCACCTGTGCCGGACGCAGCAGGCGATCATACAACATGAATCCATCAGTCGACACCTGAATGATTTCACCCGCCACAGTATTCGGTACCGGGGCTTCGAACATCGCTTCATGCATATTCGGATCGAATTTGTCGCCGATTTCCGGTGAAATCAGTTCAATCCCATGCTTTTTAAACACATTGAGCAATTCGCGCAGGGTTAGTTCGATTCCTTCGATCATCGCGCCCATCTGTTCGCGCTGCTCGTCTGTCACCGCATCCATTGCACGTTTCAGATTGTCGAAAACCGGCAACATATCTCGGGCCAGTTTTGTTCCGCCATATTGCTCGGCTTCACGTCGCTGCTTATCGGCGCGTTTGCGGGAATTTTCCGCATCCGCCAAAGCTCGCATGAATTTGTCCCGGTAATCGTCGCGTTCAGCGCGTAGCGTATCTACTTCTACCGCTTCGTCCGAAATCTCAGATTCTTCCTCGGCAAAAGCTTCGGCCTCGGCGGCCTCTATATCATCGAGAAATTCGTTTTCCTTGGGCATGTGCCACCTTCCAACTTTAGCCGCGGTCAGAAATCATCCGCCCAACCAGCTGTGCCGTATAGTCCACAATCGGCACGATCCGCCCATAGTTTAGGCGAGTGGGTCCAATGACCCCGACCGCACCGACAATCTTACGATCAGCGTTCATATATGGAGACACGACCAAAGAGGAACCCGAAAGTGAGAAAAGTTTGTTCTCTGAGCCAATAAAAATGCGCACACCTTCACCGGATTCGGTCAGATCAAGGAAATCGGCGATATCTCGTTTGCGTTCGAGGTCGTCAAACAAATTTCGGATACGTTCCAGATCCTCTTCACCACCTTCGCTCTGCAACAGATTCGACCGTCCCCGCACGATCAATCGTTCGTGCCGGTCTCCATCGCTGTCCCACAGTCCCAGTCCGCTTTCCACCAGATCACGCGCGAGAACATCTATTTCCTGCCGCCTGATATCGATCTGCTGACGAATCGTTTCACTCAACTCGCTCAGCGTTTTACCTTCGACCAATGCGTTGACGAAATTGGCGGCTTCGCGCATCGAGGACGGGGTTTGCCCCGCAGGGGGCGTGAACAGTCGATTTTCGACATGACCATCTGCAAAGACCAGAACCACAAGCGCCCGGTCAGATCCGAGCGAAACAAACTCGACATGTTTGATCGGAGCTTCGTGTTTCGGCGCAAGAACCAAAGACGCGCCTTGAGTCACACCTGAAAGCGCGGTGCTGACACGGTTCAGGATTCCTGACACATCGCCTGAATTCGAACCAACGGTCTGATCCAGCATCTGCCGGTCATCCTTGTCCAGATCACGGACTTCCAGCAGCCCATCAACGAACATGCGCAGCCCAATCTGGGTTGGCACCCGCCCGGCAGACACGTGCGGACTGTCCAGCAGCCCCATGAATTCCAGATCCTGCATTACATTGCGGATGGTCGCGGCGCTTACCTTTTCGCTCATTTCGCGGGTCAGGCTGCGTGATCCCACCGGATCTCCGTTGGACAGGTAGCTTTCAACAACGCGGCGAAACACTTCGCGCGATCGGTCGTTCAGTTCTGCAAGAACGTTTCCTTGATCCGTCATATTCTTCACCCCAATGGGGTCATTAAAGAGGTTGCGCCACAAAGGTCAATCGGACTTGCCTTTGCCGCGCCCGGCCCTGTATCCCCGCAGTAAATCAAGAAGGAATAAGTCATGCGGCCATCTGGAAGAGATTTAAGTGAAATGCGCGCAGTTTCAATCGAAACCGGCGTAACCAAACATGCTGAAGGGTCTTGCATGATCCGTATGGGAGATACCCATGTCCTGTGTACAGCCACGATAGAGGACCGTGTTCCGCCCTTTATCAGAGGCTCGGGCCTGGGTTGGGTGACGGCGGAATATGGAATGTTGCCGCGGTCAACCACTTCGCGTATGCGGCGCGAAGCGACTGCGGGCAAACAGGGCGGAAGAACTGTTGAGATTCAAAGGCTTATAGGTCGTTCCCTGCGCGCAGGTGTAGATCGTGTTGCCCTTGGAGAACGCCAAATCACGGTCGATTGCGATGTGATTCAGGCTGATGGCGGAACCCGCTGCGCATCAATCACCGGTGGCTGGGTCGCGCTGCGGCTGGCCGTGGATAAGCTGATGAAGACCGGTGATGTCATTTCTGATCCGCTGATCCAGCCGGTTTGCGCCATCAGCTGCGGCATTTACGCCGGGCAGCCGGTTTTGGATCTCGACTATCCCGAAGACAGCGAAGCCGGCGTTGATGGAAATTTCATCATGCTGGGCAATAAACAGCTGATCGAGGTTCAGATGTCGGCCGAAGGGGCAACCTATTCCCGCGAACAGATGAATCAGTTGCTGGATCTGGCTGAAAAAGGCGTTGATGAACTGGTTTTGGCGCAACGGGCGGCGGTCGATGCGTAAGTTCGATGGTGATCAGCTGGTCCTGGCCAGCCACAACAAAGGCAAGCTGCGGGAAATCGCAGCTTTGCTGGCCCCCTTCGGGATCAGTGTGAAATCAGCCGCTGATCATGGATTGGAAGAACCGGAAGAAACCGAAGACACCTTCGCCGGTAACGCGAGGATCAAGGCGCATTACGCAGCGCGCGAAACCGGATTGCCCGCTTTGTCGGACGATAGCGGCATTACCGTTGATGCGCTGGATGGCGCGCCGGGGGTTTATACCGCCGATTGGGCGGAAACGCCGAATGGCCGCGATTTCCCGATGGCGATGGAAAAGACCTGGAAGCTGCTGGAAGCCAAGAACGCCCCCTACCCGCGCACGGCGGCGTTCAACTGCACTCTCTGCCTTGCCTGGCCAGATGGGCATGACGAGATCTTCGAAGGCAGAGTCGAAGGTCAGGTTACATGGCCGATGCGCGGAGATGCGGGATTTGGTTACGACCCGATTTTTGTCCCCAACGGGTATGACATCACCTTTGGTGAAATGGACCCGTCAAAGAAACAGGATATGAGCCATCGCGCCGATGCGTTCAAAAAGCTTGTGAAGGGCTGTTTTGAGTGAAGACTGGCAACAGGGGGGCTTTGGCCTCTACCTTCATTGGCCATTCTGTCAGGCCAAGTGCCCCTATTGCGATTTCAACAGTCATGTTGCGCGTGAAATCGACCAATCCCGCTGGCTCAGGGCCTATCTCGCTGAACTCGACCGTTATGCCGAAGATGTTCCCAACCGCGTCCTGAATGCGATCTATTTCGGCGGTGGTACGCCCAGCCTGATGGACCCAGACGTGGTTCACGCCATACTGGATCGCGTCCGCGAAATCTGGCCGCAGGCGAACGATCTGGAGGTGACACTGGAAGCCAATCCAGGATCGGTCGAAGCTGGTCGGTTCCAAGCCTATGCCCAAGCCGGTGTAAACCGGGTTTCAATGGGAATTCAGGCACTAAATAACCATGATTTACGCCGTCTGGGCCGCATTCACACGGTAGAAGAAGCCCGCGCCGCCTTCGACATCGGCCGAACGCATTTCGATCGGATCAGTTTCGATCTCATTTACGCCAGACAAGATCAAACGCTGGACGATTGGCGTACAGAACTCACCGGCGCTTTGTCCATGGCTGCCGATCATCTGTCGCTTTATCAGCTTACCATAGAACAAGGCACTGCTTTCGGTGACCGATACAATCACGGCTTACTGCGGGGATTGCCCGAGGATGATATCGCCGCAGATATGTATGACCTTACTCAGGACCTGTGCGGATCAGCCGGGTTACAGGCCTATGAAGTATCTAACCATGCGAAAACCAGCGCAGAATCGCGTCACAACCTGATTTACTGGCGCTATGGTGATTATGTCGGCATTGGCCCCGGTGCCCACGGGCGAATCACATTGAAGGGCCAACGCTATGCCACCGAAACTGAACTGGCCCCCGGCAAATGGTTACACGCAGTAGAGGCCGGGACCAGTGCTGAGACGCGTGGGGCCTTGGCCGGATTGGATCAGGCCGGTGAATACCTGATGATGGGGCTGCGAATTTCCGAAGGGATCAATGCAGACCGGTATCAAGCTTTGGCTGGTCAGCCCTTGAATGGCGAAAAACTGCGCTATCTGATCGATATTGGTATGGTAGACGCCACGGGGCAAAATGTCCGCGTGACAGATGCGGGGCGAATGGTGCTCAATGCGGTGATCAAGGAATTGCTGGTGGACGAGTAATGCGGATTATCTGGGCCATTTTGGGATTGATCAGTGTCGGGTTTGGCCTGATCGGTATCATTTTGCCGCTGATTCCGACGGTGCCATTCATGCTTCTGGCCGCATTTTTCTTTGCGCGATCCAGCGAACGGTTACATGCGTGGTTGGTTGAACATCCGACCTTTGGCCCTTCAATCGTGGATTGGCAGGAACGCGGCGCAATCAGTGCCAAGGGGAAACGGATTGCGACCCTGTCCATTGCCGCAGTGTTTCTGATCGGATTGATCATGGGGTTGCGCCCCATGATCCTGATCATTCAGGCAATCACCCTGAGTGCCGTTTTGTTTTTTATCTGGTCGCGGCCTAATTCGTGACTGACAGTTTGCGGCACAATTCGTCAAGCTGATCAAAATCGTTGTAGGACACCAGCAACTTACCGCTTTCTTTGCCGGTTTCGTGGTCGATCGTCACTTTCATTCCCAAAGCGGCGGAAAGGTCATCTTCCAACGCCCTTGTATCGGCATCCTTATCGACCGGTTTCGGTGCTTTTTCCGACTTACCGGTTTCATTGAAGATATTGTTGACCGGTTTTTTGGCCAATTTTTCTGTTTCCCGCACCGACAAGCCGGAATGGATCACTTTCTTCGCTAATGTCAGAGGATCATCCGAGGTGATAAGCGCCCGCGCGTGGCCCGCAGTCAATTTACCCTCGCGCAAAAATTCCTGTACTTCTTCCGGCAATTGCAGCAACCGCACCAAGTTCGCGATATAGCTCCGACTCTTACCCAAGACATCGGACAGCTTTTCCTGGGTATGGCCGAATTTCTCCATCAGCTGCTTATAACCTACGGCCTCTTCCACCGGGTTCAGATCTGCGCGCTGAATGTTCTCGATAATCGCGACTTCCAAAACCTCGGTATCATCGAAATCACGCACGATCACCGGAACCGTATGCTGCATCGCCATCTGAGCGGCGCGCCAACGACGTTCACCGGCGACGATTTCAAACGATCCGGGCGTGCCCTTTTTTTCGCGCACGATCAGTGGCTGGATAATGCCCTTTTCCTTGATCGACGCAGCCAGCTCTTCTAACTGGTCCTGCGTGAAACTACGGCGTGGCTGATCCGGATTCGGCTGTACCTTTTCGATTGGCACCATCATATCGGGGCGGCGGCTGCCCTCTCCTGCTTCTGCAGGTGCCGGGGTCGGATTCACATCAGCCATTAGGGCTGACAGGCCGCGGCCCAAGCCGCGGGATTTGGGTCGATCGCTCATATCGCCTCCCTCTTCTTATTGCGCCGCAACGCGGACGTTCTTGGATAGCAGTTCTTTGGCCAGTTGCAGATACGCCACCGCACCTTTGGACGTTGGATCATATTCAAGCACAGGCACCGCATAGGACGGTGCCTCGCTGACCCGGACATTGCGTGGGATCACCGTACTGAACACCAAATCACCCAGATTGTCGCGTGCATCAGCTTCGACCTGTTGTGATAAGTTGTTGCGGGCGTCATACATGGTCAAGACAATCCCTTCGATCCGTAAATCCTGATTTGCACTTTGTCTTACTTCCCGAATTGTCAACATCAGCTGCGACAACCCTTCCAGCGCAAAGAATTCCGACTGCAGCGGAACCAGTACCGAATGCGACGCGACCATCGCGTTGACCGTCAACAAGTTCAACGACGGGGGGCAATCAATCAGGATGAAATCATATTCATAGGCATCCATCGCATGTTGCCGCAAAGCGTCGTGTAAAAGGAAAGACCGCTTTTCGTTCGACATCAATTCCATATCGGCCGAGCTGAGATCGACCGTTGCTGGTATGATGCTAAGCCGTTCGGTATTCGTTTGCTGAATCACGTCACCGAGGTCGACATCTTCCAGAAGCAATTCGTAGGTGGTAAATTCGCGGTCCTCGGTTTCAATTCCAAGCCCCGTCGATGCATTGCCCTGCGGATCAAGATCAACCACTAAAACCTTCTGACCAGTTGCCGCCAATGCGGCGCCCAGGTTTATCGTGGTCGTCGTTTTCCCCACCCCGCCCTTTTGATTGGCAATGGCGATGATTTTCGGACCCGGAAGGCGGGTGGGATCAGACATGTTCGATATCCTCGATTCTTAGAATGACTGCACCAGCATCGGTTTCACTTTTAAAACGCTGACAGGCGAATCGCCATGTTTGACGCGCCTCTAGCACTTCTTTTTCCCAATTGACGCCTTTTGGAAACAGCGCCACACCACCCTGTCCCAAATGGAAATCGGCAAAATCCAAGAGCATCGGCAAATCTGCCAAAGCACGGGCGGAAACCACATCAGCCTTCAAGGACGGAATATTTTCGACCCTGTCATTTATCGTCAAAGCGCTGATCCCAGTTTCCCGTATTACCGTGCGCAGGAACGCTACTTTTCTGGTGTCACTTTCGACCAAGGTAACCTGTAGGTCCGGCGACTTCTCTGCAGCGAGAATTGCGATCACCAACCCAGGGAAACCGCCACCACTACCAAAATCGGCCCAAAGCTTTGCTCCTTGCGGTGCATACTGGTACATCTGGGCTGAATCGATGAAATGACGATCCCACATATTTTCCAGCGTCGATCGTGACACCAAATTGATGCTCGGATTCCATTTCGTTAACAGCGCGGCATAGCGTTCCAGCCGCTCCATTGTTTCACGTGAAACATCAAGACCTATTTGTCTCACGCAGTTCTTTCCTTTCTGGACCGGCGCAACTTGGCCAAGAGCAAAGTCAACGCCGCCGGCGTCATCCCGTCTACTCGCGCTGCCTGTGCCAGGTTTTCTGGACATGCCTGGCCGAGTTTAAGCTTCAACTCATTAGACAATCCCACGATAGAATCGTAGGAAAAATCAACTGGAATAACCTGCTTTTCATCCCGCTTAACTGCCTCTACATCGCGTTTCTGCCTCTCGATATAGTTGGCGTACAAGGCATCCTTTTCCAACTGACTTCTGGATTCAGAATCTATTTCTGACAATTCAGGATCTAATACGATCAGGTGATCAAATCCAACGTTCGGAAATGACAGTATCTGAAACAAACTGCGCCGGGCACCATCCTGATTGACAGAGAAACCATGATCTTTCAGCTGCTGCGGTGTGAAGCTGGCTTGCTGAAGGTGAACCTTCCCTTTTTCAAGTCGCTCCATCTTCTGTTCAAAGGCAATTTTGCGTTCTTCGCCCACGCAGCCGATTTCGATCCCCTTCCCGGTCAATCTCTGATCAGCATTGTCAGCCCGCAACGACAACCGGAATTCTGCACGCGAGGTAAACATGCGATAAGGTTCACTCACGCCGCGGGTGATCAAATCATCAATCATCACACCGATATAGCTGTCGGAACGGCTGAACAGCACCGGATCACGACCCAATGCTTCGGCTGCGGCATTCAGTCCTGCTGCCAAACCTTGTGCTGCCGCCTCTTCATATCCTGTCGTGCCGTTTATCTGCCCTGCCAGATACAGGCCTGGAACCGATTTGACTGACAATCTCGAATCCAACGCCCGAGGATCAACGTAATCATATTCGATAGCATAACCCGGTTGCAGAATATCCGTATCTTCAAGACCGTAGATCGAATGCACATAATCGCGCTGCACATCTTCGGGCAGTGAAGTGGAAATTCCGTTCGGGTAAACCGTGTGGTCGTCGAGTCCCTCGGGTTCCAGAAATACCTGATGCGAAGTCTTGTCGGAAAATCGCACGATCTTGTCCTCGATCGACGGACAATATCGCGGCCCTACCCCTTCGATATGACCGCCATACATCGCAGAGCGATCCAGGTTTTCCCGGATTATATCATGGGTGTGTTCATTGGTGTGGGTGATCCCGCAAGAGATCTGTCGTACGGACGGACCCTTCGACAAGAAGGAAAACATGACCGGATCATCATCTCCGGGCTGCATCTCCAGAAGATCCCACTTGATCGTCCGTCCATCCAAACGCGGCGGCGTACCCGTTTTCAACCGACCCAAGGGCAATTCAAAGGAATCGATCCTTTCAGCAAGCTTTACCGAAGGCTTATCGCCCATCCGACCGCCGGGACGACGTTCGTTTCCAATATGGATCACACCACGCAGAAATGTACCTGTGGTCAAGACAACCTGCTGCGCTGTTAACTTAGACCCATCCGCCAGAACGATGCCGGAAACCCGGTCCCCGTTCATGATGAAATCTGTGGCCTCGCCCTCTACGATCTGCAGGTTGGGTTGGATCTCAATCGCGGCCAACATGGCCTGACGATAGAGTTTACGATCAGATTGACAACGCGGCCCCTGCACCGCTGGGCCTTTGCGCCGATTCAGCAGTCGGAATTGAATGCCGGACACATCCGCAACCCGCCCCATAACGCCATCCAGAGCATCGACTTCGCGCACCAGATGCCCCTTACCCAACCCGCCAATCGCCGGGTTGCAGGACATTACCCCTATTCCGTCCTTACGAAGCGTGACCATAGCGGTACGCGCGCCCATCCGAGCCGCTGCATGAGCAGCGTCAGAACCGGCATGTCCACCACCGATCACGATCACATCGAAGTCGAATTGTTTCACGTGAAACACTCCTCACTTCCCAAGGCAAAAGCTGGAAAAGATTTCGTCCAGCAGGTTTTCAACATCTATCCGGCCCGTCAACGCGTCCAGCGCCCGGATAGCGGTGCGCATTTCTTCAGCGGCAATATCAGACATATCTTCGCCCATCGCGACAAGATTCTTTGCCTCCTGCAACGCCTGCACCGCGATCCGCATAGACGCGCGATGCCGTTCCCGCGTGGCGATGCCGATATTCGCAGTGCGTTGCGACAGACATTCGGTGATCCTATTTACCAGATTCGAAACCCCTTCACCACTGGCACCGGACACCGCACCGGATTTATCCTGTAACAAATCAGCCTTTGCTTTCAGAATGATATCCTCGGGCAATGGTTCAAAATCCGGTTCCTGTTCCCCTTCGATCAGGAACACTCGCAGATCGGCCATAGCGGCACGTTCGCGTGCCCGCGCGATACCTATCTCTTCAACTTTGTCCTGGGTGTCGCGCAGTCCAGCCGTGTCCAAAAGCGTCACCGGTAAACCGCCCAGATCCATCCGGACTTCGATCACATCCCGCGTTGTTCCGGCATATTCGGATGTGATAGCCGCATCGCGCCCGGCAAGCGCGTTAAGTAAGGTCGACTTCCCGACATTCGGCGCCCCAACGATCGCGACTTCAAACCCTGTTCGAACTCGCTCTGCAGCAGATACACCCGCGATTTCGTCACTCAATGTTGCAATCACCAAATCCAACAGTTCATTTACTTCCGGCGACACATCGACAGGTATATCTTCGTCGGCGAAATCAATTGTCGCCTCCAACAAGGATGCTGCCCGGATCAGATCACGACGCCATTCCTCGGCCCGATTACCCAGATCACCGGACAGAACCCGTAATGCCTGCCGTCTTTGCGCTTCGGTTTCCGCTTCAATCAGGTCGGCCAAACCTTCGACCTGAGCGAGATCCAAACGTCCGTTTTCCAGAGCACGACGGGTAAATTCACCCGGTTCTGCCTGCCGCAACCCATCCATATTACTCAATTCGCGCAGAACGGAGGCGACAACTGCCACCGACCCATGCAACTGAAACTCAACCACCTGTTCGCCGGTGAAGCTGGATTTATCTGCGAAGGTCAGGATCAGAGCTTCGTCCAGACGCACCCCCTGCCCGTCCCTGAGCAGCCTCAGCCCTGCCTTCCGAGGTTCTGGCAAGATCCCGGCCAGACGTTCTCCAGCACCAAAGGCAAGCGGGCCGGACACGCGGATCACCGCGACCCCGGCCTTGCCATGGGCTGTGGCAAGGGCGAAAATCGTGTCCATTTGTCAGATCCTGTAGCGGGTTTAGCCGTTCATTGAGTCGAAGAATTCTTCGTTGCTCTTGGTCTGCTTTAGTTTCGAAATCAGGAACTCGATCGCATCAGTGGTGCCCATCGGGTTCAGAATGCGCCGCAGAACAAAAGTTTTCTGAAGATTTCTTGAATCGACAAGCAACTCTTCTTTCCGGGTGCCGGATTTGAGGATGTCCATCGCCGGGAAGACACGCTTATCCGCGACCTTCCGATCGAGAACGATTTCACTGTTACCAGTGCCTTTGAATTCTTCAAAGATCACTTCGTCCATCCGGCTGCCGGTATCGACCAACGCAGTTGCGATAATCGTCAATGACCCGCCCTCTTCGATATTCCGCGCCGCGCCAAAGAAACGCTTAGGACGTTGCAACGCGTTCGCGTCCACACCGCCGGTCAGAACTTTACCAGAGGATGGCACGACAGTGTTGAACGCTCTACCAAGTCTTGTGATAGAATCAAGGAGAATAACAACATCTCGTTTATGTTCCACCAGTCGCTTGGCTTTTTCGATCACCATTTCCGACACCGCGACGTGACGTGTCGCCGGTTCGTCGAAGGTCGAAGAAATCACTTCCCCCTTCACAGACCGCTGCATATCGGTAACTTCTTCGGGCCGTTCATCAATCAGCAGGACAATCAGATAACATTCCGGGTGATTGGTTTCGATCGAATGCGCGATATTCTGCAACAGGACCGTCTTACCGGTCCGTGGCGGTGCCACGATCAGCGACCGCTGGCCTTTACCGATCGGCGCCACCAGGTCAATAATCCGGGCAGAGCGATCTTTGATGGTGGGATCTTCGATCTCCATCTTCAGGCGCTCGTCAGGATAAAGCGGTGTCAGGTTGTCAAAGGCGATCTTGTGCCGCGCCTTTTCCGGTTCCTCAAAATTGATCGCTTCGACCGAGGTCAAAGCAAAATACCGTTCGCTTTCCTCGGGCGCCTTGATCACGCCGTCTACCGTATCGCCGGTCCGCAGCGAATATTTTCGGATCATTTCGGGGGATACATAGATATCATCAGGACCGGCCAGATAATTCGCCTCGGGCGACCGCAGGAAACCGAATCCGTCCTGAAGAACCTCCAAAACGCCGTCACCGCCGATTTCCCAACCTTCATCCGCCATTTCCCGAAGGATCTGGAACATCATGTCGCCTTTACGCATGGTCGAAGCGTTTTCGATCTCCAGCTCTTCGGCCATAGACAGAAGGTCTTTGGGGCTTTTCGCCTTGAGTTCAGATAGGTTCAGGCGTTCTTGGGTCATGGAATAATCCTGCATCAACCCAAGAAAGGGCTGCTGTATCTTACAGTGATGGAAAAACAAATCCCCCGGACGGGGGCTTGGCCAAGGATATAGGGCTTGGCCCTTTCTGAGTCAATTCCGATCATGGCACGGTAAGTGCAAGGTATCGGCTTGGGTCCCCTTAAATAATATTAGAAAGATTTAAGGTTTGAAGTCGTATTAGGCAGCGGGATTTCTGTGGATTATCGAGTTACCCCAAGGGTTTTGAACCGGCAAGTAAGCCTGTAGAAAACGTTATGGACATCTTGGGTATTCTACCTGAATGTTCTGAAAATTAGCCCATAGTATCAATTCGTTATGTTCAACCTGATGCGGAACCGTGTCCGGGGATAGTTTCTGGATTTTCACTGTGTAGATCGGCTTAGGCACATCATCGGACTTATCCTTACCCAGAATGGAAAACACCGGGGTGAACTGGGGTCGAAACGGTGAGTTTGTCGCGGCTTGCAAACTTTGGCCGAAGCATCCAGAACTCATCACCAAGACATTCCCTTCTTTCCTCACGGGTTTATCCACATGGCTGATGATCTCATCCTCGCGTCCGGGTCCGAGATACGACAGAATCTGCTCAGAAATGCGAAGGTTTCATTCCGAATCGAAAAGCCCCGAGTCGATGAAGAAATGGTGAAGGCATCTCTGCTGGCCGAGGATGCCAAGCCACGTGATATCGCTGATACGCTGGCGGAAATGAAGGCGCTGAAGGTGAGCGAAAAATTTCCTGACGCTTTGGTTATCGGATGCGATCAGGTTCTGGATTTCAATGGTCTGATCCTGTCGAAACCAACCTCAAGACAAGATGCACGCAGTCAGCTGCAACAGTTACGCGGTGAACGTCACATGTTGTTGTCCGCTGCGGTGATCTGTCAGGCTGGTAAACCGATCTGGCGTCATATCGGTCAGGTCCGATTGCGGATGCGCGATTTTTCGGATGACTATCTCGATGGCTATCTCGACCGCAACTGGCCGGAAATCGGATATTGTGTTGGATCCTATAAGTTGGAAGAAGAAGGTGTAAGGTTGTTTTCCCGTATCGACGGCGATTACTTTACAGTCTTAGGGTTGCCCCTTCTGGAACTCCTGTCCTACCTGACTCTGCGAGGAGAGCTGCAACAATGACTGCCGAGCGTATCCCACTGGCCGGCGTGATCGGATCGCCGATTGCCCATTCCAAATCACCGTTACTGCATGGTCATTGGCTGAAAACCCTTGGGATTAAGGGTCACTACATTCCAATGGATGTGGCTCCGGAAAATCTGGAAACGGTTTTGCGCGCTTTACCGCTGGCGGGATTTGTCGGCGTCAACATTACCGTTCCGCACAAGCTTGCGGCGATGGAAATCGCCGATCTGGTGACCGACCGCGCAACGCTGATCGGGGCTGCGAACACACTGATTTTCCGCGAAGACGGCAAAATACATGCTGACAATACAGATGGCTATGGGTTCATCGAAAACCTGCGTCAGAATGCGCCGGATTGGGACCCCAAGGCGGGTCCGGCGGTGGTTCTGGGCGCGGGCGGTGCGGCGCGGGCGATTGTGGCTTCGCTTCTGGATGCGGGGGTGCCCCAAATCCTGCTGACCAACCGGACAAGGATGCGGGCGGAAAGCCTGCAAAGCGATTTTGGCGCGAAAATCAAAGTGATCGATTGGATTCAAGCTGGCAATATCCTCGAAGACGCCGCCACGGTGGTGAACACCACTTCGCTTGGTATGATGGGAAAACCGGAATTGCGGGTGCCGCTGGATGGGCTACGTAAGGGCGCGTTGGTGACTGATTTGGTCTATAATCCCTTGCAAACCCGTCTGCTGCGCGAAGCAACCGAAATGGGTTGTGTCACCGTGGACGGATTGGGCATGTTGATCCATCAGGCGGTGCCCGGTTTTGAACGTTGGTTCGGCACCCGGCCGACCATTGATGCTGAAACCCGCGCGGTTTTGCTGCGATGAGCTTCAAGCTGGGCCTGACCGGATCCATCGGCATGGGAAAATCCACCACCGCCCGGATGTTTGCTGAAGCTGGATGCGCCGTGTGGGATGCCGATGCTGCGGTGCATCGGCTATACTCCAAAGGCGGCAAGGCCGTCACGGCGTTCGAGCAGGCCTTTCCTGAGGCGATCATCGACGGCGCTGTGTCGCGCGACGTGCTCAAGCAGATCATTAGTCGCAATCCCGATGCCCTGAAGCAGATTGAATCGATCGTGCATCCGCTTGTCGGCGAAGACCGGGCTGAATTCATTTCTACGGCGCAGTCCGAAATTCTTGTCTTTGATATCCCGATCTTGTTCGAAACCGGTGGCGATGCCGCGATGGATGCGGTTGCCACAGTCTCTGTTTCACCTGAAGAGCAGCGAAAACGCGTGATGGAACGTGGTACCATGACCGCGGAACAATTTGAAACCATCCGCATGAAACAGATGCCGGATGCCGATAAACGCGCCCGCGCCGATTATGTGATCGTGACCGATACACCGGATCATGCCCGCGAACAGGTTCACGCCGTGATCCGCGATATTCGGGAGAAGCTGAAAAATGCGTGAAATCGTTCTGGATACGGAAACCACAGGTTTTGACCCGCAGCAGGGCGACCGGATTGTCGAAATCGGGTGTCTTGAACTGTACAATCACATGCCGACCGGAGAAACTTTTCACGTCTATATCAATCCCGAACGGTTTATGCCGGACGAAGCTTTTGGCGTGCACGGCATCGGCGCCGATCTGCTGCAGCCGCCACAGGAACCGAAACCGGGGCAGATTACGCTGCGCGACAAACCATTGTTCAAGGATGTCGGGCAAGGGTTTCTGGATTTCATCGGCGACGCCAAGCTGGTCATCCATAATGCTGCTTTTGACGTCAAATTTCTGAATGCTGAACTGAAATGGATGGGACTGCCGCAAATTGCCTGGGAACGCGCGGTCGACACTTTGGCAATCGCTCGTAAGAAATTTCCTGGCTCGCCTGCGTCTTTGGATGCGCTTTGCCGGCGCTTCGGGATCGACAACGCGTCACGCACGTTGCACGGGGCCTTGCTCGACTCCGAAATCCTGGCTGATGTCTATCTGGAACTGATCGGTGGGCGACAGCCCGATTTCGGGCTGAATACGGCGTCCACGTCTTCCGTCGATAGCGGTCACCAGGACGATTGGCGACCCTTCCAGCGCCCCGCGCCCTTGCCGCCTCGGATCACGGAACAAGAAACCGCCGCCCATGCTGCCTTTGTCGAGGCGATGGGCGACGGTGCACTTTGGAAAAAGCTGTCAGAGTGACTTAGTTCGTCGCAGCAGGCTGTTCCTCGGCCTGACGGCGGGCGATTTCATTGCGATACAGCTGCATGAAGTCGATGTTTTCCAGATTCAGCGGCGGGAAACCGCCATCACGGGTCACATCGCTGACGATACGGCGCAGGAACGGGAACAACATGCGCGGACATTCGATCAGCAAGAAAGGGTGCATCTGGTCTTCGGGCACACCTTCGATGTTGAAAACGCCTGCATAATCGATTTCCAGCAGGAACAGCTTGGTATCTGCATCCTTGGCAGATGAATCAACCGTCAGCTTGATGGCGACTTCATACTGGTTTTCCTGTGTCCGCTTCTTGGCATCCAGATTAACCATCACTTTGACATCCGGCTGCACTTCGCCCGACGCGCCTTTCTGCGCCAGAATGTTTTCGAATGACATGTCGCGAATGAACTGATTGAGCACGTTCATACGGAAGGTGGGGGCTTGCGGATCGCTGCCGTTTTCAGCCATTTTTTGCTCCTAAAAAATATACTTGTAGCAGTCCTTAGCAGGAAGGAAAGCGCGCCTCAATGCTTGGTCCAGCCCGAAGGCTGATGGGTAGGCCGTTTTGTCGGATCGACTTCGAAAAATTCACCGTCGATCACATCTTCACGAGGTGGAAAATCCTGGCGTGCACCCATCGAGAAGCTTTGTACTTTGACCCGCTTGCGCAGATAATGGAAAACCCCTGACCGGATCGCCGGAACCAGCAACGCGAACCCAAGAGCATCCGTAAAAAAACCCGGCGTCAGTAGTAGAACGCCCGATATCAGCACCATCGCGCCATGCGCCAAAGGTTCAGTCGGGTCATCAAGCTGAGAAAACGACCGTTGCAGGTTTCCGATTGCCATACGCCCCTGAACCCGCATCAAATAGGTGCCCAGAACCGCAGTCAGAATGACGATTCCCAAGGTCGGCCATGTGCCGATCAACCCTCCGACCTGAATAAACAGCGCGATTTCGATGATCGGAACAGCTATGAAAGCGAATAGCAGCCACATTTTGGCAGTCTCCTGTAGTGTTGATGCAGTGGACTTGGCCGCCTGCCTCACCTACATAAGAAGCCAACGGACGGGTTTAAACGTCCAAACGTTCGAGAGGATATAATGAATTCGCCGATTTTGCAGCTTCTGGTTCTGGCCGGCATCGCAATCTTTTTGATTTTGCGTTTGAAAAATGTCTTGGGAACCCGCGAAGGTTTTGAGAAAAAGCCGGTGCAGATGGCACCGGAAAAATCCGACCGTCGTCGGGAATTCGAAGTGATCGAAGGCGGTCCCGATCTCGATATCACCGATAATGTCGCCGAAGGCAGCGCCGCAGCGGAGGCGCTGGCCCAGATGAAGCGCGTTGAACCCAGCTTCAATGTGACGGAATTTTTGGGCGGTGCACGCGGTGCCTATGAAATGATCCTGATCGGGTTCGAGCGCGGTGATTTGGCCGATATCAAACCGTTCCTGAGCGATGACGTGTATCAAAGCTTTGCGCAGGTGATCGAAGCCCGCGAAGCGCAGGGGCTGAAAGTTGAGTCCGAGTTCGTGGGCATCCGTGAAATGGCGCTTGTCGATGCTGAATTCGAAGACAATCTGGCCGAAATTTCGGTGAAATTCGTCGGCGAACTGACCTCGGTCGTGCGCGACAGTGCTGGTGAAATCGTCGAAGGAAAGCCGAACGAGATCAAGCGTCAGAAAGATGTCTGGACCTTTGCCCGTAAAATGGGAAGCGACGACCCGAACTGGCAGCTGGTCGCAACAGGCGAATGATCCGGCGGCTGGCAGCCGCTGTTTTGGCCGGGGTGCTGATGACAGGCGCTGCACAGTCTGACGATTTGTCTTATCGGGTTCTCGATTTCGGGGATCTTGATGGTTGGGATGGCGATGATCATGCTGCCGCATTAGGCGTGTTTCAGAACACCTGTACCGATATGGATGGCCCTGACTGGCAATCGCTTTGCGCCGTGGCTCAAAATATCGAAAATCCCAAGGCCTTTTTCGAACTGTTTTTCCGCCCGGTTCTGATCGAAAATGGTTCCAAGGCGCTGTTCACCGGCTATTTCGAACCTGAACTTGACGGGTCTTTGGTGCGAACAGACCGTTTCCGCTATCCATTGTACCGGATGCCGCGCGAAGCAAAGGCCAACCCTGTCTGGTTGTCGCGGCGCGAAATCGAAAGCAGTGGCGTGATGGAAGGCCGTGGGCTTGAAATTGCCTGGGTCGACGATCCGGTAGAATTGTTTTTCTTGCAAATACAGGGGTCGGGCCGCATCCGCCTGCCCGACGGACACCATATCCGGGTCGGATATGGCGGGTCGAACGGGCATAACTACCGTTCCGTCGGGGTCGAGATGATCCGTCGCGGGATTTATCAACAACATCAGGTTTCGGCGCAGGTGATTAAATCCTGGGTTCGGCGCAATCTGGAAGATGGGCTCGAATTGCTGCGTCATAATCCCTCTTATGTGTTTTTTCGCAAGGTCAATAGAGTGTCGCCCGAAGACGGGCCATTGGGTGCGATGAACCGGTCTGTCACGGGTGGCCGCAGTATTGCCGTCGATGCCGGTTACACGCCGCTGGGGGCACCGGTTTGGGTAGAAAAAGATGGCGAAAATCCGTTACGGCGCCTGATGGTTGCGCAAGACACCGGATCGGCCATCAAAGGGCCACAACGGGCCGATATATTCTTTGGCACCGGCGATGCGGCAGGCCGTGCCGCCGGACGGTTGCGCGATCCGGGGCGGATGATGGTGCTGTTGCCGATCCAGCGCGCCTACGCGCTGCTGCCGGAGAACGAACAATGACGCGCCGGCGCCTTAAGCCCGAGGAAATCGAGCTGTGGAAGAAAGTTGCCGATACCGCCGAACGGCTGCATTCCGATCCTTCCCGCCCAGACCCAAAGCCCAAACCAAAACCGAAGAAAGCCGCTCGGCCGAGACTGCCGGATTTTAAACTTGGAACCCGTTCGGCGCCGGCTTTGGCCAAGACTGATCTGAATTCGACGATTTCAGAACAACTGGACAACACGCCGATGCGTATGGATCGCAACACCTTCGGCAAGATGAAGCGCGGCAAGCTGCTGCCCGAAGGCCGTATCGATCTGCACGGCATGACCCTGGACAAGGCACACCCGGTGCTGAACGGGTTTATCCTGCGGTCCCATGCGCAGGGCAAACGGCTGGTGTTGGTGATCACCGGCAAGGGTAAACATCGCGACGAGGGCGGGCCGATCCCGGTGCGTTACGGCGTTTTGAAACATAGCGTTCCGCAATGGCTGTCGATGCCGCCGTTATCGGCGCTTGTGCTGCAGGTGTCCCAGGCTCACCAAAACCACGGCGGGTCGGGTGCCTACTACGTCTACCTGCGACGCAATCGTTAGTTCAGCAGCAACAGCGGCGACAGAATAAGTTGGGTCGCGTTTTTAGCGGTGATCACTGTGCCCGGCAACAACCCCGATCGGCCCGCTTGATCGCGACCAAAGGCGTCATTCAGGGCGTCACTTTTGCTCAGCAGCGCGATCAGCAAGGGGGACGTTCCAACCGTAAAATGCCGCGTACCGCCCCGTTTGGCGAATTCTGAGACATCGATCAGGGTGACCGGATAATCGGCCAGCTCTTGCGGGTCGGTGAGGCTGCCCAGACGTTTGCGGCTGCCATTCAGGCGCACCGAGAGTTGCAGCGCCCTGTCACGGGACGATACGAAGATCGCGAAAGGTTCCGGCAGGGCGGCAAACCGGTTTGCCTGCATCTTGAACAGATCGATATCCAGATCCGGCGATATCAGAATCGCCCCGCCCAACGCCCGTCTGGACCAACCCGGTGTGGCGATTTCGATCTGCCGCAGTGTCTCCATCACCAACATCGTGCCCAGCGAATGTCCGACCAAAATGATCCGGCCCGGTTGCGCCGCACGTATCTGGCGCAGCAGTTTTTCCAGGCTGTCACGGGAATAGAGCAGGCTATCGCGATCATAGGGGTAGGCCAGCGGGTTCGCCGCGCTGGGCCAAGAATAATGAACGATGACCCCCGGCAGGTCGAAATCATGCTTCATCTGCACGGTACGAAACACACCATCGGTAAAGCTGTTGTTATAGCCATGCACGTATAGCAGCACATCTCGGTCGTCAGCGGGTTGCTGTAGCAGTGTCTGCCGCAAAGCGTTGGTGAAATCCCGGCTACCGTCAAAGTCTTGTTTGCCGACCACCGTGAAATATTTTTCCGGGTCGAGCCGATGTAGGTTCAGGTTGATTTCCCCGACTTCGCGTTTGGGCGGTACGGAAACATCGACGCTCAGATAGTCCAGATTTTCTTTGCGTTCGTCGTTGAACCAGCCTTGTTCGGTACGGCCCCGATTGGTGGCGACGAATGTGGTATAGACCTGACCGGTTTCGCGTGCTTCTGGCGACAGTAAAACCGCTTCGCGGTCGCTGCAGGCGGCAACGACGATCAGGCAGAAAACAAGGGCTTTTCTCAACACCGAAAGCTCCGGTACGGGATACAATTGCCAAAGCTGACGTTTTTTCAGAATGGACGCCAGTCCAATCAGATATGACCGGGATCGGACGTTACAGCACGTAACGACTGATATCGGTGGACTTGACCAATTCACCCAGATTTTCATCGACAAATGCCGCATTCACCATGACCTCACGGCCTGGCTGATCCGGCGCGGTAAACGACAGTTCTTCGAATACCCGTTCCATCACCGTATAAAGCCGCCGCGCACCGATATTTTCCACCGACTGGTTCACATCCGCTGCGATCTTGGCCAGCGCTGCGATACCGTCTTCGGTGAAAGTGACGGTGACTTCTTCGGTTGCCATCAGGGCAGTATATTGTCTGGTCAGGGCATTATCGGTTTCAGTCAGGATACGGACGAAATCGTCCTCGGTCAGCGCCCGCAATTCAACCCGGATCGGCAGGCGGCCCTGCAATTCGGGCAGCAGGTCCGACGGTTTGGCGATGTGGAAGGCACCCGAGGCAATGAACAGGATATGATCGGTCTTCACCGGCCCATGTTTGGTGGAAACAGTGGTGCCTTCGATCAGCGGCAGCAGGTCGCGCTGAACCCCTTCGCGGGACACGTCGCCGCCGCGTGCATCGGACCTGGCGCAAACCTTGTCAATCTCATCCAGGAAAACGATTCCGTTTTCTTCAACTGCTTCCAGTGCGGTCTTGGTCACGGTTTCGTCGTCCAGCAGCTTGTCGGCCTCTTCCCCGATTAACAGCTCATAGCTCTCGGCGACGGTCATCCGGCGGCGCACGGTGCGGCCCGAGAACGCCTTGCCGAACAAATCGCCCAGATTCATCATGCCCATCTGGCTGCCGGGTTGTCCGGGAATGTCCAGCATAGGCATTGGGCTGGATTGATCAGCCACTTCCAACTCGATGACAGTGTCATCCAATTCGCCAGACTTCAGCTTTTTGCGGAACATTTCGCGGGTTCCCTCGCGGGCGTCTTCGCCTGCGATGGCGCTGATCACCCGCTCTTCGGCTGCTTGATGTGCCTTGGCTTTGACATCTTCACGCATGATTTCACGGGTCATGGAAATTGCACTGTCGACCAGATCGCGGATGATCTGCTCCACGTCGCGACCGACATAGCCGACTTCGGTGAACTTGGTGGCCTCTACCTTGATGAACGGTGCCTTGGCCAGTTTCGCCAGACGGCGGCTGATTTCGGTTTTGCCAACACCGGTCGGTCCAATCATCAGGATGTTTTTCGGATAGACCTCGTCGCGCAGGTCATCCGTCAGTTGCTTACGCCGCCAACGGTTGCGCAGCGCCACAGCAACGGCGCGCTTGGCGTCCTTCTGTCCGATGATGAAACGATCCAGTTCCGAAACGATTTCGCGGGGGGTGAGATTGGTCATATTGATCCCGTATCAGTGAGAAGGCGGCAACCGATGCATCGGCAGCAGCGCGGACAAGGGTGAAAGCAGCGCGGCGCGGATGCGCGCCCAGAAAGCGCCGAGCAGGACAAGAAACAGGCCCAGAATGAGGATAGTGATCGCCGCGCCACCGCCTTCGAACACCGTTCCTGCCAAGGTTACGATATAGCCAATGGCAGCAATCAGGAACGACCGGCGATCGATTACGATCGCCACTAGGGCGAACAAAAGCAACACGGCGAGAAGGCCGGTGTAAGCCCCGGAAGATCCGTTTTTCAACAGGCTGAGCGCAAGGGTGTTTACCAAGGCTGGGGCAGCAACCACATGCAGCCAGAACCCCTGCGCCGAACGGCGGGTGACGCGGTGCGGGTCGCTCATGTCGAACATCATAGCCACGGCAAAGACCGCTAGCCCAACCAACAGTGTGATCCAGGCAAAGGGCCCGCTGTTCGACAGTAGAAAGAAATCCGAAATGTCCGCTGGAGTGCCTGCCTGATTTGCGCCCAGCAGCAGCGCCAACGCAAAAACGCCCAGCGCGATCAAAGCCATGGCAAAAGGCACCCGGAACCGGAGCCAGTAGAACGCGATGGCGAAAGTGGTCAGCGTCAGTGGCATCGGCAGGCTGGAAAAATCACTTTGCGCGACCATGAAAGGTTGGGAAAACCAGGCGGTCAGGCCGGTACCGGCATTGACTGCGAATAATACCGACAAGGCGATGGCCGGGGCGACCATGCGGCGACGGCGGATGAAATACTCTGACAAGCCCCAGATCACCACGGCGGCAATCGCGGCAGCGCCTGCCACTTCGGTTTGAACATTCACAATGCGCCCGGTCAGAGAGATGCCAGTCACCGCCGCCCAGCCCGAAGCCAGAATTAACAGGCCGACGACGATGAAGATTTCATTGAAGCCACGGAACAATTCGAACGGTTCATCCCCCGGCGACAGATCTTCGCGCGCGCCGCGGCGGCTGTCGGCCAAGGCCGCCAGCGAAGCCGCCTGAGCTTCGGACAGAAGGCCAGACCCGACAGCAGCGCGCAGATCTTCGCGGGAAATCATTTGCGGATCGTCTCCACCGTCAAATTGCCATTGGTGTAGACGCAGATATCGGCGGCAATCGCCATCGCTTTACGGGCAACCTCTTCGGCGTTCAGATCGCTGTCCATCATGCCGCGCGCGGCGGCCAAAGCGTAATTGCCGCCCGATCCGATCGCGGTGACGTCGTGTTCGGGTTCCAACACGTCGCCTGCCCCGGTGATCACGAATATTTCCGCCCCGTCCGATACGATCAGCATCGCTTCGAGTTTTTGCAGATACTTGTCGGTACGCCAATCCTTGGCCAGTTCGACGCTGGCCCGGGCCAGCTGACCGGGGGTTGCTTCGAGCTTGGCTTCCAACCGTTCCAGCAAGGTGAAGGCATCCGCCGTTGAACCGGCAAAACCGGCGACCACGTCATAGCCACCCGGACTCAATCGCCGCACCTTGCGCGCTGTGCCCTTGATCACGGTCTGACCCAGCGAAACCTGTCCGTCGCCCGCGATTACCACTTCGCCGCCTTTCTTGACGCCGATGATGGTCGTGCCATGCCACCCGGGGAATTTATCCTCTGCCATCAAACCCTCCTGTCATTGCCCGCATATATGTAAGTTGCAAAGCTTAGGCACAAGTGTAGTGCTTGCTCACCGTGAATGCGATGGGTAGCTTTCCGCCATGAGCAGCATAAAACACCTCGATTTCTATCTCGAGCCCGAACTTCTGCAGAGCGCCCGGGCGGGGCAGCACAATTTCATCGGCAAGATTATAGAGGTCGTCGAACAGGCCGGGTTCAGTACTGGATTTCACGGCAATTCCTTGCAGGACCGAAGTGCAAGCCGTGACCGGCCCGGTTTCGCGATGTTCCACATGGACGAACCAGAGGGGCCACGCACGCTGACCTTTCGCCGGGTCTATCATTATCCGTTCTGGCAAATCGAACCGACCACCAAGCGTTGGGAATGGCGGGTAGCGGAAAAAAAGTTCAATGCGGAAAAGGTCGATCCGCAAGAAGCGCATCGATTCTACACTTACTGGCGCAAGCGTATGTTTGCGGAGTCTGCGGAAAACCCGACAAAAGAAGGGTTTATCTATGTGCCGCTGCAGGGTCGTTTGACCGAACGACGGTCATTTCAAACCTGTTCGCCGCTGGAAATGCTGGTTTCAACCTTGCAGCACGATCCGGCCCGCCGGGTGATCGCTGCCCTGCATCCGAACGAGGTCTATTCAGCCTCGGAAATGTCCAAGCTGAACACTCTGGTGACGCGATTTCCCCGGTTGAAGGTGCAGAAGGCCGATATGATCGACATGCTCAGGCGATGCGATTATGTGGTGACGCAGAATTCCAGCGCAGCCTTCAACGGCTATTTTTTCAGGAAACCTTGTGTGTTGTTCGCGCGGGTCGATTTTCACCACATCGCGGCGGATGTGTATACCGAAGGATTGGACCGCGCCTTCGAAACGGTGCAAGGGGACCTGCCAGATTTCGAACGCTATGTCTGGTGGTTCTGGCAGGACATGTCGATCAATGCCGGTCGGCCCGAGGTCAAGAATAAGATACGGCAGGCGCTGCGCCGGAATGGGTGGCCGATCTGATTGGAACGACCGCCCGACCGCAGCCTGCCCGAGGCCCTGAGATGGAGTGCGGCCAATCAAAGTGTTCTGGCTTGAAGCCGCTACATAAGAAACCCCGGCACAATGGCCGGGGTTTCTCGAAACTTCCAAAAACGATCTGATCAGATCAGATCGAGTCTTTGATCCAGCTTTGCAGCGCGGCCTTGGGCGCGGCGCCGGCCCGGTTCGACACGACCTGACCATCCTTGAAGATGAACAGGGCGGGAATGCCACGAACGCCCATGGCGGCAGCGGCGTTCGGATTGCTGTCGACATCGACCTTTGCGATTTTGATCTGGCCTTCCATTTCGGCGGCCAGTTCTTCCAGAGCCGGGCCAATCTGTTTACAGGGGCCACACCATTCAGCCCAGAAATCCACCACTACGGGGATGTCGGAATTTTTGACTTCGGCGTCGAAGGTATCGTCGGTGACGGCTACAGTGGCCATTTGTTTTCTCCTGCGAATTGGGGTTGCTGCAAACCTAGGTAGGGAACCACATATCGTCAAGTCAGGCTGATCGACTCAAGGGATTGTGTCGTCAATGCCGCAGGCAGATGCATCAGCTGTGCCGACCGGGTCCACAGGATCGCGGTCTGTATCTGATGATCGGGATAAATCTGAGCCAAAGCATGGGCATAGGCAGCCATCTGTCGCAGCAAACCCAGCGGACAATCTTCCGCTTTTTCGGGCACAACAGCGTTGGTTTTGAAATCCACCGCCAGGATTGATTTTTCCGTGATGATCAATCTGTCGATCACGCCATGAATACGCTGGTTATTCAGGGACTCAATCGTGGCACTGATCGGAACCTCGGCCAGGGTGTCGGCGGTAAACAGCGGTTGCAGATCCGGTTCAGTCAAAACCTTGGTCGCTTCAGCCAGCAAAGCAGGGATGTCACCTCTTACCGCTGCATCGGCATCCCGTCCCAGCGCCCTCGCAGCCAGATCGGCCCAATCGCTTTGCGGTGCCTCGGGCAGATGTTCCAACAGCAGGTGAATTTGTTTCCCGCGCAATTTGGCGGCGTCTTCGTCCAGATTATCTTCGCCCGGTAGCGCCTTGGCGCCGCCCAGATCGGATGGGCTCAGTGTTTTCGGTGCCGTTTGCGGTGCCGGGGCGGGGGCTTGGACCCAATCGGGTAAGATCACCGTTTCGGATTGCGCCGGCATGGGCGTTGGTGCGGCGTCTCCGCTCCAATCGCCATGGCAAAGCCGCAGACCGTCACCAAACGCAAAGGGTTGCGCTTGGGCACCCATCCTTTCCATCGCGGTGCCGATCTTTTCGTACCAGCTTTGCCCGTCCTTTCCCAGATCGCCAGCGGCCGCCACGATCAGCCATTTTTCTGCCCGTGTCATCGCAACGTAAAGCAACCGGTCACGTTCGGCTTCTTCCGCGCTCAGCCGTTTGTCGCGCGCTGCTTGCATGCGTTCGGGCATCTGGCCACTGGCCGTGCGCCACATCACTTGACCTTCGTCGGTCAGCACATCGTCGCGCAACTGCACGTTTCGTTTCGCGGTGTCGGGCAGAATCACGATGGGCGCTTCCAGCCCCTTGGCACCATGTACGGTCATCACCCTGATGCGATCCCCGGCGCTGTCCATCTGTCGTTTGATTTCCAGTTCGTCGGTTTCCATCCATTGCAGGAACCCGATCAGGCTGGGAATTGCGCTGCGTTCAAAGGCAAGGGCCTGAGACAGAAATGCGTTGATGCCATCCTCGGCTTCTGCCCCCAGACGCGCCAGCAAATTGCGCCGGCCATCATGACGGGTCAGGATGCGTTCGATCAGGTCATATGGGCGCATGTAATCGGCGCGGCTGCGCAGATCGTCCAGAACCGACATGACCTCGGGGATTTCTTCGCGTCGCTGCCGCAACGCCTGCCACAGATATTTTTCGCTGCGCCGATGGGCAAAGTCGAAAAGCCGCTGTTCATCCCAGCCGAACAGGGGGGATTTCAACGCCACGGCCAGTGAATAATTGTCTTCGGGCGTGGCGAGGAAACTCATCAACGCGGCCAGATCGCGCACCGCCAGTTCCGCCCCGACCTTCAGCCGGTCCGCCCCGGCAATCGCCAGCCCCTGTTCCTTGCAGGCACGGATTATTTCGGCAAACAGATCTGAGCGCCGCTGCACCAGTATCAGGAAATCTCCTTCGCTGACCGGGCGCATCTGATATGTGCCTGAATGCCCAATTTCAGCCGGAATAGTCACTTTTTCTGCGATCATCCTTCGGATATGCCGAGCGATCCGTTCGGCAAACAGAACCGAGTGATGTTTCATGCCCAGCCGGTCAACTGGGTTGTCCCAGTCGTCATCTTCATCTTCGTCGGTTTTTTCCACCACTGGCCACAGGTCGACGCGGCCTGGCATCCGGTCCTTAAATGCCCGATGTTCCGATCCGGAATGGAAACCCGATGCTTCGCGATCGCGAAAAACCTCGTCGACCAGCGACAGAATTGCGTGGGACGATCGGAAACTGAATTGCAGCTCCATTTCGTTCAGCGGCTTATCGGTCGTGGCGAGGCGCTGGGCGAATTCGGCCTGCATCCGGTCGAATTCGCGCGGATCGGCACCTTGGAAGGAATAGATCGACTGCTTCTTGTCGCCAACTACGAAGATCGTGCGTTCGACTTGCGACCGAGCGCCAGCACCCGAGGTGAATTCCTGCGCCAGCAGTTCGATCACGTTCCATTGCGCCGGGCTGGTATCCTGCGCCTCGTCCACCAGGATATGGTCGATCCCGCCGTCGAGCCGATACAGCACCCAGGCCGCCACCGCCGGATCGGTCAGCAGATCACGCGCCTTCAGGATCAGATCGTCGAAGTCGAGCCACCCCATCTGCTGCTTGCGCGCCTCGTAGGAGGGCAGGAAAACGCGGGCGAAATCCTGTAGCGCGTGGGTTTTGTGCGCCGCCGCCAGCGCAAGCCGTCGGTGCCGGGCGTCTTCGACGCGGCGCATGAAATTTTCCAGTTTGGGCAGAAGCGTGCCCATCGCGTTTTGCGTTTTCTTGGTTGGAAAAGACCCTATCTTGGCCCCAAACGGTGATTTCGTTTTCTCTCCATACAGGAAAACGCTTTCCAGATCCGGTAACGCGCTGAGGTCGAGCTGTGAAATCAGCCGCAACCGGGTCGCGGCTTTCACATCGGCCGCGCTGCCGGTTTCCAGATGGTCAATAACGTCGCGCAGCAGGTCGTCTTCACCGCCGAGGAACACCAGCGTTTGCAGCGCTTCCTCGTCGAAACTGGGGTCGAGGTCGAATAGTTTCAGACAATCATCCGGCCCCAGCGGCGTTTGTAGCGCTGCACGCTGACGCACGATTGAGGCGGTAAGGCTGTCGAAATCTTCGCCGGTGAAATGATGCGCCACGCGGCGGATAACCCCCGCTTCGGGCCCTTCGGCCAGGTCCTGCACAATCTCGGCCCGCAGAAGCGAGGCCGCGCGCTCTTCCATTTCGGAAAATTGCGGGCTGACACGTGCTTCCAGCGGGAACCGGCGCAGCAGGGAGGAACAGAAGGAATGGATGGTCTGAATTTTCAGACCACCCGGTGTTTCGATGGCGCGGGCGAACAGCGTGCGGGCGTTGCGCAGATCTTCATCGGTGACAGTTCCTGCCACGCCCAGCGCATTCAGCTGGTCTCGTAGCTTGCCTGCGTCCAGCATCGCCCATTCACCGAGTCGCTTGAACAGCCGGTTCTGCATCTCGCTGGCTGCGGCCTTGGTATAGGTCAGGCACAGTATGTGCTGCGGTTGTACCTTTTCCAGCAGCAGCCGCGCTACCCGGTCAGTCAGAACACGCGTCTTGCCCGACCCGGCATTGGCCGACAGCCATGTCGAATGTTTTGGCCGCGCCGCCTGAACCTGCTTTTCGCTGGCTTCGTCCCGGGTCATGTCAGATCCTCCGCTTTGGGGTCGGTGGTGACGTCCCATTCGCCGAAACGCGACAGTTGATCGTAATCGGACGGGTCGGTATCCTTGAACAGCGCCCGCCGCGCCGTATAGCCCTGTTCAGGCTTGAAATAGCTTTGGATCAGGGTTTCGAACTTGTCCCAGACCTGTTCGACTGGTTCTTCGATCAGGGGTGCGGCGACCTCGGCCGGTTTCGATCCCAGCCCGATAAATACTGCTTCGGCCACGTCAGCAGGGCCAATACCGGCAAAGCCGCCGCGGGTGATCATTGCCGCCTCAAGCAGAAGCTGTTTGTCGAAAATCCTTTGCTGCTTGGCGCTGGGCGGCGCCCCGGTTTTGTAATCATAGACATGGGCACGACCTTGCGCGTCCATGTCGATCCTGTCGGCCTTGGCTGAAAGGGTGAAATCGACCTCGCTGAGTTTCACCTCGCCCTGTTCTTCGAAAAAGCTTGGCACGGCGCGTGATTGACGTTGTCTTTCCGTGCTTACGAACCAATCCGAGATACGCGCGATTCGTGCTGACCAAAGCGCACGGATTTCCGGCCAAGGCACGTTTTCGGCCAAAATAGTCTCTGCAATTTCATTCAGCCGCTGTGCTGTTAGCGCCCGGTTATCGGCGCGGACTTCGTGAATGAACTGTTCCAGTACCGAATGGGTAACGATCCCGCGCAGCAACGCATCGGGCGCGCGCATCAGCGGGTCAAGCGGACGTAATCGCAGTACGTGGCGGGCATAGATCGCATATGGATCGCGGATGAGCCGTTTGATTTCGGTGACCGATAACCGGTTGGGCCGTGCGATCACCGGCGGGCGCGGTGACGGACGCGGCGCCGGGGTGGTTTGGCCAGGGTCTTCCAGCTGGCGCGCCATTGCCAGCCATGTATTGCCACGATGGCGGCTATCGCTCAGTGCCTGATCCCCGCCCTGCCCGGGCAATCCGTTCAGCAGGTTGGTCATCCGGTTCAGCCACCGCGACGGTACCGTTTCGGCATCGTCCGACCGGATTGATCGGGTCAGCCAGACCTGTGGCGCGCCGATCGCTTGCTGGAAATCATGCGCAGACAGCCCGATTCGCCGTTCCGGAAGCAACAGCCCGGCATCGTGGCGCATCCGGCGATTGAGCCATGGATCGGGGGTCGGTATTTCTGGCCAGCTGCCTTCGTTTAGGCCCCCAAGGATGACCAGATCGGCACCCTGAACACGAGCTTCGAGCGTGCCCCAGATCAGAATTTTTGGATGTGGTTCGTCCGGATTGCGTACCTCTGATTGCGACAGGATTGCCCCGAAAAGATCGGCATAATCGACAGGCGACAGGATACCGCCATGTTCGGCCTCGTCCCGCAGCGTTTCAACCACGGACCGCGCCGCGATTCCGGCATCCTTGTCCCAAAGTGTGTTTTCTCCGGTCGGGGCGCTGCCATTGGCGATGACTTCGGCCAGCGCAATATGGCGATCGACGTGATCGCTCAGCGCCATCAGACTAGCCCCGTCCTTGTCTATGAAGGCCCCGATCAACCACTCCATCCACGGTATGGCTTCCGGGTCGTCGCGCAGGTTGGCCCAGAATCGCATCTGCTCGGGATCGGGGAACGGCATACCCTGGCGCCGGATATGCAGTTCCAATTCGCGGGTCAGGCGCAGATGTGCCCCGCGTTCGCCGCCCATATGGGTCAGCGGATGCATCAACATCGTCAGAAGCGATTCCGACGTCAGTTTGCGGTGAAACAGAGCCGAAACATGACGAAGAAACCGTCCCGGCGCGGACAATTGCAGCGGCGTACCGGCGGAATCGTCCGGCACGATGCCCCAACGGTCCAGAGCCGAGGTGACCTGCCGCGTCAGCATCCGGTCGGGTGTGATCAGTGCCGCAGTGATGCCTTCATCAGCGGCCTGGCGCAGGCGCAGCGCGATGGTCAGCGCTTCATCTCGCTGCGATGGCGCTTCGATCAGGGTCAGATCGGTGCAGGCCTGATCGAGTCCGGTCAGTTCCGGCCCTTCTTCTAGCCAGCGATCGGTGACCGGCGCCGGGCGCAGCGCCAGGGACACCAACCGGTTGCGCACCGGACAAGGGGCGGGGGTGTCAGTCCAGGGCTGAACATCCTGCGGTCCGACGCCCAGTTCGTCCATCAGTTTGCGAAACCGGTATTGCGGATGGTCTTCGGCGGGCATCCCTTTTTCGCCGTGGGCATCTGGGGCATCGCTCAGGTCGTCCCAAGCCGAAAGCGGCATTTCGAAATCATACCCAGGCAATACCAGAGCCCCTTGCGGTAATTTCGCCACCGCCTTCATCAGCGCCATGGTGGTGCCGCGCGATCCGGTTGATCCAGCGACGATCAGTGGTTGTTGTTGCGGTTTTTCCTGCCAACTTTCGGTCAGCGCGTTGACGATCATCCGCTGCCGGGTTTGCGCGTCAGGGGTTGCCCCGCTGTCGCTGAAATAGTGCTGCACGATATCGAGAAAACCGAGCGCACGTTTCCAATGCCCCGATTCATCGCTGACATCGAGGTTCTGCAATGCCTCTGGCCCGACCCCTTCACCCTGCATTTCATCCATCAGATCGGCCAAGCTGTCGGCCAGATCGTAAAGTGATGCGCGCGGCGCCAGATCAGGTTGTTGGTCCAGAAGGCGCGACACCAACTGTGCGACTTCTAACCGGCGGCGTAGCGGCGATACCGCATCGGGAATGTCGGTGAAGACGTGGCCCTGACCCGGATCGGTCACCAACCTGATTTGCGGCAGCAACAACGCTGGACCGGCATCGAACAGGTCGCGGATACGCCGCGCCATTCGTCTTGTGTTGACCATCAACGTGGCCCGCGCAAGGTCCTGTGGCTGGGTTCCTTCGCTACGCTGCAACATCCCTTTAACCAGCAATTTCGGGAAATCCACCCCCGGGGGCAGGCCGAAAACGCGCGGTTTTTCAGATGGATCAAACATCGCCATACCCGATCATCCTTTCGGCCAGTGCGATCCCTTCGGGGCGACCAACATCGCACCATTGCCCGGGATATCCGATCCCGAAAAGGCGCCCGTCCCGTAACATCCGGTCCCACAGCAGATTGAGCGAAAAAGCATCCTGTTCGATGGCATTCAGCCCGTCGGGATTTACGATCTGCGCGCCGCCATAGATCGCCCCGGGTCCCCGGCGCAGCCGACCCTGTTCATCGCTCAGGAAATCACCGGTACCGCTATGGCCTACCGCGCTGTCCCGCGAGACGCAGATCAACAGCGCGTCCATTCTCTCCGGGTCCCATGCCTTGGCCAGAATCTGCAGCGGATTTGGGCCAGACCAGATCGCATCGGTGTTCAGGGTCATCACCGGCCCCGTTCCCAACAGGGGCAACGCCGCGCGCAGCCCGCCGCCGGTTTCCAGAATTTCAGGGTATTCTTCTGAAAATCCGATATCGCGCCCGGCCAGATGGGCGCGCAACATATCGGATTTGTAGTGCAGGTTGGCGACCACCTTTTCGCTGCCATAGGCATCGACCAGATCCAGCGCGCGATCGATCATTGGACGACCCGCAACCTCGACCAAGGGTTTGGGCCGGTCCGCTGTCAGCGCCCCCATGCGGGTGCCGAATCCGGCGGCAAACAGCATTACAGGGTGCGGGTGGTGGCGCATTTCTGTTTCAGGTCCTGCAAGTAGTCGGGAGTGGGTTTCGGAAGGGCATTCAACACGATTGAACTGACCGGTGCCAGCACCGGATGATCCAGATCGCGCAACATCAGGTTCCACACCCGCGGGATCAGGTCGATATAATGTGATTTTCCGTCGCGCAGGCAGAGCCGGGCAAAGACACCTATGATACGCAGATTGCGCTGCGCCCCCAGCACCGCATAGGCGGTCTGAAACGCATCCGGATCAAGTGCTGCTTCGTCAACATAGCGTCGGATCATCGCGGTTTCGATTTCGGGCGGCACATCGCGGCGGGCATCCTGCAAAAGCGATACCAAATCATAGGCGCGATGCCCGGTCATCGCATCCTGAAAGTCCAGCAACCCAACCCGCGCGGTACCAGCGCGATCCGGCATCCAAAGCAGATTTTCGGCGTGATAGTCGCGCTGGATCAGGACAGAATGATCCGCCGCGTAGTGTTCCAGGATCGGCGCGAAAACATCGCGAAACATTTGTTCCGACGAAGCATCGCCGCCCTTGTACCAGGTCCAGGCCAAAGCGGACAAATCGGCCATCACTTCAGGCGAATACCGGGTCAGATTTGACGGCGGCTCCGCCTCGTGTAGCCGGATCAAAACATCGGTTGCGGCCTGATAAAGCGGGACCTCAAGATCGGGGTGATCGGGAATGACGCGCGCGAACAAATCGTCGCCAAGATCTTCGAGGATCAAAAATCCATGTTCGGCGTCTTCGGCCCAGATTCGCGGCGCACTGAGGCCCAGTTCGGTCAGATAATGCGCGATGGAAACGAAGGGGCGGACATCTTCGCCCTTTTCCGGCGGTGCATCCATCAACACGGCGGTTTCACCACCGCGCTGCAGCCGTTCATATCGACGGTTCGAAGCATCCCCGGCCAGCGCGCTGCGTTTGGCCCCGGCCCATTCCGATCCGGCGATGAAGCCTTCGATCAGTTTTGTCCGCTCGCTCATGCCGCGATCCCTTCCAGCTTGTCGTCCCACTTGTCGTTGCTCCAGGTCAGGGCGACGCGGCGGGTTTCTTCACCGGTGACATCGAAGGTCAGGGTCAACGCATTTGCCGGGGTCAGTTCCGCCAACCGATCAGGCCATTCCACCAGACAAATCGCGCCTTCGAAAGCGTCTTCCAGCCCCAGCTCAACCGCTTCATCCGGGCTGCTCAGCCGGTACAGATCGCTATGCCAGATCTCGGCTGTTTGGCCGTCATAGACTTGTACCAATGTAAAGGTTGGCGATGGTACATCCTCGGGTTCGTGCAGCAGGGATTGGACCAAGGCGCGGGCGAAATGGGTTTTTCCGGCGCCGATCCCGCCTTGTAGCAGGATCACGTCGCCGGGGGCCAAAACCCTGGCAATAGCGCGTGCCAGTGCCGCGGTTTCGTCCGGTGTTTTCAGATCTATGATAATGGGGCAAATGGCCATGCCCGGAGATTACTCGGAAGCGTCGCCGCTGCAAGCCGGATCAGGCACTATCGACCAATTTGGGCTGCATCTCGACCTGTTGGGCATATTCGAACAGAACCATCGTCGCACCGCCGCCGATCCTCCGAGCCCAGGTGGTCAGGTTGGTGCCGTCCTTCAGCCGGACCGGAACCTGCTGATCGCAATTCGGCGTGGCGGTGGTAACGAATTGCGCGATTTCGTCCCAACGGGGTGATGGCAGGCTGGCCCCTTTCCAATGCTGCACGGAATCTCTGATCGTTGGTTCCGTGAGGCCATAATCCGGTTCGGTTTTCCAAATCTCGCAATACATGCTGTTGCAAAAATACATTTGACCACTCGAAGAAAAAACCGCGACTGCCAGGTTCAGATGGTTCAGTACCGACTGATTTAATTCCAGATCGGCGCGAAAACGACGGGTTAGCGACATTTCGGCACTGATATCTTCGATCAGGAAGGCCATTGCGCCGTCCGGATGCGGCCGACCGCTTACGCGATATGTCAGCCCCGTTGGCAAATGCCATGTTTCCAGGTAGCGGCCGTCGCTGGCAGCATCGATCAAGTCGTCCATTTCATCGAGCCAAGAATTGTAGTTCTTCGGTTCCGGCATGGTCTGATTGTCGCGTAGCCGGTCAAAGAAATCGTGCAGGCTTGGCCGTTTGGACAGAAATTCCACTGACAAGTGGGTCAAATCCGCTAGCGCCGGATTGAACAGTGCCAACTCACGCTTACGATCGAATATCGCCAAGCCGATCGACAGTTGAGCAAAGGTTTTGGTCAGGGTTTGCACGAAATTGCGTTGTGCGATCTCCGCTTGCACAACCGCATTGATATCGGTGGCATAGTGCATGGTAAACTTGTCCGTCAGGGACGATGTAACGTCATACCACAAGCATTCGGACCCGTTCTTGAGCGTGACTGACAACCGTTTGCGCGATGGCACCGGCGGTTTGCTCCCGGTCAGCTCGAAGAGCGATTCGTGACCTTCGGCGTTCGGTCCAATACAAGCTCTCGCCAGCATTTCATAAGCCGAATTGGCCCATTTGACCCGACCATGTGCATCGGTTTGCCAGATCGGATAGGGCGACCCTTGAACCGCGCTGTTGAGCGTATCGATTTGGGCTTCCCAAACCCTGCGCTGATGCAGATCAGCGGCTGATTGGGTCCGGTTTGGAGTATTATCAATCAGGCTGACCCTGGTCAGACCATTTATATCCTCGATCAGGACGGTCGAGTCTCCTCCCATATCGATGGATTCCAGCGTCAGTGGATTGCCAGACAACCCTGGCGGAGGTACGTCTGGAAAATCAGGAAAACGCGGGCGTAGTAGCTTTGCCATTTGGTACCAATCGGTGCGGTCACCTTCGGCCATGTCCAACAGGACTTCGCCGCTGTCACTGGCATTCAACAGATCAGATCCATTATAAAGGAATCTGGTCTCTTCGTTACCGTTGAAAACCGAAATCGTGGGATCTGCTTGGGGCTTTTGAACGAAACGAAATGTAAGTGCCGCAGCGATCAGAGAAATTGCACAAATCCCCAAAAAACTCTGTAAATCGAGCATGGTACACCTGTCTAAAAATAATCTCTAAGTTGAAGATAACTGGTTAACAAGCTCTTAAAGGGTGAGTGGTTAGATCGCCAAAGGCTGATTTTCCCCAATTGGAACAGCATTTTCACCGCTTTGTGCGTCGATTTTCCGGCGCAACCAAACAACTTCGACGATTGCACCACATCTTTCGGAATGAATACCGAGTGGCATATGCGGATCGCGGCCATTAGCGAAACTCAACTCAGCTCCCGACCGTTCCAGCAAGGTTTTTGCAATGAAAAGGCCCAAACCCATACCTTCGTATTCCGGTCGTTTCGTCATGTCTGCCCCAGCGCGACGGCGGCGCATGAACGGGTCTCCGATACGTCCGATCAACTGAGGTGGATAGCCCGCACCGTCATCCATGATGCGAACACGGATTTCGCTGTCGTTCCAGCTTGCTTCGACCCAGACATTTTCAGTGGCGAAGTCGACCCCGTTCTGGATCAGGTTGCGTACTCCGTGGATGATTTCGGGTCGGCGCAGAACCGAAGGCTGTGACTGCGCATCAAGCCCATCCGCCAATTCGAAATGCAATTCCTTGCCGCGCTCCAGATGAGGATCTGCCGCTTCGCGCAGGACCGCCATCAGCGGGGCCTGACGCAGGTGCAGATCGTCTTTGCCGGCCCGCCCCATCGACCGTAGAATATCGCGGCAGCGATCAGCCTGTTCGCGGATCAGGCGGGCATCTTCCTGCAGTTCAGGCCAGTCCTCCAGATCCTCAATTAATTCGGCGCTGGTCAGCTTGATCGTCGCCAATGGAGTGCCCAGTTCGTGTGCCGCCGCCGCCACAACGCCACCGATATCGGTCAGTTTCTGTTCCCTGGACAGGGCCATGTAGGTCGCCTGCAACGCGTCGGACATCGCGTGCATTTCCACAGTGACGCGACGCGAATAGGCTCCAAGAAAGATCACCGCGATCACGGTGGCGATCCAATTTCCGAAAACGAAGATATCCGGGATTCGCAAGATGAAGCCTTGATCGGTCCGCAGTGGCAGATGGAATCTGGCCAGCAGCGTCACCGCCAGAATCGCGGTGATGCCAAGAAACATGGTCGAGCGCAGCGACAGAGCCGAAGCAGATACCGTCACAGGACCAAGGATAAGGATCGAAAACGGATTATGCAAACCGCCGGTGAGGTATAATAACAGCGACAGCTGCAACAGATCGAATAGCACCATCAGCAGGTTTTCGGTTTCCGTCAGTCGTTTGCTTTCGGGAAAAATGAACATCGTGATCAGATTGCCGAGAATCGAAACGGAAATGACCAACAGGCAAAGGCTGATTTCCAATTGCAGGTCAAAAAAGACCTGAGCAACGAAAATCGCCGTCAACTGTCCGGCAATGGCCGCCCATCTGAGCAAGGTGATCGTGCGCAGCTTGATCCAGTTACCGCGCTCGCTGCCCTTGAGTACTTTGAATGTCGTTTCGGCCATGTGCGACTTCGTCCCGTTGAATTTCTTTGTCTAATGATAAATATGCAAGAAAGACCAATCAACAGACCGCTCCCGGACCGAGGATACCATCATGAACCGTACATTTGTCGCGTCGATTTCGGCCGTTGCCATAGCTGCATTGCTGGGGGCGACATGGTATGTAACCTCTGGTACCGGGCCGGATGACAAATATGCCGATTGTCGTACCGGCGCAGTGGCTGGTGGATCCACGCTCGGCGGGCCGTTCACTCTGGTTGACGAAACTGGCAAAACGGTCACCGACAAAGACGTGATCGACCAGCCTACGCTGCTCTATTTCGGCTATACTTTCTGTCCCGATGTTTGCCCTCTGGACAATGCGCGCAATGCCGAAACGATCGAAATACTGGAAAACCGCGGCAAGATCGTGAAGCCGGTGTTCATTTCCATCGACCCTGACCGCGACACACCGGAATTGCTGGCCGATTTTACCGATTACCTGCATCCGCGCATGATTGGACTGACCGGGACCCCGGAACAGGTGAAAGCGGCCAGCCAAGCCTATCGTACCTTTTACCAGAAACAGGAACCCGAAGCGGGTGACGAAGACTACTACCTGATTGATCATTCGACCTTCACTTATCTGGTGTTCCCCGACGACGGTTTTGTGGAATTTTTCCGCCGTGATCTGGAGCCGGAACAAATGGCTGACAAGGTTCAGTGTTTTCTGGACGCGCATGGCTAAGCCGGGATGGTTTGACGCAAGACACCCTGCGCTATAGAACCGGTAAAACCGTGGTCGCGCGACGCTGGAGGATCCACATGGCTGAGCTTTCTGAAAAGATCGGCGAGGACAAATCGCTGTTGATCGTCGATGACGATGAACCGTTTCTGAAACGGCTGGCCAAGGCTATGGAAAAACGTGGTTTCGAAGTGGAAACCGCAGGTTCCGTCGCCGCTGGCAAAGCCATCGCCACCGCCCGACCGCCAGCCTATGCCGTTTGCGACCTGCGTCTGGAGGACGGGAATGGACTGGATGTGGTCGAAGTGCTGCGGGAAAAACGTCCAGATAGCCGGATCGTGGTGCTGACCGGCTATGGCGCCATTGCCACCGCTGTGGCGGCGGTCAAGATCGGGGCGACCGATTACCTGTCGAAACCCGCCGATGCCACCGATATCACGAATGCTCTGCTGGCCGCCGATGACGAAATGCCGCCGCCACCGGAAAACCCGATGAGCGCCGACCGGGTGCGGTGGGAACATATTCAGCGGGTGTACGAGCTGTGCGACCGAAATGTCAGCGAAACCGCCCGGCGGCTGAACATGCACCGCAGGACGTTGCAGCGCATCCTGGCCAAGCGTAGTCCGCGCTGAGCAATTTGGACAAGCGCGGGTGAGCGGCGCTCGCCGCGCTTGGGTCAATCGAGATCGAAGCGTTTCAGAACCTTATCGACCTTCTGACCATTATTGAGCCTGTAATCATGCCAGCGGTCATAGTCGCGAAATCCGCGGCTTTGATGGTACGTCAGCCCGCTGTCGTTATCGGCGCGGATATTGGCGTTGATCCAGACATACCCAAGCGCTTCGGCGGCCGCCCGGGTTGCTTCGAACAGCTTTGATCCGGTCCCCAGGCCAGTCTGGCCGATCCGTACGAAGGTCGCAATATCGCACGCTTCGTCCGGCAGATAATCCTGCGGGCCAATCCATTGAAACCCAATGATGTCGCCCGCGTCGTCCGCCACGTGCCAAGCGGCCCGTTCTGCGCCAGTTTCGATCCAGTCCCAAAGCATTTTGCCGCTGACCAAATCGGTTATCGCTGTCGTTCCGCCCGCTGCAATAATTTCGTTCAGCAGATCGGCCATCGGTCGCGTATCGATACGGGTTGCGCGACGGATTCGCATTTCAGCAGTCCTGTAATAGCATTGCGACACGGCCAGTGTAGTCGTTCCGCGCCTCGACCGGTGGGCGCAGTCGAATCGCCAGACCCTCAATCACCGCTGGGTCGGGTTTGCCAAAAAACCTTGTCGCCTCGTTTACCGTGAAACCCGCGATCTGAGTCGCTTCCATCCAGGCGCTGACGCGGTCTGCCTTCTTGATTTGTTTCTTTACCGTTGCCGGGATCGTCGCTGGCAAACCGAATCGAATGTGGATCGCAGCCATCAGCCGTTTATCCAGCTCGTCATATTCCGGCCCGACCGCCGCCTTAACCGGGGAAATCATATCGCCGATAACATATTCGGGCGCGTCATGCAGCAACGCGGCCAGCTGCCATTTGACCGGGGCTTGCGGGGTCATTCGAGTATAAAGCTCTTCGACCAGCAGCGAATGCTCGGCTACGGAATAGGCGAAATCACCTTGTGTTTGACCATTCCAGCGCGCCACAAACGCCAGCCCATGCGCGATGTCTTCGATCTCGATATCCATCGGGGTTGGATCCAGCAGATCCAGCCGACGACCAGACAACATCCGTTGCCAAGCGCGGGGTTGTTTTGCGGCCATAGGGCACCTCGTGAACTTCTGGTCCTGAGTAGCCGGTGAGCCCGATTCATGCAACGTGGACGCTTTGCCACACGAGGCTATTCCGCCTTGTTCGTGGAGTTGTTGTAACGTCAATGCCACAACGTGCACGGAACCTGAATCGTATGGGGTGGGAGTTATGATCCCGCGCCAAACCATAGCTGTGACATAAAGCGAAAGCGTTTGAACCATTCGATAACCAGCCATTGAATCAACAAAACAAGGCGCAACCGGTCGTGTTGATGACCCCTTTCTTACGGATAGGTCCGGTTCGGAACGATTCAAACTAATTGTGAATTGGCCGTATTTGATCAGTAGAAGAATGCCGAAACATGGATGACTCAGGCACATAGTTTGCTCCGGTACTTGCTGTAAATTCCGCCTGAACCGCGCTCTTTCCCGGGCGTCAGATCCGACGGCATTTTCATGGAAAAGGAGTACGAGTATGTCCATTTTTCTGAAAACCCGCGCCGTCGGCCCCGCGCCACGATACGCTTTGGCTGTGACTATTTGTCTGGGTGTTGGCTTTTTGGCTTCGGCGGTTTCTGCCCAAGCATCCAAATGCTTGCCGCGTGACACTTTGGTGAACAGTCTGTCGAAAAAATACAATGAGCAGCTGACTGGCGGCGGGCTGCAAAATCCGCAGCAATTGATTGAAGTCTGGTCGTCTTCCGACACCGGTAGCTTCACCGTGTTCATTACCCGGGCCGATGGGATCAGCTGCATTCTGGCAACCGGTCGAAATTGGAATGCAGCCAGCCTGGTACCTCAAGAAGGTGTAGAAGGCTGATCCAGAAGGCGTATCGGGCCAATCGCACATTGTGTGATTAAGGGTCGAATGTTATCTGCCTTGCAAATGTGATTGTAAGGAGCTGTCCGGATGGCAAACGACTATATCGTAAAAGACATCAATCTGGCTGAGTTCGGCCGCAAAGAGCTGGACATTGCCGAAACCGAAATGCCGGGCCTGATGGCGCTGCGTGAAGAATACGGGCAGACCCAGCCGCTGAAAGGCGCACGTATCGCCGGGTCACTGCACATGACGATCCAGACCGCGGTCCTGATCGAAACGCTGGTGGCGCTGGGCGCCGATGTTCGCTGGGCCTCGTGCAACATCTTTTCGACCCAGGATCACGCTGCGGCGGCGATTGCCGCGACCGGCACCCCGGTTTTCGCTATCAAGGGTGAAACGCTGGAAGAATACTGGGATTACGCCGACCGCATTTTCCACTTCGAGGAAGGCGGCGCCAACATGATCCTCGACGATGGCGGTGATGCGACGCTCTATATTCTGATCGGTGCGCGCGTTGAAGAAGGCGAAACCGACCTGATCGAAACCCCGACCAGTGAAGAAGAGGTCGCGCTGTTCGCGCAGATCAAGAAGCGCCTGAAAGAAAGCCCCGGCTGGTTCACCAAGCAGCGTCACATGATCAAGGGTGTGACTGAGGAAACCACCACCGGCGTGCATCGCCTGTACCAGATGATGGAAAAGGGCCACCTGCCCTTCCCCGCCATCAACGTGAACGATTCCGTCACCAAGTCGAAATTTGACAATAAATACGGCTGCAAGGAATCGCTGGTCGACGGTATCCGCCGCGCCACCGACACCATGATGGCTGGCAAGGTCGCCTTGGTCTGCGGTTATGGCGATGTCGGCAAAGGATCCGCCGCTTCGCTGCGCGGTGCGGGTGCCCGGGTGAAAGTAACCGAGGTCGATCCGATCTGTGCTCTGCAGGCCGCGATGGACGGGTTCGAAGTGGTGACGCTGGAAGACGCGGTGTCGAGCGCCGACATCTTCATCACCACCACCGGCAACAAGGACATCATCCGCATCGAGCATATGCGCGAGATGAAGGATATGGCGATCGTCGGCAATATCGGCCATTTCGACAACGAAATTCAGGTCGCGGCGCTGAAGAACCACAAATGGACCAACATCAAGGACCAGGTGGACATGATCGAAATGCCGTCGGGCGCGCGGATCATCCTGCTGTCCGAAGGCCGCCTGCTGAACCTCGGCAACGCCACCGGCCACCCGTCCTTCGTGATGTCGGCCAGCTTCACCAACCAGACGCTGGCGCAGATCGAATTGTGGACCCGCGGCGAGGAGTACAAGAACGAAGTCTATATCCTGCCCAAGCATCTGGACGAAAAGGTCGCCCGGCTGCATCTGGACCGGATCGGCGTGAAGCTTTCTAAGCTGAGCCAGGATCAGGCCGACTATATCGGCGTAAGTCCCGAAGGCCCGTTCAAGCCGGAACATTACCGCTATTGAGCTGAAATGCCTCTTAAGAACTGGTCAGAAACCCCGCCATGCCTTGGCGGGGTTTCTTTTTTTTGGGGGCAAAGGTGATTGCAAAGATGGAGCAGAACACGGCCCTGCCCCGTTGGGATGCCGATGGGGAAAGCTGCCCAAATTTCCCCTTTGTGCCTGATGGTAACGCGTCTAGGCTGCGCTCGCATCAGTATGGACAGAAATTGCCTTATTGCTAAGGCGGAACGGCGGGAGTGAAGAAATGGGAAAACGGGACGATCTGATCGCGCAATATGCCGATGATCTGAAAAACAAATGCGGAATGGATCCGGATATGGATCTTTTGACCAAGGTGACCATTGGCTGTGGTCCGGCGATCTATAACGCCGATGCGTCGACCGTGGCGGCGACGCAGGAATCCGAGCTGGAAACGGTCAAAACAAACTTCCTGATCAAGAAACTTGGCTTGGAGGACGGTCCGGATCTAATGGCAGCGATCAATTCAGTGATCGAAACTTATGGCCGTTCAGAGCGCAACAAATACCGCGCCGTGGTCTATTACATGTTGACCAAGCATTTCAAAAAAGAAGCTGTTTACGGCTGATCTTGGCAGCGTTGGACGCCGCCGCAGCCGAACTTATGGGGCGGCTTTCAGTCGCCCCTTGTGGCAGCGACAAGGCTGGCGCCGCGCCCTTCGATCCAGTTATCCAGCAACGCCAGACCGCCGGAAATGTCGTGATCTTCGATCACCCGTGCCAGTTCCTTATTTATCTTAGCCATTTCGATTTCCGAAAGCCGCCCTTCCTGCGCCCGCATTATCTTGGGGTGCGGCGTGGTGATCATGTCGCGGCTTATCAGCAATTCTTCGTGCAGTTTTTCGCCCGGGCGTAGCCCGGCATAGGTTATGGCGATATCGCCATCGGGATTGGTATCTGATTTCACGCTTAGCCCTGCGCCTTCGATCATGTGGCGGGCCACATCGTCAATTTTGACGGGGTCCCCCATATCCAGCACCAGGACATCACCACCTTCGGCGATTGATCCGGCTAGCAGAACCAGCCGCACCGCTTCTGGGATGGTCATGAAATAGCGCGTCACATCGGGGTGAGTGACTGTGACCGGGCCGCCACGCGCGATCTGATCCTGAAACAGAGGCACGACAGACCCCGAGGAATTCACCACATTGCCGAAACGCACCATCGAAAACAGCGTGTGCTCCGACCGCGATGCGAAATCCTGCACGATCAGTTCGGCCATACGTTTGGTGCAGCCCATCACGCTGGTCGGGCGCACCGCTTTGTCCGAAGATACCAGAGTGAACCGCCCGACCCCGGCGCGGCGCGCCTCGTCCGCCAGTATCCGGGTACCCATCACATTGTTGCGCAACCCCTCCAGGATATTCGCTTCGACCATCGGCACATGCTTATAGGCGGCAGCATGCAGTACCACGTCGATTTTGTTTTCTTCCATCACATGGCGCAGCAATGGTCGCTGGCAGATGGTCCCAAGCACAGGCGTGATCGGGATCGAACTTTGCAGCCCAGTCAGTTCTTTGTTGATTTCGTACAGTGCCAGTTCACTGTGATCCAACAAAACCAAAGCCGCTGGTTTACAGGTCAGAAGCTGACGGCAGATTTCTGATCCGATCGATCCGCCTGCACCTGTGACCAGAATGCGTTGACCCTGATAGGTGTCGCTTACTCCGGGCAGTTCCTTTTCCAGTCGATTGCGGTTCATTAACCCGTGCAATTGTCGATGCGAAAGGTTGCGTGGTGACCCACCGTTTTCCAACAGTTCAGCAAAAGAGGGCAGCGCCTGAACTTCACAGCCCAGATCGCGGACTTTGCGTTCGATCCGCGCCAGCTCGGGCTGGCTGACCGACGGCATCGCCAACACGACGCGGTCGATCTGTTGTGTAGTGATCAGATCGCCCAGTTGCACCGGGGAATAGACGATTAACCCGTAAATAGTCAGGCTTTGAAGGGTCGGATTGTCGTCGACGAAACAGATCGGTTCCACCGTTTCGTCGGTGGCCAATGCAGCGGCCAATTGCTGACCGGTACGACCGGCACCATAGATCAGCACCCGCTGCCTTTTGCGCCCATGACGATAAATCTGAGTTACGGCGTCCAGCAGGATCTGACGGGACGCAACACTGAGGATCAGAAAGCTCATGGCAAAGATTACATTGCCCAGAGGGCTCAAAGGCACCCCCGGCACCAGTAGCATGACCGCGCCGATGATGGCCATGGACCCGGAAACGGCTGCGCTTTGCGCCACGCTGCGCATCTGGAAAGCAATCAACCGCACCCGGTGCAGTCCGATCGCGGCCGTCATCGCCATACCTGCCATCCCCATGATCAGCATATAGGGGAGCATATCAATCAGCAGTTGGGCGCTTGGCCAGATTGTCCGTGCGATCAGGTGCGACCCGACAAATGTGGCGCAGATCAGCACAGCGTCCAGCGTCAGCATCATGATGGACTTATGTTGACGGGGCAGTTGATTCAGCTGAGAAAAAATCCGGTCGAGAGCAGCTATCTTCAGGTCTTTAATCAAGTTCCGGTATTCCCGTCCCGCTCCCGAATTCCAGATATCAGGGATTCTGCATCTGCGCTTAGAACTATGTTGCGGCCTGACGAAGCTTGCCAAATTTTAGCCGGTGCAAGACATGCTGTGTGGCAACAAAGCATGAAACCGCATCAAAAATGGACAGCTTGCCTATTTTTTGGCCGTAAAAAGCCTGGCCCAACTGAAACAATTCGCGTAAAAATCAGCCGATGTCTTCGCTGTCAGCCAAGCCCGTCTCAGCGCAGAGGCTGGACACAATTGGCTGTGGCGCATAAGAAAGCCCCAATCTGGGTTTATGGGTTTTAGATGCGATGACACGTTCTCTTTTTGGCACCGACGGAGTGCGTGGGCGGACCAACAGCTTTCCGATGACGGCTGAATTGGCCATGAAGCTGGGCGCGGCAGCGGGTCGCTATTTTCGCCGTGACAAGCACGAACATCGGGTTGTGATCGGCAAGGATACCCGCCTGTCGGGATATATGCTGGAAAACGCGTTGACGGCAGGGTTTACATCAACTGGCATGGATGTGCTGCTTTTGGGGCCGATGCCTACCCCGGCGATTGGCTATCTGACCCATTCCATGCGCGCCGATGTTGGCGTAATGATTTCGGCCAGCCACAACCCGGCCTATGACAACGGCATTAAATTTTTCGGCCCCAACGGATTCAAGTTGTCGGACGAAGCCGAAATCGAAATCGAGCGTATCCTGAATGACGGCGTGACCCTTGCTGCGCCGGAAAATATCGGTCGTGCCAAACGGATCGACGACGCGCTGGGTCGTTACGTGGAATATGCCAAGACCACTTTTCCCAACAAGCTGCGCTTGGACGGTCTGCGGGTGGTGCTGGATTGTGCGAATGGTGCCGCGTACAAGGCCGCTCCGGCGGTCCTGTGGGAACTGGGTGCCGAGGTGGTGCCCGTCGGTGTCAACCCGAACGGTCGCAACATCAACGCCGGCTGCGGTTCGACCGACACTGCGGCGGCGGCGGCCAAGGTCCGCGAAACCCGCGCCAATCTGGGCATTTGTCTGGATGGCGACGCGGACCGGGTCATTATTCTGGATGAAAATGGCATCCCCGCCGATGGTGATCAGATCATGGCGTTGATCGCGTCGATCTGGAAACGCGACGGTACGTTGATGGGCGATACTCTTGTGGCGACAGTGATGTCGAATCTGGGGCTGGAAAAATATCTCGCAGGGCAGGGGATCGCGCTGGAACGCACTGCCGTTGGCGATCGTTACGTGGTCGAAAAGATGCGCGAAAAGGGTTTCAATCTCGGGGGCGAACAATCGGGCCATATCGTGATGACCGATTACGCCACAACCGGCGACGGGTTGATTGCGGCGCTGCAATTCCTGCGTGCAATGGTCGAAAGCGGCAAGAAAGCAAGCGATCTGGCCCGGGTCTTCGAACCTGTGCCGCAGATCCTGCGCAATGTTCGCTTTTCGGACGGACAAACGCCGCTCGACTCCGATTGCGTGCAACAGGCCATTGCCGACGGTGAGAAAAGCCTCAATGGCGATGGTCGGTTGTTGATCCGTAAATCGGGCACTGAACCCTTGATCCGTGTGATGGGTGAAGCCACTGATCAGGCGCTGCTGGACAAGGTCATTACCTCGATCTGCGATGCTGTAGAAACAGCCTGCTAGGCCGGAACAGAGTCTTTCGGGATTAGAACAGTGTCAGAACCGCGCCCATGATGGCACAGCCGATGGTGGCATAACCGCCATCGATCAGGCTTAATGCGCGCGGACGACCGGCAAAGGTGTAATTGGTGACGACCCACGGCGTGACCAGGAAAAGCCCGACCCCCAGACCAGCCACCACACCCTTGGCCAGACTGTCGATCCCGGCCAGCGCAAAGATATGGCGCATCATGCCCGCAACGATTACCGTACAGATGAATGAAACGATGTAGGGCATTGGATTGGACCGATCCTTGGGCTGACCATTCTCGCCCAGTTCCACACCTGAGGCTGCGACCCAAGCCTTGGTATTGACCATGTACCAGATTGCACCAAAGGCATAGCTGGCAAGTGCGGCCGCAAATATGTTTATAAATTCCATGCGTCCCTCCCTGATTTCAGGTTTCCCCGCGGCAAGGTGCCCTATCCTGTCGGAGAAAGCTATAGAATCACGCCGGCCATGTCGCAAATCACGGCCCATTCCCGGCACGACACTGGTTGCACTGAAAGACGCGAGTTTTTCACTAAAACCATGTCGGACAGCCGCTCATCCGATTTGATTTGGTCCAGCGTCACCGGTGTTTTCACCGGGCAGACCGCCTTGATATCCACACATTCCCAGCGCGGGTCGTCAGTGCTGCTATCGGAATGGGCTTCAGCGCAAATCTCAACAATGCCAACAATCGCTTTTTCTTTCTGAGAATGATAGAAAAAGCCGCGATCGCCCAGTTTCATTTCGCGCATGAAATTGCGCGCCTGATAATTCCGCACGCCGTCCCATTCCTCGCCCGTATCGCCCTTGGCTATTTGGTCATCCCAGCCCCATGTCGAGGGTTCGGATTTGAACAGCCAGTAACGCATCAGCCGATGACCTTTTTCCATTCGATCAGTTCAACTGTATCGAACAGCCCGGCCTTGGCATAGGGATCGTTGGCGGCCCAATCTTCGGCAGCGGCCATGTCGGCGACGTCCAGAATGACCAGAGACCCGGCCATGTCGCCTCCGACGATCAGCGGACCAGCTTGGGAAACCACGCCGGTCGCGTCAATATAGGCCAAATGGTCGGCCCGGTTGGCCTTGCGAATTTCCAGTGCGCCGTCTTTGTCACGGGCGATCAGGGCTACCAGCATTTATTCCTCCTTCAGGGGTCGGGACAGTAACATTTCCATGGCTTGACTCAGTTGCAGCCTGCCATCCAGCAGAGCGACAACAGCTTCGGTGATTGGCATGTCGATCAGCATGATCCGCGCCCGCTCCAGAACCGCGCGGGAGGTGGCGGCGCCTTCGACGGTTACGGTGGGATCGAAGGTTTCCCTTCGTCCCAGTGCCAGTCCGAAACGGTAATTGCGCGACTGTTCCGAGGTGCAGGTCAACGTCAAATCGCCGAAACCCGATAGCCCCGCCAAGGTTTCGGGCTGTGCGCCAAGCGCCAGCGCCATGCGTTGCATTTCGGCAAATCCACGGGTCATCAACGCAGCACGTGCGCTTTCACCCAGTCCCGCACCTATTACTGCGCCCGAGGCGATGGCGATCACGTTCTTTACCGCGCCACCAAGTTCGGCACCGATCGTATCGGTGGTGCGGTAGATCCGCAGATTTTGCGTCGACAGGGCCTGCTGCAGGCGCTTTCCCATCACCGGATCGTGGCAAGCCAGCGTCAAGGCGGTGGGCAGGCCCCCGGCAATATCAACGGCGAAGCTAGGCCCTGTCAGGATCGCGGGCGTTGCCGAAGGGATCAGTTCCTCGATCACGCCGACCGGACCCAGCCCTGTGGACAGCTCCACTCCCTTGCAGCAGGCAACCAGAGGCCGCCCGCCAAGCGCCAGTTTGTGGAGCACCAGCATGTCGCGCAACTGTTGCATCGGCGCGGCAAGCAAAAGTGGGATTTCCGACACAACAGACTCTAAGTCAGCCACAACCTGGAGGTTGTCCGGTAACGCCACACCGGGCAGGCGCCGGGCGTTTTCCCGGGTTCGTTCCATTTGCGTGGCATGATCGGGATCACGCGCCCAAAGCTGCACCGGCTGACCGGTTGCGGCCAGTGAAACCGCCAGTGCGGTGCCAAACGCCCCTGATCCTGCAACAGCGATCATGCCTTTGCTCCCTTTTTTCCCGATCCAAGCAGAGCCGGGGCACGTTTGTCCAGTGGCCAACGCGGACGGGCAGTCAAAGTCATGTCATCCCTATGCCCCAACCGGAACCGTTCCAGTCCGGCATAGGCGATCATGGCTGCGTTGTCGGTACACAGCGCCAGCGGAGGTGCGGTGAACTGAACGCCATTTTCGGCAGAAACAGTCTCTATCCCTGCCCGAATGGCCTTGTTCGCGGCGACGCCGCCTGCAACAGCCACGGTAGGCTGTGTCGGGTTTTCGGCCAGATAGAGGATCAGCGCGCGTCGGGTCTTTTCCACCAGAACATCGCGGATCGCCGCCTGAAATCCCGCAGCCAGATCGGCGCGGTCCTGCAATGTCAGCCCGCCCTTTTCTGCCACGACCTGATCGCGGGCGCGTAGCAGGGCTGTTTTCAACCCCGAAAAGGACATGTCGCACCCTTCACGGTCCAGCATGGGCCGGGGAAAACGGAATCGTTTCGGATCACCGTTCACTGCCTCGGCTTCGACCGATGGTCCGCCTGGTTGCGGCAGGCCCAGCAGCCGCGCGGTTTTATCGAAAGCTTCGCCCGGGGCGTCGTCGATGGTGCCGCCCAGTCGGGTGAAGTCTTCGGGGCCTTTCACCAGCAGAAACTGGCAATGCCCGCCCGACACCAGCAGCATCAGATAGGGGAAGGCGATCTGATCGGTCAGCCGCGGGGTCAGCGCATGTCCGGCAAGATGGTTCACCCCAATCAGCGGCTTGCCAGATCCGGCCGACAGCCCTTTGGCGCACATCACCCCCGACAATACCCCGCCAATCAGACCGGGACCCGCAGTCACTGCGATGGCATCAATATCGGCCAAAGCCAGCTTTGCCTGTTCCAGAGCCTGTTTCACGCAGATATCGATCTTTTCTGCATGGGCGCGGGCGGCAATTTCAGGAACGACGCCGCCGAATTCGGCGTGCAGCTCGGTCTGGCCAAAGACGACAGAAGACAGAATAGCCGGCACCTGCCCATCAGTTTGGCGCACGACTGCCGCTGCGGTGTCGTCGCAGCTGCTTTCCAATCCCAGAATGGTAAGGGTTCGACCCATGATCCTGCCCGTTGCATGAATGCTTCCCCGCAGGTAACACCGTAGGCAGGTGCAAACAATCCCGGCGCGCGTGAAATGGCGACACTCCTGCTGACCCGGCCCCTAGCGTCTTCGCAGCGTTTCGCGGCTCAGCTTCGGGACCGTTTGGGCGATCTTCCCGTTTTGATTTCCCCGGTTTTGCGGATCGAAACAATTTTGCCAGCGCCCGATTTGACCGGTATGCAGATGCTGATCTTTACCTCGCAAAACGCTTTGGCGGCCCTAAAGGCGGGGCAGGGACGGCGATGCTATGTTGTAGGATCGGCAACAGCGGCGGCGGCGCGGGCCAAGGGGTTTGATGTCATAGCGATGGAACGCGATGCCCAAACTCTGTTTCAGCGGATTATGGCCGATGCGCCTCAGGGTCCGCTGTTGCATCTGCGGGGGCGTCATGCGCGCGGGAATCTGGCCGGCCGGCTGACCGCTGCGGGCGTGGCAACCGGGGAACAGGTAGTTTACGAACAACTGGAAACACCTTTGACTGAGGACGCAAAAACCCTGCTAGCGAGCGATCAGGCCGTGATCGTGCCTCTTTTTTCGCCACGCAGTGCAAAACTCTTCGCGGCGCAGCAGGCGGGCGACGCGCCCTTATTGATCGCGGCGCTAAGCGATGCGGTGACTGAGGCGTTGGATACATTGCCGGTTTTTCGGATTGAGAGGGCACATTCACCCGACGCCGAGTCAATGATCGATACGATAGAGGGACTGTTAGACGCAGCTAGGTCGCTTGAGGCTTCACGCGCCGGAAAGTAAGCTTGGGTAAAATTGAGCTTCGAGAATATTAGAGATTCGAAAGGTAGTCGCAGGTGTCCGATCCAAAGAAATCCCCGGAGAATTCCGAAGATCATCAGGCAGAGACCGAAGATGCCGTAAATGTTGACGCCCCGGATGCGGAAGCTGTCGCGGATTCTCCGAATGACTTGGTGGAAAATCCTGCCTCGGAAGAAGAAAAACCTGAGGCCGCAGAAAAAGACACGTTTCTCATTGCCGAGGATGAGAGCGCTGAATCGTCTGATGGACCGGATGTGACCGAAGCCGAAGCGTCCGGGGTTCTGGACGAACCGGTAGCAGACAACATCGTTGAAAATGCGCTTGCGGATGCTGCACCAGAACCGGTTGTCGTGCGCAAGGGCGGGTTTTGGCCCGCGCTATTGGGCGGTGTGATCGCTGCGGGGGTCGGGGCAGGCGGGGCACTCTACCTGTTCCCCGAAGGCATTTCAGGCAGCAACACCGTTACCCAGTTGCAAGCTCAAACAGAATCTAGCTTGTCAGCTCAGACCAGGCGGATCGACGATTTGGCCGCACAGGTCGATGCAATCAAGCTACCGCCCGATCTGAGCGCCGAGTTGACGAAGGTTTCGCAAAGTGTGTCGCAAAGCACCATACAGGTGGAGCAGCTTGCGACTCAAATCGCAGGCTATGAGGATCGCCTGAACAATCTGGAAAAGCGCCCAATCACCGAATTCGCATCGAAAGAAGCTGTCGATGCCTATGAACGCGAATTGCAGGCGTTGCAGGACGCGATGGCGACACAACGTGGCGAGATCGAGGATATGTTGGCCGCAGCCGAAGCCAAGGAAGCGTCGGCAGCACAAGACGCCCGCTCTACGATGCTGCGCGGGGCCGTGGCGCAGATTCAGGTCGCGCTGGATACCGGCGGGTCCTTTGCCGAATCTTTAACCGAACTGGAACAAGCCGGTGTCGCGGTGCCGGACATTCTGATCCGTCTGGCCGATGGTGCGCCCAGCCTGATCGCGTTGCAGGACAGTTTCCCCGATGCCGCCCGCGCCGCGCTGAAAACATCGCGCGAAGCGGAAACCGGTGGCGGCACACTGAAGTTTCTGCGCGATCAGCTAGGGGTTCGGTCGCTTGAGCCACGTGAGGGCGACGATGCTGACGCGATCCTGTCACGTGCCGAAGCCGCGTTGAAAGCCGGTCATTTGGCAGATGCCATGGCCGAATTGGAGGCCCTGCCCGAAGATGGCCGGGTCGAACTGACCGATTGGATGGCGCAGGCCACCGCCCGTGCAGATGCGTTGGCTGCGGTCGCCGCGTTGCGCCAGCAAGTAATGAGCAAATAAGAGGATAACGATTTATGCTTTGGTCTCTTATCAAGATTGTCGTTTTCGTTGTCCTGGTCGCCGCGGCTACGCTTGGCGCCGGATATCTGCTGGAAATGGATGGCGGTGTAAGGATTGCCTTTGGCGGGATAGAATTCAGTCTGACCCCGCTCAGCGCCGTGATCGCCTTCTTGGTGCTTTTGCTGTCTCTGTGGCTGCTGTTGAAGCTGGCTGCGCTGGCCGTGGCGATTCTGAAATTTCTCAACGGTGACGAAACCGCCCTATCGCGCTATTTCGACCGCAACCGGGAACGCAAAGGATATCAGGCCCTGACCGACGGCATGATGGCGTTGGCATCGGGCGAACCGCGTGTGGCAATGCATAAGGCGGCGCGCGCCGAACGCTATCTTGCTCAACCAAACCTGACCAATTTGCTGACCGCGCAGGCGGCGGAAATGGCGGGCGACAGCAAAAAGGCGCAAGAGGTCTATAAGCGGTTGCTGAAGGATGACAAAACACGGTTTGTCGGCGTTCGCGGCATCATGAAACAGAAATTGTCGCAAGGCGATACCGACACCGCGCGCAAACTGGCCGAAAAGGCCATCGCGTTGAAACCCAAGCATGAAGAAACCCAAGACACGCTTCTGCAGTTGCAGGCTCAGGCCCGCGACTGGTCGGGCGCGCGTGGCACGCTGAACCTGAAGCTGAAGAACGGCACCCTGCCGCGTGATGTTCATAAACGCCGCGATGCCGTGTTGGCCCTGTCCGAGGCGAAGACGATCCTGACCGAAGGCAACAGCATCGAGGCGATGGAAGAGGCGATTGAGGCCAACCGCCTGTCGCCCGATCTGGTGCCGGCGGCTGCTTTGGCTGCGCGCGGGCTGATTGAAAAGCAACAGCTACGCAAGGCGGCAAAAATTCTGAAGAAGGCTTGGGCTGTCCATCCGCATCCGGATCTGGCCACCGCATTCGCCGCGATCCATCCCGACGAAACCGCCGCTGAACGGCTGAAACGGTTCCGGCCATTGCTGCATCTGGTGCCCGATCACCGCGAAGCCAAGCTGTTAGAAGCCGAGTTGCAAATTGCGGCCGAAGATTTCCCCGCCGCGCGCCGCGCGCTGGGCGATCTGGTCGAGCATGATCCGGATTCCCGGGCGCTGACCATAATGGCCGCTGTGGCGCGCGGCGAAGGGGCGTCCGACACGGTGGTCAAGGGGTGGCTGGCGCGGGCGCTGAACGCACCGCGCGGGCCACAATGGGTTTGCGATAAATGCCACAATATCCATCATGAATGGGTGCCGGTTTGCGAAAACTGCGGCGCGTTCGATACCCTTGTCTGGCAATCGCCGCCCGAGTCCGAAATTGCCTCGGCATCAAGCATGGCGATGCTGCCGCTGATCGTCGGATCGCTGGAGGACAAGAGCGGTGAAACCGAATCGGATCAGGCCGATCTGGTCGAAGATGCTGAAATTCTGGACCCGGCCGCGGACGACGACACCGTTGCAGAAGCGGCCGACCGCCCCGGGGAAGACGCCGAAAAATAGGTCTTTTCCAAGATCGGGCGGGGTGCTATAGCCCCGCCTACCAGGCCGCTGTAGCTCAGCTGGTAGAGCACGTCATTCGTAATGATGGGGTCGGGGGTTCGAGTCCCTTCAGCGGCACCATAAAATCTTCATAAGATAATGAAACTTAACGAGAAAATTGGTTTGTTCTTGTTAATGTCCACCCTTTTGCCCACCCTAATAGCGTTGATGGAAGTGCTCAGACGGGTAAGTTTCCAAATCTTTGACCGAAGTATTCAATGAAACCCGAGTTGCTGCATCCCTCAAAATTGTCGAGTTCGGCCACCAACCGATTGAACGTCCGCCAGTGCATTCCCTTCGGCTTCGCCCCGAAGTCATCTCCATGCTCCCAGCCAAGCTTACACCTAATGGTGTCAGCTCGCCGTTGCATACGTTGAAAGCCGTGCTCTCGCTGAGAAGGATAGGCCAAATTGTGGCAATGACGGCAGGCGAAAATCTCGCCACCGTACAGAAGCGCCACACGCCGTCTGCAACCGCGCGCTGGGCAAAGAAACCAAACACGTTCTCCGCCCAGGTTGCAGGGTGTTCTATCCAGCCAAACCCGATAATTCCAATCCTGCCAATCCGCGCCATGGTCGCGCGACCGGTAGATGAGCCTCACGGCTTCACACTCCACGGCAACACGGATAGAGCCGACTACATCGCCTTCTCGTGACCACTGCCAGCCGAAGGCTGCGTTCGCTTTCAGAAGCCCGTCCCGCGCCCAGCGCCGCACGTCGAGCCTACGATAATCAGTAGTGGTACTCTTGGCATCCCAGTGCCAGTGACGCCCGCTGCCTATGCCGCCCATATCTGCCTCCGGATTTTACCGAAATCATTTGTAATTCTTAGGCCTTCGGGCAAGCTTACCTTGGGCTTAGGGCAAAAGGAACGAGCTATGCTTTTTTACCGACTGATTGCATCGCTTTTTTTATTGCTCCTTTGCGCGCCCCTTCGCGCGGAGCCGTTTACGGGCAATACCATCCTCCAAGCTTGTGAATCGGAGAATCCCGTTGGGGTCGAAAGCGGATTCTGCATAGGTTTCATTCTGGGATCTGTTGAATCCATGAAGTGGGGGGCGTTGGTCGGGGTGGTTGCATCTTCATCGAATAAGTTGGAGCCAGACAAATTTGATATATTGTCCAGTGTCGCGCTTGGTTTCTGCATCCCGTCTGCTGTTGAGAATGGCCAAGTCGTCGATATCGTCGTTCGGTATCTGACGGCCAATCCAGAAATTCGCCACGAGAGCGCGCGAACTCTCGTGCAGTCTGCGTTGCAAAACAGTTTTCCGTGCGAGTAGTCAATCACATGGATGGGCACGCAGCCCATGGCAATATCTATATGTGTCCTTTTATTTGTGCCTCGGAAACATTGATAAAATTCATCCTCGCGTCACAATTTTGAGGACAGGTTTGCCGCTATCGTGCCCGATTTCGCTTTCAGTGTCACAATCTTTGTGACGGGCCTGCACCGTTTTTGTGCGGGGCTTTTTCATTTCCTTCCAGCGCATGAAGCCACGCTCGGCAGGCTTGCCATCAGCAGTAGGAATCTCTTGCAGCGCCCACAGTGCAGCTTGCCCAATTCCAGAGGGGCCAAGATGCGGGCCTTGCGTCATCGAAATGAAGCCGCGAGCCTCCAATTCCGCGAACCATCCACCTACCGTGTTGCGGTGTACATTCAACGCCTTTGCGGCGTCCCGGTGACTGAGAACAATTCGGCCATTGTTCCGCCCGTTGAAGCGCCGCTTGAGTTCGATGTAGAGCGCCCTTGGGCCGGGTCTCAGTGTTGCCCAGGCTTCCGTCGCTTGCAGGTATTCGGGAAGCTGGACGTGACGCCCAGCCCCCTTTTTGTTGCGCTTGTATGATTTACTCGCCATCAATCCGGCCTGTGAAAGTGAAGGTCAAAGATGATCCGTGCAATATGCCCATCCAGCCCGAATTGGTGGCGCAGTCGCTTTTCCACCTGGTCGCGCGGGGTGGGGCGGGATGGGGGTTGCTTGCAAGTCATGCTGTACGCGCCTCCAACCGCTTCACGGTGGCCTTGAGTACGTAACGGGCATGAGTACCCGCGAACGGGCCGTCATGCGACTCTGTGACGGTTTCTATGGGCACCCCCAGCTTACGCAGGTTGTGAACGTAGCCGCTCCAACGCGGGCCGGGGGTGTCGATAGGTGTGCAACCCTTGGAGCCGGACTTGACAAGCGCCTCCAGCGCCCAGCGGTCACGGCCTGAAACCGCCACCGCATCTGTAAGCCCGTTGGGGTGAGTGATGGAAAAAAGGGCAGCGCCCCAGTCGGATTTTCTTGCCATGTTTGGCCCTTTCGATTGAAAAGGCGCGGCGTTAGGCGTATGAAAGAGGGGTATCCACCAAGATATATTCCCGCCCATACGCCCAGCGCGCCCGCGCCAGGTGGGGCGGGTCTTATCCCGCATTTTCCGCCAGAGCGGCGTCGATATCGGCCTCCACCCAATACAGGCGGGAACCGAGTTTCACGGGCTTGGGCAAACGGCCCAATTCCACGTCACGATAAATGGTGGTGCGACCACGGCCACCGAGTTTTTCTTGCAGGTCGCGGAAAGTGAGATAACGCATTTTGAGACACCTTATTGTTTGGTGCCCCCAGAATATCAACGGTGCTTCGCGGCTGTCGAAAGGTGCATTCTCGCGAATTGACCCCACGGGTTCAAAATCCGTAGTTTCCTCCTTTTTGAAAGCCCCAAGGCTATCATCGTTTCTTCGTTCAAGAAATCGTCAAGAGCGTCCGCCCATAGCGTGAATTGAGAGTTCTTGTGTGGTCTAGTCCAATCACGGATAGCATTGTACGAGTAGTGAATTCCGAAGGATTCCAACGCATTTTTCGCATATTCTACCGCGCTATCGGACGGGCTGGCATCGCTACGCGTTTTCTTGATTGAATAAGCATCGCATAGGTAAGAAATCATTCGCGTTGTGACCCATTGAATGGCAAAATTTCGCCCGGGTATTGCTCCGCTTTCAGAAAAACCCACTTTTTTTCCCAGTATCAATTGTGAGCAAATCGCCCGCAAAGGTTCTGGAACAGGTTCGCCGTTCCACACGTTTGCATGACAAATCTCCCTGACAATTTCAAAAATAACTTTGTTGCCATGGGACATTACCGCCAACTGGTCGGCAGTTGCTTCCTCCACGCGATAGAAAACTCGATTATGAGCCAGCACGATTGCCTCTATGCCCGGATGCAACGACATAAGTACTCGCTTATAGTCGACTTCGCGCAAATCTGCGACCTCATCACATCCAAACTGCTTAGCAGCTTCTTCCAATATTTCTTTTGCAAGTTCGAAAGGTGGAATGTCAGGCTTTTCTACCATCTAGGCCGTCCCATGGAATTGGGCGACTTGACTATTTTTAAAGCAGAGAAGCCCTGCCCACCGCTCCATCAATGCCCGCCGTTGCTCTAAAAAATCCGTCCGCCGATAAGCCCGCTCCACCTTGCCGCCTACCGTATGACCCAGCGCCGTTTCGGCCGCGTCATGCGGGGTGTTCGTTGCCTCGGCGACCCAATCGCGGAAACTGGAGCGGAAGCCATGGGGACGCTCTGCCATACCGCGCCGCTCCATAAATTTGCCCATGGTCATGTCGGAAATCACGCCTTTGCGGATGCCGGGAAACAGGAAGCCGTCGCGGGCGAACGGCGTGGCCTCAGAAATGGCCTTTTGCGCCTCTTGCGAGAGGGGCACCCGGAAATCCTCGGTCGCGTCCCTGCGGCCTTTCATGGCCTCTGCGGGGATGGTCCAGATATCACCGTCGATCTGGTCAAGGTGCAGATGGCGCAAAGGTGCGCTGCGCACCGCCGTCAGGATGAGCAGGCGCAACGCCAGTTCTGTGACCGATCCACCGTCGAGCGACTGGTAGAAGGCGGGCACGTCCTGCCAGTACAGGCTGGGAATGTGCTTAGCCTTGTGTCGTTGCCTGCCCAAAAGTGCCTTTGCCTTGTCGGTGGCTTGCAAGTCCACGTCCAAGCCCAGCGCTGCCGCGTGGCGCATACAGATGGACAGGCGGTTAAGCGCCTTGCGGGCCGTGTCGGCCTTGTCGTGCCAGATAGGCGCAAGCGTGTCGCGGATATCGCGCTGGTCGATCTGCGAAACCGGCATTTTTCCCAGCTTCGGCAGGACGTGAATTTCCAAGGGGCTGAACCAGCGCCCTGCCTTGCCGTCGCCCTTCAGTTCCGCTTTGCGGCTTTCGAAGGCGTCGAGAGCGATATCGCGCAGAATGTACAGGTTGTATTCGGCCTCGCGTTTCAGGCGCTCGCGTTCCTTGATGGGGTTTTTGCCGTCCCGCACGACCGCGCGCCATTTCTCGGCCTCCTGTCGAGCTTCCTTCAGCGAGACGCCCGGATAGCCGCCAAGGCCCATTTCATGGCGACGCCCAAAACTAGTGTAGCGCAGGAACCATTGCGACCCACCATAGGCACGGACATGAAGCCACAGTCCGCCACCATCCGAATACTTGCCTGGTGGCTTGGCCTTTAGCTCTGCGTTGGTCAGCTTGTTTTTAGGGTGTGCCATTTTTCGTCCACCTATTCGTCCACCCACTATATATGGAATACAGTAGGACGTAATGGAACAGTTCGGAACGGGGAAATCCAATAATTGATGGCTATAGCTCGCGAGCCGGTATGTGGTGGATTATCAAGATATAGGTTTTTGATGCCCTTCAGCGGCACCACTTTCCTATCCAAACATGGTCAAAGATATACAAAGAACCCTAATATTTATGGGTTTTAGCGGCAGATTCTTGTCGGTTTGGGACCAAACTAATCTGAGTGTAATCCCTCGGATGCCGCCAAAGGATAGGCAGATTCGAAACCTGATACAGGTTGCATGACAGGGTGATTTGGTGCCGGCGCAGGCCGCTATGACGGGCAGGTATCGGGCATGACCGCGACCCGACGGCGATTTGCCTGCAATCTGTGATCGCAGCGACCGATCTGCGATGGATACTAGAGGACAGACCGGGGTCTCCTGCCCCTAATACGGCGTTTTCGGAATTGGTATTTGTCTTGCGCCGATGTCCCGCATAACGAAACACTGTGATCACGAAACGCAAAGAGATTCCCGATGAACGAAACGGAACAGACACCAAAGATTGCCATTCTGGGCGCTGGCCTGATCGGTGTGGCCTGGGCCGCGCTGTTTCAGCATCACGGTGCCGATGTGTGTGTTTGGGATCCTGAGCCTGATGCGCTTGCCGCAACTGCTGGGCGTATGAATGCACCGATGGCGCAATTGTTCGAGGTGGCACCGGATGCCGGGCCGCGCGGTACACTGACCCTGTGCGAAACTCTGGCCGAGGCGGTCACTGGCGCGGATTTGATTCAGGAAAACGCGCCCGAGGCTATTGCCCTGAAACATGCGCTTTATGCAGATGTAGAGCCTTTGATGGCGCCGGATGCAGTGCTGGCGTCATCCACTTCGGCGCTGACTTGGTCCGACCTTCGCCCCGGCCTGAAAGATCCGGCGCGTTTGATCACCGCGCATCCGTTCAACCCTCCACACCTGGTTCCGCTGGTCGAAATCTATGGCACAGACCCGGATAGGATCGCCCGGGCCGAAGCGATCTATCGCGCTGCCGACCGGGTGCCGGTGCGGCTGAAAAAGGACGCCACCGGCCATATCGCAAACCGGCTTGCTTCGGCGCTTTGGCGCGAAGCGGTGTTCATGGTTCAGGACGGCATCGCGGATGTCGAGGCGATCGATGCCGCTCTCGTCAACGGGCCGGGCCTGCGCTGGTCGGTGCTGGGCGCGCATATGGCTTATCATCTGGGCGGCGGAACGGGCGGCATGGCAGGCTATCTGGCGCATCTCGGGCCAAGTCAGGAACGACGCTGGGCGGCGTTGGGCGCGCCGTCCCTGACCCAGGATGTTCAGGACGCACTGGTCGCGGGCGTCATGCGCGAAGCCGCCGGGCGCGAGGTTGCCGAGCTGGAAACAGTTCGTGACAAAGCTCTGATTGCGGCGCTGCGCGCCCGCAAGGATGCGCCGCAGGTCTGACATTCCCGCCGCCCCCGATTGCGGCGTACCGGTAAAAAACGAGTTTGCCCAGATCCCCACACAGACCGCAGGCATTCAGCTTTTGGTTTGGTTGGATGCCTCTGGTCTTGAATATCAGGTTTTTCCGCGCCGTAGTGGACGCTATGATCTGACAAACCGTCGGCGCGTTCGATAGGGCCGATGGGAAAATTATTAAGGGGGTGCTGGATGGTCTGCCCCTCACCATATCACGCGTGTTCGGAACTTTTCCTATGAAATTCATGATTGACGACCAGACGCTCCTCTTCATCCTGTTCGTGGTGATCTTCGTGATGCTTGTCTGGGGTCGGGTCCGGTACGATCTTGTGGCATTTGCAGCCTTGATTTGTGCTGCGGCACTGGGCCTTGTGCCGTCTGAGGAGGTGTTTTCCGGATTTGGTCACTCGGCTGTTGCGATCATTGCGCTGGTATTGATCGTAAGCCGGGGTCTGTCATCCTCGGGAGCAGTCGAACTGATCGCTGCCCGGATCATCAAACCCGACCGTCCTTTGCCGCTTCACATCGCCCTGATCGCAAGTGTGGGGGCCCTGCTTTCGGCAGTCATCAACAATGTCGCGGCGCTTGCGCTTCTTATGCCACTTGATGTGGAGGCCGCGAACAAAGCCAAGCGTGCTGCCGGTCAAAGCCTGATGCCGTTGTCTTTCGCTACCATCCTTGGCGGCATGGTCACGCTGATCGGGACCCCACCCAACATTGTCATATCGGAGTACAGGCAGGACGTTTTGGGTCAATCGTTTTCTATGTTCGATTTCACGCCGGTCGGGCTGGCGGTTGCGATTGCGGGGATCGCCTTTGTTTCGCTTGTCGGGTGGCGGCTTCTGCCCTCCAGAACCTCGGTTGCGGAAGTAGAACAGGAAATCCGCAATGGCCGCTACGTAGCCGAACTTCAGGTTGACGAACTGCCATCGGAACAAGAGACAACGGTGCAGCAGCTTTATCCGACAGCGGACGATGCGGATGTTCACATCGTTGGTTTGATAAGTCATGGCAAGCGGCGGCCAGGACTGGCAAGCCGCGAAACGCTGCGCACCGGAGATTTCCTTGTCGTCGAAGGAGAACCCAAAGCCATCGAGGCTTTCATGGGTAAGGCTGCGCTCAAATTCGCCGGATCGGAAAAGCACGAAGGCGGTGTCACGGCTCCGGGTCTTACCCTGCAAGAGGCGATCGTGCCGGATGGCGCGCGCATCAACGGTCGTACGGCGCGCAGCCTGAATCTTCTGCACCGCCATTCGGTGACGCTTCTGGGTGTGTCGCGCGAGGGTAGGCGGTTTCGGGACCGGGTCCGGCTTCTTACCATTCGTGCGGGCGATGTGCTTTTGCTTCTCGGAACCCCGGAACGCGTGGCAAGCAGCATTGAATGGCTCGGGGTGCTTCCGATAGAGGGTCGCAGAACCGAAGTGATTCAGCGTCCCAAGGCGGGTCTTTCCATTGGCATTTTTTTCGCTGCGGTCGCGCTTGCCGTTGCCGGGGTGATTTCGCTCTCGGTTGCGCTTTCGGGCGCTGTCATCGCTTTTCTCGCCCTTGGGCTCGTGAGTGGACGCGAAATTTACATGTCGATTGAATGGAAAGTCATCGTCCTGTTGGCGAGCCTGATTCCGCTTGCCGAAGCCTTTGAAAGAACCGGCGGCGCACAGGTTGTCGCCAATCAGATTCTCCTACTGACAGAGGGCAGTGCACCCTGGGTTACCCTGGCCGTGCTGATGGCGGTGACGATGACGATGTCGGATTTTCTCAACAACGTCGCAACGACATTGATCGCGGCGCCGATTTCGCTCTCGATCGCAAGCGCGCTGGATGCAAACCCGGATACGTTTCTTATGGCCGTCGCGGTCGCCGCGTCCTGTGCGTTCCTTACCCCCATCGGACACAAGAACAACACCATCATACTCGGCCCCGGCGGCTATCGCTTTTCCGACTACTGGCGTATGGGATTGCCGCTTGAGATCCTCGTCATTGTGGTCTCGGTCCCGGCGTTGCTCTTCTTCTGGCCGATTTGACGAAGCCAACATAAGCCCGACCAAAAGGGCTACCCAACAAGTGCGGCCCCTAGCCGACATTCATTGGTGCTAGGCGTTTCGCAAGGCGTCAGAAATCACCGGGCGCACATTGAAGACATGTCAGCCCCGTCCCGCGCCAGAAGTCGACGACTGCGCTGCGATCATCGACCACGAGCCAAGGGCGATAGCCATCTGCGTGGATACGATCGAGGGCAGAGCGTTTCACCTCGGGATCGCTGGCATGATCTTCGTCCCGGCGGCGCAGATAAAGCGCATCGTGCTGGATGCCCACGGCCGCAAGCCACGCTGCCGTTTGATCGCGCCATCCTTCCGGGCGTCCGGAGCACAACACGATTGCTTCGCCTTGCGCTTTCAATCGGGTCAGAAGCCGCAACACGGGTTCGATCACCGGGGCCGAGGCCATCGCGTCGTGGAAGGCATCCCAATGTTTGATCTCGCCGTGGACCAGATGCCCCAAGCGCGGCGCATCGAATTCGGCCAGCGTTCCGTCAATGTCGAAGATCACGCAATCCATCTGTTATCCTTCTTGTGCAGCATGGTTTCGCGCCAACCCTCCGGGACGGGCGCGAAAAGGTAGGGCGTTGAATTCGCTGGCGACGGACCATGCGGTGATGCGCCGGTAATCTGTCGCGCGGCGCGCACGACACCAGAATGGGCAACCAGAACCGGAAGCGCCCCGTGCGCGCGGTCCTGCGCGATACACAAGGCGGCGCGGACCCGGACGATCATGTCCGGCCACGACTCGCCGCCTTCTGGCGTTTCTTCGCGCGGTGGCGCGTCGGACACGGGTCGGCCTTCGAAGCGCCCCCAGTCGCGTTCCCGCAGATCTTCAAGCAGGATCGGTTCGCGGTCGGGAAACGCCAATTCTGCGGTCTGACGTGCGCGCTGTTGCGGGCTGGCAAACAGGGCAATCGGGTCGGGCCAGGGCCACTCGGCAAGCGCGCGTGCAGTGGCGCGGCCTGTTTCGGTCAGCCTTGCTTCGATGCGACCGGCAATCACACCGTCGCGGTTGGCATCGGTCTGACCATGACGGATCAGGATGAAGGGACGCGTCGGAGCGATCACAGCAGGCACCTTTCGTTCAACATCAGCGCCGCGTTGAATCTCGGTTCAAGCAAATAGTCCTCCGGCTGGTTGCAGAAAAGCGGCGCGAAACGACGCGCGCCAAGCCGCCGGACCATGCCGATCTGATCAGACAGTGGCGGATGCACATTCCAGCGCAGAAACCTGCCCCCTTGCGCCGCAATCGCGCGGGCATGGGCGGTCATATGACCGGTAAACAGAACCATCGATTCCTGCCCCAACCGGCCGCTATCACGCCAATCCTGCACCAGTTGCCATGCTGTGCCGCCATCGGCATTGGGCGTATCGCAGATCAGAAAGCGCGCTGATGGGTCAAATTTTCGATCCAGCAGCGGCGTCAATGCTTCCGCATCTTTGTTCAGGCTGCCGCTGGAAATCGCCCTGCCGATGGCAAGGCGGCAACTGTCATCAATGGACAGCGCGCCGTGCCGCATGAGATGCAGCGCCAGTTCGCCCGCCCGGCCCGAAGGCGGGACAGGAAACAGGATTTGCCGCTGGCGCAGGTCCTCAAGGGTTCGGTCCAGCGTTGCCAGACGCTCTGCCTGTGGCACGTCATCCAGATGATACGAGGAATCGACCATCGCGGTTGCTGCGGCAGGGGGGTGATCAAAGGCGAACCAGCTGCTTTCTTCGGACCAGTCGCCGGAAAAGAACAATCCGTCCCCGAGGTCGAAATGGAACCAGACGCCACCAAGCGCATGGCCATTGCGCCCGGTGGTGACGGTGATGCCGTCGATCATCGTCTGACCGATCTCAGGCAAAGGATCGACGGCCGCGCCGGGCGGCAGTGAGCGGGCGGTCTGAGCCGTACAATGTATCGGCAATCCCGCCGCCACGGCATGGGCAGCGCCACCGATATGGTCGATATGGTCATGGCTGATGAAAACCCGGTCCGCCCCATCCAGCCAGTGCGGTTCAAACGGCGATGTCGCTTCGGGGCCAAAGCCCACATCCAGCACCCAAATTGCGCGACCGGTCCACAGACGGATGCAGGCGGGTCCTTTTTCGCCCAGACCGGACAGGACCTCGACCCAAGGAGCGATTGAGGAATGGGTGTCACGCATGGATCAGGGTCTTCGGCATCAGGGTTTCCGCCTCGGGATCGAGAAAGGCCCACGGGTCGCGGATCGTCACCCCGATCAGTTCTCCGATTGCCGCCCGTTGCGGCGCGAAGGCCACCAGCGCTTCACCTTCGGCATCCAGAACAAGCCGGAAGCGGCCGCCCAGATAGGTGCAGCTGCTCACCCGCGCGCGCAACGGCGCATCGTCAGACAGGGTGATCGCCTCGGGCCGGATGCTGACATGGCTGGGGGTGGCGGTGGCGCTGCGGCACCAGATGTTCTGCCCCAGAACAGACAGCAGAACCCGCCCCGGGTCTGACTGCCCGGTCAGCCGCGCCGGAACCACCGCGCCATCGCCGACGAAGCCAGCGACGAAGCAATCCGCAGGTTCGCGATACAGGATTTCGGGGGCGGCGAATTGCCGGATCCGCCCGGATTCCATTACTGCCACCCGGTCGGCCAGCGCCAGCGCCTCGCTTTGGTCGTGGGTCACGTAAAGCATGGTCGCATCGGTGCGCCGGTGGAACATCGAAAAGACATCCTGCATTGATGCGCGCAAGGCCAGATCGAGATTGGCCAGCGGTTCGTCCAGCAGCACCGCGCGCGGTTCGAAAACAAGGCAGCGAGCCAGCGCGACGCGCTGACGTTGACCGCCGGACAATTGTGATGGCATCCGGTCGGCGAAATCGCGCAGCCCGGTCAGGTTCAGCGCCTCGGCCACCCGCGCTTCGCGTTCGGCGCGCGGGAGGCGGCGAACTTCCAGCGGATAGGATACGTTGGCGGCGACGCTCTTATGCGGCCAAAGCGCGTAAGACTGAAACACGATGCCGATTTCGCGCGCTTCGGGCGGCGCGAAACAGCCTGCACCTGCAACAGTATCGCCACCGATCCGAATCTCGCCCTCATCAGGCTGTTCGAACCCGGCGGTCAGGCGCAGCAACGTGGTCTTGCCGCAGCCCGAGGGCCCAAGTAGGGCCACGAATTCACCAGACTCGATCACGGCGTCGATCCCGTCCAGCGCGGACACCCCGTCGAACCGTTTGGTGAGGTTGGAAAATGTCAGCTCTGCCACGGGATCACTCCTTTCGGGAATCGTTTTGCCCCGGCCTGAACCAGCCCCATGAGCACGATGATGAGAACAACGATCGACATGGCCAGCGCCGAGGCCATTACCGTTTCGCCGCTGTCTTCTAGGTTGTAGATGACGACACCCAGCGTTTCGGTCCCCGAGGACCACAGCAGCGCCGAAACCGTCAATTCATTCACCGCTGTCAGGAAAACGAGGATCGCCCCGGCAGCAGCGGACGGCGCAGCAAGCGGCAGCACGATGTCGCGCAAGCGGCGTCCTAGCCCGGCCCCGACGCTTGCGGCGGCTTCTTCCATTGCAGGGTCAAGCTGGGCAATGCTGGCCTGAATCGGGCGCAGCATCACCACGAAGAACCGGGCGAGGTACGCCATCAGGATAATCCAGATGGTGCCGTAAAGCGTCAGATCGGTGAATGGAAGGTTGAGGAAAGTCAGGATACAGGCGATCGACAACACTACGCCGGGCAGCGCGTAAGGCAGGTCGATCAGCGCATCCAATACCCGGCTCAGGCGGTTCGCGCGGCGTTCCATCAACCATGCCAGAGGGAAGCTGATCGCCATCAGGATCATCGCTGCAAGCACCGCCAGAAACAGCGAATTGCTATAGGCGCGGCGGGTGACTGGCTGAACGAAGAGAACCTCGATCCACGCCTTGATCGTGGCGCTGTCAAAGGTCAGCGGCACCCCGTATGCCGGAATCAAAGAGGTCGCCAGAAGCGCGAACAACGGCAAAGCGAGGATCGCGAATATAAAGACCCAGAGCGTGATTTCCAGCAGCAGGCGCGCGCGGCCCAGCGACAGCGCCAGCGGCACGCCGGACAGGCCGACAAGTCCGAAGCCCTGACGCGACAGCATGGAGCGGCTGATCAGTACACCTGCGATCGCCACCGCGCCGATCAGCAGCGCCAGCACCGCGACTTCGGGCAGGACGCTGGGCCCCATGCCGACCAGTCGCTGATAGATCAGCGTCGGCAGGGTGGAATAGCGCGCGGGAATACCAAGCATCGCCGGGATGCCGAAATTGCCCAAAGCGGTGACAAAGGCCATCGCAGCCCCCGCAATGAGCGATGGCATCGATAGTGGCAGCACGATCTGCGCCCAGACCCGGAAGGCCCCGGCGCCGGACATCCGAGCGGCCTCGACCAGGTCAGCGGGGATCATGCGCAACCCCGCGCGAAGGGTCAGGAAAACCAGCGACGCGTGTTGAATGCCCAACAGAATGATGATGCCGGTGGCGGAATGCAGCGGTTGCGGGCTGCCGAGGTGGGGCGCGATCCCGAGCATTTTCAACACCACCGAAGACGGTCCCGTCATCTGCATCCAGGCCAGCGCGGTGATCTGCGGCGGGATCATCATCGGGATCATCAGGCAAAACACCAAGGCGCCCTTGCCGCGAATGTCGGTCAGCGCCACCAGAAAGGCGAAGGTCGCGCCGATCAGCACCGACAAAACGGTGCCACCACCCGCAGTCAGAAGCGAATGGATCAGCGCCGTGCGGGTGCTGTCACGGGTCAGAACGGTGGTCAGGTGATCGGTTGTAAAACCGTCACCGAAACCGACTCCTTCCAGCAATAGCCGCAGCACAGGTCCGAGAGCAATAAGACCGACAGGAAGCAAAATGAGAGGCAGCAGCCGGTCCAGAGACCGGCTGCTGCCATTGTCGACAGACGCCAAGCTCATTGGATGTCAAACACCTTGGCAAAGCGCGCCTTGTTGGTTTCGGTGTCGGCCAGAGCCTTGGCGGGATTGAACGCCATCAGCTTAATTTCGTCGCGTGACGGGAACCCTTCGGGGCTCGCCACGCCATTGCGTGCCGGGATATAGCCCATGTCGACAACCAGTTCCTGACCAGCTTCGCTAAGCAGGAAATCGACGAATTTCTCGGCCGCTTTCATGTGCTTGGTCCCGGCCATGATGGCGACGGGTTCGGTGACGTAGGACACCCCTTCTTCGGGGAAGACGAACTCGACCGGCGACCCTTTTGCCTTGGCGCGGATGGCCAGAAAATCGACCAGAACGCCGTAAGGTTTTTCACCTGCTGCAACGGCTTTGAACGTGCCGCCGTTACCGCCCTGCGCGCGCGCGTTGTTCGCGGCCAGATCTTCGTAATACTTCCAGCCCAGTCCGTCGGTGCCGGTCACGGTCGCCAGGTGGATCAGCGCGGCGCCGGAATAAAGCGGCGAGGGCATCGCGACGAGATCGGCCATTTCCGGTTTCGCAAGGTCGGCCCAGGATGTCGGGGCGATTTCGGCGCCGGTGTTGTAGACGATACCGGTAGTGATCAGCTTGGTCGAATGGTAATAGCCTTCCGCGCTGTAGAGCGAAGCGTCATAAGCCGCATCTTCGGGTGATGCGTAGGCAGCCAACCGACCCGCCTGAGCCAGACCTTCTAGTGTCACCATGTCAGCGATCAGCAATACATCGGCCTGCGGCGCGCCTGCTTCGATCTCTGCGGCCACGCGGGCCATCATTTTAGTGGTGCCGTCGCGGACCCACTCAACATCGATATCGGGGTTGGCCGCCTTGAAGGCGTCAACGGTTTGCTGGGCATCTGCGTTTGGTTGCGACGTGTAAAGCGTCAGCGTTTCAGCAACAGCCATAGAGGGCAGCGTCAAGGCAATAGCGGCGGCCAGAAGGGAACGGGACATCGGTTTCTCCATACAGAGTTGATTTTCGTACGAAAGCAAAATGGAAGAATTTGGCTCTCTTGAACGCTTCCTACCTCCTTCTCGTGAAGCTTTAGTGACAGACATAATAATGTTGTTTTTCCGGATATTGATTGCGATGACATGACGGAAAACATAGCATCCTGATGAATCAGTTAGGCTTCGAACGAAAATGGAAAAAGGTGATGCGGCCCGGCGCCGCGATCATATCGTCAACTTGCTTTCCAGCTATGGGGAACTGTCGGCGGCGGCGTTGGCCGAAATGCTGGACGTCACGGTGCAAACCCTGCGGTCGGATTTGCGCGCGCTGGACGAAGCCCGGATCGTGCGCCGCCGCCATGGTGGCGCGACACTGACCTCGGCCACCGAAAATATCAGCTACCAACCGCGACTAGCCGTTTCGCGCGACGAAAAGAACCGGATCGGCGCGGCCGTCGCCGCATTGATCCCGAACGGGGCCACAGTCGCGCTGGGAACCGGCACCACGGTCGAAGCTGTTGCGCGGGCGCTGACCGGACATGAAGGCCTAACGGTGGCGACCAACAACATCCATGTGGTTTTGGCCCTGCGGATGGCCGAACGGATCACCGTTTTGCTCGCCGGCGGCGAGGTGCGGTTGCGCGATCTCGACTTCATCGGCGCCGAGAGCCTTGAATTCTTTGCAGGTCTCAAATTCGACCATGCCATTTTTTCCGTTGGTGGAATGTCGGTGAACGGCGATCTGCTTGATTTCAATCTTGATGAAATTCGTGCCAGACAAGCGATTTGCGCCTGTGCACGCACCCGTACGCTTGTCGTCGATCACGCCAAGATCGGGCGACAGGCACCGCATAGCTGGGGCCGGTTTCACGATTTGGAACGGGTGGTCTGCGGCGGTGGTTTCCCACCCGTTCTGAAGCAGCAGGGGCGACGAAAAAACTGCGAAATTGTCGAAGTGTAGCGACCGGCCACAGCAAAACCGCAGGTCGGTTCGGGTTGTAGCTATGCGGAAGCGGCCCGGGTCATCCATTCAGAATCTTGTGCCCGTCCGGCGCGCAGCCGACATGGCGATTTCAGACCCGGTCAAACTGGTCCCGACGCATGGCTTCGGGCGTCGCACCGCCGTGGCTGATCTCCGCCTGCGATAGCGGCGATTTCCCGAACAAAAGAGCGCTGGCCGGATCGTGGTCGGCTACAAAATGGCCGTTCGCAACCTCGACCATATCCGCGCGCACCGGTGTATGCCCTGTGGGCAGCAAAAGTTTAGGCGCTGTCAGGGTTGCCAGATTTGGCCGGGATTCGTTGCGGCGGGATGGATCCGGCAGCGGAACAGCCGACAGGAGCCGCCTCGTGTAGGGGTGCTGCGGGTTATGCAGCACGGCTTCTGTCGGGCCGGTTTCGACGATTTGCCCGGCCCACATGACGGCTACCCGGTGGCTGACCCGTTCGACCACCGCGATATCGTGCGAAATGAACAGGAACGACACCCCATCCTCGGCCTGTAACCGCGCCATCAGGTCGGTGACCTGCCGCGCGACCGACACGTCAAGCGCCGACACCGCCTCGTCGGCGACGATCAGGGCCGGACGCGCCGAAAGGGCGCGGGCGATGCACAGCCGCTGACGCTGGCCGCCGGAAAACTGATGCGGGTAGCGGTCGGCTGCGTCCGATTCCAACCCGACCTTTGTCAGCAGCTCATCGGCCAGCGCACAGCGGTCACGGCGCGACATCCGGTGGTGGATATGGGCCGGTTCGGTGATCAGGTCGCGTACGGTCATGCGCGGATTGAGGCTGGCGAAGGGATCTTGGAACACCATCTGAGCATTCTGGCGCAGCGGCCGCATCTCGACCGCGTCGAGTCGGGTGATCTCATGTCCGTTCAGGTGGACGCGGCCCTCGCTTGGTTCAACAAGGCGCAGGACAGCGCGGGCCAGCGTGGATTTTCCACAACCGGATTCGCCCACCAGCCCCAGCGTTTCGCCCGGCGCAACCGATAGCGAAACGCCGTTCACCGCGTGGTAATCCAGGTGCCCGCCAGAGAACAATCCGCGCTGGACCGGAAAGCGCACGGCTAGGTTTTCAACCGCCAGCACCGGATTGGCCGGGCGGCGCAGCGGTTTCGGCGCACCGCTGCCCAGTTTCGGTGTCGCAGCCATCAGTTGCCGGGTATAGGCGGCGCGGGGTCGGGCGAAGACATCCTCGACCGGGCCTTCCTCGGCCTTTTCGCCCTGTTTCAGAACCACGACGCGGTCGGCGATATTGGCGACCACGCCCATGTCGTGGGTGATGAACAGAACCGCCATGCCGATCTCGTCCTGCAACTGTCGGATCAGGGCCAGGATTTCGGCCTGGGTGGTCACGTCAAGCGCCGTCGTCGGTTCATCCGCGATCAACAGGTCGGGCCGGCAGGCCAGCGCCATGGCGATCATCACCCGCTGGCGCAGTCCACCCGATAATTCGTGCGGAAACTGATTCAGCCGTCGTTCCGGTTCGGGAATCTTTACCCGCTCGAACGCCTCGCGCGCGGCGGCGCGGGCCTCGGTTGCATCAAGCCGGCGATGCAGGCGCAGCACCTCAGCCACCTGTTCGCCCAGCGTCATCACCGGGTTGAGCGCGGTCATCGGTTCCTGAAAAATCATCGAAACGCGGTTGCCGCGCACCTGCTGCATCTGTCGGTCGGTCAGTGTCGAAAGTTCCAGCGCGGGGGTACCATGCAGGGTGATGGTGCCGCCGGTGATGGCTCCGCCTTCGCGCTCGATGAGGCGCAACAGGGCCAGCGCAGTGGCGGATTTTCCTGACCCGGATTCACCAACCAACGCCACCGTTTCCCCCTTCGCTATATCGAAGGACAGGCCCTTTACGGCTTCATGTGATCCGAAGTTCAGGCGTAAATCGTCGACGCTCAGAAGGGGGGAACGGGGCATGGCTCAGCTTTCGGTTTTGGCGTTACGAGCACGCCGTTCGGGATGGTCGCGGAAATCCGGCATGACCGGGGTCCAGCGCCGGGCGGAGGGGGTGATTTCGGCGCGGTAGGGATCATCGCCCACCACGTCCCAGCGCACAGTGTCGCCCAGTTCGATCACGCCCATCGCACCGGCAGGGGCGCCTTCGGTGGTGAAGCTTTCGGTCAGCGATTGCTGGGTCAGGTGCGGGATGCCGTCTACGGTGGTGACGGTGTTCCAATGCACGTGACCGGACAGGCAGACCACCGGCACCTTGGCCTGTGCCAGCGCGGCGCGGGCGCGATCCGCCATCGGGTAGGTGGAATGACCGGGGTTGTTCTGGAAATAGTAGTTGCCGATCTGGGAATGGCCCGACACCGGCACGTGGCTAACCACCAGAAGCGGTCGGTCGGCGGCCTGAACGGTGCGCGACAGCCAAAGAAGGTCGGCTTCGCGCAGCACGAAACCGTTGTGTTCGGGCGTGCGCAGGATGCGGGTATCGGCACGCCACAGCGCGATGCGCCAATCGCCGATATCGTGGGTTTCGTGGCCCAGCGACTGGCCGAGGATTTCCTCGTTCTCTGCGATGCTCAGGTAATCGCGGTCGTGGTTGCCGTTCAGGTGCCAGATCGGTTTTTCCACGGCGCGGAAGGCCTCGGCCACCTCGGCCTCCAACCGCAGGTCGGTGTCGTGGTCGACATCCGAAATCCGGTCGCCCAGATCGAGCACGTGATCGACTTCGGCGTCGCGGACGTAATGGGCGAATTCCTCCATCAATCCCATCGCGGTATCGCCGCGCTTGGTGGCAGAAGGGGTTCCGTGGTGGATATCGGCAACAATGGCAAGACGAACGGACATGGCGGGGACTTTCCTGAATTGGGGGGAGGGGCCCGCCGCCGCGTGGGCGGCGGGCCGTTTTATGATCAGTTCGAAGCGAAGGAGATCGACCCGGCACGGAAGTCGAGCACGTAGGGAATGTGGCCTGGCTTCGGTGCCCAGCTCACGTCCTTGCGCATCGCCCAGCTCTCATAGGGACGATAGAGCGGCAGCACCGGCGGGTCCTGCTTGATGCGTTCCATAAGTTCGCCGTAGGCGGTCTTGCGGGCCTCGACGTCCTTGGAGAAGCGGAAGCGTTCCCAGATTTTGGCGTATTCCGCGTCGGTGTTAAAGCGGCCTTCGCCCTCGGAGGGACCGTTCGGGGCCCACATCACGCCGAAAGATCCGAACGGGTCGGCGAAATACATCGGGTTCGACCAGTTCCGGGTCATCATCTCGGGCGACCGTCCTGACCATTTTTCGGCGATGTTGACGCGGCCGTTGATGCCGACCTCTTTCCACATTTCGGTGATCGCCTGTGCGGCCAGCAACCCGTTGGTGTAATAGGTCGGGTGGGTGTCGAAGGTGACCTCGAACCCGTCATAACCGGCTTCCTTCAGCAGTTGCTTGGCCTTTTCGGGGTTGTATTCGAAGGTCTTCAGTTCCGGCATATAGAGATCGCCGTATTCCTTCAGCGTGTGGGTCGAGGGAACGACAGCCTTACCCAGCCACAGCGCCTCGTTCAGCGTGTCGCGGTCGATGGCGAGGCTCAGCGCCTGACGGATGCGCGGGTCCTTCAGCTTGGGGTGGTTCACGTTCATGATCATGACGTGAAACAGCGGTGTGGCGCTACCCACGGTGCGCAGGTTCTTGTCGCTCTCGATCAGCGCCAGCTGGTCGGGGGCGATATTGGTGATGATGTTGGCCTCGCCGGTTTTCAGCGCGGTCAGCCGCGATGCGGTTTCGGGGATGTGCTGCACAGTGGCTTTGGCCAGCGGTGCCTTTTCGCCCCAAAAATCGTCGAACCGTTCATAGACCACCCGTTCGCCCGGCACGAATTCGGCGATGCGATAGGGGCCGGTGCCCACGGGTGCCAGCGAAAAGGCTTCGAAATCGTCATGCTCGGCCACTTTGGGGTCGCCGGTCAGGCCCTTGGTATAGTCCTCTGGGATGATCATGACCTGCTGCAGGTTCAACAGGGTTTCCCACAGCGGTTCTTCTTTTTCGACGCTGATGCGCACGGTCAGGTCGTCGATCTTTTCGGCCTTGACGAAGTTCGACAACCGGTCGCGCGACCGCACCACATAGGGCGGGAAATCGGCCTGGTACATGCGGTTGAGCGAAAATACCACGTCATCGGCGTTCATGACTTCGCCGTTGTGGAAGGTCACGCCGTCGCGCAGTTTCAATTCCATGGTCTTGGGGTCGACCAGTTTCCATTCGGTGGCCAGCGCCGGTTGCCAATCGGCTTCCAGCGTGTCGTGGTTCTTGCCGATCAGGGTGTCGAAGCTGTTGTAGTAGAATTGCGACCCGACATTGGAATGGTCGCGACCGGGGTCGAGATAGCTCGACACGTTGGCGGCGCCGACGGTGATCTCTTGGGTAGAAGCGCCCGAGGCGAGCCCGGCGGCGAGGGCGGTGGAAAGCAGCAGTCTCAGCATTTGTCTTGTCTCCGTAAGGATTGATTAGACGATTGAAGGGGACGGGCGTTTGCGCCTCTGTTGTTGATATGTTCGGGGCTACCTTTCGCGCAGCCGCACATCGGCGCCATCGCGCAGCCAGTCGCCAAGGATTTGCACGGCGAAGGTAATAAGCAGGATCATCGTCGCCGGTGCTGCTACGATCCATGGTGCGGTCGGCATGTAGTCGCGGCCAATCCCGACCATCGATCCCAGCGTCGCGGTGGGTGGCTGTACGCCAAGGCCAAGGAAGGACAGGGTGCTTTCCAGCAGCACGATGTTTGACAGTGCCAGCGTGAACTGCACCACCAGCGGCGAGATGATGTTGGGCAGAAGGTGATGCCGGGCAATGCGCAGCGGACCGGCTCCAGCGGCGCGGGCGGCCTCAATGAAGGGGATGTTCATCAACCGCTTCACTTCACCCCGCACGATACGGGCATATTGTTCCCACCCTGCTAATCCCAGAACCAGCACGATCACTTCGATCGAACTGCCGAGGATCGCCAGCAGGAACAGGGCGACCAGCGTGAAGGGCACGGCGATCTGGGTATCGACTGCGGCCATGATTGTCGCCTCGACCCGGCCGCCAACGATGCCTGCCAGCAGCCCCAGCGTACCGCCGATCAGCAGGCCCAACATTGCGCCAAGACTGGCCAGCATCAGCGTTAGCCGCAGCCCGTAGAGGCTGCGCGAAAACACGTCGCGCCCCAATTCGTCGGTGCCCAGCAAATACCCGGCCTTGGCCCGCTCAAGCCCAAGCGGTGGGCGCAGCCGTGAGATCAGGCTTTGCGAATTCGGATCGAACGGAGCGATCAGCGGAGCCAGAAGGGCCATAAGGACAAGGCTCAGACCGATCACGATCGCCGCCTTCTGGATGATATTGGCGCTATGCCAGAGTTGCAGGGCGGCAGCCGGGACAGAGGTGGCAGGGACGGCAGGGTAGGTCATGGGGTCAGCCTTTCACGCTGTGACGCAGGCGCGGATCGGCCCAGGCATAGGCGAGGTCGATAGCAGCATTGATCATGATCACGGCCACCGCGACGGTCAGCACGCCGAATTGCAGCACCGGGTAGTCGCGGCGCAGCGCCGAGGTGACCAACAGATCGCCGATCCCCGGCCAAGCGAAGATCGACTCGATCACCACTGATCCCGAGGCCGCCAATCCGGCAACCTGCAACCCGATCACCGACAGGATGGTGATGCCGGCATTGCGCAGTCCATGTTTGAAGATGACTGCGCTTTCGGGCAGGCCCTTGGCACGGGCGGTGCGCATGAAATCCTGTCCCAGCACGTCCAGCATGGCGTTACGGGTAAATCGTGTCAGCGCCGCGATCAGAACGCCCGCCAGCGCGACGGTGGGCATGATGAAATGCCACGCCGTGCCGTTGCCCACCACTGGCAGCCAGTTCAGCCAGTAGGAGAAGATCAGAACCATCACGATCGCGAGGACGAAATTCGGCACCGCATAGCCGAGGAAGGCCACCACCATTACCGCGCTGCCGATCCAGCTTTTGCGCCATATTGCCGCCGTGATGCCCAGCGGGATCGACACCAGCAGGGTCAGGGTGACAGCGGAAAGCAGCAGTTGCGTCGAGGGCCAGACGCGTTCCAGAACCATATCCGCCACCGGGCGCCTTTCGATGAAAGACAGGCCGAACTGACCATCGGTGAAGGACCGCAGAAAGGCGAAATATTGCGACAGGACCGGTCGGTCGAGCTCATAATACTTGATCAGCAGATCACGATCTTCGGTGGTCATTCCGTCGCCGATCACGAAGTCGACCGCGTTGCCCGACAGCCGGGTCGCAAAGAACACGATGGTGACGATTACGAAGAAGGTCAGAGCCATCCGCATCAGGGTGCGCAGAGTATAACTCAGCATGTATGGACTCCAGTTTTGAGGGGTAGCGCTGGGGTTTCGCCCGGGCGTATCAGCCGCACGAATTCGACACCGGCGGCCATGGCGGCGGCGCCGTCGGTTGCCTCGGTGTCGCCGATGAAAACGGCGGCCCCCGGGGTGACGCCCGCGCGACGCAGTGCTTCGCGCGGCAAATCGGGGGCTGGTTTCCCCAGGCTCGTCATGCGGGCCTGCGGGACGATGGCCGTGATCGCTGCCCAGATCGCACCGGTTTCGGGCTGCGGGGTGCCATCGGCGCCCGGGTGGCTGGTGTCGGGATTGGTCAAATAGATCGACAGCCCGGCATCGGCCAATTCGGCGATACGAGCGATATCGGCAAAGCTCAGGGCGGTGTCGCGGCCCAAAACGACCGACTGCGGCTGGTCACGGTCAGGCTGCAATCCCAAATCTCGCGCCAGCTCCTGCAGCGGTGGATTCACATACAGAGCCACCCGCGCTCCGGGCCGGGCAGCAGCCAGCGCGCGCAGCGTCATCTCACCTGCCAACAGGATACGGTCTGACGATAGTGCAAGGCCGAGCCCTGCCAACCGTGTCGACAGGGTTGGCGCTGTGTCCGATGAATTGTTGGAAACGATCCATAACCGGTCCGCGCAGCGGGCGAATAGTTCGGGCACGTCGGGCAGCACCGTATCGCCAGACAAAAGGCAGCCGTCCAAATCCGCCAGAACGGCGTCCCGGCCGAGCCAGGGACCGTCCAGAAATTGCTGCAATCCGATCGGCTTTCGCATGGCAATACCCTTTTGTTCGGGGAATTCCCCGTCTGCGCGTTGCGGCGCTGTTGCTTTCTTGGAGCCGGCCTCGCGCCGACTGTTGCGACGGTGATGATGGGGAACTGTAACATCGCCGTTACGTGTGAAGGTGTATGTTGCGGATCATGAAGGCATCGGTTTCAGAAACGGTCTCAGGGCTCTCTCTTTCCCGTTTGCGCGCCCTTACGGCGGTCGCGGAAGAAGGATCGTATTCTGCTGCGGCCCGCCGAATCGGCATTTCGCATTCCGCCGTCGCACAGCAGATCCGAGATCTGGAGCGCGCCTACGACATCCACTTGTTCGATCGCTTGCGCGGGGTGCTGCTACCGACCCCTGCCTGTCTGGAACTGTGCGACATCGCCAGCCGTATGCTGCAGGCCCAACGTGACGCTGAACGTGTGCTGGCACGCCGGGGACCTTCGGGCAAACATCGCCTGCGGGTCGGTTTGGGAAATTCGATGCCGGGCATCGCCATTATTGGGCGTATGCTGGATCTCCACCCGACCCTGACGGTGTCGGTCGAAAGTGGATCGCATCAGGACATCATGGCCGCGGTGTCCCGGCGCGAAGTCGATGTCGCAGTTCTGCCCAATCTGCCCGTGGATTCGCGGTTCCGGCGCTTCCCGGTCCTGTCACAGGAAGTGGTGGCGATCGTGTCGCCTGATAATACAATGGCCGGGAAAAAAGAGGTAACTCTGGATCACCTCGCGGCCCGCCCGCTGGTGTTCAGATCCCCGGGGTCGTCCACCCAGAAGGTCGTGGACCGCGGGTTCCGTCAGGCCGGGCTCACGCCCGAACCGCGTTTGACGGCGGATACAAGGGATGCGGTCTATGAAGCGGTAGCTTTGGGGATCGGTGTCGGCTTCATGTGGCGCTTTGGCACTTACCGGTCGGACACTGTGCGCCGGATCAGGGTTCCGGAATTTCGTTCGACGGTGGACGAGGTGGTGTTCGCGCTTGCCGATGACCGCAATGCGTTGACGGACTTGTTTTTCAACGTCGCGGGGCAGTTCCGGCCAGAAACGGCGATATTGCCCTGACACCCTGTGTCGGCGCGTAATTCCAAATCTTCGCGGTAAGGTGCCTAAAATTTTGGCGGTTAGCCACAACCCGATGGACAGATCGCCGCAGGGGCGATGGCAGATCCTGCTGACCGAACCCTCGTTGGCAGATCATGAAAACACAGATCGCGTCAGCTAATCCCGCGCAACAGCTGTATCAGCTGCTCGGTTTCGGATTTTCCAAGCTGATCCAGGATTGCGGAATCCTGATCCTGAATTTCCTGTCTGATCTGCATCATGCGTTTTCGACCAAGAGCCGTCGGCAGAACGTTGATCTGGCGTTGATCATTTTGCGCGACCTGACGGTGAACCAGACCGTCCGAAACCATGCGATCAACCAGTTTGGTCAAAGTGGGAGGATTCATCAGAACGATTTCTGCAAGTTCGCCCATGGTCAGTCTATTTCCGGCGTCGAGCGTTTCCAGAACGCGCCATGTTTCGATCTGAAGACCGTGCTTGCGCAGGCGGGCGCTCAGCGACGTGTTGACCTTTCGGTGGGCCGCAGCAAGCGCGTAAGAAAGATAGTTGTAGATCGGGCTGCCGCTGGGTTCCATGACACATACTCACCAATTTCTGCTGATCAAATTTTAGTTGACTTGGAAAGTGAATTCAAATGGAATGTGTTGGTCCCCGATCCGCACGGAAAGGGCGCCAGCGCCATGATGACGTTTTTGACTGCTCCAACGGTTCCGACGGAATTGGAGGAACTTCACGACTTTTCTCTTACATACGGTAAGGGAGCATACCGGATCGCCCTGCTCATTCCCTTGTGCGGTTCGGCCGGGCTATGGGCACCGTCATGTATCTCAAGCGCACAGGTTGCGGTTGAGGAACTGAACCGGGCCGGTGGGATTGAAGGTCGCAAAATTCAGCTCATCATGATCGACGCTGCTCTCGAGGCCAATATTTCGATCGAAGAGACCGTCAACGGGCTTATCGAAGCGGGCGCGATCGACGCGATTGTCGGGATGCATATCAGCGCGATCCGCCAGCGTCTCAGCAAAGTCGTGCGGCAGCGGATTCCCTATGTCTATACGCCTCTTTACGAAGGCGGGGAAAGCACGGCCGGGCTTTTCGCCATCGGCGAAACCCCGCAGGAACAGCTGGGCCCGTCAATCGAGCTGCTTCAGAATAAATACCGTCCCAAAAGTTGGGCGTTGATCGGGAACGATTATGTCTGGCCGCGGACGTCGCATTCTTTTGCCAAATCGAAACTGAAAGAAATGTCAGTGGGTTTGGTTTACGAAAAATACCTGCCATTCGGCATCCGCAATATGGCACGCTTTGTTGACGAAATTGCCGGTTCGGGCGCAGAAGCCGTTCTGATTTCCCTCGTTGGTCAGGATGCCGTGGCGTTCAACCGGGCCTTCGGCAGCGCCGGATTGCATAACCGGATGGTGCGCCTGTCCTGTGCCGTCGAGGAAAACGCGTTGATGGCCAGCGGGTCGCGCAATAGCAAACGGTTATTCGTGGCCTCGTCTTACTTTGCGGCGCTCCCGACCGACGCGAACGCGGCCTTCAAGGAACTCTATTACAAGCTCCACGGCGATGTCGCACCTGCGCTGAACGCGCTTGGACAATCGACCTATGAAGGTGTGCATTTCCTGGCCGGGCTGATGCAGAGCTACGCGCTCGATTGGCGTGAACATTATAGTAAAGACGTGTTGCCTGTGGTTCATCGCAGCGGGCGTACACGGGCCAATTCAAACAAGAGCGAGCGGGCTCCGATATACCTTGCTCGGGCGGATGGATTGAAGTTCGAAGTTATTAAAGAGTTATAAAACAATGCACTAGAGACAATTATTTTCCTTTTCAAATTTAATGCTTGAATTGGAAATTAAAATCTTCCACGGTTTAATCAAGAATGATCGCGGCACCATTTCCGGTGTGCGACACATGCTAAATCGGGGAGAACTGCCTTGCTCTGGATTGCTCTGTTGGTGCTTGCGGCACTGATTGTCCTTGTCGGGATCTGGTTCCTGCAACGGTTCTACGCCAAAGCAACTTTGGATACTGCTCTGGTTCGGACCGGGTTCGGGGGACGCCGCGTGGTGACCGATGGCGGGTGCCTGGCCCTGCCCATCCTGCATCAGGTGCAGCGTGTTTCGATGGGCGCGCTCAACTTTTCAACGCGTCGCCAAGGACGCGACGCCGTCCTGACACGGGATCAAATGCGGGCCGATGTCACTTTCGAATTCGAACTGCGGGTCGATCCGACTGAGACGGGTATCTCGACTGCGGCTCAGGCGCTCGGGCATCGGATTGCCCGTGGCGGTGACACCGTAGAAGAAGTTCTCTCCGGCGCGTTGGTGAATGCCATTCAAAACGCGGCGGCGGCGCGCACGCTTGAGGAAATACATCTCGATCGTAGCGGCTTTGCCCAAGATGTCGCAACGGCGGTCGAAACGCAGGCCGAACGGCTTGGCCTGACGCTGGTATCCGCCGCTTTGATTGCGGTTGATCAAAGCGATCTCAGCTTGTGGAACGAAAACAACGCCTTCAATGCCCAAGGTATGCGGCGGTTGGCCGAACTGGTCGCCGATCAGCGCAAGGCGCGTGTTCGGATCGAGACCGAGGCGGAAATTTCAGTACGCGAAAGCCGTCTTGTCCAGCACCAGCGCCAGCTTGAGCTGCAACGCGAAGAGCGCGAAGCCGAGATCGCCCAGCAAGAGCATCTGGCCAAACTGGAAGCGGACGCGAAATCCCGGGAAGATCGTGCGCGGGATGCCGCGAAGCTGGCAAGTGAGACCGCGCGGATAGAAAACGAAGGCCGTGCCAAGGCGTCTCAGGTCGAGCAGGACGAGACACTGAGAAAAGCTGAAATGGCGGCGATCCTTTCGTTGGAAGAATCCAGGATTGAAAACGATATTCATCTTGCCCGGAAACGCGCCGAGGAATCCGAAGCCAAGGCGATCGAGGAAGAAGCGCGCGCCAAGATCCTTTTGGCAGCCGAGCATGTTCAGGCCCAGAAAGACCGGGCGGTCGCGGAACGCGAACGCGAAACCGCCCGACTGAAACAGGTAAAAGAACTTGAACTGGAAGACGCCCGGGTCAAAAGCGACGTCGGCACGATGCTGGCAAAGGCGCAGGCCAACGCCACCGTTGCGACCAAGGCCGCCGAAGCCGAACAGGCGCGGATGGAGGCCGAAGCCGCCGGGCGCGTTGCCCTCAATGCCGCAGAGAACACCCTGAGCGATGCCGTCATCCGGATGCGTCTGGAAGAACGCAAGCTCGACCGGTTGCCCGAGATCATGACCCAGATGATGAAGCCGGTTGAAAAGATCGACTCGATCCGCATCAACCAGATTTCCGGTGCCGGTGGTGGTGGCGGTACTTCTGGCGAAGGTGTTGACGGGGCCTTTGGCGCCGCGATGGATCAGATCCTTGGCATGGCCGTGCGCCTGCCCGCGATGAAACAGATGGGCGAAGAAATCGGCCTTGATTTCGATGCCAACCTCGCCGGTCGGACCGCTGACTACGCCAACCGTATCAAATCCAAAAAAGAGTGACGCAGGAAAACTGCGCACCGACACAGAATGCCATCAGAGAGGATATTGCCATGTTACTGAACAGACGGAAATTTTTGAACGCAACAGCCGCGATAGCAGGCGCAAGCCTTCTGCCCCGCGTGGCGTTGGCCGGGGACACGATCAAGCTGGGGTCGATCATCGATACGTCCGGCATTTTCGATGCCTACGGCAAGCCGATGGATATGGCGATGCGGCTTGCGGTGAATGAAATCAACGGTGCCGGCGGTCTTTTGGGTAAGAAAATCGAAGTCGAAGCCTATGATACCCAATCCGATATGGCGCTTTATTCCCAATACGCCCAGCAACTGACCCGGCAGGACAAAGTGGATGTGGTGCATGGCGGCATTCTGTCTGCGTCGCGCGAAGCGATCCGCCAGACCATGCGCAAGACAAAGACGCTCTATTTCTACAACGTACTTTACGAAGGCGGCGTCTGTGACCGCAATATCTTCATCAATGGCGTCACCCCTGCCCAGCAGGTCGCAGCGCTGGTACCCTATGCGATGGGGAAAGCGGGCAAGAAGGTTTATATTCTTGCCGCTGACTATAATTACGGCCAGATCACCGCGCGCTGGATTCAGAAATTCGTCGCCGAAAATGGCGGTGAAACGGTCGGGGTCGATTTCTTCCCGCTCGACGTTAGCGATTTCGGGTCGACCATTGCGAAAATCCAATCGGCCGGTCCCGATCTTGTCATCGCGCCGCTGGTCGGTGGGGCGCATCTGTCTTTCTTCCGGCAATGGGCGGCGGCGGGAATGAAAGACCGTATTCCATTGGCCTCCACAACGCTTGGGGTGGGGAACGAACACAAGGTTCTGACCCCCGAAGAGGGTAACGGTATCATGGTAGCTTATAATTACAGCCAGGAATTGGATACTCCCGGGAACGTGGCATTCAAGGAAAAATGGGCCGCGGCCTATGGCGACAGCAGTATGATCCATGAAATCGCCGTTTCGAACTATAACGGCATTCTGACATGGGCCGAAGCGGTGCGTCAGGCGGGATCTCTGGATCGGGATGCGATGATCGCGGCGCTTGAAACCGGGCTTTCCATCGAAGGTCCGTCGGGCAAGGTCACCGTCGATCCGAAAACCCACCATGCGGTGCTTGATGTTCATCTGATGGAAATCGAAAATCAGGGCATGCGCGTGATCGAAACCTTGCCACAGCGGCAACCGATCGACACTCAGGCGGTCTGCGATCTGTCGGCCAATCCGAACGATAACACCCAGTACGAAATTAAGATCTGAACCCTTGCAGATCCGAAGCAGGGCGGCGGTTGCCGCCTTGCCCCCCTCGCGGGGGAACGGTCGAGCTTTGCCTAAGGATACCTCGCGCTTATGGACCTAACATTCGTCATATTGGTGGAAATGCTTTACGCGGTTGCCTCGTTGATCCTGATCAGCGCCGGGTTGGCCGTGGTGTTCGGCATGATGAAGGTGATCAACCTCGCGCATGGCGAATTCATGATGATGGGCGGCTATGCGACCATCACCGCGGTGCAGCTTGGCGTAAACATTTTTATAGCAATGCTGGTCATCGCGCCGATCGTGGTCGGTCTGATCGGTCTGGTCGTGGAACGGCTGGTGATCCGCCATCTCTATGGGCGTCTGGTTGATACCATGCTGGCAACCTGGGGGCTGAGCCTGTTTTTCATCGGTCTTGCCACGATGATCTTTGGCAACACCACAACGGGTATTTCAACACCGATCCCCGGTTTCACCATCGGCGACTATCAGATCAACGGCTATAATTTCTTCATTATCGTTGTTTCGGCTTTGCTTCTGATCGCCATGCTCACCGCGCTAAAGGCGACCCGCGCCGGGTTGATCGCGCGTGGAGCGATGCAGGGGCCGGACATGGCGGCCGCGCTGGGCTACAGCCCGGACCGTATATATATGGCGACTTTCTTCTGCGGCTCGGCCTTGTCTGGTCTTGCGGGCGCAGTGCTCGCCCCTCTGGTCGGTTTGGTGCCAACCTCGGGCGGGGCTTATATCGCCAAGGCGTTTATCACCGTGATCGCGGGTGGTCCGTCGCTGATCGCCGGGTTGTTTTCCAGCGCCTCACTCTTCGGCGTCGTCAATCAGATTTTCACCTTCGCCCTCTCTCCGGTGATCGGTGAGGTCGCTCTTCTGGTTGCTGCTGTGATCCTTCTTCGTCTTTTGCCGCAGGGAATTACCGGCAAATTCTTCAAGGGGAAGCTGTGATGCCTGGCAGCCTGCAAAAAGACCTCGCAACAACTATCGTCGTTACAGCGCTGCTGATCTGGGTGATGCCGATGCTGATCGGAACCTTCACGCTTACGGTTCTGGCCATCTACGGAATGCTTGGCCTCAGTCTTGGCCTGATCTGGGGCTTCGGAGGCATTCTGTGCTTCGGACAAGCGGCCTTTTTCGGTTTGGGCGCCTATACTTACGCAATCGCCGCGATCAACACTGGTGAAAGCACGCTGCCGATGATCCTTGCCGTGCTGGTGCCCGCCCTCTTTGCCGCACTGCTTGGCATTATGATGTTTTACGGCAGGCTGACGGATGTCTACCTTGGCGTTATAACGCTGGTGGTTACGCTGATCCTTTTCAAGTTCATCAATTCCACTGCCGGACCGCAATATGTGATCGGTAAGGCGCGGCTGGGTGGTTTCAACGGTATTCCCGGTTTTCAGACCCTGAACATTCCCGGAAACCCCGACGCCTATATCTGGGGTGACACCTATTTCTACGTCTGCGCCATAATGCTGGCTTTGGTGTATCTCTTGGTATCGGCGTTGCTTCGGTCCAGCTTTGGACGCGTTGCCGTTGGCATACGTGAAAACGAAACTCGCATTTCCCTGATGGGCTATGACGTGCGGGCGCGCAAAACCGTCCTCTTTGCCGCTGGCGCGGCGATTGCCGGGCTGGCCGGGGCACTGTTTGCCAACTGGGGCGAAATCGTCACCCCCAACCTGTTTTCGCTGGGCCAATCCGCCGAAATTATCATCTGGTGTATCGTTGGCGGGCTTGGAACGCGCTTGGGTCCGATCCTTGGTGCGGCCGGGCTTGCCTATCTCAAATTCCTTCTGGGCCAGCAAAGCGTGGTCGACAACACCCTGATTACTGGCCTGATCCTCGTTCTTTTCGTGCTGTTCCTGCCCCGCGGCATTGTGCCAGCGCTGGCAGGGCTATGGAAAATCAGCTTTGGCCGCCGACCGTTGGGTCGGATTCATCAGGCCCGGCGACTGCGCAACAGGGAACGGAATCATGGCTGAAATTGTGCTGGAAACACACGGGTTGACCATGCGGTTCGGCGGCGTCGTCGCTGCGAACAACGTGGATTTCAAACTGCGGGCGCGGGAATTGCGTTGTCTGATTGGCCCTAATGGCGCGGGCAAATCCACGTTCTTCAAATGCGTCACCGGGTTACAAACCCCGACCGAAGGTCAGGTCTATATGCGCGGACAGGAAACCACTGACTGGATTCCGCATCAGATCGCCTCTCTCGGGGTTGGGATCAAAACCCAGACCCCGAACGTCATGGATGCCTTGAGCGTATTTGAAAACATCTGGCTGGCCGCGCGGAGGTTCCATGATCCGGCCGAGGCAAACCGGAAAACCCAGGAAGTGATTGAGCGTCTGGCGCTGAACGCGATCGCGCGGAGCGATCTGGGTCAGCTTGCCCATGGCGAACGCCAGCGGGTCGAACTGGGCCTGGTGGCTGTCGGTGATCCGTGGCTGGTGCTGCTGGACGAACCCGCAGCAGGGATGAGCGCCGAGGATGTCGAGCGCATGACCACCATCATTCACGAACTCAACAAAACGGCTGCCATTGTGATCGTTGAACATGACATGCAGTTCATCCGGTCGATCGCGCAGGATGTCACGGTTTTCCATCAGGGCAAGGTGCTGATGGAAGATCACGTCGACCGGGTGATGTCCGATCCGACCGTTCGCAATGTCTATCTTGGAAAGAAGGCCTGACATGGCTGAAAACGTCACGGAAATACTTGAAATCAAGGGTCTGTCAGGCGGTTATGGCAAGGTGCCGATCCTGCATGGTATCGAATTTTCGGTTGCCGAGAACGAAGTCGTGGGCATTCTTGGCCATAACGGCATGGGCAAAACGACCCTGATGAAAACCGTCATGGGTTTCCTGCCTGCAAGTTCAGGATCGGTGCGGTTCCATGCTACGGACATCACCCGCATGTCACCCTACGAACGCGCCGGTCTGGGTTTGGGATACGTCCCACAAGGTCGCGGGATCTTTCCGCAGCTTAGCGTGCGCGACAACCTGCGCTTTGCCTGGCACGAATATGCCGGAGCCTCTGAAAGCGATGTGATGGAGGCGGTGCTTTCGGATTTCCCGCGCTTGCGCCCGCTGCTCGACCGGGAGGGCGGTGCGTTATCGGGCGGGGAACAGCAATTGCTGGCTTTGGCGCGCTGCCTGATGGGTGATCCCGATTTTCTGCTTCTTGACGAACCGACCGAAGGTATTCAGCCGTCGATCATCGAAGAAATGGCTGAAACCCTTTTACAGCTTCGAAAAAACCGGGGGCTGTCGATCCTTCTTGTCGAACAGAATTTCGATTTCATCTCGGACCTTTCCGACCGTGTACTGGTTCTGGAACGCGGCCGGATCACTGGCGAACTCAGCCGCCACGATCTGTCCGATCAGGCCAAAGTCGATCAGTTTCTCGGGTTTGGCGCGGCGCGTTCAACCCGTGGGCAAGCCGCGTCCGGTACCGTTGCAGCGCAATCGCGTATTTCTGAAATCAAGGCACCGGGCGGGCATATTCCCGATCCGCTGCCCACATCCGTGGTGACAAATATGACCGTGAGACGCCCCACTCTTTTCCAGATGCGCGAAATGGCCAACCGCTTCGGCATGAGCCTGACGGACACAGATCTGCAGGAATTTTCCCAGATCATGGAACCTTACATTCAGGCTTATGATCGGTTGGACGCAACGCCCGACAACCTGCCTCCGGTCAGGTATCCGCGGGCGCCGGGGCATTTTCCCGACTTTTCTGAAAACCCGCTGAATGCATGGTACGTGAAAACCGAAGTGCGTGGGGCACCGGACGGGCCGCTGCGCGGTAAACGGATCGTTTTGAAGGACACGGTCTGCCTTGCCGGGGTGCCGATGATGAACGGGTCTTCCATCATGGAAGGCTACACCCCTGAAATCGACGCCACCATCGTCACCCGGATGCTGGATGCTGGCGCGGTCATCACCGGTAAATCCCATTGCGAAAACTTCTGTCTGTCCGGCGGATCGCATACCAATGCAAAGGGGCCGGTTCAGAACCCATGGAAACACGGCTATATGGCTGGCGGGTCTTCCAGCGGGTCCGCCGCGTTGGTGGCCACGGGCGAGGTGGACATGGCGATCGCCGGCGATCAGGGTGGGTCGATCCGCATTCCATCTTCCAATTGCGGTGTTTACGGAATGAAACCCACCCACGGGCTTGTTCCCTATACCGGGATCATGCCGGTCGAGCAGACGATCGACCACGTCGGACCGGTTACAAATAACGTGTCCGACAATGCGCTTCTTCTTGAAGTTCTCGCAGGCAGTGATGGCTTGGACCCGCGTCAGTATTGCCCGCAGACATACCGCTATACAGAAGCCTTGGGACGTGGCGCGCAGGGGTTGCGGATCGGTGTCCTCAAGGAAGGATTCCATCGTCCCGAAAGCGAAGCGGATGTTGATCACAAGGTCTTGGCCGCCGCCGACCGTTTCCGCGAACTCGGTGCCCGTGTCGACGAAGTTTCCATTCCCGAACATCACCTCGCCGTCGATTGCTGGACGGCGATTACGGTCGAAGGATTGCAGGACCACATGATGCGCGGCAATTCCGGTGGCACGAATTACAAGGGCCTGTTCCTGCCTTCGATGATGGATCACATGGCGCAATGGCGGTCGCGGGCGGACGAACTTTCTCATTCTCTGAAGGTCTGTATGTTCCTGGGCGAATTCTTTCAGGAGCAATATCGCGGGCGTTTTTACGGCAAGGCGCAGAACCTGATGCGCAAAGTGAACGAAAAATATTCTGATGTCCTGAAGCAATACGACGTTCTGCTGATGCCGACCGTCCCGATGAAACCACAGGAAATTCCGCCTGCCGATTGTTCGATCAGCCTGTACGTCCAGCGCGCGTTCGAAATGATTGGCAATACGGCACCTTTCAACGGCGGTTTGCCTGCCATGGATGTTCCCTGCGGTCTGAGCGAAGGGCTTCCCATCGGGATGATGCTGGTTGGATCGCAATACGGGGAATTGAAAATTTACCAGGCGGCGCATGCTTTCGAGCAAAGCGGTGACTGGCGCGCCATGTAAGGGAGGTCACCCATGTCGATCCTGAACGAAAGCCTTGCAAACCGGATTTCCGGCTGGGACAGTTCCCGGGATTCCATTGCTGAAACGATCGCGCCGGTCGACGGAATGTCCTATGTGCGCGGTCCGAGCGCACCGCCGCTTGCCTATGTCACCATTCCGCAGCTTTTGCGCGAAGCGGTGGCGCGTTTCGGACCGCGTGATGCGGCCATCTTTTGCGAACAGGGTATCCGGTTGAGCTACTACGACCTGGATCGGGCGGTTGACGAACTGGCCTCTGGTCTTCTGGCTCTGGGGCTTGAAAAAGGCGACCGCGTCGGGATCTGGTCCCCGAACCGCTTCGAATGGGTGCTGACTCAATTCGCAACCGCCCGGGTTGGGCTGGTCATGGTCAATATCAACCCCGCCTATCGCCTGGCCGAATTGAAATATGCGTTGAACAAGGTCGGTTGCAAGGCGCTCATTTCGGCCCGGTCTTTCAAGTCGTCAGACTACCTCGGTATGATCCGGACCCTTGCCCCTGAACTTGAAACCTGCGCGCCGGGACGGTTGCAGTCGGAGGGTTTGCCCCATTTGCGCAGCGTCATCGTGATGGATGACGCCCCGGGACCCGGCACCTACTCTTTTACCCAGCTGAAAAAACTTGGCGGCCCGGCCCAGCAGTTACGGTTGCCTGAAATTGACCGAACCCTCAACCCGGATGACGCGATCAATATTCAATTCACATCCGGTACGACGGGTATGCCGAAAGGGGCGACGCTGTCGCATTACAACGTCGTCAACAATGCGCACTGTGTCACCGGGCGGATCAACCTGACCGAAACCGACCGGTTGGCCATTCCGGTACCGCTTTACCACTGTTTCGGCATGGTGATGGGGGTTCTCGGGGCCGTCAGCAAAGGGGCCGCGATGGTCTTCCCCGGCGAAGCGTTCGTGGCCTCTGATACGCTTGATGCTCTGGCGGCGGAAAAGTGCACGGCGGTTTACGGTGTTCCGACCATGTTCGTCGCCATGCTGCAAGATCTGGAACAAAACCCGCGCGACCTGTCGCATCTGCGCACCGGGATCATGGCGGGTGCCCCTTGTCCGGTCGAGGTCATGCAGCGGGTCAATACGGAAATGAATATGGGCGAGGTCACGATCTGCTATGGCATGACAGAAACGTCACCCGTCTCCTTCCAAAGCTTTGTTGATGATGACCTCGACAAACGCTGCGAAACCGTCGGTCGGGTTCATCCGCATCTTGAGGTCAAGATCGTCGATCAGGACGGCCAGATCGTGCCCGTTGGGACGCAAGGTGAGCTATGCACGAGGGGCTATTCGGTCATGAAAGGGTATTGGCAGGACCCCGAGAAGACCGCCGACAGTATCCGCGACGGCTGGATGCATACTGGCGATCTAGCCGTGTTCGACGAAGACGGGTTCTGTTCCATCGTGGGGCGGGTAAAGGACATGATCATCCGGGGCGGTGAAAACGTCTATCCGCGTGAGGTCGAGGAATTCCTGATCCGCCATCCAAAGGTAAGTGATGTGCAGGTCTTTGGTATTCCCGACGAAAAATTCGGTGAAGAGGTCTGTGCCTGGGCGGTTGCAAAACCCGGAACGGAACTGACCGGAGACGATTTGCGGGATTTCTGCCAGGGTCAGATCGCCCATTTCAAGATACCCAAACATATCCGGATCGTCGACGATCTGCCGATGACGATTACAGGGAAACCGCAAAAATTCATCATGCGGGAAAGAATGTTGGAATGGCTGGGATAGGGGCGCGCGGCGGCTGCTTGGTCGGCAATTCCGCAGCCCGCTGAACCCTGATCTTTCAGTTGCATGACCAAATTTGCTTCACGAAAGGTGAAAAACGCGACTTGACGACCCCTCCCTAGAGCGCGTTCAGTGTGAAAACGACCCGGCGACAGGCTGGGACGTTTTCACATATTTGTACCCGATCAGGATCCTTGGTTTGTCCCAGACCCTTGAAAAGACTCTTGCCATTCTCGACGACCTGTTGCGCTTTGACACCCTGTCGGGGCGGTCCAATCTGGATATCATCGGATATATCCATAATTATCTCAGCCAGCACGGCGTTGAAGCCGAGTTTGGCTTTGACGGGTCTGGTCTGCGGGCCAACATGTTTGCCACTATCGGTCCGCAGGTGGATGGCGGGGTCGCGTTGTCCGGCCACACCGACGTGGTCCCGGTGGAAGGCCAGGACTGGTCCCGGCCAGCGTTTGAACTGACCCGGGACGCCGGGCGGGCATACGGTCGGGGTGCGGTTGACATGAAGGGGTTCCTGGCCTGTGCGCTGGCCATGGTGCCGCATTTTGCCCAAGCGCCGCTCAAACGTCCGATCCATCTGGCCTTTTCCTATGACGAAGAACCGGGTTCCATCGGGGCGCCCGATCTGGCGCGGCAGATCGTTGCGACGGGGATGAAACCGGCGGCGATCATCGTTGGTGAACCCACCGAAATGAAGGTGATCGCAGGTCACAAAGGCGGCTTTGAGCGCAGCACAAGGTTTACCGGCGTCGCCGGACATTCTTCGAACCCGTCCCGTGGAGTCAGCGCGATTCATTACGCGGCCCGTTTCATCGGTTTCCTGGAACAGCTGGGGGCGGAATGTGCCGCGAATCCGCTGCCGGGAAGCCCGTTTCAACCGCCCTTTCACACCATAAACGTGGGCACGATCAGCGGCGGTGCCGGGCGCAGCATCATCGCCGAAGATTGCGAAATTGATTGGGAATTGCGCGTCACGCCGCCCGCTGATGGTGCTGCGGAAATGCAGCGTATCGAATCCTTTCTTGACGGGCTTCAGGATGAAATGCGGGGCTTGTTTCCGCAGGCTTCGATCAGTACCGAAACAGTTTCGAATTATCCCGGCCTCCGGGCCGACCCGTCCTCGACGGCACTGGATCTGGTGCGACAGGTCAGCGGTGAAAACGACTTCACCACCGCGCCTTTCGGGACCGATGCGGGATGTTTCGATCGAGAGGGCCTGCCCAGCGTCGTTTTTGGCCCGGGCAGCATCAATCAGGCACATATACCGGACGAATATATCGAAATTTCCCAGATAGAAGCCTGCCTGGAATTCCTGCAAAAACTCTGCGCCCGGCAACGCAGGTGAATTCGACAGGGTTCAATTTCCGGGACAATTTTCACAGAGCCGTCATAATTTTCTGAAATTTCACTGCTTGAATACGTTGCAAAACCGACCTCAGACAAACAAAAAATTGTAAATATTTGAACGCAATAGTTGTTTGGTGGCGGAATATGTGCTGAGACTTTTGCATAACGCAAAAAATTCAGTTTTACCGATTAGTGTCGTGTGTGTTTCGGTGTCGTAGGGGACAGAATTATGAATAAAATGCCAGCATTTGCGGGCCGCATGGCCCATGTTGTGTTTTTCGTGGCGATCACGCTGCTCACATTTTTCGGCCAATCCGGCATCGGCAGAGCGGCCGGCCCTGCATCTGATGTAACGCTGTCCCTATCCTACGGCCCCTCGACGGTCGCCTTGTACGGCACCACGGTGGCGACCTACACGATCACCAACACCTCCTCGGTCAGTGTTGCGGATGATATTGCTTTCTCCGATACGCTGACAATTGGATTGGAAATCGCGGCAGCCCCCAATGCCACGACCACATGTTCCGGCCGTTCGGTTCCCCCGACCCTGACTGCCTCTGGCGGCGGTGGTACACTAAGCTTTTCCGGAGGTAGCCTGCCTGCGAATAATAGCTGTACTATCACGTTCAATATCAAAGGTTTAGCGGTTGGCAGTCATGTCAACACAACCAGCAGCCTGAGCTCCAGCCTCGGCTTTACGAGTGCGGCAAGTGCGACTCTGACCGTAGACTCGGCGCGCCCGATATTTAGCAAAGCGCTTTCCGCCACTTCGGTCAGCCCGAATGGCACCAGCACGATGACCTATACCATCGACAATACACCGTATGGCGGGGTCATTACGGGTGTAGGGTTCTCAGAAACGCTTCCGACCGGTGTACAGATCGCTTCGCCATCCAACACTGCAACGACCTGTACCGGGGGGTCACTTACTGGCGCAGCAGGGTCCAGTTCGATCAGCTTGGCGGGGGTGTTTTTCACGTCTGCGGTATCCTGCACCGTCACCGTCGATATTCAGGGCACTGACTCGGGCGATTATACGCTCACCTCCGGTCAGCTTGGTTCCAGTCTTGGGAATCTTGGCGTTGCATCTGCCAACCTGACCGTAGAAACGCCTTCGGCGTCCGCGCCGACCCTGACCAAGACGTTTTCGGGCGATCCGGTTGCTCCGGGCGGGACCGTCACGCTTGGCTTCAACCTCTATAATTCGAATGTCGATTTTGCCGCTGGCAGCATCGCGTTTACCGACGATCTTGATGCGATGCTGTCGGGGGCGACGCTGGTCAGCGATGTCACCGATCCCTGCGGGTCGGGATCGAGCATCAGCGGCGCAGGCACCGGAACGATCAGTTTTGCCGGCGGATCGCTGGCCTCCCGTACGAACTGCAATTTCAGCGTCACGGTTCAGATCCCTTCGGGAGCGGCCGGTGGCACCTATACCAACACTACATCGACCGTGTCCGCAACGGTAAACGGATCGCCTGTCACTTCGTCCGCTGCCTCTGATACGTTGCAGGTCTCCGACGGTGCTCCCTTGGAACTGGCTATGGTTTGGACTTCGGTCGATGCGGGCGATCCGACTACGGCAACTATTACGCTGACCAATTCGAACAGTACTTATGCGGCGTCAAGTGCAGCCTTCCGGCTTCGAGTTTCTGACCCGTTTCCCGAAGATCCTGGTGCAACTTTGCCGCCGTCGCCCGATAGCTGCGGCGGAACCATGTTTTACCAAACGGTTTCTGGTGTCCCTTATTACATCTACATCAATGGTGCCGTCGCTGCGAACAGTTCCTGTACCATCACCCTTAGTGGTCTTGTGGTGCCGTCCAGCACTGCGTCAGGCGTCTATACGCAGACGGCCGTTGAAAATTCCGCTACCATAAACGGCCAGACCCTGACCGGAAATGACGCGTCGGCGAACCTGACCGTAACCGCAGGTGCCTCGCCCTTGTCGATAACCAAATCCTTCGATCAAAGCGCTGCCGGGGTCGGCGACACGGTCGGGATGACACTGCGCCTGTCCAACAGTAGCGAAACTTCCAACGCGACCAACATTTCCTTTACCGACGACCTCGATACGTTCCACAGCGGCGCTACGCTGTCTTCGGTGGATAGCAATGGCTGTGGCGGATCGGTTAGCGGCGTGGGTACGGGGTCCCTCGGCTATTCCGGCGGGTCGGTTTCAACCGGGGCAAGCTGCGACGTCAAAGTCAGTATCACTCTGGGGACTGCAACCGGAGCCCAGACCAATACCACTTCGGATCTCACCGCATCACTTGGCGGTGGCAGCGCGGCAGTGCAAAATGGCACCGCTGCAAGCGCCAGCATCACGGTGAATACGACATCGCCAATCACGGCGAGTGTGGAATTTATTGATGATCCGGTCGTCGCGGGCGGCACCGTGACCGCACGTTATACCATCACCAACCCAAATTCCGCGCCACATTCAATAGCCGATATCGGTTTTACCCACGGCTACTCTTCAGTCCTGAGCGGTTTGGCGGCGACGGCGGTCACTCCGGCGACACTGCCGTGCGGGCCGATATCTTCGGCCGGCGGCACCGTAACGTTTCAACTTTCGTCGGGGGCTCTCGACCCCGGAGCCAGCTGTAGTTTCGATGTGACGCTGGCAGTGCCTGCGGGCGCGGCGGATGGCAGTTACCGGATACCGACCAGTGCAATCACGTATATTGCCGACTCCCCCCTATCGATCGAGAAGGTTGCCGATACGTTGATCGTCGGCGTGAGCGGCGAAGGTAGTGCCTCCCTCGAACTGACCAAATCCTTTGACAGTTCTTATGTTCTGGCTGGGGGCAGTGCGGGCCTGACGCTGACATTGAAAAACCTCGGTTCCGAGGCGGCGACGGGCATCACCTTTACCGACGACCTGTCGGGTTTCCTGAGCGGAACCACTTTTGGCACCGCGACCTCCAACACCTGTGGCGGCACTCTGACAGGCGAAAGCGGAACACTGCTGACTTTGGCCAGCGGGTCGCTGGCCTCCGGTGCTACCTGCAGCATCCAGATACCGGTCGATTTCGGGGCTGGCGTGGCACTTGGCACCTATACAAACACCACGTCGGATGTCGGCGGCACCACCGCGTCGGGCGCCGTGGGCGGCCCTGCCGACACTGCCAGTATCGAAGTCCGCTCGGCCTCGGTACCGACCTTCAGCAAATCGATCTCGCCCTCGACGGCCAACACCAACAGCTCGGTGGTGATGACCTACACCATTTCCAATCCGCCGGGCGGGATCACACGGACCAACCTGGCCTTCACCGATGATGTTGCGGACGATATCACCGGATCGGCGGCGACAGACCTGACGAAAACCGGTGTCTGTGGTGCCGGATCGTCCTTAAGCGGGACGAGCCTGATCACGTTTACGGGCGGTTCTCTGGCACCTGGGGCAAGTTGTACTTTCACCGCGACAGTGTCTATCGCTACCCCACTGCCGGGGATTTATTCCAGTAGCACCAGCAGCCTGACCGATAACGGACTTGTTGTCGCCGCGGGCGTTTCTGACACCGTGACGGTCAATCCCTTGCCGCCGACTTTCAGCAAGGTTTTCGCGCCCGACAGCATGGTGCAGGGCGATACCTCGACCCTGACCTTCACCATTGACGCGTCTACTATCATCGACAATGTGTCGGGGTTGAGCTTTACCGATAACCTGCCGACAGGGGTTGTGATGGCGGCGACGCCAAATGCCTCGACCACCTGCACCGGCGGGACGCTGACGGCGGCGTCTGGCGCGGGCACGATTTCCTATAGCGGCGGGACGGTTACCGCCGGTAGCACCTGTACGGTCTCGGTCGATGTGACCTCGGTTTCAATTGGCGTTTACGTGAACACCTCGGGTGTTTTGTCCAGCGACTTTGGCCCTGGCGGTACGGCCAGCGATACGTTGTCCGTTACTGCGGCCCCGATCCCGGGTTTTGCCAAGGCATTTTCACCCAGCAGCATCGCCGAGGGCGCGACGTCAACGCTGACTTTCAGTATCAACAATAGCACCGCCTTGATTCCGGCGACGTCACTGGATTTCACTGACAACCTTCCAGCCAGCATCACCGTGGCGTCGACCCCCAATGCCTCGACCACCTGTACTGGTGGGACGCTGACGGCAGCGTCTGGCGCAGGGTCGATTTCCTATAGCGGCGGCACGGTTTCGGCGGGCGGGACCTGTACGGTCTCGGTCGACGTTCTGGCAGTGTCGGGCACGAACGCGGCAAACACTTCTGGCGATCTGACATCTTCCCTGGGCAATAGTGGCACGGCCAGTGCGACGCTGTCGATCACACCGGCCCCGGCTCCGGGCTTCGCCAAGGCGTTTTCACCCAGCAGCATCGCCGAAGGCGCGACGTCGACGCTGACCTTCAGTATCGACAATACCGGGGCGCTGATCCCGGCGTCGTCGCTGTCCTTCACCGACAACCTTCCGGCCAGCATCACCGTGGCCACCGTGCCGAACGCCTCGACCACCTGTACTGGTGGGACGCTGACGGCGGCGTCTGGTGCGGGTTCGATTTCCTATAGCGGCGGCACGGTTTCTGCCGGTGGGACCTGTACGGTCTCGGTCGACGTTCTGGCGGTATCCGGCGTGGATGCCGCGAATACGTCCAGCGATCTGACCTCGTCGATCGGCAATAGTGGCACGGCCAGTGCGACGCTGTCGATCACACCGGCCCCGGCTCCGGGCTTCGCCAAGGCGTTTTCGCCCAGAAGCATCGCCGAAGGCGCGACCTCGACGTTGACCTTCAGCATCGACAATACCGGGGCGCTGATCCCGGCGTCGTCACTGGATTTCACCGATGCGCTGCCTGCCAGCATCACCGTGGCCACCGTGCCGAACGCCTCGACCACCTGTACTGGTGGGACGTTGACGGCGGTGTCTGGTGCGGGTTCGATTTCCTATAGCGGCGGCACGGTTTCGGCCGGTGGGACCTGTACGGTCTCGGTCGACGTTCTGGCAGTGTCGGGCACGAACGCGGCAAACACTTCTGGCGATCTGACATCTTCCCTGGGCAATAGCGGCACGGCAAACGCAACTCTGTCGATCACACCGGCCCCGGCTCCGGGCTTCGCCAAGGCATTTTCACCCAGCAGCATCGCCGAAGGCGCGACGTCGACGCTGACCTTCAGCATCGACAATACCGGGGCTCTGATCCCGGCGTCGTCGCTGTCCTTCACCGACAACCTTCCGGCCAGCATCACCGTGGCCACCGTGCCGAACGCCTCGACCACCTGTACTGGTGGGACGCTGACGGCGGCGTCTGGTGCGGGTTCGATTTCCTATAGCGGCGGCACGGTTTCTGCCGGTGGGACCTGTACGGTCTCGGTCGACGTTCTGGCGGTATCCGGCGTGGATGCGGCGAATACGTCCGGCGATCTGACCTCGTCGATCGGCAATAGCGGCACGGCCAGCGCGACGCTGTCGATCACACCGGCCCCGGTGCTGAGCGTTAGCAAGTCCTTCTCGCCCAGCACCATTACTCAGGGCAACACATCGACATTGACCATCAATGTCGAAAATACCTCACTGGTGGATGCCACTAATATCGATCTTAGCGACGCCTTCCCCACTGGTATGGAGGTCGCTAATCCCGCGTCGGTCACTGAAACCTGCAACGGCACCATCGCAGCGACGGCGGGGAACACCACCGTTAGCTATGACAATGGTTCTCTGGCTGCCGGTGAAAGCTGTTCGATCAGTGTCGATGTGACCTCTGTGACCCTTGGTGCGGCGGTGAATACCACCAGCGACATAACATCGTCTTTGGGCAATAGCGGAACGGCAAGCGCGACGCTGACCGTCAACGCACCGCCCGCCCCCGGGTTCACCAAGAACTTCAGCCCGGATCGCCTGTTCCAGGGTGACACTTCGGTCCTGACCTTCACCATCGACAACACGTCATCATATATCGATGCCACCGATTTGGCCTTCGTCGACAGCTTCCCAACGGGCATGACAATCGCAGCGACGCCGGATCTTTCCACGACCTGTACCGGAGCCGTCATCACGGCAACATCCGGCAGCGGCCAGATCGAGATGACAAGCGGAACCGTTGCGGCCGACAACAGTTGTACCGTGCAGGTTACCGTGGTTGCGATGACGGCCGGGTCTGCCGATAATGTTTCCGGTGATCTGACTTCGTCCTTAGGCAACAGCGGCACCGCGTCGGCGACTTTGAATGTTGTTACCCCCGGCGCGCCGGGCTTTGCCAAGGCGTTTGCGCCTGACAGCATCGTGCAGGGTGATGTTTCGACCCTGACCTTCACCATCGACAATAGCGGTGCGTTGGTTTCGGCCACGGCGCTGGATTTCAGCGACAGCTTCCCGTCTGGGATGACCGTGGCGGCGACGCCGAATGCGTCGAGCACTTGTACCGGTGGGACAGTGACAGCATCCGCAGGAACGTCTTCTGTTAGTTACAGTGGCGGCACCGTGGATGCGGGGGCAATCTGTGAAATCAGTGTCGATGTGACATCGGCAACCGTGGGCGATGCGGCCAACACAAGCGGTGATCTGACCTCGTCGCTGGGCAACAGCGGCACCGCGTCGGCCACGCTGAGCGTGACCGCGGCGGGGGCTCCGGGCTTTGCCAAGGCGTTTGCGCCTGACAGCATCGTGCAGGGCGACGTTTCGACCCTGACCTTCACCATCGACAATAGCG
>NZ_JAXMOH010000002.1:0-737052 GCF_034670005.1 Thalassovita sp.
GTCCGGCAAGATCATGCGCCGGATCCTGCGCAAGATCGCCGAAAACGACTACGGCGCGCTTGGCGACACATCAACCCTCGCCGACCCTTCCGTCGTCGACGACCTCATCGAAAACAGGATGAATAAGGGGTAAGTCATGGAATCTGTTGTAAAAACGATCCCTTCCGTCCTGATCTTGCTGGGACCTCCTGGGGCCGGTAAGGGCACTCAGGCGCGGATGCTGGAGGAAGAATTCGGTTTGGTGCAGTTGTCGACTGGCGATCTTTTACGCGCCGCCGTGGCCGCTGGAACAGAAACCGGCCAGAAGGCCAAGGCGGTGATGGACGCTGGCGATCTGGTCAGCGATGACATCGTCATCGCCATCCTGCGTGACCGTCTGGGCGAACCCGATTGCGCACGTGGCGTTATCCTTGACGGGTTCCCGCGCACAACGGTGCAGGCCGAAGCGCTGGATGATCTGCTCGCGGAAACCGGGCAGAAAATCAATGCTGCGGTCAGCCTTGAGGTCGATGATGCCGCGATGGTGGCCCGGATTTCGGGCCGCTACACCTGCGCCGGGTGTGGCGAAGGCTATCACGACAGGTTCAAACAGCCACAACGCACGGGCATGTGCGACAAATGCGGCGGCGCAGATTTCAAGCGGCGGGCGGATGACAACGCCGAAACCGTTGCTCAGCGGTTGCAGGCCTATCACGCCCAGACGGCCCCTTTGATCACGTATTACGACAGTAAAGACGTGCTGCAGCGTATCGACGCGATGGGGGACATCGCAGCGATTGCGACAGATCTTACGGCCATGGTCGAAAAATCCATGACGTGAGTTCAGCCCCCGGCGGAACGGTCCGGCGGGGTTCAGGAGGAAGAGGAGGACCCGCATTATGGCGGACCACAACACACCACAAGCGTCGGATGGGGCCTATTGGGCCGCTAATCTGCGTATCATTTTTATCAGCCTGGTGATTTGGGCATTGGTTTCATTCGGGTTCGGCATTTTGCTGCGACCGGCCTTATCGGGTATTGCCGTCGGCGGAACCGATCTGGGCTTCTGGTTCGCTCAGCAGGGCAGCATCCTGGTGTTCCTGGTGCTGATCTTCAACTACGCGTGGCGCATGAACAAGCTGGACCGTGAATACGGCGTGGATGAGGAATAAGTCATGGATCAGTTTACCATCAACCTGCTGTTCGTGGGTGCGTCTTTCGCGCTTTATATCGGCATCGCGATTTGGGCCCGCGCCGGGTCCACGTCTGAATTCTACGCCGCAGGCCGTGGCGTCCACCCGGTCACCAACGGGATGGCCACGGCGGCCGACTGGATGTCGGCGGCCTCTTTTATCTCGATGGCGGGGCTCATCGCCTTTACCGGTTATGACAATTCGTCCTTCCTGATGGGGTGGACCGGCGGTTACGTGCTGCTGGCGCTGCTGCTGGCGCCTTATCTGCGCAAGTTCGGCAAATTCACCGTGTCGGAATTCATCGGCGACCGGTTCTATAGCCCGACCGCACGTTTGGTGGCGGTGGTCTGCCTTATCGTAGCCTCGACCACTTATGTGATTGGTCAGATGACCGGCGTCGGCGTTGCATTTGGCCGCTTTCTGGAAGTGGACAATACTACCGGGCTGCTGATCGGCGCTGTGATCGTGTTCGCCTATGCTGTGTTTGGCGGCATGAAAGGGGTGACCTATACTCAGGTTGCACAATATTGTGTGCTGATCCTGGCCTATACGATCCCGGCGATTTTCATCTCGTTGCAGCTGACCGGCAATCCAATCCCCGCTCTGGGTCTGTTTGGCGATCACGCTGCCAGCGGCGAGCCTTTGCTGGCCAAGCTGGATGCCATCGTCAAGGAGCTGGGCTTCAACGAATATACCGCGCATCATGCCGATACATTGAACATGGTATTGTTTACCCTTTCGCTGATGATCGGAACGGCGGGGCTGCCGCATGTGATCATGCGCTTTTTCACCGTGCCGAAAGTGGCGGATGCCCGTTGGTCGGCCGGTTGGGCGCTGGTTTTTATTGCGCTGCTGTATCTGACCGCCCCGGCGGTGGGCGCGATGGCGCGTCTCAACATCACTGAAATGATGTGGCCCAATGGCGGTATCGATGGTGGTGCGGTGACCGTTCAACAGATCGAAAACGACCAACGCTATGCCTGGATGGCAACCTGGGAAAAAACCGGTCTGTTGGGCTGGGAAGACAAGAACGGCGATGGTGCGATCCAGTACTATAACGATCAAAGCGCCGATCTACAGGCCATTGCTGCTGAAAAGGGTTGGACCGGGAACGAATTGACCAACTTCAACCGCGACATCCTTGTGTTGGCCAATCCCGAAATTGCCAACCTGCCGGGTTGGGTGATCGGTCTGGTCGCGGCTGGTGGTCTGGCCGCGGCGCTGTCGACTGCTGCCGGTCTGTTGTTGGCAATCTCGTCGGCCGTGTCGCACGATCTCATCAAAGGTTCGCTCAATCCGAACATTTCGGAAAAGGGTGAACTTATGTCGGCTCGTGTCGCCATGGCAGTCGCGATCTGTGTGGCAACCTATCTGGGGCTGAACCCCCCGGGTTTCGCGGCTCAAACCGTGGCTTTGGCGTTTGGTTTGGCGGCGGCTTCGATCTTCCCGGCTCTGATGATGGGGATCTTTTCGACCAAGATCAACAATACTGGTGCTGTGGCGGGTATGCTGGCTGGTCTGACCGTGACCTTGGTCTATATCTTCCTGCACAAGGGGTGGTTCTTCGTCCCCGACACCAACAGTTTCACAGATGCTGAGCCGCTGCTGGGAACTGTGAAGTCGACCTCGTTCGGGGCCATTGGCGCGATGATCAACTTTGCTGTGGCCTATCTGGTCGCAGGAATGACCAAGGAGACTCCGGAAGAGATCAAGGCCCTGGTTGAGAGCGTGCGCATCCCTCGTGGCGCAGGCACTGCCCAGGATCATTGATCCATGGATCGGACCTGCCTCCCCGGGTCCGATCCTAAAATCAGCATCCCGCCCGGTTTTTTTGCCGGGCGGGATGTTTCGAATTTGCCTCAATTTTTGAATGACGATGTCCGGGCCTGTCGCGGCTGACCCCGGAGAAACCGCCCGGGCGGGTTGTAGCCCGGTAGAATTGACGTAAACCTGTCCCTGCCTTCTTTTTTCGGAGCGCCCCATGCCTGCAAGCTTGCCTGATCTGCATCGCTTTCTGACCTCGGTCCATCCCTATGATGCGATCCCGGCAGAGGAGTTGGCGCGGCTCGTTGAGGCATTCGAATTGCACAAGTTTAGCGCCGGTCAGCAAGTCTATGGTTTTGGTGACGCATTGGAAGGTCTTTATCTGATCCATTCCGGCCAAATCGAAATTCGTGATGAAAACGACGTCCCGGTTTCCCTTTTGGGGGTGCGTAACAGCTTTGGCGAACGCGGGCTGATCCGCGATGGGCATGCCGCTACCACGGCGCGCGCATTGGAAGAAACCGTTTTGCTGTTGTTGCCAAAAATGGCGTTCGAAACGCTGATCGAAACCAATGATGCGGCGCGGCGGTTTTTCGACAGGTCCCGCGCGCCCCGACCCAAATCAAATGATCTGGCGACCAGCCGGGTCGAAGAACTTATGACACGAAACCCGATTTCCTGCGCTCCGGATACAACCGTGCAGCAGGCGGCGCGGATGATGCGCGATAAACGGATCGCGGCGCTTTGCGTGACCGAAGGCGACCAGCTGGTCGGGATATTGAGCGTGCGCGATCTGGCGGGGCGTGTTTTGGCGGATGCAATGGCGCTGGATACGCCTGCCAACCAGGTCATGACCGTGGGGCCTTTGACATTGCCCCCGTCCGCGATCGGATCGGACGTGCTGCATGCGATGATGGAACGCAAGATCAGTCATATACCGATTTGTGAATCCGGGCGATTGATCGGCATGGTCAGTCAGACCGATCTGACCCGGTTTCAGGCTGTGTCTTCGGGCGAACTGGTTTCGCAGATCGTCCATGCCGATACGGCAGAGGATATGGCCATTGTCACTGCCCGCATTCCTCAGTTGCTGGTGCAACTGGTCGGCGCGGGCAACCGGCATGAGGTGGTCACCCGACTGATCACCGATGTCGCCGATACCGCGACTCGCCGCTTGCTGATGCTCGCAGAAGAAAAGCTGGGTCCGCCGCCGGTGCCTTATCTGTGGCTGGCCTGCGGCAGTCAGGGACGGCAGGAACAGACCGGGGTCAGTGATCAGGACAATTGCCTGTTTTTGGACGATACGGTGACGGACGACCAGATGCCCTATTTCACGGCGTTGGCGCAGTTCGTTTGCGATGGGCTCAATACCTGCGGTTATGTCTATTGCCCGGGCGACATGATGGCGACCAATCCGAAATGGTGTCAGCCGTTACGGGTCTGGCGCGACTATTTTCATCGCTGGATCACGCAACCTGATCCAATGGCGCAGATGCTGGCCAGCGTAATGTTTGACCTGCGCCCGATTGGCGGCACGCTGTCGTTGTTTAACGATCTGCAACGGGAAACGCTGATCAAGGCCAGTGCAAATTCGATTTTCGTGGCGCATATGGTTGGCAATTCTTTGAAACATACGCCGCCATTGGGTCTTTTGCGCGGGTTTGCTACGATCCGCTCCGGAGATCACAAAAATAGCCTTGATCTGAAACACAACGGAGTGGTGCCGGTTGTCGATCTGGGCCGCATTTATGCGCTGATGGGCCAGATCGAACCGGTCAACACACGGGCACGTTTGGAACTGGCGGGCGGGGCAGGGGGGCTCAGCCTCTCAGGTGCGCGCGACCTGCTGGATGCCTATGATTTGATTGCCGAAACCCGACTGGCACATCAGGCCCGACAGGTGCGGCGCGGCGACGTGCCCGACAACTATATGGAACCGGCGGAATTGTCGGATCTGGAACGCAGCCACCTGCGCAATGCATTCGTGGTGATTAAATCGCTGCAATCGGCCTTGGGGCACAGTCGCAGCGTCGGCGGTTAACGCCGAGGGGGAGAAAAAGAGATGTTTCTGGAGCTAATAGCAACCTTTGTGGCCGGGATCGCTGCGGCGGGCGTGATGCTACTATTGAATATGGGGATGGGCGGGCGATTGCCGCGCTGGTTGATCCCGGTGGCCGCCGGGGCGGCGATGATTGTTGCCACGATATCCAACGAATATAGCTGGTATGGGCGGACAACGTCGAACCTGCCACCGGAAATCGTTGTCGCGCAGAGGGTGGAAAGTAAGGCCATCTATCGCCCATGGACCTACCTGCATCCGTTTGTGACCCGTTTCATGGCGGCCGATACCGCGTCCATTCGTACCAACGCAGCTGTGCCAGATCAGAAAATGGCCGATCTGCTGTTTTTTGGCCGCTGGGCACCGGTTCAGGCCCGGCCGGTTCTGGTGGATTGCGCCAATCGCCGTCAGGCGCCGCTGACACCCGGTGCGACCTTCGATGAGACCGGCCAGGTGACCGATGCAAACTGGTCCGCTCTCGCTACCGAGCATGGACTTTTCGAAGTGCTATGCGCCGAGGTCGACTGATGTTCCTGCAACTGAGCCTGCGCCTGCGTGTTTTCCTTTTCTTTGTTCTGGTCGCCTTTGGTGGCATCGCGGCGATTTGTGCAGGACTTTATGTCGGATATCTCAGGGCGCTGTCGGGTGATTTGCTGTCGGCTTTCGTACAGGCTGGCATAATCGCCGCGTTTGGCATTCTGGGGTTGGCGGTAGGGATCTGGCTGTTGTTCGATGAAAATGTCGCCAAACCGATTGAGCGCCTCTCGGCCCGGCTGCGGGTCGGGGCCCACGCCGGAGTGTTTGGCGGCGTGGATATCGGTGATGCGCGCTATCTCGGAGATCTGGCCCCGGCGGCCGATGCGCTATCGCGGCAATTGGCCGAGAGTACTCTCGATAGCGCGGGCGAAATCGCCAGGAAAACAGCACGGTTGCAGCAGGAAATGGAGCGTTTGACCGCGCTATTATCCGATATCCCGGTGGCGATGGTCCTGATCAATGCCCGTCACCAAATCGTGCTATATGATGCGCAATCGGCAGCGGTTCTGGGGCAAATCCACACGCCCCGACTGAATGCGTCGATTTTCGACTATTTTGAACGCACTGCCATTGAAACGGCATGGGCCAAGCTGATCAAAACCGGACAAGAGGTGGCGTTTAACGCGGACGGTGCAGAGGGCGAACAGGATTTCGAACTGAGAATGACGCCGCTGGACAACGGATCGGGTTACATGCTGATCATCGACGAAGCCCATGCGACGATAGAACCGGAAGCCGCGCGGCCTTTGATCTATGATTTCGATCTGCTGGAACAGGCTGATGGTACCTGTGCCGATGACACCCGGCTGTCAGACCTGACTTTCGTGGTGTTTGACAGTGAAACCACCGGCCTGCTGCCACACAAGGACGAAATCGTGCAGCTTGGCGCGCTGCGCGTCGTGCGCGGCAAAATCGTTCAGGGTGAAGCTCTGGATATGCTGGTGAACCCGTCGATGCCGATCCCGCCCGGGTCGACAAAGGTGCATGGGATCACGGATGCGATGGTGGCGGATGCGGCCCCGGTCGATAGCGCGGTACGGGCGTTTCACAAATTTTCCCGTGATGCAGTGATCGTCGCCCATAACGCGCCTTTCGATATGGCCTTCATGCACCGGCACGGCAATCGGCTGGGCTTGGGTTGGGATCATCCGGTGCTGGATACGGTGTTGGTTTCAGCGGTGCTGTTTGGGGCTAGCGAAAACCATACACTGGATGCGCTATGTGATCGGTTGGGGGTAGAGATCCCTGAGGCGGAGCGTCATAGCGCGTTGGGCGATGCGTGCGCCACGGCACGGGTGTTGTGCCGAATGCTGCCAATGCTGGAAGCGCGCGGTCTCGTCACCTTTGGTGATTTACTGAATGAGATGCGCAAACATGGTCGTTTGTTGAAGGACCTGAACTGAACAGGAGTTGAGCCGAAACGTGGATTTTCCCTGCTTTCGCTGCGAAGGCGATCAAAATCCGCCACAATTGGGCGTGAGAGTACTTGTCTAGTCAAAGATGAGGCAGGCAATGCAGCCCATGGTCAATGATATCATTCGCGCCCGGCACGGGCGTCTGTTCGAATTGATCCGCCAGGAAAACCTGTCGGACCAACGCCGCAGACATTGTGAAGAACCGCTGAAAGCGCCGCTGGCCGCAGCGTTGCGCCATTCCGCATGCACAAGCCTGAGCCCGTTTTCTCAGCGGACCGGCCGGGCCTGAAGTAACTTTTACAGGCTAGTCTTCTTCCGATCCGGTGTCGCCTCGAAAACCGGTGGCCACAACGAATTTTTCCGAACTGTCGGATCGCGATGCAGGCGGTTTCACATTCACCACCTTGGTGAACTTTTGCTTCAGTAGCTTTTGCAGCTCACCCTCGGCACCGCCGGCCAGAACCTTGGCGACGAAAGTGCCTCCGTCTTCCAGAACGTCGAAGGCGAAATAGGCGGCTGCTTCGCAGAGCGCGATAATGCGCAAATGGTCGGTCTGTTTGTGCCCCGAGGCCGAGGCAGCCATATCCGACATCACCACATCGGCCATACCGCCCAGCCAATCCTTGACCTGCTGGTCGGCATCGTCCTCCATGAAATCCAACTGATGGGTTTCAGCCCCGGCAATGGGTTCGACTTCCTGCAGGTCGATGCCCAGAACAGTCCCGACTTTTTTGCCCTGTTTTTCGCCCAGCGCATTGACCCGGCCTACCGCGACCTGACACCAGCCGCCGGGGGCGCAGCCCAGATCGACCACCCGCGCACCGGGTACGAGGAAACGGAACTTATCGTCCAGTTCAAGAATTTTGAATGCCGCGCGACCACGGTAGCCTTCGGCCTTGGCACGTTTGACATAAGGGTCGTTCAACTGACGCTGTAGCCAGAGGGTCGAGCTCATCTTGCGCCCGCGTGCAGTCTTGACCTTGACGGTCAGGTCGCGCTGCCCGCGCCCGGAGGTGTTTTTGGTGCTTGGTTTCTTTGCCATTGTCTCAACTATTCGTTCTAAGGGGGCCAAATGTTAAATTTCTGGCCCGGAATCAAGGTGGTTCAGGGGACGCGTCAGAACGGTCCGTCTTCCAAAACCCCGTCCGCGCTCATCTGCGCATAAAGCAACCCTTCGCGCAGACCGCGGTCGGCTACTGACAATCGGTCGGTTGGCCAGCAGCGCAGCAACGCTTGCAGGATCGCTGCACCCGACATGATCAGTGCCTGTCGGTCCTGGCCAATACGCGGATCGCGGCGGCGGCCTTGCGGGCCCAACATCAGGTAGTTGCGGATCACCTTGTCGATCTGATCCGAGGTCATGCGCAGCCCATCCACCTTGGTCCGGTCATAGCGTTTCAACCCCAGATGCGAAGCCGCCACTGTGGTCACGGTGCCGCTGGTGCCGACGATCTGAAACCCTTCGCGTATCTGTTCATTAGCATAAGGCGCAAATTCGGACAGGTTTTCTTCGAAGAACCAGCTCATCAGGGCGAAGCGGGCAGAGTCGTCTTCGACATCGCGGAACTGATCGCGCAGCGTTGCCACGCCCAGCGGAACACTGATCCAGTCGACCACCTTGGCTGCTGGAAAGGGGCTGTCGCTGGGATGGAAACCGGCATGCAGCCGCATGATCGCCCGGGGACGATCCCGATTTGGCACCGATCTCAGGTCGATCCAGACCAGTTCAGTCGATCCGCCGCCGATATCAACCACGAGCAATTGTTCGGTCTTTGTGGACACCAGTGGCGCACAAGATATCACCGCCAACCGGGCTTCTTCTTCGGGTTGGATAATTTCCAGCTGCAGGCCGGTGTCACGGCGGACCTGGCGAATGAATTCACGGGAATTCTTGGCGCGGCGGCAGGCTTCGGTGGCCACAAGCCGCATCCGCTTGACCTTGTGCCGCTTCAGCTTCTGCTGGCAAATGCGCAGTGCCTGTGTGGTGCGCGCCATCGACGCCCGGCTTAGACGGCCGGTCGTTTCCAAGCCCGATCCCAGTTGGACGGACTTGGAAAAACTATCCACCACATGAAACTGGCTGCCCTTTGGTTGGGCAATCAGCATGCGACAACTATTGGTCCCCAGATCCAGCGCGGCATAAAGCTCAGCTGTATCCGGCGGTTTCGGCGCGGGGCTCTCAACCGGTTTTGGGAATGCGCCCGCACCTTTGGGACGCTTGGGCGCCATAACAACACGCCCTCCATTTCGAGTTGCCTCCAAGGTAGTGATAACTTTGTCCTTGCGCAAGCGGCACGTCGGCAAATCTGTCACGATGCTGCATTTGGTCGCTCGACGTCGCGGGAATGTCGAAAACCGTCCTCGTACCGCAAATTGACCGGTTTAAGCATGAAGGAGAAGAACAGGAGAATCACACCGACCATGCCAGATGTCACCATCGTTTATTGGCGCGATATTCCGGCGCAAGTGATTGTCGGAAAGGGACGTCGCGGGGCCAAAAAGCCATTGGCCGAACGGTTTGAGCAAGCCATTGATCGCGCCGCAATGAAGGTGGGGGCGTCAGATACCGACAGCTATCTGGCCGAATGGCGCAAAGCGGCACCATATCCGGTTGAGGGTGATCCGGTGGAAATCGCAACGCGCGAAGCGGCGCGGCTTGAAGACGAATTTGATCAACAGCGCCTGAAGGCGTTGATCGACAATGAAGGATGGGACCGGGCGTGAGCCTTGATCCAGCAAAATTGAAGGAAACTGTGATGGCATTGCTGAATTTCCGCAGACGCGAAGAAACGTCGGCAACGACGGTCATTCCTCAGGTCGAGGCTTTGTTGCAGGGCTATTCGATCGAAGTCATGCCGCGCACGGCGGCGAAAGTGGACAATTTCCGCGATCTGTTGCCCGAGGGAACACGCGTCTATATCGCCCATATTGACGGCACCCCCATCGAAGAGATGGTGGCGACCGCCGCGCGGCTGGCTGCCGACGGTTTCAATGTGATGCCGCATTTCCCGGCGCGGATCATCAGGGACGCCGCGACGTTGTCCGACTGGATCGCCCGCTACCAGGGCGAGGCCGGAGTCAAACAGGGTTTGCTGCTGGCCGGTGGCGTTGCCGACCCGGTTGGGGAATTTGAGTCCTCGATGCAGCTTCTCGAAACCGGCCTGTTCGACAAGGCTGGGTTCGACCGGCTGCACGTGGCGGGGCATCCCGAGGGCAACAAGGATATCGATCCTGATGGCGGCGACGCGCAGGTGATGCAGGCGCTGCGCTGGAAGCAGGCGTTCAACGACCGAACAGATGCTCAGATGGCTCTGGCGACGCAGTTCTGCTTCGAGGCAAAACCGATCATCGAATGGGCCAACCGTCTACAGACCGAAGGCATCGACCTGCCAATCCATATCGGCATCGCCGGTCCGGCAAAGTTGCAAACTCTGATCAGGTTCGCCGTGGCCTGTGGTGTGGGTCCGTCGCTGAGAGTTTTGCAAAAACGTGCGATGGACGTGACCAAGCTGGTCCTGCCATATGAGCCGACCGAGGTGATCGCAGAGCTGGCTGCACACAAGGCGGCCAACCCCGATTTCAATATTGAACACGTTCATTTCTTCCCGTTGGGCGGCATCACGAGCAATGCCAACTGGGCGATCAAAAACGGCGGCGCTGCGGCGACCCCCGCCAACCAGCAAGGATAACACTATGACCCGCACCATCGTTGAATCGAAATCCAAGACCGCGATCATCGGCTTCGATCAGCCTTTCTGCGTGATCGGCGAGCGGATCAATCCCACGGGCCGCAAGAAACTGGCCGCAGAACTGGAAGCGGGCGATTATTCGACCGTCGAAAAGGACGCGCTGGCGCAGGTCGCCGCCGGGGCGACCGTTTTGGATATCAATGCGGGGGTGGTCTATAATTCGAACCCCAATCCGAATGAAACCGAACCGCCCTTGATGCGCGATCTGATCAACCTTGTGCAGGGGCTGGTCGACGTGCCGCTGTGCATCGATAGCTCGGTGCCGGCGGCTTTGGAGGCAGGTCTGGAAGCCTGTGAGGGCCGCCCGCTGTTGAATTCGGTGACGGGCGAAGAAGAGCGGCTGGAATTCGTGCTGCCGCTGGTTAAGAAATACAATGTGCCGGTGGTGGCGATCTCCAATGACGATACCGGTATTTCCGAAGACCCCGACGTGCGCTTCGCGGTGGCCAAAAAGATCGTCGAACGCGCTGCGGATTTCGGCATTCCTGCCCATGACATCGTGGTTGACCCGCTGGTGATGCCGATCGGCGCGATGGCGACGGCAGGCAATCAGGTGTTTCAGTTGGTCCGGCGATTGCGTGAAGAATTGGGGGTCAACACCACATGTGGCGCTTCGAACATTTCTTTCGGCCTGCCCAATCGGCATGGCATTAACAACGCCTTTTTGCCGATGGCAATGGGGGCGGGCATGACCAGTGCGATCATGAATCCGGTGGCTCTGCCCATTTCGCAGATGAAAATCGCCGAGAAAAAGGCGCTGATTGAAGCGACGGGCATCATCCTGCCGGCGGATATGGATGATGAAGACTTTGTGAAGATATTTGGCATGGGGTCGACCCAGCCACGTGCGGGGTCTGAAATGGAGGCGATCCGCGCGGCCAACCTGCTGACCGACAACGATCCGCATGGCGCCGCCTGGATTCGAACCAACAAGGCCCCCGAAACGCCCGGCGCCGCCGAAGGGCGTGGTCGGCGTAGCGGCGGGCGCCGTCGGCGAGCGTAAACCTTGAGATCACGGCGATATGGTGCTGTGTAAATGACGTTTGCCTGATTAACGGAAAACGCTTTTGCTTGATTTGGCTGGGGATATCAGCGCCCCCAGCGGTCGCTCTGCATTCGTGCAAGGCGGGTTCCTGTGTCGTTGCCAAGACGGTATATGCAGCAGGGGTGGCGGTTAGGGCCAGATCAGGTTCATATCCCGTGCGATCATCGCCGCATGGGTGCGGTTACGGGCCTGTAGCTTTCGGCTGAGTGTTTTAACATGCAGCTTGATCGTCACTTCCTGCACCTCCAGATCGCGGGCAATTTCTTTGTTCGCTTTGCCTTCGCAAATTCCGCGCAGCACATCCAATTCACGCGGGGTCAAATGTGGGGCATGGTCACCACCTTTTTCCGATTCCAGAAATTGTTGAGGCGTGTAGATGCCTCCGCTCAGCAAATGACGCACCGCGCTGATCAGGGTTTCCGGTGCGATCGTTTTGGGCAGAAAACCCGCAGCTCCAGAGGCCAGCGCGCGGCGCGCAGTTTCTGGCGAAGCGGTACCGGAAATGATTGCGACCGGATGGTTCGAATTTGCTTCCAGCGTATGCAGAAGCCCGTCGGGCAATGTCATGCCCGGCATGGTGAAATCAAGAAGCACCAAATCGTAGGCGCCGTTTTGATGGATCTGGTCAAGGCATTCATCAAGGCTGGAGGCTTGATCGACGCTGAATTCACCGGCATTGCGAATATAATCGGCGAGCGTTTCCCGGACGAGATCATGATCGTCCGCGATCAAAATTTTCTTCATGTGAAATGCTCCACCAATTTGCCGAAATTTGGCAATCCAAAACAGTCTTGGGACCTATGAACCTTGATAGTAATCAGATTAAGCAAAGTGAATTTACAATATCCTATGCTTAGGGATAGGGCTATAGACAGCTTAGTTTTTTCTGGTGATCTTTCGAGCACCTATGTGGAGGTACTGAACTGACATGCCACGATTCGTTTGCGCTATCCTGGCTGCCTCTGCAGCGTTAGGTATATGGGGAAGTGTTGCGGTCGCCGAAGATGCGGCCTCCAACACGTCTGAACAAGGCCAATCCGTCGCGACACAAGAACAGAAATTCGTTCTCGAGTTTCAGTATCCGGAGGCGTCCGGACAAGAGCCGGTGCGTATGACTGTGGAGGATTTGAAAAAGCTGCCCCATGCCGGGTTCGAGACCTCGACCATATGGACCGAAGGGCTTCAGACATTCGAAGGGGTTTGGCTGAAAGATTTGATCCGGCATCTGGACGTAAGCGAAGGCACGCTGGAGTTGAGCGCGCTGAATGAATATTTGATCGAGATCGAAGTCGAGGAAGTCGGCGATCTTGGTGCACTTGTCGCCTATATGCGCAATGGCAAACCGATGACGGCGCGCGATAAGGGGCCGCTATGGGTCGTGTTTCCTTATGATAGCGATGTGAAATTCCAATCCGAAACCACCTATGCCCGCAGCGTCTGGCAGTTGGATCGCATCGCGCTGCTGCAATAGGCTGTTCTGCCCGCAACATTTCTTATAGCTTTAAGGCCGTCCACACCAATGTCAGTTTTACTGGCTTCGTTGGGACGAATCTTTTTTGCTGAATTGGAAAAGGACGGTTGCATGAGCGGGCCGCGGGATTTGAGGGGTAATTTTCGCTGGGTCCACATTTTTCTGCTTTGCCTTGCCATCGGAGTAACCTTGGTGCTCTCGATCCAGCTTTGGACATTATCGGCGCAAAAGATAAGGGATTTGCGCAGCTCGCAAACGGATAACGTGGTTTGGACGCTGGGCCAGCTCGAAGTTGAGTTTTTACAGCTTGAAATAAGTCTGATAAACCTATCCGTGGCGCAGGCCGATCCCGCCGAGGCCGCGGTCGAAGTGCAGCGGCGTTTCAATGTCTATTACAGTCGGATTGAAACGCTTTGGAACAGTCCGCTTTACCGGGCTGCGCTGATTGCCTCCGGCAACATTGAAACATTAGAGAAATTAAGGGTTCAGAACGATAATCTGGCACCGCTGATTGATGTTGATAACAGTGTGTTGGCTTCCAATGCTTCGCGCCTTGCTGCCGAATATGGCGCGGTCGAAAAACTGGTGCGGCAGCTTGCCGTGCGGGGCAATGCGGTCGGAGTGGTACAGGGGCAGCAGGCGCGTGAAGAGGTAGGCCGTGTCATGCTGCGGCTGTCCATCGTGACAGTGATCCTGATGGCATCCCTGGCCATGTTGGCGGCGTTGCTTTTCCGGCTCAACCTGAAGACCGCTAAAAGTGCCAGGGAACATCAGGCTACATCGGTGCGGTTGGCCGAAGTTTTGGGTACCACGTCGGATGCGCTTATTGTGACCGACGGAAACGGTCATATAGTTGAATTCAATCACGCCGCCGAGGAACTGCTGAAAATCGAAAGGGATGCCGCGTTGGGCCAAGCTTTCGACCGTTCGTTGATGAACGAACACGGCGAATTCGCCAGTTTACCCTTTGTGTCCAGCGGCCGGATTGCTGGGCTGCAATTGCGGCTTGGATCTGCCGATGGACGGGAAATCCCGGTAGAGGTTTCTCAGGGGGTGGCTGAGGTTGGAACCAGCAAGTTCCACGTCTACTTTCTGCGCGATATCACCGAACGGAAGAACGCCGAACAGGCGTTGCGGCAATCGCGCGACAGGGCTTTGGCTGGAGAGCGGGCGAAATCCCGGTTCCTCGCGGTGATGAGCCATGAAATGCGCACCCCGCTCAATGGGATTTTGGGCGTCGTCGATCTGATGCGCGATGAGCAACATCAAACACACTACGAAATCGAACATTATCTCGATCTGCTGCAGAATTCTGGCGAGACGCTTCTCAATCATGTCAACGACGTTCTTGATATTGCCCGGTTAGAAGCGGACGAGATAACGCTGAACGAAACCAGTTTCGATTTGGATAAGCTTCTCGAACGGTCAATTGCGCCGATGAAACTTGCTGCGTCACGACGCGGGAACCGGCTTTTGCTGGAAAAACATCCTGAAAATCTGGGCTGTTTCCATGGCGATGAAAAACGATTGCACCAGGTTCTTCTTAATCTTCTTGGAAACGCGGTGAAGTTCACCGAAAACGGCGATATCACCGTTACCGTGAATGCTTCCCGGTCCAAGGGACAGGGGTCGACCAGTCTGGAAGTGCAGGTCGCTGATACCGGGGTTGGTGTGCCGGAGGACGAACAGGCGCGCATTTTCGACGACTTCGCTCGTGTTGAAGACAACAATCGGGAACAGCGCGAAGGCACCGGACTGGGGCTTGGCATTGCCCGGCGTATCATCACTGCAATGGGGGGCGAAATCGGGGTCGACAGTATCCCCGGCGAAGGCAGCGTGTTCTGGATCCGCATCGCATTGCGACCGGCGGACCCTGCCGAATTGTTGCTTTCCGACGACGACGATGTGGCACCACCGGAAAAGGCGCTATCGATTCTGATCGTCGAAGACAATCCCACCAATCGTTTCGTGCTGCGCAATTTGCTGCAGCGGGACGGCCATCAGGTGACCGAGGCCGTCAACGGCAAGGATGGGCTGGAAAGGGCGCGCGAAACGCGGTTCGATACCATCCTGATGGATATCAGCATGCCGGTCATGGGTGGGATTGAAGCCACCCGCTTGATCCGCGCTGGCGGGGCTTCTTGCGAAAGCCGGATCGTCGCGGTGACGGCCCATGTCTTTGATCAGGACACAACCGAGTTCAGCGACGCGGGAATGGATGCGGTCGTGTCCAAGCCGATCAGTCGCAGCAGCGTGCGGGCGGTGTTGACCGGCGAAGGCGGGATGGAAATGAACCGCAATGAATCTGTCTTGCTGGACCAAGCGCATCTGCGACAGGTCATTCAGAATCTGGGACCGGATAAGGGGCGCGAACTGATCAAAGATTTCTGCCGCGAAGTCCAGGAGGTATTGGCAGGGCTGGACCAAACCGATTGGCAGGTACCGGGCGATATCGCCATCAAGCTGCATCGGCTGGCCGGCACCGCGGCGATTACAGGGGCAGAGCGGTTTCGTGCCGCTCTTAACCAGATGGAAAGCAGTCTGCAAACCGGGGATGACTGTGACCTGAACAACTTGGGTCCGATTATTTCATCGCTCTGGAACGATACCCGGACCGAGCTGAAAGAGTTTCTTGCCAACGCCGATATCCCTGATCTCAACGACCAGACTATCCGAACGCAATACTCCAATTGACCAAGCCCGGTGCTCATACGCAAACGGGTGGCCGACACCAGTCGATTCTGGGGTAAAATGGCGGAGAGACAGGGATTCGAACCCTGGGTGGGCTTGCACCCACAACGGTTTTCGAGACCGCCCCGTTCGACCACTCCGGCACCTCTCCGCGGGGGTCTGTGGAAGGTGCGTTTAATCACTCTTTGAACGGGTGGCAAGGGCGTTTCGTCCGAAATGCGAAACTTTTTCAGACCGGGTCTTGAAGGAGTGTAGCCGCCGCAGATCGTGGCGCTGGATCGCGGTTTTGCCCGGGAGGAGGCGGCATGGACCGGTACTGTCCCGGTTGTGGGGTTGTCGCAAAATTTTTGCCCCACGCTTGAGCAAGCCTGCCACCTGCGCTAGGTTTTGAGGACCAGGAGCGCCAAGCAAAGGATCGTCGCGTGTTTCGATCCGCCCGCCCCATCCCGTCTGGAGGATCGATGCGTAAATTTCTGATTGCATTTAGCCTTTTGGTTCTGACCGCACACTCTGCCGCCGCTGCAACGCGGGCTCAAATCGACGCATTGTTCGACCTGTTGTCGATGGATGCGATGTTTGAGGTAATGCGTGATGAAGGTCTCGCTTATAGTGATGAACTGGCCGACGAAATGCTGCCCGGGGGCACCGGGCCGGGCTGGCAGGGCATTGCACGGCGCATTCATGACCCTGAGAAGATGCGGATGATCGTAAAAGCCGAGTTTCTGGCAAGTTTCGGAGATGCAGATGCCGCGCCGCTGCTGGAGTTTTTTGCCAGTGAGACCGGTCAGCGGATCGTGGAGCTGGAAGTGCAGACCCGTCGCGCTTTCCTGAACGATGCCATCAGTGATCAGGCCTTAGAAGCGTTTCATGATCGACAGGAACCTTATGATCCTCATCTGCGAGCGATCTCGGACTATATCGAGGCCAATCAGTTGGTCGAATATAACGTGTCGGGCGCTTTGAATTCCAATTTCATGTTCTATCGCGGGTTGGTCGAAGGCGATGCCTTTGCCATGACCGAAGAGGATATTTTGCGCGAGGTCTGGACCGGTGAAGACGCGACCCGTGCCGATACTCGTGACTGGCTCTATTCTTTCCTGATGGTTGCCTATGCGCCGTTAAGCGTTGAAACAATCGGAGCCTATGTCGAGTTGTCAAAAACCGCCGAAGGGCAGGCGCTGAACCGGGCGTTGTTTGCCGGGTTTGACGAGATGTACAAGGCAATCTCCCTGTCGCTTGGAATGGCGCTGGCGCGACAGATGCAGGGGGAAACTCTGTAAAGTGCCAGAACCAATTCGCAGGTCGGGCGATGTCGCGGCTGTTGGGTGTGAAACTTCGGAAATCCCGCTCAAAATGCCTTGACTTCCCGGCATGAACCGACAATAAGCCCGCAACTCGGGTAGGGGTTTCTCTGCCCTTGTTTGTTTTAATGACTGTCTGACAAGACGCGCTGTTCTCGGTGGCCTATGCCGAAACTCCCATGACTGGGGACCAAAGAACGCGGTAAAAATGAAGGAAAAGCAAATGTTTGCGGTCCTAAAAACCGGCGGCAAGCAGTACAAGGTTCAATCGGGCGATCTGCTCCGCGTTGAAAAGTTGGCTGCCGATGCAGGTGAAAAAATCCAATTCAATGAAATTCTGATGCTGGGCGGGGACGATATGGTCGTCGGCGCGCCTCTGGTTGATGGTGCTGCGGTCCAGGCCGAAGTTGTCGATCAGATCAAAGGCGAGAAGCTGATCCACTTCGTCAAGCGTCGCCGGAAGCACAGCTCGAAGCGCACCAAGGGTCACCGTCAGCAGCTGACGCTGATCAAGATCACCGACATCCTGGCCTCGGGCGCGGATGCGTCGGGCGTCAAGGCTGCCATCGGTGCCGGTTCGGTTTCGTCTTCTGCGGCTCCTGCCGCTGCCAAGCCCGCCAAGAAAGCTGCTGCCAAGGCCGAAGCGCCGGCCGCCGCTGCGGGCGGTGACGACCTGACCACCATCACCGGTGTCGGTCCGGCCGCCGCCAAGAAGCTGGCCGAAGCCGGCATCACCACTTTTGCACAGCTGGCTGCTGTTGACGTCGACACGTTCGAAGTCAAAGTCAAACCCGAATGGGTTGAGCAGGCCAACGAGCTGGCGAAGTAAGATAGGTTAAAGGAGACACCCCATGGCACATAAAAAAGCTGGCGGTTCATCCCGTAACGGTCGCGACTCAGCCGGTCGCCGCCTTGGCGTCAAGCTCTTCGGTGGCCAAGCAGCCATTCCGGGCAACATCATCGCGCGTCAGCGCGGCACCAAGTGGTGGCCGGGTGAAGGCGTTGGCATGGGCAAGGATCACACGATCTTTGCGACCATCGAAGGCAAGGTGACTTTCCACAAGGGCCTCAAGGGGCGCACCTTTATTTCGGTAATGCCAGCCGCGGAGGCAGCCGAGTAAGCCGATCGTTTCGGATGACGAAATTGGGGGATCGGCTAAGATGCCGGTCCCCTTTTCCGTTTTAAAGACTTATGGCTGAAAGGTATTTTGCGGCAGCCGCACGAAAGAGTGAGCAACGAACGATCTTGTGTCAGATCGTACCATTGCCATCTGTTTGACATCTCGACGATCTATTTTGGCGTTCCAATCGGTTGGAGGAACCGGGGCAGCACCGGGTAGGTCGGTGATTAATATTCGGAGGAGTATGTTTATGATGCTCGAAACTGTGCCGCAGCAGGCGGTCATTGAAACGGAACGGTTCGATCTGCGCCCGTTGCGCAAGTCGGATAAAGGATTGATCGAAATGCATGGGGGTGACAAGCGCGTTGCCCGCTTTACCCGGTCAATTCCGCATCCGCTGCCACCCGGAGCCGCCGACGCTTTCATTGCCCGCGCATTGTCGGCCGAGCGTAGCGAAGATGTTTGGGCCATCGATGGCACCAAATCGAATGGTGGCGAATTGATGGGAATTATCTCATTGGAACACATGGATCGCGATCAGTCGCAGATCGGTTACTGGGTGGCACCGCCCTATTGGAATACCGGCATCGCGTCAGAAGCGGTCACCGCCCTGATTGAAGCCAATCCGCAGAACTGCAATACGCTGTTTGCTGAAGTGTTTCAGGACAACGCAGCTTCGGCCCGGGTGCTGACCAATTGCGGTTTTGAATATCTGGGTGATGCCGAAACTTTTTCGGTTGCCCGCAATGCCAAGGTTGCAACCTGGACCTATAGCTGCCGACTGGATTAAGCAAAGACCGGATTGAGCATCCCCGGGCCTTTGCGATAGGAGAGACGTATGAAATTTCTTGATCTCGCAAAGGTCTATATTCGTTCGGGTTCCGGCGGGAATGGCTGTGTCAGCTTCCGCCGCGAGAAGTACATCGAATATGGCGGCCCCGATGGCGGCGATGGCGGCACTGGCGGCTCGGTCTGGGCCGAGGCGGTCGATGGCCTCAATACGCTTATTGATTTTCGCTATCAGCAACATTTCTTTGCCAATAACGGAATTCCCGGAATGGGGCGGCAACGCACCGGTGCGGACGGTGACGATATCGTCCTGCGGGTGCCGGTGGGAACTGAAATCCTTGATGAAGACGAAGAAACCCTGATCGCCGACATGACCGAAATCGGTCAGCGCGTGTTGCTGGCCAAGGGCGGCAATGGCGGCTGGGGCAACCTGCATTTTAAAAGCTCGACAAATCAGGCGCCGCGCCGGGCCAATCCGGGTCAGGAAGGGGTTGAACGGACCCTTTGGCTGCGGCTGAAGCTGATCGCCGATGTCGGCCTATTAGGTTTGCCCAACGCCGGAAAGTCGACCTTTTTGGCCGCCACATCGAATGCAAGACCGAAGATCGCCGATTATCCCTTCACGACCCTGCATCCCAATCTGGGCGTGGTGGGCATCGACGGGGTGGAATTTGTCGTCGCCGATATTCCCGGCCTGATCGAAGGCGCCAGCGAAGGCCGCGGATTGGGGGATCTGTTCCTCGGCCATGTCGAGCGCTGTTCGGTGCTGTTGCATCTGGTCGATGGCAGCTCGGGCACGTTGATCGAGGATTACCATACCATCATTGGTGAATTGGAAGCCTATGGCGGGGCCTTGGCCGACAAGCCACGGGTGACGGTGCTGAACAAAATCGACACAATGGATGAAGAAGAACGCGATTTCCTGAAGTCCGAGCTGGAAGAGGCGTGCGGTCGTCCTGTTTTGTTGATGTCAGGGGTATCAGGTGAAGGAACCGATACCGTGTTGCGCGCGCTTCGGGCACAGATCGACGATGATCGTCTGCGCCACAAAGAACCCGAGGAAGAGGACGAAACGTGGCATCCCTGAGCCAGGCACAACGGGTTGTTATTAAAATCGGTTCGGCGCTTCTGGTGGATCGTCAGACCGGTCAGTTGCGCGCCGATTGGCTGCGCGGATTGGCTGAGGATCTAGACTGGCTGAAAGGGCTGGGGTTGGATGTGGTTCTGGTGTCCTCGGGCTCCATCGCTTTGGGTCGCGGTGTGCTTGGGCTGCCAGCCAGCGAACTGCCGCTGGAACAAGCGCAGGCTGCCGCCGCCGTCGGGCAAATCCGTCTGGCCCGCGCCTATGAAGAAGTGCTTGCGCCGCATGGGATTACCACCGCGCAGGTGTTGGTGACACTGGAAGACAGCGCAGACCGCCGCCGGTATCTGAACAGCCGTGCCACGCTGGAAACGCTGATCAGGCTCGGCGTGGTACCGATTGTGAACGAAAACGACACCATTGCGACCGATGAAATCCGCTATGGCGACAATGACCGACTGGCCGCGCAGGTCGCCGTGACGGTGGGGGCGGATCAGTTGATTTTGCTGTCGGATGTCGATGGGTTCTATTCCGCAAATCCGCAGACCGATCCGACCGCCCGACGGTATGATGTGATCGACATTATAACGCCAGAGATCGAATCTATGGCGGGCGATGCCGGATCTGGCCTGTCCAAGGGTGGCATGAAAACCAAACTGATGGCTGCCAAGACCGCCACCGGTGCGGGCTGCGCAATGGCGATCACCGAAGGGTCGGTTCTGCGTCCGCTGCAAGCGCTGGAAAATGGTGCCAATGCGACATGGTTCAGTGCGCATGGCAACCCGCATGAGGCCCGCAAGGGCTGGATCGCGGCAATGAAGCCAAAAGGCGAGGTTGTCTTGGATGCCGGAGCCGTGGCGGCGTTGAAATCCGGCAACAGCCTGCTGCCGGCAGGTGTTTCCGGCGTGACCGGCGTGTTTGGTCGTGGCGATCCGGTGGCGATCCTGGGGCCTGATGGGGCCAGACTGGGGCAGGGGCTCGCGCGTTATACCGCACAGGAAGCCTTTACCATCAAGGGTCACCGGTCCGATGAAATCGAAGCGCTTTTGGGCTATCCAGGCCGCGCTGCGCTGATCCACCGTGATGATATGGCGCTTTGATCGGGCGCCATGATAGAACAGACGAAGTTTTCGAGGGCTGAGACATGAAAGACACCGATGATATTGCCGGCCTGATGACCGCGATCGGTAGACGCGCCAAGGCAGCTGCGACGGAATTGGGCTATGCCAGCGCCGAAGCCAAGCGTCAGGCTCTTGAAGCGGCGGCCGATGCGGTATGGGTCAACCGGGCCGACATTATCGCGGCCAACGAAAAGGACATGGAATTTGGTCGCCAGAAGGGCCTGACCCCGGCGATGATGGACCGGCTGATGCTGGACGAAGACCGCATTCTGGGCATTGTGAACGGTCTGCGCGCCGTTGCCGCGCAGGACGATCCGGTGGGCGAGGTGATGACCGAATGGGACATGCCCACGGGGCTGCATATCCGCCGTGTGCGCACACCGCTGGGCGTGATCGGAGTGATCTATGAAAGCCGCCCCAACGTGACCGCCGATGCCGGTGCTCTGTGTTTGAAATCGGGCAATGCGGTGATCCTGCGTGGCGGATCGGAAAGTTTCCATTCCAGCCAGGCCATCCATGCCTGTCTGGTGGTCGGTCTGAAAGCCGCAGGCTTGCCCCAAGACGCCATTCAACTGGTACCGACCCGCGACCGTGCGGCGGTGCAGGCGCTGCTGACCATGACTGATTATGTCGACGTCATCGTGCCGCGTGGCGGCAAAGGCCTGGTCGGGTTGGTGCAACGCGAAGCGCGGGTGCCGGTTTTCGCCCATCTCGAAGGCATAGTGCATATTTTCGTCGACAAAGCCGCCGATCCTGAGAAAGCCTTGCGCGTTGTGCTGAATGCCAAGACCCGCCGCACGGGCATTTGCGGGGCCGCGGAATGCCTGCTGATCCATGCCGATATCGCCGAAACGTTGGGTGCGGACCTGATCCGTGCCTTGATAGAGGCAGGCGTCGAGGTGCGCGCCGAAGGCCTGCCGGTGGAGGGTGTGGTTCCGGCCACCGAGGACGACTGGGGCAAGGAATACCTCGACAGTATCATCGCGGCCAAGGTGGTTGCGGATGTTGATGGCGCTATCGCCCATATCCGCCGCTACGGGTCCAATCACACCGACTGCGTGATCACCGAAGATGATGCTGTGGCAGAGCGGTTTTTTGAACGGTTGGACAGCGCGATTCTGATGCGTAACGCCTCGACCCAGTTTGCCGATGGCGGTGAATTCGGCATGGGGGCTGAAATCGGCATCGCCACCGGTAAAATGCACGCTCGCGGACCGGTCGGTGCGACCCAACTGACCAGCTTTAAGTATCTGGTCGATGGGGATGGCAGCATCCGCGCTTGAACGGTTTCAAAACGTGATAGCGATCGTCTCGTCGGTGACGTCAACCTCTGCTGCCCGACCGATCTGGTCCAGCGCGTTGGGCAACAGAGCAAAATGCACCTGATTAGCGGCGATATCGCCGGGGCACCATGGACCGTCCCACAGCGCCGTATCCCAATCCACCCGCCGCCCGCTTCCGCGGATGTGCCAGCGGCCCGCGGACCGGTCAATCACGATCTTGCCGCCGAACGGCAGCGCGCTTTCCATACAGAGCAACGCCAGGAACACCGCCCGAGCTTCGCGTCTTTCACAATCCATGGTTTCTTGCCAGTCATAGGTCTGACGACCGCTGCGCATCAGGTCACCCAAAATCGATTGCAGCTCATTGGCGCTGACCATCTGACCGTCAGAGGCGTGCCCGAACGCGATCCGGAAAAACCGAATACGCGCATTGGCGTTTTCCAAGCTGTCGGTAATCAAGCTCATCTCAGCGGATGGGGACGCAGGGGTTTCCATCTGAAGCAACTCTAAACCGTTGCCAATTGCGCCGATCGGGCTGATAAGATCGTGGCAAATACGGGACGCGATCAACTGGGGCAGATCAGGTTTATTCTGGTTCATGGCCGGTCCTCCGAAAGGATGATGTGATGACAAACCTGAACAGTTTTCTGGAACCCGGAATGCGGGTGCGCCATCCAACGCAGCCGGATTGGGGCATCGGACAGGTACAATCGAATATCGGTGGTAAAATCACGGTGAATTTCCCCGAATCTGGAAAAGTCGTCATTGATGGGTCCCGTATCGAATTGGTACCGGTGTTTGATGAATGAGATTGGTTTGCAAACCGTTAACTCCACTCTAGCGGGAATATTCTGTCATTAAAACGCGTATTTATACGTCCTGTTGCCAAGCCACGCCTGCTTGCCTAAAACCCCAGTAAAATACGGGATAAGAAAGAACCGATGGCCATGAGCGCGCCGCAATTTTCTGTAAAACTGGCGGAATCCGAGGCGGAATTGCAAAGTGCACAGCGTCTGCGCTACAGGGTCTTTGTGGAGGAACTTGGCGCTGGCGGTGCTTTGGTCGATCATGATCAAAGACTGGAAAAAGACCGGTTCGATCCGTTTTTCGATCATCTGATCCTGTGCGATGAGAGCTATGAAGGTGATGCGTCCCAACAAGTGGTCGGCGTTTACAGGGTGCTTCGTGATGATCAGGCCCTGAAAGCGGGGCAGTTCTATTCCGAAGATGAATATGATCTGACCGTTTTGAAAAACAGCGGTCGCAAATTGCTGGAACTGGGCCGATCCTGCCTGCACCCGGATTATCGCGGTGGGGCGGCGATGTATCATTTGTGGAATGCGCTGGCGGCCTATGTTTTCGAACACGAGATCGAAGTTCTGTTTGGCGTGGCCAGTTTCCACGGCACCGACCTGGACTCTTTGGCGCAGCCGCTATCGATGCTTTATCACAACCATCTGGCACCCGAAGACCTGCGGGTGCGGGCGCAGGCAGATCACTATGCAGATATGAATCTGGTGCCCAAAGCACAGCTTGACCGGCGCCGGGCAATGCTGGAAGTGCCCGCGCTGATCAAAGCCTATCTGCGATTGGGCGGTTTCGTCGGCGATGGTGCTTTTGTTGACCACAATTTCAACACCACAGATGTGTGTCTGATTATGGATACAAAACGTCTGAACGAAAAACAAAAAAGCATTTATACAAAAGGGATTGCACGGTGATCTCAAACTGGGAGATGCCGCCGGAACCGGCACCGGAACCGATCCCGGCAATGGGATGGGTCAGGGTCATTCGGCGGGGTGTGCCGCTGGCAATCCTGGTCTTTGGCGGTTTGCTGATCCTGTTGTTTGTACGGCTTATCGAGCGTCCGATCTGTGGCCTGAAACGCCCCGCTACGCCGCATATCACTCAATTCGTCTGCCGCAATGCATTCCGGATTCTTGGGATACGCTTTGCCACCCAGGGTCAGCGGATGGAGCAGCGTGGTGCGGTGGTCGCGAACCATTCGTCCTGGCTTGATATCTTCACGCTGAACGCGCGCAAACGGATTTATTTCGTATCGAAGTCCGAAGTCGCCGAATGGCCCGGTATCGGCTGGCTGGCTCGCGCAACCGGAACCGTGTTCATCAACCGCAATCCGAAAGAAGCGAAAGCGCAGCAGAAAATTTTCGAGGACAGGCTTCTGGCCGGGCACAAATTGCTGTTCTTTCCAGAAGGGACCTCGACTGATGGAATGGTGGTTTTGCCATTTAAATCAACTCTTTTTCAGGCGTTTTTCAGTGATCACCTCAGACATGAAATGCACATACAGCCGGTGACGGTAGTTTATCATGCCCCACATTCGGAGGATGAAAGGTTCTATGGCTGGTGGGGCGATATGGATTTCGGGTCGCATCTGCTCAAGGTGCTGGCGGCACCACGACAGGGCAAAGTTGACGTGATTTATCACATCCCGGTCGCGGTTGACGATTTTCCGAACCGTAAAACGCTTGCTGCTCATGTTGAGACGGTAGTGCGATCGGGCATGCCATATGGCAGACAGGGTTAGTGGGCGTTTACTGACCCGGTAAACGGATCGAAATCCGGCACGGATTCCGGTCTGCTGCCGCTTAGCCTTTCCAGATCCAGCCGCCGCCATAGATGCGGCTGCCGCCGGTTTCATAAAATACGCAGGCCTGACCCGGTGAAACGCCTTCTTCTGGTGCCAGAAGTTCTATCTCGGCTTCGGTAGACGACAGCGGTCGAAGGATCGCTTCGTGCGGGGGACGGGTAGAACGGACCTTGACCGAAAGATGCCATTCGGGCCGTGAATCAAAGGGTTCATCCCCGAGCCAGTTGATTTCGCGCACCGGCACACGGCGGGTGGCCAGCATTTCCTTGGGGCCAACGACGACCTGTTTGTTATCCACATCGAGTTTGACCACATAAAGCGGGTCGCTCAACCCGCCGATGCCCAACCCGCGGCGTTGACCGATCGTGTAATGAATCACACCTTTATGATGCCCCAGAACATGGCCTTCCAAATCCACGATATCGCCCGGTTCCGCCGCGCCCGGGCGCAGTTTTTCGATCACGCTGGCGTAATCGCCATTCGGGACAAAGCAGATGTCCTGACTGTCAGGTTTGTCGGCTACTGCCAGCCCGTATTTCGCCGCCAAGGCGCGCGTGGCATGCTTAGAGGGCAGGTGCCCCAACGGGAAGCGCAGGTATTCCAATTGTTCAGGCGTGGTGGAGAACAGGAAATAGCTTTGGTCGCGATTCGCGTCCTCGGCACTATGCAGTTCCGGGCCATTCGGGCCCGTCTTGCGCTGAATATAGTGGCCGGTGGCCATGCAGTCGGCCTCCAGATCACGGGCGGTTTGCAGCAGATCCTTGAATTTTACCCGTTCATTGCAGCGGATGCAGGGCACTGGTGTCGCGCCCCCCAGATAGCTGTCGGCAAATTCATTGATCACCGCATCCTGGAATATGTTTTCGTAATCCAGAACGTAATGCGGGAACCCCATTTCTTCGGCGACCCGGCGGGCATCGTAGATATCGATCCCGGCGCAGCAGGCCCCCTTTTTGGCCAGAGCCGCGCCGTGGTCGTACAGTTGCAGCGTCACACCGACTACGTCATAGCCTTCTTCTGCCAGTTGCGCCGCAACGACGGAACTGTCGACGCCTCCCGACATCGCAACCACCACCCGCGTTTCCGACGGGGGTTTGGCAAAGCCAAGCGAATTGAGTTTGGTGCTATCGTCCAACATGTAAACGACTCCTCTGGAAAGTCTGCGAGAATATAGGAAAATTGCAGATACTCTCAAGTCCCGCTTTCACTTCCCGTTAAACCTGACAGGCAACACTGCCCCAGAACACACAAGGAGCAGGGCGATGTATTTGAAAAAGGTGGAAGGGCCGCGCGCGATAAGGTTGCCGGACGGGACAGTAATGACCATAGCAGATCTGCCTTCGATCAAGACCCGCCGATGGGTCGCCAGCCGCAAAGCGGCTGTGGTGCGAGGGGTTCTTTATGGTCTGATTTCTCAGGATGACGCGATGAAACGTTATGGTCTCAGCGATGAAGAGTTTGGTGAATGGGCGACGGCCATGTCATCCCATGGCGAAAATGCGCTTAAGGTAACGGCATTGAAAAAGTATAGACAACCATAGGTAGTTATCTATAATTGGTCATACGGCGATAACGGGCGGTTAACCTTTTTTCTTCACGGTTAATTCCAGCGAAATCTGTCCAAGACCGATTATGGAGATTTATGATGCGTATTTTATTAGTCGAAGACGATCCGACCACGTCCAAGAGCATTGAATTGATGCTGACCCATGCCAACCTGAACGTCTATACGACCGATCTGGGCGAGGAAGGGATCGATCTGGCCAAACTTTATGATTACGATTTGATTCTTCTTGATTTGGGGCTTCCGGATATGAACGGGCACGAAGTGCTGCGCCAGTTACGTTTGGCGCGGGTGGAAACCCCGATCTTAATCCTGTCAGGCGCCGATGACACCGAAAGCAAGATCAAGGGCTTCGGCTTTGGCGCAGATGATTATCTGACCAAGCCGTTCCACAGGGATGAGCTGGTGGCGCGGATTCACGCCATCATCCGTCGCTCAAAGGGCCACGCGCAATCGGTCATCCGAACCGGCAAGGTGAATGTCAATCTGGATGCGAAAACCGTGGACGCCGGTGGCAAGGCGGTTCATCTGACTGGCAAAGAGTATCAAATGCTGGAACTTTTGTCTTTGCGCAAAGGCACGACGCTGACAAAAGAAATGTTTCTCAACCATCTATATGGCGGGATGGATGAGCCGGAATTGAAGATCATCGATGTCTTTATCTGCAAACTGCGCAAGAAACTAAGTAACGCTACCGAGGGCGAGAATTATATCGAAACCGTCTGGGGCCGCGGCTATGTGCTGCGCGATCCCGAACCGGTCAGTGCCGCAAGCGAATACGTTGCTGTCAGCGCCTGAAATCTGACGCTCGGCTCTGGACCTCGCGCGCACGCACCCCTATCACTTTCAGCGGTTGAACAGGGGGCGCAGCAGAGTGTCGGACAAGGCGATCGATGATCTGAACGAAACGGAAGCCAGCGCGGAACTGGAACGTTTGGCGCGCTTGCTGATGCAAGCCAATACCGCTTACCACGGCGAAGACGCGCCGGAGATTTCCGATGCCGAATACGATGCGCTGAAGCGACGCAATGCGGCGATTGAGAACCGCTTTCCCCATCTCAAACGCGCCGACAGCCCGACCGAACAGGTCGGCGCTGCCCCGGCGGAAGGGTTCGGCAAGATCATCCATGCGGTGCGGATGATGTCGCTGGGCAACGCCTTTGAAGACGAGGATGTTCAGGAATTCGATGATTTCATCCGCAAATACCTGGGCCGGGGCACTAATCCGGTGGCCTATACTGCCGAGCCGAAAATCGACGGGCTGAGCCTGTCGTTGCGCTATGAAAGCGGGCAATTGATCCAGGCGGCGACGCGCGGCGATGGCGAGGTCGGCGAAAACGTCACAGAAAATGCGCGCACCATTGCCGATATTCCTCAGGTCCTGACCGGCGCGCCCGAGGTTCTGGAAGTGCGTGGCGAAGTCTACATGGCACATGTCGATTTCGAGGCGCTGAACGTGCGGCAGGCGGACAAGGGCGACAAAGTGTTCGCCAATCCGCGCAACGCCGCCGCCGGTTCGCTGCGCCAGCTGAACCCGGAGATTACCCGCGAGAGGCCGCTGAAATTTTTTGCCTATGGCTGGGGGGAGCTGTCAGAGCCCCTGTCTGACACCCAGAAGGGCGCAATCGACCGGCTGGCGGCGCTTGGGTTCCAGACCAACGATCTGACGCGTCTGTGCGATGGCATTGGCGACATGATCGAACATTACCGGATGATCGAACAGAAACGCGCCACGCTTGGCTATGACATCGACGGTGTGGTCTACAAGGTCAACGACCTGGGCTTGCAGAGCAGGCTCGGTTTCCGCTCGACCACGCCGCGTTGGGCGATCGCGCATAAATTCCCCGCCGAACTGGCCTGGACAAGGCTGGAAGCGATAGACATTCAGGTTGGTCGAACCGGCGCGCTGAGCCCGGTGGCGCGGCTGACCCCGGTGACGGTGGGCGGCGTGGTGGTCAGCAACGCCACCCTGCATAACGAAGACTATATCGCCGGACGCGACGCCAAGGGCGAAGAGATCAGGGGCGGCAAGGATATCCGCGTGGGCGACTGGGTGCAGGTTTACCGCGCCGGCGATGTCATCCCGAAATTGGCCGATGTGGACCTGTCAAAACGGCCCGAGGAGGCAGCCCCTTATGTTTTCCCCCACACATGCCCCGAATGTGGATCGGACGCGGTACGAGAAGAGGGCGATGCGGTGCGTCGCTGCACCGGCGGTATCATTTGCCCCGCGCAAGCGGTTGAGAAACTGAAGCATTTCGTATCCCGCGCCGCGTTTGATATCGAAGGGCTTGGCGCCAAGCAGGTGGAATTTTTTTATTACATCTGCAGGATCACCGAACCGGCAGACATTTTCCGGCTGCGGGACCGCGATGGCAACCCCGATCTATTGACCGCCGATCCGCGCGACCGCATCCAACAACAACTGAACGATCCGGAACGGCGGTTCGAAACGTTGGACAAACTGGCCGAGATGCTGCGCGCTTCGGGCGTGCCGGTGGATGAGCAGGACGTAGACCACGTGATTGCAGGCGTCCGGCATCTGGCGGGAAAGCCGCTGTCACAGGTGAAGGGTTGGGGCGAAAAATCGGCGCAGAACCTCTTCGCCGCGATCACGGAACGGCGCACTGTCCCGCTGAACCGAGTGATATTTGCTCTTGGTATCCGGCATGTCGGCGAAGTTGGGGCTTCGGATCTTGCCCGGCATTATATGACTTGGGAGGCGATGATTGATGCGCTAGACGCGGCGCGTCCAGCGTTGGATCGGCATCTGAGAGCCGAAGCTGCAGTTGCCGCCGAGCGGGTCGAGGCCGCGCGGGATGGCCGCCGTGCCCGCATCGCAGACACCCGCGAGAAGGTCTGGACCGAGGCTCCTGTGGTGCCTCAAGCGGCGCGGGCGGCGTGGGAAGACCTGGTTGGCGTAGATGGCATCGGCACCACCGTCGCGGTGGCGCTTGTCACTGCGTTCAGCCAACCGGCCGAACGCGCCTCGATCGACCGGCTGGCGCGGGAATTGGCCATTCAGCCGGTAGAAGTGCCGGAAACCACCGGTAGCCCGGTGGCGGGCAAGACGGTGGTGTTCACTGGCACGCTGGAAAAAATGACCCGGGCCGAGGCCAAGGCGCGGGCCGAGGCTTTGGGCGCCAAGGTATCGGGATCGGTGAGCAAGAAGACCGATCTTCTGGTGGCCGGACCCGGGGCCGGGTCAAAGGCGAAAAAGGCTGCCGACTTGGGCGTTGAAACTATCGACGAAGACACCTGGCTGGAGATGATCGAGGGGCTATGAGCGGGCGTCCGGAACAGCTTTTCCCGCTTTTCGCGGATCTGGAAACGCTGGAGGGCGTGGGGCCAAAGACGGTGCAGAATCTGGCCCATCTCGATGTGACGCGCCCGCGCGACCTGATCTTCACGTTGCCTCATTCCGGCGTCGACCGGACCAGACGTGACACGGTGCAAGGCGCTGTCCTGCCAGATGTTTTGACCGTGGAGGTGACGGTGGTGGCACATCGCGCGCCACGCTCACGCGGTGGTGCCTACCGGGTAACGGTGGAAGATTCCCAAACCTCATTTCAGTTGGTGTTCTTTCATGCGCGTGGAGAATATCTGAAAACCATCCTGCCCGTTGGCGAACGACGGGTGGTTTCGGGCAAGATCGAGATATTTGACGGGATTGCCCAAATGGTGCATCCCGACCACGTTCTTCCGATCGAGGATGCGGACGAAATTCCTGCCTTTGAACCGGTTTACCCGCTGACTGCTGGGGTCAGTCTGAAACAGATGACCAAAGCGGCGCGGGCGGCCGTGGCGCGGGTGCCCGATCTGCCCGAATGGATCGATGCGGAACAGAAAGCGCGGTCTGGCTGGCCCGACTGGTCCGAAGCCGTGCGGGCGGCGCATGCGCCGCAAAACCTTGAAGATCTGGCCGCGACCGCGCCAGCGCGGGAACGTCTGGCTTATGATGAATTGATGGCGCATCAACTGACTCTGGCCCTAGCGCGATCCAAATTGCGCCGGGCCAAGGGGCACCGGACAAAGGGCACTGGTGCGTTGCAGGCGCGGGTAATGACCGCGCTGCCTTACAAGCCCACCGGGGCGCAGATGCGGGCGATTGACGAAATTCAGACCGACATGGCCGCGCCGTTACGGATGAACAGGCTGCTGCAGGGCGATGTGGGGGCGGGTAAGACGCTGGTGGCCTTCATGGCATTGCTCTTCGCTGTCGAAGCGGGCGGGCAGGGTGTCATGATGGCCCCGACCGAAATCCTGGCCCGGCAGCATCTGGAAGGGCTGCAACCGCTGGCCGAAAATGCCGGGGTAGTGGTGGAGATTTTGACCGGGCGCGACAAGGGGGCTGAGCGCAAGGCCAAGCTGGCGGCTTTGGCGCGCGGAGATATTCATATTCTGGTCGGTACCCATGCGGTGTTTCAGAAGGACGTGGAATTTCACGATCTGCGGCTCGCCGTGGTCGATGAACAGCACCGGTTCGGTGTCCGGCAACGGCTGGAACTGGGCAAGAAGGGGGCCGCGGCGGATGTTCTTGTGATGACCGCGACACCGATCCCGCGGTCGCTGGCTTTGGCACAATATGGCGATATGGACGTGTCAGTGTTGGATGAAAAGCCGCCCGGACGCAAGCCGATCAAGACCGTCCTGGTGTCCTCGGGCCGGATGGACGAGGTGGTCGAGCATCTGCGCCGTGCAGTCGCCGAGGGCAAACAAGCCTATTGGGTTTGTCCGTTAGTCGAAGAAAGCGAGGTCGTCGATCTGACCGCTGCAGAGGATCGGTTCAAACGGCTGCGGGCAGCCTTGGGCGAAGGGGTGGTCGGATTGGTGCATGGACAAATGCCCCCGGCAGAAAAAGATGCGGCGATGGCCCGTTTCATGTCCGGCGAAACTGCCGTTCTGGTCGCCACCACTGTGATCGAAGTCGGGGTGAATGTGCCCAATGCGACCATCATGGTGATTGAGCGGGCCGAGATTTTCGGGCTGGCGCAGTTGCATCAGCTGCGCGGTCGCGTCGGACGCGGGAGCGCTGAATCGACCTGCTTGCTGATGTATCAGCCACCGTTGAGCGAGAGCGGAGAGCGCCGCCTGACCACGCTGCGCGATACAGAGGACGGATTCCACATCTCGGAAGTCGATCTGGAGATGCGAGGGGCGGGGGATTTAATCGGAACCGCGCAGTCCGGTGTGCCGCGGTTCCGGGTCGCCGACCTGGAACGACAATCGGCGCTCATGGCCGTGGCGCAATCGGATGCACGCACGCTGATGGCGGAAGACCCGACTCTTGAAGGAGATCGCGGCAAAGCGGCAAGAATTCTGCTATGGCTGATGGAGCAGGATCAGGCAATCCGTTTGATTTCAGTCGGATAGAGAAAAATTTGCCTTCTCAAACGCGGTTAGCGTGACGGCTCTTTTCGCTTGGAAAAACATTTTGTTCACAAATGTTCTCAAAAAGTTCTTTACTCGACTCGGTCGATATGAGAACAAAGTGGCAACAAATGAGTTACCAGGGAGAGCCGCCCATGTTTCGCGAAATCAAATCTATCATCGACAGGTCACAAGATACCTTGCTGGCCGATGCGATTGGCGCGGCAGCCCTGATCATCATGTTCGTGATCGGTCTTCATCTGCCGCTGATTGCCTGATTTTCTGCCTGCACGGTCCTGCCGGCCCCATCTGTCGCGCGATCAGTCCCCATGATGCGCATAGTGACACTGCCTGTCCCACGTCACCGGGAATTGCCTCTTCCCCTTTGACGGGTCACCGGAACTGCACTGGACCGTGCGACTTCTCCGCCGCCACCCTAACGGGTGTGCGGCGGTTTTTTCGGAATTTGGAAAAAGGTCAGGCGCAGCTGCTGGCGTCAAGCGCGTGATCGAAGGCTTCCAGCGTCGCTTCGAGAACCAGCATGATTGAGGCGTGGCGGTTTTTGTATTCCCGTGCCGGGCGCAGCACTTCGAGCCCGTCGAACGGGGCAGAGGGCGTCGGCCCGTCGGATTTCAGCATCTCTTTCAATTCGTCGCGGGCACGTTCGATTTGTTCGCGGCTGCAACCCTGAACATGTGCCCCGACAACAGAGGCTGCAGCCTGGCCCAAGGCGCAGGCTTTGACGTCCTGACCGAATTCATCGATCTTACCGTCCTTCAGCGTGATATCCACTGTTACGGTCGAGCCGCATAGCGGCGAACGGCGTTTGGAGCTGGCGTCGGGATGGTCAAGCCGATCCGTATGCGGAATATCGGCGGCCAGTTCTAGAATCCGTGCTGAATAGAGTTTGATCAGATCGCTGGTATCGCTCATGGCTTTTCCTTTTGGCCGCTTCCCCATAGATAGGGGGCGGATGCGGAGATGCAAAAGGTTTTTCACATGTCATTCGATGCTGCGACACTAAAGTATGATGCCAACGGGTTGATCCCCGCGATTGCACAGGACGACGCTTCGGGCGAGGTTCTGATGATGGCCTGGATGAACCGGGAGGCGGTAGACCGCACGCTAACAAGCGGCAAGGTTACGTATTGGAGCCGGTCGCGGCAAAGTTTCTGGGTCAAGGGAGAAAGCAGCGGTCATGTTCAGGAACTGGTCGATCTGCGGGTCGATTGTGATCGAGATTGCCTGTTGGTGGTGGTGACGCAGACCGGCCCGGCCTGCCACACCAATCGGCGCAGCTGTTTTTATACCGCGATCCGAGATGGGGACGAGGTTGAGTTAATGAAGCCTGAATCATAAGGGGGCGCTGCCCCCGTCGCGCATTGCGCGACTCCCCCGGAGTATTTCGACCAAGATGAAATCACAGGCCAACCATTGCCCGGATGTCGTGTGGCGTTACGCCTTCGGCACGGTATTTGGCGATGGCACGGGCGTCGTCGCGCTTGGCGAGGCGTTTACCAGTCTCGTCGCGGATCAGCTTGTGATGCGTGTAGACCGGGGTTTTGAGACTCAGGAGCTGCTGCAGGACCACATGGATTTTTGTTGCTTCGAACAGGTCTTTACCACGGATCACATGGCTGATGCCCTGAGCCGCGTCATCAAGCACCACGGAGAGGTGGTAGGAGCCGAGGAAATCTTTTCGTGACAGGACGATATCACCGACGGTTTCAATCATGCTCTGCGCGGTGAAGCGGATGCGCGTCGGGGTATCAGTTAAGATCGGGCCGGTTTCTTCAAAACAGAACGGGGCGTTATCGCGAAGCCGATGCAGAGCTTCGTGCATATCCAGACGCAGCGCCGTGTCGTCTGGCAATGGTCCTGACCGGGTGCTGGTACCCCTGCAGGTGCCCGGATAGATCAGCCCGTCAGGCCCGTAGGCCGGTTCGGCGCCTTCCTGCGGGGCGCTGGCGGCGGCGGCGATATCGCGTCGGCTGCAATGACAGGGATAAAGCAGGCCGCGGTCCCACAAGGATTGCAGAGCGGCGCGATAGGCCGGCAGACGGTCGGATTGCCGCATCGGCGATCCGTCCCAATGGATCCCCAGCCAGGAAAGGTCACTATAGATTAGCTCTTCCCATTCCGGGCGCGACCGGGCGGTATCGACATCCTCGATCCTGAGCAAGAACCGCCCATCCGTCGCGCGCGCGAAGTCATGGGCCAGCAAGGCCGAGTAGGCATGGCCCAGATGCATCGGTCCGGTCGGGCTGGGAGCGAACCGGGTCGTGAATTTCAATGGGTTTGGCCTTCAAGCCATTGACAAAACGCAACTTTGGCACGGTCTGTATATGCTTTGTAACGATCCTTGCGACCACGGCGTCCGCCCTTCAGCCCGTCCACCGGGCGGAACAGTCCGAAATTCACGTTCATCGGTTGGAACGTCTTGGCCTCGGCGCCACCAGTGATGTGATGGATCAATGCTCCCATGGCGCTATCCTGCGGCGCAGTTTCCAATGTGGTGCCGAGGATTTCAGCCGCGGCTAAACGACCTGCCAAAAGCCCCATCGCGGCGCTTTCGACATAGCCCTCGACGCCTGTTACCTGACCGGCAAAGCGGATATTTGGTTTCGATTTCAACCGCATTTGGTTGTCCAGCAGCGTCGGCGAGTTCAGGAAGGTGTTGCGGTGAATGCCGCCCAGACGTGCAAAACTGGCATTTTCCAGCCCCGGGATCATCCGAAACACGTCTGTCTGGGCGCCGTATTTCATTTTTGTCTGAAATCCTACAATGTTATACAGCGTTCCTAAGGCATTGTCGCGGCGTAGTTGCACCACCGCATAGGCCTTTTCCTCAGGCTTGTGGCTGTTGGTCAGACCGACCGGCTTCATTGGGCCGTGGCGCAGCGTTTCCCGGCCGCGTTCGGCCATAACTTCGATCGGCAGGCAGCCGTCGAAATACCCTGCAGTTTCGCTTTCGTGGAATTCGGTTTTGTCGGCGGCCAGAAGAGCGTCGATGAACGCCTCATACTGGTCCTTGGTCATCGGGCAATTAAGATAGGCTTTTTGTTCTTCTTCGGTTTCGCCCTTGTCGTAGCGCGACTGCAGCCAGGCCACGTTCATGTCGATGCTTTCGGCATAGACGATGGGGGCGATAGCATCGAAAAAGGCCAGCCGCTCGGCCCCGGTTTCGGCCTGAATTGCCGCGCCAAGAGAGCTCGACGTTAGAGGACCGGTGGCGATGATCCAATGCCCGTCTTCGGGCAGTTCGCGGATCTCGCCCGGTTCCACGGTTACATTCGGATGATCCGCCAATGCTTTGGTAACGCAGTCAGAAAAATCTTCACGATCCACAGCCAGAGCGCCGCCAGCGGGCAGACGGCAGCGGTCGGCCATCGCCATGATCAAGCCGTTCGCCGCGCGCATTTCCCAATGCAGCAGACCCACCGCATTCTGTTCGTCATCGTCCGAGCGGAACGAATTGGAACACACCATTTCGCCCAGCTTGCCGGTCTGATGGGCAAAGGTTTCGACCTCAGGGCGCATTTCGTGGATGACCACCTCAACGCCCATATTGGCGGCCTGCCAGGCCGCTTCGGAACCGGCCATACCGCCGCCGACAATATGTAATTTTTTATCCATGTCGCGCGATGTAGGCCAAGCAGCGCGGTTTGGGAAGCCCTCAGCGATCCACTGGTAGGCCAGAGGGCACTGTTTCGGGAATTCCCAGACGGCCTTTGGCGGCTTCCTTGTCGGTCAGCGCGTTCAAAAACGCCAGAATGTCGTCGACTTCGCTGTCGCTCAACGCTATCGGTTCCAGTTCGATCGCGGCGGCGATGAAGGCGACTTCCAGACCTTCATCATAGGCTTGCCAGTCATCGATGACATCGACATCCTGCAGGATGGCCTGCTTGCGGTCATAATGGACCAGAGATTTCACCGGATCGAGGTGATGGCGTACCATTCCCTCTAGCGTCGGGAAGGCACCGGAATGACCGTAGGGTGCGGTCAGCGCTACATTGCGCAGCGCCGGGGTGCGGAAGCGGTAGCTGTCACGCGGATCTCCGGTCACCATTTCGCGGCCCAGATCGACATAGGGGCGGTCATCCTCTTCCTGATCACCTTTGCCGGGGCCAAACTGTGGCACGCCGATGGCGTGAAAATCCTGATCGCTCAGGAACGTACCAGAATGGCAATCGGCACAATCGGCTTTGCCGTAAAACAGGTCCATACCGCGTTTTTCGGCGTCGTTCAGCGCCGTTTCGTCGCCAGCCAGGTAGGCATCGAATGGACTTTCGCAGGCTTGGAATTCGAAATTGATGAATTCAGCCATCGCTATGGCGATGTCGGTGATGTGGACTGGTTTGTCGGCACCAATCAACGCATCAAATTGCTTGCGGTATTCGGGGATAGCATCGACCCGCTCGGCCAGTATTTTCCAGCCTTTTCGTTCATTTCCTCTATCTACGGCATCGGCGACAGGATTTTCACCTTCCACTCCAGCCATTTCATCCTGAGAAAGAAGCGGCATCAATGCCTGTACCGACAGAGAGGATGGCATCAACCGGTCCAGCGGACGGTTTCTGGGGGTCATGAAGCCGAAGGTGGCATCGCTTTCGACTTCAACCCGGCCATCATGAAACTGCGAGATGTATTCCAGCGCACCGACGTTCCAAAGTGCCGGTGCATTTCTCGGCACACGGTTTTCCACTTTCACACCGTTGGGCAACTTTCGATCGGGACCCAGTCCAATTCCGCCTTCGCCGATCGACAGCGAAACGCCATCTGCGCTGCCGAACTTGGGATGGTGACAGGTTGCGCAGCTGATATTCTTGTTGCCCGACAGGATCGGATCGTAAAAAAGCTGCTGACCCAGTTTGACACGCGCCATATCGGGTTCGGGAAATGTATCATGGGAGACGGGCGAGGGCAGGTTCGCGGCATGCACCAATCCGGCCTGAAGCATCAATGCGCCGACCGCTAATAAATTTTTCATTTTGAAAATTTCCATTGAACAAAAAACTCCCGTTCAGAGCTTCTACAGAGTAGCAGACCGGACCTTATGCAGGAAGACCTTAGCGAAAAGATGCTTTCGGTATCAAACTGCCGACAAGTTAAAGTTCACTAAATCTTACTCCATCGTCCCTGATTTCTACTGATCCCAGTCAGGAGGGCGCTTTTCCAGAAAGGCCGAAATGCCCTCGGCAGTGTCGCGGTAGAGCATGTTTTGTGCCATCACATCGCCAGCGTATTCATACGCCTCGGCAACCGGCATCTGGATCTGACTGTAAAACGCTTCTTTACCGATCTTGACCGCCACGCCCAGCTTGGATGCGACCAGTTCAGCCAATTCCAAGGTTGCCGTGTCGAGTTGTTCATGCGGCACAACCTTGTTCACCAAACCCAACGCTTCGGCCTTTTCGGCGGAAATGAACTGTCCAGTGGTGAGCATTTCAAAGGCCTGCTTGCGCGGAATGTTTCGGGACAGGGCGACCATCGGTGTCGAACAAAACAGCCCGATATTCACGCCATTGACGCCAAAGCGGGTGCCTTCGGCTGCGATTGCCATATCGCAGGCAGCGACAAGCTGGCAGCCTGCGGCGGTGGCGATTCCATGCGCTTGGGCAATTACGGGTTGTGGCAGTTTCTGGATCGACATCATCATCCGCGCGCAACGTTCAAACAGGTCTTTGAAATAGGCCTTGCCACCGTCTTCAGCCTGACGACCAGCGGTCATTTCTTTCAGGTCGTGTCCGGCGCAGAATACCTTGCCCGCCCCGGAAAGCGTAATGGCGCGAATCGCCGTATCATCAGCGAGCCGGTCAAATTCGTCCTGAAGCGCCGCCAACATGGCATCGCTCAGTGGATTGAGCTTTTCGGGATTGTTCAGTGTCAGACGGGCAACCGCGCCGGTGTCGTGACGTTCCAATAATGCCATCTTGTCCTCCTCGATTTCCCGGGTAACTCTAAGCGCTGAGTTTGAGGGAGGGAAGAGATGTCGGCAAAAATGACCGGTCCGGAACTGATGGATTTTCTGGAAACCGTATTTCCACAGGTGAAGAGCGATTTCGATGTCGAAGAGGTTGCCGATATGCGGGTGCGGGTGCGGATGAAAATTGCCGAACGGCATTTGCGCCCGGGTGGTACGGTTTCAGGCCCCTCGATGTTCGCACTGGCTGATTGTTCGGTTTACATGGCGGTACTGGCGATGATCGGACCCGAAGCTTTGGCGGTCACTACGAACTGTTCGATGGATTTCATGCGCAAACCCGCCGCCGCGACGGATTTGATCGCGGAATGCCGGTTATTGAAGCTGGGTCGCGTGCTGGCCGTTGGGGATGTTCTGATTTATTCCGAGGGGATAGAGGCCCCGGTGGCACGTGCAAGCATGACTTATTCGATCCCGCCGCGTTGATCTTTGCGTAGCTTGTGAAGCGTGTTAGGAGCAACGCACAGGCGTTGTAAGGATATCTTTCGTGGCTGCAACCGACATCGCGGACAATCAGGATCGCCATGCCGCGTTTAAAGCCTATCGAGACACCACCCGTTTCGGAAGTCTCGACGGTCTGCGTTTCTTGTGTATTTTGGCCGTTCTCTGGCATCATTCGCCGCTGACACCGATCTATCTTGACCAATTGCAGCTGGCTGGGCGGGGCTTTGCCGGAGTGGATTTCTTTTTTGTCCTCAGCGGTTTTCTGATCACGACGCTGTTGTTGCGGGAAGAGGCGGAGAAGGGGGGATTTTCCCTGCGCGGTTTTTATTGGCGGCGAATACTGCGGATCGTGCCGGTATATTTTTTGGTCGTAACGCTGGTGGCGGTCTATTTCATTGGCTGGAAAGGGCAAGGGCAGTGGTCGGAACTACTGCCTTACTATTATCTGTTCCTGTCGAATTTTCTGGTCGGTGATATTCCGCTACTTGATCCAACCTGGTCGCTTGCGGTCGAAGAGCAGTATTATCTCATCTGGCCGCTGACTTTGCTGATCCTGCCGCGGCGTTGGGTTGCGCCTGTTTTGATCGCAGGTATCGCGGTGAACGTCTTGGGCGGGGCTGGCTTGGGGCAGCTGATCGGGATCACGGCCTTTGATATCGGACCCTTGCATATTGCCCTGCCAACGGCGACCTATGCGCCGATCCTGATGGGGTCTCTTCTGGCGTTGATGCTGCGCTCGCCGCGTGGATTTGCGATGCTGTTCAGACTATGCGGTGGCCGTTTCGCGGCTCTGTTCTGGATGCTGACGGTGCTGTTTGCGCTCCAGTATCTGCCCTTCGATCTGAACGGCTGGCCCAATCTGGTGCTGCATGTGACGATGGCATTGGCGCTATCGTCTCTGGTCGTGCGGGAAGATAACGGTTTGCGTCCGGTCCTAAGCTGGTCCCCGATACGACGGGTTGGGCAGGTAAGCTATGGCATTTACCTTTACCATCTCATTGCCCTGCATTTTGCGACCGCCGGTCTGGCGGCATTCGGGGTCAGCAATGGCTGGATTGTGTTTATGGTCTATATCGCCCTGTCGGTTTTGATCGCCGATCTGAGTTTTCGTTTTTTCGAAGCCCGTTTTTTGGCACTGCAGCGGCCACAAAAAAAGCCGGGGTAAAAACCCCGGCTTCAAGTACGCCCTGGCACGGACGGGGATGTCAAGCGTGCCAGAACGGGCGACGGGCCTCCGTATAAGCCGCGTCACGTGTCAACCCGATGTCATGAAGCAGGCTGTCAGGCAGCTGCGCCAGAGCTTTGCGGGTGTGATGTCGCATGTGCCATTTGGTGACCGTCACAGCAAACGCCAGCGCAAAACGGGCCACGACAGGCGCGTTCAGGTTCAGGTCATAATTAATGATCTGAGCGGTGAGGATGGGCTGTTGCTGTGACATTGAACAAATCCTTCAATTGTATTGACACAATATAGCTATGTTGCTACATAAAAAGAATACAATTAGAGACACAATATATCCAGAGAAACATTGTTATGGGTACAAATTGGACGCCTGTTCTGGCTGCCGGCGGGAAATCGAAATACAAAGCCTTGGCCGACAATATTCGTGACGCGGTGGCTGAAGGGCTGTTGCCCAGTGGTGAAAAACTGCCTCCGGTGCGCGATTTGGCCTATCAGCTATCGGTGACGCCGGGCACGGTGGCCCGGGCCTATTCGATCCTCACGCAAGAGGGCGTTTTGCAGGCAGGGGTAGGGCGCGGCACCTTTGTGGCTGAGAACCAGGCCCGGGCCGATCCCGCGCATGCGTGGCCACAGGTGTTGAACCTGCGTAGCCCGCAATTGCCGGATGTCGGTCAAAGCCAGTTACTGCGTGATGCGTTGCGCGAAACTGCGGATACCGTTGTTTCCGAAGACCTGCTTTCCTATCCCAGCCGGGCGATGGATTTGCCGCTACGACGGGCGCTGCGCCGTTGGATGGCCGACTTGCCTATAGGGGCATTTACCGCAGAAGATATGGTTTTGGCCCATGGCGCGCAAAGCGCGATTTCACTTGTGATGCAGACTGTCTTGCGCGGGAGCGATCCGGTGGTGGCTGTGGAAAACCTGACCTATCCCGGATTCCGCCGTGCGGCTGAATTGTGCCGGGCCCGGGTGGTTGGGATTGATTGTGATGAAGAAGGACCACGTGTCGATCATTTAGAACAAATGGTCCGTGATCATGGGGTTCAGTTGTTTTGCACTTCGTCCGAGGTAAGTAATCCCACCGTGCAATTCACTACAGACCGCCGTCGCCGAGAAATTGCAGCCTTGGCGCAGCGACTGGGGCTGAATGTTTTGGATGACGATTGCTATGCTCTGGGCACGCATCGCGCCGAAAGTTACCATTCTCTGGTGCCTGAATTCGGCTGGTATGTTTCATCCCTGTCGAAAACGCTGACACCGGCTTTGCGCATCGGCTATGTCGTTGCGCCGCGTGACCGGGTGCAGGATTTGGCGCGAACGGCGGCCTTCAGTCATTTCGGAATGTCGCGCCCACTGACCGAACTGACCCTGAATTTCATGTCTGACCCGCGTTTGTTAAGCGTCGCCGCGCGGGGACGGGCGCGGATTAACGAACTGGTTCGCATAACCGTCAATCATCTTGGCCGGTATGACGTGATCTGGAACGAAGACGTCCCTTTCATTTGGCTGCAATTGCCGAAGGGATGGCGCGGCCCCATTTTCGTGCGTGCAGCCGAAGAGCAGAATATCCTGTTGAAGGGTGCCGAGGAATTCACCCTGCGCGACGCCCGTACGCCACATGCTGTGCGCATCGCAATCAATGGGTTGGTCGACCCGGCCTGTTATGAGGCCGGAATCATCCGCCTGCGCATACTTTTGGACAATCCGAGGGAAGAAATCACGGTTTGAGCCGATGGGCGTCGAAAGATGTGGGGTAAAATGATACCTATTTTGTAAGACATTGATTGCAATTGATTTATTCGTTGTTGTTGTGCTTGACGTGAAGTTTATGCCCTGTATAACCCGGCAATCGAATTCGGAACGCGGGACTTGTACCCGCCTCCATAACTGAACCAAGGGTAATCCCGCGATGAAAACTTTCTCTGCTACTCCGGCAGACATCGAGAAGAAGTGGATCGTGATCGACGCTGAAGGCGTCGTTCTGGGTCGTCTCGCCTCGATCGTTGCCATGCGCCTGCGCGGCAAGCACAAAGCGACCTTCACTCCCCATATGGATATGGGTGACAATGTGATCGTCATTAACGCTGACAAAATTCAGCTGACCGGCAAGAAGCGCTCGGACAAGAACTACTACTGGCATACTGGCCACCCTGGCGGCATCAAGAGCCGTACAGCCGGTCAGATCCTGGAAGGTGCCTATCCTGAACGTGTCGTGACCGCAGCGGTCAAGCGCATGCTCCCGGGTAACCGCCTGAGCCGTCAGCAAATGACAAATCTGCGCGTTTATGCCGGTGGCGAACACCCGCATGAAGCCCAGAACCCTGAAGTTCTGGACGTAAAATCCATGAACTCGAAAAACACCCGGAGCTAATCGATGACCGATCAAATCAATTCGCTCGAAGAGCTGGGTGCAGTGGCCGGCGAAGTCGCCGCTGTAGTCGAAGAAACCATCGTTCGTGAACCCGTTCGTGACGATCTGGGCCGCTCCTATGCCACCGGCAAGCGGAAAGACGCGGTTGCTCGCGTTTGGATCAAGCCGGGCTCCGGTAAGGTCACCGTGAACGGTAAGGACCAGGATACGTATTTCGCCCGTCCCGTGCTGCAGTTGATTCTGCGCCAGCCGTTCCAGGTTGCCGGTGTCGAAGGGGAATTCGACGTGGTTGCCACCGTCAAGGGCGGCGGTCTGACTGGTCAGGCGGGTGCGGTCAAGCACGGCATTTCCAAAGCTCTGCAGCTTTACGAACCCAGCCTGCGCGCGCCGCTGAAAGCGGCCGGTTTCCTGACCCGCGACAGTCGCGTTGTGGAACGTAAAAAATATGGTAAGCGCAAAGCCCGCCGTTCGTTCCAGTTCTCGAAGCGTTAATCTGCTTCAACCGGACTTGCGAAAGGCCGCCCTTGGGGCGGCCTTTTTCTTTTATCGGGAAAAGGGGGGTAAGAACCCGCCTGCGTTCGATTGAAACCCGATCCCGGTTATCCGCCCAGCAGACCGAAATCGTACGAAACGCTCAAAGACAAAGCGCCTGCGCTGTCATCGGCGTCTTCATAGAGCAGTTCAAGCGCTGTATTTTCTGTCAAAGCATAGCTGATACCGATTTCGCCAAACATGTTGTTATCCGCTTCGCTGCGGCCGATTTCACCGGCCAGAGTGAATTTGTCGGTTAGCGCGTATTCCAAGCCGATGGTGGTTTCGATCGTTTCGGCCTCAGGGTCCCATATGACCTCGAGTGCGCCGTTGGTCCGACCGTTCAGCACCGCTGAAAGTTCGAATGCGATGTCATAGTTCTGATAACCACCGTTGTTCAGATAGTAGCGCGTCGCTGTGATGTCATAGCCCAGAGTATCGCTGATATTGCCGCCGTAACCCAGTGACAATTCGTATTCTGCGTCATCGGTCGGATCGTCGAACAGAGATCCGATCCAGACGCCGGCATGGACTCCGTTCAACTCGCCTTCGATATAGCCTTCAACAGTGTTTTCTGAATGGCTCAGCCCGTTAGCGGCGTCGAAAGCCGCAGTGGCGGCAACGCCGCCAGACAGCGTCAATCCATCTGCGCTTGCCATGATGGGTAAAAGCCAAGCCGCCGATATTCCGGCAAAGGTTAATCTTATATTCATATTTGCGTCCCTCATTTAGTCAAAAAAGACCCACCGCGAGGGATTATGCCCTCCGGTTGGAGAAGTTTTTGGCTGGCGGGGAAGCGGACTAATAAACCTGAGTAAATTAATTAGTTAATGCATGCGCAAAGGTCCAGAGGCAAAGCATAGAGAGAGAAGGCTTTCTATCATCACGACGGGTATTACTGGTCCGGGTCGATCAACCCGAGCCCACGCAGATATATTCCGATGCCGGATTCCAGTAGATCCTCCGGTGAAAACGGCGATTGGCGCCCAGGCGAATTTCGCGCGAACAGTTCGACAACACCATGGCTTAGCGCCCAGATATGGGCGGAAAACATGCTGGCAGGCGGGCGTTTATCCTGTGGGATATGTTGGGACAGATCCGAAGCTGCTTTTTCCAATACGCCCCAGGCGCGTTGCGCTACCGATGCCAGTTCGGGTGTCCGGTTCACCGATACGCCGCTTTCGAACATCGCGATATAATGACCGGGATATTTGCGGGCAAAGGCCAGATATGCCCGCCCGGTCGCTTCGAACGCGGACAGCGCCGAAGGCTGGCCCTTGTCATACGCATATTGCATCACATCGGCAAAAATCTCATAGCCCTGGCGCGCGGCTTCGGCAATCAGGTCTTCGCGCCCATCGAAGTGGCGATAGACCGCTGCCGGAGTTACCCCCGCCTGCTTGGCCGCTTCGGACAAGGTAAACCCGGTCGGGCCTTTTGCCTCAATCAGCTGCAACGCGGCTTCGACCAAAGCCTGCCGCAGATTGCCATGATGGTAGCCGCGTTTAGCCATCCCAGAGTTCCGGGCCACCGCAAATCGATGCATCGATTTTCCCGATCGCCTTGAAATCCTTGCGATCATAATTGATGCTACTCAAGACCCGGCGCATCGCCGCCAGCCTGGCCCGTTTTTTGTCATCGGATCTGATCACGGTCCAGGGGGCGTGAACGGTATGGCTCAGTGACAGGGTTTCGCCGATCGCTTTGGAATAGTCGTCCCATTTTTTCAGCCCCTCGACATCGATCCAGCTCAGTTTCCACTGTTTCAACAGGTCTTTTTCGCGGGCGAGAAAGCGCTTCAACTGTTCAGCCCGGCCGACATTGAGCCAGAATTTGAACAGCATGATACCTTCATCCACCAGCATTTTTTCAAACTCCGGCGCCTGACCGAAGAAATGGTCACGCTGTTGATCCGTACAGAAACCGAAAACCTTCTCCACCACTCCGCGATTGTACCAACTGCGGTCGAAGAACACGATTTCGCCCCCCGCAGGCAAGTAGTCGACATAGCGCTGGAAATACCATTGAGTGGCTTCCTTTTCGGTGGGTTTGGGCAGGGCCACCACACGCGCGCCGCGCGGGTTAAGGTTTTCACGGAACCGTTTGATTGTTCCCCCTTTGCCAGCCGCATCACGACCTTCGAACAAGATCGCCACGCGGGCACCGGTATCGCGCACCCAACCTTGCATTTTTGCCAGCTCGATCTGCAGGGCCAGCAAATCCTTTTCATAGTGTTTCCGCCCCATCCGTTCCGAATGCGGATACTTGGGGTTCAAGATATCGTCCTTGTCAGCGCGCCTGATCGCTTCGCGGATGTGTTTGGGGGCATCGTTTTCGAAAAACTTGGTGATCGCACCGTCAAAGGGCAAATCCATCCGCCACTCCTTTATTCTTTGTTTTCAATATGGGGCGATATGCAGGTCAGCGCAATCCGGCTCTTTTCGTGTCCCGGCAAAGGACCGCTGCCTCATCAACCCCGGCAACATGGCGAACTGCAGTTGCGGATTTTTTCATAAATCACTCGCATATCGGGTTCGTTGAGGTGCATCAACGCCAGACCAAGTGCACGAAATTTTTAGCAATTCACCCCTGAATCGATAGCTGGTTTCGGAGTGCAGGTGCCTTTCAGTCCCGCCCGCCTTGGCCAGCTTTGAGGCCCAGTGCCAAGGCTGGCTTCACGGTGTCGGCTATTTACGCCAATCGGTGCTGGCCTGTCCGATCTGATCCATGTCGAACGGCGTGGTCAGATAGATTTCCGACACCCAATTGCCAAAAAGCAGATGCGCATGACTGCGCCAGCGGTTTTGCGGCGTCTTGCTGGGATCGTCATTGGGGTAATAATTGGCCGGAATATTGATTGGTGTGCCAGAGGCGATATCGCGGTCGTATTCTTCCTTCAGTGTGTTGCTGTCATATTCGAAATGGTTGAAAACATAGAGCGCGCGATGAGCGGTATCTTCGACCAGCGCTGGACCGGTTTCGTCGGAATCGATCAGGATTGTCAGACCGGCGGCTTCTATTTCATCGCGCCTAAGCTCGGTCCAGCGGCTGACCGGGATGACCATGTCGTCGGAAAACCCGCGCAGATAAGGCGAGGATGGTGCGCAATTGCGATGCCGGATACAACCAAAGGCCTTGTGGTCCAGGATGTGTTTGGGCACGCCGTGGAAATAGTTGATCATTGCCATGCCGCCCCAGCACACACCGAAGGTGGAATGGACATGGGTCTGGGTCCAGTCGAAAATCCGGGTCAGTTCTTCCCAGTATGTGACCTCTTGGAAATCCAGATGTTCGATTGGTGCGCCGGTGATGATCAGACCGTCGAACTTGGTGCCTGCCGCTTCGACTTCGCTGAAGGGGCTGTAAAACGCCTCCATATGATCTGAGGCGGTGTTCTTGGCTTGGTGTTCGCTCATCCGGATCAGATGAAATTCGATCTGCAGCGGCGTGGCTCCGATTAGCCGGGCGAATTGGTTTTCCGTCTGGATTTTCTTCGGCATCAGGTTCAAAAGCCCGATCCGGATCGGCCTGATATCCTGCTGTGCCGCGCTGTGTTCCGGCATGACCATGACACCCTCACGCGACAGCACGTCGAAGGCAGGTAGGTCCGCTGGAAGTTTAATCGGCATTGGTCAGGCTCCGGATATATATGAAACGGGAAACGGTCAGATTGGTCATGGCTCAGTCGCGTTCAAGTGCGCTGGCGATCAGCGTATTGAAATCGTCTACGGTTTTTATCTTGGCGATCTCGTCGGCGGTGACGGTGATTCCCCAGTTTCTGGCCATCGCTTCATAGCGCGGCTGGCGATGCGCCAGCGCCTGAGCATAAGCCCAACGAATGAAATCGTCCGGATCTACCTGCGCTTCGGTCTGCTGAAACAGCGTCAGATATTCCTGCCAGACCCGGTCCAGAAACGCCGGCTGATAAGACATCGGCTTGGGTGCCTTGTCGAACCGCCGGATCAATTCGTCGGTGTGGGCGTCATCGCCTTTGATCCAGACCATCAAAGTATTGTTGGCCAGAGTTTTTAGCACTGTGTCGCTGGAATCTTCGGGGTCTACCCATTCGCAGATCGATCCGCCGGTATCGCAGATGAAATGCGGATAGCGATACAGCGCCTCGGCCCGTTCTATGAAATAAGGCGTGTCCATCAACGCCTTGATTTCAGCCTGACGAAACTGGTCCTGGCGGCGAGTGAATTCGGCATAGGGCAGGCCACCCTTGGCAGGATTGCCCGGCTTGCCCAGATAGGCCGCCACCGGGGTGAGATTGTCAAAGGTAATATTCGAACCGATATAGATCGAATCTGACATCAGCAGGTCGCGCAGGAACGGCACCTTCATCGCTTCGCGCTTTGCGTTGTCGGCGATGTATTCTCCCATGTAGCGGGTGCCGATGCGGTAATCTATGGAATAGTGGAACCAGTCGCCGTGGTCGCGCAGGATGTTCGAAACATAGGTTTTACCCAAGCCTGACATGCCGAAAAACAGCACCCGCTTTTGCGGCGCTCGCAGCCAGTCCTGTGCGGATTTATAGATCATGGGTCACCTGTCAGTCGTTCATGATTTCCTATCTTTGCCGGATCGGGGGGTCAAACCCTATTCCTGTTCCAGCCCGCCAGCCGCAATACGCGCCCGTCAATTACCAAGAGCCCAAGCGCCAGCAGAAGGAACCCGCCATAGGCGCGTGGCGGCAAGTCTTCGCCCAGTACCAGCGCCCCCAAAAGGATGGCGACCGGCGTCAGCAGCAGCGTGACCAGCAGCAGGTTTCCGGCACCGGCCATCGCCAGCACCCGGTAGTACAGCAGGTAAGCCCCGGCGGTGGCGATGATCGACAGATAGAACAGCGCCATCCAGGTCGTCGCGGAGAAGGCCAGATCCGGCACGCCCTCGGTTGCCAACGCGACCGGGATCATGATGAGAGTGCTCATGCTCAGCATTCCTGCCGCTGCCATCTGCGGTGGCAGCCCGCCCAGCCGTGCCCGCGCCCAACTGCCCGCCAATCCATAGCTGATCGCGGTGCCCAGCATCGCCAGCTGCGCCAGCGACGTCATGTCGATCTGCGCCAGCGCCGAGGGACCGATCACCACCGCCGCCCCGGCAAAGCCCAGCGTGATGCCGGTCAGCTTGCGGCGGGTCAATCGTTCATCGGCGAAAACCAGTGCCGCGATCAGCACCCCGAATATGGCGGTCGAGGCGTTGAGGATACCGGTCAGGCCGGTTGGGATATGTTGCTGTGCCCAGGTGATCAGGGTGAAGGGGATGGCATTGTTCAGCAGCCCCATCACCGCGAAGGCGGCCCAGATGCGCGGGCTGCGCGGCACCGGCACCCGCCGGATCAGCACCACGGCCCACAACGCCACCATCGCCCCAAAAAGCCGCAGCGCGACTGCGCTCAGATAGTCGACCTCGCGCAGGATCAGCGCGGTGGACAAAAAGGACGCGCCCCAGATCAATGCCAACAACAGCAATTCGGACCAAGCGCGCAGGGAAAGGGTTTTCTGTGTCATGGCGCGACGCTAAGGCGGCGGAAGTTTCCACTCAATCCGAATGATGCGAAAATCAACGGCGGGTCTCGCCCCAGATATTCAGGTAGTTGCCGGCAAAGATGACCAAAGCCCCGACGACGACCCAGATATCGATCATCTCGCCGTAAAAGAGCATTCCAACCACTGCGATAATCGGCAGCCGGGTGAAATCGATTGGCATCACCACCCCGGCCGGGGCCAGCGACAAGGCTGTCGTCAGGCAGAAATGCGCAAACAGACCGGCGCAGCCGATTAACACCAGCCAAGGAAGCGATTGCCCCGAAGGCAGGGTCACATCGCCATCAATACCGGCGCAGATCATGCCAAACACCGCCTGCATGACAGTCAGGTAAAACAGAATGCTGATAACGGTCTCGGTGCGGGTCAGCTTGCGGGTGAAAATCGCGGTGCAGGCAAAGGCGATGGCGGTCATCGCCGCCGCCACCTGACCAAATTCCAGCGTCCCGGCCGTTGGCCGGGCAACGATCAGGATGCCGATGAACCCGATCATGGCACCGGTGGCGCGGATCGGCGTGATCCGTTCCCCCAGCAACAGAGGCGACAGTACAACCACCCAAAGCGGAGAGGTGAATTCCAGCGCGAATACCTGAGCCAAAGGTATGACGGTGATGGCAAAGAACCAAAGGTTCTGGCCGGTGAAATGGCACAGATTGCGGATCAGGTGCAGTCGTATGTTGCGTTTGTGGATTTGATTCAGTGTGCCGCTGCCCACTGCAACGGCCAGAACGATGCAGATACCGACAAAGCTGCGGTACATCATGATTTCGAACGTATCGAGTTCGAAACTGATCGCGCGTCCCGCCACCGCCATCGAGGTGAAGGACGCAATCGCGCCGCTCATCCAGAGCGCCGCTTTGAAAACATCTGCTCTGGCAGTCATCTACGCTTTAGCTTCTTCTTTTTTTTAATAAATCTTGAGGGCGGCTCTTGAGGGCGGCACCCCCTTACTCCGCCCTCAAGAGCCACTATTCCAGTTCGATGGTTCCCGGCGGCTTTGATGTGCAATCGTAAAACACCCGGTTCACGCCCTTCACCTCGTTGATGATCCGTGTCGCGGTTTCGCCCAGAAACTCGTGGCTATAGGGATAATAATCCGCCGTCATTCCGTCGACGCTGGTCACCGCGCGCAGGGCGAGCGCGTAATCATAGGTCCGGCCGTCGCCCATCACGCCGACAGTGCGCATCGGAAGGATTGCCGCAAACGCCTGCCAGATCTCGTCATAGAGCCCGTGTTTGCGGATCTGGTCGATGTAAACCGCGTCGGCTTCGCGCAGGATATCGAGCTTTTCACGGGTAATTTCGCCGGGACAACGGATCGCAAGGCCCGGTCCGGGGAAGGGATGCCGGCCGATGAAAGAGGCCGGAAGACCCAGTTCATGGCCCAATGCCCGCACTTCGTCCTTGAACAATTCGCGCAACGGTTCGACCAGTTTCAGACCCATCTTTTCCGGCAAACCGCCCACGTTGTGGTGCGACTTGATGGTCACCGACGGCCCACCCGAAAAACTGACCGATTCAATCACGTCCGGATAGAGCGTGCCCTGAGCCAGGAATTCCGCATCGTCGATCTGATCGGCGTATTTCTGGAACACGTCAATGAACAGCTTGCCGATGATCTTGCGCTTGGTTTCGGGGTCGGACACGCCGTCCAGTTCGCCCAGGAACAGGTCCGATTCATCGGCGTGAATCAGCGGGATGTTGTAGTTGTCACGGAACATCGTGACGACCTCGTCGGCCTCGTTCTTGCGCAGCAACCCGTGATCGACAAAGACGCAGGTAAGCTGATCGCCGATCGCTTCGTGGATCAGAACGGCAGCGACAGAACTGTCGACCCCGCCGGACAGACCACAGATGACCTGACGGTCGCCCACTTGCTCGCGGATCTGCTTGATCGCTTCCTCTCGATAGGCGCCCATGGTCCAGTCGCCCTTGAACCCGGCTGTGCGCACAAAGTTCTCATAGAGCGTCTTGCCGTTCGGCGTGTGGTGTACCTCGGGATGGAACTGCACCGCGTAAAAGCGGCGGTTCAGGTCGGCGGTGATTGCGAAAGGCGCCCCCGGCGAGGTTCCGAATACTTCGAAACCAGGTGCGATTTCAGACACATGGTCGCCATGGCTCATCCATACTTGTTCGCGGCCCAATCCGTCCATGAACCAGCCGGTCAGGAAATCGGTGCGGTCCTCGGTCGGGGTCACATAGGCGCGGCCAAACTCGGCGGTGGCGTGTTCGCCGGCTTCTACCTTGCCGCCCAAATCGTGCATCATCACCTGCTGGCCATAGCAGATGCCCAAAATCGGCACGCCCATTTCGTAGACCGATTTCGGCGGCCGCGGCGATCCTTCGCGCATCACGCTGTCGGGCCCGCCCGAGAAGATCACCGCTTTCGGCCTGAATTCGGCCAGAAACGCGTCGGTGACGTTCTGATAGGGGTGGATTTCGCAATAGACGTTCAGTTCGCGCAGACGACGCGCAATCAGCTGCGTTACCTGGCTGCCGAAGTCGATGATGAGAAGGCGGTCATGCGATATCTGTGTCATGTTTGCCTAGTAGGGCTGAAGCCGCGCAAGGTCAATGCAGGACAGACCACAGGGCGCTTTCGGATTGATATTTCGGCGCGCTACGAAAAACGCGAGGCCCCAAAGGGCCCCGCGCTGCAAGATTCGACACTGGCTGTCTACCACTTCCAGGTCATGGCGAAGGACAGCTCGTCCTGACTCATCTGAGTTGAAATGGGTGCCGCGCCAGGGAAAGGCGGGCTGGGAAGCGCCCCGGACAGTGAATTGTCGAAGGCGTGGGTGTAAGCGATGTGGAATTCGCGCCGGTCGTTGATACGCATCGTGCCACCGATCGAAGCGTGCCATTGCGGCGTTGCAGGGGCGAGAGCATTCAGCGTGGTCTGACTGGAATCGGTGAACATCGTGTTGTAGGAAACACCACCACGCAGCGTCCATTTCGGGTTCATCTGATATTCGGCCCCGATGCGGATCACGTCCATGTCTTTCCAGCCGAAACCGGGACCATTCGCGGCCCCAAGCGGACCGGCTGAAGGGAACTGGTTTCCCAAGGCGGCCACCTTGGAATAGAAAATCCGTTCCCATTCCGCGGTGAGGGTCAAGGCGGCGTTCGATTGCGGAGTGTAGGACAGGCCGAGTTTCGCTGTGGCCGGGATGTCGAAATCGCCACCTTCGGCGAACAGCCCCTGATATTTTTGGAACGGCTCCATATAGATGCGCGACCGGTAACTGGCTCCGAAGGTGAACCCGTTGCCCGCATCGACGGTGGCACCGATCATTGCACCGGCGCCGAAGGACCAGTCATCGCCGTTATCGGTCAGTGCCGTCGGGTCCGCAGAAAAACCGCTGAACCCAGCAAGGCCAGAAGCCGAGAACCTCTGCGCGGCTAAAATCGGCGCAAAGCCAAGAGAGACCCCGCTGTCCAGTTCTTTGGCGTAGTTCACCTGAATGAAAAGCTGTTCGAGATTAACCCCCAACGGACCGGGTACCACGCCACCGCCAAAGAAATTGGTCTGATATTCGGTGTTCATGCCGCCGTTGCCGTACATCAGTACGCCGAGCGTGGCGTTGTTCTTCAGCCTGAAATTCGCCCCGCCGCAGGGGACCGGGAAAAACTCCTTGTCGCTTTGAAAGGTGCCCATACCGGTGATTGTGGTCGACCGCTTGGGCGAAAAGAAACTCAGGCAGGCAGCAGCCTGGTCTGGATAACGGGTGCCCATGGCAGGGTTAGCGGTGAGGCCCATAATGCCGGTGCCGATGGCGACGCCGTTCCCGGCCAATCCCTTTGATTCAACGCTGGTACCATTGGAAAAATAGCCGTTCGTGGCTGCCGCCGGCGCGGCCGCGAGTGCAAGCGCTGTGGATGCCAGAACGCACCAATGGCGCTGGCTGTCGAGTAGTCTTATCATTTCTTCTCCTCCCAGAGGGGGTGATCCCCAGAAGCCGGGCCTGCGAAGTTTCCTTTCGCTTGACCTGGTCTTCACGCAACATAGTTAAATGCGAATATTTTAATGTAAACATAAAATGCGACTTTCCGAATATAAGATCGCAGTCCGTGTCTTGTCGCGTCCTGTTTTGCCGGGCCAGAGGTGCGCATGGGTGTCCCGGGCAATGTCGCATTTTTCCCCCGAAAGCCGCAAAACGCGCAAGCTTTCGTACTCTCATGGAATAAACATATCTCAGCGGCGGGATCCGCTTCGCGCAATGGACAAGGGCAAGACCAAAGATGACCGAAACATCAACACGGCGGCGGACCAGATCAGGCGGCGGCGCGGCGCGGCGGGCGGAACGCTCTGCTGTGTCATTTGAAACCGCAAAATATATCGAACGCAACATTCCAAATTTCGAAGTGCTGACCGAAGAAGCGCTGGAAATCATCGAAACCAACGCCGAAACGATACTTGAAGAAATTGGCGTCAATTTCGTGAACAATCCTGCAGCGTTGCAACGCTGGCGCGACGCCGGCGCCGATGTCAAAGGAGAACGGGTCCATATCCCACGTGGACTGGCGCGCGAACTGTGCAAGACCGCACCGGCCAGCTTCACCCAGCATGCCCGCAACCCAGACCGCAACGTGGAAATCGGCGGCAAGAACCTTGTACTTGCGCCGGTCTATGGCCCGCCTTTCGTGCATGATGTCAAAGGTGGCCGCCGCTATGCCACGATGGAAGATTTCCGCAATTTCGTGAAGCTTGGCTATATGTCCAAATGGCTGCACCATTCCGGCGGAACCGTGTGCGAACCAACCGATGTTGCTGTGAACAAACGCCATCTGGATATGTTGCACGCCCATATGACGTTATCCGACAAACCCTTCATGGGATCGGTGACCGAACCCAGCCGGGCGCAGGATAGTGTCGATATGTGCAGCATCCTGTTCGGCAAAGATTTTGTGCAGGACAACACCGTTCTGACCTCGCTGATCAACATCAATTCGCCGATGACGTTCGACGACGTGATGATGGGCGCGCTGGAGGTCTATGCGCAGAACAATCAGGCCTGCATCATTTCGCCCTTCATTGTTGGCGGTGCGATGGCTCCGGTTTCGGTGGCCGGAACGCTGACGCAGGTTATGGCCGAGGTTCTGGCAGGAATCGCCTATAGCCAATTGATCCGCAAAGGGGCGCCGGTCATTATGGGGGCCTTCGTGACCTCAATCGACATGAACTCAGGGGCCCCGACCTTCGGGACGCCAGAGGCCAGCCATATTACGTATGGTGCGGGGCAGCTGGCCCGGCGGCTGAACTTGCCGTTCCGGTCGTCGGGATCGTTCTGCGGATCGAAACTACCGGATGCGCAGGCAGCTTACGAAACTGCAAACAGCCTGAATATGGGGCTGCTCTCAGGGGTCAATTTCATGCTGCACGCCTGTGGCTGGCTGGAAGGCGGGCTGGTGGCATCCTTTGAGAAATTCGTGATGGATGCCGACCAGCTGGGTGCATTGCACAAATTTGCTGCCGGTGTCGCCATCGATGAAAACGCTCAGGCGATGGACGCCATCCGCGAAGTCGGCCCTGGCGGTCATTATCTGGGATGCGCCCATACTCAGGCGAATTTCAAATCTGCGTTCTGGCGGTCGGATTTGTTTGATTACAAACCGTTTGAAACCTGGGCCGAAGAAGGCAGTCGCGATACCATGGCTCTAGCCTCGGCGCGCGTTGAGAAATTGTTGTCCGAATACCAGCCGCCAGCCATGGATCCGACGGTGAACGAAGCTCTAGCGGTCTATGTGGCCGAAAAGAAAGCCGCGATGCCAGACTCTCTGGGCTGATCCGGTTTCAGGATGGGGTGAGATCGTCAACAGAGGCGCGCAGCAGCCGCGCCTCACCCATCATCGCGACCAGAACCTCGATATGATTTGCGCAGGAATAGCTTGCGCTGTCTTTTTGGCGCTGTTGGTTCAGTTCATCCTCGATCTCCAGCAGGCGCGATAGAGCCGGACCATTCGCCGGCAAGGTAATGGTCGCAAGAAGGCGGCGCAAATGCAGGTTTCGATTATATTCTGTTGCACCGTGCCGCGCCGCACGGATCAACAATGAAGGCCGGCGCAATTGCTGCAGAATTCCAAGCAAATCGGTCATTTTATGAACTCCAACTCGAAAATTACCCACTTTCGCTAACACAACCAAAGAGGGTGTTGCGCTTTTGTTGCACTCTGCGTGCGGGCGTTTCCGATACTGTTCATAATTTGGAAACAATGATTGCTAACGAGGAAACCGTTAACCAACAGTTAGCAATACCATTCCTAGGTTGTGGATTGTTTGGGGGGAAAGTTGTGCATAAGCAAGGAATTACCCCTGACCTAAAGGAATAGACTATGTCGGACAGTATGTTGTCAGATATCAGCCCAAACCGATTGCCTGGATGGGTCCCGTCGGCGGCATGGTTATATCTGGAACACACTGAAAAAGGCCTGTCGATGCGCCAGCTGGCGCAGCGAACTGGATGTCATGCCTCGACCGTGATGACCGATTGGTTGATGAGGCGTTGAAACGACTGGGTCGACAATATTGCAAAACAGCCAAAACGGAATCCTCGCCCCCTCATAAGCACAAGGATTCCACGATGAATATGCAAAACCCTGCGGTGTCTGTGTTGCCTGACGACGCTCTTTTGAATGACGAAGCCTTGCGCATCTTGCGCCGACTTGCTGAACCTGCTGCCGTGCTTGCGGTGGCGGCAGAACTGGAAAAAGCAGTGGTTGTGCGAGAGACCGAAAGTGGCGCGAACACCCGCACCGCTGTGGTCGATCGTCACGTTGCTGAGGCAATGGCATTAAAAAACTGGATCGACTGTGCTGAGCCGGGGCGGATTTCCAGATATCATATCACGTCTGAGGGGCGCACGGCGCTGGCGCAGTTGCTGGCGTGGTCTGAATCGCGGGTCCAGAATGGTTCAGTTGAAGCACAAACGCCCTTTGTCAGCTGGACCAGAAATAGGAAAGGCCAAACCGACGGAAGAACGCGCAGACTACGCTATAATGCTGCGGAATCGCCCTTGATTTTGTTGGCGCGGCGCAAGGATAGAAACGGAGAACCGTTTTTAGGGGCCGATCTGGTCGCAGCAGGTGAAAGACTGCGGGAAGATTTCGAACTGTCGCGTTTGGGCGCGCACGGGGTGCAGAACTGGGATCGTTTTCTGACCGAGGCGGAACACTTTGGTTCGCCTGCTTTGGAACAGGGCTATAGACCGGATGTGGCACGTGAACGCGTTACCGGTGCGCTAAGGGAACTGGGCCCCGGTCTGGGCGATGTTGCGCTGCGCTGCTGCTGTTACCTGGAAGGGTTGGAGGCTGCGGAAAAACGGATGGGTTGGTCGGCGCGATCCGGCAAGATCGTTCTGAGGATCGCGTTGCAACGGCTGAAGCGCCATTACCGATCGTTAGGAGAGGCCGGTGCCATGATCGGGTAGGGTGCCGTCGTCGGCTTCTTAGAGTTTGGAAACATCTCCGCTACTTTAGATCACGGTCTTACAGCGCTTTGGCGCTTTGCGCGGAGCGCCAACCGTAGTACCAGCATTGTGTTTCCTTCTATAGCGAAGGCTTGCGGGATTTTTCAATTGTGATAACCGGATATTATGAATGTCACTCTGAAACAACTTGAATATTTCGTGGCTCTAACCCGGCATCGCAATTTCGGTCGGGCGGCTGCTTCCGTCCATATTTCCCAGCCAGCGCTGTCGGTACAAATCAGGGAGCTCGAGGCACAATTGGGGCAGCCACTGGTCGAGCGCAAAATCCGCGACGTCGCCCTGACACCGTTCGGCCGGACGATTCTGGAGCACGCGGAGAGGGTTTTGGGGGAAATGCGGGCGCTCAGGGAAGCTGCGCGCTGGCATGATGGTTTGTCGGGGCAATTGCGGCTGGGCATCATTCCCACCGTCGCTCCTTATATCTTGCCGGCTGCGCTTGCGGCACTACGCTCGCGCGATATTTCACTCGATGTACAGGTGCAGGAAGCCGTGACCGCCCGGCTGATCGACAGGCTGCGTTCCGGGGCTCTTGATGTCGCCCTGATGGCGTTGCCCTGCAACAAAGAAGGGATGAACGAAGTGCCTCTGTTCGAAGACCGCTTCGTTCTGGCAGGTACCCGATCAAGGCTTGAGGCATTGGGGGCGTTGCGGGAAAATCTGCGCCCGACCGAGTTAGGGCAAAATTCTTTGATGCTGCTGGAAGATGGGCACTGTCTGACCGATCAGGCGCTTGAGGTCTGTGGCCGGGGCAGCGGGCACGCGCAGATCAACATGGGAGCCTCGTCGCTCGCGACGCTTTCGCGCCTTGTCGAGGCAGGCTTCGGTCTGACCCTGATGCCGGAACTGGCACTGCGGTCTGAAGCACTGGCAACGCCAAATCTGCGGCTGGCCCGGTTTGCTGATCCGCAACCGGCGCGGCAGATCGGTCTGGTGCACCGGAAAACCACCAACGAAGGCAAGTGGTTGCAGGATCTCGCAGAGATACTGACCAAAGCGGGGCGGGAACAGATCGCCCAGGCAAATGATCTTGTCATGGCCTGACTGCTGTTGTCCGGCTGAATCGAAACGTTAACAAAAACGCCCGCAGGTTCCGGAACCTGCGGGCGGGTATTGGTCGGACTCGGTTTTTTTTATTCTGCGGCCACGGCGGATGCTGCGGTTTCCAGATATTTCATCAGGTTTTCCGGCGAACTTTCGCCATAGGGGTCTTCACCGTGATTATCGGCACGACCGGGTTCTTCGAACCAGGCCTCGACGGTGCCATTGTTAACGATGGCGGCATAGCGCCACGACCGCATGCCGAAGCCCAAGTTGTCCTTGGCGACCAACATGCCGATCTTGCGGGTAAACTCGCCCGATCCGTCGGGGATCACCTTGACGTTGGCAATACCCTGAGCTTCGGCCCATTTGTTCATAACGAAGCTGTCATTCACCGACATGCAGTAAATGTCGTCGATACCAAGGTCCTGAAATTTTCCGGCATTATTTTCAAAACCGGGAAGCTGATAGGTTGAACAGGTCGGCGTGAACGCTCCGGGCAGCGAAAACAGGATCACCCGCTTGCCGGAGAAATAATCTGCGGTGGTCATATTCTGCCAACGGAAGGGATTCGAGCCGCCGATGGAGTCGTCGCGTACTCGGGTGTGGAAGGTAACGTCGGGCAGTTTCAGGCCAGCTTGCATTTTTTGGGAATCCTTTTTGTTGGTTCGGCCCCAATTAATAATCATTCTAAAACTGACGGCAATTTGTTTCTGCGGGTGCATTGTAAGTATTACTGTGACAAATCATGGTATTGGTTTGATTAGAGCCGTGATAACGTTGAAAAATGCCGCGCCTGCAGCGTTGTGCCAGTAGGGATTTGCATGGCGGCTATGCGGCTCTGGCGGTTCTGGCGTCGAAGAATTATAGTATGGATTGAAAAACATCAGGACAGACCCCGTGCGCGATTTAAAAATCCCCCAGCAACGGCATCCGGAAAAGGCGCATCGCCCCGATAATGCCCAGCCCAAGAAACCCGAATGGATTCGCGTCAAGGCACCGGTTTCCGAAGGCTATAAAAAAACTCACAAAATCATGCGTGACCACAAGTTGGTCACGGTTTGTGAAGAAGCTGGGTGTCCCAATGCCGGCGAATGCTGGAGCCAGGGTCACGCCACCATGATGATCATGGGCGAGGTTTGTACCCGGGCCTGTACCTTCTGCAACATCGCCACCGGCAAACCGCCCGAAGCGTTGGATGCGTTTGAACCGGGACGTGTCGCCGACGCGGTGCAAAAACTGGGTCTCAACCACGTGGTGATAACTTCGGTGGATCGTGATGACATCACTGATGGCGGGGCAGAGCATTTCGCCCAGACCATCCGTGCCATCCGGCATCGCAGCCCGAAAACCACGATCGAGATTCTGACCCCGGATTTCATAAAATGCGATCCTTCGGTGCTTGAAGTGGTGGTCGAGGCCAAGCCCGACGTCTTCAACCACAATCTGGAAACCGTGCCCGGTCTCTATCCCGAGGTGCGCCCGGGCGCGCGATATTTCCATTCCCTGCGGCTGTTGCAGCGGGTCAAGGAACTGGACCCGACGATGTTCACCAAATCCGGCATTATGGTAGGGCTGGGCGAAGACCGGCAGGGCGTTCATCAGGTTATGGACGACATGCGCGCTGCCGATATCGATTTCCTGACCATCGGGCAATATTTGCAGCCGACGCCAAAACATCATGCGGTCGATCGGTTCGTGCATCCGGATGAATTCAAATCCTATGAAAAAACCGCCTATGGCAAAGGGTTCCTGATGGTTTCGGCTACCCCGCTGACCCGGTCGTCCTACCACGCTGGCGACGATTTCGCCCGGCTGCGTGCGGCGCGGCTGAAAAAGCTCGGCCAGGCCTGATTTCAGTCAACGCCCGATTTTACTGGCGGATGGGGGCTCCGCCCCCAAACCCCCGGAGTATTTTTTCCAAGAAGAAGAGCAGAGATAATGGCGTTTCTTCTTGGCGCAAATACTCCCGCCGGAGGCATACCTGAGGATAATCCGGCAGGGATTGTCCTGAGATATTCTGCACGCCGGGCACGGGCGCACCTTTTGGTTAGTCTACCGCGGGCACGATTTTCAGATAAACCGCAATGGCATGGAGGTCCTCCCGCGGCAGGTTAGCCAGATTTTGGACCACCTCTGCCATTTCGCCACCGGCGCTGTCGTATTCAGGCGTGAAGCCAGACGTGAAATATTCCACCAGATCAGCCTCTGACCAGTGGAGTTTCGCGGGGGTGATATTGGGAATTCTGCCTTTGCCAGATGGGTTTGGCGCGCCACCGAGCCAGCGGGCGTAATCAATCCCGCCAAGCGCGTTGCGGGGACTGTGACATTCGCCGCAATGGCCCAGCCCTTCGACCAGATCACGGCCCCGGGTTGCCATCGGAGGCAACGTCCCGGACAGAATCTGTGCCGGGCCGCCGAACAGAATTTTCCATCCCCCCAGAGCCCGGCGGATGGAGAATGGAAACCCAACCTCGTGTCTTTTGCTGGGGATGTCGGAGGCAGGTAGTGTTTGCAGAAAAGCCCAGAGATCGGCGACGTCCTGCGGACTTATTCTTGCATAGGAGGTGTAGGGAAAGGCCGGGTAGTAATGTTGCCCCGACGGAGAAGTTCCATGCAACATGGCATTGGCCAGGTCGACCAGTTCCCAGGTCCCGATCCCATTTTCAGGGTCGGGTGTAATATTGGGCGCGTAAAAAGTGCCAAAGTCGGTGATGAAGCTGCGCCCGCCTGACAGGATCGTTCTTTCCGCGTCTTCCGAACGTGGGGCCGAGTGGCAGGCGGCACAGCCCCCTGCCCAGAACACGGTTTCGCCATGTGCTGCATCGCCGCTCAGCGCTGCGAACTGCGCTTCGGAAACGCGTTCGGGCGCGGTGGCCCACCAGCCAGCCGCGCCCGCCAAGAGGGCAAACAGGACGCCATATCGCAGCAGTCGTTTCATCCCCGACGGTCCCGGATCAATTTTCCGGAGCGCGGTAGGTTTTGTGGCAGCCACCACAGGCGCCGCCCAGTGGTCCCATTGCGCCTTGCAGGGCTTCGAGGCTGGTGCCTGCTGCCATTTCCATTGCGGCCGCAGCTTCGGAAAGCGCTGCGGCTTTTTTCATCACATCGTCCTGATTTTCCCACAGGTCGGGCAGGGCGCGGGTGTCGTCGGCTGACATTTCATCCGAACCTTGTGGCCACAAACGCGACGCGTCTAGTTGGGTCAACAGAACCAGACTGGAGGCCGCAGCCTTGGCGGCATCAGCGTTATAGGGAATAGCCCCTTTGGCCATGCCGCCCAGAAGGCCCAAATTATGAGCGTAAAGGCGCATCTGCCCCTGGCGGGCCTCGATCACGCTGTTGATTGCGCTGTCATTTTCAGCAAACACCGCGCTGCCGAGCCCGGTGATAAAGGCCGCGGTTAGAACACATTTGGAAATGGCTTTCATTGGCGAAACTCCTGTTGAATGAAAAACACTCGCAGCTTAGCGGCGCGAAGCATGAATGGTGTTCACAAAATCGTTAGCGATGCTAGCGGAGCGGGAAACGGCCAGTGCCGGCTTCAATCGTCATCCAGCCCGGCCAGCCGATCCAGCGCTCTATTGCAAAAATCAATAAACACAAGGCGATCACCGCGAGCACAAGTTTGACCCGGCGCTCGGACGGTGGGCGGTGGGCCCATTTCGACATGCGAAACAGCCAATGCATCAGCCGTCTTTAGCCTCAACAAAGCGGACCTTGCCGATAAACGGCAGGTTGCGGTTGCGTTGTGCGAAATCAATGCCATAGCCGACAACGAAGTCATCGGGAATATCAAAGCCGATCCAGTCGGCTTTCACGTCGGTTTCCCGGCGCGACGGCTTGTCAAGCAGGGCGATTGTCCGCAATCGTCTGGGATTGCGAGATTTCAGCAGTCCCAGGACATGAGAGAGCGTATAACCAGTATCGACGATATCCTCGACAACCAGAACGTCGCGGCCTTCGATTTCACCGCGCAGATCCTTCAAGATACGCACTTCGCGACTGCTTTCCATTGCATCCCCGTAAGAAGAAGCTTCCAGGAAATCTACTTCGACCGGCAGGTCCAGTTCGCGCACCAGATCAGCGATGAAAACGAAACTGCCACGCAACAATCCAACAACAATCAGTTTGTTGGTTGTGGCGAATTCCGTTTCGATTTCGCGCGCCAATGCTTCAATCCGCGCGGCGATCTGCTTGGCTGAGATGATTTCGTCGATGACATATGGACGCTCTGGCATGACACCCCCTTGCATTTTCGTGCTCAGTCTACGAAATGGTCCCCCATTGTCACGCGAAATAGGGGCGACATGCCGACCCATTCCGAAACCCGGTACCTGCCATATAGCGCGCAGCAGATGTACGATCTGGTCGCCGATGTAGCGGCTTATCCGAAATTCCTGCCTTGGTGCGCGGCGGCACGGATCCGTAGTGTGACCGCTCAGTGCGATGGGTCGCAGCTCATGGAGGCGGATCTTGTGATCAGCTTCAAAGTGTTCCGCGAAAGATTCGGCAGCCGGGTGGTTTTGCATCCGGAAACCAAACAGATCGACACCGAATATCTGGACGGTCCGTTCAAATACATGAAGCCGAACTGGGCGTTTGCCGAAGCCGAGGGCGGTTGCGAAGTGTCTTTCTTTGTCGATTTCGAAATTAAGAATGCCGTGCTGCAGGGTATCATCGGCGTGGTCTTCAACGAGGCGATGCACCGCATCGAGAAAGCCTTCGAGGACGGGGCCGAGGTGCTCTACGGCTAACCGTTCCGCGCCAGCGACAACCCGCATCATTGTTCATTTTCGCCCCTTGTTGCGCAGCTATAGGGGGGGGTAGGATGTGGGTGCTGCTAGTAGGGGTTGATTTATGGAAGTGCTGTTGATGTTGTTGGGTCTGGGAGGCGTCGCCGCCCTGATGGGGATGTTTGAAGCGGAGGGGGAAAGTGAATTTGAAGCGGAGGGGGAAAGTGAAGAGGAACCGGATATTGAGATCGAAGGCACTCACGCTGCGTTTGAAAACTTTGCGGTCTTAAACGACACTGTTTTTTTGGCAGACGGCTGGCGTGATGAAGAGATCATTGTTGATTCGCAAGGTGTTGAGGCGGGCGTGGATCGTGTGGGTGTTTATCTCGAAAGCAATCCTGGTGAGCAATCCGATATTCAGTTCGAATTGAATGATGACGAAAACCTGGAAATTCAGGGCTTGCCTTGGACACCGTCAATTGTTCTTGAGGGGGTTTCGTCTGCGCCAGAAGGGCTAATGGAAGTTCATTTCGGCTATGTTGGGTCGGATGGGGTTGTCGAAGCCGAAGACATTGACGCGAGTTTCGAAAGCGTTGAGGTTTTGACCGGCAATGAATCCGACGAGCATTTGACGGTTGAAGCCGGTGGACTTGATTTAGCTGCGGTGCTCGGCGAAGGCGGCGAAGATACCATCAGTTATAGCAATGACGCCATTCTCCGCGCTTATGGTGGCGACGGAAACGACCATATTGACACCTCTGAGGCATCTTCCAGCTATGAAGGGCAAGCCATTCTCGACCATGATTCCACAGTAACGATCTTCCGCATTCTGAATGACGGTGGCAGCTTTGAACCCGTTTTGATTGATGGCATTTATGGCCAAGCAGGCGATGATCAAATCCTGCTCGGCGAACGAATGGCCGTCGTCGATGGCGGAGAAGGTGATGACGTTATCACCGGCACTGCGGACGCTGCGTTGTTGGTGTCAGGCGGCGCCGGGAACGATTTGATCGACATGCGCACAACCGGTGATACCAGCGATATTGTTGCCTTTGGAGGAGACGGAACAGACACATTTTTGGGCGGCGCGGGTGATGATGTTTTTATTGACTACGGCGACGACGGTGACGGTATCGAGCATTTCGACGGTGGTGGCGGCGATGACACCATCTGGGGCAACACTGGCTCGGCCCTAATCGAAGGTGGGACCGGAGACGACTTCATCTCGGGCTATGATGTCAGTGAAGACTATGCCTACTTCGCGACCACACCGTTTAGTTCCTGGATCGACAATGCGCCTGATACGCTCGACGGTGGCACGGGCGACGACACGCTGGTCGGCAGCACCGGGGATGTGATGGCCGGAGGCGACGGAAATGATACATTCGAAATCTATTCCGCTCTGGGCGCTGCTGAGGATGGTGAGGCAGCGGTGATCACTGATTTCGAACCCGGCGAGGAACAACTGACCGTGACCATCCATTTCGACGACATCGGAGCCAGCTCAGATTATTGGGTGGATGACGAAGATTGGGACGCTGGATTCAACCCCGATCTGGTGGAGGTGGATGGCGATACCCATGTGATGTTCGAAGGCCAGACTCTGGTGGTGTTGGAAGGGACGACGGGGGTTTCGGCGGACTCAATCAGCGGCGAGGTCTTCCTGCCCTATCACCGCTGGTAGGATCTGCTCAGAAACCCGCAAAAGGCCGCTTCTCCAGCGGCCTTTTTTGTTGCGACTGGCAAGGAAGGTCACCGCAGGAACCGGCCGCGCCCGTTGTCGATCTCCATCCAGTCCGGCCAGCCGATCCAGCGTTCCACCGCATAGAGCGCCAGGCACAGCCCCAGCACGGCAAGCACCAGCTTGACCCGTTGTTGGCTCGGCGGGCGACGGGCCCATTTGGCCACGCGAAAAAAAACCAGAGCATAGCTCAGTCCTGTCTGGTGAAGCGCACCTTGCCGATCACCGGCAGGTTGCGGTTGCGTTGGGCAAAGTCGATGCCGTAGCCGACGACAAATTCATCCGGGATTTCAAAGCCGATCCAATCGGCGCGCACATCGGTTTCGCGCCGCGACGGCTTGTCCAGCAGCGCGATCGTCTTCAACTTTTTGGGATTGCGGACCTGCAGCAGGTTCAGCACATGGCGCAGGGTAAAACCGGTATCGACAATATCCTCGACCAGCAGCACATAGCGCCCCTCGATCTCGCCGTGCAGGTCTTTCAGAATCCGCACCTCGCGGCTGCTTTACGTTGCATTGCCATAAGAGGAGGCCTCGAGAAAATCGACCTCGACCGGCAGGTCGAGTTCGCGCACCAGATCAGCGATGAAAACGAAACTGCCACGCAACAACCCAACAACAATCAGTTTGTTGGTTGTGGCGAATTCCGTTTCGATTTCGCGCGCCAATGCTTCAATCCGCGCGGCGATCTGCTTGGCTGAGATGATTTCGTCGATGACATTATGGACGCTCTGTCATGACACCCCCTTGCATTTTCGTGCTCAGTCTACGAAATGGTCCCCCATTGTCACGCGAAATAGGGGCGACATGCCGACCCATTCCGAAACCCGGTACCTGCCATATAGCGCGCAGCAGATGTACGATCTGGTCGCCGATGTAGCGGCTTATCCGAAATTCCTGCCTTGGTGCGCGGCGGCACGGATCCGTAGTGTGACCGCTCAGTGCGATGGGTCGCAGCTCATGGAGGCGGATCTTGTGATCAGCTTCAAAGTGTTCCGCGAAAGATTCGGCAGCCGGGTGGTTTTGCATCCGGAAACCAAACAGATCGACACCGAATATCTGGACGGTCCGTTCAAATACATGAAGTCGAACTGGGCGTTTGCCGAAGCCGAAGGCGGTTGCGACGTGTCCTTTTTTGTCGATTTCGAGTTCAAGAATGCGGTGCTGCAGAAAATCATCGGCGTTGTGTTCAACGAGGCGATGCACCGCATTGTGCGGGCGTTCGAAGCACGGGCGGCGCAGCTTTATGCCTGATGTGATCGGGTTGCGGTCAAGAAAATACCTGTTTCTCAACGGAAAGTTTCATAAATCTGCCTTGTTTATTCTACTACGGGTAGGCTAGGCTTGTCCAAACACATGTCAAAGTGAGGCAAGGGATGGAACTTCTTCTTCTTCTTTTTCTGGGGTTGGGCGGAATTGCCGCCATGGCGATGGATGGTTCGGAGCAAGATGAAGTCGATACTGCGCCAGAGGATGACGGGCAGTGGGAAACAATCACCGGGACCGAGGGGAATGACACGCTCAGCATTGCGGGCGCTGATGGCCCGGAAGGTGTAAGTGATCTGCACATTCACGAATTCTCTCTGGCGGAGTGGGCGATTTTTCCGGTTGGATCTCAGCAATATGAGGACATCGTGGATCCCTCACAGCTGGACGCTGGCGAAGGGGATGACCTGATCCAGGTGCATGATGGTGCTTCCTCTGTTGATGCAGGAGCGGGCAACGACACGGTGACAGGCAGCGCAGCCAGCGTGACGATCGTGGACGCGGGCACCGGTGACGACCTGATTGACATGAGCGCGGGTGAAGCGGGTCATGCCAGCAGTCTGGTCGTTTCCGGGACCGGTGCGGATACCTTTATGGGGGGGGAAGGGGAGGATTGGTTTTTCGGCACATCTTCCTTCAATGGCGAACAGGGGACGGGCGGAGACATTGCATACGGTAATGGAGGTAACGACACCCTTCTGGGAAGCTATGATGCCGATTTGATTGACGGTGGCGACGGGGATGATTTCCTTTCTTCCGTGCGAGATGTTGTCGAATACCACCCCAGTGAGGGATCCGGGTTCCCAAATGTCGATGCGCTGGACTACGCCGATAGCAGCGCCGACACGCTGATCGGTGGTGAGGGCAATGACACGCTGACCGGCGATGGTATGGACGTCATGACGGGCGGCGCAGGTGTCGATACATTCAATGCTTACCTTCGGCCACAGGATCCGGGCGAAGCGGTCACGGTTACGGATTTTGATCCTGAGACGGAATCGCTGACCCTGACCATTCATTTCGATGAAATCACCACACCCCCGTCCCATTGGGACGATGCGCTTGACTGGGAGGCCGGTATCATCCTCGATTTGATGGAAGCTGGGGGTGATACGCTGGTCCAGTTCGAAGGCGAAACATTGGCTGTTTTGCAGGGGGTTACCGGTGTTCCGGCCAGCGCTGTGGCTGGCGAGGTCTTCATGCCCTATGATCGCTGGTAGGTTACGGCAAGCTCCAGATCAGAAAACAGAACAACTTGAAAAGGCCGCCCCGCAGGGCGGCCATGCTGCGTTCCGTGCGTAAACGCCTTTACGAGCTGTGATCGTAGGCCCGTTCGCCATGAACGCTCAGGTCCAGACCGTTGGTTTCGGTTTCGACATCCACCCGCAGCGGCGTCACCAAGCTGACCAGCTTGGCAAGGATCACCGAAACGACCAGGGTGAACGCCCCGACAATCGCCAGGCTGCCCAGCTGCGCCGCCCAGGTTCCCGCCCCAAAGGCTGCGATCATGATGGTGCCAAAGATGCCGCCAACACCGTGTACAGCAAACACATCCAGCGTGTCGTCGATTTTTACCTTGTTGCGGATGAGATTCACCGCTTCCTGACACAGGATACCAGCGATCGTCCCGATCATCAGCGCCTCCACTGGACCGACAAAGCCGGAGGCCGGGGTTATAGAGGCCAGACCGGCAATGGTGCCGGTAACAAGCCCGACCAATGAAGCTTTGCCGTATTTGATCCGTTCCCACAACGCCCAGCTGAGCGAGGCTGCTGCGGCAGAAAGATGGGTCACGGTCAGAGCCATCGCAGCGCCGCCATCAGCGGCCAGTTGCGACCCGCCGTTGAAGCCGAACCACCCGACCCACAACATTGCTGCCCCGATCATCACGTAACCGGGATTGTGCGGCGGGGTGGTATGATTGCGCCGGGGGCCAAGAAGAAAGGCAATAACCAAAGCTGCAATGCCTGCGGTTTCATGCACAACGATGCCACCGGCGAAATCCTTTACTCCGGTGTCGCCGAAGATGCCGCCGTCAGCCAGAAAACCACCGCCCCAGATCCAATGCGTTACCGGCGCATAGACCAAAAGCATCCACAAAGCCGAAAACAACAGGACAAAGCCAAAGCCGATCCGTTCAACATAAGCGCCAACGATCAGCGCCGGGGTGATGATGGCAAAGGTCATCTGGAAGGCAAAGAACAGCACTTCGGGCAGTGTCCCCGACAGGCTGTTGGCATCAATGCCGTTGAGGAAGGCCTTGCCCAATCCGCCCCAATAGCCGTTGCCGTCGCCAAAGGCGATGGAATAGCCCGCGATGAACCATAAAACACTCATTAAACAAGCGATGGCATAGCAATGCATGAAAACGCTCAGCACGTTGCGCGCACGCACCAGGCCACCGTAAAACAGCGCCAGACCGGGCAGCGTCATGAACAGCACAAGAGCTGTCGCAACGATGATCCATGCGGTATCCGCTCCGTTCATTGATCCTTCCTTCCTTTGTTGGTTGGCGCGGATCAATCGTGGATTTGCCGCAAAAGAAAGCAGCAATCCGTTTTCAGAGCGATTAAAAAACGCTCAATACGCAAAACGATTACAAATTAGGCTGATAAATTGACTATTGACGAAATAATGGTCGTTAGTTGTCTGCCGCATTTAACAGCAGCTTGAGCGATTTTTGAACAGATCGGGCGCGCACTTCTGCCCGTCCAAGCGGGCCGAATTCGACGGTTTCCGTCGCCGTAGCGCGTCCTTTGACCGCGATACCAAAGCAGACGCGGCCTTCGGGTTTGAAGTCTGATCCGCCCGGACCGGCGATACCGGTGACGGCCACGGCGACATTGGATTCGGATCGGGCCAGCGCCCCTTCGGCCATTTCCCGGGCAACCTGTTCCGACACCGCGCCGTGGGCGTCGAGCGTGGCTTGCGACACGCCCAGCATCTGAACCTTTGCAGCATTGGTATAGGTGACAAAGCCGCGATCAACCACGTCGGAAGATCCCGGCACATCGGTCAATGCGGCCATCACCATGCCGCCGGTGCAGCTTTCAGCGGCGGCAATATGTAGTCCGAGGGCCCGATAACGGTCGAGGATGTCGGACGCCGCGCTCATAGCCCCAGCACCCCGTGCGAGATGCCGGCACCGATCATCACCACGATCCCCGCGAAAACTCCGGCGATGACATCGTCCAGCATTACGCCCAAGGCGTCGCCGCGCCGGTCGGCCCATCCGATGGGGCCGGGTTTCCAGATGTCGAACAGGCGGAAGGCAAGGAAAGCGGTGACCCAGCCGGGCCAAAGCGCCAAAACATCCGCCCCGTTCATGTCAGCACCGATCAGCGCCGGGGCTAAGGCAATCCATTGACCGGCGACTTCGTCGATGACGATTTCGCTGGGATCGTGATCGTCCTTGCCCGCGGTATCCTTTGCTGTGGCCCACCAGCCGAGGCCGAAAACCGCGACGGTGGCAATCAGGAACAGCGGCACGCCGCCCAGCAGGTAAAGCGCGTAGGCGGCGGGCAGGGCGGCCAGTGACCCCCAGGTGCCGGGGGCAGGGCGCAGATGGCCGACATAGAAAAAGGTCGCGATCAGATGTGTCATGGTTTCACCAATGTTGCTGTTGCCAACGCGGCGATGCCTTCGCCGCGGCCAGTGAAGCCCAGCCTTTCGCTGGTCGTGGCCTTGACCGATACGCGGTCAGGCGCCAATCCCATGATCCGGGCCATTTCCGCCTGCATCGCGGCGGCGTGCGGCCCGATCTTGGGATATTCGCAAACCAGGGTACAATCGACATTGCCGATGCCAAAGCCCTTCGATGTCGCAAGTTCGACGGCGTGGCGCAGAAAAATCTCGCTCGCCGCGCCTTTCCACTGTGGATCGGAGGGCGGGAAGTGGCGGCCAATGTCGCCTTCGGCCAGGGCACCGTAGATCGCATCGGTCACCGCATGCATGCCGACATCGGCATCGGAATGGCCTTGCAGCCCGCGATCATGCGGCACGGTGACGCCGCACAGCACCACGTGATCGCCATCCCCGAAACGGTGCACGTCATAACCATTGCCCAATCGTATATCCATCTGACCTCGCAGAATGTTTTCGGCCCGGGTGAAATCCTCTGGCCGGGTAATTTTGAGATTAGTTTCTTCGCCTGATACGATGGCAACTTCGATTCCGGCGGCACGGGCGACCTCGACATCATCGGCGGCGGGATCCGAATGGGTGCGGTGCGCTGCCAGCACTGCTGCAAAATGAAACCCCTGCGGCGTCTGTGCCCGATAAAGCCCGTCGCGGTCCCGTATCTCCTGAACCAATCCGTCTGCACCCTGCCAAAGCGCATCGACCACCGGCAGGGCCGGGGCGGCGCCTTGATGGCTGTACAGCGCTTTCAGAACTCGGTCGATAATATCTGAGCTTAGACAGGGGCGGGCGACATCATGAATCAGAACATTCCCGATCACTTCCTCTGTCAGAGCATCCAGTCCATTGCGAACCGAGGCGTCGCGGGTCGCGCCGCCATAGCATATCCGGATCTTGTCATGGTTCACCCAGTCCCCCAATTGGCCCTGATCGTCGGGATGAATGACCAGCATCACCAGATCAATCGCGGCATGGTCCACGAAGGCCTGCAAGGTCCAGTCCGCCACACGGCGTCCGGCCAGTGCGCGCCATTGCTTGGGTTGCCCGCCGCCAGCACGTGTGCCACGGCCAGCAGCAACAATCAGCGCGGCGGTCTTCATCTCGCTTAGGTCCCTTGGAATGAACTTGCTTTCAGCACATCCGTGCATAGGCCCTGTGGGTCCAAAGGGCAATCCGTCCGATTGGTTCGGGTTGCATGCTTAAATATTAGGCATATATGAAGTTGCAGGTATAAAACTGGGCGTGATTTATTGATGCTGCTCCGCCACTGAGGTAGCCAGAGGCAAATGCACAAGGATTAGGCATGTGTCTCTGACGCTCGCTGACAAGACCCTCACACCTTCGGTTTTCTTGGCTCCGCTAGCGGGAATCACCGATTTGCCGTTTCGCGATCTGGTCGCAGATTTCGGCGCTGGTCTGGTGGTCAGCGAAATGGTCGCCAGTCAGGAAATGGTGCAGGCCAAGCCCGGCGTACGGGAACGGGCCGAACTGGGATTTGAAAAGGCCAACACCGCTGTGCAACTGGCCGGACGCGATCCCGAATGGATGGCGTTGGCCGCGCGCATGGTCGAAGACAATGGCGCCCGGATCATCGATATCAACATGGGATGCCCAGCCAAAAAGGTGGTGAACGGCTATTCCGGATCGGCTTTGCTGAAAGACCTCGATCATGCGCTGACCCTGATCGAGGCGGTGGTGGAGGCGGTTGACCTGCCGGTGACGCTGAAAACACGGCTTGGTTGGGACGAAGCGATGATGAATGCCCCGGTGTTGGCCAAACGGGCAGAAGATGCAGGTGTTCGTATGATCACCATCCATGGCCGTACCCGGTGCCAGTTTTACAAGGGACGCGCCGATTGGGCGGCGATCCGGGCGGTAAAAGACGCCGTGTCGATCCCGGTCATCGCGAATGGGGATATCTGTTCGGCCGATGATGCCCGTCGGGCCATGAAACAATCCGGCGCAGATGGGGTGATGATCGGGCGCGGTGCGCAGGGGCGGCCCTGGCTGCTGGCGCAGGTGGCCGCCGAACTGTTTGGCCATACGCCGCCGCAGGTGCCCGAAGGGCAGGATCTGGTGGATATGGTAATCGCCCATTACGAGGCGATGCTGGATTTCTATGGTCTCGATCTGGGTCTGCGCGTCGCACGCAAACATCTGGGCTGGTACATGGATGAAGTCGGAACCGGGCCATCCCGTCGCCGCGCCATCCTGACGCAACGCGATCCCGCGCAGGTGATCGCTGATTTGCCCACAGCATTGTTAGAAGCGGAGCGCGTGGTCGCATGATACAGGATGCCGAAGAAAAAATGATCTGGTCGTCACTTCCAATTCCGGGCGTGATCGTCGATCCCGGGGACAAGATCACTGAGATAAATTCTGCGGCTGAAGGTTTCCTCAACGCATCCTCCAAGACGATTATCGGCGAACCGGTCTGGGACCGGATCATGATTGATGCGCCGCTTGAAGAAGCTTTCGAACGTGCCCGAAGCAGCAATTCCCCGCTTTTCGTCAACGACGTGGATGTCGGCACCGGCAGCCGCGCGCCATTGCATTGCAACCTGCAGATAGCGCCGTTGCAGGGGCGCCCCGGTTATATGATTTTCCTGATTTCACCGCGCGAACTGGCAGGTCGCATGACCCAGAGCCATTCGGTGAAATCGGCTGCCAAATCCGCCATCGGCATGGCCGAAATGTTGGCGCATGAGATCAAGAACCCGCTGGCAGGTATCACCGGTGCGGCGCAGCTGTTGTCAATGAATCTGAGCGCCGAAGACATGGAATTGACCGATCTGATCGTGGCTGAAAGCCGCCGGATCGTAAAGCTGTTGGAACAGGTCGAACAGTTCGGCAATCTGAGTGAGCCGCACCGGGTTCCGGTTAATGTGCATGATGTGCTGGACCGGGCGCGTCGGTCCGCGCTGTTGGGATTCGGGGCGCATATGAAGATCGTAGAGGATTACGATCCGTCGCTGCCCCTGGCGATGGGGGATCCCGATCAACTGCTTCAAGTGGTTCTTAACCTGATTAAGAACGCATCGGAAGCTGCAGATAAGAAAGGTGGAAATATCCGCCTGCACACTTTTTACGAACATTCTTTCCGACTGCGCCGGGCCGATGGAACCGGGCAGTCCCTGCCGCTTCAGATCGAAATCATAGATGACGGTCCCGGCCTGCCCGAAGATATCAAGGGCGATATTTTCGACCCCTTTGTGTCGGGCCGCGAAAACGGCACCGGGTTGGGGCTGGCTTTGGTCAGCAAGATCATATCCGACCATGACGGTTGGATTTCCGTCGAGTCCGTGCCTGGTCGCACGGTGTTTAAAATTTCCCTTCCGATGGCGCCCGATCCCACGCGGCGTAATAAAAAGGAGAGCAGCTAATGGACGGTACAGTTCTGGTCGCAGATGACGACCGCACGATCCGAACGGTTTTGACACAGGCCCTGACCCGGGCGGGGTGCAAAGTACACGCCACGTCGTCGTTGACCACGCTGATGCGATGGATCGGCGAAGGCAAAGGCGATGTGGTGATCTCGGATGTGATGATGCCAGACGGCAATGGGTTGGAAATGCTGCCGAAGATCGCCGAAGATCGCCCCGGCCTTCCAGTCATCGTGATCTCCGCCCAAAACACGATCATGACCGCCATCCAGGCGGCCGAGGCGGAAGCCTATGATTATCTGCCCAAGCCTTTCGATTTGCCTGACCTGATGAAGAGGACGGCCAAGGCGTTGGAGCAGCGCCGGCGTGCTGTGCCCCCATCCCCGGTTGAGCAGGAAAAAGAGCGCCCAGATGATCTGCCTCTGGTCGGGCGTACGGCGGCAATGCAATCGTTGTACCGGTTGGTTGCGCGGGTGATGAATACTGACCTTCCAGTGCTGATCGCCGGAGAATCGGGCACCGGTAAATCACTTATCGCCCGGGCTATCCACGATTTTTCTGATCGACGCACCCTGCCTTTTATCACTGTCACAGCGGCTGATTTGCAGGATATTGAAGGTCCGGCGCGCGTTCTGGCCCGGGTCAAGGGCGGCACCGTTTTGTTCGATGAAATCGGCGATGTCGATGCGGATATTCAGGCGCGTATCGTGCGGATGATGGACAATCCCGGCGATCACGTCCCGCGCTTCATGGCCACTAGTCAGGGCGATCTGTCGGACGCGCTGGACAACGGCAAGATGCGGCAGGATCTTTATTATCGTCTCAGCGGGGCCACTATCCAGGTCCCGTCTTTGCGCGAACGGGTCGAAGATATTCCGCTGCTGGCTGAACATTTTCTGTTGCGTGCAGAACGCGATGGGGCGCCATCACGCAGTCTGTCGCCCGAAGCTCAGGAACTGATGCGCACCTATAGCTGGCCGGGCAACGTGCGACAGTTGGAAAACGCTGTGCGGCGGTTGGTCCTGACCTCGCGGGCCGAAGAAATTACCCGGTCCGAGGTTGAAATGGTGTTGGGCAATCAGCCCGAGATGGAACCGGTACTTGGCGGTGGCGATGCCGAAAAACTGTCGGCCTCGGTCGCGCGTCATCTGCGCCGCTATTTCGACTTGCATGGCAACATGTTGCCGCCACCGGGGCTTCATGCCCGAATCCTGCGTGAAGTCGAACAGCCGCTTATTGAAATCGCGCTGGAAGCGACCGGCGGAAATCAGGCGAAATGCGCAGATCTGCTAGGCATAAATCGAAATACTCTGCGTAAGAAGATCAACGATTTGGATATTCGCGTGACACGCCGACGCAAGTTGATGTAAAACCGCAACATAACGTTGCAAATGGGTGTCAAAGGCGCCTAGGAGCACAAGAATTAGCGGTAAGTCGCGCAAAGCGGCGCATCAGGAAGAGGGCAGCGGGTGGCAACCCGGGCACATAGAAAACGCGGCTGGGCGAAAATCAGCAGATTGCGGCGTCAGCGTCGGGTTCAAACCATGGCCACGATTGGGCTGGTGGTGTTGGGGCCGGTTCTGACGATCGCAACCTTCTTGATTCTGGGACCATTGGATCAGGGGGCGGCCTCGACCAGTCTGCGGATGATTCTGCTGGCCGATTTCGTCTATGTCTTGTTGGTGGCTGCGCTGGTGCTGCAGAGGATCGTGGCTCTTATTTCGGCGCGGCGGGCTAAATCGGCCGGATCGAGGCTTCACCTGCGGTTGACCGGCGTCTTTGCGATTTTGGCGCTGCTTCCGACCGTCACGGTGGCCATATTTGCCGCATTAACCGTCAATATCGGGCTTGAGGGCTGGTTTTCAGACCGGGTTAGGCAGGTGGTTGGTACGTCGCTGGAAGCGGCGCAGGCCTATGAGGGCGAACACCGACGCGATTTGACCGTCGATGTCGAAGCGCTGGCGGCGCATATCAACCAGACCGGAAAAACGACCTTCTTCATTACCGATGCCGATATCCGCCAAGTGCTGACATCTGGGCAAACACAGATTCAGCGCGGCTTGCGTGAAGCGTATGTGATCGACGGGACCGGTGAAATCCGTGCCCGTGGCGACCGGTCCTATCTTTTCGATTTCGAGAAACCGACACCAGAACAGATCGAACTGGCCAGTTCCGAAGGCGTTCAGATCATTGAGGACTGGGCCAATAACGAATTCCGTGCTCTGGTACGGCTCGATGCTTTTGCCGACCGCTTTCTCTATGTCAGCCGCGCCGTTGATGGTGAACTGCTGAGTCTGCTGGACGATACTCAGGAAACCGCGCAATTCTACCAGCAATTGGAAAGCGAACGGGGCAGGGTCCTGTTTGAATTCGGCCTAATCTATCTGGGTTTTGCGGTGATCTTGATCCTTGCGGCGATCTGGCTGGGCCTGTGGTTTGCAGAGCGTTTGTCGCGCCCGGTCGGTCGGTTGACCGGGGCAGCACAACGGGTTGGCGCGGGCGATCTGGATGTGCAGGTGGTCGAGGAGGAGGGCGACGACGAAATCGCCATGCTGGGCCGGTATTTCAACCAGATGACTCGCCAGTTGAAAGGGCAGCGCGATACGCTGCTGAAAACCAACCACCAGATTGAACGCCGACGGCGGCTGTTTGACTCTGTGCTTGGTTCGGTCACTTCGGGCGTGGTTGGGCTGGACGCCGACGGGCGGGTGACCTTCGTCAACCGGTCGGCAGAACGCTTGCTTGATTGGAACGAGGACCAGCAATTGCTGTCGCTTTCCGTTACGGTGCCGGAATTCAGCGCCCTGTTCGAGCGGTTGCAGCAGGGTGGTTTACAAACGGTTCAGGACGAAATCAAAGTGTCCCGGGGCGGACGGTTAGAAAATCTTTTGGTTCGAATGGCCCCCCGGTTCAACGAAGATGGCCAATTGGAAGGCTATGTTGTCGCCTTTGACGATGTCAGCGATCTTGTCGCGGCTCAACGGATGGCCGCGTGGGGCGATGTGGCGCGGCGCATTGCGCATGAGATCAAGAACCCGCTGACCCCGATCCAGCTATCTGCGGAACGTATCAAACGTAAATTTAGCCGCCATCTGGACCCGGTAGAGGCCGAAAGCCTGGAACAACTAACCGAAGTTATTGTGCGTCAGACCAATGATTTACGGCGCATTGTTGATGAGTTTTCGAAATTTGCCCGTATGCCGGAACCCGAACGCCGCCCGGAAAGCCTGACGCAATTGATCCGGGATGCAATCCTGCTTCAGCAATCTGGTCAACCGGATGTCGAAATCATCACTGATCTGATCGAAGATCCATTGCTGGCCGAACTGGATTCGACCATGATACATCAGGCGCTAACGAATTTGTTAAAGAACGCCGGTGAAGCCATTGAAAGTTATGTAAATTCAAAGGATCTGAAAAAATATCACGGGGTCATTCAGGTCAGTAGTGAAATTGAGGGTCACAGCGCCATCTTAAGGATTGCTGATAATGGCATCGGTTTGCCCGAAGACCGGACCCGGCTTTTCGAACCTTATGTGACCACACGGTCGGAAGGCACCGGACTTGGGCTGCCGATTGTGAAAAAGATCATCGAAGAACATGGTGGCACACTCAGCCTTGAGAATGCACCTGTGTTCAATCCCGACGACTCCGATGCCCATATGGGTGCAATGGCCGTGATCCGGATTTCGCTGAGCGAAACCTTGGACAAGGCCGCAGAATAAGCGGAATAACAAGACGCATTTGAGGACGATATGAGTGATATTTTGATCGTGGATGACGAAAAGGACATCCGGGAGCTGATCTCGGATATTCTTCAGGATGAAGGTTTCACGACACGTCTGGCCGGTACCTCCGACGAGGCGATGAGCGAAATCAATAGCGAGCCGCCGTCGCTTCTGATCCTTGATATCTGGTTGAAGGACAGCCAAATGGACGGAATTGATATTCTCAAGACCGTCAAACGAGACAATCCGGATGTCCCCGTGGTGATCATTTCCGGCCACGGCAACATAGAAATCGCGGTCGCGGCGATCAAACAGGGGGCTTACGATTTCATCGAAAAGCCCTTCAATATTGATCAGCTTTTGGTGGTTATCCGGCGGGCTATGGAAACGGCGCGACTGCGGCGGGAAAATCAGATTTTGCGCCGAAACGATTCCCAGAACTCAGAAATGATCGGCAATTCAGCGACGTTCCGGGCGATGATCGGGCAATTGGAAAAGGTGACCAAATCCAACGGCCGGGTGATGCTGTCGGGGCCGTCGGGCGTCGGCAAGGAAGTCGCAGCGCGCTTTATTCACGCGCATTCCAACCGATCCGACGGGCCATTTGTAACGGTGGGCTGCGCCTCTATCGAACCGGAACGGATGGAAGAGGTCCTTTTTGGTCGCGAAACCCCCGAGCGCGGTGTCGAACCGGGACTGCTGGAACAGGCCCATGGCGGCGTGATCTACTTCGACGAAGTGGCAGATATGCCACCCGGATCGCAATCAAAAATCCTGCGCGTTTTGGTAGACCCGCAATTTCAGCGCGTCGGTGGATCTGACAAGGTGCGAGTCGATCTGCGGGTGATTTCATCCACCAGTCGGGATCTTGATTCCGAAATAGCCGCCGGCAGGTTCCGGCAGGAATTGTATCATCGCCTTAATGTGGTGCCGATCGCGGTGCCGTCGTTGGAGGAGCGGCGGGAAGATATTCCGGTTCTGGCCGCGCATTTCATCGAAAGCCTGAACAAATCCCAAGGGTTACCGCAGCGTGTCCTGAGCGAGGATGCCGCCGCGTTGATGCAAACGATGGTGTGGCCGGGCAATGTGCGCCAGCTGCGCAATCTTATCGAACGGGTCTTGATCCTGGGCGAAGGCAGCGGTCCGATCGAGGCCAAGGAATTGCCTGCCAGCGAAGAGAATACCTCCGAAGAAGACCGGGTCGTGCTGACCGGCAGTTTGGCAACCTTGCCGCTGCGCGAAGCGCGCGAGGTGTTCGAGCGTGAATATCTGCTGACTCAGATTAACCGCTTTGGCGGCAATATCAGCCGCACTGCGAATTTCGTCGGGATGGAACGCAGCGCGTTGCACCGCAAACTGAAATCGCTGGGGGTTGTGACAACCAGCAAATCCGGTGCCCGGGTGGCGCGGGTGGAAAAGATGGAAGAAGAGACCGAATAAAAACGGCCCCGCCTTTTTCCAAGGGCGGGGCCTCAATATGAGCCGTGCTAGGCCGGTATCCGAGCTACTTCCTGGGACAGGTGGATATTCCAAGGATCGAATAGATCAGGCAGCTTCCCATCAGTCCTGTGACCAAGGGGATTACCCCGATCCACATCCACACGCCATAGCCCATCAACGCCCCTGCGATCAGAAGCGCACCGATGACAATTCGCAGAACCTTGTCAATGGTACCAATATTCTTTCCAAACATCTCAAAGCTCCAATGATAACTTTCGAAGTCAGGTTAGAGCAAATTGCCAAGGTCGGAATATGATATGGATCAATCGTGACCGCGTTTTTCAAACCGGGGCAACATGGCGCTGAAATCGGTCCCTCGACCGTCTTCGTTTTCAACAAATTGCTCGTACAGCGCTTTGGCAAGTGCGCCCATCGGCGTGTCGGCATCCGCTGATTCCGCCGCCTTTTGCGACAGCCGCAGGTCTTTGAGCATCAACTCTGAGGCAAAGCCAGGTTTGTAGTCGTTGTCTGCCGGCGATTGCGGCCCGACACCGGGGGCAGGGCAATAGGCATTCATCGTCCAGCTATAGCCGGAAGATGTTGAAACCACATCGAACATCTTCTGCCGGTCCAGCCCCAGTTTGTCAGCCAGGGCAAAGGCTTCGCAGGTGGCGATCATGGTGACGCCCAGGATCATGTTATTGCAAATCTTGGCCGCTTGTCCGGCGCCCGAGGCGCCGCAATGCACCGCCTTCTGCCCCATGATGTCAAAGAGCGGCTTGACGGTGTTGAACGCGTCCTCGCTGCCGCCGACCATGAAGGTCAGGGTGCCGGCGGTCGCGCCGCCGACACCGCCTGAAACCGGCGCGTCCAATGCGCCCAGACCTGCCGCCTCGGCCTTTTCGGCCACGGCGCGGGCGCTGTCCACGTCGACGGTAGAGCAATCGCAGAGTACTGCACCGCGTTGCATCGCCGGGATGATTTCTTCTGCGACGGATCGCAGGATTTCGCCGTTTGGCAGCATGGTGATGACAACGTCTGCGCCATCCGCTACGGCTGCGGCGCTGGCGGCTTTACTGACGCCTTCGGGCATGGGCGCGGCAAGGTCGAAGCCGGTTACCTCATGTCCCGCTTTAATCAAATTGGCGGCCATCGGCCCGCCCATATTGCCCAACCCGATGAATCCGATCTTCATGGTCTTTTCCTCCTCCTCGAAACTCAGTGTGTCTTGGCCCAGCGGCATCAGCATTTTCGAAACGGCGATAGCTGGCAGGCTGTCTTGATCATAACGCCATTGCGGATTGCGATCCTTGTCGATGATCTGTGCCCGGATGCCTTCGAGAAAATCGCCATGCTCCATGATCCGGTGCGAGACGCGATATTCCATTTCCAGCGCTTTGCGGATGGTCAGCGACGGGCCGCGCAAACGGTGGATCATCTCAATTGTCACCGCCATCGACAGCGGGGCGTTGCGCATCAGGGTTTTCAGCGTCTTGGCCGCGAAATCACTGTCCGATGCGCGCAGGAGATTCAAAATGTCTTGCAAGGCTTCGCCGCCGAACAGGGCGTCGATATCGTCCTGTTGCGCGGCCAACGGGGTGTCCGGGGCAGGGGATGCCATATCAGGCAATACCTTGATGTCGCCTGTTTCTGCCAGACGGGCGATTAAATCGGGCCAGCGGTCCTGCGGGACGTAATGATCGGCAAATCCCGCATGGATCGCGTCGCCAGGGCCCATCCGCGCGGCTGTCAGGCCCAGATATTCTCCCAACCGGCCCGGCGCGCGGGCCAGCAGGAAACTGCCGCCAACATCGGGCACGAAACCGATGCCGCATTCCGGCATCGAAATCTGCGATGTTTCGCAAACGACACGATGGCTGACATGACCGCCAAGCCCGACGCCGCCGCCCATCGTGAAACCCTGCATAAGGCTGACGATTGGCTTGGGATATTCCGCCAGCTTGGCATTCATCCGGTATTCGTCACGCCAGAATTTGCGACCATAGCTGTAATCGCCCGCGATTCCGGTACGATACATCTCGGCTATGTCGCCGCCCGCACAGAACGCTTTGTCGCCTTCTGCGTCGATCACGATCACTGCGACATCGTCATTTTCCCGCCAAGCGTCCAGCGCCTTTTCGGTCGCCATGCACATGTCATAGCTCAGCGCATTCAGAGCTTTGGGCCGGGTCAGGGTGATATGACCGACCCGGCCTTCGATACGGATGGAAATGTCACTCATGCGCGGTCGCTCAGCAATTGACGCGCCACGATCAGGCGCATGATTTCATTGGTGCCCTCAAGAATTTCATGGACCCGCAGATCGCGGACGATCTTTTCGATGCCGTAATCGGCCAGGTAGCCGTAACCGCCATGCAGTTGCAGGCACTGGTTGGCGACCTTCGACCCGGTTTCGGTGACGAAACGTTTCGCCATAGCGCAGAACTTGGTCGCGTCCGGCGTGCCCTGGTCCAGTTTCCACGCTGCCTGACGCAGGAAGGTGCGGGCGGCTTGCAGCTCGGTCTCCATATCAGCCAAACGGAATTGCAGTGCCTGAAACTGGTCGATGGGTTTGCCGAAGGCTTTGCGTTCACCCATATAGGTCAGGGTCTTGTCCAGTGCCGACTGCGCCGCGCCCAATGAACAGGCAGAAATGTTCAGCCGCCCGCCATCAAGCCCCATCATCGCGTATTTGAAACCCTTGCCTTCCTCGCCGACGAGGTTGTCTGCGGGCACTTTGCAATCGTCGAACTGGACCTGACGGGTGGGTTGGCTTTTCCAACCCATCTTGTCTTCCAGCCCGCCAAAGCTGAGACCGTCATTGCCGTCCTCGACCACTACGGTGGAAATGCCTTTCGGCCCATCGTCGCCGGTGCGACACATCACAACATACGCATCCGAATAGCCGCCGCCCGAGATGAAGGCTTTGGTGCCGTTCAGCACATAACCGTCATTGCTGCGTTCGGCACGGGTTTTCAGGGCGGCCGCGTCGCTGCCCGATCCCGGTTCGGTCAGGCAGTAGGACAAAACCGTGTCCATGCTAATCGCAGGGGTTAGATAGCGGGCTTTCACGTCGTCACTGCCGAAAGCATCGAGCATCTTGGCGCACATGTTATGGATCGACAGGAAGGACGCGACCGACGCGCAGGACATCGACAACGCTTCAAAAATAAGCGTGGCATCCAACCGCGACAACCCCGATCCGCCGCTTTCTTCCGACACATAAATACCGCCCAAACCCAGTGCACCGATCTCGGTCCAAAGGGTTTTGGGGATGGTTCCTTGTCTTTCCCAGTCCTGAGCGAAGGGGGCGATTTTTTCTTCGCCGAACGCTTTCGCCATGTCGAATATGGCGGTCTGTTCCTCGGTCAATGCGAAATCCATTCGTCTCCTCCAAGATGGCGTATTTCGACGTTATTGAACGTATGTTTAATTATGAAATCCTACAGAAGTTTTGCAAACTTCACCAGAGTTTGTCTGAGGCCTACAGACAGTTTCTGAAGACCCCGATATGCGCGGTTTTGTGCAATGCTTTACTACAAGTTGTCACGGTTAGAGATCGGCGTGGAATTCTTCGACCAGATGTTTGACAACGCGTTTCAGGGCATCCTGCGGAGTGTCTTCGGCATGGATGGCGTCCTGATATATCTGTCTTTGCACCTGGGCTGCGGTTCCCCGGGTCAGGATGGATCGGGCATTTTCCACCTCGGCGGTGCAATTCAGCGCGGCGGCATCTTCGGCAACCAGACTTATCAAGTCCTCCACCAGAATATCAAAGGGGACGATTTCATGCGCGCCATAGTCGATCAGACCTGCTTCGGTTCCGTATCGCTGTGCCCGCCAGCGGTTTTCCGAGAGCAGGAAATTGTCATAGATGCGCCAACGCTGGTTTTTCTGTGACAACCGCCACAACATTCGGGTCAGAGACTGGATCAAAGCAGCAAGGGTCAGTGTGGTTTCCAACCGGGGGGAGACATCGCAAATCCGCGATTCGATGGTGGGAAACCGCGATGAGGGGCGCAGATCCCACCAGATTTTCGAAGCGTCCTCAATCAGTCCCATATCAACCAACGCATGGACGGATCGTTCGAAACTGGACCAACTGTCGAATTGCGGCGGCAAGCCGGTGCGCGGCAGGTTGTCGAACACGGTGAGGCGATAGCAGGATAAACCGGTATCTTCGCCCTGCCAGAACGGCGATGAACTGCTGAGCGCCAAAAGGTGTGGCAGGAAATATTTCAACTGATTCATCAGGTCGATACGCTGATCTTCGTAGGCGATACCGACATGGACATGCATACCGCAGATCAACATGCGCCGCACAACACCAGCCAGATCGTCACGCAAATGGTTGTAGCGTTCCTTGTCTGTGTGATGCTGATCGCGCCAATCCGAAAACGGATGGCAAGAGGCCGCGATCGGCGCGAGATTGTAGTCTTTTGCCACCCGCGCCACTGTCGAACGCAGATGTTTCAGGTCTTCGCGCGCTTCGGCCACATCGACGCAAACGCGACTGCCGATTTCCACCTGGCAATCCAGAAATTCCGGGCTGAACTGGCCTTGCAGCTCGGTGCCGCAACGGGCCATCAATTCAGGCGGCGCGGTCGCCAGGTCAAGTGTTTCCAGATCGACAAGAAGATATTCCTCTTCAACACCGATGGTGAAATCCGGTTCGGGGATCGACATATACGGGGCTCCCGTTTGTCTCTGTGACAGGTCGACTAGACCACGGTCGTCTTAGCCGTGCAACTGCTGTAAAATTCTGAATTTGGAATATTTTGATGTGGATCATGGAGTGCCCGTTTGCCGCTGTAGAAGTTCCTTTTGCAACCAAGGAGTTTTTTATGAAAAGAATCACAACGTTATTTTTGACCATGGCGCTGATGACGCTGGCCTTTTTCGGTCCGGTTCAACAGGTCTCTGCCCAAGACGCCAAGCCGGGACTGTTTGTTAACCTGACCACCGATGATACCTGGGCCGCCGCCAAAGCGATCCATTTCGCCCATGCAAAGGCGCTGAAAAACGGGCATGAGCCCGTCGTGATCTGGTTGAATGTGCGTGGCGTTTATCTGGCCGACAAGAAACGACCCAGTAATTTGCCGGGCCTGATGCGTGAGGCCGACAAGTCGATCCAAGACATGTTGAAAGATTTCATTTCTGATGGCGGTCAGGTGATCATGTGTCAGGCCTGTTCGAATGCAGCAGGACTGTCGCTCGATGACTATATCGACGGTGTCACCATGGGCACTTGGCCGGTTGTTGAAAAGTTCTTGTTCGATCCGAACATGAAAACGTTATCCTGGTAATTGCAGGTTCGAAACTGGAACTACCCCGGCGTACGCGCCGGGGGAATATGTGTCGTAACCGTTAGAAAAGCGATTTATAGACCAGTATTCAAAGCCTCGTCCGTTAGCCCGTCCCAGATTTCTTGCTCGATCTCCAGATGGGTCAGTAATTCGGTGTCGGATGAAAATACCTGATAAGTTACCATAGGGTGACTTGCCCATAATCCGCGTAGCAATTCGGCCATTGACAGGCTGGTTTCGGTGGGCGCCAGAACGGCGATACTGCCTCCTTCACGGGGAAAATTGCTGCCGACCTTTGCGACCTTGTCGGAACTTCGCGTCACGTCGATCTTGATCGTCGTCAGCCGGGACAAATCAAAAATGATCCTATGGATGCGTTCGAATTCCTGATCCGCAGTGAACGCAGCCACCAAGTCGTCGGCCTTGCCGAACAGGAAGGGTTCCTCGAATCTAAGATAGAGACAGCCATATTGGGGCAGGAATTTGTATCTTGCTGGCATCTGGCACCCTTAGTTTCGTTGCACGACTGGCTGTTGTTCCAATCGTCATTCGTAGTGCTGAACTTTGCTTCGACGATAGGCAAGTCGGCTCATGCCGTGTGTTCCAGAAGCTGTTCGAAACTCGTCATTTGCATACCAAGGATCGAAAGAGCATCGGCTTCATTTTCCTGAATGACCGCGATAACGCCGGGAAAAGGTTCCCAACTGCGTTGAATCATTTGCGCGATTTTGTGCGTTGCGGGGGACGGCGCGTGATAAACGGCCAAGGTTTGCGTTCCTTCCGCAAGGAACACGTCGGCCTTGCGCGCCTGCAATTCCATCAGCTTGGGAAAATCTTCGTCAAATCCGGTGACCCGGGCAAGATCAACCAGCTGTTTCTGACCCGGACGGCAATCAGGGTGGTGCGCGTAGTCATTGAACGCGGCGAAGCTTTCAGCGGCGGTAATTGTGCCTTCGTAGCGTACAAAGACCAATCCTTGTGGCGGTATGATGCGAAAGCTGACGGACATGAAATAATGTTATCGGGTAAAAACAAATAGTGAAGGGGGCGTGAAACACGCCCCCTTCAGAAAATTATTCAGAGTTGCAGATTAATCCATTGCCTTGAAGGCAAATTCGCCACCGTCTTTGATGCCCGAGAACCAGCGTGCGGTTACAGTCTTGGTCTTGGTGTAGAAGCGGAACGCGTCAGGACCATACTGGTTCAGGTCGCCGAAGGCCGACTTCTTCCATCCGCCGAAGGTGAAGTAGGACAGCGGAACCGGGATCGGGAAGTTGATGCCGACCATGCCGACATTCACCTTGGCGGCGAAATCGCGCGCGGTGTCGCCGTCGGCGGTATAGATTGAGGTGCCGTTGCCGTAGTTGTTCTTCATGATCAGATCCAGCGCTTCGTCATAGGACTTGGCGCGCACCTGGCTCAGAACCGGGCCAAAGATTTCTTCTTTGTAGATGTCCATGTCCGGCGTGACGTTGTCGAACAGCGACGGGCCAACGAAGAAACCGTCCTCATAGCCCTGCAGGCTGAAGTCGCGACCATCGACGACCAGGTTGGCGCCTTGATCCACACCACTATTGACCAGTCCGTTGATCCGATCCTTGGCCTGGGCGGTGATAACCGGGCCGAAATCGACGTCGTCGCCAGCAGTGTAGGGGCCGACCTTCAGCGCTTCGATGCGCGGGATCAGACGTTCGATCAGCGCGTCGGCGGTTTTGTCGCCGACCGGAACCGCAACCGAGATCGCCATGCAGCGTTCGCCCGCTGCGCCGAAACCGGCGCCGACCAGCGCATCGGCGGCCTTGTCCATGTCAGCATCGGGCATGATGATCATGTGGTTCTTGGCACCGCCGAAGCACTGGGCGCGCTTGCCGTTGGTGGCTGCGCGGCCGTAGATGTACTGTGCAATCGGGGTTGAACCGACAAAACCCACCGCCTGAATGGTTTCATTGTCGAGGATTGCATCGACGACTTCCTTGTCACCGTTGACGACCTGCAAGACGCCATCGGGCAGACCTGCTTCTTGCAGCAGTTCGGCCAGCATCAGCGAAGTGGTCGGGCAGCGTTCGGATGGTTTCAGGATCATCGCGTTACCGCAAACCAGCGCCGGCGCCATTTTCCACAGCGGGATCATGGCGGGGAAGTTGAACGGGGTGATGCCGGCAACAACGCCAAGCGCCTGACGCATCGAATACAGGTCGATGCCCGGGCCGCCGTCGTTCATGTATTCGCCCTTCAGCATGGCGGGGGCGCCGATGCAGACTTCGACCACTTCCAGACCACGCTGTACGTCGCCACGGGCGTCGGGCAGGGTCTTGCCATGTTCGCGGCTCAGAACTTCGGCCAGCTTGTCCATATTTTCGTTGATCAGCGCGGCGAATTTCATCATCACGCGGGCACGACGCTGCGGGTTGGTTGCCCCCCATGCGACTTGTGCCGCAGCGGCTTTTTCTACCGCTGCATCCAGTTCGGCCTTGGTCGCCAACGACACTTTGGCCTGAACTTCGCCAGTGGCCGGGTTGTACACATCGGAAAAGCGTCCCGAAGTCCCTTTGACTTCGGCACCATCGATATAGTGATGAATTTCTTGCATAGCACACCTCCATTTTGGGTTTGGCGCTACAATAGGCTTGCAAATTTCGCCTGAAAAGGCAGAAAAGATCAAAAAGGTTTTGCAATAATGCAGAGTGGGGCAAGATGAACTGGGATGATCTAAAGGTTTTTCTGGCCGTCGCGCGGTTTGAAAGTCTATCGGCGGCAGGGCGAGAATTAAGGGTCGACCCAGCCACGGTGGGGCGACGTATCGCACGACTGGAAGAAGAACTCGGCGCGCCTCTTTTTGGAAAATCGCCGCAGGGTTATGCCATGACGGATGCCGGGCAGCGGCTTCTGGCCCATGCAGAACGCGCCGAGCAGGCAATGGCCGGTGCGGTCGAGGAATTGGCCGGACAAGCGGGCGACCTGTCAGGCCAGATACGCATCGGTGCACCAGATGGCTGCGCCAACTACCTGTTGCCGCAGGTCTGTTCCAACATCATGGATGAAAATCCCAACCTTGAAGTGCAGATTGTTGCGCTGCCACGCGTGTTCAACCTGTCGAAACGCGAAGCAGATATGGCCATCGGGGTCAGTCCCCCGGCTGCGGGTCGGCTGACCGTACAAAAGATAACCGATTACAAACTGCACCTGGCCGCCGCGCGGCAATATTTGATCAAGCACCCCAAGATCACCAGAATCGAGGATCTGAAAGACCATCGCGTTATTGGCTATATTCCTGATCTGATTTTCGACAAGGAACTGGATTACCTTGGTGAAGTCGGCATTGATTTGGTCAATCTGGCTTCGAATTCGGTTTCGGTTCAGTTCAACTGGGTGCGCAATGCTTGTGGGGTCGGAATCGTGCATGATTTTGCCATCCCGTTTGGGCGCGGGATTCGCAAGGTTCTGACCGACGAGCTTAGCCTGACGCGCAGCTTCTATCTGATCCGTCATGCCGATGACCGGCGGCTGGAACGACTTAACCGTTTCGCGGTTCTGCTCGGCGATGGATTGCGTGCCGAAGTGGCCCGGCTTGAAGCCATGACTTGACAGGTTGTCGCAGCTGGGTGACGCTGGGGAAGTAATAATATTGCGGAGGAGGCCCGCCATGCTTGTCCATCAAATCCTGAAAGCGAAAGGCGACAACGGTGTCGTGACGGTAAAACCGGGGACTCCGATTTCGGATGTGGCGCAGATATTGGCGGAGCGCAGGATCGGGGGGGTCATTGTATCGAAGGATGGTCAAGACGCCGAGGGCATCGTTTCCGAGCGTGATATCGTGCGGGCGCTGGCCGTGAAAGGCGCGATGTGTATGCAGGAAAATGTCGAAGACCTGATGACCCGCAATCCGGTCTGCTGCACCCGAAACGACAACGCCGATCATGTCCTGACCCGGATGACCGACGGACGGTTCCGGCACATGCCCGTTGTCGAAGATGGTGTGCTGATCGGGATTGTTACCATCGGGGATGTGGTTAAAGCGCGGCTAGAAGAACTTTCGATGGAACGAAATGCGCTCGAAGGGATGATCATGGGGCATTGACGCAGCGAATTGCGTTATTCTCCCTTGCATTCTGCGGCGCAATATTATTGCGTGCTCTCAACTTGAAACACTGCGTTTGAAGGGGGAACTTCCATGCGCATTGGCCTTTATCCGGGCACGTTCGATCCAATAACATTGGGTCACGTCGATATTATTCGCAGATCTGCTACGTTGGTCGATCGTTTGGTGGTTGGGGTTGCAATCAATCGCGACAAGGGACCGCTTTTCACGCTGGAAGAACGCGTTGAAATGATCGAAATGGAAATTTCGCAGTTGCAGCAGGAAACCGGCGTGGAAATCGTGGTTCATCCGTTTGAGAACCTCTTGATCAACTGCGCCCATGATGTCGGCGCGCAGATGATCGTGCGAGGTCTGAGGGCCGTTGCAGACTTCGAATATGAATTCCAGATGGTTGGCATGAACCGTGCATTGGACAGTTCAGTCGAGACAGTGTTCCTGATGGCCGAAGCAAAACATCAGGCAATTGCCTCGAAACTGGTCAAGGAAATAGCACGGCTCGGCGGCGATATTACGAAATTCGTCACTCCAAACGTAAAGGAGAAGCTGCGAGCCAAACTGGATAAGTGAGGCAATGCAGAAGTCTTCGCAGTCGGATGAAAACGAAGTCATCTTGGGTATTCCGCGTAAGCGCATGGTGCTGTGGCTGACCATAGCGCCTATGATCCTGATGTTGTGCTGGGTCAGTTGGAGCGTGTCCAAGAACCGATATGTTGTTACTGCCGAAATGGTTGAAATGGATGCGCCCAGGGAATGTTGGGAAGCCAGCGAAGGCGGGCTTTTCAGCGAGACGCGAAAGGCTTATCGAAGCCGCGAAACGTTGCGCCCATACTTGGGTTTTTGCGGTGTGGCGCGCACGAGCATGGGTGATTTTGCACTGCCCCCCAGCACACCACGGCCCTGGTTGGGGCAGAAACGGTCCGACATTTACAAACGACTGCACCACGGCTGTAAGTATGACCTGATCGTGATCAGCCCGGATGGACGACCGACAGAACGTGACCGGGGCAGGGGATCACCCAATCCGCCCCTGATCCGACGGGTTCTGTTCACCTATCCCTGCTGACTCTGCGGCGGCTTTACGAATGAATTTTTCACAGATCTCCGGCTGTGTGACCGGCAGCATGTGACCTCCATCGATCAGCGTCAGATGGATTGCCGGGTTTTGCCGGGCGAATTCCGCGCCGTGCAAATTGGCGTCAAGGATCCGGTCTTCTCGGGCAAATAACACCGAAACTGGAACCGGTAGGTGATCGTATTGGCTGTTCATCCATTTCAGGTCTCTGGCGGAGGCCAGAAAGTCGCGGCAGGTATTGCGGAATGACACCGGCCGTAATCCCAACAATCCACCGCCCTGTATCGAATAGGCTTTTGGGACCGTCTCAGGCCCGAACGTGTAATTGAGAACCATATCCGTGTTACGGATGCTGTTCGGGATAGCGAGCGTCCAGCTTAGCAGGAAACGCTTTAGGCCCGACTTTACCGCCAGTGCCTGAAACGGCGGCGCAACCTTGCCGCCCAACATTGTCAGCGGGGCAAGCAGCGCTAGCCCTCGGGTTTTGTGTGGGAAATCCAACGCCAAACATAGTGAAATTGCGCCGCCCAGAGAATGTCCAACCACCAAAGGCCGGTCGAGGTCCAGAGCATCTATCAGTTCGACGATCTGGGCAGCTTGGGCGCGCGGGTTGGCGGGAGTCTCATCTCCGCGTTCCGACCATCCCATACCGGGGCGGTCTATAGCAATAACACGGTGATCACGGGCGAGTCCGTCGATCAACCCCATGTCGAAATTGCCCAGTTGTGCGCCCAGCCCGTGAATCAGTACAATCGCTGGCCCTTCACCCCTGTCGACATAATGTTGCCGCCCGGTGGAGGTCTGAAGAAACGTGCCGCGCGGTGGCACGGCCTTTTCAACTCGCCGCTTGATCAGCCAGGTTTTCAACGGCAACCAGCCTACAGCACACAGCAGGCCGAGCCCCGCCAATCCGATGATCCAAAACACAAGCTTTCTCCCCTAAATCCCCAACGTGATGCTAGGGATGGGGTGGACTGCGGGCTAGCGGTAGATTGGAAAACGTCGCGTCAGTTCAGCGCCAAAAGGCCAGCCATTCCAGCATGTCGGCGAATTTCTTAGCCACAAAGAGCAGGTTGTCACCGCCTGTCAAAATAAAATCGCCGCCGATTACGGCAGCGATCAAAATTCCAAGTCCAATGGCAATATGGTCAGTCATAAGTCCAAGGGTCCGGATGAAATGGCGTTACACCAATTCATGCCGGACTGTCCCGCTCGGCGCAACCTCAGACTTCAAGAGCTTTCCCATGGCCACCGCCACATCCGCCATCCGGCAAGAAAAGCCCCATTCGTTATCATACCAGCTCAGCACCCGCACCAGACGCCCGCCGATAACCTTGGTCTGATCGGCGGCAAAAATCGAGCTTGCCTCGGTATGGTTGAAATCGATCGACACTTTCGGTTCGGTATCGAATTCCAGAATACCCTTCATCGCGCCTTGTGCGGCTTCGGCCATGATGGCGTTGACCTCTTCCTCGGTCACGTCACGAGAGGCGACAAAAGTCAGGTCTACCGCCGATACATTCGGAGTCGGCACCCGGATGGCGGACCCGTCCAGCTTGCCTTTCAAGGCGGGCAGTACTTCGCCCAAGGCTTTGGCGGCCCCGGTCGAGGTCGGGATCATCGACATCGCCGCCGCACGGGCGCGGTACAAATCCTTGTGACGGCGGTCCAGCGTCGGCTGATCCCCGGTATAGGAATGGATCGTTGTCATGATGCCCGATTCAATTCCGATCTTGTCATTCAGCACCTTGGCCAGCGGTGCGAGGCAATTGGTGGTGCAGGACCCGTTCGAAACCATCACATCGCTCGCGGTCAGCTGTTCGTCATTCACGCCCATCACGATGGTTTTTTGCACGTTCTTGGCCGGGGCCGAGATCAGAACCGATTTTGCACCGCGTTCGATGTGCTTTTTGGCTTTGTCGCCATCATTAAAATTGCCGGTGCATTCCAGAACCACATCGACGCCGGACCAGTCCAGTTCGTCCATGTCATAGGTCGACATTACCTCAAAGCGGCCCCGGCCCAGATCCATCCAACCTTCGCCGGTGGTCACTTCACCGGGAAACCGACCATGCACGGAATCGTAGCGTATCAGGTGTGCCGCAGTGTCCAGCGGGCCGGTTGCGTTGATCTTGACCACCTTGATGTCTTCGCGGGCGCTTTCCGCAATATGCGAGAGGGTGCAGCGGCCGATGCGGCCAAATCCGTTGATGCCAACAGTGATGGTCATGGAACATGCTCCTGAAATACAAGGTTTAGGGGGCGTATAGCCGCGCCCGCAAGCTGCGTGAAGGCAAAAAGTGTTTATTTGGCAGTCTGTTAGCGAAAACATGGTTCGGTTGCGCTAACGGTTGGTCAGGGTTCGGGCTTGCCCTGTACCGTACATCCACTAAGTTGGCGCTACCAATGGATGAGGTACAGGTATGAGCGGTCTTCTCGCGCTTTTGGACGACGTCGCGGCCATCGCTAAAGTGGCGGCCACCAGCGTCGATGACATCGCCGCCGCCGCGTCGAAGGCGGGCGGCAAGACTGCCGGGGTGATCATCGACGACGCGGCAGTGACCCCGAAATACGTGCATGGGTTTGCGCCGGCGCGGGAATTGCCGATCATCTGGAAAATCGCTCTGGGGTCGTTTTTCAACAAGCTGGTGATCCTGCTGCCCGCCGCGATGCTGATGTCGAATTTCGCGCCCTGGCTGATCACGCCCTTGCTGATGCTGGGGGGCAGCTATTTGTGTTTCGAAGGTGCGGAAAAGATTTTCCACGCGCTGTTCCCGCATGGCGACAAGCATATCGAACAGGATATGTCGGTGCAGGCCCCTGGTCACCTGGAGCAGCAAAAGGTCAGCGGCGCGATCAAGACCGATTTCATCCTGTCGGCGGAAATCATGACCATCGCGCTTTCAGCGATCCCCGAAGGCGCGCTCTGGCTCGAAGCCGCCGCCCTTGGGCTTGTCGGCATCGTGGTGACGATGGCGATCTACGGGTCGGTGGCGCTGATCGTGAAGATGGACGATGTTGGGCTCTACGTCGCGCAAAACGCCCGCACCGGATTGGGCCAGAGCTTTGGGCGCGGCTTGGTAAAATTCATGCCGGTGCTGATGCGTATCCTGTCGGTGGTGGGCACTGCGGCGATGCTGTGGGTCGGCGGTTCGATCATGATCCACGGGCTTCACGATCTGGGTCTGCATCATCCCTATGGAGATATCCACGACATCGCGGTCGCCGCTGGCCATTTGGTATCCGAAACTGCGCGCGGCGCGGTGGAATGGGGCGTTACAGCTTTGGCCGACGGCATTTTGGGCCTGGCCTATGGGATCATTCTTATCCCGGTCGCAACCCGTGTGATCGGCCCACTTTTTCGAAAGAAAAAGGCGCACTGATCTTCAACTTATCCTTTTCGTGAATACCCCGCCGCGCATTATTACGCGCGATGGGGGAGCAGAGGTGTGGGCCTGTCCCTGCCATTCAACTATTGTCCTTACTGAAACGCCTACTTTTCCATAGAAAAAAGATGAAAAGTCCCGTGGCGTTAGAAATCATTCGGCGCAATCTGCATGACTGGTAATTAGGTCCAGCCCAAGGGTACGAGTTGTATACTTGCGGGAGGGTGAGATCTGAGATTCAGTTTCTCGCTATATACGCATTTTTGCAAAATTGAATTCTGCCTGGCAGTAAATAAATGTGGCGTTGTACCGTTCCTATTGGGGATCAGTCCGATAAAGGAGCGTGTGACGCGGTATGAAATCACTCTTTCTTGTTCGTATCCGCCGTACAAAAGAATCGGCGCATCCGAACGAGTTCGGAGATGATCCGACGACTTCATCGCAACTGCTGCAAAGGGTCGAGGGATGTTGGGAGCTTGTCAGGAGGCACCAGCATTTTGGGTTGCGCCAAGCGTCGCATGAAAAATGACAGTATCACCGTCTCGGGTGTTGGGTGGATCGTCGAAGAACTATGGGGGGCAGTTACGCTGCCCGCCGCTAGTGAAATGTTAAAGTGGTAGGGAGGATTTTTGGATGACCCTAAAGTTCAAGTTAACCGTTGTTTTTGCCCTCGTGGTGCTATTGGCCGCGGCAGGAATGGGGCTCGGCATCATGAAGATGGGCGAACTCAAAGCAGAATTCGACGATGTGTTGGATCGCAAAGTTCTTGGTGTGGCGCTGGCCAATGAAATCGCCACACAATCTGTTTCGGTCGCGCGGAACGAAAAAAAACTGATCCTTGCCCCTCAGAAAAAGGAAAAGGATGAGCTTGCGGTTGAAATCGACGCCAACGTTGCGAAAATCGCAGAGCTGATGTCAGAGCTTCGTGGAGTTTCGGAAGTCGAGGATCAGTCCCTGCTCGACGCCTTCGATGAGGATTGGCAACGTTACCTTCAGGCGAACTCGAAAATTCAGGAAGCGTCGGGATTGCAGTCCATCCTGAAAGGTCGTCAAATCCTTCAAGAGCAGGAAACACAGGCCTATCAGGTGCTGGCGGAGGCCCTGAAGGCATTGCAGGACCTTCTCGTTCTGGATGCAAGCGGATCGTCGGATTTCGACGGCAGCGATGAAATTGCAGTGATGTCCGTGGTGGAAGCCGAGCTTCTGCGCGTCCGGGTCAATGTTTACAGCACGATGGCGTCTTCTGCCCAGCCAGATATCGTAAAGGCCCTGTCAGAACGCACGCATGAACAGATTAAGAAATTACAAAGTGCGGTCAGCGTTGCCGAATTGTCTTTGCCGGATGAATATTGGGATGCCGTGGTCGCCATCGAAGATAAGTTGGAAGTATGGTTGCCGCTTGTCGAAATGGCACTTGAGAAGGCCCTTGAGAATGGCGATTACGAGGCGCTGACGATCAGCAACGGCACCGCTGCCGAGGCCCTCGATAACGCAGAAGAACAGCTCAGCACTTTGGTGAAACGGCTGCAGGTTCGCATGGAACAGGCTAGCGAAAACGTTGCGGCGACTTATACCCTCAGCAAACAAATTCAGATTGGTGCGCTTATTGCGATGGTGCTGATCGCCAGTGCCGCGGCATTGCTGATCGTACGCGGTATCTACCGTCAGCTTGGCGGCGAACCCGCTTATGCACAAGATGCGTTGCGCCAGATCGCCGATGGCGATCTCGGGCTTGTCATTCAGACCCGGGCGGGTGACCAAGACAGCCTGCTTGCTGCGCTGTCCAACATGACTGAACGGCTGAAATCCGTGGTTGGGGATGTCAGCGCGGCGGCGCGCGGCGTTGCAGCCGGCAGCGAGCAAATGGCGGCCAGTTCCGAACAGCTTAACCAAGGGGCCGCGGAACAAGCCGCGTCGTCAGAGGAAACCTCGGCCTCGATCGAGGAAATGGCAGCAACGATCGGTCAGAACGCTGAAAATACCATTCAGACGGAACAGATCGCTCGTAAGGCAGCGAAAGATGCCGAAACCAGCGGCGAAGCCGTAGGCGATGCAGTCAAGGCAATGGAAACCATTGCGGATAAGATCATGGTGATCCAGGAAATCGCCCGGCAGACAGATCTGCTGGCCCTGAATGCAGCAGTCGAAGCGGCGCGGGCGGGCGATCATGGGCGCGGTTTCGCTGTCGTGGCCGCAGAAGTCCGCAAGTTGGCCGAGAGATCGCAGGAAGCCGCGACGGAAATCTCGGGGCTGTCGGGGCAAACGGTTCGTTCGGCTCGATCAGCGGGCGATCTACTCAACAGCCTCGTGCCTGATATCCAGAAGACAGCAGAACTTGTCGGAGGTATCTCGGCAGCTAACGCCGAGATGAATGTTGGCGCGGGCCAGATCAACGAAGCGATCCAGCAACTTGACTCGGTGACGCAACAGAACAGTTTGGCATCTGACGACATGTCGACGGCAGCGACAGGATTGTCGGAACAAGCCGAGCGGCTGCAAAACAGCATTAGCTTCTTTAAACTGGACAGCTTAGCCGTAGACGCGCCGCAGCCTGGCGAGGCTGAAACCGACGAAAGCAGCGCCGACACTTCTGGCGCGGTGGAGAATGGTGGTTTCGTCCTTGATATCTCGGATCAAAGCGATGAACCGGACGCCGATTTCATCCGCGTCGTAAACAGGTGATGGTGTAAAGCCAACAGAGGTGATCCACTCAGAAAGGGGCGGCTGGATTTCCGGTCGCCCTTCGTCTTTCCTCCGTTCCTTCGATCAGGGCAGCAGAGGAGCGAGGCGCGGCAGAAAAGGGAATCCTTTTGAAAAGCAAAGGGCCGCGCCTGCGCGCAGCCCAATCTCAAATACCGAAAGGGTGGGGTTTCACCCCACCAGTCGCTTACCCCAGCAATTCCTTAACTTTCGCGGCAGTTGCCTCCGCAGTGATGCCGAATTTTTCGTACAACACATTGGCCGGGGCCGAGGCACCGAAATCGGACATGCCGATGAAACCCGCCTTGGCTTCACGCCCACGTTCGCCCAGCAGCCAGCGGTCCCAACCCTGACGCATTGCGGCTTCGATGCCGACGCGCACTGGCCCGGCGGGCAGAACGCGCTTGCGATAGGCTTCGTCCTGCGCGGCGAACAGCTCCATGCAGGGCATCGACACGACGCGGGTGCCGATACCTTCGGCCTGCAACAGATCGCGGGCGGCCAGCGCGATTTCCACTTCCGATCCGGTCGCGATCAGGATCGCCCGGCGCTTGCCTTCGGAATCGGCCAAAACATAAGCGCCCTGCGCCGTCAGATTCTTAGCGGTATGCTTGCTGCGCACGGTCGGCAGGCCCTGACGGGTCAGCGACAGTACGGATGGCGTGTCCTTGGTGGTGAGCGCCAGTTCCCAGGCTTCCGCCGTCTCGATCGTGTCGGCGGGGCGGAACACATGAGTGTTGGGGGTCGCGCGGCTGATCGCGAGATGTTCCACCGGCTGGTGGGTAGGACCGTCTTCTCCCAGCCCGATCGAATCGTGGGTCATCACGAAAACGGTGGGGATCTTCATCAATGCTGCCAGCCGCATCGCCGGACGCGCGTAATCGGTGAAGGCCATGAAGGTGCCGCCGTAGGGACGGATGCCACCATGCAGCGCCATGCCGTTCATTGCAGCGGCCATACCATGTTCGCGGATGCCCCAGTGGATATAGCGGCCGCCGCGGTTGTCGGTGTCGAACACGCCCAAGTCGCCGGTCAGGGTGTTGTTCGATCCCGTCAGGTCGGCCGAACCGCCGACGGTTTCGGTCATCACCGGATTGATCACTTCCAGCACCATTTCGCTGGATTTGCGGGTGGCGACTTTCGGGCCTTCTTCGCTGATTTGCTTTTTCAGGGCCCGAATGGTGGGGGACAGGCGTTTGGGAACGTCGCGGTCGAAGATGCGTTTGAACTCTGCCTGTTTGCGGTCCGAAACCGACGCCAGTCGCGCCTCCCATTCCGAACGGTCTGCGGTACCGCGCGAACCGATTTCTTCCCACGCCTGCTTGATCTCGGCAGGCACTTCGAACGGACCATAGGGCCAGCCATAAGCAGCCTTGGTGTCCGCAATCAACGTCTCGTCCGTCAGCGCGCCATGGCCCTTGGAGGTGTCCTGCGCCGAGGAGCCGAGTGCAATATGGGTCTTGCACGCGATCATCGACGGTTTGCCAGCTTTCTTTGCCGCTGAGATGGCGGCGTCGATAGCTTCCGGATCGTGACCGTCGATTTCCTGTACATGCCAGCCGGAGGCCTTGAACCGCTGAATCTGATCGGTGCGGTCGGCCAGATCGACGGTGCCGTCGATGGTGATACCGTTATTATCCCAGAACACCACCAGTTTGGACAGTTGATGACGTCCGGCAAGAGCAATTGCTTCATGGCTGACGCCTTCCATCAGGCACCCGTCGCCAGCGATCACGTAGGTATGGTGGTCGACCAGTTTCTTGCCATACTGCGCGCGCAGGATTTCCTCGGCCATGGCGAACCCGACCGCGTTGGAAATGCCTTGGCCCAGCGGACCGGTAGTGGTTTCGATCCCCGAGGCGTGGCCGTATTCCGGATGTCCTGCTGTTTTCGCGCCCCACTGGCGGAAATTGCGGATCTCTTCCAGAGTGATGTCTTCGTTGCCGGTGAGGTAGAGCAGCGAATAAAGCAACATCGATCCGTGACCCGCAGACAGGATGAACCGGTCACGGTCCGGCCAATACGGGGCCGCTGCATCGAATTTCAGGTGCTTTTCGAACAAGACGGTGGCAACGTCGGCCATCCCCATCGGCATACCGGAATGGCCCGAATTCGCCGCGTGGATCGCATCGAGCGTCAAGGTGCGGATTGCGGCCGCTTTTGACCAATGTTCTGGGTTCGCAGTGCGCAGGGCAGAAATATCCACAAGAGGCATCCTTTGATCTGGCTGAGTTAGCGCTGCTCATACCAGCCCGTGTCCGAAGATCAAGCGGTTGGGCGTGATATCCGGTGCTTGGGGGGCGCATTTTCCCTGCTCATTAGGTAAACTTTGCCCCAAGGAACGCCATCTTGATTCGCGCAGGCGAATTTTCGAGCGTTCTGATAATAACCGGAAGGCAGAGGCGCATGAGCGACATAACCGAACTGGAACGCCGTATCACCGCCGCGATGGATCGTATCGCGAAAGGCGTGGAAGATTTGGGGCACCCTCAAACGGACGCTCCCGATACCGATGCGGCCGCATCGGACACGGACACAGAGCTGCGCCAAGCGTTGGAAGAAGAACAGCTGGCCAATGCCCAGTTGCAGGAACGTCTGAAAGCGCTGCATGGCAAAATCGACAAGAAAGATGCCGAAACCGAGGAGGAACTCTCGGGTCTGAAATCGGCGCTTGCCGAAATGGGCGCCGCCCTGTCAGAACTGAAATCGACAAGCGAAGAACTGCGTGCGGCCAATCAGGCCCTGCGCGAGGCGCAGACCGGAGATATCGCCGAAGCGTTAGATGCCGGGCTCAAGGCCGAACTAGAGGCGCTCAGGGCCGAACGTGCGGCAGAGGCGGCGGAATCGCAGGCTATTGCCGCTGCGCTTGAGCCGCTGATAGATACCAGCAAGAATAAGGAAACCGCCTGATGCCCGAAGTTATCATCCATATCGGCGGTCGCGCCTTTGAAGTTTCCTGTCAGGATGGTGAAGAACATTACCTGCATTCCGCCGCCGGTATGCTCGATACCGAAGCGAGTACTCTGGCGCAGCAGATCGGCCGCCTGCCGGAATCGCGCATGTTGCTGATGGCAGGGCTGATGCTGGCGGATAAAACCGCCGGGCTAGAAGACCAGTTGAAGGATGTTGAGGCCAAGTTAGCCGAAACAACGGCCGAAATGGAAAAACTGCGAGCCGCACCGGCGCCGGATCCCGAACGTGTCGAAGTCCCGGTGATCCCGCAAATCGTGCAGGACACTCTGGCCGAAATCGCCGCACGCGCCGAAGCGCTTGCCGATGAGGTCGAAGAAAAAGCAGCTCCCTGATCGCGCGGTTCAACGCCGCTTCGTGTGGTTCAGTTGGCGGTGAAGCTGCAGCATGTGGTGCAATCGCAGCGCCAGCAGCAGCGCTACCGCCAGCGCTGCCAATAGGCCCAGCATATCGCTGATCACCGGCCAGAGATAGCCGAACTGATCTGCTGCGCCGGCGCCGATACCAACATAGATCGCCACCCAGGTGACTTCACCTGCGGCACTGGCCAAGGTGAATTTGTGCCAACGCAATCGTGCAGCCCCGGCAACAAAGTTCACATATGGGCCAAGCGGGCTGAGCAACCAGCGTGACAGGAACACCGCGATATTGCCGCGTTTGCGGGTCAGGGCAGAGGCACGCGACAGCGCCATTGCCTGTTTGCCACCACGGTTTTCGATCCGTTGCAGCCAACCCGCGCCCGACCGCCCCAAGGCATAGCCTATCTGGTCGCCAATCATCGCACCTGACAGCGCGGCGAGGATGGTAAGTCCGAGCGGCAGATCGCCAGCGGCGGCGAACCCACCTGCTGCCATCATGAATAATGACGCGGGCACCGGCAGGGCGAGGCAGCTCAACAGCGTGACTACCCCCAAGAGAGGAGCGCCGTAGTCGGGCAACAGCGCCAGCAACTCCTCCGTCATTGCGCATCCTTTTCCAGAAATGCGCTTAGTTCGGAAATCAGCGCTGCAACCGGGCGGTTCTGGTCATGCGCTATTTCTTCCAATGTCTTACGGCGAATGTCTTCGGGCTGGCCCAATACGTTGGCCAAGACAAGCGGCTCGGCGTGCCAAGCGTGGGCGACATAGCCAACGGTCATCCAAGGTTCGATATCCGGGCGCAAATGGCGGTGATCCTGCCAATAAACCCAATGCAGCATAAACCGCACCGAAAAAAATAACGCGACCACCAAGGCCAGGCCCAGCAGGATCATCGTCGGTTTATGATGATCCCATAATACACGAAGAGGCGCTGGCCGTTTCATCGCCGCGCCTCTCGCAAATTCGGGCAAGAGCTTTGATCTCTTGCCGGCAGCATCTTAAGCGTTCGCTTCGCGGATTTTCTCCGCCGCGTCCTTGTCAAAAGAGACATCGCTGTTTTCAAACAGTGTGTCCAGCTCGCCCGACAAGGTCATTTCGGTGATGATGTCGCAGCCACCAACGAATTCGCCCTTCACGTAAAGCTGCGGGATCGTGGGCCAGTCGGAATAGTCCTTGATACCCTGGCGAATTTCATCGTCGGCCAAAACGTTCACGTCGGCGTAATCGACGCCCATGTAGTTTAGAACACCTGCCACGCGCTGCGAGAAACCGCATTGCGGCATGTCCTTGGTGCCTTTCATGTAAAGCACCACATCATTGGATTTCACGATTTCATCGATACGCGTTTTTGCATCGGTCATTGGAATTTTCCTTATCGTTTACTGCGCCAATTCTGTTCGGCGCATTTCTGGCACTCTAGGGCCGTTTTTTTCTAAATCTTCGAATAACATTCGCCCCCAAATGGGTCTCTGATCAATCCTGTCGAGAGCGATGATCAACTGCTATTCCGGCACTTTGGTGGTCAGGGCCAGCGCATGCAAATCGCCATCCGGACCGTCCATCTTGCCTTTCAAAGCGGCATAGACAGCGCGTTGCTGCTGCACCCGGTTCATGCCGCGAAAACTTTCATCGACGACCATGGCGGACATGTGCCGCCCATCGCTGCCTTCCACGGCGATTTCGGCATTGGGAAACGATTGGCGAAGCAGGTCTTCGAGTTCCTGGGCGAAAATGGCCATATGGGTCTCCGGGTCTTTCTTCTGTCACTGAAAATCTAGGGCGAGAAAACGGTCCGTACAAGGCGTGCAAAACAAGGCGTGCAAAACCCCCGCACGTAAAAAGTTACGTGCAAGGGATATGTTTATCGCCGCCGGGTCAACCGACTGTGTTTTCAAACGCGCTGCGATAGAGGGTAGATAGCGCATCCAGAGGGGCATCCGAATGGCCCAGACGAACCACATCGCCTGTAAAGTGGCCGACGGTGTGCAACGCCACACCAGCCTGGCCTGCGGCGACCATCAATGCCTCGGCTTCGTCGAAGTTGCAGGCAATCAGGTAACGTGCCTGATCTTCGCCGAACAGCTGCGCCATATCGGTCTGGTCGATCTGCACACCGACACCGCCGGCTTCGGCCATTTCAAATGCTGCCAAAGCCAGGCCGCCATCGGACAGGTCTGTACAAGCCTTGATCATTGCACGATTGTCGCGAATGAAGTCGCCATTTCGCTTTTCCGCATCCAGATCGACATGCGGCGCATCGCCGTCTTCGCGGTTGAACACTTCGGCCAATAGCGCTGATTGACCCAGATGGCCTTCGGTTGTCCCCAAGAGCAAAGCGATATGGCCATCGCGGGCCGTCCCGACGATGGCATCCTCGGGCCTGGCGATCAACCCAACTGCGCAGATGGTCGGGGTCGGCAGGATGCCCTGACCGTCGGTTTCGTTATACAGCGAAACATTGCCAGACACGATCGGCACATTGAGCGCAGAAACTGCCTGACCAATGCCTTGGATCGCGCCGACGAATTGCCCCATGATCTCGGGCTTTTCGGGATTGCCGAAATTCAGGTTGTCGGTGGTGGCCAGCGGCGTCGCACCGACCGCGGTCAGGTTGCGATAGGCTTCGGCCACCGCCTGTTTGCCGCCTTCGACCGGATTGGCCTTAACATAGCGCGGCGTCACGTCGCTGGTGAAAGCCAGCGATTTATCGGTGCCATGCACCCGCACGATCCCAGCCCCAAGGCCCGGCGCACGCACCGTGTCAGCCATCACCATGGTGTCGTATTGTTCATAAACCCACTGTTTTGCGGCATAGTTCGGCGATCCGATCAGCGCCTTCAAACCGTCAATAGGATCAACTTCCGGCACATCCGCCAGCGGCTCTGCCTTCGGAGTGGCTTGCCAGGGGCGATCATATTCCGGGGCACTCGAACTCAGCTGTGACAGCGGCAGATCGGCCTTCACATCATTGCCATGCAGGATCAAGAAACGGTCTTCGGGGATGGTTTCGCCGACAATGGCAAAATCCAGATCCCATTTATCAAAAACGGCGCGCGCCTCGGCCTCTTTTTCCGGACGCAGCACCATCAACATGCGCTCCTGGCTTTCTGACAGCATCATTTCGTAGGCGGTCATATGCTCTTCACGCTGTGGCACATCGTCGAGCTGCAGCTTGATACCCAAACCGCCCTTGTCGCCCATTTCCACCGCCGAACAGGTCAATCCAGCGGCCCCCATGTCCTGAATGGAAATGACCGCACCGGTTTTCATCAGTTCAAGCGTGGCTTCCATCAACCGCTTTTCGGTGAACGGGTCGCCAACCTGAACGGTGGGTCGCTTTTCCTCGATGGTTTCATCGAACTCGGCCGAGGCCATGGTCGCACCGCCAACACCGTCGCGCCCGGTCTTGGCGCCCAGATAAACCACCGGCATACCCACGCCGGAAGCCGCCGAATAGAAAATCTTGTCGGCATCGGCCAATCCGGCTGCAAAGGCATTGACCAGGCAATTTCCACTATATGCCGGATGAAAACGCACTTCGCCGCCTACGGTCGGCACGCCGAAACAATTGCCATATCCGCCGATACCTTCGACCACGCCATGCACCAGCTGTTTGGTCTTGGGATGATCGATCGCTCCAAAACTCAGCGAATTCATCGCAGCGATGGGCCGCGCGCCCATGGTGAAGACGTCGCGCAGAATACCGCCCATACCGGTTGCTGCGCCCTGATACGGTTCGATGTAGGAGGGGTGATTGTGGCTTTCCATCTTGAAAACCACGGCCTGTCCATCGCCGATATCCACAACACCGGCGTTTTCACCCGGGCCACAGATCACCTGCGGGCCTTCGGTGGGCAGGGTGCGTAACCATTTCTTTGACGACTTGTAAGAGCAATGCTCGTTCCACATCGCCGAAAACACGCCCAGCTCGGTGAAATTCGGTTCCCGGTTCAGTATCCGCAGAATATTGGCGTATTCTTCGGCATTGATGCCGTGTGCTTCGATGATCTCCGGCGTGATGGCTGGGTCTTGCATATCGGATTTTCCTGCAAAGGCTCTGTTTGTGCGCCTCTTTACGCCATGCCTGCGCATGGGGAAAGGGGCAGAAACCCCTTGGTACCGATCCAAAGGGCAAATATCTTGGCTATCCGGGGTGGTTGGGCGCTGTCATTCAGCTTCGGCATTGCTTCTTCTTTTGAAAATATCCCTGCTGGAGCAAACCAGAGAAGAGCTCCGTTGGGGGGCGGGCGACCAGATGTAAAGCGTGCCGAAGGCGCAGATTTTTACATTGCCCCATTTCGAGTCGGCAAAAAAAAGGCCGAGCACTAAGCTCGGCCGAAGTCCAACAGGGAGGTATGAAGATGATGCTAAAAGGTTCAACATCACCGTCGATTGCTGAAATAGGCATCAGAAATGAATCGATCAAGCACCATTTTGCCGCAGGTGCAGCATGGCTGTTATGCGTCAAGCGCATGGCTAACTTAACACATTAGCTAAGAGTCTGATTCTTCATCTGTTTACGATATGCGATGATTTCATCCTGCACGAAATCTCGGAAAGTAGAAATCCGCTTCGAATGGCGCAATTCTTCCGGATAGGCGAGAAAAACAGGTACTTCGATCGATTGGACGTCCGGCAACACCCGCACCAGATTGGGGAAATCCTGCAATAGGTAGTCGGGTAGTACCCCGATACCAAGATGATTGATCACAGCCTGTAGCACGCCAAAGTAATTGTTCACTGTCAGCGTTGCTCTGACGTCATAGGTCAGTAGATGCTGCACCAGACTCGCGCCTGCACCGACCTGAGCCGATGTAGGGTTTTGGCAGACCAATCTATGCCCGGCGATTTGTTCGATCGTTTCCGGCGTACCGTGTCGATCCAGATAGTCGGGCGATGCATAAAGCAGCATGCGCACCGCCATCAATCGCTTGCGGATCAGATCAGCCTGGCTGGGTTCCTTCATCCGGATTGCGACATCGGCTTCGCGCATCGGCAGGTCCAGCACCCGCTCTTCCAGCATCAGATCGATATTGAGATCGGGATATTTCTCGTACAGTTTAGGCAGTCTTGGGGCGAGCCAAAGCGTCCCGAAACCGGTTGTGGTGGTCACCCTCAATTGTCCGAACACTTCTTCTTCGCTGTCCCGAATGCGCGCTTCTGCGGCTTCCAGACGTTTTGCCATGGCGCGGGTCGCATCGAACAACAGCTCGCCCTGTTCGGTGAGAATCAGCCCCCGCGCGTGGCGGTGAAAAAGCGTTGCGTTCAGGCTCTCTTCCAGCGCTCGAACCTGCCGACTGACTGCGGATTGCGATAAATGCAGCACGTCTCCGGCGTGAGTCAGGCTTCCGGCATCTGCGACCGCGTGAAATATTCTTAATTTATCCCAGTCCATTCCCACAACTTTCAGATTCGCTCGACCCACTTACACGAAACACTTTGAACTTTAAGGTCTTTCAAAGCATGTCTGTAGATAAAGTTGGATTTTTTTGTTTGTAGGTCAAAATATATGACCTATTATTGCACTATAATCATGCATGCACGTAGTGTTGGGAGGAGACACGTTAATGACAGACCAAAAGGTTTCGCTAACAGACCGTTTCGATCTGGAAAAATCGCCCGTTCTTTTGAATGGGACCCAAGCGCTGGTGCGGTTGATGCTCACGCAAAAAGCCCGCGACAAGGCGGCCGGTCTGAACACCGCCGGGTATGTCACCGGCTATCGCGGTTCGCCGCTTGGCGCGGTCGATTTGCAAATGAACCGGGCAGCTAAGCAACTTCATGCGGCTGATGTTTTGTTTCACGAAGGATTGAACGAAGATCTGGCCGCAACAGCTTTGTGGGGGAGTCAGCAGGCCGAACTGCGCGGCGAAGGTAAATTCGATGGTGTTTTCGGGTTGTGGTACGGCAAAGGGCCGGGGGTTGATCGTACCGGTGATGTGATGCGGCACGCTAATATGGCGGGCACCTCCAAGAACGGCGGCGTGCTGATGGCCATGGGCGATGACCATACCGGCGAAAGCTCCACCGTTCTGCACCAATCAGAATGGGCGTTGGTCGATGCCTATATGCCTGTGGTCAGCCCTGCCGGGGTTCAGGAAGTTCTCGATTACGGTATCTACGGCATCGCGCTCAGCCGGTTTTCCGGGCTTTGGGTCGGACTGAAAACAATGAAGGACACGATCGAAGCAACAGCCGTGGTCGATGGTCGGATCGACCGGATGAAGCTTGTCACGCCTGAGTTCGACATGCCCGAAGGCGGGCTGAATATCCGACTGATAGACAGTCCGACCGAACAAGAGGCCCGGATGATCGATTACAAGCGTTTCGCGGCCGAAGCGTTTTCCCACGCCAACAAGATGGACAAGCGGATGTGGGGCAAGCCGGGGGCCAAGATCGGGTTCGTGGCTGCGGGCAAGAACTGGCTCGATCTGGTCCATGCGATGGCATTGCTGAATATTGACGAGGCCGAAGCCGAACGCTTGGGCATCACCACCTACAAGGTTGGCCAAACATTTCCATTGGATATGCGGGGGTTCCACGATTGGGCCGAAGGGTTGGACCTGATCGTCGTTGTGGAAGAAAAGCGCAAGTTGATCGAAGTACAGGTCAAGGAAGCCATTTTTGACGACCGGCGTGGGCGCCGGGTCTATGGCTGGCACAAAGGCGGCGGTGCCGGGTCTATGCACGGGCCGGAACTGTTCCAAACCAAGGGCGCACTCGATCCGATCATGATCGCTGAACGGCTGGGCGAAATCCTGATCGAAGAAGGTCGTGGCACCGATGGGGTCAAGGCAGGTCTAAGCGCGTTGGAGGACGTCCGCCGAAACGATAATGCCGAAGAAATCGCATCGCGCTTGCCATATTTCTGTTCGGGCTGCCCGCACAACACCTCGACCAAGGTGCCCGACGGTAGTCGCGCTTATGCCGGAATTGGCTGCCATTACATGGTGCAGTGGATGGACCGCGACACGCTGGGGTTCACCCAAATGGGCGGCGAAGGGGCGAACTGGATCGGCGAAGCGCCATTTTCCAGCCGCAACCACGTGTTCCAGAATCTGGGCGACGGTACCTATAACCATTCGGGCATTCAGGCGATCCGTGCGGCTTTGGCGGCAGGGACCAATATCACCTACAAGATCCTGTTCAATGACGCGGTGGCAATGACCGGCGGACAGAAAAACGAAGGCGGCCTGACAGCCTATAAGATCGTCGATGAAATCAAAGCAATGGGCGTTGAACATATTGGGGTGGTTTACGACGAGAAGGAAGAGGTAGACCTCAATGCCTTCCCCGCCGGAGTGGAAAAGCACGAACGCGCCGAACTGTTGCAAGTCGAAGAGAAATTCCGCAATTTCGAAGGCGTTTCGGCGATCGTCTATATTCAAACCTGCGCCGCCGAAAAACGCCGCCGGCGCAAACGCGGACAATTTCCCGACCCCGATCGCAGGGTGTTCATCAATACCGACGTCTGCGAAGGCTGCGGCGATTGCGGCGTTCAGTCAAACTGCGTGTCGATCGTGCCTGCGGAAACAGAACTCGGTCGGAAACGCGCCATCGATCAATCCAGCTGCAACAAGGATTTCAGCTGTCTCAACGGGTTTTGCCCCAGCTTCGTGACGCTGGAAGGGGCCAAATTGAAAAAGGCCGAGACAGCACAACTGGACCTGCCACATCTGCCACAGCCCGAGTTGCCGGATATCAAGGGCACCTTTAATGTGGTGATCACTGGGGTCGGCGGCACCGGTGTCGTGACAATCGGCGCAGTTCTGGCGCAGGCAGCACAGATCGACGGCAAAGGTGCGGGCATGATGGAAATGGCCGGGCTGGCGCAGAAAGGCGGTGCGGTCCATATCCATTGCCGGATTGCGGAACAACCCGATGATATTAGTGCAGTACGCGTCGCAACCGGCGAAGCGGATGCGCTGATCGGTGGCGATTTGGTGGTGTCGGCCGGGGCAAAAACACTCGGCCTGACCAAGACTGGACGCACCGGCGCTGTGGTCAACAGTCATGAAATTATCACTGGCGATTTCACTCACAACACCGAATTCAGCCTGCCATCCGACCGGCTGGAACTGCAATTGCAGGCGCGGTTGCAGGACAAGGTGATCCTGTTTGATGCTTCCGAACTGGCGCGGGCGACATTGGGGGATTCGATCTTTTCCAACATGATGGTTTTCGGTGCCGCCTGGCAGCGCGGGCTGATCCCGCTGAGCCATCAGGCGCTTGTCGATGCGATCGAACTGAACGGCGCCGCAGTAGAACGCAATCTGCGTGCGTTTGAAATTGGCCGCTGGGCTGCTGTGCACCCGGACCAGGCACAGGAACTGTTGACCCCGAAAGTGGTCGATAAACCAAAAACGCTGGAGGAAAAAATCGCCTTCCGCGCCGATCATCTGGTTGGGTATCAGGGTAAGCGGCTGGCGAAGAAATATCGCAAGCTGGTCGACCGTTTTGACGATCCGCGTCTGAAAGAGGCGGTCGCCAAGGGGTATCACAAGCTACTGGCCTATAAAGACGAATACGAAGTAGCCCGGTTGCTTTTGGACACCAAAAGCAAGGCAGATTCTGAATTTGAAGGTGATTTCACCATGAAATTCCATCTGGCCCCGCCGATCCTGGCAAAGAAGGGATATAAGGGTCGCCCGCAAAAGCGTGAATTCGGGCCGGGCATGATGCGGATGTTCCGCCTGTTGGCGCGGATGAAAAGACTGCGGGGGACTCCATTCGATCCATTCGGTCGGTCAGAAGAGCGGAAGATGGAACGTGCGCTGATCCAACAATATGAAACCGACATGGTGAAGTTGGCGCAGACCCTGTCACCGGATGCGATGGATGCTGCGGTGGCATTGGCCGAATTACCGCTGCAAATCCGCGGTTTCGGACCGGTTAAAGCGCAAAACGAAGTCAAGGCGTCAAAGCAAAGAGAGGCGCTTTGGGACCGGATTGCAAATCCCGGCACAGGGCTTGCTACTGCGGCAGAGTAATAAAACGGGACGGCCGGGCAGGGGGATCTTGCCCGGCACGTTTCCAAAGTAAACTCTGTTCTCACGCGGCCGAATTTCCTATTTGATGCGGGGAATCTGTAACTGGCAAAACAGCATGACCCGGAAAAACCATATTGCGCGCGACATCAGCTATGCCCATTCAGCGCAAAGCAGGGTTGGACGAAGGGTGATACGAACCCTGGAAAATACGACCGGGCGTATCGGTTTGATCAAACGTGCTCGGGGATATGACACCGACATCGCCAATGGCGGCGATTTCTGGAAGGTGATGGTGGATCGCTATGGCCTGTCGCTGGATGTGGCGGGCGGGTCATTGGAAAACATCCCCTCCGAAGGGCCGCTTATCCTGATCGCCAATCACCCCTACGGTATCCTTGACGGGTTGATGATGGGCCATATCCTATCCATGACGCGTGGCGATTTTCGCATTCTCGCACATCAGGTATTCCGTAAATCTTCCGATCTGAACCAGAATATTTTGCCGATCTCCTTTGATGAAACCAAGGAATCGATGCAGTTAAACCTGCAAACGCGCAAGAATAGCCTGAACTATCTGAGGCAGGGCGGTGCGGTCGGTATATTCCCCGGCGGCACGGTTTCGACATCGGCGAAACCCTTTGCCCATCCAATGGATCCCAGTTGGCGAAAATTCACCGCGCGGATGGTGGCAAAATCAGAAGCAACGGTCGTTCCAATATTCTTTGATGGCCATACAAGTCGTTTATTTCAGATCGCCAGCCATTTGCACAACACTCTGCGCATGGGGCTTTTGATCAAAGAATTCGCCAAGAGAGTCGATACGCCGGTACGTGTCGCTGTCGGGCAACCGATTGAGAGAAAAGAGATTAACGCGCGGAAAAACGATTCCAAAGCATTGATGGATTTCCTGCGCAAATCGACGTATGAGCTGTCTCCGACACCGCTCATCACCTTGGATTACGGGTATGAGTTCGAAGAGAAACATCGCGCGTAAGCGCTTGTGCAGGCGGTAGGGCTGATGGCAGTAGGAATTTTTGACAGCGGTCTGGGGGGATTGACGGTTCTGGACGCCGTGACAAAGCGGTTGCCCGAGCTGCCGATCGTCTATTTTGGCGACAATGCCAACGCGCCCTACGGCGTGAGAGATGCCGATGACGTTTACAACCTGACCACCAAGGCGGTGGAACGGATGTGGGACGCGGGCTGCGATCTGGTCATTCTGGCGTGTAACACGGCCAGTGCCGCGGCGCTGCGCCGGATGCAGGAAAGCTGGATCCCGCCAAACAAACGTGTTCTGGGCGTCTTTGTCCCGCTGATCGAAGCGTTGACCGAACGCAAATGGGGCGACAACAGTCCCCCGCGCGAAGTCGAGGTCCATCATGTGGCGCTATTTGCGACGCCCGCCACCGTGGCCAGCCGCGCCTTTCAGCGCGAACTGGCTTTTCGCGCCATCGGCGTCGATGTCGAGGCGCAGGCCTGCGGTGGCGTGGTTGATGCGATCGAAGACGGCGACATGATTTTAGCCGAAGCGTTGGTGCGGTCCCATGTCGACGCGCTGAAGCGCAAAATGCCTCATCCCGAAGCGGCTGTTTTGGGCTGCACGCATTATCCACTGATGCAGGACGCCTTTCAGGATGCTCTCGGTGCCGAGGTCGAAGTGTATTCGCAAGCCAATCTCGTGGCAGAGAGTCTGGCCGATTATCTGGAACGTCATCCCAAAATGATCGGCGCAGGGAAGGAAACGATGTTTCTGACCACCGGGAATCCGCTGAAGGTATCGGATCGGGCTACTCAATTCCTGCGCCGTAAAATCACGTTCCAAGCGGCCTGATTTGTGTCGTTCATAGCCGACATCACGACGCCCGGACAAAAAGTAGCATGGCGCAGACCTTGCGCTTTGCGGGATCAATGTTAACTCTGACATGTCTGTTTGACGCCAAATAGCGTCAACCCGAGCGGTGAGGAGCAAGCGCATGAGAGGCTTGAAAAAGAAACGTCGTATTCAGGTGATTGCGGTGGCAGTTTTCGCTTTGGCGCTGTCCACTGGTTTAATCGGCTATGCCATGCGTGACGGCATCAATTTTTTCCGCTCTCCTTCGCAGGTTATGGCTGAACCTCCGGGGCCCGATGAAACCTTTCGCATTGGCGGGTTGGTCGAAGACGGCAGCCTGCAGCGCGGACAGGGGGAAACCATCCGCTTCAATGTCACCGATGGTGGCGCGTCAGTGCCCGTCGTCTTTACCGGTGTTTTGCCTGATCTCTTTGACGAAAACCAAGGCATGATCGGCACCGGCAAATACGTCGGCGGCGTTTTTGAAGCCTCTGAAATCCTTGCCAAACATGACGAAAGCTACATGCCCAAGGAAGTCGTGGACGCGCTGAAAGAACAGGGCGTCTATAAAGACCCAGAAAGCTGAGCTGAGCAGGATCGGTACGGTCGTTTTTCCAGTCGTTAACGGTTTAACCCCAGCCTGATCCCGCAACAGGCAAAGCGGGGTTCTTCATGCTGGATGTCAGGCGAATCGCCCAAGCGATCATCGCGCGAGAAGGCGGGTATGTGAACGATCCCGACGACCCGGGCGGTGCGACCAATCACGGCGTCACGCTTCGCACGATGCGGCGGCTCGGGTTGGATTTGGACCGTGACGGAGATGTGGATGCGGACGATGTGCGCCGGTTGAGCCGGGCACAGGCGCAGAACATTTTCCTGACAAACTATTTCAAACGACCGAAAATCGACCAGTTGCCTGAACAACTGCAAGCCAGCGTTTTCGACATGTATGTCAATTCCGGAGCCAATGCGGTGAAGATTCTCCAACGCCTGTTGCGCCAAATGGGCCATGATGTGAGCGTCGACGGGGTGATCGGTCCGCAAACCGCAGGTGCGGCTCAAACGGCGGCATTGTCTGCGCCGGATCTTCTGACCGATGCCTATGGTATAGCCCGGCGCAATTATTACTTCCGCCTGGCCGATGCCCGTCCTGCCAGCCGCAAATACGCCCGCTCCCGATCTGGAGGCAAAGGCGGCTGGATCAAACGAGCCGAAGAATTCATTTCGCCGCGCTATCATCTCAGCTCGACGGAGTTCCTGGAAAGGGTAAATAAATGGGGCTAATGCGGCAGATTCTGAACTTGTTGTTTGGGTCGGGACAACACGAATTTCGAAAAACGGTGGAGGTTTTTCGTGAAAACGCTGAAGCCGGTGCAATCCGCGCAGCAGAAGGACAGGCGGCATCGTTAGGCCAATTCGCTCAGGAATTCTATGCACCAGAGCGCGGACGATTTGACCGGCTGATGGATGCCATCAACCGGTTCCCGCGTCCGGCGATGGCGCTTGGAACGCTGGGATTGTTTTGCGCTGCAATGATCAACCCGGTCTGGTTCGCCAGTCGGATGCAGGGAATCGCGCTGGTACCGGAACCGCTATGGTGGTTGCTGGGCGCGATCGTGTCGTTCTACTTTGGGGCCCGGCATCAAACCAAAGGGCAGGAATTCCAGACCAGGATGTCTCAGGCAATCGCGCGCATGCCGCAAACGAAGAAAAAAAATGCTGCCCCCGATAGAGAGGCAAATGCGGATACCGGGCACGACGCAGACTTGACACTGGAGGCGATAGTCCCAGAACGCAATCCCGCGCTGGAGGATTGGCGAGAGTACAAGTAGCGTTTCGGCAATGTGATCCGGACCGTGGGTTTCTTTTCCCAAACATTATCCCGCGACAATGTGAACACCTGGCATAGGCGAATTCCATTGGCCCCACTCGGTCAAAGCTCTATAACTGAGGCATGATTACAGAGCTCGGTCACTTCGCCCTCATCCTAGCCTTTCTTGTCGCCTGCATTCAGGCCACTGTACCGTTGATCGGCGCACATAAACGCTGGCCCGGCTGGATGGCCGTCGCTGAACCTGCTGCGAACGCTCAGTTTTTACTAGTCGCCTTTTCCTTTGCTGCGTTGATGCACGCTTTCGTCACTTCGGATTTTTCCGTGCGTCTGGTGGTGCTAAATTCCCATTCGCTGAAACCGATGCTGTATAAAATCTCTGGTGTCTGGGGCAATCACGAAGGATCGATGCTGCTTTGGGTGCTGATCCTGTCGCTGTTTGGTGCCTCGGCCGCATGGTTCGGCGGCGCCTTGCCGCCAACGCTGAAAGCGCGGGTTTTGGCAGTTCAGTCGGCAATCGGCGTTGCTTTTTACGGCTTCATCCTGTTCACCTCCAACCCCTTTTTACGGGTTGCTGTGCCGCCCTTTGACGGCGAAGATCTGAACCCGTTGCTTCAGGATCCCGGCCTCGCATTTCATCCACCGTTTCTCTATCTTGGTTATGTCGGGCTTTCGATGGCGTTTTCCTTTGCCGTCGCGGCCCTGATCGAAGGCCGTGTCGACGCCGCCTGGGGCCGCTGGGTGCGGCCGTGGACCTTGGCGGCGTGGATTTTCCTGACCATCGGGATTGGGCTGGGATCATGGTGGGCCTATTACGAATTGGGCTGGGGTGGGTTCTGGTTCTGGGATCCGGTTGAAAACGCGTCTTTCATGCCCTGGTTGCTCGCGGTGGCGCTGCTGCATTCCTCTATCGTGGTGGAAAAACGCGAAAGCCTGAAAAGCTGGACCATCCTGCTGGCAATCATGGCCTTTGGGTTTTCGCTGATCGGGACCTTCATTGTGCGCTCTGGCGTGATCACTTCCGTACATGCCTTTGCCAATGACCCCGAACGCGGGGTGTTCATCTTGGCCATTCTTGCTCTCTTCATGGGGGGCGCACTGACACTTTACGCTGCGCGCGCCGGCGCAATGGAAGCCAAGGGCGCCTTTTCCATGGTCAGCCGCGAAAGCGGGCTGGTGTTGAACAACCTGCTTCTGGCGGTCGCGGCCTTTGTCGTCTTTATCGGAACGATCTGGCCGCTGGTAGCTGAATTGACCTTTGGGCGCAAACTGTCGGTCGGGGCACCGTTTTTCAACATGGCCTTTACCCCGTTCATGGTGGTTCTGGGGCTGGTTTTGCCGGTGGGCGCGATGCTGCCTTGGAAACGGGCGTCTCTCACCCGAACGTTCAAGGCACTTGTACCCGCATTTGTGCTTGCACTCTCACTGGCCTGCCTTGCCTGGGCGGTGCAATCGGGGCGCAGTATGCTTGGACCGATTGGTCTGTTCCTTGGCAGTTGGTTGATCTTTGGGTCCGCCATTGATCTGTGGAGCCGCACCGGGCGATCCCGGCAAATCTCGCGCCTGCTACGACTGCCCCGCGCTGACTGGGGTAAATCGGTCGCGCATGCGGGTCTGGGTATCACGATGTTGGGTATTTCCGGGCTGATGGCTTGGGAAGCAGAAGATATTCGTGTTGTTCAGATCGGTGAACCCTTCGATATCGCAGGCTATACGTTGGTGCTGGACAAGGTCGAAGACGTGCGCGGGCCGAACTACTTTTCGACCATGGGAACCGTGCGATTGTCCAAAGACGGCAAACCGATTTCAACGATGTATCCGGAAAAGAGAAATTATCCTGTCGCCAAGATGCCCACCACAGAAGCCGCGATCAACAGTGGGTTCCTGCGTGACATCTACGTGGTGATCGGCGATCCGCAAGACGGCGGTGGTTGGGCTGTGCGAAGTTATTACAAACCGCTGGCGAACTGGATCTGGGGTGGGGCAATCATGATGGCGATTGGCGGATTGCTAAGCCTGTCTGACCGGCGCTACCGCGTGGCCGCAGGGGCGCGTAAAACCCGTGTCGCCGCCGGAGTACCCGCAGAATGAAACGGCTGGCTCTTGCTCTTTGCTTGATCGCAGCGCCTGTTTGGGCGGTGCAGCCCGACGAAATCCTGAACGACCCGGCTTTGGAGGCGCGTGCACGCGACATTTCAAAGGAATTACGCTGCCTGGTCTGTCGCAACGAGAATATCGACGATTCTCATGCTGAACTTGCGCGCGACCTGCGCTTGTTGGTGCGCGAACGGCTGACGGCAGGTGATAGCGATGTCGAAGTCGTAAACTATATTGTCGACCGCTATGGCGAATATGTGCTGCTTAACCCGACCGCACGCGGCGCCAATTGGTTGCTTTGGGCGGCAGGGCCGATGATGTTGATTGCCGGGATGGGGCTTGGTTTGGGTTATCTGCGCCGCCGACAATCCGCGCCGGAACAAAAGCTTGAAGCGTTGAGCGAAGCGGAAAAGACGCGGCTGGCCGAAATTATGGACGACTGACTCTAGTTAGGGTTTTAGCCTACCACGCGGTCGGTTATATTCTGGCCAACAGAGGAGGCATGCCCCATGTATGAAACAATTACCCTTGCCATTGAAGACGATATCGCGGTTCTGACGCTTAACCGTGCTGACAAGATGAACGCTCTTAACACGCTGATGCGGGCAGAAATCGCTGATGCGGCGCGCGAAGCTGCCAAGAGCGCACGGGTTCTGGTCCTCACTGGATCGGGCAAAGCATTTTGTTCCGGTCAGGATCTGAGCGACCGGGCCAACGCGGCCAATCTGGATCTCGAACGCACCTTGCGCGACGAATACGCGCCGATGCTCAAGGCGATCTACGATTGCCCGATCCCCACAATTTGCGCTGTGAACGGTGCCGCAGCAGGGGCAGGGGCCAATTTGGCGCTGGCAGCCGATGTGGTGATCGCCTCTGAAAGCGCCTATTTCCTGCAGGCGTTCACCCGTATCGGGCTGATCCCGGATGCCGGTGGCACCTACTGGATGACCCGTAACATGGGGATGGCCAAAGCGATGGGGGCTGCGTTGTTTGCCGACAAGATCAGCGCCCGTCAGGCCGATGACTGGGGGCTGATCTGGGAAGCCGTGCCAGACGCGGAATTCGCGGCGATCTGGAAATCCCGCGCCGCGCATCTGGCCAAAGGACCGACGCTGGCCTACGCCCACGTTAAAGAAGCGATCCGCGGTAGCTGGGACAACACGCTGGACCGGCAACTGGAGGTCGAGGGGCGCAAGCAAGGTGCCTGCGGCCAAAGTCGTGATTTCAAGGAAGGGGTTCTGGCCTTTACCGAGAAACGCCCGCCGCATTTCGAGGGACGCTGAGGTCTGCTGCAAACCGCAGCTGGTTCACAAACTAAAACACCCCGGCAATTTCTTGCCGGGGTGTTTTTTATGCCAAAAGAAGAAACGCTTAGCGGTCTTCGACATCTACATAATCGCGCTGGGTTTCACCCAGGTAAAGCTGCCGCGGACGACCGATCTTGTTTTGCGGATCGGCGATCATTTCTTTCCACTGGCTGACCCAGCCAACGGTGCGCGACAGAGCGAAGATCGGGGTGAACATTGAAGTTGGGAAGCCCATCGCTTCGAGGATGATACCCGAATAGAAGTCCACGTTCGGGAACAGCTTCTTTTCCTTGAAATACGGATCGTTCAGCGCGATCTTTTCCAGTTCCTTGGCGACCTGCAGCAACGGGTTGTCTTCGATGCCCAGCAGTTCCAGAACTTCGTCGGCCGATTGCTTCATCACGGTCGCACGCGGGTCGATGTTTTTGTAGACGCGGTGGCCAAATCCCATCAGGCGGAAAGGATCATTCTTATCCTTGGCCCGTTCGATGAATTCGGGGATCCGGTCGGGGGTGCCGATTTCGCGCAGCATTTCCAGGCAGGCCTGGTTGGCGCCACCATGAGCGGGCCCCCACAGGCAGGCGATGCCAGCAGCGATACAAGCGAACGGGTTGGCTCCCGAGGACGAGGCCAGACGCACAGTCGAGGTCGACGCGTTCTGTTCATGGTCGGCATGCAGGGTGAAAATCCGGTCCATCGCGCGGCTCAGGATCGGGTTCACGTGATATTCCTCTGCAGGAACGCTGAAGCACATGTGCAGGAAATTCGCTGCGTAATCCAGATCGTTGCGCGGATAAACGAAGGGCTGACCGATCGAATACTTATACGCCATTGCCGCGATGGTCGGCATTTTGGCAATCAGCCGGTGTGACGCGATTTCACGCTGCCAGGGATCGGCGACATCGGTTGAATCATGATAGAAGGCCGACATCGCGCCGACAACGCCCACCATGGTTGCCATCGGATGCGCATCGCGGCGGAACCCGCGGAAGAAATTGTGCATCTGCTCATGGATCATGGTGTGGCGGGTGATGGTGGTTTCGAATATTTCCAGCTCACCTGCTGTCGGCAGTTCTCCGTAAAGCAGCAAATAGCAGACTTCCAGATAATGCGATTTGGATGCCAGCTGACCGATCGGATAACCGCGATGCAACAGAACGCCTTCATCACCATCGATATAGGTGATGGTGCTGTCGCAGGAGGCCGTCGAGGTAAAGCCGGGGTCATACGTAAAAACGTGACCCTGAGCGTAGAGCTTACGGATGTCGATTACATCGGGGCCCTCGGTCGGGGTAAACATGGGCAATTCAAGCGTCTTGCCGTCAAAACTCAACGTTGCGGTTTTGGTGGATTCAGTCATGGTTTTCCCTTCATCACGAAGCCTCTGTGTCGGACGACACGGGCATGATTCTTATTCTTTTGCTCTGACTGGCGACTATCCTGTCAGGCAGCTGCGTCGGTCAACCGGGCAAGTGTTTCGTCCTGCCCAAGGACCAGCATCATATCGAACACGCTTGGAGTTGCCGCACGGCCTGCCAAAGCTGCCCTGAGAGGACCCGCAAGCTTGCCAAACTTCATCTCCCGAGCCTCGGCAAATTGGTTGGCAACTGTTTCCAGTTCCTCACGCGACCAGCTAGCATTTTGCAAATGCGGCGTCAATTCTTTCAGTATACCACGGGATACATCATCAAGGTTTTTCGCCGCTTTTTCATCTGGCTGAATCGGGCGGTTTGCCAGAGCAAATTCCGCCTTTTCAATCAGTTGGGGAAAAGTTTTGGCGCGATCTTTTAGACAGTACATCGCCTTACGTAGAAGTACTGATTTCGTATCGTCCAGCCTTGGTTGACCAATTGCAGACAGGAATTCCTGTAGTTCATGCAGCAGCGCAGCATCATCGGCAGCGGCGATGTGCTGACCACAAAGGTTTTCCAGCTTTTTGAAGTCGAACCGGGCAGGTGATTTTCCAATCCCGCTCAGATCGAACCATTCTTTCGCCTGTTCGTCGGTAAAGAATTCGTCATCCCCGTGGCTCCACCCCAACCGCGCGAGGTAATTCCGCATGCCTGCCGCCGGATAGCCCATTTTCTGATATTCATCGACACCCAGAGCCCCATGGCGCTTGGACAGTTTTTTACCATCCGGCCCATGGATCAGAGGAATATGGGCCCAGATTGGCACATCCCACCCCATTGCATTATAAATCATCATCTGGCGCGCGGCATTATTCAGGTGATCGTCTCCCCGGATCACATGGGTCACGCCCATATCATGATCATCGACAACAACGGCCAGCATATAGACAGGGGTGCCATCGGAACGTAACAGGATCATGTCATCGAGCTGATCGTTGCGAATTGTCACATCGCCCTGCACCTGATCGCGGATCACGGTTTCACCGTCATGCGGTGCCTTGATCCGCACCACAAACGGTGCATCAGGATGGGTTGCCGGATCGGCATCCCGCCAAGGGCTGTGGAACAATGTCGATTTACCTTCGGCCCGGGCTGCATCGCGGAAGGCCTGAATTTCTTCCTGCGTGGCGAAGCATTTATAGGCCTTGCCCTCGGCCAGCAACTGTTCGGCCACCGCGGCATGGCGCGCGGCGTTTTCGAACTGACTGACGATCTCACCATCGTGATCCAGCCCCAGCCAATTGAGACCTTCTAGGATCGCCTCGGTTGCTTCAGGGGTCGACCGTTCCCTGTCGGTATCTTCGATTCGCAGCAGGAACTTGCCGCCGCGGCCGCGGGCGTAGAGCCAGTTGAACAGCGCGGTGCGCGCGCCGCCGATATGCAGGAAACCGGTGGGCGATGGGGCGAAGCGGGTCACGATCTGTGAAGACATGCGGGTTTAACCTTTCGGTAACCAGGAGGGGAGTAGCGTTTTCGTCTGTCTATCTACCTGCCGATGCAAGGACAAGACTTGGCACCCTTTAACCGGATCGGAACGGCGCTTCTTGCGCAACGAGGGGCGTTGTTCCCTTGGGCTCCGGTCTTCTTTGGCATCGGCATCGGTATCTATTTCTATTTGCCGGCGGAACCGTCATGGACGGCCCGGTGTCTGCTGCTTGGCGGCGCGATTTGCACGGCCATCGTGGCCATGCGGACCGGCCCAGCGGTTTCACCGCTGATCTGGGCGGTGTCGCTGATCGTTTGCGGCGTGGTATGGGCCGGGGCCCGCAGTAATTGGGTCGCCGCCCCGGTGCTTCAGTATCGGTATTATGGTCCGGTCGAAGGCACGGTAATCACGATCGACCGCTCCAGCAGCGATGCGGTGCGGCTTACACTGGACCAGGTCGTGTTGTCTGGCTTTGATCCGGGTAAAACCCCGGCGCGGATACGGGTGGCTTTGCATGGGGATCAGGACGGATACCAACCGGCCCCAGGCGATATCGTTATTCTCACCGCGCATCTCCTGCCCCCGTCCGGACCGGCCGAACCGGGCGGTTTCGACTTTCAGCGTCATGCCTGGTTCCAGCGGATTGGCGGCGTCGGCTATACGCGCACGCCGGTCCTGCTGTTGCAGCCGCGCCGGGCAGGGCTGAACATTGTTGCCGCCCGAATGGTATTATCCGCCCGGGTTCAGAAGGCGTTACCGGGCGAAGCCGGGGCGTTCGCCGCCGCAGTGATGACCGGTGATCGCTCTGCGATCGGGCAAACCACGCTAGACGCACTGCGCCGCTCCAACCTGGCGCATCTGCTGGCGATATCGGGGTTGCATATGGGGTTGGTGGTCGGATTTGTCTTTGCGTTGATCCGGGTATTCCTGTTGCTGGTACCAGGCATCGGACTGCGGATCGTGGTCAAGAAAATCGCGGCAGTAGGGGCGCTGATCGTGTCGGCCGGGTATCTGATCTTGTCGGGCGGTAATGTGGCAACCGAACGGGCCTTCGTCATGGTCGGGGTGTTTCTTCTGGCGATTGTGTTCGACCATCGGGCGCTGTCGCTGCGTGCTGTCGCAGTGGCGGCGGGAATCGTTCTATTGCTTAGACCGGAAAGCCTGCTGAGCCCGGGATTTCAGATGTCCTTTGCTGCAACGACCGCCCTGGTGTTCGTTTTCAGCCTATTGCGCGATACCGGAGCACTGGGCGGACGCCGCTTGCTAAAACCTGTATTTGCGATCGTCCTGTCTTCTGCGGTGGCAGGCGCGGCAACCGCGCCATTCGCGGCGGCTCATTTCAACCAGATTGCGGTACTGGGTCTGCCTGCCAACCTTCTTTCGGTGCCGTTGATGGGCATTCTGGTGATTCCGGCGGCGGTTCTGGCCGCACTGGTTATGCCCTTCGGGGCCGAGGGTCCGGTTTTATGGCTGATGGGGCTTGGGCTCCGTTGGATTTTAGCAGTGGCACGATTCGTCGCAGAACAGGACGGCGCGGTGCGTATGGTTCCGAGCCCGGATTGGCGGATATTGCCGGTGTTTTCCCTAGCGGCCTTGTTTGTGGTGCTGTGGCGCGGACGAGCCAGATGGGGGGGCGCTGTTCCGACGCTCCTCGCTTTGATGCTGTGGGGGCAAAACGACCGTCCGGATCTGCTGATTGCCGAAGACGGTGCATTGGTCGGACTGATGACGGCCAAAGGCAGGGCGATGAGCAAGGAGAACGGATCCGCATTCGTTGCGGCGATCTGGTTGGAAAACGACGGCGATCCGGCGGCACAGTTTGAAACAGTTAACCGTTGGCCAGACGATCATAACATGGTTCAGGTCGTTTCGGGAAAACGGGCGGCTGAAAGCGCCACTTGTGACAAGGATGAATGGCTGATCGCCAACAAGACTATTGCTCAGGACTTGCCCTGTCGGGTCTTCGATCCCGACACCCTGCGCAAGACCGGGGCAGTGGCGGTCTATTTCGACGATGCAGGCCCCAGAATCGTCACCGCCCGCCAATTGGCGGGCGACAGACCATGGACGTCATCCCAATCTCAGTAACTCCGGATCAAACCGACCAGACGGCCCTGAACTTTGACCATATGATCGGGTAAAACACGGGTTTCATAAGCTGGGTTGGCAGCTTCAAGGGCAATACTGTTGCCTTTGCGGCGAAAGGTTTTCAGCGTCGCTTCGAGATCTTCCACCAGTGCGACCACGATATCGCCGTTTTGCGCTGTACTGGTTTCGCGGATGATCACCACGTCGCCGTCATTGATACCGGCATTGATCATTGAATCGCCCTTCACCTCGAGCGCGTAATGTTCGCCCTGACTGCTGAGCATGGACCCGGGCACTGCAATCTGCCGCGATGCATGGCTGATCGCTTCGATCGGGACGCCGGCAGCGATCTGTCCCATCACCGGCAATTCCATCGCGTGAACCGCTTCAATCGGGATTGCATCACGCGGTGTGGTTTCAGGGCGTCCGCCTTCGATCACCTTGGGGGTAAATCCGGTATCGCCGCTCAGGCTATCGGGCAGTTTCACAATCTCTATCGCGCGGGCCCGATGTGCCAGGCGGCGGATGAAGCCGCGTTCTTCCAATGCGGTGATCAGACGGTGAATGCCTGATTTGGACCGTAGGTCCAGCGCTTCCTTCATTTCATCAAAGGATGGCGGTACGCCATCACGCTGCATCCGCTGGTGAATAAATGTCAGCAGATCGAGCTGTTTTTTGGTCAGCATGAACGCCCCTCCGGTTCAATCGGTTTGGGTTTGTTCTACACATGTTCCCGTTTTGTGTCAACGGTCTGGTCAGATTGGGATATAATCTACCAAGTGACCGGCAGGACGTGCAGGATCGCCGATAGGTCGAACCAATAAAGCGTTTGCCTGGCTTAGAACCGACAGAAGCGAACTGTCCTGATTGTTCAGCGGTGTCAGCAGGTCATCGGCCAATACAGCGCGCATGTAATGTTCACGCGATCCGTTGGCTGCAACATCTACGGCCAGTTCACCTTGCCGCAGTTCAGGAGATCGGGCTGGCAGACCCATCATTGCATGGATCACCGGCACCGCGAATAACACGCCGCACACCATGGCCGAAACCGGATTGCCCGGTAGCCCCATCATCATCGCCCCGTCGATGGTTCCGGCCATCAGCGGTTTGCCGGGGCGCATCGCGACCTTGTAAAACGCGCGCTGTAATCCCAAATCGGTCGCCACCTGTGCCACCAGATCATGATCCCCGACCGAGGCACCGCCAATGGTGACGACCAGATCGGCGCCCCTGGCCAGATCCAGCGCAGTTTTCAGTGATGCCACATTGTCCCGCGCAATCGGCAGAATTCGCGCTTGCGCCCCGGCCTGATCAAACAACGCCTTCAGGCCGAACGTGTTCGAGGCGATGATCTGATCGGGACCGGGCGTTTCACCTGGCATCACCAGTTCATCACCGGTGGAAATCAGCGCCACGTCGGGTTTGCGTGTGACCGTTACCTTGGAAATATTCATGGACGCCAGCAGCGCGATGTCGGCAGGCCCCAGCCGTTTCGGCGCGGCAAAAACCTGACCTTCTGCGAAATCGCCGCCAGCGGGTCGGATATTGGAATTTTCGCCTGTGTTGCCGATGATCGTGATGGTGTCGCCAACCCGGTCGACGTCTTCCTGTATCACGACAAAACCAACATCGTCGGGCACCGGTGCGCCGGTAAAAATGCGCACGGCCTGTCCCGGACCAACCGGACCAGAAAATCGCGATCCGGCGGCGGCTTCTCCGATGACCCGAAACGATGCCCCATTGGTGATCTCATCGGCACGCACCCCATATCCATCCATAGCCGAGGCAGGAAAGGGCGGCTGAGTTCGTTGCGCTTCCACGTCACGGGCCAGCACACGATTCCTGGCCTCGACCAGCGGCACGGTTTCTTCTGGCATCTGGTGGGCCAGTTCAAACAGCAGGGCGCGGGCATCTTCTACCGAAATCATTTAGATTCATACCGTCCTGATTTGCCGCCATCTTTCAGCGTCACGTGGATGCCGCCGATTTCCATCGCCTTATCGACAGCCTTGATCATGTCATAGACGGTCAGGGCAGCGGTGCTGACGGCCGTGAGCGCCTCCATCTCGACGCCGGTCTGGCCCGTTGTTTTCACCGTGGCTTCGATCCGCACGCCCGGCAGATCGGGGGCCAGTATCAGATCGACCGAAACCTTCGTAACTGGCAGGGGGTGGCAAAGCGGGATCAGGTCGGGGGTTTTCTTGGCCCCCATGATACCGGCCAGCCGTGCCACGCCCAGAACGTCGCCCTTCTTGGCCCGGCCTTCGGAAATGATGTCAAAGGTGTCCTGCGCCATCCGCACCCATCCGGCGGCTGTGGCGATGCGCGATGTTACCGCCTTGTCGGACACGTCGACCATATGCGCATCACCTTTGGCGTCAAAATGAGTAAGGCCTGTCATGCTTACATCCCCACCGCTGTCAGAGGGTTAGCCAGTAACGTCCGGGTGGCCATTTCCACATCCTGGTTTCGCATCAGGCTTTCGCCAATAAGGAAACAACGGGCCCCATAACGGGCCATTTCGGCCAGATCTTCGGGCGTGTTGAGGCCGCTCTCGGATACCAACATCCGGTCGGCAGGGACGTATTTCGACAGCTCACGTGTGGTGTCCAGCGACGTCTCGAAGGTTTTCAGATTACGGTTGTTGATACCGATCAGCGGAGATTTCAACAGGGTGGCGCGTTCCAGTTCGTCGCCATCATGCACCTCGATCAGCGCGTCCATACCCCATGCAACGGCTGCCGCTTCCAACTCCTGCGCTTGCGCGTCGCTGACGCTTGCCATGATGATCAGAATGCAATCGGCTCCCAAGGCGCGGGCTTCGGCCACCTGATAGGTGTCATACATGAAATCCTTGCGCAGCACCGGCAATGACACAGCCTCGCGTGCGGCGACGAGAAATTCCTTTGCCCCCTGGAAAGAGGGGGTGTCGGTGAGTACCGACAGGCAGGTCGCGCCACCTGCCTCATAGGCTTGCGCCAGTTCCGGCGGGTAGAAATCTTCACGGATCAGCCCCTTGGACGGGCTTGCCTTCTTGATTTCTGCGATCAACCCATATCCTGTGCGGCTGGCTTTTTGCAGCGCTTGGGCAAAGGGGCGTACCGGGGACGCGGCGCGGGCCTCGGCCTCGACCGTTGCAAGCGGTTTGGCTGCCTTGTCGGCGGCCACTTCTTCAAGCTTATAGGCTTTGATCTTGTCGAGAACCGTTACGGTCATGCTGCCTCCGAATTTCGGGCCCAGTCAATTTCTTGCTCTCCCCGACTATTAAGCCATGTGTTTACGGCTGAAAATGGTTTGGACCCGAAAAATCCGCGACTGGCGGACAGTGGTGACGGGTGTGCCGATGTCAGGATCAGGTGGTCGCCCGGCAGGATATTGGATTCGAGCGTCTGCGCCGACTTGCCCCACAGGATATACGCCGTAGGCCGGGCAGATGTGCGTTTCAGCACCTGATGCACCAAACGCTGCCAGCCGAGTTTTTTGTGCCCGTTGGCGTCACCCGCAGGGACGCTGAGCGAGGTATTGAGCAACAACACACCTTGTTTTGCCCAATCGCGCAAATCACCGTTGGGCCGCGTAATGCCCAGATCGTTTTGCAATTCCATATAGATATTCTTAAGCGACCGGGGCAGGGGGACCACATCCGGTTCCACCGAAAAGGCCAAACCATGGGCATGTCCGGGGGTCGGATAGGGGTCCTGTCCCAATATCACCACCCGTGTGTTTTCGGGCGGCGTCAGTTGCAAGGCGGCAAAACGCTGTGTGGCAGGAGGCAGAATATCGCGATCATCCTGTGCGAGTGCGGCTTCGATACCGGGCCAGTCAGAGGCGAAGAAATCCAGATCGCGCCATGCTCCGATATCCGGTAGCGGCATCAGATGGCCTCGGACGTGATGCGCGCAAGTGTTTCCAGTTTGGTCTTGGCGGCCCCGCTGTCGATGCTTTCGCGCGCCAGGGCGACACCGTCTTTCAGATCGCCCACCTTGCCCGCCACATGCAGGGCTGCGGCGGCGTTCAGCAGCACCGCATCGCGATAGGCCGACTGTTCCCCCGCCAGCAGCGCCCGGAAGGCCGCGGCATTTTCTTCGGGATCGCCACCAACGATGGCTTCGAAGGGATGCACCGGCAGGCCGAAATCTTCCGGATGCAGGTCAAGATCGGTGACGGTGCCGTCTTCATTCAAAGACGCGACATAGGTTTCGCCGGTAATGGTCATTTCATCGGTACCGTCCGATCCATGCACCAGCCAGGCCTTTTCGCTGCCCAATGCGCCAAGGGTTTCAGCCATCGGCCGGATCATCGCGCGGCTGAATGCGCCGGTCAGCTGACGCTTTACCCCTGCCGGATTGGTCAACGGCCCGAGAATATTGAAAATCGTCCGCGTCCCCAGTTCGGCCCGCGCCGGACCGACATGGGCCATGGCCGGATGATGCATTGGTGCCATCATGAATGCAATACCAGCTTCTTTCAAAGCCTTTTCAACCACTTCCGGCCCAACCATAACGTTGATACCCATCCGGGTCTGGACATCCGCCGTCCCGGATTTGGAACTCAGGTTGCGATTTCCATGCTTAGCTACAGGCACCCCGGCACCCGCCACGACGAAAGCGGTGGCGGTGGAAATATTCAGCGTGTTTTTTCCATCGCCGCCGGTGCCGACGATATCCATGGCACCGTGCGGGGCTTTGACCTTGTTACATTTTGCCCGCATCACCGTGGCAGCGGCGGTATATTCATCGACTGTCTCCCCGCGTGTGCGCAGCGCCATCAGGAAACCGCCGATCTGCGCCGGGGTCGCTTCGCCCTCGAACAGAATGGCAAAGGCCGTTTCGGCCTCATTCAGGCTCAGCACCCGGTCGGCCGCAGCCCCGATCAGTGGTTTGAGTGCATCGCTCATGCCGGCACCTTCATGACATCGAGGAAATTTTGCAACAGCTTGTGACCATGCTGCGAGGCAATGGATTCAGGGTGGAACTGCACCCCGTGGATCGGCAGATCCTTGTGCTGCAGCCCCATGATCGTGCCATCATCCAGCTCAGCGGTGATTTCCAGACAATCGGGCAGGGAGTCACGATCAACAACCAGCGAATGATAGCGCGTCGCCTCGAACGGGGTGGGCAGTCCGGCGAACAACCCCTTGCCGGTATGATGTATCAGCCCCATCTTGCCATGCACAATCTCGTGGCAACGCACCACTTTGCCTCCAAATGCCTGGCCAATGGTCTGATGCCCCAAACAGACCCCCAAAAGCGGTGTTCCGGTTTCCGCCGCAGCTTTGGTCAGCGCCAGACAAATCCCCGCCTGATCCGGATCACAGGGCCCCGGTGACAGCAAAATTCCCTCTGGCCGCATCGCCATGGCATCCTGCACATTCAGTGCGTCGTTGCGGCGGACTTCGATTTTGGCCCCTAATTCACCTAAATAGTGAACAAGGTTATAGGTGAAACTGTCATAATTATCGATCAGCAGCAGCATCTGGTCTATCTTTGCAATTGGGGGCTGGAGGCCCTACTTCGTCGCGTTATACTTGTTCAGGCTTGCGCCGGAGCGTCAAGGGGGGCAAACCGCGCAACAGGATGATGATAAAGAAGCTTGAGGGGGCAGACCTTGGCCAAAGGAGCATTGGGCGGATTTTTAACCGGCACCGTGGTTGCGGTGATTGCAACCGCGACCATATCGGTCATCACGGGACCTGAAACACCCCGCCCCGACGCGGCGGCGGTCGAAGTGCCGGCAGGTTCGGAATTTGACGGTGCCCGCGACGATACCCAGGCCAGCCTGCCCGCAGCCGATCCGGTCGATCGGACACCAGAAACGCCGCGCGCTGCCGAACCAGAACCCGACGACCTGAACAGCCTGTCAGAAGACCAGATCACCCCGGGCAATCAGCCCGAACCGGTCGAAGCCGAAACCGGCATGATCGCACCCGACACGGAAACCGCCCCATTGGCGATCGGCACACCCGACAGCGGCAATCAAGCGCCCGCGATGACATCCCCTCCCACCGCGCCTGAAGCGCCCGCCGATGAAGACCTGTCGATTTCGACCACACCGGCACAGCCGGCCTTGCCTGACGACAGCGAAAGCTCGGACTTCATGGCAGATGACCCTGTTGCCGCACCGGCCCCGGTGATCAAGCAACCCGAAACGCCAGTGAAGCAAGACCGCGAACCGGCCCAGATCATCGCGCTCGACCCAGACACACCGGCAGAGCGGCCGACGCCATTGCCACGGGTTGGCCAGAATAAGCAAGAGACGCCGCGCATCGGCACCCCGGCGGGGCGGCTGACCGATCAGCCGTCCGAAGCTGACACTGAAAATGTCCCTGCGGACACTCCCGTAATTGCCGCGCCGCAATCGCCGCTCGATGCTTATGCTGCCCCCTTCGAGAACCCGGAAGACAAACCGCTGATGGCGATTTTGTTGCTCGATCAGGGCGACAGCAAGATCGGTCTGGATGCCTTGGCCAGCTTTCCATATCCGATCAGTTTCGCCGTGGATGCAACCAAACCCAATGCCAAAACCGCCATGAAACGCTACCGCGATGCCGGTTTCGAAGTTCTGGCTTTGTCGGACATACCGCTGGGCGCGACGGCGGCCGATACCGAAATGCTGCTGCGTGCCACCCTGCGCGAATTACCCCAAACTGTCGCCGTGATGGAGGGGGATCAGACCGGGTTGCAGGCTGACAAGGCAGTGTCCGATCAGGCCGCGGCATTGTTGGCGGAAACCGGTCATGGTCTGGTGCTGTTCTCCAAGGGCCTCAACACCGCGCAGAAGCTCGCCGCCAAGGCAGGCGTCCCTGCGGTGACCGTGTTCCGCGATTTCGACGGCCAGAATCAAAGTGCTGCAGTCATTCGCCGTTTCCTCGATCAGGCGGCGTTCAAGGCGCGGCAAACCGAAACCGGCGTAGTCATGGTCGGACGTTTGCGCGCTGAAACCATATCGGCGCTGTTGCTTTGGGGCTTACAGGATCGTGCCAGCCAAGTGGCACTGGCACCGGTTTCGGCGGTTCTGCAAGCAGAACGTCACTAGGCGTCGCGCCACTGACCAGGAGCCAGGCCGTCAAGGCTCCAATCGCCGACCCGAACCCGGATCAACCGCAAAGTTGGAAACCCCACCGCTGCCGTCATCCGTCTGACCTGCCGGTTCCGTCCTTCGCTGATCGTCAGGCTCAGCCAACTGTCAGGGACCGATTTTCGGTATCGGATCGGCGCATTGCGCGGCCAGATATCGGGGGCCTCCATCGCGGCGGCCGAGGCGGGCCGCGTCGGTCCGTCCTTCAATTCGACGCCGCGGCGAAGTTGCTCCAGCGCATCGTCGTTCACCGTACCCTCGACCTGCACCCAGTAGGTCTTTTCCATCTTGTTGCGGGGATTGGAAATCCGCGCCTGCAACCGTCCGTCATCGGTCAGCACCATCAATCCTTCGCTGTCCCGGTCCAGCCGTCCGGCAGGATAGACCTTGGGCGCGTCGATGAAATCCGACAGGGTTGCCCGCTTGGTTCCCGTCGTCCCTTTGTCGGTGAATTGCGACAGCACGTCGAAGGGCTTGTTGAACAGGATTACCCGCGTCATCGCAACTCCATTCCGATTTCATCTTGGTCGAAAGACCCTTGGGGAGTCGATGACAAACCTAGGGTCTTCAACGACGAGGTCAGCCCCCATGCCAGCGCATGCGGCCGAAGGTCCGCGACCATCAGGATCAGCCGTTGCCGTCCTTGGTAAACCGTGCCGCATCCGCCGCCGCCCGCCGGATCGCGTTCGACTTGTGCACGGTTTCCATATATTCCGCTTCCGGATCACTGTCATAGACAACGCCGCCGCCCGCCTGAATGTAAAGCTTTCGGTCTTTCACGATGGCCGTGCGCAGTGCGATACACATATCCATATCGCCGCCAGCGCTGAAATAGCCCAAACCGCCACCGTAAACTCCACGCTTTTCCGGCTCCAGCTCGTCGATAATCTCCATCGCCCGCACCTTTGGCGCGCCCGATACCGTGCCCGCAGGCATGCCCGCAAAAAAGGCGCTCAGCGCATCCTGATCGTCGGCCAGCTCGCCCACCACGTTCGAAACGATATGCATCACGTGGCTGTAGCGTTCGATAATGAATTTCTCGGTCGGATGAACACTGCCGATCTTGGCCACCCGGCCAACATCGTTGCGGCCCAGATCGAGCAACATCAGATGTTCTGCCAATTCCTTCTTGTCGGCCAGCAGGTCCTGTTCCAGCGCCTTGTCCTGTTCCGGTGTTTCACCGCGCGGACGGGTTCCGGCAATCGGGCGGATGGTGATCTGGCGATCAAAGACCCGCACCAGAATCTCGGGGCTGGCCCCTACCACCTGAAAACCACCGAAATTGAAATAGAACATGAAGGGCGACGGGTTGGTGCGCCGCAGCGACCGGTAGAGCGCGAAGGGCGGCAGCGGAAAATCCTGTGTCCAGCGCTGGCTTGGCACAACCTGAAAAATATCTCCTGCGCGGATATAGTCCTTAGCTTTTTCAACGGCCGCCATATAGGCGTCCTTGCTGAAATTCGATTGCGGCGGCGCGATTTCCTCGGCCTCTCCCAGGTCGCGGGCTTGCTGGGGCAGGGCGCGTTCCATGTCGCGCACCGCATCCATCACCCGTTCGGCGGCCTGAGCATAAGCGGCGCGCGCCGACTGCGCCGCGTCGGCCCACGCGGGGGAAACCACCGTGACCTCACCTTTGACCCCATCCAGAACCGCGACAACAGACGGGCGCAGCATGACCGCATCGGGCAGGCCCAGCGGGTCGGGATTCACATTTGGCAACCGTTCCACCAACCGGATCGTGTCATAGCCGAGATAGCCGAACAGACCCGATGACGCCGCCGGCAGATCCCGAGGCAGATCAATCCGGCTTTCGCCGATCAGGGCGCGCAGATTGTCCAACGGATTGCCGGATTGGTCTTCGAACGCATCCGCATCGAACCGCGCGGCGCGATTGATCCGGCTGGTGTCACCATGGCATTTCCAGATCACGTCGGGTTTCATACCGATGATCGAATAGCGACCACGCACCTCGCCGCCGGTTACCGATTCCAGCACAAAGGCGTCTTTCTGAGCGCCGGTCAGTTTCAGCATCAGCGAAACCGGCGTATCCAGATCGGCGGCCATTCTGGCATAGACCACCTGATTTTCACCCGCCTCGTAAGCTTGGGCGAAATCGTCGAAAGAGGGGATCAGTTCCACAGGTCCTGTCCTAACTTAGCGGAAATTGGCATGAACCGCGTTCAGCGCGGCCTGATCCAGCTGGATCCCGGCCTGCGACTGGATCGAACGGGCATAGGCGGCATAGATGTCCTGTGACATGCCGGAATTGGCCCGTTGCAACAGCGCTGCGCGGAAGCTTTCGACCTCGGCATTTGCCGTATCGGGTCCCAGAACATCATCCAGCCGGACAATGGCAACGCTGTCGGAGGTGGTGATCACAGTGACATCGCCGGGCTTCATTTCAAACACGGTCTTGAGGAAGGTTTCATCGGTGTCGGGGATGAACTGGTCGCGGGTGATATCGGTTTCCACCTGAGCGGTCAGGCCCAAAGCAGCCATGTCGCCGCTGACGGCCAGTTGTGCCACCAGTTCCTGTGCCTGAGCTGCAAGTGCCTTGCTGGTGGCCTGAGCCTTCCAACCATCAATAACCGCGCCGCGAACTGCATCCAGATCCTGAAGTTCCGCAGGAATTTCCTGTTCCAGCCGCAAGGCAACGATACCGCCATCCTCCAGATGGATCACAGCGGGATAATCATCCGCCTGAACCGCTGCTGCAGCATCCTGAAAGGCGGAATAGGCCGCGATCGGATCGGGTGCATCGGCATACCAGTCGATGCTGTTCAGCGTCATGCCGGCTTCGCCTTGCAACTCTTCCAAGGTGGCACCACCGGCCAGAAGATCATCAACGGTTTCGGCCACGGTTTCAATCTTGCGCCGGGCCGCGTCCGAGGCAAGTTCGCCCTGCAGTTCGGCCCGCGCCTCGTCCAGGGACACGCTGTGCCCCGGCAATACGCCGTTGATCCGGAACAGTGCCGGACCGAGCGAGGTTTCAAACGGCCCGACCACATCATTCACGTCCGCATTGAAGACAGCACCCCCCGCTGCCCCCAATTCGTCCTGAGCGACATCGCCCATGTCGACATCCTGCAATTCCAGACCGCGTTCGGAGACCAGGGTTTCGAAATCAGTCTCATCGCGTTCGTAAGCGACCTTGGCAGTTTCTGCGCTGTCCTGATCGGGAAACACCAACCGCTCGACCAAGCGACGTTCCGGTGTATTGAAGTCTTCGCCACGGCTGTCATACAGCGCCCTGATCCGGTCTTCTTCGACCGGAATATCGGCGACGAGATCATCTGGAGACAGCCAGACATAGGCGATCCGCTTCAATTCAGGTGTGGTGAAATCGGCTGCATTTTCCTGATGATAGGCGATCAGCTCCTGTTCGCTCGGTTCGGGTAGTTCAGTCGCGAGGTCACTGGCATTCAAGCGGGCCCACGTGAAATTCCGCCGTTCAGCGGCATAATCGACCAGAGACTTGGCATAGATCTGCGGCATGGACACGCCCGATACCACCGCGCTTTGCAGCATTCCCCGAACACTATCGGCGCGAAGCTGTTCTTCGAATTTGGTTTCGGTCATCCCGATCCGGTCCAGCTGAAACTTATAAGCCTCCCGATCAAAGCCGTTCGGGCCCTGAAAAACATCTAGCTCGACAATCTGACGGCTGAGGTTTTCGTCACCGATCGAAAGCCCGATCTTTTTGGCTTCATTGTCCAACGCAGCCTGACCAATCAGCCGACCCAGCACATTGCCGTCAATACCAAAAGCTTCGACCTGATCGAAGGTCAACGACTCGCCTGTCTGAGCTTCGACTGCGCGGATGTCTTCCTGCAAGGCACGGGCATAATCATCAACCGAGATATCGATATCGCCAACCGATCCGACATTACGGATATTGCCCGACAGGTTACTGACGCCGAAGCCGCCAAGCCCCAGTATCAGAAGCCCCATAAGGCCCCACATGAATGTTTTCGAGGTCACGCCACTCGCCATATTCGTCCTGCCTTGGGTCTCAATTTTCGCTCGCTCGTGTTTAGGCCGAGACCCGGTTGGGCACAAGGGCCGAGCGCAGCCCGCCCAGCCTCTCGAACAACTGCCCGATCCCGGCCCGGTCGATATTGGCAAACGCAATACGCAACTGGCGCAGTCCTGCGGGATCGTCTGCGGGCATGAACATGGTGCCCGGCAGGGCAAGCACACCGATAGCTTCTACCATTTCCTGCGCCAGCTGATCCGATCCTCGCTTGAAGGGGTGTTCGACATAAGCGAAATAGGCCCCCGCGCCCAAAAGTTTCCAACCCTGATCAGACAGTGCGGGAAACCCGTCTTCAATCGCCGCCCGCCGGTCGAGTATTTCGGCGCGTTCCCCGGCCAGCCACTGACCCAGGTTGCGCATTCCCCAAAGGGCTGCCTGCTGGCCCAGCTGATTGGGGCAGATCGTGACGGTGTCGAGGAATTTTTCCACTTCGGTCAACCGCGCTGGCGAGGCGACCATCGCTCCGACCCGATGACCGGTCAACCGGTACGCCTTGGAAAAGGAGTAAAGCTGAATCAAGGTATCATCCCAATCGGGATCGGTAAAAAGATCATGCGCCGGGCCGCTTTCACTGTGAAAATCGCGATAGGTTTCGTCAACGATCAACGCGATACCTGCCTTGCGTGCGACATCGCGGAAAGCAGCGATCAGATCCGCGGGATATTCAACCCCGCCGGGATTGTTCGGCGTCACCAGAACGATGGCCCGCGTCCGGTCGGTAATCATCGCCTGGGCGAGATCGGGATCAGGCAGCAATCCGGCCCCGGTCGGTAAAGCCACCGCCCGCACCCCGGTCATGTCGAGCCACATTTTATGATTGAAATACCAAGGGGTTGGCAGGATCACTTCGTCGCCTTCGCCGGTCAATGTCATCAGCGCGGCACAAAAGGCCTGATTACAGCCCGAGGTGATACAGACGTTTTCCGCGCCGATATCGCCACCATAGGCGGCGCCGAATTGACCGGCCACTTCCTGACGCAGTTCGGGCAGGCCCAGAACAGGGCCGTAAAGATGCGCCTGCGGCAGGTTCATAGCCGCGTCGGCGATTGCCTGTCGCAACGGTTCGGGGGGCAGGTCGACCGGAGCGGCTTGACTGACGTTGATCAAGGGACGGTCCGGTGGGAAGGTAACGCCTTCGATCCAGCGCCGGGCTTCCATCACCGGCGGCGAGAATGTCTGTTTTGTGCGGATCATCGGCGCGTCCTCGTTATTCGTCGTGCCGAGGATAATCGAGGCGGCACTGGGCACAAGCCCAAGTTTGGCGCGAATGTGTATCGGATCAGTGAGTAAGAAGCCTTTTAAGTCCCGGCTTGATCCGCTGATAGGCGAAAACAAAGATGGTCGCGCTAGAAAATGCGATTACCGTCATCAGCCAACGACCGGCCTCGAATGGTATCAACTTGTAACAAAGCAAGATTATCAGCTGATGCGAGAGGTAAATCCCGAAGGTTGTTGCCCCTAGGGTTTCTGCCCAGGTCCCCGGCAGATCAATATGATCGGCAAGCCAAAGAACCACAGCCGAAAGTGCCAGATAACCAGCGATAAGATAGCCTTTCAAAGCCATCGCCAGCGCCACCAGCATTGCGAGCAGGGCCAATGGCAACACTGCAGGAAAATCCGCTGCCAACAGGCCGTAAGAGGTCGGCGGCAGCGCCAGCGCCCATTGCGAATAAGGTTCCGGCAGCGAGGCTCGCATCTCCAGGAAAACAGCACCCAGCCCGAGCAGGGAAAAGACGCCCATAACGGCTGCGAAGCCAATCGCATTACGCGGTGCGCGCACCGCCAGATAGATAATCGGAGTGATAAGTACCATGTAAACCAGAAACCAAAGATGGATCGTGGAGCCGATCAGCAAAGAGTTGGGGTCGGTAAAGGTCAACGCCGAAGGACCGAATTGATAAACTTTGACCGCCTCGTAGATCACGCACCAGATCAACCAGGGAATCAGGATGCGGGAAACCCGAGTCCGAAACACTTCGGAAAAAGGTTTCGTCGCCAGCGATCCGCCCGACAGCCGGACGCTGAGAATTATGAAGATCGACAGCGCCGTGAAACCGAAGAACCGGGGTTGGTCGACATGCGAAGCAACAACAAAGAACATACAAATAAAACGCAGAAACTCATAAGATTGCCTGCGTTTTTTCCGCACTGGCACTGCGGGCCTGCGGGACGGATCACCGGAAAACTCTTTTATTCCGCCATCCCGTTCTGACATCAGTCAGTGCCGCGGTATGGTTCGACATATTGCAGCGCCATGTCCCAGGGAAAGAAAATCCAGGTGTCCTGACTGACCTCGGTGATATAGCTATCAACCTGTGCCCGGCCTTTGGGCTTGGCATAGACGGTGGCAAAATGGGCTTTGGGGTACATTGCGCGTACCAGTTCAAGCGTTTTACCACTGTCGACCAGATCGTCGATGATCAGTATGCCGGTGCCGTCGCCCATCAGGTCTGGATCGGGGCGGCTCAGCACCTGCGCAGCGCCTTGGTTCTGATGGTCGTAGGATTTTACGCTGATCGTATCGACGGTGCGAATATCCAGTTCCCGCGCGATGATCATCGCCGGGGCCATGCCGCCGCGGGTGATCGCCACGATGGCGCGCCAACCGCCATCCTCTGGGCCTTGCCCATCCAGACGCCAGGCCAGCGCCCGGCTGTCCCGATGAATCTGGTCCCAACTGATATGAAAGCCCTTTTCGTGGGGCAGGCGGTTGGTCTCGGTCATTTGGCATCCTTCCGGCCGGTAACCACATCGATATCCGGCGCATCCACCGCCTTCATCCCGACCACGTGATACCCTGCGTCGACATGCAGGTTTTCCCCGGTCACACCCGATCCCAGATCGGACAGCAGGTAAAGCGCCGATTTGCCGACATCGTCGATGGTCACATTGCGGCGGAGCGGCGAATTCAATTCGTTCCATTTTAGGATATAACGGAAATCGCCGATCCCACTGGCGGCAAGCGTCTTGATAGGACCGGCGGAAATCGCGTTGACGCGGATGCCATCCTTGCCCAGATCCTCGGCCAGGTACATGACCGATGCTTCCAGCGCCGCTTTGGCCACGCCCATCACGTTGTAATGCGGCATCACCTGTTCGGCACCGTAATAGGTAAGTGTCAGGGCGCTGGCGCCTTCGTTCATGATCTTTTCGGCCCGCTGCATCACCGCAGTGAAGGAATAGACCGAGATATCCATCGTCATCAGGAAATTGTCGCGGCTGGTTTCGACATAGCGGCCACGCAATTCGTTCTTGTCGGAAAATCCGATGGCATGGACCAGAAAGTCGATCTTACCCCATTTGGCTTCGATTTCGGCAAAGGCCGCGTCGATCGAGGCCGGATCGGAGACGTCGCAATCGATCAGCGTGTCGACACCCAGCTGATCGGCCAAAGGCGCCACCCGCTTGCGAAAAGCGTCGCCCATATAAGTAAAGGCCATTTCAGCGCCAGCATCGGCACAGGCTTTGGCGATCCCCCAGGCGATCGACTTGTCATTAGCAAGCCCCATGATCAACCCGCGTTTCCCCGCCATCAATTGGTTTGACATTCCGTATTCTCCGCCCAAATGTTTGCGTGGATTTCCTTTAGGGGATCGTCCGTCATCCATCAAGTGTCGCTTATCTCAGGCGAAGGCCATAGACACGGTCGCGGACCCCTTGTCAGGCAGAAAGGCAGAACATGAGCGACAGAACAGGTATTTTTACCGGCGACGATCCATTCATCATCGCGCGACGCTGGCTGGAAGAAGCGGAACAGGCCGAAATCAACGATCCCAACGCGATCGCATTATCCACAGTCGACAAAGACGGATTGCCGAATGTTCGCATGGTTCTGCTCAAGGAAATCGAAGACGCGGCCTTTGTTTTCTACACCAATTACGAAAGCAAGAAAGGACAAGAGCTTGATCAGGCGGGAAAAGCCGCGTTTGTGATGCATTGGAAATCTTTGCGGCGTCAAATCCGTGTTCGTGGTATAGTGAATCATGTAGAAGGGCCGCAGGCAGACGCCTATTACAAGTCGCGCTCGCTTAAAAGCAGGTTAGGCGCATGGGCGTCGAAACAGTCTCGTCCGTTGAGTTCTCGTAGCGCTTTGATGGCGGAAGTGGCTAAAGTGACGGCGTTGCATGGGCCAAATCCTGCCCGACCATCCTTTTGGGGAGGTTACAGAATCGATCCAGTTGAGATTGAGTTCTGGGCAGACGGAGCGTTTCGGCTTCATGACAGGTTTGTCTGGCGGCGCGAAATTGGTGAGAAAAACTGGGCAGTAACTCGCCTAAACCCATGATTTTCACGTGACGCGAAATGCAAACAGTTGAAAAAATTTCAATTTTTGCCTTGCAAGCGTTAAGTGCTTATCACATGAAATAGGTGGGGATGACGATCATGTGGGTATCAAAGTTGTGAATACTGATGTTAGCGGCACCCGCAGGGTATGCGGTCAAGTTAAATGGTTCGATCCCGTAAAAGGGTTCGGTTTTGTTGTAGCTGATGAAGGTGGGCCAGATATCCTGCTGCACGCCAATGTTCTGCGCAATTTTGGTCAGAGCTCGGTGGCAGACGGTGCAATACTAGAGATCGTGGTTCAGGAAACGGATCGCGGAATACAAGCGACCGAGGTGTTCAAAATCGAACCGCCATCGGGAACAGGTGCGGCTGCGCTTGCGGATTTCGAGGATATCGATCCTGAAGTGATCCGCACCGCTCCATTGGAACCTGCACGCGTGAAGTGGTTCGACAAAGGCAAAGGATTTGGCTTTGCCAATATTTTCGGACGCAATGAAGACGTATTCGTCCATGTCGAGGTCCTGCGCCGATCAGGTTTGGCCGATCTGCAACCGGGCGAAGCCGTCGGGCTGCGGGTGATCGATGGCAAACGCGGCAGGATGGCGACCGAAGTGTCGGCATGGGAAGCCGCTTTGAAACTGGATCAATTATAAAAAATGAAGCGGTTGGTGCTTCTTGCGCTGGCCGTTTTTTGGCCAATGACCGCAGCAGCGCAAAGCTGCCGCGAGGATTCGGTCTATCTCCGGGGCGATTGGGGTCAGGCCCGGTTTTCTGTCGAATTGGCCGATAGCGGCGACGAACGGGCGCGTGGATTAATGTTTCGCGAATCCCTGCCGCGATCAAGCGGTATGCTGTTCATCTATCCAACCCCGAGGACCGTTTCGTTCTGGATGCAGAATACGCTGATCCCACTGGATATGATTTTCGTCGACACCAGTGGCACCGTGCGTAAGGTGCATCGTAGCGCAATCCCCGGAGATACCACTGGGATCAGCAGTGACAGCCAGATTGCGGCGGTACTGGAAATTAACGGTGGTTTGTCAGAAGCAATGGGCATTTCGCCGGGCACGGTATTGCATCATCCTGCCTTCGATCCGGACCAAGCCGCCTGGCCCTGTAAAGACAAAACCTCCGATTAGGACTTTTCAATCCCGTCGGACCGCGCTAGAGACAGCCTCGGTTCGGGGCGTGGCGCAGTCTGGTAGCGCACCTGTTTTGGGTACAGGGGGTCGGAAGTTCGAATCTTCTCGCCCCGACCAATTTCAATATATCTGTCTATGATGAGGCTCTCCCTTGGGAGAGCCGATCCGGACGAACGGCTTTATCCCGTCGGATGAATCGTGATGCGCCGGTTTGAGCGGGCACGTCTGAATGCCCCGGATCTGTACCCTTGATAAGGCGCTGAAAATTTCAGCGCACCGGCCTGGGGAGCAAGGCACTTCGCAAAACTATCCTTAGAATCACCCGCCTCAAATAAATGCGGCAAGCAATGGCAGGCGAAAGATTCATATATGTTGTGTTAGGGATTTCTGCCGAGCCAGATTTTGTGGGTTCTCAGCAGGTCGTCACAAATATTCCAAATTTTCTTTGTATCATAAGCGGTTCTTGACCACCCTTAGCACGATGGCAGAATGATGCCGCATTGCAGAACCGTTTCAGGGAATCGGAACCGACAAAAACCCAAGGCTCAGAAGCCTCCGGGTCAACCGGCAAAATTTGAGAATTTGGGAAATAAAGCCGTTGACCTGATAGGGTGCGATACGTCAGATTGTGGAGGTCGGCCAAAGCTGCACAACATGTAGTGGCGTCGGGCGGTGGGGACAATATCTTATCAGTGAGCTATAGCTCTGAATTCGGCGTGAAACAGTGCGTTTTCGCGGCTGTTGAAGATGTTCTTTTCCGGTCCGATACAGGCGGCAAAGGGTGCAATGACATCCCAATGCGGGAAGCTGAATACGGGGCAGCGAAATGAAAATCGAAAGAAAATTCACCAAGGCCGGGCAGGATGCCTATGACGATCTCGACTTCGTCACGACATCATCGGAGATTCGTAATCCCAACGGGACGATCGTATTCAAGTTGGACAATGTCGAAATCCCATCCAGCTGGAGTCAGGTGGCGTCCGACGTCATTGCACAGAAATATTTCCGCAAGGCTGGTGTTCCATCGCAACTGAAAAAGGTCAAGGAAACAGGCGTTCCGGAATTTCTTTGGCGTTCTGTTCCGGCCTCCAAGGATGTCGAATTCAACGGTGAAACCAGTTCCAAGCAGGTGTTTGACCGTCTTGCCGGGGCCTGGGCCTATTGGGGTTGGAAGGGGGGCTATTTTTCCTCCGAAGAAGATGCGCGCGCCTATTACGATGAAATGCGCTTCATGCTGGCGACCCAGCGGGCGGCCCCAAACAGCCCGCAATGGTTCAACACCGGTTTGCATTGGGCTTACGGTATCGACGGGCCGGGGCAGGGGCACCATTATGTCGATTACAAATCCGGCAAGCTGGTCAAATCGAAATCCGCCTACGAACATCCGCAACCGCATGCCTGTTTCATCCAGTCTGTTTCTGATGATCTGGTAAACGAAGGCGGCATCATGGATCTGTGGGTCCGCGAAGCGCGACTGTTCAAATATGGTTCGGGCACCGGCACCAACTTTTCCTCGCTGCGCGCGGCAGACGAACCGCTTTCCGGTGGCGGCAAGTCGTCGGGCCTGATGGGGTTCCTTAAAATCGGCGACCGCGCCGCCGGTGCGATCAAATCGGGTGGGACAACCCGTCGGGCCGCAAAAATGGTGATCTGTGATGTCGACCATCCCGATATCGAAGAATTCATCAACTGGAAGGTCAAAGAAGAACAAAAAGTCGCCAGCATCGTCGCCGGGTCGAAGATGCACGAGGAAAAGCTGAACGCGATCTTCGGGGCGATACGCGCATGGGATGGCAGCGGCGAAGATGCGGTCGATCCGAAAAAGAACCCTGCGCTGAAAGATGCCATTCGCGGCGCAAAGAAGGTTTCGATCCCGGAAACCTATGTAAAACGGGTGCTGGATTACGCGCGTCAGGGGTATGACAGCATCGAATTCCCCACCTATGACACCGATTGGGACAGCGAAGCTTATGCGTCTGTTTCCGGGCAGAATTCGAACAATTCGGTACGCGTTACCGATGCCTTCCTGAAGGCGGTCGAAAACGACGCCGATTGGGAATTGCTGCGCCGGACCGATGGCAAAGTCGCCAAAACCATCAAGGCACGTGATTTGTGGGAAGATATCGGTCATGCGGCCTGGGCCTGCGCCGATCCGGGAATTCAGTTCCACGACACCGTGAACGCCTGGCATACCTGTCCCGAAGACGGCGCGATCCGCGGTTCCAATCCGTGCTCTGAATATATGTTTCTGGACGATACGGCCTGTAACCTGGCTTCGATGAACCTGCTGACCTTCTTCAAGGATGGCGAATTCCAAGCCGAGGACTATGTCCACGCCACCCGTTTGTGGACCATTACGCTGGAAATCAGTGTGATGATGGCCCAGTTCCCATCCAGGGAAATCGCGCAGCTTTCCTATGATTTTCGCACCCTGGGTTTGGGCTATGCCAATATCGGGGGTCTGCTGATGAATATGGGGCTGGGATATGACAGCGACGAAGGCCGAGCCATGGGGGCCGCGCTGACTGCGATCATGACCGGTGTCGCATATGCGACCAGCGCAGAAATGGCATCCGAGCTTGGCACTTTTGCGGGCTATAAGCGGAATGAACAGCATATGCTGCGGGTGATCCGTAATCACCGTACGGCTGCCTATGGCGCATCCGAAGGCTATCATTCGCTGGAAGTGAAACCGGTACCGCTTGACCTGTCGAATGTGCCCGATCAGCGATTGGCGCAAATGGCGATGAGGTCCTGGGACGAAGCATTGGAGCTGGGTGAAAAGCATGGCTATCGCAATGCGCAGGTGTCTGTGATTGCGCCAACCGGCACGATCGGTCTGGTGATGGATTGTGACACCACCGGGATTGAACCGGATTTCGCATTGGTGAAATTCAAGAAACTGGCAGGCGGCGGATATTTCAAGATCATCAACCGCTCGGTTCCTGCGGCATTGGAAAAGCTGGGCTATTCCAGCGCACAGATCGAAGAAATCATCGGCTATGCGGTCGGTCATGGCACCATGGGCAACGCCCCTGGTATCAACCACACCTCTTTGATTGGTCACGGGTTCACCAGTAACGAAATCGAAAAGATCGAGGCGGCGCTGGGATCAGCTTTTGATATCCGCTTTGTGTTTAACCAGTGGACGCTGGGCGAAGAATTCTGCCGCAATGCCTTGGGCATCCCGGCGGAAAAACTGAACGATCCCGGTTTTGACATTTTGACCCATCTGGGATTCAGCAAGAAAGACATCGAGCAGGCCAACGACCATGTCTGCGGCACCATGACCCTCGAAGGGGCGCCGCATCTGAAAGAAGAGCACTATCACATCTTCGACTGTGCCAATGCCTGTGGCAAAAAGGGCAAGCGCTATCTGTCGGTCAACAGCCACATCACCATGATGGCAGCGGCGCAAAGCTTCATCTCGGGCGCGATTTCCAAAACAATCAACATGCCCAATGACGCCACCATCGAAGACTGCAAGGCGGCCTATGAGCTGAGCTGGTCGCTGGGGATCAAGGCCAACGCACTGTACCGCGACGGATCGAAGCTGAGCCAGCCATTGGCTTCGGCGCTGATCGAAGACGATGAAGAGGCCGCAGAAGTTCTCGAAACCGGTACTCCGCAAGAAAAAGCAAAGGTTCTTGCCGAAAAGATCGTCGAAAAGGTCGTGATCAAGGAAATCGTTCGCAGCCACCGTGAAAAGATGCCGGAACGGCGCAAGGGTTATACCCAGAAAGCGGTTGTCGGCGGCCACAAGGTGTATCTGCGGACCGGCGAATATGAAGATGGTCAGCTTGGTGAAATCTTCATCGACATGCATAAGGAAGGCGCTGGTTTCCGGGCGATGATGAACAATTTCGCCATCGCCGTGTCGGTTGGTCTGCAATATGGTGTGCCGCTGGAAGAATTCGTCGATGCCTTCACCTTTACCAAATTCGAACCGGCCGGGATGGTGCAGGGCAACGATTCGATCAAGAACGCGACTTCTATCCTCGACTATATCTTCCGCGAACTGGCGGTCAGCTATCTGGACCGGACCGATCTGGCCCATGTCAAACCGCAAGGGGCCAGCTTTGACGACGTCGGCCGCGGAGTCGAAGAGGGCGTATCCAATCTCGAGGAACTGTCCGAAACGGCAGCCTCGCGCAGTCTGGAAGTTCTGAAGCAAATCAGCTCGACCGGCTATCTGCGTAAACGTTTGCCACAAGAGCTGATTGTTTTGCAGGGCGGTCAGACCGCCGGGGCGACCGCGCTGGCGGGATCGGATCCGGAGATGGCCTTGCAGACGCTGGTGCCGGAAACGGTGGGCGGGGCCGATACCTTGACGACGACCACCGCCATGGCATCGGGGTCGGTCAGCATGACCGCCCGCACCAAGGCCAAGATGCAGGGCTACGAAGGCGATCCCTGCGGCGATTGCGGCAATTACACATTGGTGCGCAACGGCACCTGCATGAAATGTAACACCTGCGGCGCGACCTCGGGGTGTAGTTGAACAAGTTTCGGGGCGGGTGCGCTCGCCCCTGAACATGGATTGGGACACAGGCAAAAAAACGGGCGGTACTCAATACAACCTGATCCATGAAACTGGGCCCCCGCAAGGGGGCCTTTTTCTTTTCTGTCTACGACCTTTTACCCCCACCATACCCAAAGCATTCAAGGCGAAACTTCTAAAATTCTCGCATCGGGAACCGTTGCTGTTGGTACAAGATTGCTCAGTGACTTAGTGAGGTTCCTAAATGGACGCGAGCCAGATCAACGCCCAAGGCGCAACTCCGGTTGCAATGGACGGGAATGACGTCGATGACCGGTTTAAGGCCATCACCGAAATTGCCACCCGGATCGGCAGCCTTAGTATTTCGATTGCCGAAGTCTCGGGCGAGATCACAGATACGTCGAACCGCGTTGACCGGCAGGCCGAAGTATTTCAGGAAATCGCGGCGCAAACCGAACAGATGTCATCGCAAAGCCGGGCAGTTCTGGCCTCGGCCAATACCGCAGTAGAGATTTCAGGCAATGCCGAAGAACGCGTTATTGCCACCAGCGACAAGCTTAGCGCAATGGTGACCGAAGTCACCGGACTGATCGATAATGTGTCGCGCATCTTCGCTCAACTCTCGTCGCTGGAAACCGCGCTGCAACGGGTTGCGCAGGTTTCGGGAGAGGTCGATAATATTTCGCGCAAAACCAATCTTTTGTCGCTCAACGCATCAATTGAAGCGGCCCGCGCCGGTCGGCACGGTCGTGGCTTCATGGTGGTGGCGCAAGAGGTCAAGGACCTCTCGACCCTGACCGGAGAAGCCACCGGCGAAATCCAGGAAACGATTTCCACTCTGTCGAGCGAATTGCGTGAAGTGATGAAGATCGCGGATGGCGCAGTCAAATCGGCCGGCGATATCCGCCAGCAAACCGACGGCATCGGTGGTGAAATCGATGCCCTGCCAGCGACGTTGAGCGAAGTCAGCAGTGCCCAACGGGATATTCTGGCCGCGACCGGCGACATCAGCCAGGCCGTCGGCGATGTACGCAATGCAGTAACGGAGTTGTCGGGTGAAGTGACGGACTCTTCGGAAAGCCTGAAAACTGCCATTTCGACGATGGCCCATATCACCGAGAATTCCGAAGCACTGACCGGTATGGCCTCACGGCTGGGCGTCGATACCATCGATACGCCCTATATCAACGCGATTAAGGGTCTGGCAAAACAGATTTCCGATTGTTTTGGACAGGCGGTAAAGTCGGGTCGTATCCAGATGTCGGACCTGATGGACCGCAGCTATACGCCGATCCCGGGCACCAACCCGGAACAGGTTATGGCGCGGTTCACCAATTTCACCGACTCGGTATTGCCAGCCTTTCAGGAACCGATGCTGGAATTTTCCGAAAATGTCGTGTTCTGCGCGGCAGTGAACAAGGACGGCTATCTGCCGACCCATAACAAGAAATTCTCGATGCCGCAGATGAAGGACCAGCTGGACTGGAACACTGCCTATTGCCGCAATCGCCGGATCTTTAATGACCGGGTCGGCCTGGCCGCTGGACAAAGCACCCGTCCGTTCCTGCTTCAGGCCTATCGCCGCGACATGGGAAATGGGGAATTCGTGATGATGAAGGACCTTTCAGCACCGATCTTTGTCGACGGGGTCCATTGGGGCGGTGTGCGCTTCGCCTACAAAGTCTGAATCGATCCTGAACCGGGCAGGCAGAAGGCCGAGCCCGGTCGGATTTCAATCGCGGCGCAGCGCAGTCAGCAGCCACACAACAGCCAGACCAAAAGACGCCAGCGCATTCCAGCTGGCCATCGACAAGCCCAGCATTTCCCAACTGACCTGATCGCAGAGCACAACATTCGTACCATCTGTGGACAGCAGGCTGTTCACATCCAGACCGCCCGATCCGGTGCAGCTGCTTGGACCCTGCCACCATTGGCGTTCAACCCCGGTGTGATAAATCCCAAGACCGCCGGTGATGGTCGCAGCCAATGCGCCGAACCAGGCCAGGCCGCCATATCCCAATGACAGCGCGACCGCACCGATCACAATCGCAGCACCGTGCGGCCATCGTTGCCACAGGCATAGTTCGCACGGGGCAAATCCAAAAAACTGAAACAGGAAAGCCCCACCCAACAGGGCGCAGGATCCGGCCGTGGCAAGAGAAATCAGTGTTTTTCGGTCAAGCTGAGTAATCATAGATATTTCACCATATAGAAGCCCCCCAGAAGGACGAGGACAAAGAGGATCGACATCAAGCCCAGACGGCGTTCGATGAAATCGCGAATGGGTTCACCATATTTCCATAACAATACCGCGACAGCAAAGAAACGGATACCTCGGGCGATGATAGCAGTAACGACGAAGGTCGCCAGCGGAAGACCTGTCCATCCGGACATAATGGTGATGACCTTGAACGGGAAGGGGGTCAGCCCGGCGATCAGTACCGACCAGAACCCAAACGAGTTGAATTTGACGTTGAAGGCCGCCATTGCGTCGGCCTTTCCCATGGTTTCCAGAATGGGCCGCCCAATTTCTTCGTAAAACAACGCACCGATCATATAGCCCAGCAGACCGCCAATAACCGACGCTATCAAAGCTACGCTGGCTATGATCCAGGCACGTGACGGTCTGGCCAGAATCATAGGGATCATCAAGACATCCGGCGGGATTGGAAAGATCGACGATTCGACAAAAGAGATCAGAGCAAGGACCCAAAGCGCCCTTGGATGATCGGCCAACCCCATGGTCCATTGATAAAGTCTGCTGATCATGCCTGCGACTGCCCTTTTGAGCCTGTTACGCCATGTTGCGGCCAAAGCGTCAACAGCAATCGCGGTTAAGTGATGGATCAACGAAATTCCTGTTGCGGCTGTCGGGTGCAATATTTGTATAAACTCTGGGCGCTTTGCCTCTGGACGGCGCCAAAAGAGAAGGGTAATCCTATCGCCGCGTGCCCAAGTGGCGGAATGGTAGACGCAGCGGATTCAAAATCCGCCGGCTTAACGGCCGTGCCGGTTCGAATCCGGCCTTGGGTACCAATTTCCATTCCAGATAGTCCTACTCTGTTTGAATCTCCCTTTTTTCTGGTAGTGCTTGCGTGACATCGGGAAAAGTGGCCCGAATTTGTTGAATGCTACGGAATACGGGCGTCAGAGGGTAGCCGAAGCCTTGTTTTGGCTTGATTGATTCGACGAAAACTTGAAATTGATTCGTCCTGAATTTGTTGTGCGCGGGAAAATGGATACTGTTTTCGAGAGATTGTCGCCAATTCGATAACATTTGAACCAGTTTTGCGGCAGAAATTTGACGGGACCAAAGTCCAGTGAGCTGTCATAGCTTTGGAAACAGTATTTCAACTTAAAATAGAAATAGCGCATTTTATCCGCCATTAGTTCGCAAAGCGGAATTTATTTCTACCGTTTTGTGAGAAAACTCTGGTTAATAGAGGCCGATTTGGAACCAATCAAACACCTGTCTGTCTGATTTTTTGACGACGTTAGACGGAATGTCGGCAATTCAATGAAAATCATCCCTTTGTCTGAAGTGAACTCTTAAGTATGTATAGGGTGTAGCCCTACTGGGGGGGCAACGTCTGCTGGCTGCGGGGGCGGCCAACTAAGTATAGGTCAAGCATTCGGATGGATGCGAGGTACCGCGCGAAAGAGGGATTGCATCCTCTGATCTGCGGCCCGGCCGGTACGCCTATTTGGCGGCCGGACGGAGAAGTGTTGCCTTTCTCATCCTGAATATCGCGCGACCTGTTGGATTTGGCTTCGGGCCGGACCGTGAAGGTTTGGCCACTGCACTCGCAGTATGGGGAACGCCCCATCGCAATTAAGGTGAAAGAGGGTTCAAATGGCTGATTTGGTTCTGGACTGGTCTCTGTTCGGCACATACGGCACCAACTTGGGTGCCTCGACCACCGTGGATACTGGCGGTGTGGCTGTAAACGTAGACTTTACTGCAGAGGACGAAGGTGCCGAGGCGCTGACCGTCAACACGGATAACTATGTTGCGTCGGGTGAAGATTTCGATCCTAACTCGGCACTGAAACTGCTGGGTCTGGGCGGCGAAGGCGGCACTGACGCAACATCGACCGTGGCGCTGTCGTTTACGTCCACCGACGATGCTTTTGACAGCAACGTTCAAAATGTCAGCTTTCGGCTGAACGATGTTGATTTTGGCGCCGACCCGAATAACGAAGGCGGTGTGCATCTCGATGGGGTCACGATCAACGGTTACGACGCCGAAGGCAATCTCGTTCCGGTGACGATCACGCCCGGTTCGGATGTCGGCCTGAGCGGCAACACCCTCAGCGGTATGGCATCCACCTATGAGGCGACCGACGAAGAATCCAGCGCCCTGGTCGAAATCGAAGGTCCGGTTATCCGGATCGAAATTTCCTATACCAACGGCGGTGAAGATGCACAGCGCGTCTATGTCAGCGATGTGCATTTTTCGACCCTCGAAGGCTGTGAAGAACATCCCGAAGATGGCTTGGATGGCATTGTCGAAGGGACCGATGGCGACGACCTGATCGACATCGCCTACACTGGCGATCCCGAAGGTGACATGGTCGACAACGAAGACAACATCTGGCCCGACCAGTCGGAAAATGACGATATCATTGAAGCTTATGATGGCGACGACACCGTTCTGGGCGGCGCCAGCGATGACACGATCGATGGCGGCGATGGCAGCGACTCGATCGAAGGCGGCGACGGGTCCGACGTGATCACGTCCGGCCCCGGCGCGTTGGATGGTGCTTTGCCTGATATGGGCTATCCCGGCCTCTATCCAGCAGATGGCGACACCGAAAATGACCGCGATTATGTCGATGGCGGTGATGGTGCAGACACCATTTCGACCGGTGACGACGCCGATACGATCATGGGTGGTCGCGGCGCTGACAGCATCGATGGCGGCCTTGACGCTGACGAAATCGACGGCGGCAGCGGCGGCGACACCATTATCGGCGGCGAAGGGTCCGACACCATCATGGCCAGCTCGGGCGATGACCTTGTTTATGGCGGTCTCGATCCGATCTATCCCGATGCGGTCAACATCCCTGACGATACCGATCTGCGTCCCGACAATGGTCAGGACTATATCCATGCCGGTGCCGGTGACGACACCGTTTACGGTGCTGACGACGATGACACCCTGTATGGCAGCGCCGGGAACGATTACCTCGATGGTCAGATCGACGAAGACGAGATCTATGGCGGGTCGGGTGATGACACCCTCATCGGTGGTGCTGGTGGCGACCTGCTGCAAGGCGGCGGCGGTGTCGATGAAATCGACGGCGGCGACGATGCCGATACCATCATGGGCATCACAATGGGTGAAGCTGTCCATGGCGGGTCCGGTGGTGACGATGACGATACTCTGATGATTTATGGCATTGGTGATTACAACATCACCGATCTGGTCACGGACAGTGACGGCAACGGGTTTGACGGAACGGTCGAATTCCTTGATGGCACTGGCGCTGTCACCGGCACTGCAACCTTCACCAACATCGAGAATATCGTTCCCTGCTTCACTCCGGGCACGCTGATCGCGACGCCTCAGGGGGCTCGGATGGTCGAAACGCTGCGGGAAGGCGACAAGGTCATCACCCGTGACAACGGCATTCAGGAAATCCGCTGGGTCGGTGCCCGCCGTATGAACGGAATCGAACTGGCGCGCGAACCGAAACTGCAACCGATCCTGGTCCGCAAAGGGGCGCTTGGCAACGGTCTGCCGGAACGCGATATGATGGTCAGCCCGAACCACCGGATGCTGGTGACCAACGAGAAGGTCAACCTGTACTTCAACGAAACCGAAGTTCTGGCATCCGCCAAGCACTTGGTCGGGCTGGAGGGCATCCATAAGGTGAACGTGGTGGGCACCACCTATATTCACTTCATGTTCGACCAGCACGAAGTGGTGCTGTCGGACGGGGCCTGGACCGAAAGCTTCCAGCCCGGCGATATGTCTCTGAACGGCATCGGCAAAGAGCAGCGGGAAGAAATCTTCGCCCTGTTCCCCGAACTGCGCGAACAAGAAGGCGTTGGTAACTACCACGCCGCACGCCGGTCGCTGAAGAAGCACGAAGCCACGCTTCTGACCCTTAAGTAATCTGCAAGTTGCAGCACTGATCCCCGCATCGCGGGGATCAGATGGAAAAGGGGCCGGGGGCTGTCCCTTTTCCACCTTTTCAGCCGTCGTGTTGATTTAGTCACCCAGTTTTAGCCATTTTTCACCTGACTAACGTTTAAGTTCCAGTGGGGGTTTTTGCGTAATGCGCGGGTATGGTTGAAATTCTTCAAGCGGGTAGAAACAGTGACACCTGTTTTTCACATCGAAACAGAACGACCTAAGTTCAGCCGCAATTTTGCCGAAAACTTTCGGTGAATTAGCGTTATCGAATTTCCTTGCGATCGACGCTTTAACACAGGGAGTTTCGGTCGTTATTGAGTCTGAGGTAAAAATGACCATCGTAGATCAAGCATTCGTTTCGGCAGGTGTATCGTCTGCCTCGTCCGCGTCGCTCTGCGGTCACGAACGTTTGGTCCCTCAGACCAACCTCAACCTGGGGGAAGAGAGTTGAACAGCTCATTCATTATCTACGGGATCGACCTTGTTTCCGATGCCAGTGTCACGTCGCAATCCGGCATCGGTCAGGATGGCGCGGGGCAAGTCTCCCTACAAAGCGGTACCCAGATTTTCGGCGATACACAGATCATCGAAGTTCTCGTCGAAGAGATCGAAAGCAACGGTGAACTGACCGGCGCGTCCCGGATTGTCGGCGTCAACGTCTATGATACTCAGACCGATTATGACGCTGGCACGGTTCTCTACTCTTACGAGCCGGGGATAGCTGGCGATTACGCCCAAGCTGCCGATACTCTGAACGGGCAGGGCGACACCTACCTGCTATTCGATGCGAGCATGTTGGTGTCGCTTGATGCCGGTGCGCCGGCGCTGACGACACTTTTCCTTGCGCCAGGAACGGACGCAAATGATAGCTACGGTTCGCTCAGCATAGATAACCACGCTAACGTTGATCTTGACGTAGACGGGTCTGTTTCTGCTGGGGCGCCCGAGACCGGCAATGGCCTGTTCAATATTGCAGCAGCCAGAAGCGCATACGCCCCGGACCTCAGCGGTAACTATGTCGTCGAAGGTGACGGTGGCGATAACTATATCGATTCCATGTATCTCGGCGACCCTGAGGGCGACCGCGTCGATACCAATGATGCTGCAGATGGATCTAACGATGATGTCATCGCGGCCGGGGATGGGAACGACACTGTTCTCGCCGATGCCGGAAACGATTACGTCGATGGCGGTGCCGGGGACGATACTCTGGAAGGCGGCGACGGCAACGACACATTGGTTGGCGGTTCAGGCAGCGACATGTTGTATGGCGGCGTCGGCAATGACAGCGCAATCGGCGGCAGCGGTGCAGACAGTTTCGAAGCCTATGACGGTGACGACTATTTCGACGGTGGTGATGGCGACGACTGGATGAACGGCGACAAGGGTGACGACACCCTTCTTGGTGGCGCTGGCAATGATTGGATGCGTTCCAGTTACGGCAACGATTCCCTGGCTGGCGGTACTGGCGACGATTATATCTGGTCTGGCTATGGTGACGACACCATCACGCTGGAAAATGATTTCGGCAATGACACCATTCTGATGGAAGGTCAGGACGAGGTCTATGGCGACATCTTGGACATGAGCGCCGTTACCGACGATCTGACAATCGACCTGCGAGACACCAACGAGGGCGCAGGCACGATATCCGACGGTACCTCGACCGCTACGTTTTCTTCGGTCGAACATCTGATCCTGGGCAGCGGCACCAATACGCTGGTCTTGGCGGACCTGTCCGGCTCTGATCGGGTCGAAGGGTTTGACGCACCGACGAATAACGGTGACGGCAGCTTTACCGGACAGGATCATCTGGATGTTTCCGGCCTGACTAATTACGAATCGAACCCGATCACGACAGCCGATGTGACGGTCTCCGATGATGGCTCCGGCAATGCGATGCTGAGCTTCCCAAAAGGCGAAGCTCTGACCCTTGTCGGAGTATCCCCATCGGATGTCGCAACTGTAGAGCAACTCGCGGCCCTGGGCATTCCGACCGTTTCGCTGAACGGGATCGTAGAAGGCGATTCCAGCAGCGAATTGATCGACGATGCTTATGTCGGTGATCCCGACGGGGACAGAGTCGATGGGGACGACGCCATCGATCCTTTGGCCGGGTCAAATGATGACAGCATCCGCGCGGGGTTTGGCAACGACACCGTGCGCGCCGGACTTGGCGATGACAATATCGACGGTGAGTTTGGCGATGACAGCCTAGATGGCGGCAGCGGCAATGACACGCTGACCGGCGGGTTGGGGGCCGATACCATGCTGGGCGGCATTGGCAACGATGTCTTTAACATTTCCAGCGGTGATTCCGCGATGGGCGGCAAGGGTGACGATTCCTTTACCGTTGATGACAGCCTGCGCGACGGGGATCATTTCAATATTGATGGTGGGTCCGAATATGAAACAGATGGCGATACGCTGTATGTGAATGGCCCGGCGACGATCAACTATGACCCAACCAATCATGAAACCGGTACGGTGGAATGGATGGACGGCAGCGTCCTGCATTTCGCTGAAATAGAAAATGTCATTCATGTTCCGTGTTTTACAGAACATAGTTCAATCAAAACATTGCGCGGGGAAAAACCGGCTAGTGAGATACGCGAGGGCGATTTGGTCCTGACCCGCGATGATGGGTTCCAGCCCGTCAAATGGGCAGGGTCACGTAAAATGGGCCCGGCCGAACTGGGTTCTAATCCGTCCCTGCGGCCGGTGTTAATCCGTAAAGGCGCTCTCGGGGATAATGTTCCTGATCGCGATCTGATCGTATCGCCGCAACACCGTATGCTGATTTCCGATGCCAAGACCGAACTTTGGTTTGGAAACGAAGAGGTTTTTGTTCCGGCAATTCACCTGACCTGCCTTGACGGTGTCGAACAATTGGGGGCGGAGGCAGTGACCTACGTGCATTTCATGTTCGAACATCATCAGGTCGTGCAGGGCGACGGTGCCTGGAGCGAAAGTTTCCAACCTGGCGATCTGAGCCTTTTGAGCATGGACCACGCGCAGCGGAATGAAATCGTTGCGTTGTTCCCCGAACTGAACGCATTCAGCGCAGACAAGATCTACCCTGCGGCGCGCCCGACCTTATCGGCAAAGGAAGTCACCGTTCTATTCGGCTAAATGTCCCGAGCGCCAGCTAGCCCAGGCTTCAGGCGTATCGAGATCGACAAGCGCGTGGCAATCGGGCAGCGGAACCAGTGTTATCCGGTCGCTATGACCGGTCAGAACAGCACGCGCGCCCTGATCTCCGCGCAGGTTTTGTAGTTCCTCAAAACACTCACGCGGAAAAATTACCGGGTGCCCCGGTTGGCCATCAGCACTGCACCCCCTTGTGATTGCACCGGGGGTATGGGCGCTCAACATCTTGCGCAAATCCTCTGTCGTCAGTTCGGGCATATCGGCAGGCAGGATCATCGCCGCGTCGATCCCGTCGGGCAGGGCGCTTATTCCGGTCCGGATCGAGGCGCCCATACCTTCTGCCGCATCGGCGACCCAGATCGGTTCCGCAATGCGATCAAACAACCGGGCCCGGGGATGAGCGCGAGAGGGCAGGCAGACATAGACCACCGCTCCGGTAGCGAATGCACGTTCCAACACCAGCGTCAGCAATGGCATACCGGCGACCGGTTCCAAAAGTTTGTCGCGTTCTGGCCCCATGCGGGTGGAGCCGCCAGCGGCAAGAACAAGGATTGCGATTGTCATGTGTAACTATGTCTCGCCGCTAAAGGAGAGCCAAGCGCCGCTACGGTCCTGGCAAAGATGTCTTTCATCGTATCAATCCAAAAATAGTTAACAAAAGGCAAAATACTACCCATTATAGAATTTGCCAATTTCATACCGAAGGGAGTTTTCGATGCGGTCCATAATGATCGTCCTTGTGTTGTTCATATATGTCACGGCGACACCGGTAGCTTGGGCGGACACAACAGGGTCATCAGGCAACTTGATCGACAAGTTGCAGCATGCGCAAGGTCACGCACCGATCTATAGCGCAAGCTGCTGCAAGACCTGCCGCAAGGGCAAAGCCTGTGGCAATAGCTGCATTTCCAAAACCAAATCCTGTCGCAAAGCTGGCGGGTGTGCCTGTGACGGATAGGCCGGGTCGGGAATAGTCGCAGCTTTAAAGAGGCCTGATTTTCAGTTTGGTGATCCGGTTTTCCTTGCGGTTGACGACTTCGAACCGAAAACCGTGGAACGAAAAGACCTGCCCAACTGTCGGGATCATTTGCGCTTCGTGTATCACCAGCCCGGCGACGGTGTTGGCTTCTTCATCCGGCAGATGCCAGTCCTTAGCACGGTTGAGGTCGCGGATCGTCATCGCACCTTCGATCAGGAATTGCCCATCCTTGGTTTTCTGGATCGAAAGTTCGGCATCGGGGTCGAATTCGTCGGTGATCTCTCCAACGATTTCTTCCAGAATATCTTCGAGCGTGATCAACCCTTCCAGCGAACCATATTCATCCACCACCAAGGCGAAATGGGTTCGCCGACGCAGGAATTGCCGCATCTGGTCGTCCAGAGTCGTGGTGTCGGGTACGAAATAGGGCGGCATGGCAACGTCGAGAATATTGAATTCCCGCAAACCTTTGGGCGATGCATCGGGACCGAACATCAATTTATGCATGCCGCGCAGCAGATCCTTGGCATGGACCACACCGACGATATTGTCCGGATCATTGCGATAGACCGGCAGCCGCGTATGGTTGCTTTCCAGACATTGGGACAGGATCGTTTCGGCATCGCTGTCGGCGTTGATCATTTCGATTTGGCTGCGATGCAACATAATTTCTTCGACCGCCCGATCCCCCAGATCAAGCGCCCCGAGAATACGGTCGCGGTCTTCTTTTTCCACAACGCCTTCGGAATGGCCCAGTTGCAGCGCGCCGGCGATTTCTTCTCGTACCGCCAAAATCTGACTGTCGGGATCGGCACGGACCCCGAAGATGCGCAGGATGGCGCGCACGAACCAACGCACCGCAGACACAACTGGCGCGAAGACCGTGATCACCACTTGGATGGTGGACGCCACTTTTGCTGCGGCGGTTTCGGCATTGGTGATGGCATAGGTCTTGGGCAGAACCTCGGCGAAAATCAGCACCAGTAGCGTCATCACCAGAGTTGCCAGAGCCACGCCGCTATCGCCAAAGACGCGGGTGAAGAGAGACGTGGCAAGCGAAGCTGCCAGAATGTTCACAAGGTTATTGCCCAGCAGTACCGACCCAATCAGCCGCTCATTATCTTCGGTGATTTTCAGCGCTTGCGCCGCGCCGCGCGATCCCTTGTCAGCATTGTTGCGTAATTTGCCGCGCGACGCGGCGGTCAGCGCGGTTTCGGAACCAGAAAAGAACCCCGACAAGACGAGCAAAAACAGGATCGCCAGAGCCGTGATCCAAAAGGCGCTGTCCAGAGTGATGGCGGTGGTTTCCATGTTGAGCGTATTCCCTTGTATGAAAAGGGTTATGGGCATCAAATCGGTTCGATTCAAGATGGTTGTAGATTGGAGTTGCCCGAAGAGAGGTGCTCTATTCCTTGCGCGCCAGGGGATGATGGTCCAGCACTAAGGCTTTCAGCCGTTCATCCAGAACATGGGTGTAAATTTCGGTCGTGGCCACATCGGAATGTCCCAGTAATGTCTGAATCGCTCGCAGATCCGCGCCATGGGCCAGCAGATGGGTCGCGAAAGCATGCCGTAACGTATGTGGCGTAACCGTATCAGGGCTGACACCTGAGGCAACGGCCAGATCCTTGATGATCTGGAAAAAGCGATGCCGGGTCAAGTGCCCCGATTTACCCCGGCTGGGAAACAGAAACCGTGACTCTGGCGATCCTTTTTCGCGTGCTTGCGCTTCGGACGCGTCGCGCGAAATCAGCCATTCCGACAGCGCTGCGCGGGCCGGCGACGACAAAGGCACCATCCGTTCTTTTCCGCCCTTGCCCAATATCAGTAGCAATCTTGGATCGCCCCGCGCCGCAGCCACGGGAAGCGAGACCAGCTCGCTGACCCGCATGCCTGTGGCATAGAGCAGCTCCATCAGGCAGGTATTGCGCAGCCGGTCCGATCCGCGCCCAACCGTGCGGGCCGCGGTGAGAAGCCGGTCAACCTCGGCTTCGCTTAATGTCTTGGGCAGTTTTTTGGCGCGTCCGGGCCCGCGAATTTGTATTGCCGGATTATCCGGGCGCAATCCCTCTTCAAAGGTAAAGCGGAATAGCTGCTTGATTGCCGACAACCGCCGGGCGCGGGTCGATCGCGCCAGCCCTTGTGCTTCGCAATCGATCAAATAAGTTTCGATCTGATCGCGGCTGACCTGAGTGAAATCTGACTGCCGTGTGGCTAACCAGTCGGTGAAATCCTTCAGATCGCGGCCATAGGCCAGACGGGTGTTGTCGGCCGCACCCAATTCGGCGGCCTGCGCATCGAGAAAGGCGGAAATCCAATGTAAATCCGTCATCGCCTATAACCTGCGATCCAGCAGCAATATTTGCAGCGCGGCCTGCCGCGCGGCGTCTTCCAAACCCACGGCGCGGAAGGTTGCCAAAGCGGTCGCCAGCTCGTTCACTTCTCCACGTACGGCGCGTTCATATAGCAGCATGGCGCGCAGAATCACTTCGCCCAGACGGCCGGCATCCATATCAATGCGGAAAAGGTCGGGCAGGGTTGTTGCCCCGAAACCCTGAAGAATGGCACGTTCAAGTTCTGTCTTCGCAACGGCCTGCTGGGGGTGCCCCTGAGCCAGAGCGGTGAGGAACGTCATTGATCTGAATTCACCACCAAATTTTTGCGCCGCCGTTTCATATTGCGGTGATAACAGCGCCACGCGATAGGCCGCCCGTGCCGTTTCACCGCGTAATGGAAGTTCAAGCAGCTTGGCCGCGAACAGCTTGGCGAATGGAACCTCCAATCGCGCCACTTTCATCGCAATGAAAGCCTTGGGCAGGGTTCTTGCCACTGCTTCGGGGTCGCGCGCATGAAGCGCGATGTCGAAACGCTGCACGGCATCAACACGGTCCCAGATGCCACCAGATGCCGCCGGTAGCCGTTCTGTATAAATCCCCAAAAGCCGGTTTTCCGCCAAAGCACCGGTCTGAGCCAATCGTTCGGCGGCAGCGATCTGGGCTTTCCAGCCCATCGTGCCGCGCAGGTCGGATACAGAGAAAGCACGCGGCAAAGGCGTCGTCGGCATCGGTTCGCCGATCGCCTCTCGAAGGCGGAAAATCAATGGCGACGGTCGCACTGGCGGATGCGGCAGTGGTTCGCCTTCAAACGGCTCCGGGTCAAGGAAGCGATGCAGCAATGCCTCTTCCTGACCGTTCAAGAATCCAAGCGCACGCGCTGTATCCATGGTCAAAGCGGCAGTGGACCAATCGCCGTTCCGCGCGGTGCAGAACACCCGCGCGGCATAGGACGGCGCCAAATGCGGCTGCGAAACCAGCTTGGCGCAGGCCAGATCTTCGTCTCCGGTCAGCAGCGTGGCATCGAACCAGCGCGAAAACAGCGCGGCATTGCCTGTGCCAGTGCGATCCAGCAGCGCCTGCACGGGTTCAACCGCCCCCAGTTGCAGCAAGGCATCCAAACGGGCCTGCAGAAAAAGATTTTCCGGTCCCGTTCCCGCAGGCGCTTCGGCCTCGGCCAGAAGTAAGGTGTAAAACAAGGCCTGCATGGCTGGCAACGACGTCAGGTTTTGCGCCGCGATCAAATCGCCCAAATCCGCAGAATGGCTATGACGCCAAAGGCCAGACGGCAGCCCGGTCATCTGCGGCGGCAACAAACCAACCGCGTCGGCCTGTACTTCGCCCAGCCGGGACGTGTCGATCATCGGCGTCGCAGCCGTATCTGTAACGGGAGGTTCGTCAGGCTGTATCAGCGGCTTTGGCGCCGGATCATTCAGCCAGTCAATCGCAGAAAGTGGCGCCTGGGCCAGCGCCATAGAAGGGCAAAGCAGAAAAACAGCCAGCCTAGCCCGCATCCAGCACCACCTTTAGATGGATTTCTTGCTGTGGGGCCGAAAAATCAACGCCAAGCCAGGGCCCGATATAGGCATAGGCTGCCAGCGCAACGAATCCGATTATCACCAAAATTAAAAGCCATTTTAAGATGCGCCCCATGTCCTGCTGCCCGTTTGTTAATGATTTTCCCTAACTTATAACTGGCCTTTTCAACAAGATCACGTCATTCAGTCGTGAAATTGAAAAATTGGCAATCTATGGCCGAGATCGAAGAACTATGGGCTGGGAATTGAAAAAAACCGTTGTGCTGGTGGGCATGATGGGAGCCGGAAAAACCGCTGTCGGTAAAGCTTTGGCAGCCAAACTTGGCGTGCCATTCATTGATTCGGACGCCGAAATAGAAGCGGCGGCCAATATGACCATCGCCGAAATCTTTGAACGTGATGGCGAACGCTTTTTTCGAAAAAAAGAAAGTCAGATCATCGAACGGTTGCTGACGAATGAGTGCTGCATCCTGTCGACCGGCGGCGGTGCCTTCTTGGCAGACAACAATCGCGATCTGATTTCCCAACGGGGCGTGGCGGTCTGGCTTGATGCCGGTCTGAATCTGCTATGGCAGCGGGTCAGGCATAAAAACACGCGCCCCTTGCTGCGCACCCCCGATCCATTTGCGACCCTGTCGGAACTCTATGAAAAGCGCACGCCGATTTATGCGCAGGCCGATTTGAAGGTCGCGGTTGGCCCGGAATACACCATAGAAGAAACGTGCGACCTTGTGGTTGCTGCGCTCGAAACACGGCCCGACGTAGTGGAGAAAACTTGATGCAGGAAACTGTCCATGTCGGTTTAGGCGACCGCGCCTATGACATCCATATCGGCCCGGGGCTTCTGGCTCGATCCGGTGACCTGATTGCACCGCTGCTGAAACGCAAAAGGGTGGCTGTGGTAAGCGATGAAAACGTTGCGGCGCTGCATTTGGATGCCCTGAAAAGCGGCTTGCAAAACGCTGATATTGAAATGGTTTCGATGGTTTTACCTGCCGGTGAGGCAACCAAAAGCTGGCCTCATTTCACGACCACAGTGGAATGGCTTCTGGAACAGAAGGTCGAACGCAACGATGTGGTTTTGGCTTTCGGTGGCGGGGTGATCGGCGATCTGGTTGGTTTTGCGGCGGCGGTGCTGCGCCGGGGTGTACGCTTCGTGCAGGTTCCGACCTCGCTTCTGGCGCAGGTGGACAGTTCGGTGGGTGGCAAGACCGGGATCAATTCACCGTATGGCAAGAACCTGATCGGCGCGTTTCATCAACCCTCGTTGGTGCTGGCCGATACCGAGGTTCTGGGCACCCTGACAGAGCGTGATTTTCTGGCCGGTTACGGCGAAGTTGTGAAATACGGGTTGCTGGGAGATTTCAAATTCTTCCAATGGCTTGAGGAGAATGCTTCACGCGCTGCTGCAGGCGATATGGAGGCCCGTATCTACGCGGTGAAACGATCGGTCGAAATGAAGGCCGAAATTGTCGAACGGGACGAAACCGAACAGGGTGACCGCGCGCTTTTGAACCTTGGCCACACCTTCTGCCATGCGCTGGAGGCCGCCACCAGCTATTCCGACCGGTTGCTGCATGGCGAAGGGGTCGCCATCGGTTGCGCGCTGGCCTTCGAGGTGAGCGCCCGCATGGGGCTGAGCCCTCAGGAGGACCCCAGCCGCATCCGCGCCCATCTGCGCGAGATGGGCACCAAGGTGGACCTGTCGGACATTCCCGGCGACCTGCCGGATGCCGACGGTCTGCTGGAGCTGATGGCGCAGGACAAGAAGGTCGTCGCGGGCAAGTTGAACTTCATCCTGGCGCGCGGCATCGGACAGGCCTTCGTCACCTCGGAGGTCGACCGCGATCTGGTGCGTAGGGTTCTGCAAGAGGCTCTGGCGGCGCGCTGATCCCCCTTTGCAAAAAGGCGAAAATCGTGCAAAAGGCCCGGTCTGTGAAAGGATGGGTCCGATGAAACGTTCCGAATTGCTGATGCCGGCGGGCAATCTGCGCAAGCTGAAGATGGCGGTGCTTTACGGCGCCGATGCCGTTTACCTCGGCACGCCGGACATGAGCCTGCGGACGAAATCGGAATTCTCGCTCGATGAAGTGATCGAGGGGGTGCAGTTCTGCCATGACCATGGCAAGCGCGCCTATCTGACACTGAACCTGTTTTCGCACAACAAGGACATCCCGAAACTCAACGAATATATTGAAACTATTCGGAAAGTTTCCCCTGACGGGTTGATCATCGCCGATCCGGGCGTGTTCCAATACGTGCGCGAACGGGCGCCGGAAATCCCGCTGCATATCTCGACCCAGGCCAATGTCTGTTCCTGGCTCAGCGTGAAGTTTTGGCAGGATCAAGGCGCGTCGCTGGTGGTGCTGGCGCGCGAAGTGTCATATCCGGAACTGGCCGAGATCCGCCAAAAATGCCCCGATGTGCAGCTTGAGGCCTTCATCCACGGCGCCATGTGCATGACCTATTCGGGCCGCTGCCTGCTGTCGAATTTCATGGCCGAACGGGGCGCCAACCAGGGCAATTGCGCCAATTCCTGCCGCTGGAATTACGGCGTGCGGATGCGACTGAAGGACGGTACGGTCGAGGACCTGAATATCACCCCGGAAAATTCTGATATGTTTGAGTTTTTGCTCGAAGAAGGCTGCCGTCCGGGCGAGTTGATGCCGATCGAGGAGGACGGGCGCGGGTCCTATATCATGAATTCGCGCGACCTGTGCCTGCTGCCCAAGCTGGACGATTACCTGAAGATCGGCGTCGATAGTCTTAAGGTCGAAGGGCGCGGCAAGTCGGAATATTACTGCGCCATCGTCGCGCGGGCCTACCGGATGGCGATTGATGCGTATTACGAGGACCCGGAAAACTGGGACCCGCGCCCCTATATGGAAGAATTAGAAACGGTCTCTAACCGTGGATATACATTGGCTTTTCATGAAGGTCGCCTGACTCATCACGCGCATGGCTATGAGCACACCGCGTCGATTGCCCAGTGGGAATATGCGGGCGTCGTGGCTGAGGTGACCGAGGATGCGTTCCTGGTCGAGGTGAAGAACAAGCTGGAAGCGGGCGAGGTTCTGGATTTCGTGTCGCCGGTGGCGAAGGATACCGTATTGCTGCGTCTGTACGATTTCGAAGTGGCGGCGACGGGCGAACGCAAAGACGTCATTCACGGATCGACCAAGACTATCATCCGGGTACCCTTCGCGCTGTTCGACCATGAAGATACTGAATGGCTGAAGGCGCATTTCCCCGTCTTTACCGTGCTGCGCAAGGAAAAGGCGCTGACCCCGGATCAATGGGCGCGGATCAAACTCGACAAGACCGTGCAGGGGATCGAGACGAGCGGCAAGGATCGCCCGGCCGCCTATGCCCGCCAGCGCGACGCCTTGGTTGACGCCATCGGCGAGGGCGCGAAAGAGCGGCGGCACAAGACAAACCGGGTGGGCACCGAAGGCTGCTGCGGGCGCGGCTGCAACGGCTGCATGATGTTCTGGCAGGACCCGATCTATGAAAAGGCGCGCGAGGAATTACTGACCCGCAAGCAGGGCGAACAGCTGAGCCGGGAAGAGGCCAAGGCGCTGAAATTGCCTGCGGAGTAGGGCGTGGTGGGGTGAAACTCCACCCCTACATCTTTCGATGAACGTAAAATCGCCCGACCAAATGACCAGGCGTTTCTAATTCCGTCGCGTGGGGTATCAGCTCACTGCGGCTTATTCACCATAACGGCAAAGCAGCGTCAGCTCCATCGGCTTGTCTTTGGAAAGTTTGAAAACTTCCACTCCGCAGTTTTTCAAGTTCGCAATTTTCTTCGCGATCTTTTTCGCTGCCGCGTTTGAGGAGCAAGGTTTCCCTTGCCCGTCGAACACCAACCCGGTTGTCATGCGATGATCATTATCGGTGAAATGGGGTTTTGGGAAAAAAGCGATGTGATCATCCCATATGCGCCGGCTGTACACCCTAAAAGGCATGTCTTTTTCCAAAGCGCAGACTAATTCGTATTTGGTCGGATCTTGGAAATAACTCTTCGGCGGTCAGGCATTCGCCCCCGAGGCAACCACGGAGGCGAAGATGACTATTGCAGCGCGCCGCAGCATTTCACTCCGCCAGCTTGACCAGCGCATGCCGCTTCTTGCCCGCCGAAAGCTTGATCGGTTCGGCCAGCGCCGCCGCGTCAATCATCAACCCGGCATCGCTCAGAGGAGCGTCGTTGATCCGCGCGCCGTTTTCACCGATCAGCCGCTTGGCGTCCTTACCCGATTTCGACAGGCCCGATTTGACAAACAGCTGCACGATGGACACGCCTTCGCCCAGATCTGCAGCAGAGAGCTCCACCGTCGGAAGGTCATCACCGACACCACCTTTTTCAAACACTTCGCGCGCGGTGGCTTCGGCGGCTTGTGCCGCCTCGGCACCGTGGCACAAAGTGGTGACTTCATTGGCAAGAATGATCTTGGCCGCATTGATCTCGGACCCTTCCAATGCACCCAGCCTGTCGCATTCCTCGACCGGCAATTCAGTATAGAGTTTCAGGAAACGACCGGTATCGGCATCGGTGGTGTTACGCCAGAACTGCCAGAATTCATAAGGGCTGCGCATGTCGGCATTGAGCCATACCGCGCCATCGGCCGATTTCCCCATCTTCTTGCCGTCCGACGTGGTCAGAAGTGGTGAGGTCAGGCCATAAATTTCGTGATCCAGAACCCGACGGGTCAGGTCGATCCCGTTAACGATATTGCCCCACTGGTCCGACCCGCCCATCTGTAGCAGGCAGCCGTACCGCCGGTTCAGTTCCAGAAAGTCATAAGCCTGCAGGATCATGTAGTTGAATTCGAGGAACGACAGCGATTGTTCCCGGTCGAGCCGCGATTTCACAGATTCAAACGCCAGCATCCGGTTCACCGAAAAATGCCGTCCGATATCGCGCAGGAAATCGAGGTAATTCAGCTCGTCCAGCCACTCGGCATTATTGATCATCATCGCACCAGTCGGTACGTCCGAATAATCCAGGTATTTGGCAAAGACCTGCTTGATCCCGGCAATATTGTCGTCAATCTGGTCTGGTGTCAGCAAGGGCCGTTCATCGGCGCGGAAGGATGGATCACCCACCTTGGTAGTGCCACCGCCCATCAGAGTGATCGGCTTGTGCCCGGTCTTTTGCAGCCAGCGCAGCATCATGATCTGGATCAGCGATCCGACATGCAGCGATTTGGCCGTGGCGTCAAACCCAATATAAGCAGGGACCATCCCGTCGCTCAATGCCTCGTCGAGGCCCTGATAATCGGTGCAATCGGCGACAAAGCCGCGCTCCATCATGACATGCATGAAGTCCGATTTTGGATGGTAGGTCATCTCTTTTGTCCCTTACAGCGTTGCGCGGCACTGTATAGTGTGCATTGCAAAAAGGGGAAACCGCTTTTCGCGGTCGAAATCGCCGGATAACGAAGATGACGAGTATCAAAGACGATCAACCGCTATGGGCCCTGGGCACGATGTCGGGCACGTCGCTGGATGGGGTGGATGCCGCGATGGTGCTGACCGACGGGCAGCGGATCGTGGAATTTGGCGACAGCGCTTATCGCGCCTATTCCGACAGCGAACAGGCGCTGCTGCGAGAGGCCTTGGGAAAATGGCCCGAAGACGACGTGGCAGCGGTCGCACGTCTGGTCGAAGACGCGCATATTGATGTGCTGCAAAAATTCAACCGGGCGCAAATCGTCGGTTTTCACGGCCAGACCCTGGCGCATGATCCCAGGGGCAGGGGCACCCATCAGGCCGGCAACGGCGCACGGCTGGCTGAAACGCTCAACCTGCCGGTGGCGTGGGATTTCCGCAGTGCCGATGTGCGGCTGGGCGGGGAAGGCGCACCATTGGCACCGTTTTTTCATTTTGCCTGTGCAAAATGGATCGGGGCAACCGACCCGCTTTGCTTTCTCAATCTGGGGGGCGTTGGCAATCTGACCTGGGTTGATCCGCGCAAGACCCGAGCAGAGGACGAAGGGGCGTTGCTGGCTTTCGATACCGGCCCCGCCAATGCGCCGCTTAACGATCTGATGATGGCGCGACGTGCGCTGCCCTACGATCAGAACGGCGCGCTGGCGGCAACGGGTGACGTAGTCGCGGGTGCGTTGGAGCTGTTCCTGGACGATCCCTATTTCCTGAAGATTCCACCCAAATCACTGGATCGCGATGCGTTTTCCGACATGCTTGAGCTGGTGCGGGAACTTGGCGACGCCGATGCGGCGGCCACCATGACTGGCATGGCAGCGGCGGCGGTGATGCAGGCAATGGAGCATTGCCCCGAACCGCCCGCCAAAATCCTTGTTACCGGCGGTGGTCGCCATAATCCGGTGATGATGGGCATGTTGCGCGCCGGGCTCGACTGCGTTGTGGAACCGGTGGAATGCGTCGGTCTCGATGGTGATATGCTCGAAGCTCAGGCCTTCGCCTATCTCGCCGTCCGGGTGGCTCGTGGTCTGCCCACCTCCGGACCCGGCACCACCGGTGTACGCGCCCTGATCGGCGGCGGCACGCTCAGCCGCCCCTGATCTTCTTCTTTTTGAAAATATCCCGGGGGTGAATACATTCAAAATCCACCGGATTTTCGTGGAGAGGGGGAAGCGCCCCCTTTACCTGCTCCCCGCAGGGGAAATCAGGCCGAACAGCTCGCCCCGCCCAAAACGCAGAATTTCGCACAATGAGGATGGTTCAACGCGACGTCTCGCTCGGCTTCGGCCAAAGTCGTTCCCAGTTCGAACTGGGGATCGTAGGCCAGCAAGGTACAGGCCAGAACTGCTGGCTTTTCAGCCCCTTTGCGTTTCACCACCATGCGAGAAGACGAACACATCACCGCCTCGGGCGATTTGTCCAAAATGCCCCAGCAGGCGGTGGTGATTTCCGGCACTTCGGCGCCCATATCCATTTCCGGGAACAAAACGCATTGCCCCGGATTCCCGGCGTCTATCGGATAACACCGCTCGGAGAAGAGCCGCCGATACCCATCCCGCGCGGCAGCATCGCTTTCATGCCAAAGCGCCCGTCCGGCCACGGCCATCGGAATGCCTGCATCGCGCAGGAAATCCATACCCTGCAGCGTTTTATCGAAACTTCCCGTTCCGCGTTCCTGATCGTGGCGATCACGGTCCCAATGATCCAGCGATACGCGCAAAGTCATCTGCCCGGGAAAATCCATATTCAGCTGCTGCAAATCGCGCTTTATGGCTGGCCGCATCATCGGCAGCATCGCGTTGGTCAGAACCAAAACCTCATAACCTCGTTGCAGCGCCGCACGCAACATGTCGGGCATATCCGGATTCAGGAACGGTTCGCCGCCGGTGAAACCGATTTCCCGCACATTCCAGCCGCGCTCTTCTAGCTGATCAAGATAATCGACCACGTCAGCCGTACTGATGTAGACAAGTGCATCATTGCTGGGAGAGCTTTCGATATAACAGTTCACACAAGCGATATTGCACAGCGTACCAGTATTGAACCAAAGAGTTTCCGGCTGGTTCAACGCCACGGTTGCTCTCGGTTGTCCATCGGCCGTGACGGCAGGGTCGATGAATTTACCTATATTGGCGGTTATTTTGCTGGAATCTTTCATATGAACCCTACGTCTTTCGATTACCGGACAAACTAGCGCCACAAGTCGGTCGTTGAAACCTCGGGTTTTACTGGTGACACCATTGTGAATGGCTTATTGGATGCTACAGTGCAGCATACTATTCGACTGATACAGTCATGATGGCGCTAACATAGGCCTAAATACCCCATTTTCGGGCAAAATTGAGGTTAACCCATGGCATCACGAGTCATTCCTGTGGACCCATTCGATCTGGTTATCTTCGGCGGCACCGGAGATTTGGCTCGGCGTAAAATTTTGCCAGCACTGTTTCGCCGCTTTTGTGCAGGTCAGATTCCGGAAGGGGCAAGAGTGATCGGGGCCGCGCGATCCGATATGGACGACGATCAGTATCGTGTTTTCGTGGCCGAAACGATCAGGGAATTCAACAGCTCGTTTCATCTTGAAGAGGACGACTTGCAGGGGTTCTTGTTGTCGCTGTCCTACGTCAAGACCGATGCACTTGGCGATGAAGGCTGGGCGGAGCTTGCCGCCAAAATGCATCCTGGTCGGGTACGAGGTTTCTATTTCTCGGTTGGGCCCAGCCTGTTTGGCCCGCTGGCAGAACGGTTGCACAGCTATGGTATGGCCGATCAGGACACCCGGATCGTGGTTGAAAAACCTTTTGGCCGCGATCTGGAAACCGCGCGGGCACTGAACCGGTCTCTCGCAGATCATTTTACCGAAGATCAGATTTACCGGATCGATCACTATCTGGGCAAGGAAACGGTGCAGAACCTGATGGCGATCCGGTTCGGTAACATGCTGTTTGAACCGTTATGGAACAGCCAATATGTCGATCACATCCAGATCACCGTCGCTGAAACCGTGGGTGTGCAGGGGCGTGGGGAATACTATGATCGTTCCGGCGCGATGCGCGATATGGTGCAAAACCACCTGATGCAGCTGTTGTGTCTGATCGCCATGGAACCACCGTCAAAATTCGAACCCGATTCGGTGCGCGACGAGAAACTAAAGGTGATCCGCGCGCTTGATCCGGTCGAACCGGAAGATATCGTGCGCGGACAATATTTGGCCGATGGGGATCGCGCCGGATATCTGGCCGATGTCGGTGATCCCGATTCCACCACCGAAAGCTTCATTGCGTTAAAGCTCCATCTCAGTAACTGGCGCTGGGCCGCCACGCCGTTTTATTTACGCACGGGCAAACGAATGCGGGCGCGTACAAGTGAAATAGCTGTGGTTTTCAAGGAAACACCGCATTCGATTTTCGATGACGAAGCCGGACGACATCGCAACATCCTGACCATTCGGCTTCAGCCGAACGAAGGTATCGATCTGGATGTGACCATCAAGGAACCGGGACCGGGCGGTATGCGGCTGGTTGATGTTCCTCTGGACATGACCTTTACCGAAGCCCTTGGACCAGAAGCAGAAAATGTATCGGACGCTTATGAACGTCTGATCATGGACGTGATCCGCGGCAACCAGACCTTGTTCATGCGCGGCGATGAAGTCGAAGCCGCCTGGGCCTGGACCGATCCGGTCATCGCGGATTGGGAAAAGCGCGGCGCCAAACCCGTACCTTATGAATCGGGCAGTTCCGGACCGGAAGAAGCCTTGATGCTCATGCATCATGATGGCCGCCGCTGGCGCGAGGTTCGGTCATGAATCTTATCGAATACGCCGACCGCGATATGATGGCGATTGATCTGGCCAACCAGTTGGCTGGCGAACTGAACGCCGTGTTGCAACATCAGGACCGGGCCACGCTGGTAGTGCCCGGCGGCACCACGCCGGGTCCCATTTTCGATGATTTGTGCGATGTGGAATTCGATTGGGACCGGATTGATGTGCTTCTGAGCGACGAACGTTGGGTGCCGCAGGATCACCCCCGTTCGAATGCCAGGCTAATCCGTGACCGGTTATTGACCGGACATGCCGGGAAGGCACGGTTGTTTCCGCTATACTTGCCCACGGCCACCCCCGAAGAGGCGATACCCGAATTGGCGGCACAACTGACCCCTTTTTTGCCGATTTCGGTCGCGTTACTGGGAATGGGCGAGGACATGCACACAGCGTCGCTTTTTCCGCGCGGCGACAATCTGCGTTTGGCGCTGGATTCGCATGCGCCGTTGTTGGTCCCGATGCAGGCAGAAGGATTGGAGGAACAACGCATTACCCTCAGTGCGAGGGTGTTGAGAAACGCGCTGAACCTGCATATTGTCATCACCGGCGACGACAAGAAAGAAGCAGTGATGCGGGCCGAACATCTTTCCCCGGAAGAAGCCCCGGTGAAAGCGATTCTGGATACCGCAACCATTCATTGGGCAAAATAATGAATTTAGAAGACCTGGCGGAATTGGCCGCTAAAGTAAAGGACAGGCCAATACTGTCCCTGTTTGAAACATCTGACAGGGCTACAAGGTTTTCCCGTCGCTTTGACGGGCTGTATTTTGATTTTTCCAAGACCAATATCGACGAAGCGACTATGGCAGCGTTGCTGAACCTGGCCCAATGCGCCAATGTGGAAGGCAAGCGCGATGCAATGTTTTCCGGCGACCGGATCAACGAAACCGAAGGTCGTGCAGTGTTGCATACCGCGCTACGCGCCCCCGACAGAGCCGAAATACGGGTGGACGGTACCGATGTCATGCCCGGTGTTGTTGCCACCCGGAACCGTATGGCAGATTTTGCCAATGCTGTCCGTTCAGGTACTTTTACCGGGCAGGGTGGTGCGATTACCGATGTGGTCAATATCGGCATCGGCGGGTCTGATCTGGGCCCGGTCATGGGCATCAGGGCGTTGGCACCGTATCACGACGGACCAAAGATCCATTTTGTGTCGAACGTCGATGGCGCGCATATTTCCGATACGTTGGCCGGGCTGCCCCCGGAAACCACGCTGGTGATCGTGGCGTCGAAAACCTTCAGCACGATAGAAACAATGACCAATGCCGCGACCGCCCGGGACTGGATCGGCCGGAAAGTGTCCGACCCGGGGCATCACTTTGCGGCTCTGTCGACGGCAGATGACAAGACCGCCGAATTTGGCATCGCGCCGGAACGCGTTTTCGGGTTCGAAGACTGGGTCGGTGGACGCTATTCGATGTGGGGCCCGATCGGGCTAAGCCTGATGATCGCCATCGGACCGAAACGTTTCAATGAGTTTTTGCAGGGCGGCGCGTCGATGGATGCCCATTTCCGCGATACGCCTCTCGCCGATAACCTGCCAGTGCTGCTGGCGCTGGTCGGCCTGTGGCACCATCAGGGCATGGGGTATGCAACCCGCGCTGTGCTGCCTTATGAACAGCGACTGGAAAGGTTGCCCGCCTATCTGCAACAGCTTGAAATGGAAAGCAACGGCAAGCGCGTGGCGATGGATGGCAGCGATTTACAGACCGCTGCGGGGCCGGTTGTCTGGGGTGAACCGGGCACCAATGGGCAACATGCATTTTACCAACTGATCCATCAGGGCACGGCAATCGTGCCGTGTGAATTCATGGTCGGTGCCAAGGGACATGAACCAGATATGGACCATCAACACCGGCTGTTGGTCGCCAATTGTTTGGCCCAATCCGAAGCGTTGCTGAAAGGTCGGTCGCTGGATCAGGCGTGCGAATTGATGTCTGCCAAAGGGTTTCAGGGCGATGAACTGAAACGGCAGGCACGGCATCGGGTGTTTCCCGGCAACCGGCCGTCGACCATGCTGGTCTATGATCTGCTGACGCCCTATCGGCTGGGTCAGATTATCGCGCTTTACGAACACCGGGTGTTTGTCGAGGGCGTCGTTCTGGGCATCAATTCATTCGACCAGTGGGGGGTCGAACTTGGCAAGGAACTGGCTCTGGCGCTACAACCTGTTCTGGATGGGAAAGCATCCGCTGCGGACAAGGATGGGTCAACCCGTGCGTTGATTGACGTGATCCAATCCGTCTGAGAGTTAATTCACGCGAACGCCGAAACATCCGCGCGAAAAGAGGTTATCAGCCTTCGGCATTCGCGGTCAGGATGCCAGCACCTTTTTCGGAGACGAAGCCGAATGCGTTGCCCAACACCAGCGAGACAAAGATGGTCACAGCCGCCATACCGAGCGCCGGAATTTCGGCCAAGGCAACTCCGCTCAGCAGGCAAAACCCCGCAGTTGAGGCATAGCCATAAACGGCGGCCGGAATGGTGGCGAGCGCTGGCACATGTGCGCCCATCACCAGCACGACCACCGATGCGCCCACGATCGCCGAAGTCACAGCAACGCTACCACCGACGGTAGCGACCAGAAACAACGCGACCGCAGCGACGATGACGCCCCATGCATGATTGGTGGCAGATTTGGTAAACCCGTCGACACCTCCGCCAGTGTGATAAAAACTGCCCCAGCCAATGAACAGCGCCCAAACAGCCAGCCCAAAGGTCGTGCCCAGACAGAGATAGGTCGCCACTGCCGCCAATACGCCAATGGATAGTGCCAATGCATTGATAAGATTCATTTGGTTTGTCCTCCCGTTTGTTCCCACGTCCGGTCCGCTTGTGCGACCGGGACGCGCCGAAACCTTAGGGGCGGCGAAAATTTAAGCGAATGCGACCATGGTTTATACGACCCCAAAGGGAGTGACATTTCAGAATTACATCTATGCCTTTGGAATATCAAAATTATCTTCGGCCAATTCAAAACCCTCGAAACGAAATCCGGGTGAAACCGTGCACCCGACCAAAGTATAGTCACCGGTTGTTCTGGCTGCCTGCCAATGGTGTTTGGGAACGATTAGCTGTGGCGATTGTCCCGCATTCAAATCTGGTCCCAGAACATAGTCACGGGCCGGACCGGTCCCGGTTTCGGCAACCGACAGGATCAGCGGGGCACCTGTATAATGGTGCCAGATCTCGACCGCATCGACCCGGTGCCAATGGCTGCGTTCGCCAGATTTGAGCAGGAAATAGATACAGGTCCCGCTCGGGCGCTGATCGTCATCACGTGGCTCAATCCAGGTCTGGCGGTAGTATCCACCCTCGGGATGCGGTTGCAGGTTGAGTTTTTCGATGATGTCTTTTGCGGTCATGTCGGGCGGCCAGACTCCGGTTGCAGGCGGGGGTAGCTGTAGACCAAGGCAGGACGCATCGCAATCGATGGGCGCCGGCTTCAACGGGGCTAATTCTCATTAAGGTTGCCACAGTTGCGGGTTTGTTGACTTGCAATTGTCGCGACTTCTATCATCCGAGTATTTTCGAAGCTACGAATAGTTTAAGGAGTTCCCATTATGCCCAAATTTCCCACCGCTTTGGTTGCCGCATTCGTCCTTACCACGTCCGCCTGCACCCCGAACCTGCCTTCGCGCGACATCGGGGGACGCGAATTGCGGCCGCCGCGAAGCGGGATCAAGGTTGGGTCGCTTTATTTCGTGCGCGAAACGCCGACCATGGATATGACCGAACACGCCAACCTGGAAAAGCTCTGCGTGTTCGACCTGGCCAATGCCGGGGTCGAGCTGGAGGCGCCGGAACGCGTCGCAGATATCGACCTGCTGCGCGATCTGAACGCATCGGGAGAGTTGGATGCGATCAAGACCCAGATGGTCGCCGCCGGTCTGAGCGGCGACCTGACCCGGCATTTCAGCTTCAAGTTGACCAATGCCTACCAGTCCTCGATCTCGCTTGTCGAAGCCGAAACCCTGTTCAGGTATCTGGGCAATCGCCGGAAATGCGAAGGTTGGCGCAGCAGCATCGACCGGTTCGACTGGGCCGCCTATCAGGTCCAGTCAGTGATCTATGGCGATCTGGAATTCGAAACTAAATCGGATACCCAGGCGGATGCCGGGGTCGCGGCAAAACTGCGCCTGTTCGAACCCAAGCTGAAGGCGGCGATCGGCAACAGCTACAGCAGTAATTTCACCGGCAAGGGGCTTGTCGTCAGCTTCCTGTCGATCCCGCGAAACTGACGGGCATCGCTTGGGGCCGCTAAACGCCCCCCCGATCCGGGATCGGGGGGCACATCAGGGTCGCAGGGTCACTTCAGGATCGAACGCCCAGCATATTCGGCCGTTTCACCCAGAAGTTCCTCGATCCGGATCAACTGATTATACTTGGCCAGACGGTCCGAACGCGACAAAGACCCGGTCTTGATCTGACCGCAATTGGTCGCCACGGCCAGATCGGCGATGGTGGCGTCCTCGGTTTCGCCCGACCGGTGCGACATCACGTTGGTATAGCGCGCGCGGTGGGCCATATCGACCGCCTGCAGGGTTTCGGTCAGTGTTCCGATCTGGTTCACCTTGACAAGCATCGAGTTTGCCACGCCCTGCGCGATGCCATCGGCAAGGCGCACCGGGTTGGTCACAAAGAGGTCGTCACCGACCAGTTGCACCTTATCGCCCAGTTTCTCGGTCAGCAGCTTCCAGCCTTCCCAGTCGTCTTCGGCCATGCCGTCCTCGATCGAAATGATCGGATAGTCGTTGCATAGTTCGGCCAGGTAATCGGCGTTTTCGGCGGATGTCAGCGATTTGCCTTCGCCTTTCATCTCGTACTTGCCGCCCTCGTAATATTCGGTAGATGCACAATCGAGCGCGAGATAGATGTCTTCACCCGCCTTGTAGCCGGCCTTCTCGATCGACTGCATAACGAAATCGAGCGCCTTGCGGGTCGATTCCAGAGCAGGGGCAAAGCCGCCTTCATCCCCGATCCCGGTATTGTACCCGGCTGCTGACAACTCTTTCTTCAGCGTATGGAACACTTCCGATCCCATGCGGATCGCTTCTTTCACGTTCGCTGCCGATACCGGCATGATCATGAATTCCTGAATGTCGATCGGGTTGTCGGCATGTTCGCCGCCATTGATGATGTTCATCATTGGCACCGGCAGAACCCGGGCAGAGGTACCGCCAACATAGCGGTAAAGCGGCTGCGCGGTGAAATCGGCGGCGGCCTTGGCGCAGGCCAGCGAAACGCCCAGAATGGCGTTGGCACCCAAACGGCTCTTGTTCGGGGTGCCGTCCAGTTCGATCATCGCTTGGTCAATGGCCACCTGTTCGGTCACGTCCATGCCGACCAGATCTTCGGCAATTTCACCATTCACGGCGGCGACCGCTTCCAGCACGCCCTTGCCCAAATACCGCGCCTTGTCGCCATCGCGTTTTTCGACGGCCTCATGCGCGCCGGTCGAGGCACCCGAAGGAACCGCTGCGCGACCCAAGGTGCCGTCTTCGAGGATCACGTCGACCTCAACCGTGGGATTGCCGCGGCTATCGAGGATTTCGCGGGCGTGAATGTCGATGATGGTGCTCATTGGGTGTGTTTCCCTTGTGAAAAGACCGTTTGAGCGTCCTTGTAGAGCCCCGTTGCAGGGGTGAAAAGGGGCAGGGGACAAGTTTGCGATAACGGAAATGGAAAACCCGGATCAGAGCGGACCGGCGGCGATGATCAGGGCGGCCCGTTTGTTCAATCGGCGTTCGCGCAAATAGGTATAAAGCCCCGATGCGATGATCAGAGCGGCACCTGCATAGGTCATTAAATCTGGACGTTCCCCCAACAGAAGAATGCCCAATCCCATGCTGAAAACCATTCGGGAATAGCGAAACGGGGCCAATGCCGACACTTCACCGATGCGCATAGCAACGATCATCGCTGCATAGCCGACCACGCCAAGTCCGACTGTTGACGCCAGATACCCCCATTGACCCGCCGTAGGCTGGACCGGATTCTGCTGCAGAACCAACCCCAGAACCGGCCCGGCAACGATCAGCGCGGCAAAGCCCTGAAACGACACCACGGAGCTGGGCAGTTCCACCGGCAATCGACGCGAAATGACATCGCGCACGGAAATCGCCAAGACCGCCGCCAGCACCAGCAATGTCGCGCTGTCAAATCCGCTGGACCCGGGGCGGATGATCATCAATACGCCACAAAACCCGACAGCAATGGCCAGCCAGCGGCGCCAGCCGACCTGTTCCTTCAAGAATACCGCCGCGCCCATTGTCACCACCAGCGGCACCGCCTGAAACACAGTGGCAAAGGTCGCCAACGGGACAGTTGAAAGCGATGTAATGATGAAGATGGCGCAAAATGCTTCGCTAACCGTGCGCAGATAAAGCAAGGGGTAGACGGAAATGGGTGGAAACAGTGTCTTGCCCGTCCGCAACGCAATTGCCGCGAAAATGATAGCCGCGCCAAGGCCGAGGAAAAAGATTACCTCGCTTGCCGGGACGTGCACAGTCAGACGTTTGACGAACAGGTCCTGAACTGCAAACAGGGCCATCGCAAGAACGAACAGCAGATTGGCTTTGGTATTATTCATGGGCTGAGTCCGAATGGGGGCGCCCAGACAGGCAAAGCCCAAGCGATGTCAGGGCGCAAGAGATATTCTGACGCTACATATGATACGTCGTTAATTCGTTAATCACATTTAGTCATGGATCGCAGTGCGGAACGGCTCAGTCTTTGTTGATCGGCACACCGTAAAGTTCAAGCCGGTGTCCCTTCAGCCGATATCCCAGCTTTTGAGCTATTTTTTCCTGAAGCTTCTCAATCTCAGGATCGACGAATTCGATCACTTCACCGGAATGCATGTCGATAAGATGGTCATGGTGATCGCGTTCGGCATCCTCATAGCGGGCGCGGCCATCACCGAATTCAAGTTTGTCGAGGATCCCGGCTTCTTCGAACAGTTTCACCGTACGATAGACGGTGGCGATGGAAATGCGCGGGTCCCGGGCGCTGGCGCGGGCATAGAGTTCGTCAACATCGGGATGATCATGCGATTCCTGCAAAACGGCAGCGATGGTCCGGCGCTGACCGGTCATCCGAAGCCCCATGGTTTCACAGCGCGAAATGATCGTGTCTGACATGGCTGTCCCTGTTTTGCCGCATTCTGTTTAACGTTTGAGCCGGATGTGTTCCACCCACTTTGCAGTGGAGTGGTCAGATAACGACCTTTCCGGCACGCTGCAATCTCTCCGGTCAGGGTTCCACAATAAATCGGCCTTCCATCACCTTGACGGCTGATCCCGACACAGTCACCGCACCGTTTCGGGTCTGAACGCCGATCACGCTGGGCCGGCCCATGTCGTCGCCCTGATGCAGTTGCAGATTCAGATCATGCCCTTCCAGTTGTGACAGATACGCCGCAAGGGTCGCCGCAGCACTGCCGGTGGCGGGATCTTCGGGGATGTTATCCAATGGCGCGAACATACGGGCATGAATGGTGTTTCTGTCCCGGACATATGCGAATTGCGCAAAATCAAGCGTTGCCGGATATTGGTCCGCGCCGTCGCGAAAGGCCGATATGTCGGTGACAATGGCGGATAACGCAGCACGGTCGGTCAGTTCTGTAAAGGTAAAGGGCAGACCGAGGCTTGCCATGACCGGGGCATGAACAGAGGTCGAAATCCGATCCGCACTCAGCCCAAGCGCGCGCGCGATCAAGGCGATGTCAGGCTGCCCCATCTGGTCCAGTCCCGCACGGGTGGTGAAACGCGCCGTCCCGTTTTCAGCGTAACAGACCAGCGGCCCAACGCCCAGTTCGAGAACCATATCGGGACCATGACCCAATCCGGCCATCGCCACCGCAGTGCCGATGGTAGGATGTCCGGCAAAGGGCACCTCCATCATCGGGGTGAAAATGCGCACCTTGGCGGTATGAGCCGGATCTTCTGGCGGAAAAACAAAGGTGGTTTCGGAGTAATTGAATTCCCGCGCTATCTTCTGCAACTGCGCTTCGGCCAGATTGGTGGCATCAGGAATAACGGCCAACTGATTGCCGCCATAGGGAGTTTCGGAAAAGACATCGAGAACAAGAAAGTCGGTCACTTGGGTTTTCCCCCTAACATCGCCTGCACCTTGCGCAGGCTGTTCAGATTGCGCGCGGTCGCGCGATTTTTCAAAAACCGATCCAGCGGGGCGGCCAGTTTCGACCGGCCAATCCCATTCGGGGTAAAAACAGCAATTGCGTTGGGCAGCAGCAAAACCTCTTCGCCTTGGGTGCAATAGGGGGACATTTTCGTCGGAAGGTCCGGTGGCGGGTCGCCATCGAGAAGATAGACATGGATGTTTTTTGGCTCAATCGTGTCGGGCGGTTTCAGGGCGCTGATCAGAGTGTCTAATGCCTCGGGGGGTATCGCGACAGCCGTAGGCCGGAACCCGAAATCCTTTTCGATCAAACCGGACACCATTTCAGAGATAGCTGACGCGCTGTCTTCGTCGTGATCCATCACGATATTGCCCGACTGGATATTGGTGGCGACATTTACAGCGCCGATTGCCCTGAGCGACCGGCGCAGATCAGCCATCGGCAGTTTGCCATGCCCACCGACATTCACCCCGCGCAGAAAAATCGCCCAGCGTGTCATGGTTCTGATCACATCAGATCGGGTTCGCGGCCAAAGCGATTGGCGACCTGTGCCACGGTCAATCCCTGAACAATGATCGAAAAGATCACCACCAGATAAGTCGCGGTCAGGATCATGGTTTTCCATTCGCCGTCAGGGACCGACAGCGCCAGCGCGACCGATATCCCCCCCTTCAACCCGCCCCAGGTCATGATCGGGATCACCCCGCGGCCAAAGCCGCGGAATGGGCGCAATAGAAAGATTGGTATCGCAACGGCCATAAGCCGAGCGAACAGTGCAAGAGCAATGGCAGACGCCCCGGCAGTTAAATATTGCATGTCCAGCGTGACAGCGAAGACTTCGAATCCGATCAGCAAAAACAAAACCGCATTCAGAATTTCATCGATCAGTTTCCAGAATGCCTCGACATAGCGGCGGGTTTCTTCGGACATCCCGTGCTTGGTGCCGATATCACCAATTAACAACCCGGCGCAGACGGCCATGATCGGGGCGGACACATGCAACCAAACCGCCAGTTCGTAGCCGCCGAAAGCCAATCCAAGCGTGATCAGAACCTCAAGCGAATAGTCGTCAATGCGCCGCATCACCCGAAAGGTCAGCCAGCCGAGAACAATGCCGAGGATGGCACCGCCAAAAGCTTCCTGCACGAAAAGCGTGATCGCGGTCATCGCAGTGGTTTCGTGACCGCCACCATGTCCGCCGACAGCAGGAAAGGCGAGCGCGACCAACACCAGGAACACGACATAGCCAACCCCGTCATTGAACAGAGATTCCCCAGCGATCTTGGTTTCCAACGATTTGCGCAGACTGGCTTCGCGCAACACCCCCATGACTGCGACCGGATCGGTCGGCGAAATCAGCGCCCCGAAGACCAGCGCCACCATAAGCGGCATCCCGGTGATCCAGCTGAAACCAAAACCTACAATCGCCGTGGACAGCCCCACACCCAGTGTCGCCATCAACACGACCACGGTCCATTGTTGCCGCAGATCGGCAAGCTTCACATGCAGAGCCCCGGCAAACAGCAAAAGGCCCAACATGCCTTCCAGTAAGGCGTCGGAAAAATCGATACCCAACACCACTTTGCGTGCTGTGGCTGCCATGTTTAAACCGGGCAAGACCAGATCCATCACAAGCACCGACATCGACGCAAGAAGCGACACGATCAATATCCCGATGGCAGAAGGCAGCCGCAGAAACAGATAATTGATCGCGCCGAACATACCGGCAAGAACGATCAGGGTGGATGTGATCTGAAGAATCGTCATTGGAAACTCATTTGATGCAAGCCGTGGGTTCCGGCTAGCACACTCCCGGTGATTTCAAAAGCGTTTCACCGGGGGGCATTGCGCCATGGCGATATCAATCCAGACCGGTAGATGATCCGATGCGATGCGCGCCGGTTGTCCCCGATGCGCCTTGGTTTGAACGGCCTGCAGGTGATCGGACAGTGCGAAACGGTCCAAAGCAGCCACAGGACGCGGGGCTGGAAAGCTGAGCGCGGCCGGGATGAAGCGCAATCCATGCGCTACCGTATCGAGTGGCCGCACCGACCCCCATTCGTTGAAATCCCCGGCCAGCACCGTCGGCATATCCGGCAGGTCGCGCAAATGGCGGATGATCGCGCCGACCTGCAACAGTCGATAACGGCGGATCAGCCCCAGATGCGCCCCGATCACCCGCAACGGACCGATGGATGTGTCCAGTTCTGCCCGGATCGCACCGCGTGGTTCCAGCCCCGGCAATTCGATATGCGCAGTTTGTTGCAGTGCCACCCCGGGCCGGACCAGCATCGCATTGCCGTGCCAACCGATCGACCCGCCGGGCTGACCGAAAGGCAGAATGGTCCAGCCATCATCCTCGATCATCTCATGGGGCAGGGCGGCTGGACGCGGCGGTAACCGCTTGTCGGCTTCCTGCAGCACCACCACCTGAGCGTTCAAGTCCGCGATCACGCTAAGCGACCTGTCCGGCCGGCGGCGCAGGTCCAGACCAACGCATTTTTGAAGATTGTAGCTTGCAATGCGACAGGTGGGTAAGATCATAAGAACTGGATACAGGTTTGATACGGGAAGTCACGGAATGTTTGCCGAACAGACATGGGTTGCCCGCACGATATGGGCATTGCTGTTCATTTTTGCAGCGGTCTCTTTGATCGTCGGGCGGTGGTACCCGGCCTTTGTGGCGCTGGCGACATTGGGTTTGTCGCTGACGCCACTGTTCCTGTCCCGCTGGGCCAATGTGGTGATCCCGCCCAGTTTCATCGCCGCGGCAACACTATTCGCCGGATCGACGCTGTTACTGGGCGAAGCTTTCGATTTCTACGACCGGTTTTGGTGGTGGGACATTGTCATGCACGGCACCGGGGCCGTCGGCGTAGGTCTGATCGGTTTCGTTTTGATCTTCATCATGTTTCAGGGCGACAAATACGCGGCTCCTCCCTACGCCGTCGCATTGTTTGCCTTCTGCTTTGCGATGGCGGTAGGCACGATGTGGGAAATCTTCGAATTCACCATGGATTCCCTTTTCGGCTTCAATACCCAAAAATCGGGGCTGCAGGACACGATGGGCGACCTGATCGTCGACGGGACCGGGGCCATATTCGGGGCAGGGGCGGGATGGTTCTACCTCAAGTCTCGGGAACATGGTGGCCTGACCGGCGTCATCGACGAATTTGTCAGGCATAATCCGAGATTATTTCAACGCTGGCGAAAATAAATTCCGCATCTTGACGCCGTCTGCGGTTCGGCTTCATTTAGCGCCATGGAAAGAAAAAACAGCATAGACGGGCTTGGCGCGCTGATGTTGACGGGCTTCGCCGTGGTGCTTGCCTTCAATCAAGTCGTTGTAAAGTTGGGAAACACCGGGTTTCAGCCGGTCTTCATGGCGGGCATCCGTTCGGTTGGCGCATTGATCGTTCTGACCCTCTGGATGGTCGCGCGCGGCATTCCGATCCGGTTGCCACGGGAATTCTGGGCCTCGGGGTTGCTGTTAGGTGCATTGTTCGCCGGGGAATTCATCTGCTTGTTCTGGGCGCTCGACCATACCACGGTGGGGCGCGCTTCGATCCTGTTCTATTCAATGCCTGTGATCCTGTCGCTGTCAGCGCATTTCCTGTTGCCCGGCGAACGGCTGACACCAGTCCGGGCGCTTGGCCTTGCTCTTGCTATGGGCGGGGTGGCCTTGGTCTTGTCGGCGCGCAATGGTGGCGAAGCCAGCCTGTTGGGCGATCTGGCCGCGTTGGCGGGGGCCTGCGGTTGGGCCGGGATCGCGCTGACCGCGCGACTGACCCGGATTTCGGAACAGGTGCCGGAAATGCAGTTGTGGTGGCAATTGTCGGTTTCGGCGGTGATCCTGATGATAGTCGCGCCGTTTTTTGGCCCTCTTTTACGTGATCCCTCGATCTGGCACATGGCGGGGCTTGCCTATCAGGTTATCGTCGTGGCCAGTTTCGGATTTCTGTTCTGGTTTTTCCTGCTGAAGATGTACCCGGCTTCGGGCGTGGCAAGTTTCAGCTTCTTGTCCCCGGTGATCAGTGTTGTTCTGGGCTGGCTTCTGCTGGAAGAACAGATCGGTCTGCCGGTCATTATGGCGCTGCTTCTGGTGGCAGTGGGGATCGTCCTGATCAACCGGCGCAGCGCCTGATCTCAGGTCCCGCAAAAAGTCTGCTGCACCACTTCCGTTGAGAGCGGCGGACGCGTCAGATCCTCGGCCCCGGGCTGATCCTCATACGGGCGCGACAACACTTTCAGAAGCCGTTCGAACGGGGCATAATCGCCCGCCCGCGCCGATTGAATCATTTGTTCCACCCGGTGATTGCGCGGGATGAAGGCGGGATTGACGCTGCGCATCAACGCCTCGGGGTCGGTTTCCCGCTGCAACCGCTGCCGCCACTGCGTCGCCCAAGCATCGAACGCGGTCGGATCGGTGAACTGATCGCGCGCGTCGCCATGGATCAGCGCCCGGAACGTATTGGTGAAATCGGCCTGATTATCGGCCATCGAAGTCAGCAGTTCGCCAATCAGCGCCTCATCCTCGTCCGTCGCCGACTCTAACCCGATCTTACGCCCGAAGGCCGAAATCCATTCGGTCCGGATCATGCCGGACATCGCATGAACTGTTTCGGTGAACGCCTTGATCGCCACATCGCTGTCGGGCATCAGCGGCACAAGGCTGGTGGCCAGCTGCGCCATGTTCCAGGCGATGGCATTGGCCTGATTGTCATAGGCATAGCGCCCGTGATGATCGATCGAAGAATAGACCGTCACCGGATGGTAGATATCCAAAAACGCCGCTGGTCCGTAATCAATGGTTTCACCAGAAATCGAGGTGTTATCGGTATTCATAACCCCGTGGATGAACCCGATGGACAGCCATTGCACCACCAGTTTCACCTGACGTTCGATCACTGCCCGCAGGAAATCCAAAGGGGTTTCAGCCTGCGGATAATGCCGGTCCCGGGCGTAAGTAAAAAGCGCCTCAAGCGCCTCAATATCCTGTCGCGCGGCAAAATACTGGAACGTGCCCACACGGATATGGCTGCCTGCCACCCGGGTCAGAACCGCACCCGGCAAGGCCTCTTCACGATAAACAGCTTCGCCCGTGAGCACCGCTGCCAATGCCCGCGTGGTCGGGATACCAAGGCAATGCATCGCTTCGCTCAGCACATATTCCCGTAGCACCGGCCCCAGCCAGGCGCGGCCATCGCCCCGGCGGGAATAGGGTGTGCGCCCAGATCCCTTCAGTTGAATATCGCGGCGGTTGCCACCCCGATCGACCACTTCCCCCAAAAGCACGGCACGACCATCGCCCAGCTGCGGTGAAAATCCGCCAAATTGATGCCCGGCATAGACCTGCGCCAGTGGCGCCGCGCCATCTGGCATCTTATTGCCAGCAAAGATTTCGGCCATTACCGACGCGCTTGCGGCTCCGATCCTCAATTCGGCAGCCAAATCCGAGTTGAAGGCGACCAGTTCGGGCGCCGCTACCGGATCGGGTGAAACCCGAGTGAAAAATCGTGCAGGCAAAGCCGCATAGCTGTTATCGAAAGGGATCTGCAAACTCATGACCGTCACCTAAACCGCTGGTACAAAATAGCAAGGTTCAGTACTCCAGAGTCATCAGAAAATGGTCCGAATGTTCCCGGAATCGCAGCCTTGCATAGAAATCCCGGGATTTTTCATCGCCCCGGTTCAGGTCCACATGCAGCGCCTTCAGACCGGCACCGACCAGCGCCTTTGTCAGCGCGGTCAAAACTTCTGTTCCGATGCCGCGCCCGCGCACGCTGGGACGGACATAGATTTCATCAATGAAACCGGTCATACCGCCGACCTCCAAGGACCACCCGAAACTGATCACGACATGACCGATCGGAGCCCGTTTTGGTCCGAACAGATAAACAGCGCCATGCGGCGACCCCTCCAATAGCGGCCTCAGCGCTGCGGCGCGGTCGTCGTCGCTGCGTGTAATGCCCCGATCATCCTGAAATGACCGCACCTGCGGCAGCAAGCAGTCCAGATCGTCGGGTCCAGCCAGATGCAGCGCGGTCATAATCGCGACAGTCGGTCAGTCAGCAGGCTAAAAAACCCGTCTGCGTCGATATCGCGGATGAACATGGCATTGGGATCGCGCCCAGATACCCGCCACCAATCCGCCACGGTCATGCCCATTGTCAGTTCCGAACTGGTTTCGATCTCAACATTGATATGGCGGCCGGAAAACAGCTCGGGCCGGATCAGATAGGCGGTGACGCAGGGGTCATGCAAAGGCGCGCCCTGCGCGCCATATTTTTCCATGTCGTAGCGTTCAAAGAAATCGGTCATCTCAGCCACCGCCACCCCGACCCGGTTGCCAATGGCGCGGAAGGCGTCATTGCGGGCCGGTGTTACCAGAGCCTTGTGTGTCACATCCAGTGGCATCACTGTGATCTGCACGCCCGAGCCGAAAACGATCCGGGCCGCCTGAGGGTCTACATAGATATTGAACTCGGCCGTCGGCGTGATGTTACCCACCTCGAAATAGGCCCCGCCCATCAGCACAATTTCACGCACCCGTTCCGTGATGTCGGGGGCCTTTTCAAACGCCATCGCGATATTGGTCAGCGGTCCCAATGGGCACAATGTCACCGATCCGGCGGGTTCCGCACGTAGCGTGTCAATGATGAAATCCACCGCATGGCCGTCCTGAAGCTGCATTTTCGGATCGGGCAGAACCGGCCCGTCCAACCCGGATTTGCCATGAACATGTTCGGCGGTGACCAACTTGCGCCCAAACGGACGGTCGCAACCGGCAAACACTTTCATATCCGGCCGTCCGGCCAATTCGCAGACCTTGCGCGCGTTCAGTTCGGTTAGAGGCAGCGGCACATTGCCAGCAACTGCAGTGATCCCCAGAACCTCGATCTCCTCCGGGCTGGACAGCGCCAGCAGAATGGCCACCGCATCGTCCTGCCCGGGATCGGTATCAATGATGATCCTGTGCTTATCCATTCGCCCCTCCGTGGTTGCAGAAACCTTTTCAGGTTCAACTAACGAAGTCCAGAGAGCTGAGCCACAGGCCGATTTCCAGCGCTGGTTCTGCTGTTTCTCCTTGGACAAATACTCACCGGCGCAGCCGGCACGCCCTGATGCTGCCACAGAAAAGGGCGGCACCCTCTGGTGCCGCCCTTTTCCGATGATCTCGCAGAACTTAACCGTCGAAATCGACTTCCTCGATGATCCGTAAAGCGATGGGGCGCAACTTGGCCAATTCCATCAGATTGACATCATCAGGAACAAAATCGCCCCAGCTTTTCACCAACTCACCCGGTTCGACCCCCGGCGCGATCGGGTATTCGTGATTGGCCACCGCATAAATCCGCTGCGCCTCGGGTGCGGTCAGAAATTCCATCAGCTTGAGCGCGTTTTCCTTGTTCGGGGCGGATTTGGTCATCGCCACACCGGAAATATTCACATGCGCACCACCGCCTTCGAACACGGGAAAAACGATATTGACGCTTTCGGCCCATTCTTTCTGTTCAGGGTCTTCCAGCATTTCTCCCATATAATAGGTGTTGCCGATGGCGATATCGCATTCGCCGGCCCAGATTGCCTTGACCTGCGCACGGTCGTTACCTTGCGGCTTGCGAGCCAGGTTGGCCTTGAGACCTTCCAGCCATGCCTTGGCACCATCTTCGCCCAAATGATGGATCACCGCCGCAGTCAGCGCGACGTTATAGGCATGGGTACCCGAGCGGGTGCAGATGCGGCCCTTCCATTTCGGATCTGCCAGATCCTCATAGGTGGTAACCTCGCCTGGCTTCACGCGGTCCTTGCTGGCATAGACCACCCGGGCACGGGTAGTCAGGCCCCACCATTGGCCCTCAGGGTCGTGATAGGCCGCGGGAACATTCGCGGTCAGGATATCGCTTTCCACCGGCTGGGTCAGCCCGGCATCGACCACCGCAGCAAGGCGTGAGATGTCGACGGTCAGCACCAGATCGGCGGGCGACCGTTTGCCCTCAGCGGTCAGACGTTCGACCATACCCTTGCTCAGATAGGCAACATTGACGTCGATTCCGGTTTCCGCCTCGAATGCGTCCGTTAGTGGCTTTAGAAGATCGGGCTGACGGTAGGAATAAAGGTTAACCTCTTCGGCCATCGCCGGGGCCGCCATCGCAAGGCCTAGAACAGCAAGGGCAATGGGTTTGATTTTAGTGAGCATGCAAGACCTCCGATACTCAACAGACATTTGAGCAACGTTAAACCCGACTCTTTCGGTCGGGTCAATACCCGATTAAATCAATCAGATTTTGAGCACTGACCCCGTTCTTCCAGTTTGACCCGATCCCACAAGGCATCCATCTCTTTTAGATTCGACTCTGACGGCATCTTTCCCATCTCGGCCAGTTTGGCCTCAATCCCTTCGAACCGACGAATGAACTTGGCATTGGCAGCCCGCAAAGCGGCTTCGGGTTCGACCTCCAGATGCCGGGCCAGATTGGCCATCACAAACAGAAGATCGCCAAACTCTTCCTCGATCTCTTTCTGGGTCAATTCGTTTCGGGCCTCGGTGAGTTCTTCGGCCTCTTCCTTTATCTTGTCGAGCACGTCGTCGACATGTGGCCAGTCAAACCCAACCCTTGCAGCACGTTTTTGCAATTTCACTGCCCTCAGCAGCGCCGGAAGCCCGACCGCGACACCGTCAAGCGTTCCCTTTTGTGCCTTCTGTGCCCGTTCAGCAGCCTTGATCTGTTCCCAGTCGACCGTTTGTTGTTCGGCGGATTTATCGCGGCTTTCATCACCAAAAACATGCGGATGCCGTGCCACCATCTTGTCTGACATGGTGTCGGCCACATCGTCGAAACTGAACATCCCGGCCTCTTCTGCCATTTGGGCATGAAACACCGATTGGAACAAAAGGTCGCCCAATTCGCCCTTCAACTCGTCCCAGGCTTTCCGTTCGATTGCATCGGCGACTTCATAGGCTTCTTCGATCGTATACGGCGCGATGGTACTGAAATCCTGCTCGATATCCCACGGGCAGCCTGTTTGGGGGTCGCGCAATCGGCGCATGATTTCCAGCAAACGCGGCATTCCTCCTTTGGGGTCGTTTATCAGCGTGTCATCGGGCATTGCGGCGGCTCCCATATTACGATTGAGTGTGACCCTGACCTTTAGACCAGCCGGAGTCCAGTACATGGCCGTGATCAATCGCATCGCCGGGTTCACCGACGAAATGACCGCTTGGCGGCGGCACCTGCATCAGCATCCCGAGCTGAAATTCGACTGTTTCCAAACCGCGGCCTTCGTCGAGGAACGGCTGAAGGAATTTGGCGTGGATGAGATCCATACCGGGATCGCGAAAACCGGCATCGTAGCGCTGATCCGGGGGCAGGGGGATGGCCCGGTGATCGGGTTGCGCGCCGATATGGATGCGCTGCCAATCGAGGAAGAAACCGGCGCCGACTATGCCTCCACCACACCGGGCGTGATGCACGCCTGTGGTCATGACGGCCATACCACGATGTTGCTAGGGGCGGCAAAATACCTGTCTGAGACGCGCAATTTCAACGGCACCGTCGCGCTGATTTTCCAACCGGCCGAGGAAGATGGCGGCGGCGGCGGCGTGATGGTCCAAGAAGGCATCATGGACACATTCGCCATCGAAGAAGTCTATGCGCTGCACAACCTGCCGGGTTTCACCGAAGGTGGGTTCTACACCACACCCGGACCAATCATGGCGGCGGTAGATACTTTCCACATTCGTGTCAAAGGCATCGGCGGTCATGGTGCGATGCCACATGAAACCCGCGATCCGGTGATCGCCGCCGTGGGAATCGTTCAGGCGATACAATCGATTTCCAGCCGCAATCACTATGCACTGAATGATCTGGTAATTTCGGTCACTCAGATCCATACCGGATCGGCGGAAAACATCATTCCCGAAACGGCCTATATCAATGGTACCGTGCGCACCTTTGACCGGGATGTGCAGGCAATGGTGATGCGCCGAATGCAGGAAATTGTCGATGGGATGGGCCCGGCCTATGGGGTCGATGCAGAGCTGAATTACGAAGTCTGGTATCCGGCCACGGTCAACGATCCGGCGAAAACTGCCTTTGCTGCCGGAGTGGCGCGGCAGGTTTCCGGGGAAAGCATGGTGATAGACGACGGCACCCGCGACATGGGGGCCGAAGATTTTTCCTATATGCTGCAGGCTCGTCCGGGCGCCTATCTGTACATCGGTGGTGGCGAAGGTGCGGGGCTGCATCAACCGGGCTTCGATTTCAACGATGCGATCGCACCGATTGGCGCATCGTTTTTTTCCCGGTTGGTCGAAACCGCGTTGCCGATCAAGAACAGGGATCGTTGACCAGGGCGCGCGGCTCTGCAATATTTTGATCAAATTTCTTAAACGGGAGTCGCCACATGGGCCTGGAAGATGCAAAAACGCAAATCGATCACGCCTTTACCCGCGATGATTTGCGCGGATTGAGCTTTGAAAACGCTTTTGGCGGGGCCACTTCTTTCCTGCGCCGCCGCTATTCCAAGGATCTGACCGGGGTTGACCTGGCAATCACTGGCGTGCCGTTCGATCAGGCGGTGACGCACCGGCCCGGCACCCGTTTCGGTCCGCGTGCGATCCGCGAAGCCAGCAGCCTGCAACCCTATGATCCGCCCTATGGCTGGGGTTATGACCCGCTGGGCAGCTTTTCCATCGTCGATTATGGCGATCTGGCCTTTGACTACGCCAAGACGTCTGAATTTCCTGCCACATTGGAAAACCATTTCCGCACAATTCTGGCCGCCGATGTCGGCACTGTAACATTGGGCGGCGATCACTATATCGCGCTGCCGATCCTGAAAGCCTATGCCGAAAAATATGGACCGATGAGCGTGATCCAGTTCGATGCCCATTCCGACCTGTGGGCGGATGACGATTACGACCGGATCGATCACGGTACATTCATGTACAAGGCGGTGAAGCTGGGGCTGGTGGACCCGAAACGCTCGGTTCAGATCGGAATTCGCACCGAATGCGACGATTATCTAGGCATGAATGTGATTGATGCGCGCGAAGTGCATGAAAGCGCACCCGCCGATATCGCGAAAAAGGTCAAAGCGATCGTTGGCGATGCACCGACCTATCTGACCTTTGACATTGATGCGCTCGATCCGGCCTATGCGCCGGGCACCGGAACGCCGGTCTGGGGCGGACTGACCAGTGCCCAGAGCGCTATCATCCTGCGCGATCTGGCCGGGATCAATCTGAAAGGGGGCGATATCGTCGAGGTGTCGCCGCCCTATGATACCACCGGGGCCACCGCCGTGGCCGGGGCGCATGTGGCGATGGAACTGATCTGCCTTTGGGGCTGGAACCGGCGCTAAAACAAAGCGGAACGCCGCGTCAATCTTGTCTTTGAGCCGCTCCTGGCCCCCAATGGGGTTTCTTGAATATCTCTGGAACAGTGAAAGTGGCAGGCGATGAAATTTGTTGGGTTTTTCGTTTTAATACTGTTGGGTTTGATGGCCTATATCCGTCTTTCCCCGAATGACCCGACCCGCTGGCATCAACCGATCAAGGGCGATCAGGACAAGCAGTTCAGCGCCGGCATCGTCCGCGTCATCCCGGCAAACGCCAGGCAATTCGCCCGGCTACATGAGATCGCGCTGAGCTGGCCGCGCACAAAGGTTCTGGCCGGTTCAGTGGAGGAAGGCCTGATCACCTATATCAGCCGCAGTGCATTCTGGGGCTTTCCTGACTTCACCACCGTGGAACAACGCAGCGATCAGATTGCGTTATATGGCAGATTACGATTTGGCCGCAACGATTTCGGAGTAAACGCCGAACGCATCGCCAACTGGCTTGACGCTTTGGCGCAGCGATGAACTGAGGCAGCCCTGCGCCACTTCACGCCACATTGGTACATTCAGGGACATCTGGCATTGCGCCATGAACATGCGACCATCGACCTGCAGGCAAATGGTCTGACCCAGTTCGACCCGGGCACCGGACTTATCAGTGCAATAGCAATCCACCACCTTGCCACCGATGGTCTGATCGGACAGGGCAGGCGTGGCAAGCAGAACAAAAGCCAGAGTTTTCCACATGAAAAGAAGTCTAGCATATCCACCCCTCTTGACCAAATCACGTGAATGGGAAAAAGCAGGGATATGATTTCACTGGACCGACTAGATCAGATCACCAACCGTTTTGAATTCCTCGAAGCGCAGATGTCCGAAGGTCGCGGCGACATTGCCGTGATCGGCAAGGAATATGCCGATCTGCGTCCGGTGGTTGAGCAGATCAAGGTTTATAAGCAACTGCTCAACGACCTCGAAGACGCCGAAGAGATGCTGAACGATCCCGAAATGAAGGCCCTTGCCGAAGAAGAATTGCCAGACCTCAAGGGGCAGATTCCAGAGGTGGAAAAGGCGTTGCAACTGGCGCTGCTGCCCAAGGATGCGGCCGATGCGCGCCCGGCGATGATCGAGATACGGCCGGGAACGGGGGGCGACGAGGCAGCGCTGTTCGCCGGTGACCTGCTGCGGATGTATCAGCGGTACGCCGAGGCGCGGGGCTGGACGTTCCAGATCATTGATCTGGCCGAAACCGAACTGGGAGGAATCAAGGAAGTTACCGCTCATGTCAAAGGTGAAGGTGTCTTTGCCCGGCTGAAATACGAAAGCGGTGTGCACCGGGTGCAGCGCGTGCCGGAAACGGAATCGGGGGGGCGCATTCACACCTCGGCCGCTACCGTGGCGGTTCTGCCCGAAGCCGAAGATGTCGATATCCATATCGACCAGAACGATCTGCGCATCGACACCATGCGTAGTTCAGGCGCAGGCGGACAGCATGTGAATACGACGGATTCGGCGGTTCGCATCACCCATATCCCGACCGGAATCGTGGTGACTTCATCAGAAAAGTCGCAGCACCAGAACCGTGCCATCGCCATGCAGGTTCTCAAGACGCGGCTGTTCGATCTGGAACGTCAGCGGATCGATACCGAACGCGCCGCAGACCGCAAGGCACAGGTTGGCGGCGGCGACCGGTCGGAACGCATCCGCACCTATAATTTTCCGCAAGGCCGAATGACCGATCATCGCATCAACCTGACGCTCTACAAGCTGGACCAGATCATGCAGGGCGATCTGGATGACGTGATTGACGCGCTGATCGCCCATCATCAGGCCGAAATGCTGGCGGAGATGAACGGGTGACCCCGCTCAAAGCGCGATCCGCAGGCCAGGCCTTGTCGATGGCGCTCAAGCTGGGACAAGAAACCCTGGCAAACACGGACAACCCCGCCCGCGAAGCGCGTTTGCTGCTGGCCCATGCGGCAGGCGTCGATCAGGCTGGGCTGATCCAGTTGGATATCAGCGATTTCAATACCGAGGTCATGTCGCGTTATGCCGATCTGCTGCAGCGCCGCAGCGTAGGAGAACCGGTATCAAAAATCATCGGCTATCGTGATTTCTGGAACCATCGCTTTGAAATCAGCGCCGATGTTCTGGACCCGCGTCCCGATACTGAAACACTGGTTGCGGCTGCGCTGAAAGGGCCCGCACCAGACCGCATCCTGGATCTGGGTACCGGCAGCGGCTGTATTCTGCTTAGCTTGCTGGACGAATGGCCCCGCGCGACCGGCATTGGCAGCGATCTGAGCGACAAGGCGCTTGATGTTGCACAACGCAATGCGGATACGCTGAAATTGACCGATCGGGTTGCATTCATGGTTTCGGACTGGTTTTCCGCGATCGACGGCAGGTTCGATTTGATTGTATCCAATCCCCCGTATATTTCGGCCGATGAAATGCGCGGATTGTCGCGGGAGGTTTTGAACCACGATCCGCATCTGGCGCTTACCCCCGGTGGGGATGGGCTGGCCCCCTATCGGGTCATAGCCGCCGGTGTAGCAGAGCATTTGACTGAAACCGGACGGTTGCTGGTAGAAATCGGCTTGCACCAAGGTCCCGATGTATCGGCAATTTTCCGTCAAGCGGGGTTTGTGAATGTAGAAACCCTGCCCGATCTGGAAGGGCGTGATCGCGTCGTCACGGCAACAGTCCGCTGATTTTCTGTGGATAAACCTGCTGCAAGGACGAGAAACATCAGATTTTTGTCTGGTTGCCTCTTGCCACGATACGCTCAACCGACTACTCAGAAGGGGTCGAGGCGCAGGATGCTCTAATCCGCTCCCGCCCGACGCCAAGCCACAAAACGTTTTGAACCCGGTTGGTAATTGAGCGCAAGAGGCGTGAAACGGGTCCTACGACGCTGAAATGTGAAGGCTGGACAGCAGTAAGATGAGATCTTCCAAATCCCGTTCGCGGTCAAAGTCGAACCGTAGCAACAATAACCGTAATGTCGGAAATATCGTTAATCGTGTATTCGATAGTTCCGGCCCCGAAGGTAAAGTGCGCGGTACGCCGCAGCAAATTATCGATAAGTATAATCAACTGGCCCGCGACGCGCAGCTGAGCAATGACCGTGTGGCGGCTGAGAATTTTCAGCAGCACGCCGAACATTACCTGCGCATGTTGAGTCAGGCGCAGCGCGAAATGGACGCACGGCGCGAACAGCAGGAACGCGAAAACCGCGAACGTCAGGCCGAGCGCGACCGCGAACGCGCGACACGTCAGGACCGCGATCCCTCTGAGGCGCCGAAAACTTCGGCTGAAGGCACTGAGGATCCCGGCAGCTCCGAGCAGCCCGATATTGTCGATCTGGGCAATGATAAAGACAGCGGACTGGTGGAAACACCCGAGGCCGCTTCGGAAAAACCGGCCAAGCCGAAACCGGCCCGCAAACCGCGCAAACCCCGTGCCAAGAAAACGGTCGAAGACGGGTCTGCGCCAGATGCGCCGAAAGATCCACCTGCACCCGGGGCACCAGAAGCCGCAGAGTGATCTTTGAAAGCTTGATTTGAAAGGCCCCGAGAGGGGCCTTTTTGCTTGCGCGACCACTTTCTACAGGTGCGGACCCTCAGCCTGCGGACAAGTTCCGCGTCAGGGCGCAGAATTGTTCCAGCCCCACAGTTTCAGCCCGGTCGGTCGGCTTGATACCGGACGCGATCAAACGATCCTCAATATCCGGAGCGACACCTTTCAAAGCTGCGCGCAACATTTTGCGCCGCTGATTGAACGCGCGAGCAACCACCTGTTCCAACTTTTTCGGATCGGCAGGGAAGCGAGGTTCGGGCAGGGCGGTCAGATGTACCACGGCAGAATGCACTTTGGGCGGCGGGCTGAAGGCTTCGGGTGGCAATTGCAGCGCGATCCGCGTATCGCAACGCCATTGCGCCAGGATCGCCAACCGGCCATAGGCCTTGGATCCGGGTTGTGCCACGATCCGTTCCGCGACTTCCTTCTGAAACATCAATGTCAAAGATGTCCAGAACGGCGGCCATTCTTTTGGCGTCAACCAGCGGACCAACAATTCTGTCCCGACATTATATGGCAGGTTGGCAGCGATCCGGATCGGCGGCGTCAGGTATTGTAGCGGATCGATTTCCAATGCGTCGCCGTTGATCACCTGTAACCGGCCCGGATAGATTTGCGCGATTTCGTCCAGGGCGGCCATGCAGCGGCTGTCTTTTTCGATCGCCAGCACCTTGCGTGCACCTTCGGCCAGCAATCCGCGAGTCAATCCGCCGGGTCCAGGTCCGATTTCCAGAATGTCACAGCCGCTCAGATCGCCCGCGATCCGGGCAATTTTTGACGTCAGGTTCAAATCAAGCAGGAAATTCTGACCCAGTGATTTCCTGGCTGCAATGCCATGACTGTCGATCACGTCGCGCAGCGGCGGAAGGGGATCAATCTGGCTCATGTGCGGGTCCGGTTCGAAGCCATTTTATTGGCCAGTTTCAACGCGGCAATCGTCGATGTCGGATCGGCCAGCCCTTTGCCCGCGATATCGAATGCGGTTCCGTGATCAGGTGAGGTCCGGATAAAGGGCAGCCCAAGTGTTACATTGACGCCGCCCGCGAAATCTATGGTCTTGATCGGGATCAAGGCCTGATCGTGATACATGCAGATCGCAGCGTCGTAATGTGACCGTGCTGCCGCATGGAACATCGTGTCGGCAGACTTGGGTCCGTCCAAATGCAATCCCTCGGCCCGCAGCCGATCAAGGACGGGATTGATCAGTTCGATCTCTTCGCGCCCCATCGTGCCACCTTCGCCAGCGTGCGGATTCAGCCCGGCCACGGCCAAACGCGGACTGCTAAGTCCGAAATCCCGACGCAACGCCGCGTCCGTGATCCGGATTGTTTCGGTCAGCAGATCGGCGGTCAGCTGTTTCGGCACCTCGTTGATCGCGATATGGATCGTGGTCGGCACCACCCGCAACGCATCGCTGGCCAGCATCATCACAACGCGGTCCACATTGGCCAGCGCGGCAAGGAATTCGGTATGACCGGGATAGGCGAAATCCGCCCCATCCTTCAGCGCTTTTTTGTGAATGGGCAGCGTGCACAAGGCCGAAGCTGCACCGCTTTGCGTCAATTCAACTCCACGCGCGATCACATCGATCACGCCTTGTGCATTTTCCGGATCGGGCTGCCCGGGCCTGGCCGCGGCGGGAAAGTCATGCCGCAGCACCGGCACACCACGGCGGCTGGCTGCAATCGCGTCTTCGGGGCTGTCGATAATCACCACCGGGGCGGTGTCCGGCAAATGCCGCTGGTCGCCGATATAGAAAAACGGCAGGCTGTCGCCCAGCACGTCCCAGGCATGAAGCGCGATTTCGGGACCGACCCCCGCAGGTTCGCCGCAACTGAGCGCGATTGGCGCCCTCATCGAGAGGTGATCCGGGCTTCGGAACGCAGTTCTTCCAGAAATCCATTGGCAAAGGATTCCAGTTGGCGGTTACGCAGTTGGGCGGCGATTTCTTCGCGCGACGCACCTTCGGCAATCGCGGGTGTGCGACCACAGAGCATCAGGAAAACCAACTGCTGCCCATCGGCCCGGGTCAGGTTGGTCGACACTTCGCCCTTGTCGAGCTTCGCCAGTTCCATCGCGATATCTTGCGGCAATTCTGCGGGCGTGGTGGTTACCCGGTCCAGCAATTCGTCTGGCTGGCCCTGATTGACACCGTAAAGGTCGTCGCAGGTATCGATATGCTCACGCAGCTTTTCAGCTTTAGCCAGAGTTTCGGGGCTACGTCCGCCCGGCATGTAATAGGCCGCATATTCAATCGCTGAATATTCTGGCACCTTGTAGTCAGATTCTTCGATCGCGCGCAGCTGGAACACCGCCAGCGCGCCTTGAAACGGCAGCGGTGCGGTGGTTTTGCCCGGTGCCAGCCCCAACAGAACAGGACGCAAGGCCGGGGGCAGCTTGGTAATCGGCATCCAGCCCAGTCGCCCGCCGACATTGCGGCTGTTAGCGGCGGAATACTTCCGCGCGGCCTCGGAAAAGGCGCTGAGGCTTTCGATCTGGCTAATCTCCTCGGCCCGCGCCTGAACCTCTTCTTCGCGCCCCTGAGGTACGGGAATGATGATTTCCGAAACCAGCACCCGCACCGAACTGCCACCTGTAACGGCATTGAGCGCTTTGTCGATTTCGGCCTCGGATACCGAAACCCGGCCGTTGTATTTGGCCTGAATCAACTCACGCCAGCTGAGCCCCGGTAGCATAAAATCCAGAAAGCTTTGTTTGTCGACGCCTTCCTTTGCCAGTAGTTGATAGAGCTGTTCTGGCTTCAAGTTGGCGCGGCCAGCGAATTCGGCCACCCCAGCGTCGATCCCCTCGGGAGAAATCTGCAGTCCGACCGCGTCGGCCGCTTCGAGTTTCAGACGATCCTCTATCAACTGTTCGCGGGCCAGTTCGTTCCTGTTGCCGGCCGCGTTTAGCACCCCCAACAGCAATTCTCGCTGCTCGATTTCATATTGCGTGATAACCCGGTCATTGACCTTGATCACCGGATCAAAAAGCCCTTGGGCCAGCGCCAGCACGGGGGCGGTCAGAACGGTTCCGACGGCCGCGGCGGCAAAAAGAATCTGGCGCATGGTCTGTTTCATAGTCCTTGGTTCCTGCAACTGCGGGTATAGCTTTTGTCGACCTTGCCCGCGCTAAACCCAGTCAGTTTGACTGTGAAGCCCAAAGAGGTCGACGGCTCGACGATAGTGGAAGAGGTGAAGCGGCGCGAGAGGGAAAGGTTTACCTGAACGCATTCATTTCGGTAAACTAATCCCAGACTGGCTTCGGCAGTCTTGTCGCTGGCAACGTCATAACGCCAATCAGCGGTGCCCGACCACTGGTTGGAAAACCGGTAATAGCCATCCAAAAGCCATTCCGACACCGTACTGCTGCGATCTTCGGCCAAGTCGGCCCCAAGCCAGACATACGAGGCGCCAAAGCCACCACGTGCCAACTGCCACGCGGCGCGGGCTTCGGCCTTGGACACGTCGAATCCCTGATCGCTCAGCAACGTGCGCGCGCTAAGCGACAAGCCATTTACACTTTTCAGCTGACCCGCCAACAACAAATCCGACGTGGTTCCTGACAGGCCTGACGAAACCGAAAAATCGCTTTCGGACGTTTCGCGATAGACCTGCCCAAAAGCCAGAGTCGAACTGCCTCCCTTGGGTCCAAGCCGGGTCCAGACCAATCCCAAAGCAGCCTGCGCACCGCGTTCGCGCCGGTCATAGGACGGAAATCGCGATAGCGCCAACAGGTTGCTTTCGTCGAATTCAACTCGGGTGCTTTCATCGTTGGGCACATTAGAATTGGTCCCACCAGTCCAACCAATCATGGCCACCGGTTCAATCACATGAATGGCGCCGTTTCGCGCAGTTTTCATCCATGGCCACCGCAGCGTTACCCGGGTTTGCGGGGTCACCACGGTTTCCTTATCGACGGAACTGCTGTCTTGCTTGACTGAAAAAGCATCAACCGCAACGCCGGCATAATATTCCATACGGATACCCGCCGGACCGGTCCAGGTATTGCGCCAGCTTAGTTCCGTATCTGCCCGGCTAACGTCGCGCCCGTCGATATCCAGATCGGAATAGCGGTAATGTGAATGGGCACCCAACGACAATCTGACCTCACCGCCGATCGATTTTGGGAAAAAACGCTTTTCGTAATCGATATCGCCGATGATCGTGGGCAGGGTGGAATTGTCTTCACCATCGCGTAGCGTCTGGTAGGAGGTCAGCGCACCGCGGATATATTCGTCGCGTCTGACCCGGGTCAACGCGACCTCGCTTTCCAACCGGTCCTTATCGGAATAGTCGTATTCTACCAGATAGGCACGGTCAGTGACCGCTTCGACATTGAAACTCAGTTGGTAATCGTTTCGCAAATTGAACAAGCCTTGGCCGAACAGGTATCCGCGGCGGCCTGATTGAATAGAATCGTCGGATACCGCGCCGTTGAATTCAATCCGGCCATGACGAAACGCCTGTCGATAGCGCAGTTCCAGCGTACGCGTCTTGGACGACAGGTATGGGGTCAACATCAGATCGCGATGATCGCCCATCTTGATGAAATAGGGCATCTTGAACCCCAACCCCAGCAGAGAATTCTGCTTCAAAGACGGGATCATGAACCCGGTGGCGCGTTCCAAAGTTGGATCGGGCAACCGCAACCGTGGCAGCCAGAACACTGGTACATTCATGATCCGCAATTGCGCGTTTTCAAAATAAAGCTGGCGCTCTTTTTGATCATGTGTGGTTTTCGTGGCCCTGATCTGCCACAGCGGTGGCGTATCGCTGTTACAAACCCTGCATGAGGTCGCCGCGACCTTGTACAATTGAGAATAGCGTCCGCCAACGCGGCTAATCTGTGCTGCGGCCAACTGGACTTGCTGATTCATGATCATCCGCGCACCGCGCAGCAGCCCGTTTTCCAATCTGGCATCCAGTTCACCGGATTCGGCCAAAACGATGGTGTCTTCCCCTTCGCTCAGGGTGACCGGCCCCTCTATGGTCAGCTTGTCCTCGGCGCGATCATAGATCACGCGCGCGGCCTTCAATCGGATATCGTCATAAAAGGCTTCGACATTGCCTTCGGCGATCAACCGGTTGCGGCCTTCGACCCGCAGGTTATCAGCAACCAAAACCGCGTTTTTGACCTCTTGCACGGGCACAGGATCGTCCTGCTGCTGCGCGATAGCGGGCAACACATGACCGGCACAAAGCAATGCCGCCAGAAGGACTGAAGGAAGACGTCGTTTCATCACCCGTCCTCCATATGCAAAAGCAGTCCGAGCGCAAGCAGAACCGACGCCGATGGCGGCGCCCACGCTGCAAGCATGATCGGAATTTGTCCATTTTCGCCAAGTATTTGTGCGAAATTTCTAATGTAATAAAGACTAAAGCCGAGCATGATCGACGCCAGAACGGCAATCCCGGTGCGCCCAGACCGGGTGTGCCGCATCGTGAAAGCCGAGGCAATCAGCACCATCGCCATCAGAAACATCGGTCGAGCCAGTTCCATCTGCAACCAAACGGCGTGACGGCGGGCGGAAAACCCGGCTTCTTCCAATTGGGCGATATAGCTGGGCAAATTCCAGATCGATATCGAGCTGGGCAATCCAAAACTGTCGCGTATCCGTTCCTGCGTCAGTGACGAAGGCAGGGTCATTTCGGCAAAGGTTTCCGCAGCGCCTTCGGGATTTAGCTGAGGATTAAGAGGCCAGACCTTGGCGTGGGTCAGGGTCCACTGACCGTTCCCCAGAACGGCCCATTCGGCCTCGATCCGGCGCATGGGGCCGCCATCGGCGGAATAGCTGAGGAACGTAACGTCATAGAAGGTGGTGCCTTCGGGATTGGCCCGGGCGGCGCGGATCACGGTCTGGCCATCTTTCCCGCCCTGACGCAGCCACAACCCTTCTTTGCTGATCGAAAACGCATTGGCCGATCCACTTTGATAGGCTTCGAACAGTTCATTATACCGCTTGGAGGTTGCCGCGACGATCGGATTGAACATCGCTACGGTCAGTGTCCCGATGGTCGCAGCCACGATCAATGGCGACAGCAGACTGCGTAGGGCAGAACGCCCCGAAGCCCGCACCACCACCAGTTCCGACGACCGGGCCAGCCCCAGAAACAGGGTGATCGTGGACAGGATCATAATCAGCGGCATAATGCTGTACAGCCCTTCGGGCGTGTTCAGCAACGTCAGTTCGAAAATATCGGTGAGCGATACACCACTGGCAGAAAACCGGCTGATCTGTTCGACCAGATCGATCAACAGCATCAGCAGAAAAAATACCCCGCTGATGCCAGCAAAAATGGTGAAGAACTTGCGCCCGAAATAGAGGTCTAGTTTCATAGCGCCGCCTCCGGTTGGCGCTGTCGCCGCCGTCTGCGTGGTTTGGCCGCCCAATAGAGCAGGGTCACGGACATCATCGCGCCGGTCACCGAGGGGCTATAGACCAGCGGCCAAAGGTCGGGATTGGAACGTACCGCATCCGTCACCAACCCCTCGACCAGTTTGACGATGACCAGCAGCACCAGCGCGGCCACGATCTGGCGCCAGACGCCAAAGCGGGAAAAACCGCCGACCAGCAGGGTGGAAAATCCGATCAACGCCGCCACGACACAGAGAAACGCCTGATTCACCCGGTAATGCAATTCCTCGATGGCGCGGCCGATGCTTTCACCGGTTTCCGCCGCGATAGCCGCCGGTTCGCGCATCAATTCCCAAGTGGGGCTATTACGAATTTGCCTGATATCGACATCAGCAACACCAATCAACTTACTGATATCATATGTGAAATCTACGAAATGCGTGGTAAAAAGCCGATTGCCGTCACGCAAATAGCTCTGAGCCAGCCCATCTACCATCACCAGTTTGGTTGCCCCATTATCATTAATCAGATAGGCGCGGTTGGCGGTATAGGTCATCGCCCTTTTTTCGCTGCGCCGATCCGACAGAAATACATCCTCCAGCGCGCCATCAGGGGTGATATCGCGGATGTAGAAAGTCACACCGTCGGCTGGATGTAAAAAGGTTCCTTCGGTCAGTAACTTGGCAGTAATGTTGCGGGAAATTTCGTTTTCGCGCAGCTTCATCTGGCCCAGACTGATCGGCACCAAAACATGCGTCAGAACCGACATCATCACCCCAACGATCAACCCGTAATACAACACGGGCCGCGCCAACCGCCACGGGCTGAATCCGGTTGCCTGCATCACGACCAGCTCGGATTCACTCGACAATCTGTTGGTGACATAGACCGATGCGGCGAATACAGACATTGGCAACACCAGCCGGATCACGTTGGGCAAGGTCAGCGCGGTGAATTCGATAAAGACAAAGGCGGACTGACCGTCACCGATCAAGCGGTCGAACAGACGCACGGCCTGGTTGATCCAATAGATCGACACCAGCACCAGCGCAAAAAAGCCGAACAGCACCATTAGCTGCGACAGCACATATCTGTCGAATCTGGACACGAGCCCCCCAAGGCAATGCGTAATTTATGCCGGACGTTACAAGATGTGGACCGGGGGGGTAAACTGCTATCTGGCAATGTCGGCAAAGCGGCGCTAGGTATCAATGGGTATCAACGAGGAGAGCACCAGATGACCGCGCCGATTTCCATCCGTTTTGTCGAAACCGATCTAGATACCATTGCCACTCAGAAAGGCCGGGTGGCGGTGATTGTCGATGGCGAAGGTAAACTGGACCCCGGCGCGCGCCGGGTGAACCGGTTGACCAAGGGGGCGCTGGCGCGCTTTGCCGGGTCCGAGCGGTTCGCCAAGATGAAAGACGGGCAGGTGGCAACAATCGCTTTTCCGGTCGGAATGGAAGCCGAGGCCCTGGATATTTTACGCCTGCCGCGTAACCCCCAGTCCGAACTGGCGCGCAAGGGCGGGGCGGCTCTGGCCAAGGCAAAAGGAAGCAAGGAACAACTGATCCTGGCGGGCAATCTGCGCCATGCCGACGACCTTGCAATGGGGCTTGCGCTGCGCGGCTACGCCTTCACCGATCATAAAACCGCCGAACAGGACAAAGTCGAAGCCACCGTGATCGCCTGTTCCAAACCGGACGAGGCGAACGCCTCTGCCGCCCCTTTGCTCAACGTTGCCGACGGCGTGTTTTTCACCCGCGATCTGATCAGCGAACCGGCCAATGTTCTGACCACGACCGAATTTGCCGACCGGCTGCAGGCAATGACCGATCTGGGCCTGACGGTGGAGGTTCTGGAAGAAGACGCTTTGGAAAAACTGGGCATGGGCAGCCTGTTATCGGTGGGTCAGGGCAGCGTCAGCCCATCCAAAGTGGTGGTGATGCAATGGAATGGTGGCGAAAAAGATGCCGCACCATTGGCTCTGGTCGGCAAAGGCGTGGTGTTCGACACTGGCGGTATCAGCCTGAAGCCTGCGGGCGGCATGGAAGACATGACCATGGATATGGGCGGTGCCGGTGTGGTCGCAGGGGTGATGCGCGCGCTGGCCTTGCGCAAAGCCAAGGCCAATGTCGTGGGGCTGGTCGGGCTGGTGGAAAACATGCCCTCGGGCAATGCTACCCGCCCAGGCGACGTGGTAAAATCGATGAAGGGCGACACCATCGAGGTGATCAACACCGATGCTGAGGGCCGGTTGGTTCTGGCCGATGTTCTGTGGTACGCGCAAGACCGGTTCAATCCGGCGGGCGTGATCGACCTTGCGACCTTGACCGGCGCGATCATTGTCGGGCTGGGGCATGAAAACGCGGGCGTTTTTTCCAATGACGATGGATTGTGCAAGGATTTCCTCAAAGCCGCCGACGCCGAAGGCGAAGGTGCCTGGCGGATGCCGTTGGGCAAAGCCTATGATAACCTGATCAAATCACAGATCGCCGATATCAAGAATTCCGGCGGACGTCCTGCCGGGTCGATCACCGCGGCCCAGTTCCTGCAACGCTTCATCAAGGAAGACATGCCGTGGATTCACCTCGATATCGCTGGCGTGGCGAGTGTGAAGGCGGAAACCAAATATGCGCCCAAGGGGGCGACAGGCTGGGGCGTGATGGCGCTGAACCGTTTGATTGCCGATAAGTTCGAGGGTTAATCCCTTATGGGGGCTGCGTTTTTCTATCATCTTACCCGTGCGCCGCTCGAAGCGACCCTGCCCATATTGTTGGGCAAGTCGCTGGGTGCTGGCTGGAAGGTGGCTGTGCGCGGCCCCAATCGCGATCGGATGGAATGGCTGGATCAGAAGTTGTGGCTGGGACCAGAGGACGCATTTCTGCCGCATGGTCTTTCCGGTGGGCCGCATGACGCCCAGCAGCCGGTTCTGCTGACCACGGTGGGTCAGGCGGCGGCAAATGACCCGGCCTGCCTGATGGCGATCGATGGAGCAGAGGTGAGCCCGGAAGAAGTAAAAGCGATGGAGCGCGTTTGCATCCTGTTCGACGGAACCGACGAAGACGCGATGCAAGTGGCGCGCGGTCAGTGGAAGGCGCTGACCGGAGCGGGCTGTTCGGCGCAATACTGGTCGGAAGAATCGGGCCGGTGGGAAAAGAAGGCGGAAAGCTGACGCGATCTAAGCGGTGCCCGTCACCCTGCGTTCACGTTCGGAAAACCGGGCGAAATCCTGCATCAGATTTCGCCCAATGGGATCACGGAATGATCCGGGTGTATTTCACACCTTCCAGAGTAGCACCCGCCATCAGACCAGCCTGACCGAAGATCACCGCCACGACCGGGCTGGTCGATGTCGTAGTTTCGGCCCTCATGTTGCCGCCTTTGTCGTTCAGCGCATATTCCACATCGGCACCCGCCGCCCAGCCCGGAGAATGGCGGAACCGCATCAGCGCGTCTTCGGTCATGAAAAACAGAACATGAGCGAATTGTTGCGCCCCGATCTGAAACCCGATGCTGCCCTTGGTCGACGAATAGTAATCTACCGTCACCCCATCGACGCGCAGCGCGCCACGGCCATAGCCGCCGCCGATACCGAACCCGGCCTCGGTGACCAGCGGCATTACCAACTGTCCATTGGATTTTTCGGCCAGATTGCGGGTGTTGGGGTAGGTATTATAGAGATAGTCCAAAGTCTTATCGACCCGCGCATCGATCTTGAGGCCGGCATTGCTGCCGATGCCATTACCGCAAGCTGCGGTCACACCTGCGCCGGCCAAAGCCGCCAGCGTAAAGCCGCGTCGTGAAAACTGTGTCATGATATTGCCTGTTCATTGCCTGACTGCTGCCGACTATACTGCCGGTTTCTGCCTTGAGTATAAGCGCAGGACCGCGTCCTGTCACGCCCAACCCGCACGCGTCGGCAGGTTACCGCAACCCCTGCAATTTCTTTGCAACTGCAGGCGCAAAATAGGTCAGAATGCCATCACAGCCTGCGCGCTTGAAGCACAGCAGACTTTCCATCATTGCCTTTTCGCCGTCGATCCACCCATTCAGCGACGCCGCCTGAATCATCGCGTATTCGCCTGACACCTGATAGGCATAGGTCGGCACTGCAAAACGGTCTTTCACCCGGCGGCAGATATCCAGATAAGGCATACCCGGCTTGACCATCACCATGTCGGCGCCTTCGCTGAGATCCCGTTCGATCAGGCGCAACGCCTCGTCGGTATTGCCCGGGTTCATCTGATAGGTGGTCTTGTCGCCCTTCAGCGCCCCGCTGGCGCCAACCGCGTCGCGGAAAGGGCCGTAGAAGGCGCTGGCATATTTTGCAGAATAGGACAACAGCATGGTATCCTGAAATCCCTCGGCTTCCAGCGCCGCGCGCATCGCACCGATGCGGCCGTCCATCATGTCCGAGGGTCCGATAATATCTACGCCCGCGCGGGCCTGAGACAACGCCTGTTTGACCAGCGCGTCGACGGTTTCGTCATTGATGATCTTGCCGTCGACGACAAAGCCGTCATGGCCGTCAGAATTATAGGGGTCCAGCGCCACATCCGACATCACTGCGATATCAATCCCGGCGTCCTTGATCGCGCGGGTCGCGCGGTTTGAAAGGTTGTCAGGATTCCACGCCTCTTCACAGGTCGGAGTCTTCAGCGCCGGATCGGTATAGGGAAACAGACAAATCACCGGGATGCCCAGATCAGCGGCTTCACGCGCGGCATCGACGATTTTATCGACCGAGCGGCGCATCACCCCGGGCATCGAAGACACCGGTTCTTCTACTCCTTCGCCGTCACGCACGAAGACCGGCCAAATCAGATCGCCAACCCCCAAAGTATTTTCCTGCACCAGCGCCCGTATCTGCGGTGATTGGCGGGTACGGCGGAACCGGGTTGTTGGGAAGGGGGCTTGGCCGAGATGTGACATGGACGCGTCCTTTCTGATTGCGACATGGGTGCCATGTAATTTCCCGCATCTCAAGGGTAGGAATTGCCGCGCGGGCAAAGTATGCAGACGATAACGAACTGACGGGAAACAAAAGCGTGAGCTGGTATCAGACGCTGAATGAAGTCTTGGATCTGCGATCCTTCTCGAATCTCTGGTTCTGGATCGCCCTTGCGGTGATGTGGTCCAGTGCCAGTCATTGGGTTCTGGGTGTGCCTTTTGACATGGTGGTGCGCGCGGCACGCAATGGCGACCAGGCGCAGACCGATCTGGAAGACATGGCGCGGATCAATATCAACCGACAACTCTATATCGTGGATGTGTCGGGGTTGTGGATTTTGGGGTTCGCCTGCTTCCTGCTGACCTCATTGACGATCCTGGGGTTTGTCTATGACCTGCAGATTGCGCAGGCTTTGTTTTGCCTCGCCTTTCCGATGGCGATTGTCCGGCTTCTTGCCCTCAGAACCGCCCGCCGCATCCACATCGAAGAAGCCACCGGTGCGCTGCTGCGCAAACGATTGAGCCGACAACGGCTCTGGACCCAGGTGATTGGAATGATATCCATTTTCCTCACCTCCATGTGGGGAATTTTTTCCTCTTTGTCCGACCGGTTCAACGAAGACCACTTCAAACCTCTGGGATACAACATCTTCCATGACGCAGAGCAGCCAGATCATCACGGCGGGGGGCGCACCTGAAGGCTATGACGCCAAGCTGATTCTAGACGAGATCGGCAAAAGCGGCGGCCCGGTGATCCATATTGCCCGTGATGACAAACGCATGGCCGCGATGGAATCTGCCCTCAGATTCTTCGCTCCCGATATTCCGATCCTCAGTTTTCCGGGCTGGGACTGTCTGGCTTATGACCGGGTCAGCCCGCATGCTGATATCTCGGCCGCACGGATGGCGACGCTGGCCGGGCTGGTTCATGGCGCACCCAAGCAATTCGTGCTGCTGACGACGGTATCGGCAGCGATGCAGCGGGTACCAGCGCGCGATGTGCTGCGAGAAGCGGCCTTTACCGCCCGCGTCGGATACCAGATTGACGAAAAGGCGCTGCGCAATTTCCTTGTCCGGATGGGGTTTTCCCAAGCTCCAACGGTTATGGAACCAGGCGATTACGCCATTCGCGGCGGTATCATCGACATCTTTCCACCGGGCGACGGCGGTCCGGTTCGGCTGGACCTGTTTGGCGACGTGCTGGACGGCGCGCGGCGGTTCGATCCCGTCAGTCAGCGTACCACTGAAAAACTGGATGTGATCGAACTGGCCCCGGTTTCCGAAGTCATTCTGGACGACCCTGCGATCCTGCGGTTTCGTCAGAATTACCGGCTGGAATTTGGCGCGGCAGGCACAGACGATCCGCTCTACGAAGCGGTCAGCGCCGGACGCAAGCATCAGGGCATCGAACACTGGCTGCCATTCTTCCACGACAGGCTGGAGGTACTGTTCGATTACCTGCCCGAGGCGACGGTGACGCTTGACGATCAGGTGACGCCGACACGGTTGAGCCGGTATGAGACCATCGAGGATCAATATGAAACCCGTCGCATTGCCTTGGGACAAAAGGGGCGGATGGACACGGTTTACAAACCGGTACCACCCGGTCTGCTTTATCTCGACGATGCCAGCTGGAACGTTGCCGTTGCAGGTCGGCGGGCGGTGCAATTCCATCCGTTAGCACAGGCGTCTGGCGCCGGTGTAATTGATGCAGGCGGGCGTATCGGGCGCAATTTTTCCCCTGAAAGACAACAGGAAAATATAAACTTATTCAGTTCTTTAGCGGACCATGTTCGTAAAAAATTAGAAACGGGACCGGTTCTGATCGCTTCTTATTCCGAAGGCGCGCGGGAACGCCTTGAAGGGCTGCTGGAAGACGAAGACATGATCGGCGCGGTCACGGTGCGTGACGTCAAGGGGATCGGAAAACACGGGCTACATTTGACCGTCTGGCCACTCGAACACGGGTTTCAGGCGCCCGGTCTGACGGTGATTTCGGAACAGGATGTTCTGGGGGACCGGCTGATCCGAAAATCGCAGCGCAAGCGCCGGGCCGAAAATTTCCTGACCGAGACACAATCGCTGTCGCCGGGTGATTTGGTGGTGCATCTCGACCACGGAATCGGCCGCTACATGGGATTGGAAGTCATCACCGCCGCCGGAGCGGCGCATGAATGTATCCTGTTGGAATATGCCGAACAGGCCAAGCTCTACCTGCCGGTGGAAAATATCGAGCTTTTGACCAAATATGGCCATGACGAAGCGCTGCTGGACCGTTTGGGCGGCGGTGCCTGGCAGGCCAAGAAAGCCAAGCTCAAAGAACGCATACGGGAAATGGCCGACCGGTTGATCCGGGTGGCTGCTGAACGCGAATTGCGTACCGCGCCGATGTTGGAGGCACAGCATCACGCCTGGGAAGCCTTCAGCGCCCGTTTCCCATATCAGGAAACCGATGATCAGCTCAGGGCGATTGAGGACGTGCTGGACGACATGACGTCCGGGCGCCCAATGGACCGATTGATCTGCGGCGATGTGGGTTTTGGGAAAACCGAAGTGGCGATGCGCGCCGCGTTCGTAGCTGCTATGTCCGGCGTTCAGGTTGCCGTGATCGCGCCCACGACGCTGCTGGCGCGCCAGCATTACAAGAGTTTCGCAGAGCGATTCCGTGGATTTCCCATCGAAGTCAGACCCTTGTCCCGCTTTGTTACAGCCAAGGATGCCAACGTGACCCGCGACGCCATGTCCCGTGGCACCGCCGATATCGTGGTCGGCACCCATGCGTTGCTGGCGAAAAACATTAAGTTCAAGAACCTCGGCCTGCTGATCATCGACGAGGAACAGCATTTTGGCGTCGCGCATAAAGAACGGTTGAAACAGATGCGCACGGACATCCATGTGTTAACCCTGACCGCCACGCCGATCCCGCGCACCCTGCAACTGTCGCTGTCAGGGGTACGTGACCTGTCAATCATCGGCACGCCGCCGGTGGATCGTCTGGCGATCCGCACCTATGTCAGCGAATTCGATGCTGTTACCGTCCGCGAAGCACTGCTGCGCGAACATTATCGCGGCGGGCAAAGTTTCTATGTGGTGCCACGGATTCGCGATCTGGGCGAGATCGAGGAGTTTCTGCGCGAACAGGTACCCGAGGTCAGTTTCATCACCGCCCATGGTCAGCTTGCCGCAGGTGATCTCGATGAGCGGATGAATGCGTTTTACGATGGGAAATACGATGTTCTTCTGGCGACGACGATTGTCGAAAGCGGACTGGACATCCCCACGGCCAACACAATGGTGGTACACCGCGCCGACATGTTCGGTCTGGCGCAGCTTTATCAGATCCGCGGCCGGGTCGGACGCAGCAAAACCCGCGCTTATGCCTATCTGACCACGAAACCCCGTACCAAACTGACGCCGACAGCAGAAAAGCGTCTACGGGTTCTGGGCAGTCTCGATTCGCTTGGCGCAGGCTTCACCCTGGCCAGTCAGGATCTCGATATCCGGGGTGCGGGCAACCTTCTGGGCGAAGAGCAATCCGGCCAGATGCGCGATGTCGGATACGAGCTTTATCAGTCGATGCTGGAAGAGGCGATCGCCAAGATCAAGGCAGGCGAGCTTGAAGGTTTGAGCGATGCCGACGACCAGTGGGCACCACAGATCAACCTCGGTGTGCCGGTGCTGATCCCCGAAACCTACGTGCCTGATCTCGATGTGCGCTTGGGATTGTATCGTCGTCTCAGTGGCTTGTCTGGAAAAGTTGAACTTGAAGGCTTCGCCGCTGAACTGATCGACCGGTTCGGAAAACTGCCCAAAGAGGTCAATACGCTGATGCTGATCGTGCGCATCAAGGAGATGTGCAAAAAGGCTGGCATTGCCAAACTGGATGGCGGCCCCAAGGGTGCAACGATCCAGTTCCACAACGACAAATTCGCCTCGCCGCAGGGATTGGTGGAATATATTCAAGCGCAGAACGGGCTTGCCAAAGTCAAAGACAACAAAATCGTCATCCGCCGCGACTGGAAAGCCGATAGCGACAAGATCAAGGGTGCCTTCGCCATCGCCCGCGATCTGGCGCAGAAGGTCATCGACGACCGGAAACGGAAACAGAAATGACGCTGGATGATAAACCGCGTCACAGAGATCGCCTGAGGGCATCCGATCAAGCGGTTTAATGTCCATAACTGCACGCTGGATCATCCCGCCGCATTCGGTTTCTGCTGCCGTTCCGGTTTCAAACCGATCAAGCGGCAGATCGAAGTCGTGCCTGATCCGCGCGTGACCGGCACGCTTACCGAACCGGCCGCCGGACCTATTCCGATCCTGCGGTGATCGGGTTTCATCTCGGTCCAAATACCCCGGGAAGACTGCGTGCGAAGCGCGCAGAGGGGGTGGCCCTTCACCGTGTCTGGTCTAGGAAATCCTTGATTTTCGGTGCGATCCAATCCCACAAAACGGGCGCTCCATTAGCGATTTTCGCACCGACCCGGGTCGAAATCATTTCGAAATCGACATCATAATCTATCCAGGACCCGCCACCCGAGGCCAGGTTCTGGTTCGGCGGCTGGAACCGGTCCAGTGCTTTGGCAAAACGTGCATCTGCCGTTTCATTCGTTTCGAATTCTAACCAGAGCGCCAGCAGCTCTTCGGCCTGGTCTTGAGGCAAAAGCCCGAAAATCCGCCGGGCCGCCGCCAATTCCTCGGCTTCCTTCGTGGCCACGTCATGGCTGCCGAAAATCGGCGCGTCACCGGCATCGATTTCGACCAGATCGTGGATCAGTAACATGCGGATCACCCGGGCAATATCGACGCCTTTTTCGGCATGTTCAGCCAGAACAAGCGCATAGAGCGCCAGATGCCAGCTATGTTCAGCGCTGTTTTCGAACCGGTTACCGCCAGCAATCCGAGTGGCGCGATAGACGGATTTCAACGCATCCGCTTCGTTGAGAAAGGCAATGCGCCCGGACAGGTCCGAGGCGGATAGCCCGGCAGTGTCCTGCATTATCGCAAATTGTTCACCGTGCCCTGTTTTGGGTGACGCCGCCTGAAAGATTGTTTGAACCTGATCCATTTGCCCGGCCAGCCGCGCCGCCTCGCTGTCTCCGGCTTCGAATTCATCCCGCAGGGCGTGGAGCCGCTGCGCCTGATCAGAGGGTAAGAAGCCAAAAATCCGGTCGCTGGCGGCAGGTTCAGTGCCGATGCCGTTATCAGCATCTCGGTTTTCATGGACCGAAGGATCAACGGCTTCGATTTCGGCCAGATCATGCAGCAGGATCATTGCAATCGCACGATCCGTCAGACCGGGATCTGCCCCCCGGGGCAGCATGATCAGCCCGTAAAGCGCCACGTGCCATATGTGTTCAGCGAAGTTTTCTGGCCGCGACTGGTCGTGCAGACGCGTATGCCGGTCGACCTGTTTGAGCCGGCACGCTTCGGTCAGAAAGGCAAGCTGTGCATCGAGCCGTTGGCTCATTCCGATGTGCTCTTGGCTTGGTCCAAAGCGCGCGACAGGCGGGCATCGAGGAACTTGCGCGCGCGCTTTTCCGACAGCCGCACCCGAACGGCTGTCAGGAACGCCTCTTGCATGGTTTGCGATGACGCACCCAGCTGTTTGGCGACCTGATCGATCAGGTCGAGATCATCAAGCGCCTCGACCGCCTCAATTACGTCCTTGGCCAGCGCATCGGAAAGATCCTCGGCTATCCCCATTGCGAGCTCAGCGGGTGCTTTCGGTCAAACGACGCTTCACATAGTCGGAAACAGTTCCAATCATCTGATCCATATGTTCGGGCTTTTCAAAGAAATGGCCGGCGCCTTCGACCTGTTCATGAGAGATGGTGATGCCCTTTTGTTCATGCAGTTTGTTCACCAGAGTCTCGGTATCGGCAGGCGGCGCGACGCGGTCGGCGGTGCCGTTGATGATCAGACCCGAACTGGGGCAGGGGGCGAGGAAAGAAAAGTCATACATGTTCGCAGGTGGTGCGACCGAGATGAAGCCGGTGATTTCAGGCCGCCGCATCAGCAATTGCATGCCGATCCAGGCGCCAAAGCTGAAGCCCGCGACCCAGCAATGTTTCGAATTGGAATTCATCGACTGCAGGTAATCCAGCGCCGAGGCCGCATCGCTGAGTTCGCCAATGCCCTGATCGTATTCGCCCTGGCTGCGCCCAACACCGCGGAAATTGAACCGCAGCACGGTGAATCCCATATTATAGAAGGCATAGTGCAGGTTGTAGACCACCTTGTTGTTCATTGTCCCGCCGAATTGCGGGTGCGGATGAAGGACAATCGCGATCGGTGCATCCCGGTCTTTTTGCGGGTGATAGCGACCTTCAAGACGGCCTTCGGGACCGGGAAAAATAACCTCGGGCATGGGATGCCTGTCTCCTTCAAACAGTGCGGCGGTTATTCTTGACGAATTCGCTCAAGCACTCTAGAACTGTTCTAAATTGTCGGCTATTACGCCGGATGGCTTAAAGCGAGATAAGCCTTGCTGGCCTTATCGTCAATCAGTTCGCAAAGGAAGTTCGCGGTGAAACTCAGTACCAAGGGCCGTTATGCCATGGTTGCGCTGGCAGATATCGCGTTGCAAGAGGGTGGTGCGCTGGTCACGCTGGGTGGTATTTCCAAACGACAAGACATTTCGCTGCCCTATCTTGAGCAGCTTTTCGTCAAGCTGCGCCGGGCGGGATTGGTCGAATCGGTGCGCGGTCCCGGGGGCGGGTACCGGCTGGCCCGTGCGCCCAGCGATATCCGCGTGGTCGAAGTATTGGCAGCGGTCGATGAATCGGTGGACGCGATGCATAAAGGGGCCGGGGCCAGTGGCGCGGCGTCGGGATCGAAGGCGCAATCGGTAACCAACCGGTTGTGGCAAAGTCTGTCAGCCCATGTCTATGTTTTCCTGCATCAGGCCAGATTGTCGGATGTGGTGGACAACAGTCTGGCCCCCTGTCCGGCAGTACCGAATTTGTTCGATGTGGTGGATGAGGAATGAGAGGGCCTGCGGCATATCATGTCGCCTGCGGCGGGCAGGGTCAGGGGGCGCTGCCCCCGTCGCCCGTCGGGCGACTCCCCCGGAGTATTTCTGCCAAGATGAAACGGGGATTGTGATGGGGCGGGTCTATCTGGATCATAACGCCACCACGCCCCTGCGCCCCGAGGCACGCGATGCGATGATCGCGGCGATGGAGGTCTACGGCAATCCGTCTTCGGTGCATGCCGAAGGACGGGAAGCCAAAGCGTTGATCGAGGCTGCGCGGGCACAGGTTGCAGCAGCGCTTGGCGCGGATGGGGCCGATGTGATCTTCGTGTCCAGCGCCACCGAAGCTGCGGCACTGTTCTGTTCGGGGCGGAATTTGCACGGGGCCTTGGTCGAGCATGACTCGGTCAGTGTCTGGATCGAAACAGGTTTGCCGGTCGATCAGAACGGGCGGGTCGATATTGACGCCCCGGAAACGTCGGTGCTGCAACTGGCCAATTCCGAAACCGGCGTCGTGCAGGAGCTTCCCGAAGGGTTGGCGCTGAGCGACATGACGCAAGCGTTTGGCAAGCTGCCGCTGAGTTTCAACTGGACCGGGGTCACGGCGGCATTGGTTTCGGCCCATAAACTGGGCGGGCCCAAGGGTATCGGGGCGCTGGTGGTTCGGCGTGGCACCGATATCGGCGCACAGCTGAAAGGCGGCGGACAGGAAATGGGCCGCCGAGCAGGCACCGAAAACGTGATCGGGATTGCTGGTTTTGGCGCTGCGGCAGAAGCGGCTGCGCGCGATCTGGCCACGGGTGCATGGGCGCGGATCGAAGTTTTGCGAGACAAGATGGAAGCGGTCATCGCGGCCGAAGCGCCACAGACCGTTTTTGCCGGTCAGTCAGCGCGGCGGCTGCCCAATACCAGTTGTTTTGCCACGCCCGGTTGGAAAGGCGAAACCCAGGTGATGCAGATGGATTTGTCGGGCTTTGCCATCAGCGCCGGATCGGCTTGTTCCAGCGGCAAGGTTCGCGCCAGCAAGGTGCTGACCGCGATGGGCTATGGCGACGATGTGGCCACGGGTGCGATCCGGGTGTCGCTGGGTCTGCAAACCGCAGAAGACGACGTAATGCGCTTTGCCGAAAACTGGCTGGCGAAGCAAAAGAAATTCACCGCCCGCGCTGCGTGAGGCGAGACGCGAACAGGAGTTGAAACGATGACAGTTTTGGAAAACCCACCGGGCGGAGATCAGGTAAAAGAAGGCGTCGATCAGGAAACGGTCGATGCGGTTCGCGAAGTCGGAGGCAAGTACAAATACGGCTGGGAAACCGAGATCGAAATGGAATACGCGCCCAAGGGCGTGAATGCAGATATCGTGCGACTGATTTCCAGCAAGAATGACGAACCCGCCTGGATGACAGACTGGCGGCTGCAGGCGCTGGAACGCTGGCAGAAAATGGAAGAGCCGAAATGGGCGATGGTAAATTACCCGGAAATCGATTTTCAGGACCAGTATTACTATGCCCGTCCGAAATCGATGGAGGAGAAGCCGAAATCGCTCGACGAGGTCGATCCCAAGCTGTTGGCGACCTATGAAAAACTGGGCATCCCGCTGAAGGAACAGATGATCCTGGCCGGGATCGAAGGGGCCGAGGATGCGCCGGCCGAGGGCCGCAAGGTCGCAGTGGATGCCGTGTTTGATTCTGTGTCGGTCGGCACCACATTCCAGGCCGAACTGCAGAAGGCCGGTGTCATTTTCTGTTCGATTTCCGAAGCAATCCGCGAACATCCTGAACTGGTGAAGAAATACCTCGGGTCGGTCGTGCCGCAATCGGACAATTTCTATGCGACGCTGAACAGCGCCGTGTTCTCGGACGGGTCATTCGTTTATGTACCGCCCGGTGTGCGCTGTCCTATGGAATTGTCGACCTATTTCCGCATCAACGCCGAAAATACCGGCCAGTTCGAACGCACGCTGATCATCGCCGACAAGGGGTCTTATGTCAGCTATCTGGAAGGCTGCACCGCGCCGCAGCGCGACGTCGCACAGCTCCATGCGGCGGTGGTGGAAATCATTGTCGAAGAAGATGCCGAGGTGAAATATTCAACCGTGCAGAACTGGTATCCCGGCGACGAGGAAGGCCGCGGCGGTATCTACAACTTTGTCACCAAGCGTGCCGATTGCCGTGGTGACCGGTCCAAGGTGATGTGGACCCAGGTGGAAACCGGGTCGGCGGTAACTTGGAAATACCCGTCCTGCATCCTGCGTGGCGATGACAGTCAGGGCGAATTCTATTCGATCGCGATCGCCAATAATTACCAGCAGGCCGATACCGGCACCAAAATGGTGCATTTGGGCAAGAACACCAAATCGCGCATCGTGTCCAAGGGGATCAGCGCAGGGCATGCGCAGAATACTTACCGCGGGCTGGTGTCGATGCACCCGAAGGCGAAGAAAGCGCGCAATTATACCCAGTGCGATTCCCTGCTGATAGGCGACAAATGCGGCGCTCATACGGTGCCTTACATCGAGGTGCGCAACAATTCGGCGCGGGTTGAACACGAGGCGACCACATCCAAAGTCGATGACGATCAGCTGTTTTACTGCCGACAGCGCGGCATGGACGAGGAAGAGGCCGTGGCGCTGGTCGTCAACGGGTTCTGCAGGGACGTGTTGCAGGCTCTGCCGATGGAATTTGCCATGGAAGCGCAGCAGCTTGTGGCGATCAGTCTTGAAGGATCGGTGGGCTAAGGCCCATCATTCGGGGAACGCATGGCACATCTGGCCGCGAAATTGATGACCTATCTGGCGGAAGGGCTTGCCCCCATCCGTCCGATACGTGTTGCCGATGTCGGGGCCAATCCGATCGAAGCGCCACCCTATCATGCGCTGGCCGAGGCCGGTCTGGCGCAAGTCTGGGGTTTCGAACCCAATGACACGGCCCGTGCCGATTTGGAGGCTGGAAAACCGGACTGGCTTCACGTTTTGGAGCAAGCGGTCGGGCAACCGGGCAGGGCGGTGTTCAATGCCTATCCTGCGTCGGAAATGTCTTCGCTTTACAAGCTGTCGCGCAAAAGCATCGGCTATCTGGGTCATTTTCGCCGTCATCTGGGCTCCGAATCCGAAATGACGGTCGATCTGGTGGGGCTGGACCAGTTAGACGATCTGCCGCTCTTGGACCTGTTGAAGGTCGATGCGCAGGGAGCCGAGGTTCAGGTGCTGCAATCGGGGCGCGGAAAGCTGTCGCAGGCCATCGCCGTGATCGCAGAAATGCGGTTTTATCGCCTCTATGATGGTGAACCGGATTTGCACGAACTCGACGCTGAACTGCGTCATCAGGGTTTTGTTTTGCATAAATTCATCCAACCGAAATCGCGGATGCTGCACAATTCGCAAAGCCAGCGGCTCAACCGCCGCGCCATCGGAAGCCAGCTGATCGATGGCGATGCCGTTTATATCCGGTCGTTCGAGGATCGCACGCAATGGAGCGACGAACAGATCGCGCATCTGGCGTGTCTGGCAGCGGCGGTGTTCGGCAGTCATGACCTCGCGTTGTTATGTCTCGACGAATTGGCCAATCGTAACGCAGGTGCGTCACTGGCGGCGGGCTATGTCAATCACTTACCAAGGGAGCTGCGCGCATGAGCCTGGCCTTGTTCAAATTTCTTGTCGTGAAATCCGCCGGGGTCGGTTTGGGTATCTTTTTAGGTGCGCTGCTGGGACTGAGCGTGCGCAAATCCCGTGGCAACAAAGAAGGGTTGCTGGCCGGGTCTGTTATCGCAACCTCTTTCGTGTTTGGTCTGGCGGCGATGGCCGTTTTCATGCTGATCACCTATTTCAGGTTCTAAAATCATGATTGTCACCACTACCAATTCCATCGAGGGTCGGAAAATCACCGGTTACAAGGGCATCGTTGTCGGAGAGGCTATCATGGGGGCCAATGTCGTGCGCGACATGTTCGCCGGGATCACCGACATCATCGGTGGCCGCTCTGGCGCCTATGAAAGCAAGTTGCAGGATGGCCGCGACACAGCTTTGCGGGAAATGGAAGAGCGCGCAGCAGCACTTGGTGCCAATGCGGTCGTAGGGGTCGATCTGGACTACGAAGTGGTCGGCCAGTCGATGCTGATGGTGTCGGCCAGCGGCACCGCCGTGGTGGTGGCGTAAGCGTGGACCAAAGCCCGGATATCCCCAACCGTCCCGAGTTGACGCTGCCGGAGGCAGAAGCCATTGCGTTAAGCAAGGCTTATGCTCAGGCGGACACCATACTGGAATATGGCAGTGGCGGATCAACGGTTGTCGCGGCCGAGCTGGGCAAATCCGTCTGGTCGGTGGAAAGCGACGCCGACTGGGCTCAAATGATGCGTGACTATTTCGTGGCCCATCCCCCGATGGGCGACGTGCATATCGTACATTCCGATATTGGAGCAACCAAGGAATGGGGTCATCCTGTCGATGACAGCGAATGGAAAAAATTTCCTCGCTACCCGTTGCAGATCTGGGACAACCCGGGCTTCGAACATCCCGACGTGGTGTTGGTCGATGGCCGTTTTCGGGTTGGCTGTGCACTGGCAACGGCGTTTCGCATCACCCGGCCGGTGACGCTTTATTTCGACGATTACAAGCGCCGGGAACGGTTTCACGTCGTCGAAGAATTCCTGGGCCAACCCGAAGAAATGATCGGACGGATGGCCCGTTTCGAAATCACACCCACCCCCGTGCCGCGCAAGAAGCTGCTCAAGGTGGTTCAACTCATGCTGCGGCCCTGATAGGGCGGACGAACAGGAAAAGGAACGACACCATGCTGGAAATCAAGAACCTGCAGGTCAAATTGGAAGACGAGGACAAGCAGATCCTCAAAGGTCTGGATCTGACCGTGGAAACCGGCAAGGTCCACGCGATCATGGGGCCGAACGGATCGGGTAAATCCACCCTGTCTTATGTCTTGTCGGGCAAGGGTGGCTATGAAGTCACCGGCGGCGAAGCATTGCTGGACGGCAAGGACATTTTGGACATGGACCCCGAAGATCGCGCCGCCGAAGGTCTGTTTCTAGCGTTCCAATATCCGGTCGAAATCCCCGGCGTCGGCAACATGACCTTTCTGCGCACGGCCGTGAACGCTCAACGCAAGGCGCGTGGAGAAGAAGAAATGTCTTCTACAGAGTTTCTCAAAGTGATCCGGGCCAAGGCCAAGACGCTGAAAATCGACGCTGAAATGCTGAAACGCCCGGTCAATGTCGGGTTTTCCGGCGGCGAGAAGAAGCGCAACGAAATCCTGCAAATGGCGATGCTGGAACCGAAAATGTGCATTCTGGACGAAACCGATTCCGGGCTTGATGTGGATGCGATGAAACTGGTTGCCGAAGGCGTCAATGCGCTGCGCAGCGAAGGCCGGTCTTTCCTGGTCATCACCCATTATCAACGGCTGTTGGATCACATCGCCCCGGACGTCGTTCATATCATGGCCGACGGTAAAATCATCAAAACAGGTGGTCCCGAACTGGCGCTGGAAGTCGAAAAGAACGGTTATGCCGACATCTTGGCGGAGGTGGCGTAATGGCATTGACGCAGGTAAAACTGGACGCGACCGAGGCACGGGTTTCGGGCCTGAACCTGCCTGCCGGGCCTGCATGGCTGACCGATGCGCGCAAAGGCGCACTGGGACGGCTGCGCGCGATGGGGCTGCCCGGGCGGCGAGATGAATACTGGAAATACACGCGGCCTGACACATTGATCGCGCCCGAGGTGACACCGGCGGCGCTGTTCGAAGCCGAGGAAGCAACGGTTTTCGGCGAAGTCGACCGTTTGCAAATCGTCTTCGTCGATGGTGTTTTCGATGCCGCGGCCAGTGATGACTTGGCCGGCGAGGGGATCGAGATTTCGCGCCTTGCCGATGTCGATGCCGATATTCATTGGGCGCATGGCCTCTACGGCGTTCTGGAAACCAACGGCCAGACCCCTGTGGAACGCCCGCTCGCGGCGCTGAACACCGCGTTTGCCACCGACGGCGTACTGATCCGGGTGACTGGAAAGGTGTCGAAGCCGGTGAACCTGACTTACTTCCACCGTTCGGAAACTTCGGACGCGATGCTGCACCACGTGGTGAAGCTGGAAGAAGGTGCCGAAATGACTCTGCTGGAAAACGGCCCGGCGGCGGCGCGGTTCAACAAGGTAATGGAGGTCGAGGTTGCCGACACGGCACGCTTCCACCATATCCGCACACAAGGGCGCGACCATGAACGGCGCGCTGCTACCCATATCTTTGCCCTGTTGGGCGAAGAAAGCCTGTTCAAATCCTTCACGCTGACCGCCAACGGGGTGATGACCCGCAACGAATGCGTGATCGAACTGACCGGCGACAACGCGGTGGCCCATGTTGCCGGGGCCTGCATGGGCGACGGTGATTTTCATCATGACGACACCGTTTTCATTACCCATGATGCGGTGAATTGCGAAAGCCGTCAGGTGTTCAAGAAGGTGCTGCGCAACGGCGCAACCGGGGTGTTTCAGGGCAAGATCCTGGTCAAGGAAGGCGCGCAGAAGACCGACGGCTATCAGATCAGCCAGTCGCTGCTGTTGGACGAGGACAGCCAGTTCCTGGCCAAGCCGGAATTGGAAATCTATGCCGATGACGTAGCCTGTTCGCACGGGTCCACCAGCGGCGCGATTGATGAAACCGCACTGTTTTACCTGCGGTCGCGTGGTGTCCCCGAAAACAAGGCTACCGACCTGCTGGTGCTGGCCTTCCTCGCCGAGGCGGTCGAGGAAATTGAGCACGAAGGACTTCGCGACGAAATCGTAGGCCGGCTGCATGGCTGGCTGGAACGCCGGCGCGGCTGATGTCGGTTACCCGCGATATCGTCGCAACCTATAAAGCCCCCGGCCGCGTCATGGCCCGGATGGTCGCGCGCGGACAGCGCGAAGACCGAGCGCTGATCATCCTGATGGTCGGGTGCATTCTGGTCTTCATCGCCCAATGGCCGCGCCTGGCGCGGCAGGCCTATATGACCGGACAAGACCTGAACATGCTGCTGGGCGGAACGCTTCTGGCATGGCTTTTCATCATGCCGCTGCTGCTTTACGTGATGGCCTTAATCGTTCATCTGGGCGCACGCACCTTTGGCGGCAAAGGCAGCGGTTATGGCGCCCGGTTGTCGTTGTTCTGGGCGCTTTTGGCGTCCTCCCCGGTGGTGCTGCTGCATGGATTGGTGGCTGGTTTCATCGGCAGCGGGCCGGCTCTGGACGGTGTTGGCCTGCTGTGGCTGATGCTGTTCGCATGGTTCTGGATCGCTGGCTTGATACGTATCGAATGGGGAGACCAGAGTGACCCTGCCTGATCTGAAACAACTGGCGCTCGACACGTTGCGCAGCCCGCGTGACGCCGCACGGCAAATCTTGGATATGCGGCTCGACAGCCCGGTTTTGTGGACCGCGCTGGCACTCATCGTGGTGCTGAACGCGATCCTGAACGGGATAACGATCCCGCTGTTGCCGCTACCGGAAACGGTACCAATGATCTTTGCCGCGCCGTGGATGTTCGCGATCGTTCTGGGCGGCGGGATCGTGATCAGCACCTTTCTGCTGACCTGGGTTGGTCGTATGCTGGGCGGTCGGGCCGAACTGGTCGATATTTTGGCCCTGATCGTGTGGCTGCAAGCCCTGCGCCTGGTCGTACAAGCGGCTGTTTTCGTGCTATTTTTCTTCTCCACACTGCTCAGCGATCTGATCGCACTGGCGGCCGGGTTGTACGGGCTTTGGATCACCATCGCCTTTCTGGACGAAGCCCAAGGATTTGGTTCGGTCTTGAAAACGATTATGGTTCTGGTGCTCACAATGCTGGGCGTGGCCTTTGGCTTGTCTTTCTTTCTGCTCCTGATCGGAGCCTCATCCGCAGGATTGTCCTGAACATGTACGACGTCGAAAAAATCCGTTCCGATTTCCCGATCCTGTCACGTCAGGTGAATGGCAAGCCGCTGACTTATCTCGACAACGGGGCCTCGGCGCAGAAACCCCAAGTGGTGATCGACGCGATTACCCAAGCCTATTCACAAGAATATGCCAACGTGCATCGCGGTTTGCATTTCCTGTCCAATCTGGCGACCGAAAAATACGAAGCCGTGCGCGGTACCATCGCACGTTTTCTGGGCGCGCCGGACGAAGACGATATCATCCTAAATTCCGGCACCACCGAAGGCATCAACATGGTCGCTTATGGCTGGGCGATGCCACGGATGCAGCCGGGCGATGAAATCATCCTGTCGGTGATGGAACATCACGCCAATATCGTGCCTTGGCATTTCCTGCGCGAACGGCAGGGCGTGGTGTTGAAATGGGTCGATGTCGATGCCACCGGGGCGCTGGACCCGCAAAAGGTGATCGACGCGATTACCCCAAAAACCAAACTGATCGCCATCACCCAGTGTTCCAATGTGCTGGGCACCGTGGTCGATGTGAAATCCATTTGCGCTGCGGCGCATGACAAGGGCGTGCCGGTATTGGTCGACGGATCGCAGGGCGCGGTTCATATGCCGGTGAACGTGGCCGACATAGGCTGCGATTTCTATGCCATCACCGGACACAAACTGTACGGGCCGTCAGGGTCCGGCGCGATCTATGTCGCCAAGGATCGTATGGCCGAAATGCGCCCCTTCATGGGCGGCGGCGACATGATCAAGGAAGTGTCGAAAGACGCGGTGGTCTACAACGATCCACCAATGAAATTCGAAGCCGGCACCCCGGGAATCGTGCAGATCATCGGGTTGGGCGTGGCGCTGGACTATATGATGGCGCTCGGCATGGAAAATATCGCCGCGCATGAGGCTGAGCTCGCGGGTTACGCCCGCGAAAAGCTAACTGGTCTCAATTGGCTGAACGTGCAGGGCATGGCGGCGGATAAGGCTGCGATTTTTTCTTTCACCATGGAAGGCGCCGCCCACGCGCATGACATCTCTACCATCCTGGACAAAAAGGGCGTCGCGGTACGTGCAGGTCATCATTGCGCCGGACCGCTGATGGATCATTTGGGGGTTTCCGCAACCTGCCGGGCGTCGTTCGGCCTCTATAACACCAAGGCCGAAATCGACACCCTGATCGAGGCGCTGGAACTGGCGCACGACCTCTTTGGCTGATCAATCTCTGAGCAAGTAGTATTCCATTTCCGACATCCTGATGTCGCTAATGGTATTTCCCGGTCTTAGTCGTTAGGTTCACGCCAACGCAACAGACAGGGGAATACACATGACCGTTTTGACCGAAGCCGACCAGATTTCCGACATCGCATTTGGGTTCATGGGGTCCAAGGCGCTCTTTGCCGCGCTTGGGGCTGGCGTATTCACCCATCTTGCCGACGGTCCGCTTAGCTGCGCCGAACTGGCGGCGCTCTGCCCACTGGACGAGATTCGCACTGAGATTCTTCTGACCGCGTTGGCGGGGCTTGGTCTGGTCGAAGGTGAGAATGGAAAGTTCAAGAACTCTCCGGCCGCCGAATCCTTTCTGGTAAAAGGGGCAAAATACGATTTCGGCGATTACCTGCGTCTGCAAGTCGGTCAGCAGATGTACGGATTGCTTGATCAGATCGATGACGCGTTGCAGGACAATTTGCCGGACGAGGCCACGGCTTCTTATGCCGAATGGTTTTCCGACCCTGAAGAGGCCAGGATTTATTCCGCCAGCCAACATTCGGGCTCGCTTGGACCGGCGCGTCAACTGGCGCGCAAGATCGATCTCAGCGACGCGCAGCACCTGCTTGACGTGGGCGGTGGAACCGGGGCCTTCGCCATTACACTATGCAAAGCCTTCCCAAACCTGACGGCAACCATCGTCGACTTCCCAAATGTCGCAGCGCTGGGGCGTGAATATGTCGCCAAGGCTGGGCTGGAGGACCGGATTTCCTATGTCGAAGGCAATGCGCTGGAAACCGAATGGCCTGGTGAACAGGATGTGGTCCTGATGTCCTATCTGTTTTCCGGCGTCCCCGGCGAAGCCCATGATGGGTTGCTTGGCCGCGCATTGGATCAATTGAAACCGGGCGGGCGGTTCCTGCTGCATGATTTCGTGGTTCGAGAAGACCGCAGCGGGCCGAAATTGGCCGCGCTTTGGCAGCTGCAGCACACCGCATTTACCCCGCGCGCCCGTTCGCTGGATGAAGGTTGGCTACGCATGTCGCTGGACAAGGCCGGTTTCGAGGACATTTCGGTCGACGTCATGATTCCGGAAATGACCATGCTGGCAAGCGCGGTGAAACCTGCCTGATCCGATCTGAAGACCGACCCCGACCAGGTCGGCCATTCCGCCGGACGATCCGCGAAAATTTTGCTATGATGCCATGAGCGTTTCACACAAACGCTTTGGGCTGACAGTCAATCCACCGGCACCGGCAATCATCTGCATTTTACGATTGCGGTGCCTGTGGCTTTCGCCTATATCGCCATTCCACAGGCACCCATAGCTCAGCTGGATAGAGCGCTGCCCTCCGAAGGCAGAGGCCATAGGTTCGAATCCTATTGGGTGCACCATTTTCCCTTATAACTGATTTATTGCGGGTATTTAGCCGACGCGTGACTATCGGCCCCAAAACCATTCCGGGTATAAGGGATCGTCGCGAAGGGTTGATATGTGTCAATGCGGACAATCCGGTTTTTCCGTAAAAAATGTCCATTATCAGGCACAGGAAATATTGGACCGGCAAAACGCCAAGTTGGGAGGAACTTCCCTTGCTTACATTCAACCCTTTAAAACTATTCACACTTTTCGCTATCTTGGCGAGCCTTCTGGGATTTCATCCAAACCCGGCGCACGCCCAATCAGATCAGGACAGAAAAGCGGTCCTGATCACCGGGGCGACTTCCGGGATCGGCTTGCGGATGGCTCAGGTGATGTCGCAGAACGGGTTTTTCGTCTATGCAGGCGCGCGTAAGCCCGAGGATATGCAACGCCTGAACCAGATGCCCAACGTGAAATCGGTCCGGCTTGATGTCACGATCCAAAGCGATATCGACGACGCTGTCGCGCTGGTCCAATCCGAGGGGCGGGGCTTGTATGGGTTGATCAACAATGCCGGCATCGCTCATATCGGCCCGCTGATCGAAACCCCCGAAAGCGATTTGAATTTCCTGTTCGATGTGAACCTGCTGGGCCCGTATCGGGTGACCAAGGCATTTGCCGACCTGATCATCGAAAGCGAAGGCCGTATCATGAACGTGACTTCGATTGCCGGTGTGATTTCGTCACCGTTTTCTGGTGTTTACAGCATGAGCAAGCACGGGCTGGAGGCCTATACCGACAGTCTGGCCGCCGAGATGGAGCGGTTCAATGTGCGTGTCGCAGCCGTGGAACCGGGAAACTACAAATCGAAAATCGTGGCCTCGATGGTCAAGAGGATGCAGGCATCGGGCTATTCCGCGGAAGGTTCCCGCTATGGGTCCATGCTCGATCTCGTGACCGGGCCGCTGGACCGGTCACAATACAAAGACCCCGACGACGTTGCGTTCGCGGTGCTGGATTTCCTGACTGCTGATAAACCCAAACCGCGTTACATGGTGGTTCCCACACAGGCCGAGGCGGAGATGACAATTCGTCGGGCCTTGCAGGAAGCTGTGCAACTTAATCAGGAGCAGGCGTTCAGCTATAGCCGGGACGAACTGGTTGCGATGATAGACGACGTCCTGCAAACCGAGAAAGAGGCTTTGGTTAGTGAGCCAAAAACCGGCATCAGCCTGCACGGGGCCGCGTTCACGGGCGATATCGCGGCGCTGCAAAGCGCTCTGGCGCTCGGCGTCGATCCGGACGCTCTTGACCCTTCCGGAGCCACGGCACTGATCGTGGCGACAACTTTTGACAAACCGGATGCGGTAAAGGCGCTTCTGGCCGCAGGCGCAACCGTGGACAAGTCCAACCGGGATGGATCGACCCCACTGCACATGGCGGCGCTGCTGTGTCGTGAAGAGATACTGGAAACTCTACTCGAATATGGTGCAGATAAGTCGTTGCGCTCCAAATCCGGGGCGACGGCGCTCGAACTAGTGACGGTACCATTTGAAGAAATAAAGCCGCTCTATGACTTTCTGGGATCGATGCTCGCGCCTTACGGGCTTGTGCTCGACTATGCGCGTATTCAGGCACAAAGACCGGTCATCGCCGCGCTGCTTTCGAAATCTTAGTCCGTTCAGTCATCAGGTCAGCAAATGACGCGCCACTATTTCGCAGTCTGAGAATTCGTTGATATACGCACTAGATTTCAACAGCTGTAGCGGGACACGAAGTTCCGCAGGATGATTTCCGGCTGCGTCACATCGGCGGCGCGACACATGGCGATCAGGTCGTCGGCCTCATCGGGGTGGAAATACCCCTTGTCCTTGTATAGCCGGATACGCAATTCGAACACGGCGCTGTCGGCTTCGGGATGGAACTGCGTGGCATAGACATTCGATTTGTAGCGTACCATCTGGAACGGGCAGGGGCCGGAACCAAGCAAGTGCGCCGCCCCAATGGGCAGGTCTTGCATTGCCTCCTTATGGCCGACAAAGGCAGCAAAGCTCTCAGCCACACCGAGCAATAGCGGATCGGCTTTACCGGCCTCGGTCACAGTGCAGTCCACCGCGCCGACCGGTTCGCCAAATTGTTTCTTGCTGACCTCGGCACCCAGATGGTGACCCAGAATGCCGATACCGTAGCAGCAACCGAGAAACGGAATGTCGTTCTCGGTGATCCTCGGCATCAATGACAGGATTTGTTTCTCGATCCGGTCTTCGGTCGGGTCTTTGGTTTCGACCGGGTCGGAAACGCAGCCCGGTCCGCCACCAACGATCACCCCGGCATAATCGGTCAGATCGAGATCGGGCATGCTTTCCTGATCCAGCCGGATACGACGGGTTTGCCCGGCCCCGATCCCGCCCTTTTTCAGAAAGGCGTCATATTCGTCGTCGGCGGCCTGCGTTTCGGGACGTAGTTGCAGGATCAGGAAGGGTTTGGTCATGTCTTGGCTCCTCGGGCGTCAAAGATCGGGGTAGCGCGTTGCGGTCAACGGATCAATTGGCGGTTGGCACCATACCGGGAACAAAAAAACCCATCCGGATCGGACGGGCTTTTTGCGTTGCGAACGGAATATTTTCTCTAAAGGGTCAAGCGCCCCAATGCCGAACTGGACCGCAATCCATGTGAACAAAGTTTGATCGCGAATAGCGCCCGACACCACCAGCTTCGCACGCCAATGCGGCGCGTGCCATTTGATTGACCGACCGCGATCCCAACCGCAGATCAGCGGCCTGACCCTGCATGTGCAGCGAATTCTTGGCAACGCCACGCGAACGGGACCGCAGCATCGCATTGGTCTGCGGGCTACGATACCCCGACAACAACATGAACGGTTCGGTGACATCCAACAGATTATGCGATGCCGCCATGATATCTATGGTGCGCGCGTCAATCTTTTTGATGTCATTGGTACGCCAATCGCGCATGAAATGCGTGACTTCCTTCAGCGCGTCGGCGATATAATCGCCCTCGATCCAGTAGATCATATCAAGCTTTTCACCGGTGCGGCCTGAATACATCTTGATCCGGCGAATATCGCCAGAACCACGAAGGAACCCTGCTGCCTTGGAAAAAGTCGGTGCGGCCGTGAGTGTGGTCGCTGCAAAAGCACCAAGCAGCCCACGCCGCGTGAAGCTCAAAGAGCTGTGTTTAGTCATAATAGCGCCCGTCCTGTCGCTTACCTGTTGCCCGCGATGTTACGCGAGGCCTGCCATCTCATCCCCAGATGCAGGCGTTTTATGACATACAAGAAACATTCCACCAACCGCCCTTTTAGCACTTTTTTCCAAATTCAAGGGGATTCGGCGGTTTTTTGCTCAATAGTGCGATATTGTGACGATTAGGCCAAAATTGAGTGCAGCGCTGCATCAATCCCAAAGTGAAGACTGCGATATTACCTTTTGTGAATGGACAGAAACCCCAAAATTGGGGAGACAGAAGAACAGTTTATGTAACGCAGTATATTTCAGAAGGAACGCGCCAATGCTGCCAATGACACGTTCTGGGCTTGCCCGTATCGCGGTTGTCGTCGTGACGGCTTGTATGATTTCGACCCTTTCTCCCGCCCCCTCGGCGGCACAGGAACATATGACCGGCTTTCGCCAGGCCGTGGCAGAATACGCGTCGGATGACAGACAACTGGCCAAGTTTTACCGCGATTCGAAATTCGGTGCGGTCTGGACCGGTGAGGGTGCTGAATTCCTGCAACGGCGCAAAGCATTGATCGAAGCACTCGGCCGTGCGTCGTCGCATGGGTTGCCGCAGAGCCGTTATGACACTTCCGGATTGATGGTTCAGATGCGTACGGCCAAGACGCCGCGCGATCTGGGTGTTCTCGATGTGGCATTGTCAAAGGCCTATCTCAATTATGCCCATGACGTTCAGTCCGGCATCGTGGTCCCGTCCTCAATAGACAAAGGCATTGTGCGCAAGGTGAATTATCACGATCGCGCCGAACTGATGTCCGATCTGATCAACGGCGATCCGGCTGAAGTGATGCGCGCGCTGGCACCCAATGCCCCCGAATACACACGTCTGCGCAAAGAAATGATGCGCTTGCAAACACTGATGACGCAGGGCGGTTGGGGCGCGACCGTCCCGGAGAGGAAACTGGAACCCGGCGATAAAGGTGCCGCCGTGATCAAGCTGCGAGATCGCCTGATCGCAATGGGCTATCTCGGTCGCAGTGCGACGATGAGCTATGACAAGTCCATCGAATCTGCGGTTCAGCAATTTCAATCCGATCACGGCCTTGCCGCAGATGGCGTAGCTGGAACCAGCACACTGACGGAAATCAATGTTCCGGTAGAAGACAGGCTGAAATCGGTTCTCGTCGCGATGGAGCGGGAACGCTGGATGAATATGGAACGGGGCAAGCGCCACGTTCTGGTCAACCTTACCGATTTTACGGCCAAGATCGTCGATGACGGTAAGGTGACGTTCGAAACACGATCTGTCGTCGGAATGAACCAACATGACCGCCGCAGCCCGGAATTTTCCGATGTGATGGAGCACATGATCATCAATCCGACCTGGAATGTTCCCCGGTCGATCGCGGTCAAGGAATATCTGCCGCAGCTACAGAAAAATCCCAATGCTGCCTCGCATCTGCGTCTGACCGATATACGCGGTCGTCTGGTTGATCGTGAAGCTGTGGATTTCACCCAGTTCAACACGCGTAACTTTCCTTTCGATATGAAACAACCCCCGTCCAGCCGCAACGCGCTGGGGCTGGTGAAGTTCATGTTCCCTAATCCGCAGAACGTCTATCTGCACGATACTCCGGCCAAAAGCCTGTTCGGACGCGAAAGCCGCGCCTACAGCCATGGCTGCATCCGGCTGCAAAAGCCGTTCGAATTTGCCTATGCTCTACTGGCGCGGCAGACCGATGACCCGAAAGGTCAGTTCCAAAGCATTCTGAAAACCGGGCGCGAAACCAAAGTGGAACTGGAACAGCATATTCCGGTGCATATCATCTACCGCACCGCGACGATCCCTGCCAAAGGCAAGGCGCATTACCGCCGTGATGTCTATGGCCGTGACGCCCATATCTGGGACGCACTGGAACAGGCAGGGGTGGCCTTGGGCGCGGTTCGCGGCTAAGGCTTTCCTCGGACGAACCGCCGGGGATAACTGCATGAACCACAGTATCAAGGAAATCGCAGCCGCCTTGGGTGCCGAAGCCTTCGGCAATACCGATCTGCAGGTGAACGGCGTGGCCGAACCGGCGCAGGCAAGCGATACCGATCTGGCATTGGCGATGAAACCGGACTTCGCCGCTGGTCTGCCCGATGGTCAGGCCCGCGCAGCGATGCTCTGGGCCGGTGCCGATTGGCAAGCGCTGGGGCTGGAGGCCGCAATCACCGCGCCGCGCCCGCGTTTCGCTATGGCGGGGCTGTCAGCAATGATGGATCCGGGACAGGGTTTTGCCACTGGCATTCATCCCTCTGCGGTGATTGATCCCGCGGCAGAGCTTGGCGAAAATGTTTCCGTCGGGCCTCTGACAGTGATCGGAGCGGGGGCACGGATTGGCGCAGGATCGGTGATCGGGCCGCAATGTTTCATCGGTACGGATACAGTGCTGGGCGAAAGTGCCTACCTGCGCGAAGGGGTGAAGATCGGTGCCCGGGTGACCATCGGCGCGCGTTTTATCGCGCAGCCCGGCGCGATTGTGGGCGGCGACGGGTTTTCTTTTGTCACACCCGAGCAATCGACCATAGAACGGGTGCGCGACACCTTGGGCGATCAGGGCGATCTGGCCGCGCAAAGCTATGCCCGCATCCATTCGCTAGGCAGCGTCACCATCGGGGATGACGTCGAACTGGGCGCGAACAGCTGCATCGACCGCGGCACCGTGCGTGACACGCAGATCGGCAACGGGGTAAAATTCGATAATCTGGCCCAGATCGGTCATAATGTGGAAATCGGCAACGATTGTCTGATTTGTGCCCAGGTCGGTGTCGCAGGATCGTCACGTATCGGCAATAACGTCGTTCTGGGCGGGCAGACCGGGGTCAGTGATAACCTGTTTATTGGCGATCACGTGATCACCGGTGGGGCGACCAAGGTATTGGCGAATGTGCCAGCCGGCCGGGTGATGCTGGGCTATCCAGCTATGAAGATGGAGACCCATATCGAGGTCTACAAAGGATTGCGCCGTTTGCCGCGCCTATTCCGGGACGTGGCGACATTGCAGAAAGCTGTTTCCAAGTCGATCAAGAGCGACTAAATCAGCCTCAATCACGAGGAGAAGACCGGGATCATGAGCACCAAGGACAAAGTGATCGGAATCATCGCCGAACAGGCGGTACTGGAACCGTCAGATGTCACGATGGACAGCACGTTGGAAGATCTGGGCATCGATAGTCTGGGATTGGTGGAGAGCATCTTCGCCATTGAAGAAGCCTTTGATATTACAGTGCCGTTCAACGCCAACGAGCCCGAGCAAAGCGATTTCGACATTTCTTCGGTCTCTACGATCATCGCCGGAATCGAAAAATTGGTGGCCGAGCAAACCGCATGAACCGAGTAGTTATTACTGGCGCGGGGACGATTAACGCTCTTGGGCACTCGGTCGTGGAAACGCTAGGTGCCATGAAAGAAGGCCGCTGCGGCATCGGTGATCTGGAATTTCGCGATGTCGATCGGTTGGCGATCAAGATCGGTGGCCAGGTTAAAGGATTCGAGGCTGACGGGCGCTTTAACCGACAGCAGATGACGCTTTACGACCGCTTCACCCAATTCACCCTTGTCGCCGCAGAAGAAGCAATTACGCAGGCCGGGCTGGAATTCGTCGGTGAACTGGCCGCCAAGGCAGGTGTCGTTCTGGGCACGGCGGGCGGCGGTGTGTCTACTTGGGATGACAATTACCGCGCCGTCTACGAAGAAGGAAAGAACCGGGTTCATCCTTTCGTGGTCCCCAAGCTGATGAACAACGCTGCGGCCAGTCATCTGAGCATGAAATATAACCTGAAGGGCCCATCCTTCACGGTCTCGACTGCTTGTGCGTCGTCAAATCACGCGATGGCGCAGGCGTTCCAGATCGTGCGCTCTGGCATGTCCAAAGCGATGGTCACCGGCGGATCGGAATCGATGCTGTGCTTTGGTGGCGTGAAAGCCTGGGAAGGGCTGCGGGTAATGTCCAAAGACGCCTGCCGCCCGTTCAGCGCCAACCGCAATGGCATGGTACAGGGCGAAGGTGCGGGTGTTTTCGTCTTCGAGGAATATGAACACGCTAAAGCACGCGGCGCAGAAATCCTCTGCGAAGTGGTCGGCTACGCGATGACCTCGGACGCCTCCGATATCGTGATGCCGTCGAAACAGGGCGCTGCGCGGGCGATATCCGGCGCGCTTCAGAATGCCGGGATCAACGCAGACCAGATTGGCTATATCAACGCTCACGGCACCGGCACAGCGGCAAATGATAAAACCGAATGCGCTGCGGTTGCCGATGTGTTCGGTCCGCATGCTGATAAGCTGATGATGTCATCGACCAAGGCGATGCATGGCCATCTGATTGGCGCCACGGGTGCTGTTGAGTTACTGGCTTGCATCATGGCCCTGCGCGACGGGGTGATCGCACCGACCATCGGGTACGAAGAATTCGATCCCGAATGCGCTCTGGACGTGGTGCCGAACGAAGCACGCGAAGCCAACATCGACTATGCATTGTCGAACGCGTTTGCCTTTGGTGGTCTGAACGCGGTTCTGGCGTTGAAGAAAGTCTGACGACAAGGATCGCCCCCGTCGCATTGAAACCGGATCGTAAATGCAAAAGGCCGCCCCAAGGGGCGGCCTTTGTGTTTTCGCACCGCGACTGTTGTTACTGCGAGGCAACCTCTGTCACCATGTCATATCCAGAGGTAAAGCCCTTCAGCGACATATCGACCCGCACGATTTGATCAGGGGCGACAAAAGGCACGATCGAAAGCGTCGCCTTGGCGCCACGCTTGAATTCTGCGATGTCTTCGGCACGTAGACCAATACGGGCGTAACATCCCAGCCGGTCGCAGACCGAGAACGGATACCGTTTTCCCGGGTTGCCATCCACTGCAATGGTCAGCTGTGCCGTCAGCAAGGTTTCAAGCGGCACGGCGATCATCGCGCCCGCCTCGGCGTCGCCGCCATTCTTAAGCCGGAACAGCCGTACGGTCGCGATCGGGTTACCGTCCCCGCCGTTCAGTTCCTGCATCAGTTGGCAGGGTTCTTCATCGGTGCCGGTCCGCAGGCATTCAAGGTTCCAATCACCCGAGGTTTCGCGAATATACGGTTCGACTTTCACCTCTTCGCCAAGGCTTAAACCCGGATCGGTGTTTGCGGCGGGGGTGTCGGCTGCTGAATCAGCTGCCGGTGTTTCGGCGGTATCCTGTGCAAATGCCGCCCCGGCAATGCTCAACGCGGCCAGAACGGAAACAATATTAAGAAATTTGGGCATGTTACCCCCATCAATTGCTCGGTTTTCATTGCCATGGCTCTAACATGCCAACGCCCGACTGTCAGGCAGGAAAACGCCCGCAAACCGGCTCTGTTGGCGAATTCCTGCCATGCTCGGATATCACGGAGCAAAACAACAAAAAGGGGTCACAAACGGACCCCTTTTCATACTTTTTTTCTCCCCGTCGGACTGGCCGACTTAGTCATTAACGGAACGCTAGGATGTTTGTAACGGTCCGTCAACAGGGTTTGCGGCAAGACGATTAAAAAAGAAACGCCGCCCCGAAACTTGGGACGGCGTGGCCATACGGGAGGGAGCCAACCGGTGCCCAAAGCGATGGCATCCCGGTGTTTTTCATCGTTACATGAAGAGGTTAACAATGTACTTTCAGAACAGAAACATTTGCTGAAAAAGAGGGCAGTCGGGTGCAGGACAGTATTTTCATTGGCGGTGGCGGCGACGATTATGGCGAAAAACAGGGGCTGTCGCTGAAATATGCCAATCGCCATGGTTTGGTTGCCGGGGCAACCGGCACCGGTAAAACCGTGACTCTGCAAATCATGGCAGAAGGCTTTTCCGCTCAGGGCGTGCCGGTGTTCCTGTCAGATGTCAAAGGCGACCTGTCGGGCCTGGCAGCAGCCGGATCGCCGGGATTCAAACTGCATGACGCGTTCATGGATCGTGCAGGCAAGATCGGGTTGGACGATTATAGCTATCAGGCGTTCCCGGTCACCTTCTGGGACCTTTTCGGCCAGCAGGGCCACCCGGTGCGCACCACGGTGGCGGAAATGGGTCCGCTGCTGCTGTCGCGCCTGCTGGAACTGTCCGAGGCACAAGAAGGCATCCTGAACATCGCTTTCCGTCTGGCCGACGAACAGGGGCTGCCGTTGCTGGACCTGAAGGATCTGCAGGCGCTGCTGGTCTGGGTCGGCGAAAACCGCGCCGATCTGAGCCTGCGTTACGGCAATATCTCGGTCCAGTCGGTGGGCGCGATTCAGCGCCGTCTGTTGGTGTTGGAAAACCAGGGCGGGGCGAAGCTGTTCGGCGAACCGGCGCTCGAATTATCCGACTTGATGCGCACCGATCTGGACGGGCGTGGGCGGATCAACATCCTGGCCGCCGACAAGCTGATGGCGTCGCCACGTCTCTACGCGACCTTCCTTCTGTGGCTGTTGTCGGAACTGTTCGAGGAACTGCCCGAAGTGGGCGACCCGGACAAACCGAAGCTGGTGTTTTTCTTCGACGAGGCGCATCTGCTGTTCGACGACGCGCCCAAGGCGCTGGTCGACAAGGTGGAACAGGTGGCGCGGCTGATCCGGTCCAAGGGGGTGGGGGTTTATTTCATCACCCAGAACCCGGCCGACGTGCCCGAAGACATCCTCGGCCAACTGGGCAACCGGGTGCAGCACGCGCTACGCGCCTTCACCGCACGCGACCGCAAGGAATTGCGGCTGGCCGCCGAAACCTATCGCGACAATCCCCGGTTCGACACCGAAGAGGCGATCCGTGAAGTCGGGGTTGGAGAAGCGGTGACGTCCTTTCTGCAAAAAAAGGGCGTGCCGGGTGTGGTCGAACGGACACTGATCCGTCCGCCATCCTCGCAGCTGGGACCGATAGATGCGGCCCTACGCAAAGCGTTGATCGACAGCTCGCCCGTCGCAGGGAAATACGAGGTGCTGCAAGACCGGCACTCGGCCTATGAAATTCTGACCAAGCGGGCGCAGGAGGCCGCGCAAGAAGCCGAAGCGGCCGAGCGGCGCGAGGTGGAAGCAGAAGAAGTAGAGCGTGAATTCAAGGCAGCCCGGCGCTATTCGGGATCGCGGGTGAAACGCTCGTCTTCGCGCTCGACCCGCAGCAATGCGCGTGGCGACACGGTGGGTGATGCGCTTGGCAAGGCTTTGGTCAAGGAACTGCGCGGCACTACCGGGCGGCGCATCGTGCGCGGCATTCTGGGGGGATTGTTCAAGGGCAAATGAGGCAGGAACTTGTCCGGAGGGCGGGCAGGGGGCGCTGCCCCCGTCGCCTGCGGGCGCTCGTCACTGAAATTGATTAACTGGATCAATTTCCGGGCGTTCCTTGCCCCCCCCCGGACATTTTTGAAAAGAAGAAAGGGCCCGGTAGGGCCCTTGCTGTTATTTTTCCGGGATCAAGCCGCGGGGGCTGAACCTGAGCACCAGCAGCAGCACCAGCCCCATCGTCAGCAGCCGCATATGCGCGGTGCTGTCCAGCAGGTGCGCCTTGAGCGCGCTGTCATCGGCCATGCCGTAGGTGATCAGCTGCATCAGCGCCTGTCCCAGAGGTTCGACCTGAACCCACAGGAGCCAGATCAGGAAGCCGCCCAGAACGGCCCCCAGATTGTTGCCCGACCCGCCAACGATCACCATCACCCAGATCAGGAAGGTAAAGCGCAGCGGCTGATAGGTACCCGGCGTCAGCTGCCCATCCAGCGTGGTCATCATCGCCCCGGCAATGCCGCAGATGGCCGAGCCGAGGATAAAAACCTGCAAGTGGCGGCGGGTCACATCCTTGCCCATCGCCTCGGACGCAACTTCATTGTCACGGATCGCCCGCATCATCCGGCCCCAAGGCGAATGCAACGCCTTCTGCGTCATCCATAGAAGGATCAGCAGAACCACGGTGAACAACCCGGCGTAAAGCAACTTGACCCAGAGCGTCGATGCGGTGGTTGCGGTCAGTCCGAGGCTGGTCGCGCGATCAACAAAAGCAGTGCTTTGTTGCAGATCGATTTCATAGGGCACCGGGCGGGGCAGGCCGATCACGTTTTTTACGCCACGCGCCAGCCAGTCTTCGTTTTTCATCATCGCAATGACGATTTCGGCAATCCCCAGCGTCGCAATGGCCAGATAATCCGAGCGCAATCCAAGCGCGGTTTTGCCGATGATCCAGGCCGCACCGGCGGCGAGCAACCCGCCCACCGGCCAGGCCAGCAGAACCGGCAGGCCCAGCCCGCCAATATTTCCCGCGACAGCCGGATTGATCGCTTCGACCGCTTCGACGGCCGGGTCGAACACCCAACGGTAAAGGAAAAAGCCAAGCACCAGAATCACCAGCATCGCCAGCGTCCGTGCCTTGCCTTTTGCCATGCGGCGATAGGTCAGGATTGCCGCAATGATCGTCGCCGCCCCCAGCACGAGTGCCATCAGGATACGGTAGCCACCCGCATTCCATGCCTCGGGTAGCGGATCAGTGGAAACCAGCACAGTGGCCAGTCCCCCCAGAGCGACAAAGCCCATGATGCCCACGTTAAAAAGCCCGGCAAACCCCCATTGCAGGTTCACGCCCAAAGCCATGATGGCGCTGATCAAGCCCATGTTGAGGATTTGCAGCGCCGTGTTCCAGCTTTGCATCACGCCTGTCAGCACGATCATCAGGCCGACAATGGCGAAAAGCCCGATTTTCTTGGTCGTATCGGTCATACGGATTTCCCCTTGAAGAGGCCCGTCGGCTTGAACAAAAGCACGATCACGAGGATCGCGAAGCTGACGGCGAATTTGTAGTCAGTCGACAGAAGCTGCACCAACCCCTCGGGGTCGAGATTGTCGGGCAATAGGTAGACCAGCACTTTTTTCCAGGCATAAGTGATGGTGACTTCGGAAAACGCGATCACGAACCCCCCGGCGATCGCGCCCAGAGGGCTACCCAGACCGCCGACAATCGCAGCGGCGAAGATCGGCAGCAGCAACTGGAAATATGTGAAAGGCTTGAACGTTTTGTCGAGCCCGTAAAGCGTACCCGCCACGGTGGCCAGCGCCGCCACGATCAACCAAGTGTAAAGCACGACCCGTTCGGGGTTGATCCCCGACAAGAGCGCCAGATCTTCGTTATCCGAATAGGCGCGCATCGATTTGCCAGTGCGGGTCCGGTTGAGGAACCAGAACAGCAGCGCCACCACCACAACGGCGGTGATCACGGTGATGCCCTGCGTTGTCTTGATCGCCAGCCCTTCGTGCAGGCCGGTCATCTGCTTGAAATCCCGCGCCGAAATGATGAAGCGTTCACCATCGGCAAAGCGTTGATCGTTGGGCCCAATGATGAAACGCACCAGACCGTTCATGATGAACATCACCCCCATCGACACGATCACGAGGATCACCGGCTTGGCCTTCTGTTCGCGGTAGAACCGGTAAACGATCCTATCGGTACCGATCACCAGCGCAGCACAGGCGATGATGCCGAAGGGCAGGGCCAGCAGCGCAGTGGGCAGCGGCCCCAGCGTGATGCCCATCGACTGGAACCACCAGGTGAAAAGCACAACCACCATGGTGCCAAACGCCATGGTGTCGCCATGGGCGAAGTTGGAAAACCGCAGGATGCCGTAGATCAAAGTCACCCCGAGCGCGCCCAGAGCCAATTGACTGCCATAGGCGATGGCGGGGACCAGAACGAAGTTGGAAAGCGCCACGATGGCGTTGAGAATGTCCATGATCAGCCCCCCAGAAACGATTGACGCACTTCCGGATCGGCGAGGAGTTCCTTGCCGGTGCCGGTATGTGCATTTGCGCCCTGCACGAGGACATAGCCTTTGTCCGCGATTTCAAGCGCTTGTCGGGCGTTTTGTTCCACCATCAGGATCGGAATGCCGGTGCGCGCCACCTCGATGATGCGGTCGAACAATTCATCCATCACGATCGGACTGACGCCCGCGGTGGGTTCATCCAGAAGCAAAACCTTGGGCCGGGTCATCAACGCCCGACCGACCGCGACCTGTTGGCGCTGACCACCGGACAATTCGCCCGCCGCCTGATAGCGCTTGTCCTTCAGGATCGGGAACAGGTCATAAACCTGCGCCATCGTATCGCTAAAATCGTCGGTACGGATAAAGGCCCCCATTTCAAGGTTTTCCTGCACCGTCATCGAGGTGAAAATATTGCTGGTCTGCGGCACAAAGCCCATGCCCTGCGCCACCCGTGCCTGCGGGCTGAGGTCGGTGATGTCCTGCCCGTCGAGCCGGACCGAGCCTTCGCGCAGGTGCAACATGCCAAAGGTCGCCTTCATCGCGGTTGATTTGCCCGCCCCGTTGGGGCCTACGATAACGGCGATTTCGCCCTTGTTCACCGCGATGGTGCAGTCGTGCAGGATGTCCGGCCCGGTTTTGCCATAACCGCCGGTCATGCTGTCGCCGATAAGGAAGGCGTTTTCGGTGTTCATTTCATGGTCGGTTCCGGTGGCCGTGTTCATCGTACCGCCGCCGTCCTTGGTGATCGTGCGGTCTTTGTTGCCGCGATCATTCTGATAGGGATTATTGGTCATGCCCCCACCTTGTCCTTATTCTTCAGACCTGTGCCAAGATAGGCCTCGATCACCTGTTCGTTCGCCTTGATCTCGGCCAGAGTACCCTCAGCCAATACCTTGCCTTCGGCCATGCAGATCACCGGATTGCACAGCTTTTCGATGAAATCCATGTCATGTTCGATCACTACGAAAGTGTATCCGCGTTCCTGGTTCAACTGCTTGATCGCGTCGGCAATGGTATAAAGCAGGGTGCGGTTCACGCCCGCGCCGACCTCGTCCAGAAACACGATTTTGGTGTCGACCATCATCGTGCGGCCCAGTTCCAGCAATTTCTTCTGGCCGCCAGACACTTCGCCTGCCTTCAGATCGGCGATATGGCCGATGGTCAGGAATTCCAGAACCTCGTCGGCCTTGGCGCGCAGTGCGCGTTCCTCGTCGGCGATACGTTTGCGCCCGAACCATGTATTCCACAAGGTTTCGCCCGATTGACCGCCCGGCACCATCATCAGATTTTCCCGGCAAGTCATCGAAGAGAACTCATGCGCGATCTGGAACGTGCGCAGCAACCCTTTGTGAAACAGTTCATGCGGCGGCAATCCGGTGATATCTTCGCCACCCATTGTGACCCGACCCGACGTCGGTGGAAGTACACCGGCTATTACATTGAAAAGAGTTGTTTTTCCGGCACCATTCGGACCGATCAGCCCGGTGATGGAGCCCTGTTCAATGGTCATCGACGCGCCGTCTACAGCGTGAAAACCACCGAAATGCTTATGGACGTCTTCTACGACGATCATCAAGCTTCCCCCGTCTTGGCACGGTTTCCGCGCCTTTTTTCATTATCTTCAAGAACGGTTATATCAGAACAGCCCGGCAACTGAGCCGGGCTGTTCACATTTTTTAAGGCGGGACCTTAGCGGTATTTCACCGTGGTCATCTTGCCGTCTTTGAATTCGATTTCGCGATAACCACCCGCGGCTTCGCCGCCGCCGATCATTTCAACCGCGGTCGCACCGACATAGTCGATATCACCGCCACCCGCGAGGATTTCCAGAGCCTTGGACAGTTCGCCGGGGTAAATCGGTTCGCCCGGTGCATTCGCCACGTCCATGATCTTGGACTTGTAATCGCCCGGCTCCACGGAACCGGCAGCCTGCATCGACAGCAGGATCAGCGCCGCCGCGTCATAGCTTTCGCCGACATAGGGACCGGAACCGTCGATACCGGCAGCTTCGGTCAGCTTGAGCATCATGCTCGCGCCTTCGCTTTCGGTGCCGGGCACTGTGCCGATGGACCCGTCGAGTTCGGAGCCGAAGTTCTCTTCCAGTGCCGATCCGATCATGCCGTCAGGCAGAACGAATGTGTCAAACGCGCCAGCGTCCAGCGACGCGCGGATTACACCGGGGCCACCCTGGTCGACATACCCGGCCACGACCAGCGCATCACCGCCGGCAGAGGCGAGAGCGCCAACTTCAGCGGTGTAGTCGGCCTTGCCGTCTTCATGCGCTGTGTTGATGGTCACGGTGCCGCCCATGCCTTCGTAGGCCGATTTGAAGCTGTCAGCCAACCCCTTGCCATAGTCGTTATTGGTATAGGTCAAAGCGACAGATTTGATCCCTTTTTCCATCAGCACATCGGACAGAACCTGACCTTGACGCGCGTCGGACGGCGCGGTGCGGAAGAACAATCCGCCATCGTCAACGCTGGACAGAGCAGGCGAAGTCGCCGACGGCGAAATCATCACCATGCCGTTCGGTACGGCGACGTTCGCCAGAACCGCGCCGGTCACACCGGAACAATCCGCACCCATGATACCTTTGATCCCGTCCGAGGTGATCAAACGTTCAGCAGCGGCTGACGCAGCACCGGCATCGATGCAGGTGGAATCAGCGCGCACAGGCATAACGGCCTTGCCGCCCAGTAGCTTACCGCTATCGGTCACTTCCTTCATCGCCATTTCGGCGCCGCCAGCCATAGCCGGGGTCAGCGATTCAATAGGTCCGGTAAAGCCAAGGATAATCCCCAGTTTAACGGCGTGATCATCGGCCATCGCACCGCCGGTCATCAGGGCAGTTGCGGCCGTCGCCATCAGTAGTTTTTTCATTAATCTTCTCCCAAGTTGGAACAAAGGTCCGGTGCGAACCCTATCGCCGGTTTTTGAAAATGAAAAGTACCGACACGCAGCAACAATTCAGAACCTGCTCGGGGAATTGGACCATTTCCCCGACTGGCCCGAGCTGATTTACCAATCGATCAAAAATACTTCGTATTGCGGCACTTTTTACCCAATTTACGACCTTTTGAGATGAGACAGAACGACAAGAGGCGATCCGGACTTATGGAAAAAATATCGCTTTGGTACATGCTCCCAAGCGCCCGGCGGGGGCTGCCGTAGGGGAAACGAGGTTGGCGAATCTCTTTTCACTGGTCCGCAGATTGTCCGTCCACCATCTGCGCATGGCTACCGCGTTCGCGGTAAGGCGTGGTTTTGTAATGCGCGCGGTAGCATTTTGAAAAATGCGAGGGCGAGGCAAAGCCACAGGCTAGCGCGACGTTAATCACGCTCATGTCGGTCTGCATTAGCAGATTACGCGCCTTTTGCAGCCTGAGCTCCATATAGTAGCGTTTCGGGCTGCGATTGAGATAGCGCCGGAACAATCGCTCCAGCTGCCGGGTCGACATACCGACCTGCTGAGCCAGAACCGAGGGGCTGATCGGTTCCTCGATATTGGCCTCCATGTCGCGGATCACTTGGCTCAGCTTGGGATGACGGACACCGATGCGAGACGGCACCGACAGCCGCTGGGTATCCTGATCGGTGCGGATGGTGGAATAGATCATCTGGTCGGCCACCGCATTTGCCAGTTCGGACCCGTAGTCACTGGCGATCCGGTTCAGCATCAAATCGATCGCAGACGTCCCGCCGGCCGCGCTCATCCGGTTGCCATCCACCACAAAAACCGATCTGGTCAGTTCAACCTCGTCGAATTCCTCGGTGAAACTGTCTTGGTTTTCCCAATGAATCGTGGCGCGCTTGCCGTCCAGCAGCCCGGCCTTGGCCAATGCATAAGTCGCGGTGCACAGCCCGCCGACAGCGATTCCCTTGCGCGCCTCGCGACGCAGCCAGGACAGTAGTTTCTTGCTGGTGGCCTTCTGCACATGCTCACCGCCACACAGGATCAAACTATCGTCCCGCGTCAGTTCGCCCAGATCTCCATCCAGTATGAATTCCGTGCCCGCCGAACACCGCACGGTGCCGCCGCCTTCACTGACCAAGCTCCAATCATAGAGCTGCCGACCCGCCATTCGGTTGGCAAGACGCAGGCATTCTAACGCTGCAGAGAAACTCATCAGCGTAAAATTTTCCATTAAAACAAAGACAAAACGGTGGGGCTTGCCAGTGATGTCCGACACCTCGACGGCTTTGCGCGATGTATCCATGGCTGTGATCCTTTGCCAGAATTGGGGTCAGCACAGCAGCTTTTTGTACGCCGCGCAAGGTCCGGAGGGCCGGGACTTGTCCTTATATGAAGTTTTTGAATCGGTTATGGTCAGCGACCGACGCATTCTATATAGAAAAACGACCTAAACAGACGAACCGGAGTACCGACTATGAGCGAGTGGCAAAAAACCAGTTGGCGTTCAAAGCCTAGGGTTCAGATGCCTGACTATACGGATCAGGCCGCGCTGAACGCCGTCGAGGCGCAGCTGGCCAAATATCCGCCGCTGGTCTTTGCCGGTGAGGCGCGCAAGCTGAAATCCGCCCTTGGTGCCGCCTCGCGCGGCGAAGCGTTTCTGTTGCAGGGCGGCGATTGCGCAGAAAGTTTCGAACAATTCAGCGCCAACGCGATCCGCGATACGTTCAAGGTGATGCTGCAAATGGCGATGGTGCTGACCTATGGCGCCAAGGTGCCGGTGGTAAAGGTCGGTCGCATGGCCGGTCAATTCGCCAAACCGCGGTCGGCCCCGACCGAAACGGTGGGCGATGTGGAACTGCCCAGCTATCGCGGCGACATCATCAATGAACTGGCCTTCACGCCCGAATCCCGGATACCGGATCCGTCCAAAATGTTGCAAGCCTACACTCAGGCTGCGGCAACACTGAACCTGCTGCGGGCCTTTTCCACCGGCGGCTATGCCGATGTACATCAGGTTCATCAATGGACGCTGGGATTTACCGAAGGCGAAAAAGCGGCAAAATACCGTGATATGGCCAACCGCATCAGCGATACGCTGGATTTCATGAAAGCCGCGGGGCTGAACAGCGATCAAGAACCGTCGCTTCAGACAGTGGATTTCTACACCAGCCACGAAGCGCTGCTTTTGGAATACGAAGAGGCGCTGTGCCGTCTTGATTCCACGTCCGGCAAGTGGCTGGCCGGGTCGGGTCACATGATCTGGATTGGCGACCGTACCCGTCAGCCCGACGGCGCGCATGTGGAATTCGCCCGTGGTGTGCTGAATCCGGTTGGGCTGAAATGCGGCCCCACCACCACAGCCGAAGACCTCAAAGTACTGATGTCCAAGCTGAATCCGGAAAACGAAGACGGTCGTCTGACTTTGATCGCCCGTTTCGGTGCCGGAAATGTGGGCGACCACCTGCCACGGCTGATCAAGACGGTTCAAGAAGAGGGCGCCAATGTCCTGTGGACCTGCGATCCGATGCACGGCAACACGATCAAGTCGGCCACCGGCTTCAAAACCCGGCCCTTCGAGGCGGTGTTGCGTGAGGTGCAGGACTTTTTCGCCATCCACCGCGCCGAAGGAACCATACCGGGCGGCGTGCATTTTGAAATGACCGGCCAGGACGTGACCGAATGCACCGGAGGGGTGCGCGCAGTCACCGACGAAGACCTGTCTGCCCGTTATCATACCGCCTGCGATCCGCGCCTGAATGCAAGCCAGTCGCTGGAACTGGCGTTCCTCGTGGCCGAGGAACTGTCCGCGCTGCGCGAAAACCGGCAAGCCACCGCGATCTGAAAAAGAAAGGTGCGCCAAGAACCGGCGCACCTTTTGACAAAGCCTGTCTCTTCAATACAGCCTCGATCTTATCTTGACCCCAATAGCCCGGGGTGAATGCGTTGACCGCTCAACGCAGAGGGGCGAGCCCCTTATTGTGCCTTGACCAACCGCAAATACGAAACCTTACCTGCGGGGCGATGATCTGATCGTGGCGCAGCCCTGAACGGCACTGCGGGGTCTGCAAATTCGGCCCGTTCCGGTGTCCCCAATCCGCCAATTGGTTGCAGGCTAGAGGTTTCGATCATGAACCGGCGCGGCGCGGTGCCGATTGCACCGCGAAACGACATCCCGCCCAGAACACGTTTTGGCCGTCCCTGCGCATCGGTCAACGGCCAGAGCTTCATCCGCGCCTCGATGCTGGGCCGGCCAAAACCTTGTTCGGCATACAGAGTAATTTGGCCGATACCGGGACAGGTGCAGACCTGATCGATCAGCTGCTCCATTCGCGCGCGATCTGATAGCGAAATCAGAGCGGTCAGCGGCATGCCGCGCAATTCCATCCCCATCAGGTCCTTCAACCGTTGCCCGGCTAGCCTGATCCGCGCCGTACCTGGCGCTATCCGTTCCAGAACGAAAGTATGCGATAGCGCGCCCTCGATCCCGCGCGGATTGACATCGGATCGCGCAGGCATATCCCGTGTGCCTTTTAACGCCGTCCAATAGGCGTCAAGCTCGGTAAGCTCCGGAAAGCGTTTATCGGTCAGGAAAGATTTTTCAATCACATTTCACCCGTTCATCGCGCTCTGCCACCGGAGCCTGCCGCAGAAACCGCCCCCTTCACCCGATCCCAAAGTCCGGTGCCAATGACTCTTAAGAAGAGTTGGTTACTCAAAGGTATACATGGCACAACTTTCGGAAAATTTGTTAGGAATTCTCGCCAAATGGTTAACATCACCAGACGGCGCGCAGCGCTGGCCTCTTGGATCGATCTGGGCTAATGGCTAGGAAAACCAAGCGTGGAGGTGGTTTTGCTACAATCGATGACAGGGTTTGCGTCCGGTACTGGCGCGTTGGCACCATTCAGCTGGACCTGGGAACTGCGGTCGGTCAACGCCAAGGGGCTGGATTTGCGCCTGCGCGTACCGGACTGGATCGACGGGCTGGAAACCGCGCTGCGGACACGATTGGGCCGGGCGCTCGGTCGCGGGAACGTGACACTATCGTTGCGGGTACAGCGGCACGAAACCACCGGCGATCTGGCAGTGAATGAAAGTGTACTGGCCTCAATCCTGTCAGCGTTGGCGACGGTCGAGCATAAAGCCAAGGAACGCGGCCTGTCTCTGGCACCGACAACTGCAGCCGATCTGCTGGCAACCCGCGGTGTGCTGGAACAGGCCTCCGTAGAAGACGAAACCAAGGTTCTGGCCGAGACTTTGATCACCGATTTCGACGTATTGCTGGATCAATTTCTGGCGATGCGAGCCAGCGAAGGCGAGGCGCTGCAAGCAGTTCTGGAGCGGCAGATCGGTGAAATCGAAACGCTGGTCTCGCAATCCGAAAAGGCGATCGACGAGCGCCGCACGGACATGGCAGAGGCACTGCGCAATGCTCTGCAACGGGTGACCCGGAACAGCGACGGTGCGGATGAACAGCGTGTCGCCCAGGAACTGGCGCTGATCGCGGTGAAATCGGATGTGACCGAAGAAATAGACCGGCTGAACGCACATGTCGTTGCCGCCCGCTTGCTATTGCAGGAACGCAAACCGGTGGGGCGGAAATTCGACTTCCTGATGCAGGAATTCAATCGCGAAGCCAATACGCTGTGTTCCAAATCGCAAAATACCGCGCTGACACGAGTCGGTCTGGACCTGAAAACCGTTATCGATCAAATGCGCGAACAAGTGCAGAATGTGGAGTGACAGCAAAACCATGAGCCAGCGACGCGGCCTTCTCATTATCCTGTCTTCGCCTTCGGGAGCGGGGAAATCGACCCTGACCCGGCAGTTGCGGGACTGGGATCCGACGATCCGATTCTCGGTCTCGGCCACCACCCGCGCCCCCCGGCCTGGCGAAGTGGACGGGCAGGATTACCATTTTCTGAGTGAAGATCAGTTCAGGCGTGACGTGACTGAGGGCGACATGCTGGAACACGCCCATGTGTTCGGGAATTTCTATGGATCGCCTAAGGGCCCGGTACAGACCGCGATCGAAGGCGGTCAGGACGTGCTGTTTGATATCGACTGGCAGGGAGCGCAGCAGATCCGCAATTCGGTGCTGGGACCGCATACGCTGTCAGTGTTCATCTTGCCACCATCGATCAAGGAACTGCACCGCCGTTTGGTCACGCGCGGTCAGGACAGCGACGAGGTGATCGCCAAGCGGATGCAGAAAAGCTGGGACGAGATCAGCCATTGGGACGGCTATGATTTCGTATTGATCAACGACGATCTGGACAAAACGGCGGAAGATCTGAAAACCATCGTACAGGCAACCCGGCTGCGGCGGTTGCAGCAGCCTGCCTTGGTCGAACATGTGCGCAATCTGCAAACCGAATTCGAGGACCTATCATGACCCTTTACGCATTGGACGGCATCGCCCCCACCACCCCCGAGAGCGGCGATTTCTGGGTCGCGCCCGGTGCCAATGTGATCGGCAACGTGGTGCTGGAAGAAGCGGCCTCGATCTGGTTCGGCTGTACCCTGCGCGGCGATAACGAAGAAATTCGGATCGGCGCTGGCAGCAATGTGCAGGAAAACACCGTGATGCATAGCGACATGGGCTATCCGCTGAGCATCGGCGCGGGTTGCACCATCGGACACAAGGCGATGCTGCACGGCTGCACAATCGGCGATAACAGTCTGATCGGGATGGGGGCCACGGTCCTCAATGGGGCCAGGATCGGTAAAAACTGCCTGATCGGAGCCAACGCATTGATCACCGAGGGCAAGGAAATCCCCGACGGATCGCTGGTGATGGGCGCGCCGGGCAAGGTGGTTCGACAGCTCGACAACGACGCCATTGAGGGGCTGCGCTGGAGCGCCCGGCATTATCAGGATAACATGCGGCGGTTCCGCGCCGGACTGACAGCAATCGATTGATACGGATATGACGCAGGACGCCATTCAGGGGCTGATCGACGCCCTGCCATTGCCCTCACTGATTGTTACGCAGGGGGACAGAATCGTCGGTGCAAATGCGCGGGCTGAAAAACTTCTGGGGCAGGGGTTGGCGGGGCGTCACCTTGTAACCGTGCTGCGTCACCCTTCGGTTCTCGACGCGATCGAGGCCTGCGCGACATCGCATCAGCCCAAGACCACCCGCTACCTGACCAGTGCCGACCGCAACGAGATAACCTATCAGGTGTATTGCGGTTACGTCGAACTGGCCGAGGTGCAGGGCGTCCTGGTCAGTTTCGAAGACATCACCGACGTCGAGGCCGTCGGTCAGATGCGGCGCGACTTTGTCGCCAATGTCAGCCATGAATTGCGCACCCCTCTGACCGCTTTGATGGGATTCATTGAAACGTTACAGGGTCCGGCCCAAAATGACCCCGTCGCACAGAAAAGATTTCTGGGCATCATGATGACAGAAGCCGGGCGGATGAACCGTCTGGTCAGCGACCTGCTGTCGCTGAGCCAAGTGGAATCCGAAGAGCGCATCCGTCCATCCCACAGTATCGACCTGACACTGCTGATAGGATCGACACTGCGCAGCATCGCGCCAGTCGCCGATAAGGCACGAGTGAAACTGGTCAAAGAGGTGCCGACGGACCTTGTATTGGTGCCGGGCGACGAAGACCAGTTGCGGCAGGTTTTCACCAACCTGATCGAGAATGCGATCAAATATGGTGGCGACGATCAGACCGTTACAGTCAAATTGACCCATGTACAGCGCGACCCCGCGCTGCGTGGTCCGGCGGTACGGATCGAAGTTTGCGACACCGGACCGGGCATCGACCAGGTACATTTGCCACGGCTGACCGAAAGGTTTTATCGCGTCGATAGCCACCGGTCGCGCGAAATGGGTGGCACCGGTTTGGGGCTGGCCATCGTCAAGCATATCGTCAACCGCCATCGTGGCAGATTGAAAATCGACAGCTCGCCAGAAGAAGGCAGTCGTTTCACCGTGATTCTGCCAGCGCTAGACTAACGTCTGAACTTGTCTAGATGCCGCACCTGCATAGCAGACGGACATCGTCACCAATTTTTATCGTTTTTCCTTTAAAGTTAACAGCTTACAAAACTTCCATAATCACATGTGACAAAGTTGATCCAATTATATGATGGTTGTCATATAGTTGTTACATTACTGTCACAAAAGCATTGCGCAACCCCGGTAGGTCCGCCGGTAAGGCCATCATGGGATGGCCCATCCAAAACGAAATCAGGAGTTTCCATATGTCCTTCGTGAAACTGACCGCCTCGGCTCTGGCGATCGCTGCCGTTTCCGCAACCGCCGCTTCCGCGCGCGATCAAATTCAGATCGCCGGTTCGTCGACCGTTCTGCCTTATGCAACTATCGTTGCCGAAGCCTTCGGCGAAAACTTCGACTTCCCGACTCCCGTCGTTGAAGGTGGCGGTTCCGGTGCCGGTCGCAAGAAAATGTGCGAAGGCGTGGGCGAAAACACCATCGACATCGCCGATTCGTCGTCGCGCATCAAGCAGTCGGATATCGACCTGTGCGCCTCCAACGGTGTGAACGAAATCATGGAAGTCCGCATCGGCTATGACGGTATCGTCTTCGCTTCGGACATCAATGGCGCAGAATTCGCCTTCACGCCAACCGATTGGTTCAACGCGCTGGCCGCTCAGGTCGTCGTCGACGGCAAGCTGGTCGACAATGCCAACAAGACCTGGGCCGACGTGAATGGCGACCTGGCCGACCAAGACATCCTGGCCTTTATCCCGGGCACCAAGCACGGTACCCGCGAAGTCTTCGACGTGAAGGTCCTGGAAGCTGGCTGCAAAGCCACCGGCGCCTATGACATCTACAAAGAAGCCAATGGCGGCGACAAGAAAAAGGCCGCGAAAGCCTGCTTCGCACTGCGCACCGACGGCGTATCTGTAGACATCGACGGCGACTACACCGAAACCTTGGCCCGTCTGGCTGCCAACCCTCAGGCAATCGGCGTCTTCGGCCTGTCGTTCTACGAAAACAACACCGACAAGCTACGCGTCGCGACAATGGGCGGCATCGTTCCGTCGACCGAATCGATCGCAACCGGCGAATACCCGGTATCGCGCCCGCTGTTCTTCTACGTGAAGAAAGCGCATCTGGGTGTGATCCCTGGTCTGCAGGAATACATCGATTTCTTCGTGTCTGATGAAATCGCTGGCCCCGATGGCCCGCTGGCAGCTTACGGTCTGGTTTCGGACCCGGAACTGGCCAAGACCCAAGAAATGGTTGCAGCAGGTACCCCGATGGGTCCTCTGAACTAAGCATCTGATGCCTGCAGGTGGCGCCGGTCCGGCGCCACCTGTTTCTATTATCCAATCTTTTCCGCGATGGAGCAGCCATGAGCGCCGGTCTCATCATCCTTGTCGTCATTCTGATTGCATTTACCGGCTTCTTCCTTGGCCGTGCGCGTGCATACAAATCGGCTGGCGGTGACATCCGAAAACTGCATTCACGACCAAATTATTATGGCCTAATGGTCGCAATATATGCCTCCGTGCCTGCGCTTTTGTTCACCATTCTCTGGCTTCTTTTGCAGCCCCTTTACATCGAAAGTCAGGTGTCGAAATTTATCGACACGGTCGATATTCCTGAGGGTGGCTCTCTCGGGCTGGTGATGTCAGATGTACGCCGGATTTCGGACGGGCTCGATGTCGCGGTCGACGCAGGGACACTGACCGAGGGCCAGATAGCCACCATGCGAGCTGATGTCGACGACTTGCGCACCCTCTTGGGACAAGTGGGGGTCGCCGTTGCCTCGGATGTCAAACAGAACGTGTTCGACGCCGCCAGAGAATATCGCAGGCTGTCCGTCAAACTGCGCATCGCAATGGGCGTTATCGCCATCGGGCTCAGTGTTGTCGGTGCGGTCGTTTCGATGCTGCGCATTCATCCTGACTACCGGGCACGCAACACGTCGGAACATGCGATCAAGGCATTGCTGATCCTGTCCTCTCTGGTAGCGATCCTGACCACGATCGGGATCATATCGTCGCTGCTGTTCGAAACGGTGCATTTTTTCCGGCTCTATCCGGCCAAGGACTTCTTCTTCAGCCTGACCTGGAACCCGCAATTTCGTGGCGGTTCCGACCTTGGCATCTTGCCGCTACTTTGGGGCACGCTCTACGTTTCTTTCGTAGCACTGATCTTTGCCGTTCCGATCGGGTTGCTGGCGGCAATCTATCTTTCAGAATATGCCAGCAGGCACGTACGTTCGATTGCCAAGCCCGCGATCGAAGTGCTGGCCGGTATTCCGACCATTGTTTACGGTCTGTTCGCTCTTATCACCGTCGGCCCGCTGCTGCGCGACTATTTCGCCCAACCTCTGGGGATGGGCAGTTCGTCTTCTTCGGTGCTGACTGCCGGTGTCGTGATGGGCATCATGCTGATCCCTTTCGTGTCCTCACTATCTGATGATGTGATCAACGCGGTTCCGCAGGCCATGCGCGACGGGTCTTACGGACTTGGCGCCACCAGATCGGAAACCATCAAACAAGTAATCCTGCCCGCCGCTCTGCCGGGGGTTGTCGGGGCCATCCTTCTTGCCGCCAGCCGCGCTATTGGCGAAACGATGATCGTGGTGATGGGGGCCGGCGCCGCCGCCAAGCTAAGCCTCAATCCATTCGAGGCGATGACAACCATCACAGTGAAGATCGTCAGTCAGTTGACTGGCGACACCGAATTCGCAAGCCCCGAAACGTTGGTCGCCTTCGCACTTGGCTTGTCGCTGTTCGTTGTCACACTGGGGCTGAATGTTCTCGCACTCTATATCGTGCGCAAATACCGGGAGCAGTACGAATGACTGATCTTTCGATGTCCGAGACCGCGCCGCGTGGTCCACATGCAAGTTCGCTCCTGGTTCAGGATGCCAATACGCGCAAACGTAATGCTGCAGAGCGCAGGTTCCGTACCTATGGCATGATGGCCGTTGCTATTGCCATTCTGGCGTTGTTCGCCTTGCTCAGCTCGATCCTTTACAATGGTAGTTCAGCCTTCCGGCAGGCCTTTATCGTGCTTGATGTGTATCTCGACCCGGCAAAACTGGATAAAGACGGTACGCGCGATGTTGAAAAGATCGCCAAAGTTTCGACCTTCGGTTATGCGCCGCTGATCGCAGCCGCGATCGAGAGAAAATTCGAAAATCCCGAGGTCGGCGTAGACGGGTTGTCAGCGAAAAACGCCGCCAAAATGATTTCCAAAGAAGGCCCGGCAGAGCTGCGCCGCTACGTTCTGGCCAATCCGGACATGATCGGTGAAACGGTGGAATTCGAATTTCTCGCCTCCGGTCGTATCGATGGGTATTTCAAGGGCCGGGTGACGATGGACACCGCGAAGCTCGACAAAAACGTGTCGCCCGAACAGCTGCAACTGGCTGATCAGTTGAAATCGGTCGGCGTTCTGAAAACCAAGTTCAATACAGGTTTCCTGACCCGGGCAGACGCCTCTGAAAACCGGCCCGAAGCCTCCGGACTTGGCGTGGCGATCCTGGGATCGTTCTACATGATGATCGTGGTGCTGGTTCTGGCATTGCCAATCGGTGTGGCCGCCTCGATCTATCTGGAAGAATTTGCACCAAAGAACTGGATTACCGATGTTGTTGAGGTGAATATCGCCAATCTTGCGGCGGTGCCTTCAATCGTGTTCGGGATCCTGGGGCTGGCGATTTTCATCAATTTCGCGGGTCTGCCGCAATCAGCCCCCATCGTGGGCGGTCTGGTGCTGACACTGATGACATTGCCAACGATCATCATCGCGACCCGCGCCTCTTTGAAATCTGTACCGCCCTCGATCCGCGATGCCGCGCTGGGGATTGGTGCGTCGAAAATGCAGGCTGTATTCCATCACGTATTACCCTTGGCCGCGCCGGGCATTCTGACCGGCACCATCATTGGGTTGGCGCAGGCTTTGGGGGAAACCGCGCCTCTGTTGCTGATCGGCATGGTGGCCTTTGTCCGCGATTTCCCCTCGGCCCCGCCAGAAGGGTTCTTTGATCCCGCCGCGGCACTGCCGGTTCAGGTTTACAACTGGACGCAACGCTCTGACCCGGCCTTCGTCGAACGGGCTTCCGGTGCAATCATTGTCCTGATGGTGTTCCTGCTGATCATGAACGCTATCGCAATTGTTCTTCGCCGCCGGTTCGAACGCCGCTGGTAAGCTGATAGAAAACGGATGAACCCTATGTATGACGCACCGAATCTGGAGAAGATCGTGAACCAGACTAAGATCAAGATTTCCGCCGACGACGTTCAGGTTTTCTATGGCGACACCCATGCGATCAAGGACGTGTCGGTCCAGATCGAAGACAAAACTGTCACCGCCTTCATCGGCCCGTCGGGCTGCGGCAAGTCAACCTTTCTGCGCTGCCTGAACCGAATGAACGACACCATCGACATCTGCCGTGTCGAGGGCAACATCCTGCTGGACGGCGAAGACATCTACGACAAGAAAGTCGATCCGGTTCAACTGCGTGCCAAGGTGGGCATGGTGTTTCAGAAACCGAACCCTTTCCCGAAATCGATCTATGACAATATCGCCTATGGCCCGCGCATTCATGGCTTGGCGCGCAACAAGGCCGATCTGGACGTCATCGTCGAAAAATCCCTGCGCCGCGGCGCGATCTGGGACGAGGTCAAGGATCGTCTGGATCAACCCGGCACCGGGTTGTCCGGCGGTCAGCAGCAGCGTCTGTGCATCGCCCGCGCCGTCGCGACCGAACCCGAAGTCCTGCTGATGGACGAACCCTGTTCCGCGCTCGACCCGATTGCAACCGCGCAGGTCGAAGAACTGATCGACGAATTGCGCCGCGACTATTCGGTAGTGATCGTTACCCATTCGATGCAACAGGCCGCACGCGTCAGTCAGAAAACCGCATTCTTCCACCTCGGAAATCTGGTGGAATACGGCGAAACCAGCCAGATTTTCACCAACCCGGTGGACCCGCGCACCGAAAGCTACATCACCGGCCGGATCGGCTGAGGAGACAGATCATGACCGATGAAAGTGCAATGAGCGAAACCCATATCGTCAAATCCTTTGACCGCGATCTGGAAGCGATCCAGGCCCAGATCATGAAAATGGGTGGGCTGGTCGAGGAAGCAATCCTGAAAGCGTCGCAATCACTGGAAGAACGCGACGAGGAACTGGCCGAGAAAGTGCGTAACAGCGACAAGGCCATCGACGACCTGGAAACCCTGATCAACGAAAACACCGCCCGGGTGATCGCTTTGCGTGCACCGACGGCATCTGATTTGCGGGTGATCCTCAGCGTGATGAAGATCGCCGGAAATCTGGAACGGATCGGCGATTACGCGAAGAACATGGCCAAGCGGACCGGCGTTCTGGTGCAGATGACCCCGATCAACGGATCGCAATCCGCACTGCGCCGGATGGCGCGCGAAGTGCAACTGATGCTCAAAGATGCGCTGGACGCTTATATTCAGCGCGATGCGGAACTGGCGATGGATGTGATCCAGCGCGACCAGGACGTCGATCAGATGTATAATGCGTTGTTCCGCGAATTCCTGACCTTCATGATGGAAGACCCGCGCAACATCACCGCCTGTATGCACCTGCATTTCATCGCCAAGAATACCGAACGGATGGGGGATCACGTCACCTCGATCGCCGAGCAGGTGATCTATCTGGTCAAGGGCGAAGTTCCCGAGGCGGGTCGCCCGAAAGGCGATCAGACCTCGGTAGATCCGCAACTCGGAAAGGTCTGACCCATGTCGACATCGCAGCCCACGGTGCTGGTGGTCGAAGACGAACCGGCACAACGCGAAGTGCTGGCCTATAACCTCGAAGCCGAAGGCTTTCGTGTTGCCAAGGCCGAAAACGGCGAAGAAGCGCTTATCATGGTAGACGAGGAAAACCCCGACATCATCGTGCTGGACTGGATGCTGCCCAACGTATCGGGGATCGAGGTCTGCCGCCGGCTGAAAACCCGGTCGGAAACCCGCGGCGTTCCGATCATCATGCTGTCGGCCCGGTCCGAAGAAGTGGACAAGGTGCGCGGGCTGGAAACCGGGGCCGATGACTATATGGTCAAACCCTATTCGCTGGTCGAACTGATGGCCCGGGTGCGGGCGCAACTGCGCCGGACCCGTCCAGCGACGGTGGGCGAGAGGCTGGAATACGAAGACATCCTTCTGGATGCCGAAACCCACCGGGTGACCCGCAGCGGCGAAGCGTTGAAGCTGGGACCGACCGAATTCCGGCTGCTGTCGACCTTCATGGAAAAACCGGGCCGGGTCTGGAGCCGCGAACAGTTGCTGGACCGAGTTTGGGGCCGCGATATCTATGTCGACACCCGCACGGTCGATGTCCATATTGGCCGGTTGCGCAAAGCCTTGACCGTTCATGGCGGCGAAGACCCGCTGCGCACGGTACGTGGCGCCGGCTATGCTTTGGGTTGAGCGCAGTATTTCCGGTCATCGGATGGACAGTGGACCAGATCGAAATAGCACCCTGTTCCGCACATTAGCGGGGCAGGGTGTCTTCGTCCTCGGCCTGCGTTTCCAGCCAAGACCGGAAAAGACCGAGGGATCGGTCTTCGGCCCGTTCCAGTGGCCAGACCAGAAAATAGGCACCCAAGGGCCGCGTTGCACCGCCATAGGCAACCACTAACCGGCCGTCTTTCAGGTCCTGCTGTACCAGATAATCAGGCAACAGAGCGACCCCCAGCCCATGAATCGCCGCCTGTAGGATTGTTGAAAACTGATCGAAGGTGGTTCCGGAAATGTTGGCCGCCGACACACCATAGCTGTCGAACCACTGCGACCAGGCCGTGGGGCGGGTTTCAATATGCAGTAGCGGCAAATCCATCAGATCGCGGGGATGGGCAACAGTGACATTGTTCAGGACCTGGGGCGCACAGACCGGCAGCATGTTTTCCGGCTTCAGTTTCAGATGCGCGGTTCCCGGCCATTCGGCAGTGCCGAAATGGATCGCCGCATCGAAAGCTTCCTGCGCGAAATCGAACGGTTTCAAACGGGTTGCCATGTTGATCGTGACGTCTGGATGACGGGCTGCAAAGTCGGGCAGGCGGGGTACCAGCCAGCGCATCCCGAAAGTCGGCAGGATTGCCAGGTTCAGGCTGCCCCCCCTCGGGTTGACCTGCACTTTCAGCGACGCCTGCGCAATCGTCTGCAACGCGCCCCGGATCGTTGCGGTGTATTCCTCGGCTGCCGGGGTCAGGCGCATGGTTTTGCGTTCGCGGACGATCAGTGACGTGCCCAGTTGCGCCTCCAGCGCCTGCAACTGGCGGCTGACCGCGCTTTGCGTCTGGTTCAGTTCTTCTGCCGCCGCTGTGGCGCTGCCCAACCGGTCCAGCGCTTCCAGCGCGCGCAGCGATGCAATCGAAGGGAGCAATCGTCTCTGCACCGCATTCATTCCTTTTGCTCATATGTTGATGCGAATAAATCGCTATTTTCTGTATATCAGATGACTTAGTATCGGATTTATATCAAGCAATACTCATAAACGAGGCTTCAATATGACTGACCGTCCGTCCCTGCGCGCTAAAGACGCCCCGGATCTAAACGCCTTCGACTGGGCTGATCCGTTCAAACTGAACGATCAGTTGAGCGAAGATGAACGCATGATCCGTGACAGCGCCCACGCCTATTGTCAGGAAAAGCTGCAGCCCCGGGTTCTGAAAGCCTTTGCGGAAGAGCAGACCGATCCCGAAATTTTCCGTGAAATGGGCGAAATGGGGCTGCTGGGCGTAACGGTGCCAGAGGAATACGGTGGCATCGGGGCAGGGTACGTATCCTACGGTCTGGTCGCGCGAGAGGTCGAGCGGGTCGATAGCGGCTACCGGTCGATGATGTCAGTGCAATCGAGCTTGGTGATGTATCCGATCTATGCCTATGGCAGCGAAGAACAGCGGCAGAAATACCTGCCGAAACTGTCCAGCGGCGAATGGATCGGCTGTTTCGGCCTGACCGAACCGGATGCGGGGTCTGATCCGGGCGGAATGAAAACCCGTGCCACCAAGACCGATGGCGGTTACGTTCTCAACGGGTCGAAAATGTGGATTTCCAACAGTCCGATCGCCGATGTCTTCGTGGTCTGGGCCAAGTCCGACGCCCATGGTGGCAAGATTCGTGGCTTCGTGCTGGAAAAGGGCATGAAGGGGCTGTCGGCGCCGAAGATCCAGAACAAGATGAGCCTGCGCGCCTCGATCACCGGGGAAATCGTACTGGATAACGTGGAAGTCGGTGAAGACGCGTTGCTGCCGCATGTCGAAGGGCTGAAAGGCCCGTTCGGCTGCCTGAACCGGGCGCGCTATGGCATCAGCTGGGGTGTTTTGGGGGCGGCAGAATTCTGCTGGCACGCAGCGCGGCAATACGGGCTGGACCGGCATCAGTTCAAGCGTCCTCTGGCACAGACGCAATTGTATCAGAAAAAACTGGCCGACATGCAGACAGAAATTGCTCTGGGCCTGCAGGCGTCCTTGCAGGTGGGCCGTTTGATGGATCGCGCCGAAGCTGCGCCCGAGATGATCAGCATCGTCAAGCGCAACAATTGCGGCAAATGTCTGGATATCGCCCGGATGTCCCGTGACATGCATGGCGGCAACGGCATTAGTCTGGAATTCGGCGTCATCCGCCACATGGTCAATCTGGAAACCGTCAACACCTATGAAGGCGCGCACGATGTGCACGCGCTGATCCTGGGGCGGGCGCAAACCGGTTTACAGGCGTTTTTCTGATCAGGGCAGGGGGCGCGGGTTCGGCCCGCGCCCTTTCTGGTCCTTTCCTCAACCGGTGACGTGATAGCTGACACCGCCACCAGCCGGTACTTGCATGCGTTTGCGCGCTTCGCCGCGACCATCCCCGGCATCGACATCCCAACAGCCTGCCGAAACTTTGAACACATAGCTTCCTCCCGGCGGAATTGAACGACCGCGGGGCAGGCGGTTGAGACCGTAGCTGCCCACATCGCAAGCCGATATCAGTACCGCCACAAATGATGTCGACGTGTCGTTGACCACTTCGATAATTCCGGTTGGTTCCCCCGGACGGATCAGTTCCCCCCCGGTCACCAAATCGCCTGAACAGGCCGCCAACAGCCCCGTCACCAGTGACATTGCTGTCAGCGTTTTGCTTCGTTTTCCCATGAGATACCTGATATTCCCCGCCATATTTCAATCAACCGGGTTCAAATCATCCCGGAACCATCAAGAATGCGCGACAAAAAGCATTGTCATATCCCCCGTTCGGGGTAGAGCTAGAGGACCAGCGAAACGCTAAGATTGCAGCGGTATACGAACACAAAGGGAATGGTTTGAAAGCACCGATAACCCCAGCGCTGACTTTGGTATTCGCCCTGTTGATCGCGGTGATCGGCGTGGCGGCCGCGATCTATTTCGCGTTGCAGCAGCCTTGGATGGGGGTCAGCCTGACGTCTTCACCGTCAGACCGGTTGATAATTCGGTCAACCGTTCCTTATGGCCCAAACGGGTCCTTGCCTGCCGGTAGCCGGCTCTTTGCTATTGGGTCGGTACAGGGTGGGGAAAAAATACCGTTGGTCGCGACCGACATAATCGAAGAACCCGATTCCTTTGATACGTTTGAAAGCATGGACAGCTTTTTTCGCCGACAGGGTCGGCTGCATAACGTCTTATCCCGACCAACCGTCTACGCCGATCTGGAAATTGACGACACAGTCCGAACCGATGTCGAGATAGGCGTTTCAGCGCGGCGCGCCTTTTCCGATCTGCCTCTGGTGTTCTGGGTACAGCTTGTCGTGGGCGTTACCGGATTTCTGATCGCCGCCTGGGTCTGGAGCCTGAAACGTGCGGAATTGTCGGCCATTTTCTTCGCGCTGGCGGGCTTCGGCCTGATGATTTCCGCAACCTCTGCGGCGATCTACAGCACCCGCGAGCTCGCCTTGCCCGAAGCGGTATTTTCGGTTCTGTCGAGCCTGAACCACATCGGTGCGTTGACCTTCGGTGCCGGTATGATCGGCCTGTTCCTAAGCTACCCGTATCGGATGGTCAGGACGGTATTTGCGTTTTTACCGTCGTTGATTTTGGCGCTTTGGGTTGTTGCAGACTGGTTCCGGCTGCTCGATGGTCCGCCGCTTGCCCGGCATTTACCAATCACATTGGCAATGGCGATGATCGCCATCTGCGTACTGCTGCAATTTTGGAAAACCCGCAGCGACCCGCGCGCCCGTGCGATTTTACGCTGGCTCGGCCTGTCGGTTCTGATCGGTGCGGGCCTGTTCGTACTGACCTCGATCATACCCCAACTGTTCGGGGCAGGGCGGTTACAATCGCAGGGCTATTCATTCCTCTATTTCCTGATCATCTATGTCGGCGTGGCACTCGGCGTATCCCGTTACCGGCTGTTCGATCTGGAAGAATGGGCCTTCCGTATCCTGTTCTATATGGGCGGTATCCTTCTGATCGTGTTGCTGGACGTCGCCTTGGTGCTTATCGTATCGGTCGAAGATGTTCCCGCCTTCAGTCTGGCCTTTGTGCTGGTGGCGCTGTTCTATCTTCCTTTCCGTGACAGTCTATGGCGCCATTTCATGTCAAACACGGATCGCAACCAACAAGCCTTGTTCCCCCATGTCGTCGATATCGCACTGACACCCCCCGGTAAAAGCCAGACCGCCCGTTGGCAAGATCTGCTGGCGCAAACCTATAATCCGCTTCACATACATCCCGCCGGTACATGCGACCGGCCAGGCATAGAAAAGGAAGGGCTCGGAATGATTGTTCCGGCCATTGGCAATATTCCCGCGTTGCGGCTGGAATATGCCAATAAGGGCCGCAAACTGTTCAGCCAGCGCGATCTTGATCTGGCTGGCGAGTTGATATCAATGCTGACCCATGCCTGTGAAAGCCGTCAGGCTTTCGAACAGGGCGTCGCCGAGGAACGCAGCCGCATTGCGCGCGACATGCATGACAATATTGGCGCGCAATTGCTGGGCGCGCTGCACAGCCGAAATCCCGACCGCAAGGATGGCATGATCCGGGAAAGCCTGGCCGATCTGCGCGACATCATCAACAATCTGTCGCATACCGGTTTGTCATTGCAAGAGGTTCTGGCCGATCTCAGGGCGGAAACTGTCGACCGATTGCATAATGCGGATATCGCACTGCAATGGCAGTTTTCCGGGGACGAGGCTGCAACCCTGTCACCCGGATCTGTCCATGCGTTCCGTTCAGTCCTGCGCGAAGCGATCAGCAATGCAATCCGCCATTCCCAAGCCAGCCAAGTGACCATTTCCGTGTCCCGTGACCGCGACGTGGTGGCTCTCTCGATCAGCGATGACGGGGCAGGCTTCGATCCGACCGGCCAACATGCGGGCAACGGTGTCACCAACATGCAGGCGCGGATCGAGAACCTTGACGGTCGCTTTGAAATCTTTTCCTCACCAGACGGCACCCGGATCATGGCGCGGCTGCCACTTGCCAACACGGGTGGACCGGTATGAAAGAGATACTGATCGTCGAAGATATCGCCGAAACCCGGCGCTGGCTGGGCGAAATTGCCAGCACAGCCTTTCCCGGCAGCACCATCAGCGAAGCCCGCAATATGCGGGCCGGGATTTCGGCGGTGGCAAGCAAGGATTTCGATCTGGCGATGATCGATCTTGGCCTGCCGGACGGTTCGGGGCTCGACGTGCTGCGAAATCTGCGTTTGGTACAGCCCAAAGCCGCCTGTATCATCACCACTGTCATGGGCGAAGATTCCCATATCGTCGCCGCGCTTTCTGCCGGGGCAGACGGATATTTGTTGAAAGAACAACCCGAGGAGCTGCTGGTACAGCAATTGCGCCAGCTGGCGCAGGGTATTCCAGCGCTGACGCCATCAATCGCGCGCCGCATCATGGACCATTTCCGTTATACTGGCCCAGCAGCCGATCCCGAAGACGAACTCAGTTCGCGCGAAAAAGAAGTGCTGGCGCTGATCGGGCGGGGCTTGCGCAATATCGAAGTCGCCGAAGATCTGGATATCGCCGAAGGTACGGTGGCGAGCCACATAAAAACGATCTACCGCAAACTGGGAATATCGTCGCGCGCCGAAGCCGCCTGGCATGCGGCCCGTATGGGGCTGGTCACACCCCAAAAGTCGGGCAGGTGAGTTTCAGTGCAGTATGACAACACCGCAACGACAAGGAGCGGTCGCTATCAAACGCAATGGAACTTGGTTTGATCAGGACGGCGTTCACCTCATACATATTTCGCATAATCGGTATTATGGTAAATATTTACAATACGAAGATATGCCTGAAAATGAATTTTATAACTTTTAACAATTACTTAGATCATACTTTAATATCGAAATTGCTGAACCGAACAAAGCCCGGTTCAGCAAGAAAGTCAATTTCAGACCGCTTCCAGCGCAATCGCGATGCCCTGGCCCACGCCAATACACATCGTTGCCAATGCCCGTTTGCCACCATTGAGTTTCAGTTCCAGCGCCGCCGTCCCGGTAAGACGCGCGCCCGACATGCCCAAAGGATGCCCGAGGGAAATCGCACCGCCGTTCGGGTTAACCCGCGGGTCGTCATCGGCAATTCCCAGATCGCGCAGCGTTGCCAGGCCTTGGCTGGCAAAGGCTTCGTTCAGTTCGATCACGTCGAAATCGCTTTGGTTCAACTGCAAACGCGCCATCAACTTCTTCGATGCAGGCGCCGGTCCAAAGCCCATGATCCGTGGCGGAACACCGGCCATAGCGCCGCCCGAAACCTTTGCAATCGGCGTAAGCCCATGTTTTTCAGCAGCTTCCTTGCTGGCAATGATCAACGCCGCCGCGCCATCATTGACACCGCTGGCATTGCCCGCCGTGACGGAACCCCCTTCACGGAACGGTGCGCGCAATTTGGCCAATGCCTCCAACGTTGTGGATGGCCGCGGATGCTCATCAGTATCGACAATGATGGGATCGCCTTTGCGCTGCGGAATGGATACCGGAGTGATTTCCCGGGCCAGCCTACCATTGTCTTGCGCCCTACCCGCTTTCTGTTGCGAGCGAACTGCAAAAAGGTCCTGATCTTCGCGGCTTATACCGAAGTCTTCAACTACATTCTCTGCGGTTTCTGGCATCGACTCGACACCATATTGTGCCTTCATCAACGGGTTGATGAAGCGCCACCCAATGGTGGTATCGAAGACTGCATTCGCGCGGGAAAAGGCCGTTTCCGCCTTGGGCATAACAAATGGTGCGCGCGACATGCTTTCAACCCCACCAGCGATGATCAGATCGGCTTCGCCCGCCTTGATGGCACGTGCGGCCGCGATCACTGCATCCATGCCAGAGCCGCATAGACGGTTCATTGTTGTCCCCGGAACAGATTCCGGAAAGCCAGCCAATAACAAGCACATACGAGCCACATTTCGGTTGTCTTCACCGGCCTGATTGGCGCAGCCGTAAATGACATCGTCAATCTCGGCTAAATCCATACCCGGATTTCGTTCGGCCAGCGCCCTAAGCGGGACCGCCCCCAGATCGTCAGGCCGGACGGCCGCCAAGGCACCTCCGAAACGGCCAATAGGAGTACGAACATAATCGCAAATATAGGCGTCTTTCATCAGGTCAGCTCCAATACATTCATTTTGGTTACTGCGCCTTTCCGTCTTGCAGGCGCGTTTGTTTGGGATCGCAGGCCGTTGGCGAAGTTTGAGGACCGATTTACCACCGGATCAAGCCGAAATGACCGATTACTAATAGCCTCCATCCCTCTGACGCAATGAATAGGATATGCGCTCGGTTGCTCCCAGATATTTTGCTCAAATAATGATATTTGTTCTCATGCTGATCTATGGTGTTCACATTGCGAACAATTCAGCGGGACCAGTTTAGCTTCGTCACGGGGCACCACAACATAAGGTCTGGCACTCCGGTTGTCAGTTCATACGGGTCAAGCGTCAACACGGATTGGCGCCTGATGACGCGCTCATTAGTCCGCCACAACGGGTGCTCCCATCCTGCCTCCAAAGTGGATTGCCAATTATTAACATAAACTTACAACACACTCCTCAACTCTCAACAAAGATACAACAATTTCACGCATTTCTTCGTAAAGCAAAGCTGGCTCTCGACACTGAGCCAATCGCACAGGTAAGATTCATTATAAGTATGCTGGTAGGAGGAGACAGGATTCACGCCATCAATGCGCGGATTTCTGGAAGACGTGGGCAATATGAGCAATAGCGAATATCTTAAGGCGATAACGAATGCGCAAAGCATCGAAGAACTTTGGGATATGCATGTCAAGCGAATGGCAATTTACGGCTTTGACCGCTTGCTTTATGGATTCACCCGCTACCGCACCACCACTTCGTTGGGTGACCCCGAAGATTTCGTCATCCTGACCAATCACGATCCGGCTTACACTGATATCTTCATGGGGCAGCAGCTATATTTCCACGCCCCAATGGTGAAATGGGTATTAGAAAACGAAGGCGCTTGCAGCTGGAACATCCTGCGCAAGATGATGGACAGTGGCACACTGACCCAAAGCGAAAGAAAAGTGATTGAATTCAACGTCTCAATGAACGTTTTGGCGGGCTATTCGATCAGTTTCAAATCCATCTCGCCGCGTGCCAAAGGGGCGATTGCACTGACCGCAAGGGCCAATATCAGCCAGGACGAAATTGATGAAGTTTGGGCCAAACATGGCGAAGAAATCATCGTCATGAACAATATCGCGCATCTGAAGATCATGACCCTGCCCCAGTCGGTTCCCGGCCGCGGCCTGACCAAGAGGCAGAAAGAAGCCTTGGAATGGGTAGGCGACGGTAAAACCACGCAGGACATCGCCCTGTTGATGGGTCTGACACCTGCCACGGTGGAAAAACATCTCCGGTTGGCGCGCGATGCGTTGAACGTGGAAACCACGGCGCAGGCGGTATTGAAAGCCGCTTTGCAGAACCAGATGTTTGTCATTGAAGCCTGACAATCTGCAAACCTACGGATAAAAACCGTCCGACTGGTTAGTTTTATTAAGTGTTTTCAAGTAGATTTCGACGATTAAGTCTAAAAGGTAGGGAATCCCATACTTTCTTGAATGGCCGCTCCCGGGCACTCTGACAGCGTTCCGTGAGTGGTGGCTTTAGCCTTGGAACTTTCGATAAGAAACCTTGTGATTTCAGGCCCTTCTTTTCGACCGGTATTCCCGGACGCTGGCTTGCCGCCAATATTTTCGGCTGGCAGGTCAGCACTGGGCGCGCCCTTGCTCATCCCCAATCGTAATGGGGTGCGTTCAAATTGTCGGAGCGGAGGCGTCACAAACGCCGCCGCTCCGATTTTTTTTTAGACCTTCAAAATTGATGCTTTTCGTACAAGGCGCATCCTGAGGGGACTGCCCATTTCACCTTGTCATGACATAAAAAAACGCCCCGCAAAAGCGAGGCGTCTTTCCAATTTCATTTCTGATCGAAATCAGCCCTGGGCAGCCTTGGCGACTTCAGCGGCGAAATCTTCTTCTTTCTTTTCGATGCCTTCACCCACTTCCAAGCGCACGAAACCGATGATTTCAACGCCAGCTTCTTTGGCGGCATCGGCCACGGTCAGATCCGGGTTCACCACAAATGCCTGCCCCAGAAGAGTGCTTTCTGCGATGAATTTCTTCATCCGGCCAACGATCATCTTTTCGATCACCTGCTCGGGCTTACCCGATTCACGTGCGATATCGATCTGAATACCGCGCTCTTTTTCAACGATGGCGGGGTCCAGGTCTGCTTCGCCCAGAGCGGCGGGGTTCGCAGCGGCGATATGCATCGCGACCTGCTTGCCGAACGCTTCATTGTCAGCCGACAGCGCAACCAGAACGCCGATCTTGCCCATGCTGTCCGCGACAGCATTGTGGACATAGGACACCACGCAGGCACCTTCGACCGAAGCCATGCGGCGCAGCCCCATGTTTTCGCCGATAGTAGCGATCTTGTCGGTGATGGTGTCGCCAACCGTTTTGCCGCCCAGATCTGCCGCTTTCAACGCATCGATATCAGCAGCATTCAGAGCCACGCCAGCGATACCGCTGACCATTGACTGGAATTCGGCATTCTTGGCAACGAAATCGGTTTCCGAGTTCACTTCAATCGCAACACCCTTACCGTCGGCAACGGCCACAGCGACCAACCCTTCGGCGGCAGTACGGCCCGATTTCTTGGCAGCTTTGGCCAAACCTTTGGTGCGCAGCCAGTCGATTGCGGCTTCCATGTCGCCATCGGTTTCGGTCAGCGCTTTTTTCGCATCCATCATGCCCGCGCCGGTAGTGTCGCGCAGCTCTTTAACCTGTACAGCTGTGATCGCCATCGTTTGGCTCTCCTCGGAATAGATATTGAAGGTCCGAGTGCGGCATAGCCCGCACCCGGTATCAGATTTGTGACGAAGCCTTACGCTTCGGCGGCTTCTTCAGCGGCTTCTTCCACCGGGGCGGCTTCCAGCGCGCCCAGATCGACACCAGCGCCTTCCATCTGGGCGGTCATACCGTCCAGTGCGGCGCGGCTGGCCAGATCGCAATACAGAGTGATCGCGCGCGAAGCGTCGTCGTTGCCGGGGATGATGTAATCGATGCCATCGGGCGAACAGTTGGTGTCGACCACGGCCACAACCGGGATTCCCAGCTTGTTGGCTTCGGCAATCGCCAGCGCTTCTTTCTTGACGTCGATGACGAACAGCAGGTCCGGAACGCCGCCCATGTCACGAATACCGCCCAGCGAAGCCTGCAGCTTCTGCTGGTCGCGATCCATGTTCAGACGCTCTTTCTTGGTCAGGCCTTCTGCGCCTGTTTCCAGTTGCTCGTCGATCGACTTCAGACGGTTGATCGACTGCGAAACGGTCTGCCAGTTGGTCAGGGTGCCGCCCAGCCAACGGTGGTTCATGTAATACTGGGCGCATTTCTCGGCGGCTTCAGCAACCGGCGTGGACGCCTGACGCTTGGTACCGACGAACAGAACCCGGCCGCCTTTGGCAACGGTGTCGCGGATCACTTTCAGAGCCTGATCCAGCATCGGGACCGTCTGTGTCAGGTCCATGATGTGGATGCCGTTGCGCGAGCCATAAATAAACTCGCCCATACGGGGGTTCCAACGTTGGGTCTGGTGACCGAAGTGTACGCCAGCTTCCAGCAGCTGACGCATGGTGAATTCAGGAAGAGCCATGTCCATATTCCTTTCCGGTTTGGCCTAAGCGGGGTATTCAGGGCATTTGCCCAACCGGCGGACCTGTACAGGATTTCTCCCTGCCAGGCCCAACCCCGCCTGTGAAGTGAGCGCGCATCTAAGCCATTTCAAAAGGCTTGGCAACCCTCATTCGGATTCGGGGCCGATTTCGCCCCTTTCGTGCAGGACACCTGGATCGCAGGTTCCGCGTATTTTGACCAAAATGAACTGGCAAGTGCCGAACCGGTAATACAGCAGCAACCCGGAACGAATACATCGGGACTGCGCCGCAACCAACCTCAGACATATTCGCCGCAGCCAACGTCACGGCCCTTGCAGCGGTCGGGTATTGGCGGCAAAAACGATCCGATGAAAAATACCCCAGATATCCTTTGTATCGGTTCCGTGCTGTGGGACGTGATCGGCCGCGCCCCCATCGTGATGCGGCAAGGTTCTGACGTGCCGGGCCGGATTGAACGGCTTCCCGGAGGGGTGGCGATGAATATCGCCATGGCGCTTGGTCGGATGGGGTTGAAACCGTCAGTCCTCACCGCCGTCGGCCGCGATCTGGAAGGCGACGAACTGCTGGCAACCTGCCAGCGTTTGGGCATCGACACCGCACATGCCTATCGGTCCCATGATCTGCCGACCGACAAGTATATGGCGGTCGAAGGAGCCAACGGGCTGATTGCGGCGATCGCCGACGCGCTTTCACTGGAAGCAGCAGGCGACAAGATCCTGCACCCGCTGATCAACGGACCACTGGGGTCGCATAGCGCGCCCTATGAGGGGCTGATTGCGCTTGATGGCAACCTGACCCATGCGCTGTTGGAAAACATCGCCACCCATGCGGCCTTTGCCCGGGCTGATCTGCGTGTCGCTCCGGCGTCTCCCGGCAAGGCGGAGCGTCTGCGACCGTTCCTGCGTCACTCGCGCGCCGTTCTTTATGTCAATCTCGAAGAGGCCGGGTTGCTGTGCCAGCAAAACTTTGACAATTCGACCCAGGCAGCATCCGCTCTTGTCGAACGCGGCGCTGCACGCGCCTTGGTCACTCATGGCGCCGAGTCGGCCAGCGATGGCTGCGCCCAAGGCGTGATCAATGCCACACCGCCCGAAGTCCTGGTCACCCGCATCACCGGCGCGGGTGACACGTTCATGGCCGCCCACATGGCCGCCGAACGCGGCGGCATGACCCGCGAACAGGCACTGAACCGCGCACTTGCCGTTGCCGCAGCCTATGTATCCGGAGAACAACCAGCATGACCTTTGCCCCGGTTCTGTCACCCGAAGTGAGCGCGGCCCAAAAAGCCGGCAGCGCCATCGTGGCGCTGGAAAGCACCATCATCACTCATGGGATGCCCTATCCGCAGAACCTGCAAACCGCCCGTCGGGTCGAATCCGAACTGCGCTCGGCAGGGGCAACCCCGGCCACAATCGCAGTGATCGACGGTAATCTTCATGCGGGTCTGACCGATGAACAGTTGCAATCGCTGGCCAAAGCGCGCGACGTGGCCAAGCTCAGCAGTGCCGATCTGGCCGCCTGCATGGCCCAAGGGCGCACAGGGGCAACCACCGTCGCGGCGACCATGATCGCCGCGCATCTTGCAGGCATCGCCGTGTTTGCCACCGGTGGCATTGGCGGGGTGCATAAGGGCGCCGAGCACAGCTTCGACATATCTGCCGATCTGCGCGAACTGTCGCAAACCCCGGTCACCGTTGTCGCCGCCGGGGCCAAAGCGATCCTCGATGTACCGAAAACACTGGAAGTGCTGGAAACACTGGGAGTGCCGGTCATCGCTTACCGTCAGCAATCCTTCCCCGCTTTCTGGTCGGCCACCTCTGACCTGATCGCGCCGTTGCGGATGGACAATGCCGCCGATATCGCCGCAGCGCACAAGATGCGGGCGCGTCTGGGCCTGCCCGGCGGGCAACTTGTCGCCAATCCGATCCCAACAAACGCCGAGATTCCACAATCGGTGATGTCTCCGGTGATTGCCCAGGCCACAGCCGAAGCGACAGCCCAAGGCATCAGCGGTAAGGCGGTGACACCGTTTCTGTTGCAACGGATTTTCGAATTGACCGAAGGCAGGTCGCTGGATGCCAATATCGAACTGGTGCTGAACAATGCGCGCCTGGCCGCCGCAATCGCCCGCGAATTGATCTGAGCCGATAATACCGCCACGCCAAACGCCATCGGGTCATTGTGATAGCTGTCCAAAGTGCCTAGATAGGCGGCAACGCCCTTGATCATGCGGTGCCTTCCAGATGACAACCCCTTTCGATGAAGACCTTCCAACCCGCCGTCCGGGAATGTTCGCCCGGCTGCGGTCCAGTTTCCTGACGGGGATTGTTGTCATTGCGCCGGTCGGCTTGACGATCTGGTTCCTATGGTCGTTTGCCGGCTGGGTCGACAGTTTCGTTTTGCCGCTGGTTCCTGAAAGGTTTCAGCCGGAAAAATATGTCGGCATCAACCTGCGCGGCGTCGGCATTCTCTTTTTCTTGTTCTTCACCATACTGGTCGGCTGGATTGCCAAGGGACTGATGGGCCGGTCGCTGATCCGGTTCGCGGAATCTCTGGTCCAAAGGATGCCGGTGGTCCGGTCGATCTATTCCGGCGTCAAACAGATCGCAGAAACTGTATTCACACAGTCCGAACGCAGCTTTGAGAAAGCCTGTATGGTCGAATACCCGCGCAAAGGCATCTGGGCCATCGGCTTTGTGTCCACCGAGGCAAAAGGCGAAGTCGCCGCCCGCGCCGGTCATCCGGATGATGATGATCTGCTCAGCGTTTTCGTTCCGACCACGCCAAACCCGACTTCAGGCTTCCTGCTGTATTTTCCGAGCGCGGATGTGATCGAACTCGACATGACTGTAGAAGATGCCGCCAAATTGGTGATTTCGGCGGGTCTGGTCTATCCCAGCGACAAGAAAAAAGCCGGTGAAAAGAAACAACCCAAACCGATCGCAAACAAAGCCTAGCCGAACATCGCGTTCAGATCGACGCTGCTGCGCGTGTTCAGATCGTCGAAATGGGTTTCAAGGAACTGATCCGCCGCTTTCCGCCCCGCCGATTTCAGCTTGAGCAGGACAAACGGGCTGGGCAGCATTTTCGTGCTCACAGAAAGTTCATTCATCAACGCATCGTCTGCGATCATGTGGATATTCAGACGCGCCATACCGTGTTTCGGATCTCCGTTTTGGCTTTCCAGCTTCTGCGCATAGGAAATCACCCGCAATTCCCGCAGTAACGATGTATTGAAGCTGATTTCATTGATTCGGTTGTTGATCTGCTGCGGTGTGACCGGAATCTCGTCGCGTTGCAGCGGATTGATGTTCACGATCAGAATGTCGTCGGGCAGTTCCGTCGCAAACAGCGGAAACAGCGCTGGATTGCCGGTGTAGCCGCCATCCCAATAGACATCCACCTTTCCGGTTTCGGGGTCCTCGATCTCGACCGCCTGAAATATTGTCGGCAAACAAGATGATGCGAGCAGAACATCGGTTGAGATTTCTTTTCCCGAAAACACCCGCACCGCGCCGCTACGCACATTGGTGGCCCCGATGAACAAGCGCGGGCCGATGTCGCAACAGACCTTGTCATAATCGAATTCCCGCGCGACCGGTTCCAGCGGGTTGCTGTAAAACGGACCATACCCGTAGGGGGATGTCATCCGCGACAGGGTTTCCGCAAATGCGTACGGAAAGGAAAGTTCCATCGCCGCGTTCAGAAATCCGGCATCGGGAAACAGATCGGCCATCCAACCGGTCATCCGCATGTCCTGAATGGCGCCGAGCCGCGTCCAGAGCCAGTTCAGTCGCCCCACCGCGCCCTTCGCGCCGTCTTCAACCCACCCCGCCTTAAGCGCCGCCCCGTTCATCGCTCCGGCCGACGTGGCCGAGATCGCAGCAATTTCCAGATCGGGATGTTCCAGCAGTCGCTCCAACACCCCCCAGGTAAAAGCACCATGAGCCCCGCCGCCCTGCAGGGCCAGATTGATCCGTTTCTTCGTCATCCGATCACCCTACCCCAGTGCAGCCATTTCAGTATTGATCGAATACACCCGGCAGGGGCCATGCGTCCCTACCGGGTGCGCCGGCGTCAAAGCGCGGTCCAGCCGCCATCGACGCTGATCGTGGTGCCGGTGATCTGCGCCGCCGCGTCCGAACACAGGAACACGGTCGTCCCGCCCAGTTGTTCCACGGTGGCGAATTCGCGGCTCGGCTGGCGTTCCAGCATGACCTTCTTGATCACCTCTTCGCGGCCCATGCCGTATTTTTCCATCGTATCGGGGATCTGCGCCTCGACCAGCGGGGTCAGCACGTAACCCGGGCAGATCGCATTGCAGGTGATCGGCTCTTCTGCGGTTTCCAGCGCGGTTACCTTGCTCAGCCCGACCACCCCGTGCTTGGCCGCAACATAGGCCGATTTGAACGGTGACGCAGTCAACCCGTGGGCCGAGGCGATGTTGACCACCCTGCCCCAGCCCGCTTTGCGCATCATTGGCAAAGCAGCGGCGGTGGTGTGAAAGGTAGATGACATATTGATCGCAACGATCGCATCCCATTTTTCCACCGGAAACTCTTCAATCGGTGCCACATGCTGAATCCCGGCGTTATTGACCAGAATATCGCAAACCCCGGCCTGTTCGATCAGTGCCCGGCACTCTGCGGATTTCGACATGTCTGCCTTGATATAGCGGGCGGTGATGCCGAATTCCTCAGCGACCTGCCGCGCCAATGCGTGATCTTCCTCCCGGTCGGTAAAGGAATTCAAAACGATATCCGCCCCGGCCCGCGCCAATTCCCGCGCCACGCCCAGACCGATACCCGAATTCGACCCGGTGACTACCGCAGTCTTGCCTTTCAATGCCATGACCCTCAGATCCTCCTGTCATTATGCATCTGCAGCATACATGACCGAAGCGGCGCTGGCGATTAGGTGAAAATACAAAAAAAACGCCGGCACGAAGCCGGCGTTAAGTTATTGAGGCAGGTTTCATACAGGCAAGAAACCTATCGAGCAGTGACTCCTTTATAAGCCTTCCCGCGCTCGCTTCCAAGCTAAAAAATTGAATTGGGCTGAATCCACCGATAGGCTAAGTGATAAGAAACAAAGGGCTGAGCAGGATTGTTGCCAAAATGCGACCACTGATTTTCCACCCGCTGAGACGGCTGGGTTGCGCTTTCGCGCTTGTTTTGCTGGGGTCCGCGCTTGCCGCCGACCCGGCACACGGAATCGCCATGTATGGCGAACCGGCACTGGCTGCAGATTTTCAATCTTTACCCTATGCCAACCCCGATGCCCCCAAGGGTGGCCGTCTGGTCGAAGGAACCACGGGCGGATTCGATTCGCTCAACCCGTTCATCCGCAAAGGCACCGCCCCCTGGATGCAGCGATTCCTTTGTTTCGAATCACTTATGGGGCGCAATTGGGACGAACCGTTTTCGCTTTATGGGCTGCTCGCCGAATCGATCGAGCTGCCCGCAGACCGCTCCTGGGTCGAATTCACCTTGCGCCCCGAGGCTCGTTTTTCCGATGGCAGCCCGGTCACCGTCGAAGACGTGATCTGGTCCTTCGAAACCCTCGGCACCGAGGGCCATCCCCGCTATTTGGGTTTTCACGGTAAAATCGACAAGATCGAACAGACCGGGCCACGGAGCCTGAAGATCAGCTTTAACACCACGGACCGTGAGTTGGCGCTGATCGCCGGGCTGCGCCCGATCTTGAAAAAGGCGCAATGGCAGAACCGGGATTTCGCCGCCTCGACCCTGCATGACATCCCGATCGGATCAGCCCCATACGTGATCGGCGAATATGAACAGGGGCGTTTCGTCAGCTTTCGCCGCAATCCTGATTACTGGGGCAAGAACCTGCCATTGCGCCGGGGCACCGCCAACCTCGATGAAATCCGGTTGGAATTCTTCGGCGATGACAGTGTCATGTTCGAAGCCTTCAAAGCCGGCGTCCTGACAGCCCACCGCGAATTCAACGCCGAAAAATGGGCCGCACAATATGATTTTCCCGCTATTACCTCCGGCAAGATGGTGAAATCGGAAATCTCCCATCAGCGCCCGACCGGCATCACCGGCTATGCGATGAACATCCGGCGCGCACCGTTTTCCGATTGGCGGGTGCGGCAGGCAATGCTGCTGGCCTTTAATTTCCCCTATATCAACGCCACCGTGACCGGAGACCGTCAAAGCCGTATCACCTCCTATTTCTCCAATTCCGAACTAGGATTTCGGCCTGGTCCGGCAGAAGGCAAAGTGCGCGATCTGCTCCTGCCCTTTGCAAACAGCCTGCCTCCCGGCACGCTGGATGGCCCCGCCCTGCCCAAAGGCGATAGCTCGCCGCGCAATCGCGGCGATCTGCGCAAGGCGGTAAAGCTGCTGGAACAGGCCGGATGGACGGTACAGAACGGTCAATTGGTCAATTCCATCGGCACACCATTCCGGTTTGATTTGTTGCTGCGGCAAGGCGATCATAGCGGTCAGGCCGTGATGTCGATCTACCGCCAGGCGCTGCAACGGCTCGGGATCGACATGACGATCTCCACCGTTGACAATGCCCAATATGCAGCCCGCGAAAGAAGTCAGGATTTCGACATGATCCCGATCCGTCGCGACCTTTCGCTCAGCCCCGGGAATGAACAAAAGCTCTACTGGGGCAGCGCGGGCGCAGATGCCCAAGGCTCTCGCAACCTGCCCGGCATCAAGAATCCCGCTATCGACGCGATGATCGATACCATGCTGCAGGCGACCGACCGGCAGGATTTCATCGCCGCCACCCGCGCGCTCGACCGGGTGCTGACCGCCGGGCGGTATGTCATTCCGATCTGGGGCTTCGGCCCCGACCGCATCGCACATGACGCGTCTCTCGCCTATCCCGACACCATTCCGATCTATGGCGCCCGCTATACCTGGATGCCGGACCTGTGGTGGGTGAAAAACTAGGCTTTCTTCTTGGTAAAAATACTCCCGCCGGAGGCAATCCCGAGGCAGAGGCCGCAGGCCGGAGCCGAGACAGAACTGCGCGCGGCCTTGGGCCGCGCCCAATCTTTCAACCGCTCATGCCAGCGAAGTCACCCATAGGATTGTGGCGTCATCCGCGCTGACCGACACCACGTTATGGCCCATCGTCGCATCGTAATAAGCACTGTCACCACGGCGCATTTCGACCGGTTCGTAGAATTCAGTATACAGCCGGACCACCCCGGTCAGCACATAGAGGAACTCCTCGCCATCATGGCGGACCCAGCCGTCGAATTCACCCATCGACCGTGCCCTCACCCGGGCACGATAGGGCAGCATCTGTTTCTTGGTCAGCGCGGAGGCGAGCAATTCATGCTCATAGGTCACGGTGGCCTGCGCCACACCTTCCTCCGCCCGTGTCACCGCCATGCGCCCGTTCACCTTTTCCCGGCTCGGCGGGGTGAACAGTTGCGGCACCGAAATTCCCAACCCGGTCGCCAGTTTCTTCAGCGCCTCGTAGGTCGGAGACATCTGGCCGTTTTCGATCTTCGAAAGTGTCGACCGCGCCAACCCGGCCTGGCCTGCCGCCTGTTCCAGTGTCAGCCCACGCGATTTGCGAAGCTCGCGCACCCGCGTGGGCAAGTCGAGCGGTTCCGGCACCGCCTCGGTCCCGCTTTCGCGGGCGATACGGATCAGGGATTTTGGGTCGCGGTCCTCGGTCATGCAGCTTTCATAGCAGTACTGCGATTTCTTGCAACGGGCGGCAGCTGTGTTTAGATCAACGCCATGATTGCCATTTTCGATAAAGGCGCGCCCGCGCCCTGCCCCGAACCGTTCAACCTAGCGGCCCATGTTCTGGCCCATGCCGAAGATCTGCCTGACAAGATCGCACTGGCCGTACTGTCGCCGACCGGGTCGGACCGATGGAGCTATGCCAAATTGCAAGCCGCAGTGCTGGGCACCGCCACCGGATTGCTGCAAAAAGGATTCAAACCGGGCGACATCCTATTGATGCGACTGGGAAATACCGTGGAATTTCCTATTGCCTATCTGGCCGCGATCGCAGTCGGTCTGGTGCCGGTGCCGACATCTTCGATGCTGACTGCGCCGGAGGTTGCGAAAATGGTGGCGCAACTGTCGCCGGCAGGCATCCTTCACGATGCCGGTGTGGCCTGTCCGGACGATACCGGGTTACCGGTGATCGATACAGACGAATTACTGGCGATGCGCGCTCTGCCGCCCGCCGATTACGCAATGGGCGATCCGAACCGGCTGGCCTATATCATCTACACCTCGGGCACCTCGGGCAATCCGCGCGCGGTCTGCCATGCCCATCGCGCGATCTGGGCCCGGCAGATGATGCATGACGGATGGTACGGGTTGAGCCGGACCGACCGTCTGCTCCATGCGGGCGCCTTCAACTGGACCTTCACTCTGGGCACCGGCTTGATGGACCCGTGGAGCGTCGGCGCCACCGCGCTGATCCCCGCCAAGGACGTCCCGATTGATGCGATTCCGCTTCTCCTGAAACGTCACGACGCAACTATTTTTGCTGCGGCACCGGGGGTTTACCGTAAACTTCTCAATCATCACGGCAGCATGGACCTGCCCAAGCTGCGGCACGGATTGGCGGCTGGCGAAAAACTGTCCGTCGCGCTCCGCAACACCTGGCGCGCCACCACTGGCAAAGAGATTTTCGAAGCTTACGGCATGTCGGAATGCTCCACCTTCATTTCCGCCAGTCCAGACAGTCCTGCCACGGACGGATCGTTGGGACGCCCGCAAAAGGGCCGTCGCATTGCCATTCTGGGTCCCGACGGGCCGGTTGAACGCGGCGTGGAAGGCACCATCGCCATTGACCGCAACGATCCCGGTCTGATGCTGGGTTATTACGGTGCACAAGAAGAAACCGAAGCCCGGTTTCAGGATGGCTGGTTCATGACCGGCGATCACGGTGCGATGCGCGATGACGGACAAATCGACTATGCCGGGCGCGGGGATGACATGATGAATGCAGGTGGCTATCGCGTCTCGCCTCTGGAAGTGGAAACAGCGCTGCACCACTGCCCCGGAATTCGTGACATCGGCGTAACGGATGTGGAAATCAAACAGGATACAAACATCATCGTCGCCTTCTACACCGCCGATGCCCCGCTGCCAGAGGACGCGCTGAACGCCTTCGCGCAGCAAAACCTGGCCCGGTACAAGCAACCGCGCGCCTGGGTTCGATTGGACAGCCTGCCGACCAATCCGAATGGCAAGCTGTCGCGTAAAGCCCTGAAACCACTGTTTTCGACCGCCGCAAAGCAAATTTAGACCGCCGCCCCTTTCCAGAGGCTGTAATTCGTCCTAGTTGGGGGCGCATAACAAAGGACGTGAATGATGGAAAAAGCGGTCAAGCTCGATATTGTTTCAGACCCGATCTGCCCGTGGTGCTATATCGGTAAGACCTATCTGGACCGGGCGCTGGAGCAGCGCCCCAACCATCCTTTCGTCATTGAATGGCATCCGTTCCAGCTCAACCCCGACATGCCGCGCGAAGGCGTGGACCGGCGCAGCTATCTGGAAAACAAATTCGGCGGCAAGGACGGCGCGATCAAAGCGTATATGCCCGTGGTCGAACACGCCGAACAGGCAGGTCTGCAAATCAATTTCGACGCCATCGAAAAAACGCCAAATACGCTCGATGCGCATCGTCTGATCCGTTGGGCCGGGATCGAAGGTATGCAGACGGCGGTGGTTTCGGCGTTGTTCAAGGCTTATTTTCAGGACGGCCGGGATATCGGTGACCATGATACACTGGCCGATATTGCTGATAGTTGCGGCATGGATGCTGCTGTTGTACGCCGCTTGCTGGCGACGGATGCCGACGAACAGGAAATTCGTGACCGCGACAGCGCCACGCGCGAAATGGGGGTAAATTCGGTTCCCACTTTCATTGTCGCCAGCCAGCACGCGGTGCCCGGCGCGCAGGCAACCGACCTGTGGCTGAAGGTTATCGACGAAATCATGTCCAGTGCCCAAGGTTGAATGCACCGCGACGCGGTAGGTCTAAAACGGCAGAAAACCATCGGTCAGCAGATAGGACTTGATCGCCAGAAGCGGTTGATCACCCTCATAGGAAAAGACGAAAACATGCGCTTGGTCGTCATGCAGCGTCATCCTGCAGAATACCGTGTCGGGATCGAATTCTGCCGGACATCCTTCCAGATCGACATGATCCAACGCCTTTTCGAACGCTTCATAGACGAATGCGCCGCCCTCCAGGTAATACGGCCCCGTGGCGTGTTTTTCGCCCGGCCCAGACGCCAGCGCCATCCCGGAACCGGCCAATGTTGCGATCAAACCCGATAGGGCGAACAGTTTCTTTGACATGATCAGCCTCGCTCAGTAGCCAAATTTATTTCCTACTTTTTTTATCAGATACATTATGTCAGCACTAAGGGAATGCGACATCCCGCCCCGGTGATAGGTCCAATTCACATCATGCAAACACCGTAATCGTCCCATCTGGCCCCTTTTCACCGGCTGTGATAGCGCCAGAGAGACATTATCCGAAGGTTTCGCATGACACCCCGATCCCCCCTTTCCCGTGTTGAATTCATTGCTCTGTTGGCAATGCTTTTCGCAACTGTCGCCTTTTCGATAGATTCGATGCTGCCCGCCCTGCCCCAGATCGCGCTGGAACTTAGTCCCGAGAATGCGAACCGGGCACAATTGGTGCTGACCAGCTTTGTGCTTGGCATGGGCGTGGGGACATTTTTTACCGGTCCGCTATCCGACAGGTTTGGACGCAAACCGGTGATCTTGGCCGGGGCCGGACTGTATATTCTCGGGGCATTGCTGTGCTATGTGGCGCAGGGGCTGGAACTTGTATTGGCCGCACGTGTCATTCAGGGCCTTGGCGCTGCCGCGCCCCGGGTCGTTGGACTGGCTATTGTCCGCGACCTCTATGCCGGACGTGGTATGGCGCGGATCATGTCCTTTGCAATGATGGTATTCACCCTGGTCCCCGCTGTGGCGCCGCTGTTGGGGTCGTGGATTATCGAATTGTCCGGCTGGCGCAGCATCTTCCTTACCTTTGTCCTGTTCGCGCTGTTTTCCGCGGGCTGGCTTGGCTGGCGGCAACCGGAATCGCTGCCCAGAGACGCCCGCCGTCCGCTGCATCTGCAAACCCTTTGGAAAGCGGTTCTGGAAATGTTTGTCCACCCGACCGTACGCTATTCCATTCTGGCGCAAACGCTGTGCTTTTCATTGCTCTTCATGTCGATTAGCTTGATTCAGCCAATCTTTTTTGACGTTTTCGATCAGGGCGATCATTTCACCTATTGGTTTGCAGGCATGGCACTGATTTCCGGTTCGGCCAGCCTTCTCAATGCAGCTCTGGTCATGCGGTATGGGATGCGGGCGCTGGCGACACTGGCGCTTGGCACACAAATGGTGCTTTCAGTGCTGATGACGGTGATCTGGCTTGCCGGGCTGCGCGGTGACCCGATGTTCTATATCTTCCTGGTCTGGATGACCTCGATTTTCTTTCAGGTTGGCCTGACTCTGGGCAATCTCAACGCCATCACGATGGAACCGTTGGGCCATATCGCGGGTACTGCGGCCAGTGTCAGTGGTGGCCTTGCCACCGTCATTGGCGCCGCTATCGCAGCACCGGTGGGGCTTGCCTTTGACGGCACGCCCTTGCCGCTGTCGATCGGCATCGCGATTGCGGCCGGGCTGGCATTTGTCACATTGCAACATATGCGCAGGCTCGAAATCCGCGGCTTTGCCTGACCCGTTTTCAAGCAAACCGAGAGGCTATCTCACATTTACGGTATACAATCGCATACAGTAATTGATCCAAGTCCATTTTCCGTCTATGACGGCATCGACGCATCCGTTTCGGTCCCGCGCAAAGGAGCCCCCCATGTCGAAGATCAAGGTAGATAATCCCATCGTCGAAATGGACGGTGATGAAATGACCCGCATCATCTGGCATTTTATCAAGGACAAGCTGATCTTGCCCTATCTCGACATTGATCTGCTTTATTACGATCTGGGCATCGAGGAACGCGACCGGACCGATGATCAGATCACTATCGACGCTGCGCTGAAAACCAAAGAGGTCGGCGTCGCGGTCAAATGCGCCACCATCACCCCGGACGAAGCCCGGGTCGAAGAATTCGACCTGAAACAGATGTGGAAATCGCCTAACGGCACCATCCGCAACATTCTTGGCGGCGTGGTGTTCCGCACACCGATCATTTGCCGCAACGTACCCCGGTTGGTGCCGGGTTGGACCAAACCTGTCGTGGTGGGCCGCCATGCCTTTGGCGACCAATACAAGGCAACGGATTTCCATTTCCCGGGCGCGGGTAAGCTGACGATGAAATTCGTCGGAGAAGACGGCACCGAGATTGAACGCGACGTTTATGACGCCCCTTCGGCGGGCGTATTCATGGGGATGTATAATCTCGACAGTTCGATCATTGATTTCGCCCGTGCGTCGCTCAACTACGGGCTATCGCTGAAATGGCCGGTCTACCTGTCTACCAAGAACACCATCATCAAAGCCTATGATGGCCGGTTCAAGGACCTGTTTCAACAAGTCTATGAGGAAGAGTTCGAAGACCGGTTCAAAGAGGCCGGTATCTGGTACGAACACCGGCTGATCGACGATATGGTCGCCTGCTGTCTGAAATGGTCCGGCGGCTATGTCTGGGCCTGCAAGAATTATGATGGCGATGTGCAATCTGATACCGTTGCGCAGGGCTATGGATCGCTCGGTCTTATGACCTCGCAACTGATGACGCCCGACGGCAAGGTCGTCGAAGCCGAAGCCGCACATGGCACCGTCACCCGACATTACCGTCAGCATCAGGCGGGTGAAGCAACCTCGACCAACTCGATCGCCTCGATCTATGCCTGGACCGGTGGGTTGAAACACCGCGCCAAGCTAGATGAAAACACCGCCCTTATGACCTTTGCCGAGACACTGGAAAAAGTGATCGTCGATACGGTCGAAAGCGGATTTATGACCAAGGACCTGGCCCTGCTGGTCGGGCCCGATCAAGGGTGGCTGACCACGATGGGGTTCCTCGAAAAGATCGATGATAATCTGAGCAAAGCTTTGGCTGGCTGACGCTTGCCGGGCAGGGATATGCCCCTGTTTGCGGTTTTGATTGTTTTGCTTGCACTCGCACGGGTTTTCTGGTCGCTACTGGACGCACGATCCTGACTTTCGGGATTGGTACATTGCGCGTTAGAATTTTAGGACACCTATGCCCAAAACATATCTTATTCTATTGGCGGCGGTGGCCACCGAAACCATCGGCACAACTTCGTTGCAAGCCAGCCAGCAATTCAGCCGGCTGTTGCCGTCACTATTGGCGATCGCGGGCTATGGGTGCAGTTTCTGGCTGTTGTCCCTGACCCTGAAGGCACTGCCAGTCGGTATCGTCTATGCGCTCTGGTCCGGCTTGGGCATCATCCTGATTGCCCTGATCGGTTTTGTGATCTTCGGCCAGAAACTGGACCTTGCCGCGGTGCTGGGCATGGGTCTGATCCTGGCCGGGATCCTTGTCATCAACCTGTTTTCAAACACAGGTCATTCGTGATCAGGACGGCGCGCGAAGCCGCTTGATCAGGCTGGACGTGTCCCAACGCCCACCGCCGAGCGCCTGCACATCCTTGTAAAACTGATCGACCAGCGCGGTCACCGGCAGCGAGGCGCCGATTTCATCAGCGGTCGACAGGCAGATGCCCAGATCCTTGCGCATCCAGTCCACCGCGAAGCCATGTTCAAACTGATTGTCGATCATGGTTTCATAGCGGTTCACCATCTGCCAGCTCCCCGCCGCGCCGCCGCCGATCACGTCGACCACCGCGCGCCCATCCAGACCCGCCTTTTCAGCAAAGTTCAATCCTTCGGACAGGCCCTGAACCAGCCCGGCAATGCAGATCTGATTGACCATTTTGCACATCTGACCCGCGCCGCTTTCGCCTAGCCGTTTACAAAGCTTGGCATAAGCGTCGATCACCGGCTCGGCTTTGGCATAGGCATCTTCTTCGCCGCCGCACATCACCACCAGCTGACCGTTTTCCGCCCCGGCCTGACCGCCGGACACCGGACCGTCGACAAAGGACAGACCCTGATCCTTTGCCGTGGCGCTCAATTCGGTGGTCACCTTGGCCGACACGGTGGTATGGTCGATAAAAATCGTCCCTGCAGCCATGCCCGCGAAAGCCCCGTCTTCGCCAAGGCAGACCGCGCGCAAATCGTCGTCATTACCAACGCAGGCCATGACAAAATCACAACCTTCCGCAGCCTCTTTCGGCGTTTGCGCCATCTGGCCGCCATGTTCGGAAACCCATTTTTCCGCCTTTGCAGCCGTACGATTGTAAACCGTGACTGTATGACCGGATTTTTGCAGATGTCCCGCCATGGGATAGCCCATCACACCCAGACCCAGAAAAGCTACTTTCGCCATATTCGCCCCCAATTGTTTGTCTTTCCCTAGGTTTGTGGCTAGCTATCGGCGCGAAGGCAAGGGTGAACTGGATCAAATCATGACGATGCTATTCAAATGGCTGATGCGGCTGACGAGCGGAATGATCGTGATCGCCCTGTTGATCCTGCTGGCGGTCTATTATCTGGCATCGCGATCATTGCCCGAATATGACAAGTCCCTATCCGTCACCGGCCTGTCCGCCCCGGTCGAAATTGTCCGCGACCACGCCAATGTGCCGCATATTTTCGGGCAGAGCGACGCAGATGTATTTTTCGCGCTCGGCTATGCCCACGCGCAGGACCGTCTGTGGCAAATGGTGACACTGCGCCGCACGGTTCAGGGCCGCCTGTCAGAAGTGTTCGGCTCCAGGACCTTGGCCATAGACAAAACGATGCGCCGTCTGGACCTATATACACTGGCGCAAAAATCGGTGTCAGCACAGGACGCGCGCAGCCGCATGGCTCTTGATGCTTACGCCAACGGCGTCAATGCCCGACTTGACGAGATCAACCGCGAAGCGCTGGGACGCGGCGCGCCCGAGATGTTCTTGTTCGATATGCCGGTCGCCCCCTGGCAGCCCGCCGATTCCGTTGCGATGATCAAACTGATGGCGCTGCAACTGAGCGGCCATTTGGATACCGAAGTGCTGCGTGCGCGGGTGTCGCTTCTGCTCGACAATTCCGATCGGCTATCCGACCTGCTGCCCGATGCACCCGGTAGCGGTGTCGCCGCGCTGCCCCGCTATGCCAGCCTGTTTGACGCGGGCCTGCCGCAATTCGCCGCGACCACGCCATTGCCACAAAACCCGTTGTCTCCGTTCCATCGGCGTGACTTCGCCGGCGCCTCGAATGCCTGGGCCGCTGCGGCCAGCCGATCCGCCGCCGGAGGAACCCTGATCGCCAATGACCCACATCTGAATTTTTCCGCCCCCGGCACCTGGTATCTGGCCCGGTTGCAACTTTCTCAGGGCGGTGTGATCGGTGCCACTATTCCCGGCATTCCCGCCATCCTGACCGGTCGTTCCGGTGATCTGGGCTGGGGCATCACCGCGTCTTATCTCGATGATCAGGACGTGTTCATAGAAAAACTGAACCCAGACAATCCAGAAGAATACCTGACACCTGAAGGCTACAAACCCTTCGTGACCCGCAAGTCGATCATCGAAGTGGCCGATGCCAAACCGCTAACCCTGACCCTGCGCTGGACCGAAAACGGCCCTGTTCTGCCCGGCACGATGTTCGATCTGGGCACGATCACCCCGAAGGATCATGTCGCTGCACTAAGCTGGACCGCGCTCAGCCCGCAAGACAGTTCAATCAGCGCCGCGATTGGCCTGATGTATGCGCATACCGTGCAACAAGCGATCGAGACCGGCGAATTGATGGTCGCCCCGTCGCTGAACCTGACCTTGGCGGATCATGATCAGATCGCCCTGAAGATGCTGGGCGCAATGCCGCGCCGCTCGGCCAAACACCAAAGTCAGGGCCGCCTGCCCTCGCCCGGTTGGATCGCTGACAATCGTTGGCAGGGACGGCATTCCTATGCCGCCAATCCCGAATTCGTCAATCCGATTGGGGGCATTGTCGGCAATACCAACAACAAGATCGTCGATCGTCCATTTCCCCTCCATGTCTCGTTTGACTGGGGCGACACCCAGCGTATACAGCGCTGGCAAAGACTGATGCAGTCGCGGCAGGTCCATACCCGCGACAGCTTCATTGAAACCCAGCTCGACACGGTCAGCCCCGCCGCGCGCACCCTGCTACCGCTGATCGGGGCCGATCTTTGGTTCACCGGTGAAGCCGCGCCCGAGGGGACACCGGAACGGCGGCGCCAGCAGGCACTTGCGCTTCTGGCCAACTGGAATGGCGAAATGAACGAACATCTGCCAGAACCTTTGATCTACGCGGCCTGGGTCCGGGCCCTGCAGGACCGTCTGATCCGTGACGATCTGGGACCGCTGGCCGATAGGTTCCTCCATGTCGAACCCCTGTTCATCGAACGGGTATTCCGCGATGTGAACGGGGCTGCCAAATGGTGCGACGTGATCCAAAGCGCCCCAATCGAAACCTGCACCGACATGGCGCGGCTGGCGCTGGACGATGCGCTTTTGTGGATCGGCGAACAATATGGCACCACTCTCGAAAGCCTGCGTTGGGGCGATGCGCATCAGGCCGCCCATGATCACCCGACCCTTGGTGAAGTGCCGGTGCTCAAAAGCTTCGTCAACATTCACCAATCCACCAGCGGCGGCGATCAGACGCTGATGCGTGGGGTAAGTTCAGGCAAGGGAGATAAACCCTTTCAAAACGTGCATGGCGCGGGATATCGCGGCGTCTATGATTTTGCCGACCCTGACAGTTCGGTTTTCATCACCGCAACAGGACAATCCGGCCATTTCCTGTCGCGTCATTACGACGATCTGGGCGAACTGTGGCGGCGCGGTGAATACATCCCGATGTCGCTGGACGAAAATTTGGCCCGCGCTGCAGCCGTTGGGGTCACCCGGCTCAATCCCAGATAGTCGCACCTTACCACGCAACAACCACCCCTTCGGGACCAGCTAAGTCACACCACCACGCCTTCGGGCTTTCAAGGTAATGGGCGATGTGGCGCTTTCGACTCTATGCCAACCACACAGGTCAGATTTTCGTTGCAATACCTGCCTCTCTTGGGGTCTGCTCAACTAACCTGAAACAGAGAGAGCCATATGAGTTCTGCTGAAGAAAGCCAGCAAAGCCTCGCAATCGTAAGATCGGCGTTGGAACATATCGAAGAAGGCATCTCGGTCGTTGATGCAAACCTAAGGCTCGTCGCCCTCAATGAAAGATGCCTTGAAATTCTGGACTTTCCTGTTGAACTCTCGATACCGGGAACCGATTTCGCCGATTTCATGCGCTATAATGCCGAGCGGGGTGAATATGGCGAAGGAGATATCGAAGAGCTCGTGGCCGAACGCGTCACCCAGGCAAAGAAATTCGAACCCCATTCCTTCGAACGTGTCCGCCCGGATGGAACCGTTATCCGGGTGACCGGGACACCTTTGCCCGAAGGGGGATTTGTAAGCGTTTTCAAAGATGTAACGACGGAACGTCAGCGCGAGGCCGAACTCGAGCGTCGTGTCCAATCCCGTACCACGGAATTGCGCCAGAACGAAACGCGGTTTTCGTTAATCGCGAATGAGGTAACGGCGGGGATCGTGCTTCTGGATACGAACTTGGTGTTCAAATACGTCAACCGGGGCTTTTCCCAACCTTACGGCGTCACCCCCGAATCCATACTCGACAAGCAAGCGCAGGAGGTTTTGTCGCCCAAAACTTTCAAGGAATCATTACCTCGGTTTAACAAGGCGTTAGCCGGGGAATCTGTGCAATACGAAACCGAAGAGTACTTATTTGATGATCGCCGTCTGATTGTACGCTGTTACCTTCGGCCTGAGATTTCGGATGATGGACAGGTGACGGGGTTTTACTTGCTGATCGTCGACATGACGCGGCAAAGAGAATCCGACCTCGCGCTTATCCGGGCGCAGAAAATGGAAGCTCTGGGCACGATGTCCGCAGGGATCGCACATGATTTCAATAATCTGCTGACAATCATCCTGGGCAACCTGAACCCGCTCGAAGAAGCGATGAGTGATGACCGATTGCGGCAGGAGTACCTGGAGCCAGCCATCGCGGCAGCCAGCCGGGGCAATGATCTGACAACCCGCCTGCTTAGCCTGACCAAGCAGACGAAATCCGTACCTCAACCGATCAAGGGATCAGACGCGATATCGAGCACGCTCAAGATTCTTTCCGCATCTTTACCCAGCGACATTCAGTTGAAAGGCCCGGACGGTCCCCAAACGCATTGGATCCGCGTCGACCGGGGACAACTGGAAATGGCGCTGATCAATCTCGCAGTCAATGCCAGCGAAGCAATTTCCGGCCCAGGCCAAATCGCGTTTTCCTGTGGCGAAACCGTCCTCGAGCAGACACGAGCCCAATCGCTCAAAGTGAATCCGGGTCGCTATTTCCAGATCAAGGTCAGCGATACCGGCCACGGCATGAGCGAAGACGTGGCACAACGAATTTTCGATCCGTTCTATTCGCGCAAGCCGGATAAGGGGTCCGGGCTGGGACTGGCCATGGTCTATGCGTTTGCCGAAATGTCGGGTGGTGCGATCTCGGTAACCAGCAAGGTCGACAAAGGCACGACCTTCACTCTGTATTTGCCATTGATGGATCCGCAGGATGAAGAGGCCGGTCAGAGCGATGTTGAGGAAGAAGGCAAGGCAGACCTGGAAGGCATGCACGTGCTGCTGGTCGAAGATAACTCGCTTGTGCGCGACGTGATGCGACGACAGCTTCAGGCGCTTGGCGCTCAGATCAGCGAAGTGGGATCGGCAGAAGAGGCAGTGGAACTGATCAATTCGGAAGCGTCCTTCGCGCTGGTGCTGTCCGACATATCGCTGACCGGAAAGATGACCGGGATCGACCTGCGCGGGGTAATCAACAAGCAACGCGCCGACCTGCCGGTGATCCTGATGACGGCCCACGGCGCTGGAGACGTGGTGGGACCGGATACCGGGACGGGACAGGTGTTGCAGAAACCCTTCAAGAATAATCAGTTGGAGAAAGCGTTGCTCCGCGCCCTGTCGCCCGGCCCCTGACAGGTCTGGATTACAAGTCGCGAAACCGCTTTTCCTGCCGCGCGGTCCAACGCACTGTCAGATCGAACCCCGTTTCGGTCTGCTTCTCCGTTTCGACCACCTCCTGATCGAACAGCCAGGCCCGCTTGCGTCCCTCGGAAAACTTCAGCGAAACCTCGCTGAGATGGGTTTCGTTGGCCAATTGTTCGCTGATCGCCTGCATCAGCTCCGGGATGCCTTCGCCGGTGATTGCCGACAGGGTGAAAATCCTGTCGTCTCGCGCCGCCCGTTGTTGCAGCGCACTGCGCTGATCGTCGGGCAACAGGTCAATCTTGTTCCACAGCTCCAGCACCGGCACTTCGGGGTCAGTGCCAAGCGATTCCATGATCTCCAGCACGTTGCGGCATTGGTTTTCTGTTTCAGAATGGGAAATATCGCGCACATGCAGGATCAGATTGGCGCTCAGCACCTCTTCCAGTGTGGCGCGGAACGACGCGACCAGTTCGGTCGGCAGATCACTGATAAATCCCACCGTGTCAGACAGGATCACCTCGGGGCCGCCCTCGGGCAGATCGACCCGTCGCATCGTCGGATCCAAAGTGGCAAAGAGCATGTCTTTGGCCATAACCTCGGCGCCGGTCAGCCGATTGAACAGGGTCGATTTTCCCGCGTTCGTATACCCCACCAAGGCCACAACCGGGAACGGCACCTTGGCGCGGGCGGACCGGTGCAACTCTCGCGTTTTGACCACCTTGTCGAGCTGGCGGCGCAACCGAACCAGTTGTTCATCAATGGCGCGCCGGTCGGCCTCGATCTGGGTTTCGCCGGGACCGCCGACGAAACCAAGCCCGCCGCGCTGACGTTCCAGGTGGGTCCAGGCCCGCACCAGCCGGGTACGCTGATATTTCAACGCTGCCATTTCGACCTGCAACACGCCTTCGCGCGTCCGCGCCCGGTCCGAGAAAATCTCCAGGATCAGCCCGGTCCGGTCCAGCAGCTTGACACCCCACGCCTTTTCCAGATTGCGTTGTTGCACCGGTGTCACCGGGCCATCTACCAGCACCAGTTCGACATCGGCCGCCTGAATGCGGGCCTTCAGTTCCTCGATCTTGCCGGTTCCGAATAACAATCCCGGATGCGGCCGTTGCAGCCGGACGGTTTCTGATCCGACAACGTCCAGATCAGGCAGCGCCGCAGCCAACGCAACGGCCTCTGCCAGCGCGTCGGGCGCCGGTCGACGTTTCACATCGGATTTCAGGTCGGGATGCAGAACCCAAGCCCGGGTCGCTTCCCGTTCATGCGTTTCCAATTAGCTATCTTCACCATCGTAAAGGTTGATCGGTTGCGACGGCATAATCGTCGAAATAGCGTGCTTATAGACCAATTGAGATTGCCCGTCGCGCCGCAATAGGACGCAAAAATTGTCGAACCAGGTTATAACACCCTGCAATTTGACGCCGTTGATCAAGAAAATCGTCACGGGAATCTTTGTCTTCCGCGTGTGGTTCAAGAAAGCATCTTGTAAATTTTGCTTATCGGAAGCCATTCAAAGTTACCTTTGTTTTTTGTTCTTGGTGCCGCAGTCGGCGTCCCTTTTCAGCTATCAAGGCTCACTATGTCGTGGCCTTTGCCGAGTTTCCAGCCCAAAAACAGTCTGTTATGCATCTTTAACGGGCCAATTGGCTATCGTCGCCACACATCGCTGCTGAGCAAAGCGATGATTGCAAGCATTTCAAGCCGTCCCAGAATCATTCCGCCGCAAAATACCAGCTTGGCCACCGGGGCCAGATCGGCCAGCACGATTTCGGTCTCTGGCGCGATCGAGATCAGTGGCCCGGTGGTCGACAGCGCTGACACCGCCAGCACGATCGCGTTTTCAAAACTTGAACCGAAACCGGCAAAAACCATCGCCAGAGCGGTCAGCGACAGCGCAAACAGCATGAAAAATATCCAGGCGATATAGGCGCCCTGTTTGCGCACACGCCGGGAATGGCCGACCGACCGACCGACCGAAGACGGATGCACCAGCCGTTCCATTTCCCTCAAGCCGTTGAGATAAAGCGCCCAGACCCGCAGCAGCTTGACCCCGCCGGCCGTGGTGGCCACGCCGCCGCCGATCATCGCCAGTCCGAGGAAAATCAAACCGGGCGTATCAAGCCCTGACCAATCCCGCGCGGTTTCCCAATGGGCGCTTTCAAACCCGGTCGTGGTCAAAAACGACAAAGTGGTGAACACTCCGCCCCATAGTGCCCGCAACGCCAAGACCAGATTTTGTTCATCGTCGGTGGAATAGGTGGCAAGCCAGTGGCGCAGAAACAACAACAACGGCACCGCAATCACGATCATCAGACCCAGCCGGAATTCCGGGTCCTGCCGGATGCTGCGCCGATTGGTGTTCAATGTGTCGGTGGAAAACGTCAGCCGAGACAGCGCAAATAGCATAAACAGGGCCATCACCGCTTCGCCCGTGATGGCAGAACCACCGTTCTGCGCCCCGCCAACAGGAGATATCCCGCTGGTCGCCATCACTGACATGGCATGGCACAGCGCCACCAACGCGTGATCGCCACTAATCGCCAGCATGATCCACAGCGCCAGTGTCAGACCGGCATAAACCGGGAAAAGCTGCGCAGTTACCCGCACTATACGACGCTGCGGATCGGCGCGCTCAAATCGGCCATGCATCTGGTCGCTTTGCCCCGGGGCCGCCGTCGCGGTCACTTCGAAGCCTCCAAGGTTAAGCGGTGCCAAAATCGCTGCTGCGGAAACCCACATCAGCAAACCACCCATCCAGCCGACCAGCGCCCGCCACAGATGCAGTGTCGGACTCAGACGCTCCGGATCGAACAATGTCGCCCCTGTCGTTGTCAGGCTCGACACCATTTCGACATAGGCATTGAGATAGCTGGTGGTGCGTAACGCTTCGTGAAAAGGCAAGGCCAGTTGCAAAGGCAGCAGGCTGAACCCGGCGAACAGCGCCAGCAAATTGCCCATTTCTCCGCGCCGCCTTGTACGGGATGACATCGCTAGCGCCACCATCATCACCAACAGCAGGCCAAGTACCCCGGCGTAAAAGAAACTACGCGCCTCGAAATGGCTGCCCAGCAATCCGGCATGCAGCGCTGGGAGGAACATCGAAAACGATGCGATCCCCATCAGCAAAAGAAACAGGGGCTGGTTGAGAATGCGCTCGGTCATCGTCAGAAGAAATCGATCGAAACCTGAAGCAGGCGTTCGACCTCGGGGACGTCACTGGCCATGGAAAACAAAGCAACCACGTCACCTTCTTCGATCCGGGTATCCGCGCCAGGCTTGACCACCTTGCCACCCTTCAGAATGCCGCCCACCAACACGCCTTCGGGGAAATCAATGTCGCGGATTTTCTGTCCTGCTAACGGCGATGTCGACAACACCTCGGCCTCGATCATCTCTGCTTCGGCATCACCTATGGAATAAACTTCCAGCACCTTCCCGTGCCGGATGTGGCGCAGGATCGAACTGACCGTGGTGGCGCGCGGGTTGACGAAGGCGTCGATCCCAAGCGGCGCCATCATCGGCACCAGGGTGGGATCGTTCACCAAGGCAATCGCCATCGGGCAGCCTTCTGCCTTGGCGCGAACCGCCGCCAGCATATTTGTCTTGTCATCATCTGTAACGCAGAGAACCGCATCGGCGCGGTCGATATTGGCTTCGGCCAATAGCGTCGCATCCAATCCGTCGCCATGCAGCACGATGGTTTTTTCCAGCGTGTCGGCGGCTTTTTCAGCGATCTTGCGACTGCGTTCGATCACCTTGGCACGAATCCGGTCGGTCTGTTCCTCCAGCGCCAGCGCCACCGACAAACCGACATTGCCGCCGCCAATGATCACGACGCGTTCCCGCTTCTTGGACACCTTTCCGAAAATTTCCATCGTCCGCGGAATATCTTCGTTAACGGAAAAAACGTAGCATTCGTCGCCGACGAAAATCTGATCATCGGGTTCGGGGGCAAACAGCCTTCCGTCGCGTCGGATACCCACCACGATGGTGCGCAGAGTGGAAAACAGATCGCTCAACTGGCGCAGTGGCGTATTCACCACCGGGCACTCTTCCTTGATCGAAATGCCAAGCAAATGCGCCCTGCCGCCCAGAAATTTTTCCGTATCGAAGGCGGCAGGCGACGCGATCCGCTGCAACGCCGCCTCGGCTACTTCGCGTTCAGGGCTGATCACCACATCAATCGGCAGGTGATCACGACGATAAAGATCGGAATAGATCGCGGTCAGATAACTTTGCGAGCGCAACCGGGCGATTTTACGCGGGATCGAAAACACCGAATGCGCCACCTGACAGGTCACCATATTGACCTCGTCCGAATGGGTTGCGGCGATGATCATATCGGCATCGCGTGCCCCAGCCTGTTCCAGAACGTCCGGATAACTGGCAAATCCCGCGATACCCTGTACGTCCAGAGTATCGGTGGCCCGCCGCACCAGTTCAGGATTGTTGTCGACTACGGTGACATCGTTTTTTTCGCCGGAAAGGTGACGCGCGATTTGCCAGCCGACCTGTCCCGCCCCGCAGATAATGACTTTCATTGCCCCCGGTCCTCTGCTTTCAGAGGCATTGGATGGCACGCCCCAGTTAAATGGTCAATTGATTTGTCAAATTGCCCCCAAGGTCACACAATCCTGCGGCAGGAGGAGATCACGCATGACACGATTCGTCCTTTTTCCGCTCGTTGCGATAGTGATGGCAGGATGCGCGCCCTTGGGGCTTTATTACCGCGAAGGCGCCGAAGTATCCGCCATGAACAGCGATTTGACCGATTGTCAGGTCAGCGCCCTGAAAAAGGTGCCGGTGGCGCAGGAACTCCGCCATACGCCGGTTCGGGTGGTGCCGATCCAGCAATGCGATGCCAATGGCGCAAACTGCATCCGCGATTATGAAATCGTCGGCGGCGATCCCTATACGGTCGATGTGAACAAGGACCTGCGCAAAAAAGTCGAAGCCCAATGCATGGCCAACAAGGGCTATCAATGGGTCGAATTGCCCGCCTGCACTTCATCCGTCGCGTCAGCCGCATCTAAACAGGTGACCCGCATCCTGCCCAAGCTTTCGGCCAAATCCTGCGCCATCAATCGCGGCGAAGGCCATTGGCAGATCGTGACGCCGGGCTAGGTGCCAACGCCGGTTAATTGGGGTTGAGAGCCGCACACGCCAATTCAAGCAGCCGGTCCACTTCGGCGCTCATCGGCAAGGCGCGGTCCAGCACCATGTCGAGCGACACCCATTGTGCCTCTTGTGCATCGTCTGCAGCGACCGGAACACCACTGTCGTAATGGCACAAGACAGCGACCAGATAAAAATGATGCATCAACGCACCGTCTGCGCCACGCCGGATCAGATCGATCCCGCGCAAAACCGGCCCGGCCTCGGCCCGGATCGAAGTTTCTTCGCGCAATTCCCGGATTGCCGCTTGCTGTACCGTTTCACCGGCTTCGACATGACCGCCGGGATACCCCCACAGCCCGGCATCGGGTTTGTTACGGCGGCGCACCAGCAAAACCTCTGCGCCCCGCACCACCACCGCCAAAGCGCCAAGTGTCGGACGCACCGTCACTCTGCCGCAACCTTCCTGCCATCCAGCATCGCCTTCAGGTAATGCCCGGTATGGCTGCGCGTTTCCTTGGCGACTTGTTCAGGTGTTCCAATAGCAACGATTTCACCGCCACCATCTCCGCCTTCGGGGCCGATATCAATAATCCAGTCGGCGGTCTTGATCACGTCCAGATTATGTTCGATCACCACCACCGTATTGCCCTGATCAACCAATTCATGCAGCACTTCCAACAGCTTGCGTACGTCTTCGAAATGCAGACCCGTGGTCGGCTCATCAAGGATATACAAAGTCCGACCGGTCGATCGCCGCGCCAGCTCTTTCGACAGCTTGACCCGCTGCGCTTCGCCTCCAGACAGGGTCGTGGCCTGCTGACCGACCTTGATATAGCCCAGACCAACCCGCATCAACGCATCCATCTTTTCCCGGATTGACGGCACCGCCTGGAAAAATCCCTGCGCATCTTCCACAGTCATATCAAGCACATCGGCGATGCTCTTGCCCTTGAACTTGACCTCCAGAGTCTCGCGGTTATAGCGCGCGCCCTGACAGGTTTCGCACGTCACGTAGACGTCGGGCAGGAAATGCATTTCGATCTTGATCACGCCGTCGCCCTGACAGGCCTCACAGCGCCCGCCCTTGACGTTAAAACTGAACCGGCCGGGTTTATAACCGCGTGCCTTGGCCTCGGGCAGACCGGCAAACCAGTCGCGGATCGGGGTGAAGGCGCCAGTATAGGTGGCCGGGTTCGACCGCGGCGTGCGACCAATCGGGCGCTGGTCGATGTCGATCACCTTATCGAGATGTTCCAGCCCCTTTATCGTCTCGCAGGGCGCTGGCGTCTGCCGCGCCCCGTTCAGCCGCATCGAAGCGGTCTTGAACAACGTCTCGATGGTCAGGGTCGATTTCCCGCCCCCTGACACGCCGGCAACACAGACGAATTTGCCCAGAGGGAATTCAGCGGTCACATCGCGCAGGTTATTGCCGCTGGCCTTGACCACTGTCAGGGTCTTACCATTGCCCTCGCGCCGTTCCGCCGGAACGCTGATTTCGCGCATGCCACTCAGGTATTGGCCGGTCAGGCTGGCCGGGTCGTTGGCGATTTCCTCGGGCGTCCCTTGCGCCACGATGTGTCCCCCATGCACCCCGGCCCCGGGACCAATATCAAAGACATAATCGGCCTCTCTGATCGCCTCTTCGTCATGTTCGACCACGATCACCGTGTTACCCTGATCGCGCAGGTTCTTCAGCGTCCCCAACAGCCGGTCGTTATCGCGCTGATGCAACCCGATGGAGGGTTCATCGAGCACATATAAAACCCCGGTCAAACCGCTGCCGATCTGGCTGGCCAGCCGGATCCGCTGACTTTCGCCGCCCGACAGGGTGCCGCTGTTGCGGCTCAGCGTCAGGTATTGCAGACCGACATTGTTCAGAAATCCCAACCGTTCGCGGATTTCCTTCAGAATGGCGCGGGCGATTTCGTTCTTCTGATCGGTCAGATGATCGGGAACGGATTTGCACCAGTCATAGGCTTCGCGGATCGACATCTGCACCACCTGACCGACATGAATCCCGGCGATTTTGACCGCCAGCGCCTCTTCACGCAACCGGTAGCCACCGCAGGCCCCGCAGGGGCGGTTGTTTTGATAACGTTCGAATTCTTCCCGCACCCAGTTGGAATCGGTTTCGCGGTATCGCCGTTCCATATTCGGGATCACACCTTCGAAAACACGCTTGACCTGATAGACCCGGCCGCCTTCGTCATAGCGGAACTGGATTTCTTCGTCTCCCGAGCCCCGCAAAAACACCTGCTGAACCTTCTTTGGCAGATCCTTCCAGCGGGCGTTGGTATCAAACCCATAATGCTTGGCAATCGCTTCGATAGTTTGCAGGAAATAGGGAGATTTCCCCTTGCGCCATGGGGCCAGCGCGCCATCGTAAACCTTCAGGTTCTGATCCGGCACCACCAGCCGTTCGTCGAAAAACAGCTCCATGCCCAACCCGTCGCAGTCCGGGCAGGCCCCAAACGGCGCGTTAAACGAAAACAGTCGCGGTTCAATTTCAGAAATCGTGAAGCCGCTGGTGGGACAGGCAAATTTTTCGCTGAAAGTGATCCGTTCGGGATCGCCCTCTTTCGGCGCGGTTTCCAGAACTGCGATGCCATCGGCGAGGTCCAAAGCGGTACGGAAACTGTCGGCCAACCGGGTTTCCAGCCCCTCGCGCACCACGATCCGGTCAACCACCACGTCAACATCGTGGCGGTATTTCTTGTCCAGTACGGGCGGTTCGTCCAATTCGTAGAATTCGCCATCCACCTTGATCCGCTGGAACCCTTGTTTCCGAAGCTCAAGAAATTCTTTCTTATATTCGCCTTTGCGATCGCGCACGATCGGAGCCAGCAGATAGGCGCGGGTGCCCTCCTCCATCGTCATGACACGGTCGACCATGTCCTGCACCTGCTGCGCCTCGATCGGCAATCCGGTGGCGGGGCTGTAGGGCGTCCCGACCCGCGCGAACAACAACCGCATGTAATCGTAAATCTCGGTCACCGTGCCGACGGTCGAGCGGGGGTTTTTCGACGTGGTTTTTTGTTCGATGGAAATCGCCGGGCTCAGCCCGCTGATATGATCGACATCGGGCTTTTCCATCATATCGAGGAATTGCCGTGCGTAGGCCGACAGGCTTTCGACATAACGTCGCTGCCCTTCTGCATAGATCGTGTCGAAGGCCAGCGAAGATTTGCCTGACCCCGAAAGACCGGTAATCACCACCAGCTGATCGCGCGGAATATCCACGTCGATATTTTTCAGATTGTGTTCGCGCGCGCCGCGCACTTCGATTTTCTTCAGCTCAGCCATCTCAGCCCCCGGTGTGACTGGACAAGAGATAGTTGAGACGCAGCGAGTCTCCAACACAAAAGTGCGAACATAAAGTGAACAAGAGAAATCATTCTCTACGTGACACGGGGCAAATCGCTATAAAATAGGTCATAGTCCCCTTCATTGTTCAAAATTTTCAATATTTTGGCCTGCAAGTCTGTTTGCAGGTGCAGCGATATTGCATTCCATTTTTTGAATGTTATATTCATGCCAACACCGCGTTGTCGGAAATTCAAAATTGTGAAAGGAAATAGATGTTCTTTCTGAGACAAAGCGCCCCCCGGGGCATGACCGCTTCGCAGGCTGTCGCTCAATCGGCCGAAGGTACGATTACCCTTATCGACGTGCGCGAACATGGCGAAGTCGCCGGGTCAGGCAAAGCCGAGGGCGCGCTGCATATTCCGCTGATGCGACTGCGCGACATGGCCGATCCGCGTCATCCTGATTTTGTTAAGGAACTGGAAGGCTGCGGCACCATCGCCGTCTATTGCGCCTCGGGCGGCCGCTCACATAATGCTGAAATGCTGCTGCGACAGTTGGGATATGATGACGTACACAATATTGGCGGACTGGCCCATTGGGTGCAGGCCGGTGGTTCCATAGAGAGAGTCTGAATATTTCTGTCGAAATGAAAAACGGCGCGGTAATCACCGCGCCGTTTTCTTGTTACATGTGAATGACCCGATCAAAGGCGTCGAGCACGCTTTCATGCATCATTTCGCTCAGCGTCGGGTGCGGGAACACCGTGTTCATCAGGTCTTCCTCGGTGGTTTCCAACTGACGGCCCACCACATAGCCCTGGATCAGCTCGGTCACCTCGGCACCGACCATGTGCGCGCCCAGCAATTCGCCGGTCTTGGCATCGAACACGGTCTTGATCATCCCTTCGGCTTCGCCCAACGCAATCGCCTTGCCATTGCCGATAAAGGGAAAACGCCCGACCTTGATGTCATATCCCAATTCCTTGGCCTTGGCCTCGGTATAACCGACCGAAGCCACCTGCGGATAACAATATGTGCACCCCGCGATGCTTTCGGGCTTGACCGGATGGGCCTGCTTTCCCGCGATCAGATCGGCCACCATCACACCCTCATGGCTGGCCTTATGCGCCAACCACGGGGCGCCAGCGATGTCGCCGATGGCATAAAGCCCGTCGACGCCGGTGCGGCAGAATTCATCCGTTACAACATGGGTACGGTCGATCTTGACCCCAAGGGATTCAAGTCCCAGCCCTTCGACATTTCCGACGATCCCAACGGCCGAAATGACCGTGTCGAAATCTTCGGTGATCGTTTTGCCACCGGTTTCGATATGGGCGGTCACCTTCCCCTTGGCGCGGTCCAGCTTCTTGACCATGGCCTTTTCCATGATCTTCATGCCTTGCTTGACGAATTGCTTTTTCGCGAACCCGCTGATTTCGGCATCCTCCACCGGCAGCACCCGGTCCATCACTTCGACCACCGTCGTTTCGGCACCCAACGTGTTGTAGAAGCTGGCGAATTCGATGCCGATCGCACCCGATCCGATGACCAGCAGTTTCTTCGGCATCCGCACCGGCTGCAGCGCGTGCTTGTAGGTCCAGACCAGATCGCCATCGGCCTCCAGCCCCGGCAATTCACGCGCCCGCGCGCCTGTGGCCAGGATGATGTTCTTGGCGGTCAGATCCTCTGTACCAGCATCGGTCTTAACGCTGACCTTGCCCTTGGCAGGGATCGTTGCGGTGCCCATGACCACGGTGATCTTGTTTTTCTTCATCAGGTGGCCGATGCCACCGGACAGCTGCCCCGCAACACCGCGCGACCGTTTCACCACCGCGTCGAGGTCGTAACCAATGTTGTCGGCGCTCAACCCGAATTCCTTGGCCCGGTGCATCAGATGGAACACTTCCGAGGATCGCAGCAGCGCCTTGGTCGGGATGCAGCCCCAGTTCAGGCAGATCCCGCCCAGATGTTCGCGTTCCACCACGGCAACGCTCAATCCCAGCTGAGCAGCCCGGATCGCGGCAACATATCCACCAGGGCCAGCCCCGATAACGACAACATCAAATGCTTTGGACGACATCAGCCCCTCCGATTCCGAATTTAGTTTGATATTAAACTATTTATAGATGCACATCAATGCAGACAAAAAATCCCGCAACGCCCTAGCGCGCAGCGGGATCAATGCACTGAAATGCCTTGGCATTTAGTTCAGAAAAACAAACCGCAATCAGCTGCCTTGGAATTCCCGAACCTTATTTCCGTATCCACCAGCAGCCAGAAATTCACTTTCATGCGCCGTATCGTGCCGATCCAAAGCCTGATTCCGGTACGGGAAACGACCGAATTCCCGGATCACGTCCCGATGTGCCTTGGCATGGACGAGGTTGCCTGCCCCCGCTTCGGGCATCCGGGCGCACATCAACCGTACACAGCGTTCCTGATCGCACAGATTTTCCGAATGCATAAGCGGCATATAGAAAAACTGCCGCGCAGGTTCGTCGATCTTCATATCCCAGCCGTGATCAATGGCGTTTTTCGCAGCCGCCAAGGCGGCGCTGTCGCTGGCAAAAGCCTCGGCACTGCCACGGAACATATTGCGCGGGAACTGATCCATCAGAATTATATAGGCCAACGCACCGGACGGATAGGTCAGCCACAATGCATAAGCCCCTTCGCAAGCCTCGCGCCATGCCTCCTCAAAACGTTTGCGTATGGTGTCGTCAATCTTTTGATCGACCGCATACCACCCCGCCGGTCCGACTTCGTCGAGCCAGTATGTCAAAATTTCTTCTGCTCTTACCATTGGCTGCCTCCTGAATGGCCTTTGGCAAATCCTTACATGAAAATGTTACATTCAATTTCTTGCGGATTGACAGTAAAAAATTACAACAATCACGTAGTATTAGCTCTCGTTGGTCATTTCTTCATCTTCGTTAGCGCTGTCAAAGGCATATTCCCGCGCAAACTCCACCGCGACCGGTGTCGAGGACTGCATCACTGGGGTAAAGGCGCTGGTATCTTCGCTTGGAATCGCCCGGCGTTGTGTCATCCGGTAGGCGGTATAGGCCGACGTCGCCAGCAACAGAACCGCGATGAGCGCGAAATACCCTTGCGGGCCGACCTTGGACATTACCCAACCAATGATCAGCGGTCCGGCAATCGCTCCGACGCCGCTAATAAATACCATTCCGCCCGATGCCGCAGCCATGTCCTCGACATTGAGAAAGTCGTTGGTATAGGCGATGAGCAGTGAATAAAGCGGGTTCGAGGTTCCACCGATCACAAACGCCGCGACCAGCAGCAGGGTGAAATTCCCGCCCAACAGCAGACCCAGTATTCCTCCGGCACCGCCGATGGCGGCCACTATCATGATCAGCAACCGCCGGTCCATTCGGTCCGAAATCCATCCCAGCGGATACTGCAGCAGAACCGCGCCGATATAAAACGTCGCCACGAAGGTGGAAATTTTCCCAAGGCTCAATCCGGCTTCGGTGCCATAGACCGCAGCCATACCGAATTGCGCCGCGAACACGCCCCCCATCAGGAACATGCCGACACAGCCCAACGGGGAAATGCTTAACAATTCGCGCAGACTCATCGGTTTAGTCGTTTCGAAAGCGGGCGTCGGATTGACCGACAGAAGGATCGGGGCAAACGAAACCGAAACCAAAACCGACGGGATCACGAACAGAATGAAACCCGACGGATCAGCGGTCAGCAACAAACCCTGCGCTGCAACGATACCGATCATCTGTACGATCATATACAGCGACAGTGCCTTGCCGCGGTTTTCATTGGTTGCCGCATTGTTCAGCCAGCTTTCTGCCGTGACATAGACGCCGGAAAAGCAAAATCCGATCAAAATCCGGCCCGCAGTCCAGACCCACGGATCGGCAAAGGTCGGATACAGGATCAGCACGGCGGAAATCAACGATCCAAGCGCCGCAAAGACCCGCACATGCCCCACCCGCCGGATCATTTCCGGCGCCATCCGCGATCCCCCGAGGAAGCCGACGAAATAGGCCGACATCACGACCGACATCTGAAAGGTCGAGAAGCCCTCGATCTGGCCGCGCACCCCCAAAAGAGTGCCCTGAAGACCATTGCCGACCATTAACAGCATCAAGCCCAAAAACAGGGGCCAGGCGCTGGACAGAATTTGTATCATTTTGACCTCGTCTCAAAGCAGACCCGCTGCTTACGGTGTTTATAGGTTTATGCTGATCGCTGAAAGCGACACAAACATGTCGATTTACGCCAAACTTCAATCTCTGTTAGGCGGTATCAGCAAAGACGCGTCACCATAAGAGAAGAACCGGTATTCTTCGCGCACCGCATGATCGTAAATCCGCCTGATCCGGTCATGCCCGATCAAAGCCGAAACCAGCATCATCAAGGTCGATTTCGGCAGGTGGAAATTGGTCATCAACGCGTCGGCCACATGAAATTCGAACCCGGGATAGATGAAAATATCGGTTTCACCGCGCCACGCCGCGATCTGCCCGCCGCGCGCTGCGCTTTCGATCAGGCGCAATGCGGTGGTGCCGACCGGGATCACCCGTCCGCCCGCCGCTTTGGTCGCAGCGATCTCGGCCGCCGCAGTTTCAGAAACCTCGCCCCATTCAGCGTGCATTTTATGGCTGGTCACGTCCTCGACCTTGACCGGAAGGAACGTCCCTGCCCCCACATGCAGGGTTACATGTGTGGTTTCGACCCCTTTGGCGCGGATCGCTGCCAACAGGTCATCGTCGAAATGCAGGGACGCCGTGGGGGCAGCCACCGCGCCGGGATGACGGGCGAAAACGGTCTGATAATCCTGTTTGTCCTGATCGTCAGCGGCGCGTTTAGCCGCGATATAGGGTGGTAATGGCATCATCCCGGCCGCAGCCAAAGCCGCATCGAAATCATCGCCCGTCAGATTGAATCGCAGCCCCCCCTGACCGTCCTCTTTGGCCTCCAGCCGGGCTGACAGCGCAGCGGAGAAGCGGATATCCTCGCCCTCGCGTATCTTCTTCAGTGGCTTTAGCAGCGCCACCCAAGTCCCGTCCGCGCGCGGCTCCAGCAGCGTCACCTCGATCCGGGCGCGGGTTTCGCCCTCGGCCCCCTGGCGGTGCCGTTCCCCCGACAACCGCGCCGGGATCACCTTGGTATCGTTCAGCACCAGCCGGTCGCCCGGACGCAACCAATCGGGCAGATCATAGACATGGGCATCGCTGATGCGATCCCCTTCGGACACCAGAAGCCGCGCCGAAGAGCGCGGTTTGGCAGGTCGGGTCGCGATCAAACGCTCCGGTAATTCAAAATCGAAATCACTCAGTTTCATTGGCTGACCTCGGGGGCTGGGCGGCGGAATATCTCGCGGAACATCCCGGGTGTAAAGATCGACAGCGGATTGACCTGGACTCTGGGGGTCTCTGGGCTGCCGCGCAGCCCGTAGTTAAACCCGATCAACCCTTCACCTTTGCGGGTCAGGATCGACCCGATGGCGTTGAGCGCATAGATCGGCGACAACACACCCTGAAAATCCATCTTGTTGCTGCGGAAATCATAAATCCCGTCCATCGACAACCCCATCGACGCACCCACCGCGCTACTGCGGCGCAGGATCAACTGGTCCGGGGTCAGGCGGAACCGGGCCTCCACCTCACCAAACAGGATGCCGGTGCCGCTCATCTGTTCCAGCAGACCGACAACGCTGATCGTATTGAGCAGCGCCGCAAGGGCGGGAACTTCGCGGATGCGGATATTGCTGATATCCAGCGCGCCATCATATTCACCAGAAGTCGCCGCAGGGTTCAGTGTCATACGCAATGTGCCTTTATGGCCTGTTTTCATCAATCCTGCCGCGGCTATTACGGCACCCGCGTCGTCAGAATTGATTTCAAATCCGCTGCGTCCCGAAACCGGGATCACCTTGCCGGATATCGGGGCTTTGCCATTCACCAAGCCCGAAAAGACACCGGAAAACCCATTCCCGGTGGTGAAATCGCCCCGGAACCGCGTCAGCGCGATGGATTTGGTGACCTGCACCCGGTCCAGCGCGGCGCTGATTGGGCTGCCGCCGGTCGCCACGCCACCACCGCTGGTTGCCGTATCTGGTCGCTTGGTCAAATCCGCCCAGCCGCCCGAAATCCGAACCTCGGGGGCCCGTCCTTTCCCACGCCCGATCAGGGTAACGGGCGCGTTCAGCCAATTCCCCGCAGCGACCGAACTGAACCGCACCTGATCAAGCCCGCCATCCTGTTTCAGCGTCAGCGCCCCCTCGGCCCGCAACCCCGGTGCAGTCAGCGCCAGACGTTCCACGACCGGCGGCGATGACAGCTGTCCGTTCACTTCGAACAACCCTGCCGTTTTTTTAGCCAGAGACCAGCCTATTTCAGGCAGCCGCAGCCCGATTCCCTGCAGATCGCTGGACAGGCTGAACCGTGGCGGCTGGCCCTTTTCCAAAGCAATCTCAAACACACCATCGCCGCGTCCCGACAGACTGCCGGACGGAAGCGCGATGGAAAACTCGTCGAGGAACGCGTTCGACAGCTCGGCGACACCATAAACGCGGGATTTGCCCTTGTTCTCAACGCGCAAATCGTCTTCGTAAACAGCGTCGAACCCGACCTGCCCGATCTGGCCGCGACCGGAAATCTTCAGCAAATCATTACTGGCCGCCAGATCGAGATGCGTCGCCCGCAAGATACGTTGCGGCACCAGCTTGTCGCTGGTGACGTTACTCAGATCTGCGGAGACATTGAAACGGACCTCTTCCGGCAGCAGCTTTTTCTTCAACAACAGATCCAGCGTCCCGCGCGCCTTGACCCGTCCGTCGGCCAGATCGACAGGGCGATCGGCCTTGGTCATCAGATTGATAGGGTCACGGTTCAGCAGAGACAGTGCAGCGGTAACGGTACTGTCGGTGACCAGATTTACCTTGGCTGGGGTCGGTTTCTGCGTGGTGTCGGGGATAACGATGGAACTGCCAGAAATATCGATCAATCCACCCTGATCTGCCTGAATCACACCATGATCCGTAGCGGCGGTAAAAGTATTGCCATTGAGTTCGGCATGGCCCGACGCGTTCTTGATCGGTGGCATAAGGCGGGAAAACTGCACCTCCGCATCGTCGTATTCGAATCCCAGATAGATATCGTGGGGCTGATCGGGATGCTTGCGATAGGCCAGCTGGCCACGTGACAGGGTCACTTGGTGGATGTTTTCCGCGATCCATGTCCGGGTTTTGGTTTTCAGCTTTTCCGGCCAAAGCGCCAGCACCACGTCCGAATCCAGATGTTCCGCCTGCGCGGCGACTGACAATCGCCACCCGTCCGGTTCGGCTGCCGCTTCGCCGCTGACCACCACGACCTGCCCCTGCTCTTCCAGAGTCAGTTCTCCCATCGTCATCACGAAAGGGTCCAGCGCCATTCGGAAACTCATCCGCGCCGCATCCAGAGACAGCGGCGTCTGTAATAACTCTTCAGGATTGGCCGTCAGGCCAGTCAGCGTGAATTGGCCCAGCAATTCCTTTGGAAGGCCGTTTTCCACTCCGCGCAGTATCGCCTTGCCCTCGGCCCGTGCGGTGATCCATTCACTGCTGACCGACACCTCATCAAAAACCAAAGTCTGTTCCGCCGGGGAATAAGTGAAATAGGCCCGGCCCGAGGTAAACGGGATCGGTTTGGTCTGATCGGTCGGCTGAATCGCGCCCTCCGCAATCTGCAATGTACCGCTGATGTTACCAAACCCGGTTTCGGTCACCGATCCGCGCAAGGCACCGGAAATCGGTGCCCGCACCACGTCTAGCCAAGCTACGGCCGCGCTTTGCGCCGCGATATCCTGCGCGGCCATGTCTTCGAAGATCATACCGAATTGTGCCGCCGCCGACCCGATCTGGCTTTCGAAGTTCAACTCCACCGTGGTGGCGTAATCATAGCCGCCCAACAGCGCCAGATCTCCACCGATGCGCAGTTCGTCACCGTCCCGGGTCAGTCGCAACCTGCCCCCATCAATGGTCCAGGCCCGGCCCGATCGCAAATCCTCATAGCGCACGATCATCGCATCGGCATCGACCCGGGTTAAATCGGCGAATTGATCCGACATCAGCAACCGGTCGAGCCCGGTCACCAGTTCCTGAATGCTGGCGGATTGTTCCACCTGAGGCAGGGATGCCCCGAAGGACAGGTCAAACGACCCATCCTTGCGCCGGGTCACGTTGATCTCTGCCCCCGAAAGTTTGACCCGGCCCAACTGCGCCTTGCCCTGCAACAAGGGCCGCAACGCGAGACCTGTTTGCAGATCCGACATCGTCAGGATCACCGGCCCATCGGATTGTGAAATCTCGACATCGCGCAACAGAACCCGCGGGCGGCCAGTGTCTGTCACCAGAACGCTCAACGCACCGAATGTCACATCCATGTCCGGCAACATCTGACCCAGCCGGGCCTCGATTCGCTGTTGCAGCCATTCCGGCGCCCGGATCGGTCGCCCGATCGCGGAATAAACCAACCACACTGCAACCGCCAACACGGCCAAAATCCCGCCGCCAACCCAAAGCGCCGCCCGGGCTTTACGGCTTAGCCGCTTGCGTTGTTGATTGTCTGGCTTGGGGGACATGCCCCGGTCTCCTGCTGCTCTGCCCGTCGGTCTGTGACGCTTTATTCTTGCGTCCGCAACGCTATACCTAACCGGGATCAGAATCCACATGATGAGGAATTGCCGTGACAGATCGAAAAGCCGCCCCCGATTTCACCCTGCCGCAGGATGGCGGCGCGCCCGTCACATTGTCGGCGCTGCGTCCTGCCCCTGTGGTGCTGTTTTTCTATCCGCGCGACAATACCTCAGGCTGCACCAAGGAAGCCAAGGCGTTCACCGCTATGCAGGCGGATTTCGAAGCGGCAGGCGCCAAGGTGTTCGGCATTTCCAAGGACGATATCGCGGCGCATGAAAAATTCCGCGCCAAGCAGGACTTGGGCATCCCGCTGCTGTCCGATGCCGAGGGCACGACCTGCGAGGACTATGACGTGTGGAAAGAAAAATCCATGTATGGCAAGAAGTTCTGGGGCATCGTTCGATCGACCTTCCTGATCGACGGCGACGGCAATATCGCCCGCGAATGGCGCAAGGTGAAAGTCGATGGCCATGCCGAAGAGGTGCTGGAGGCGGTGAAAGCTCTGTGAAAACCCTGACTGAAATGGCGGTGGAGGTTCTGACAACCGCCGATGGGCGCGAAAAGACCGCGCTGTCGCACAAACACGCCGCCACCTGGTTCGCCGCGCGTAAGGCGGGCGACACCATTCCCGTCAGCACCGCCAATCCGCCGCTGCGCCCGGCCCGCCCGGAAAAACCGGAATTGCTGAACCCGCGCGACGTGCCGCGCCGCCGCCCCGGCAGCCCGGCAGGCCGGATCGCGATCCTGCACGCGGTGGCCCATATCGAACTGAACGCGGTCGATTTGCATTGGGACATCATTGCGCGGTTCGGCCATGTGCCAATGCCGATCGGGTTCTACGACGACTGGGTGAAATCGGCCGACGAGGAATCCAAGCATTACAACCTGATCTGCGATTGCCTGGAACAGATGGGCAGCCATTACGGCGCCCTGCCCGCCCATGCAGGCATGTGGCGGGCAGCCGAAGACACTGCCGAAGATTTGCTGGGCCGGTTGGCGGTGGTGCCGATGGTGCTCGAAGCGCGCGGACTGGATGTCACACCGGGCATGATCGAGATCTTCGAAAAGGCCAATGAAACCGGGACGGTGGAGGTACTTCAAGTCATCTATGCAGAGGAGGTCGGCCATGTCGCCTACGGGTCGAAATGGTTCCATTTTCTATGCGGGCGTCACGATCTGGACCCCAAGGATGTGTTCCACGATCTGGTGCGCACCTATTTCCACGGCGCTTTGAAACCACCCTTCAACGAAGAAAAGCGGGCCGAGGCAGGTCTGCCACCGGATTTTTACTGGCCTTTGGCCGACCAAACGCCCCCGCATGGTCGCTAACCCCTTCCTGAATCGGCAATATTTTGCCAATTGGGCGGTTTTCCACCGCCCTCCCGGCTCCAGTCCGTTAAATTTGTTGCTCTGAGGCCACGCTCTGGTAAACAAACGCTGCAGCCAATGCGCCGACAGAGCGGATAACTGCGATTGGGGACGGAAAAAAAGGACGGACGCGTGAGAACACGTCTTACGGCACGTATCGACGCTATTTTGGAACCGTGGTTTCCCGAACGGCGTCTTTTTCTGAGATCGGATAGCGAAACGCGGTTTATACGCCTGCGTCCGTCAACTCAGATAATCGCCTGCGCAGGGAGCGCGGCAGTTGTGGCCTGGGCCATTGTCGCGACCGCTGTCCTGCTGATGGACAGTATCGGATCCGGCAATTTCCGCGATCAGGCCAGACGCGATCAGCAAACCTATGAACACCGCCTGAACCAGTTGGCCAGCGAACGCGATACGCGGTCCGAAGAAGCCTTGGCATCACAGGCGCGGTTCAATCTGGCGCTGGACCAGATTTCGGAGATGCAGACCGAACTTCTCGCTTCGGAAACCGCGCGGCGTGAACTGGAAACCGGAATTGAAGTGATCCAGAGCAATCTGCGCAAGACGATGAAACAACGCGATTCCGCCCGTCAGGAATTGGCCGCACTGGAACAAGAAGCCACTGAAACCACTCATGCCGACACTCTGGCAGATGCTGGTGAAAATGTCAGTGAAACCGTTGATTTCCTTGTCTCGGCGCTGTCAGACACCGCCGCCGAGCGCGACAAGATCCTGGCCGATGCGCAACAGGCCCTGACCGAAGCGGACGATCTCGCCTTCCAGATCAAACTGATGCGCGATCAGAACGACGTTATTTTCCGCCAGCTCGAAGACGCTATGACAGTCTCTGTCAAACCGTTGGACAAAATGTTCCGCTCTGCCGGGTTGAACACCGACAGCCTGATTAATCAGGTCCGCCGAAGCTATTCCGGTCAGGGAGGCCCGCTGACACCGCTATCTTTCTCGACCAGTGGTGAAGAGCCCAGCCTGGACACCTCACGCGCCAATCGTATTCTGAACCAGTTGGATGCGCTGAACCTCTACCGGATCGCCGCAACCAAAGCGCCTTTCGCCAAACCGGTTCATGCGGCCGTGCGCTATACCAGCGGCTTTGGCTATCGCCGCGATCCCAAAACCGGCGGACGCCGTTTGCACAAGGGATCGGATTTCGCCGGGCCGGTCGGCACTGCGGTGTTTTCGACCGCCGATGGCGTGGTGACACATGCGGGCTGGCTTTCGGGCTATGGTCGGCTTATCAAGATACAGCATGAGTTCGGAATCGAAACCCGCTACGCTCATCTGTCAAAAATTCGCGTGAAGGTCGGTCAAAGGGTCTCGCGCGGGGACCGTATCGGTGATATGGGAAACTCCGGACGTTCCACTGGCACCCATTTGCATTATGAGGTGCGCGTCGGCGGCAAGGCCGTCAATCCGATGATCTATATCAAGGCTGCAAACGATGTTTTCTAAAAGCAAAATCAACGAACCCGGCCCCAAGGCCGCAGACGCTGCAAAACCCGCAGCCCCTGAAACCCCTGCCGCGCCGAAAAGCGACTTCAAAGCGACGCCACCCAAGGCCAAACCGCCCGCATCGGTTCTGTCCTCGGATTTGCATATCACCGGCAATATGAAGACCACCGGCGATATTCAGGTCGAAGGCACCGTCGAAGGCGACATTCGCGCCCATCTGCTGACCGTCGGCGAAACCGCCACGATCAAGGGCGAAATCGTCGCCGACGACGTCGTGATCAACGGCCGCATCGTCGGGCGTGTGCGTGGCTTGAAAGTGCGCCTGACCTCGACCGCGCGGGTCGAGGGCGACATCATCCATAAAACCATCGCGATCGAATCCGGCGCCCATTTCGAAGGCTCGGTTCAGCGCCAGGACGACCCGCTGACCGGCGGGAAAGGCGGCGGCGCAAAGCCTGCCGCAGCGGCACCGGCCGCGGCACCGAAAGCCGAAGGCTGAGCAATCGCTCAGGACCGGAATTGGAAAAGCGCCCTCTGGGGCGCTTTTTTGTTCCGCGAATTTCCCAACAGAGGGCGCCCCCCGACCGTGGGTAGGCACACGAACGTCTGTGGCCGCCACTTTATCGTGCCGCCACACCCGAAATTCATAGGTATTGCAAACGAAATCAACGCACCCGCCCATGGCGCGGTCGGGCGCTGAGCCTGTGCTGCAAAGACAAATTGCCTCAAGCTGGTCCATCCCATAACGTTGGAGGCCGTAGCCTATGTTCAGCCGAGAGCCACAAATTCATGACCGCATTCATAATAGGCCAGATGCAGATTCACAGTCGCGACTGGATGGAGGAGTACTTCTCTAAGATCCCAGATGTCGTGACTGCACATTCAGGACAGTTCCTCGTCCGTGGGGGCGATCCCGAACGTCTGGAAGGTGAAAGTCAGCTTCCGGACGCGGCATTTATTATCGAGTTTCCTGATCGCCACTGCGCCAAAAGCTTCTGGAGTTCAGCCGCGTTCCAAAAACTCGCTACTTTGCGGCGCTCCGGCTCCACGCTGAATGCAATCGTCGTCGACAAACTGCCCTAACTGAAAGGCATCTGCGTCTGCAAAGCGGTTCTGCAATGCACGAACGCCCCCCTCTACGCGTCCAGCTCGGCATCCCAATACAGAAAATCCAGCCAGCTATCGTGCAGATGATTGGGCGGGAACTTCCGCCCCATATTGCGCAGTTCCTCTGCGGTCGGGCGGCGCGGCGGTTTGCGCAGATGCAGCCCGGCCCGGCGCAGGCTTTTCGACCCCTTTTTCAGGTTGCAGGGCGAACAGGCCGCCACCACGTTTTCCCAGCTGGTGATGCCCCCGCTGGCGCGCGGGACTACGTGATCAAAAGTCAGATCCCCCCTGCCGCCGCAATATTGACAACAAAATTCGTCCCTCAAAAATAAATTAAAGCGCGTGAAGGCCACGCGCTTTTGGGGTTTAACGTAATCTTTCAGAACCACGACCGACGGTATCTTGATCCGTGTACTGGGGCTTCGGACCTCGAAATCATATTCGGCGACAATATCGACCCGGTCCAGCCAAACCGCCTTGATCGCCTCCTGCCAGGGCCACAGCGATAGCGGGTAATAGGATAACGGCCGGTAATCCGCATTCAAAACAAGCGCGGGATGATGTTTCAGCACCGCCTTTTCCCTTACAAAATCGTGCCTGAAATCTCCGTCCATTAGGTTCAAAAGCTCCCTACCCTGTCTGCCTCATCGTGGCACCAAGGCGGGACACCCCGCCCCAACTCTGATTTAACTATATATCGTGTAGCTGATCCGGCAACCCCCACGATATGCAGCACCTTCATCCAAAGCTTGACGGAACATGATGACACTCAGGTGACGGATCTGTGCTTAAAATTCATGCAGATTGTTCCAAATCACCGCTGGTATTAGCGCCCGCACGCAGGATTGCTGTCCTTGATGTCGCGCAAACGGTGCGCCCCGAAAATCCGATATACTCCAACCGGTCGGCGCATTTGCGCTTGTTCAGGGGAGTACGGGAAATGCAAGACGCAGAAATGACGAATGATGAACGACATTACCTTGTTGGCGGTGGCATTGCCTCGCTGGCGGCAGCGGTCTTCCTGATCCGCGATGCAGGCGTCTCCGGTGACCGAATCCGGATTTATGAACAATTGACGGTTCTGGGCGGGTCGCTCGATGGTGGTGGCGATGCCGAACATGGCTATCTGGCGCGCGGCGGCCGGATGTTCGAAAAACACTTCGCCTGCACGTTCGACCTGCTCGACTCCATTCCATCCGCCGATGACCCTGCACTCTCAGTCAAAGACGACATCATGGCGTTCAACGACATGGTGCCCGGATCGTCCAACTGCCGCCTGGTACGCAATGGCAAACCGGCAGAAGATCGCTATGACCTGACGCTGTCGCCGCTCGATATCCTCGATATCAACCGGCTGATCCTGCATTCCGAACACGGGTTGGGCGGCAGGCAAATCGACGACTGGTTCCATCCCGGTTTCTTCGACAGCAATTTTTGGATGATGTGGTCGACGATGTTTTCATTTCAGCCGTGGCATTCGCTGATCGAAATGCGACGCTACCTGCGCCGGTTCATTCATCTCTTTCCCGGATTCACCCGCATCGCTGGCATCCTGCGCACCCGCTACAATCAATATGACTCGCTGATCGCGCCGATCATCAATTGGCTGCAAGATCGGGGCGTCGAGTTCGAAACCGGCACAACTGTGACAGACCTAACGATCACAGGCGACCTGTCCGCGCGCCAGATCACCGGCCTGACCCTGTCAGATGGCAAAACGGTCGCGATCCGGCCACAGGACCGTGCCTATGTTACGCTCGGCTCAATGACCGATGGATCAGTTCTTGGCGATATGGACACCGCCCCACCGCTTGACGATTCCGAATCCGGGGCCTGGCGGCTTTGGCGCAAGCTGGCCGCAGAAAACAGTGGCTTCGGCCGCCCCGAAGTCTTCTGCGGCGACACCGGCAAAACCGCTTGGCATTCCTTTACCGTGACGCTGCAAGGACCGGAATTTTTCGAATTCATGGAGGATTTTACCGGCAACCGAACCGGAACTGGCGGATTGGTGACATTCGCCTCCTCTGGTTGGACGCTGTCCATCGTTCTGTTCCATCAGCCACATTTTCGCAATCAGAAGAAAGGGCTTTATACCCTCTGGGGCTACGCGCTGCGCGGCGACCGAGAGGGCGACTTCGTCCGCAAACCGATGTGGCAAGCCAGCGGCAAAGACATCCTGACCGAACTGTATGGCCAATTAAACTTGAATGCGGAACAGATAGCTTGGTTTGACAATGCCAGCGTCATCCCCTGCCGTATGCCCTTCATCACCAGCCAGTTCATGCCTCGCAGCTCCGGCGACCGGCCCAAGCTGCGCCCGGCGGGATCGCAGAATTTCGCCTTGCTGGGGCAATTCGTCGAACAGCCGCGCGATTGTGTCTTTACCGTCGAATACTCGGTACGCTCGGCCCGAATGGCCGTTTCGCAACTGACGGGCCGCTGCGATCCACCACCACCCGTTGCGCATACCGACCGCGATCCTTTGGTGCTCATGCGGGCGGCGAAGGTGCTGATGGGGGGCTAGTTTCGGCCCCTCTTCTTCTGTTCAAAAATATCCTGGGGTGAATTGGCTGCAAGCCAAGAGGGGCAAAGCCCCTCTGGCCCGATCCGGATCAAAGCCCGAGCTTGTCGCGCATGAAGGCCAGGGCAACCGACAGTCCGTCGGGTGCAATACCGTGGGCAGTGCCCTTCATGATATGAGCGTAAACCTCTTTGAACCCGGCGGCCTGCAACGCCTCTGCCGCTTCGGGCAGCGACTGCACCGGCACCACGTCATCCTGATCGCCATGCACCAAAAGGATCGGCGGTTTCGACACCGCCTCATCAGCCAACAATTCAGGCGCCATCAAACGGCCGGAAAAGGCAACGATCCCGGCGATTTCGTCTTCCCGCCGTGGCGCGACATGCAGCGACATCATCGTGCCTTGGGAAAACCCGAACAGCACCATCTGTTCCGGCAACAGGTCTTCGTCGATCAGGATCGCGTCCAGAAACGCGTTCAGGTCCTCGGCTGCCTGCTGCATCCCGCGTTCGGCCTCTTCCTCCGACGAATTGTCAATCCACGGGATCGGGAACCACTGGTATCCCATCGGTGCCCCGGCACACATTTCCGGGGCATCGGGCGCGATGAACAACGTGTCGGGCAAATGGTCCGACAGCGGATCGGCCAGCCCCAGCAAATCGGCCCCATTGGCACCATAGCCGTGCAAAAACACCACGACCGACCGTGTCACACCCGATTTGGGCTCTTTCCGGCCCGCCTGTAAAACCCGTGTCATCTGATCCCTTCCCTGTCTTTTGCCACATGGTAATAGGCCCAAAGCTGCCGCGCCGCAACGGCGCGCCACGGGCTCCAGATTTCGGCCATCTGCCGCAGCGCCTTTTCCTTCGGACGCTCGTCCAAGTCATAGAGAATCCGCGCCGCTTCCTGCAACGCCAGATCTCCGGGGGCAAACACATCGGCCCGGCCGAGCGAAAACATCGCATAGATTTCCGCCGTCCAGATACCAATACCGGTCACGGCGGTCAGGGTCTCGATCACCTGTTCGGTCGGGGCCTGACGCAACGCGGCGTAATCGATCCCCGTCTCGGCCAGTGCCAGCGCATACCGCGCCTTCTGTCGGCTCAGCCCGACCGCGCGCAATTCGTCATGAGTTTTCTCTGATATGGCCTCGGCCGTCAGCAACCCGGCTGTTTCCAACCGCGCCCAGATTGCATTGGCCGACGCGACACTGACCTGCTGCGAAATGATGGCGCTGAGAAGCTGCGCGAACCCATCGGGATTGCGGCGCAACGGCAATGGCCCGGTGGCGGCAAAGGCTTCGGCCATTTTCGGATCCTTCGCACAAAGCCAGTCAATGCCTTCCGCGACGCAATCCTCTGTTTCGATAATCCGCCCGATCATAGCCCGTCCACCCAAGCCAGCGCTGCATCAACCGTGGCGACACTGGGCATATTGGGTTGTGGTGGCCGGTCGATCATCGCCACCTTGATCCCAAGTTTACGCGCCGCGAGGAGTTTGGCGTAAGACGCTTCGCCGCCAGCATTTTTTGTCACAAGCCAGTCGATATCCAAATCCTGAAACAATGTGATTTCGCTTTCCAACGTAAACGGTGGTCGCGCCACCAGATATCGCCCGTTCGGCAACGGGAACGGTTCTGGTTGCGGGTCGACCACACGCAGGGTCAGATCGCAATCCGATAGCGGCGCAAAACAGCGCAGCGTCTTGCGTCCGGTTGCCAGAAACACCCGCGCCCCGGCGGGAATGACCCCCACCACCCCGGTTTCGCCGATAACATGGGTCCAGTCATCTCCCGGCTCTGCCTGCCAGGCGGGGCGCAACAATCTGCAATAGGGAATGCCCCGCTGACCTGCGACTTCCGCGGTGCGCAGGCTGATCTGCATTGCAAAGGGATGCGTTGCATCCAGGATTGCCGATATATTTTCGCATTCGAGAAAATGTTCAAACCCTTCGCGCCCGCCAAAGCCGCCAATCCGGGTGAAAATGGCATAAGTTTCGGGGGATTTCGTTTCCCCAGCCAGAGAAGCGATCGCGTCGACACCCCGCGCGGCAAGTCCCCAAGCGATCTGACGCGCCTCGCCGGTTCCTGCCAACAGCAGCAGGGTCATGCGGCACCCTCCGCCCGGGCCAGAATGTTCCCCGCCCGATCGATAACGACGATATCGGCAATGCTGCTTTCTGGCAGCATGGACTGAACCTGTTCCAGCGCTTTTCCGGCGACCATATGAGAAAGCTTTTCACCAGCAATATCATATGCTTGCAATACAGTGTTGCAGTGGCGCATCCGGTCATCATCCAGCCATTGTGCCAACAGATCGAAATCGACTTGGCCACGGCGCGAATGCAGATCGCGTGCGCCTTGGGCGAGTTTGGTAATCTTGCCGATACCACCGCCCACCGTCACCTTCGCAACCGGATGCTTGGCGATGTATTTCAACATGCCCCCGACAAAATCGCCCATGTCCAGCATCGCGCCATCGGGCAGGTCATAAAGGCGTTGCACCACCTTTTCCGAGGTCGCGCCAGTACAGCCCGCCACATGGTGCAACCCTTCGGCCCGGGCCACATCGACGCCACGATGAATCGATGCAATCCAGGCGGCACAGGAAAATGGCCGCACGATTCCTGTGGTACCAAGAATTGACAATCCGCCCTTAATGCCCAGCCGGGGATTCCATGTCTTATCCGCGAGCGCCGCGCCCCCCGGAACCGAAACGGTGATCCGGATATCGGGGCGCTGCCCCAACCTTGCGGCCATTTCCTCGACCGTGGCCTGCATCATCTGTCGTGGAACCGGGTTGATCGCCGGTTCACCTACCGCGATCGGCAGTCCTGGCTTGGTCACTATGCCCACGCCTTCGCCGGCGGAAAATTCAACCCCGCCCGCCGACGCCTCGACCCGTGCCCGGATCAATGCGCCATGGGTCACATCGGGATCGTCGCCAGCATCCTTGATCACCGCCGCCTCGGCCCATCCGTCCCCTTGCGCGGCTCCGGCCACGGCGAATTCGGGCCGTTCCCCGCGCGGCAAAGTAATCCGTACCTTTTCAGGCCGGGCTTCGCCCCACAGCATCATCAATGCCGCCCGCGTCGCCGCGGTAGCACAGGCGCCCGTGGTCCAGCCTCGGCGCAATTCGGTATTGGGTTTCCGATCCATCGCCGCGACTATAGGCGCAGGATAAAGCCGCGCCAATATGTCGTTTCCGGACTTCAATGCGGTCGCAGAGAGCGGCATAAGGAAACCATGACTGATTCACTCACGCTTCCAAAGGGCGACTGGCCCAAATTAGCCCCTGGCTGGGTCTGGCTCTGCGGTGCGGGTCCCGGCGATCCGGGACTGCTGACGTTACATGCGATCAACGGACTGCGTCAGGCGGATGTCGTGATCTACGACGCGTTGGTGCAGGAATCGATCCTGGACTGGGCGCCGCAGGCCGACCATATCTATGCGGGCAAACGCGGCGGAAAGCCCTCGGCGAAACAGCGCGACATCTCGCTGCGGCTGGTGGATCTGGCAAAAGAGGGCAAGCGGGTTCTGCGTCTGAAGGGCGGCGATCCTTTCGTGTTCGGCCGTGGCGGAGAAGAGGCGCAGACGCTGATCCAACATGGCGTTCCGGTGCGGATCATCCCCGGCATCAGCGCCGGGATCGGCGGACTGGCCTATGCCGGTATCCCGGTCACGCACCGTGACGTAAACCAATCGGTCACCTTCGTTACTGGTCACGATCAAACCGGCGAAACCCCGTCTTCGCTGAATTGGAAAGCGATTGCCGAAGGCGCGCAGGTTCTGGTCATCTACATGGGCATGAAACATGTGGACCGGATCGCCAATGCGCTGTTGGACGCTGGCCGCCCTGCCGACGAACCCTGTGCGGTGGTCTGTTCCGCGACAACAGAAAAGCAACAGGTTCTGGAAACCACGCTGGGTCAAATGGCCTCTGATATCGCCGCCAGCGGGCTGGAACCGCCCGCGATCCTCTGCGTTGGCCGTTCGGTCCTGATGCGGCAGGTCCTGGATTGGCAGGCGCTGATGCAGGGGGCCGAACCGCGCAACCTTGATCCGCTGGGCCGGGGCAAACCGTCCGACGCATCATGACCGGGCTGATCATCGCCGCCCCGTCCTCCGGTGCGGGCAAAACCACGGTGACTCTGGCGCTGCTGCGGTTGCTGGCGCGCGAAGGCATCACCGTACGGGGTGCAAAATCCGGTCCTGATTATATCGATCCGCGTTTTCACGAAGCCGCCTGCGATGCCCCCTGCATGAACCTGGATGCCTGGGCCATGCCGCCAGACCGGTTGCAGGCATTGGCCGCGGGCGACGGGCTGTTGATCATCGAGGGCGCGATGGGCCTGTTCGACGGCGCTCCGCCCGATGGCAAGGGCGCGGTGGCCGATCTGGCACGGCTGTTGCGTCTGCCGGTCATTCTGGTCGTCGATGCCGGTCGCATGGCCGGGTCAGTGGCACCGCTGGTTGCGGGCTTTGCCCATCACGATCCGGATGTTCCAGTCAAAGGGGTCATCCTGAACAATGTCGGCAGCGACCGCCATGAAACCATGCTGCGCCGGGCCTTGGAACCGCTGAACCTACCGGTATTGGCTGCCATGCGGCGCGCACCCGACCTGTCGCTGCCCTCGCGTCACCTTGGGCTGGTGCAGGCTGGGGAACGCGTCGATCTGGACCAGTTCCTGAACCGTGCCGCCGATGCGCTGGCGACAACGCTCGACCACGAAGCCCTGCTGGCGCTCGCCCGCCCTTTGCCTGTGGCCACGGCGCGGGCTCGCTTCGCCCCGCCAGCGCAGGTGATCGCCGTGGCCCGCGACCGCGCCTTTGCCTTTTGTTATCCGCACCTGCTGTCCGATTGGCGCGCGATGGGAGCCGAGGTCAAATTCTTTTCGCCGCTGGCTGACGATCCGGTGCCAAAGGCCGGCTTCATCTATCTGCCCGGCGGCTATCCCGAACTTCATGCCGGTCGTCTGGCCCAGAACACACGGTTCAGGGAAAGCCTGAAAAATGCGGCGCAAGACACCCTGATTTATGGTGAATGCGGCGGTTACATGACCCTGGGCGCGGGTCTGACCGATGCAGATGGCCAGCGTCACGAAATGCTGGGCCTGCTGCCGCTGGAAACCTCTTTTGCCACCCGCAAATTACATCTCGGCTACCGTGACCTGACCCCATTGCACGGTCCCTTCAAGATGCCGCTCAAGGCGCATGAATTTCACTATGCCACCACGTTGCGCGCCAAAGGTCCGGCGCTGTTCAGCGCCAAAGACGCCGAAGGAACCGACCTGCCGGATATGGGGCTGAGCCTGGGCCGGGTCAGCGGATCGTTTGCTCATATCATCGATCCGACGGGCTAATCCGCCTTCTTCTTGCTCAAAACACTTCTGGGGTGAGGTTGGTTCGCAATTGTGTCCGTCACAATTCACGCCTTGCGCCGCTGCAAATCTGCCCTTAGCACTTCACGCATGACCCAAACTGAATATGTCCCCGACGATAGCCGCGCAAGACGCAACGTTTATATCCTGGTTCTGGCACAGGCGTTTCTGGGCGCACAGATGCCGATGATCTTTATCATCGGCGGGCTGGCCGGGCAGTCTCTGGCGTCAAATTTGTGTTTCGCAACGCTACCGATTTCGCTGATCGTTCTGGGCAGCATGCTGGCGGCAACGCCCGTGTCGCATATCATGCAGAAATATGGCCGCCGCACCGGGTTCTTTATGGGTGCGGGCGCCGGTGCTATTGGCGGGGCGGTGGGGGCTTACGGGCTCTACCTTGCTTCTTTTCCGGTCTTCCTGCTGGGCAGTCTGATCACCGGGGTCTATATGTCAGCACAGGGGTTCTATCGCTTTGCTGCCGCCGACACCGCCAGCGATACGTTCCGCCCGAAAGCAATTTCCTACGTGATGGCAGGCGGGCTTGCTTCGGCGATCATCGGGCCGCAGATGGTGAAATTGACGGCAGACGCTTTCGTGGTTCCGTTTATGGGCACCTATATGGCCGTGATCGGGGTGAATGTGTTGGGATCGCTGTTGTTTCTGTTCATCGACATCCCGCGCCCGACCGCGCCAAGCGGGGATGCCCCGCGCGGCCGCAGCCGGATAGAGCTGCTGAAGACGCCGCGCATCGCGGTCGCTGTGATCTGCGCCATGGTATCTTATGCGCTGATGAACCTGGTGATGACGTCGACACCGCTGGCCGTGGTCGGTTGCGGCTTTGAAAAAAATACTGCCGCCGACGTTGTCAGTGCCCACGTTCTGGCCATGTATATCCCGTCCTTCTTCACCGGCCATCTGATCGCCCGCTTCGGAGTGGAAAAGATCGTCGCTTTCGGTCTGGTGATCCTGGCCGGGGCCGGGGCGGTGGCACTACAGGGGGTCGAACTGGAAAACTTCTTCATCGCTCTGGTCCTGCTGGGCGTGGGGTGGAACTTCGGATTTATCGGCGCCACCACCATGCTGGCGGGGGCGCATGAACCGAATGAACGCGGCAAGATGCAGGGGCTGAACGACCTGATGGTTTTCGGCGGCGTCACCTTTGCCTCGCTGGCCTCGGGCGGTTTGATGAACTGTTCGGGCGGCAGCGCTCAGGCGGGCTGGACCAGCGTCAACCTGGCAATGGCCCCGTTCCTGATGCTGGCCGGTGGCGCGTTGATCTGGCTGATGTTCCAGCCGAAGGATGATTACTGACCCCGGGCAAATCTGATACCGGGAAAGCTGGCCGCCCGGATCGGTTGCGTCGGCTTAGCTTGGTGCAGGGAGCGTGAAGGGGGTGTACCCCCCTCTACGCGCGTCGCGCGCATTCACCCCGGATATTTCTAAAAAGAAGACTACTGGCTTACCAGCGGTGACGTTGAGCACGCCAGAGCAGGGTAAGGTTCTTGCGGAATTCGGACGGCCGCAATGCGCCTTGCTTGACCCTTTGCGGGGCCGCAACCGCCCGTGTCAGGATCGAGCCGGCCTGCCAGGCCGAAAGCAGTGCCGGAGCCGCCGAAGGCGCAATACCGTCGCGTTGCGCGCGCGCGCGTGACAGCCGCGTCAACCCGTCACGCGCCAGCGCCACGACAGCGGCATCGCGTCCATCAAGCAACGGCACCCGCCCGGCCTTTTCCAGCTCCGGGATCGCGCAAAGGAAATTGGCCAGCCCGCTGGCATAACCGATATCGCGAATGACCGCCTCGTCGCCGCCGCCAAGAGCCTGAACGGCGGCAAGCAGCAGGTTGGAAGACGTGTTCTGCAGATAGGTTTCAAACGCAGTTTCGTCTTCGAAAGGATCGCGGTAGATGTCCCAGCGGCGCGCCTCGATCAGGTCGTCGATCCAAACCGCCCCCTGGACATCCAGAATTTGCGCCAGCGGCGTCACTACCTGATGCCGCCGGGGTTGCTTGCCTTCCGCGATCTCTTGCAGAGCGTCCCGCCACCATTGCAGCCGCATCTCAGCGACCATCGGTTCCTGCGTCACCCAAGGTGCACGGGCAATCTCGACATTGGCAGCAAAGATCGGGAACAACATGGCCCGCGCGGCAACAGGCGCGGCCATGACGGCCCGAAACCGATCCGGATCGGCCTGTTCGACCAGTTGCGCACAGGCCAGCAGATCGGGGTCGTCAAATCCCATCAATGAAATCCCCGATCAATTTCAGCGTTTGCGGTGCCTCAACCACATCGAGATGAGACACCCCGTCGATCAGCACATAGCGCCCTTTATCGTTGTATTCGGACATCAGCGGTTCGTAACGTTTGGCAAAAAATGCCTCGTCCTCGCGCCCCGCGATCAGCAAGAAGCGCGGCAAGGCGGCGATGTCTTTCTCATAGGACGGTCGCGGCGCGAAGGACGTGTTGAGCCGGTAGGAATAAGCGGTCGTGGCGGTATGCCCCAAGGGCCCGTTGAGCACCGATTTTGGCATGTCGAATTGGATCACTGTCAGCGCGTTCAGCGCCTTGATCCCGACCGCGTTCAACAGGCTCAGCCCGATCACCCGACGAGTCAGCACATGGGCCCATCCGCCGGAATTGGGTCGCGTGGTGGGCGCGTTATATTTCAGGAAAGGTGCCAGCAGAATCGCGGCATCGATCAAATCGCCCTGCGCCCCGCCTGCAAACCGCACCACCAGCCCGCCGCCCGAACTGTGCCCGGCGAGGATCACCTTCTGCCCCGGCTTCACCCGGGCATGGATCAGATCGGCCAGATCGTCCTCGAACTGTCCGATATAGTCCAGATCACCGCGCCGCCCGGGATTCGCCCCGTGACCACGCAGGTCGGGCACCAGAACATCGGCCTTACCCGCCAATTGCCGCGCTACCCCGTCGAATTGCCCACCATGCCAGCCCGATCCGTGGATCAGCACCAGAAGCGGGCTTTTTTCCGGCCCTGAAACAGACCGCACGGATAGCTTGAACCCATCTCGCATTGTCACTTTTTCAATCGGCAGAGGCGTGGTTTGACGCCCGATCTGACGGCTGAAATCCAACCCTTCTGTGCCGGGCAGATCCCCGGGCCGTTGCGATCCGATCAGCCCAAGCGCAATCGCCAGTGGAACCGCCGCCGAAAGAGCCGCGACCCGAACCACTCCCCAGATCATGACGCTTGTCCTTCGCGCAGTAATTTCCAGTTGATCGCATCCAGAAGCGCCTCGAAGGATGCATCCACGATGTTTGGTGACACCCCGACGGTGGACCAGCGTCGCCCCTGCCCGTCTTCGCTGTCGATGATAACGCGGGTCACGGCCTCGGTGCCGCCCTGGGTGATGCGCACCTTGAAATCCACCAGACGCATATCGGCCAACTGGTCCGAATAGCGCCCCAGATCTTTGGACAGCGCCTTGGCCAGCGCGTTCACCGGGCCACGGTCGCCGCCGGTTTCATCAAGAGATTCCGACACGGACAGTTTCTTTTCGCCGTCGACCTTCACCACCACGACCGCTTCGGACAGGCTGATCATCCTGTCATACTTGTTCTTGCGCCGCTCCACCGTCACCTTGTAGCGCTTGACCTCGAAGAAGTCGGGGCTCAGCCCAAGTTCCTTACGCGCCAAGAGTTCGAAACTGGCCTGCGCGCTGTCATAGGTATAGCCCTCGGCTTCGCGTTGCTTGATGATATCAAGTATCCGAGCCAGTGCCGGATCACCCTTGTCGACCTGCAATCCGGCCTCGGCCAGACGGCGGCGCAGGTTCGATTGCCCGGCCTGGTTCGACATTGGGATGATCCGCTCATTGCCGACAAGGCCCGGATCGATATGTTCATAGGTGCTGGGATCCTTCAGGATCGCGCTGGCATGCAGCCCCGCCTTGTGGGCAAAGGCCGAGGCCCCGACATAGGGCGCCTGCCGGAACGGCACCCTGTTGAGGATATCGTCAAGCGTCCGGCTGGCCCGCACCATCCCGGTCAGCGCGCCATGGCTGATCCCGGTCTCAAAATGACTGGCATAGGGTTCCTTCAGCAGTAGCGTCGGGATCAGCGTGGTCAGGTTGGCATTGCCGCAGCGTTCGCCCAACCCGTTCAGGGTGCCCTGAACCTGCCGCGCCCCGGCATCGATGGCCGCAAGCGACCCGGCCACCGCGTTTTCAGTGTCGTTATGGGTGTGAATGCCCAGATGGGTGCCCGGAATGCCCGCCGCGATCACCGCGCGGGTGATTTCCCCGATTTCGCCCGGCAGGGTGCCGCCATTGGTGTCGCACAGCACGATCCATCGCGCCCCGGCCTCGAAAGCGGCGCGCACCGCGTCCAGCGCATAACCCGGGTTTGCCTTGTACCCGTCAAAGAAATGTTCCGCATCGAACAGCGCCTCGTGCCCCTGGGCCACCAGATATTCAATGGATCGCGCGATATTTTCGATGTTTTCCGCCAAGCTGATGCCAAGAGCGGTCTCGACATGGAAATCATGGGTCTTGCCCACAAGGCAAACCGCAGGCGTACCTGCATTCATCACCGCCGCCAGCACATCGTCGTTTTCCGCCGACCGCCCGGCCCGCTTGGTCATGCCAAAGGCGGTAAACTGCGCTTTCAGCTTTGGTTTCGCCTCGAAAAATTCGCTGTCGGTCGGATTGGCCCCGGGCCAGCCGCCTTCGATGTAATCGACGCCCAGCTCATCCAGAACCGTGGCGATCTGCATCTTCTCGGGGGTCGAAAACTGCACCCCCTGGGTCTGCTGCCCGTCGCGCAGCGTGGTGTCGTAGATATAGAGGCGCTCTGTCATTCTGCACATTCCCCGCCGGGGCGCGCAGCGGCCCGGCATGCGCCCGCCCGCCCCCAGGCGGGCGCATTCTGCGCCCGCCTGGGGGCGGGCGGGCGCATGCCTGTTGTTGTGCGGCGTATCATTTCAGAGCCTCCAGCTTGGAAGGATCGAACCCCGGCCCGGGCAGCAATTCGACCCCGGCCTTGCTCATCCGCACCTCGACGCCCGCGTCCAGCAGAGCCGCTTTCATCCGATCCACCTCGGAAAAATCCTTGCTCTGCATCGCAGCCGCACGGATGGTGACCAGCTTCTCGGCCAACTCACTCAGATCAGCGTTGGGCTCCGCCGCCCAATCGCCCAGATCGTCACGCAACAGCCCAAGCAAATGCGCCGACGCCTTCAGCCCCGCCGCATCGCCCGCACTCGCTAACTTGTGCAACTCGGCGATTGCGCCAGCAGTGTTCAGATCGTCGGCCAGTGCCGCAATGACCGCCTCGTTCACCGTCCCTTGCTCCACACCCTCCACAAGCTTGTACCATTTACGCAGAGTCACCTCAGCCTCCGCCGCCTTCTTCGCAGTCCAGTCCATCGGCTTGCGGTAATGGGTCGACAGGAACACAAACCGGATCACCTCGCCCGGCACCGGGGGCATTCCGTCATGACCGTCGAGCAAATCACGCACGGTGAAGAAATTGCCCAGCGACTTGGACATCTTCTTGCCCTCGACCTGCAGCATTTCGTTATGCAGCCAGTAATTTGCAAAATGACCCTCGGGATGGGCGCAGCAGCTTTGCGCGATTTCATTCTCGTGATGCGGGAACATCAGGTCGTTACCGCCGCCGTGAATGTCGAAGGTGGCGCCCAGCAGTTCGTAGGACATGGCCGAGCATTCGATATGCCAACCCGGCCGGCCACGCCCCCACGGGCTGTCCCAGCCCGGCAGGTCGTCGGAGGACGGTTTCCACAAAACGAAATCCATCGGGTTGCGTTTGTAGGGGGCGACCTCGACCCTTGCACCGGCGATCATGTCATCGACCGTGCGGCCCGACAGCGCGCCATAATCCTTGTAGCTTTCCACCGAAAACAACACATGGCCCTCGGCCGCATAGGCGTGGCCCTTGGCAATCAGGTCCTCGATCATCGCAATCATCGCACCGATATAGGCGGTGGCACGCGGCATTTGTGTAGGTTCCAACGCCCCGAGCGCCGCCATGTCATCAAGATACCACCCGGTGGTTTCTGCGGTGATCTCTGCAATCGACCTGCCGCTTTCGGCGGCGCGGGCGTTGATCTTGTCGTCCACGTCGGTGAAGTTGCGCACGTAAGTCACGTGGTCGGGCCCATAAACATGGCGCAGGAGCCGGAACAAGGTATCGAACACCACCACCGGGCGCGCATTGCCGATATGGGCGCGATCATAAACCGTTGGCCCACAGACATACATCCGTACATTGTCGGAATCGATCGGGGTAAAGACCTCTTTTTGTCGGGTCCTGGTATTGTGCAGCTTGATCGTCGTCATAGGTCCTCACACGCGCAGCCGGGCTCGCGGCGGGCTTATCAACTTCGTCATGTCATTGGAAGATCAGAACGGCCCGCGCGAATTTCTCAGCGGGTAATAATGCAGCAGATAATGCAGGTCATTGCGTTCATACCAAAATGATAATCGCTGATCGGACCGGTCACAATCGCTGAATTGACAAATCAGGCAATCGCGGGCCTGCTGCGCCGCGAAAAGGCATCCGGCGGATCGCCACCGGACAACATTTCCAAGATGAGGTCAAACATGCGTCTGTCTTCCCGGGTGCTGAATATCAACGGTGGCGGATCGGATGGCTGGGACGTGTTCTATCGCGCCCGGGCGCTGAAGGCGGCGGGCGAACCCGTGGTGGAACTGACCATCGGCGAGCACGATATCGGCACCGCCGACGACATCCTCGACGCGATGCACCGTTCGGCCCGGGGCGGCCATACCGGCTATGCCGAGGTGCCCGGCATCAAGGGCTTGCGCGACAAGGTCGCTGAACGGACACAGACCCGCACCGGTGTACAAACCACGCGCGACAACGTGTTGATCACCGCCGGAGGACAAGCGGCGCTGTTCGCGGCGCATCTGGCCAGTTGCGATCCCGGCGACAGGGCGCTGTTCATTGATCCCTATTACGTCACCTATCCCGGCACCATCCGATCGGGCGGCGCGGTGCCGGTGCCAGTACGAGCACTACCGGAAAACGGATTTCAGCCGCTTGCAGGTGATATCGACGCAGTGGCCGAGGGCGCGCGGTCGCTTTTGATCAACACGCCGAACAATCCCGCTGGCGTGGTCTATTCACGCGATACGCTGAACGGTATCGCGAATGTGGTGAAGGCCCGTAACCTGTGGCTGATCTCAGACGAGGTGTATGACAGCCAAATCTGGCAGGGTGAACATCTCAGCCCGCGCGCCCTGCCCGGCATGGCGGATCGCACGCTGGTGGTCGGATCGATGTCGAAATCGCACGCCATGACCGGCAGCCGGCTGGGATGGATCATCGGACCGGCAGAGGCAATCGCGCATTTCGAATCTTTGTCGACCAACACCAATTACGGCGTGGCCGGTTTCATCCAGGATGCGGCGCTCTACGCCTTGAATCAGGGGGACGAGATGGAACAATCCGTTGCCGCCCCGTTCCGCCGCCGCCGCGACAAGGCGCTGAAAATCCTCGCCGGTCAAAACACGGTCAGGCCGGTGCCCCCCGACGGGGCGATGTATCTGCTGCTGGATATCCGCGCGACCGGATTGAATGGTGACGGGTTTGCCAACCGCCTGCTAGACGCCCATCGCATCGCGGTAATGCCGGGCGAAAGCTTCGGCCAGGCCGCTACGGGGCATATCCGCGTCGCGATGACCGTGGCCGATGACGTATTCTGCGACGCATTGGAAACGCTGGTCAGCTTTGCCGGGAATTTGGCGGGTGAGAAACCGGGATGAGGACACCGGGCGGCACGGCTGACACGTGCAGCGCCTACTGTGCCAGCATCCATTCCCCATCCGGCCAGAACGCGTGGAAGGCAAAAGCAAACATCACGTCATGCGCCAGATCGCGCCCCTGCCCGTCCTGCACCCGGATCGCACCCACCGACCTGCCCTTCGCAATCGCCGCCGTATCCAGCGCCGAGGCCTGTTCATCCTGCCAGCGCAGTACGATACCTGCCTCCGTGATCACCTTTTCCCGGCCCAGCCGTTCCATCGTCCAGGCCCTGTTGCCGACCCGAATGACCCGCATCAACGGCGGCACGCCATGGGGCGGGTTTTCACCACTATACAGGAACGGCCGGTGCGCACTGTCATAGCTTTGATAAGGATTGGTTCCATAGGCCCGGGAAAATTCCGGCTGCATCATCACCAATCCGCCCGGATAGGCGGCGCGGAAACTGGCCCAGCTTTCCATCCAGACCGGCAGTTGCCGCAGCTTCACCCCGTTGAAATGCCCGACAATGCCCCGGCCAAGCGCCTGTTGCCACCAGCTTTCGGTTTGGCGGTCATACATCACCATATCGGAATTGCGCAGCTTGCCAGTGACGCCAAAACTCAGAATCTGATCGTCCACCCGCCTATCGAATACCAGCGCCGAATTGCACAAAGGACAAAACGTAACCGCCACCGGCAGATCACCAATCCGATCATTCACGATCTCGTGCCAGATCAGATAGCGCAGCGGATAGGCCCGCGCCGGCTGCCCGTCCAAGGCAACGGTAATCACCGGTTCGCGCGGATCGAGGCTGATTTCATCGGCCTGCGCCTTCATGGCCGGATCATCAAGTGCGGGAATGCCATCCTTGGGGGGGCCGCCGGACAGGATTTCGACCCAGTTTTCCACCTCGGTGCGGGAAAAATCGGTCTTGGGCCATTCGTGGCGCCAGAAATCAGGATTAGCGGCAGCGGGCACGACCTGGATCAGGATCAAACCGGCCACTAGGATCAACAGTCTCATCGCACGCCCTCCTGAAAACCGATCCCAGCATGACCGCAACCACGCGATCTGCACAGCCCGTTAACGCAGTTGTGAAGGCAATGATGACGCTTCCAGGCAAACCGAACCGGCGTCATGAAAAAGGCCCGGGCATCCGCCGGGCCTTTCCCTCGTCAGCATAATCGACCGATCACTCGGTGACAGTGACCTTTTTCATCACATCGGGCTGGCCCATCACTTCGCCATTGCGACCCTCGCCGCGCTTGATCTGATCCACAATATCCATGCCCGCCGTCACCTTGCCGACAACGGTGTAATCGCCGTTCAGGAAATACCCCGGCGCGAACATGATGAAGAACTGCGAATTAGCCGAATCCGGATCCTGTGACCGGGCCATGCCGACCACGCCGCGATCGAACGGAACATCGGAAAATTCGGCCTTGAGATCGGGGCGATCCGACCCGCCCCGGCCAGCCATCCGCATGTCACCGCCCAGCTTTCCAAATTGCACATCACCGGTCTGTGCCATGAAGCCGTCGATGACCCGGTGGAATGCCACGTTGTCATAAGCGCCTTCTTCGGCCAGGGCGGTGATCTGTGCGACATGTCCGGGGGCCACATCTTCGAACAAATCTACCGTGACAATGCCATTCGCGCCTTCGCCGGCGACTTCGATGCTGAGACCTGTCGCCGCAGCCGGACCGGCCAAAATGGCAAGCAAAGCGCCCGCAACCAGCAGGGATTTCTTATCCTTCAACATCGGCAGCCACCTTCATGCTGATCATCCGGTCGGGGTTCGCAGGCGGCTCGCCCTTGGTGATGTTGTCGACCAGATCCATCCCCGAAATCACCCGGCCATACACCGTGTATTGACCGTTGAGGAAATGGTTGTCCTTGAAGTTGATGAAGAACTGCGAATTGGCTGAATTCGGGTTCGCCGACCGCGCCGCACCCAAGGTGCCGCGATCATGCGGCAGTTTGGAAAATTCCGCTGGCAAATCAGGCAGATCGGACCCACCGGTGCCGGCCCGGCCCGGGTTGTAATCCTTTTCCATATTGGCATTCTGCACATCGCCTGTTTGCGCCATGAATCCGTCGATCACACGATGGAAAGCGACATTGTCATACTGACCCGCGCGCGCCAATTCCTTGATGCGGTCGCAATGCTTCGGAGCAACGTCCGGCAACAGTTCAATTGCGACAGTCCCGTCTTTCAGTTCGATCAGGATAGTGTTCTCCGGGTCTTTGATATCAGCCATGTCGGGCTCCTTCATTTTTGCGTTGCGAGTTACCTAAGCTGCATGACGCCCTTTGCCAAGCCGGAGCTTGACCCAAACCGCGCTTCGGGTCATGTGTGACGCAAAATTTTGAGGAGGTCGTGATATGGCTTGGAAAACTCTGGACGACATGGATCTGAACGGCAAATGCGTGATGGTGCGGGTCGACATCAACGTGCCGGTCAAGGATGGCCAGGTCACCGACGCCACCCGGATCGAACGGATCGTACCGACCATCAACGACATCCTGTCCAAAGGCGGCAAGCCGATTTTGGTGGCGCATTTCGGTCGCCCCAAAGGCAAGGTCGTGCTGGAAATGAGCCTGCGGGTCACGCTGAAAGCTTTGGAAAAAGCGCTGGGCCGGAAAGTCGCCTTCGTCGAAACGCTGGAAGCGATGGAAACCCGCACCGGGGAAATCAGATCCGCCGATGTGGTGCTGCTGGAAAACATCCGCTTTCACCCGGGCGAAGAAACGAATGATCCCGCATTCGCCAAACGGCTGGCCAAACTGGCCGATGTCTATTGCAATGACGCGTTTTCCGCCGCGCACCGTGCACATGCCTCGACCGAAGGTGTGGCGCATTACCTGCCCTCCTGCGCCGGGCGTCTGATGCAGGCCGAACTGGAAGCGCTGGAAAGCGCGCTTGGCCATCCGCAACGTCCCGTCGCAGCCGTGGTTGGCGGCGCCAAGGTGTCGACCAAGCTGGAACTGCTGGGCAATCTGGTGGCAAAGGTCGATTATCTGGTGATCGGCGGCGGCATGGCAAATACGTTTCTGGCCGCGCAAGGCATTGATGTGGGCAAATCGCTGTGCGAACACGACATGACCGACACCGCCTCCGAGATTTTTGACAAGGCCAAGACCGCTGGCTGTGAAATCGTCCTGCCGACCGACGTGGTGGTGGCAGCAGAATTCAAGGCCGGGGCCGAAAACACGGTCGTCGCCGCGGATGCCTGCCCCGCTGACAAAATGATCCTCGATGCCGGACCAAAGGCCGTCGCACGAATTGTCAGCATTCTGGAACAGGCCAAAACACTGATCTGGAACGGGCCGCTGGGTGCGTTCGAAATCGCCCCCTTCGATACCGGCACCAACGCGGCCGCGCAAAAAGCGGCTGAACTGAGCCGCGCCGGATCGTTGATTTCCGTCGCCGGTGGTGGCGATACCGTGGCCGCGCTCAATCAGGCGGGTGCCGCAGACAGTTTCACCTATATCTCCACTGCGGGTGGCGCATTCCTCGAATGGATGGAAGGCAAAACCCTGCCCGGCGTTGCCGCGCTCGAAGCTAGCGAAATGACGCTGGCCTGATCGCTGGCAACCGGACCAGCCCACCAGACACGCAAATGCGAAAAAAATTGATTTCGTTAGCGCCAACCGAATTGTATCCCTACGCCCGGTCGCCTATTGCCTAGGCCAGACCGGGCGCCGAGCGTCCAAAACGATTGCAGCAGGTGAATATTGATCATGACCGACCAGACCCAAACCGAACAAATCAGATCGGGCAAAGGCTTTATCGCGGCGCTTGACCAAAGTGGTGGCTCTACCCCGAAGGCACTGAAACTCTACGGAGTTGACGAAAGCGCCTACACTTCGGACGAAGAAATGTTCGGCCTTATTCATGACATGCGGGCGCGGATCATCAAGTCAGACGCCTTTGATGGCAACCGGATACTGGGCGCGATCTTGTTCGAACGTACCATGGACAGCGAAATCGACGGCAAGCCCACCGCCACGTATCTGTGGGAAAACTGCAAGGTGGTCCCGTTCCTCAAGATCGACAAGGGTCTCGCCGATGAAGAAGACGGCGTGCGCCTGCTCAAGCCGATGCCCGATCTGGACGCGCTGCTGAAAAAGGCCGTCTCCAAGGGCATTTTCGGCACCAAGATGCGCTCGGTCATCGACGCCGCCTCGGCTACGGGCATCGCCGCTGTGGTGGCCCAGCAATTCGAAGTTGGCAAACAGATCCTGTCATACGGCCTGATGCCGATCATCGAACCGGAAGTGACCATTTCCATTGCCGACAAGGCCGAAGCCGAACAGATTTTGCTGGCCGAGATCAAGAAACAGCTCGACGCGCTGCCCGAAGGCCAGCAAGTCATGCTGAAACTGACCCTGCCGGAAGTCGCAAACACATATAAACCTCTGGTCGATCATCCCAATGTGCTGCGGGTTGTGGCGCTGTCTGGCGGCTATAGCCGGGACGAAGCCAATGCGCGTCTGTCGCAAAACACCGGCATGATCGCCAGCTTCTCGCGCGCCCTGACCGAAGGCCTGTCGGCGCAGCAGAGCGACGCGGACTTCAACAAAACGCTCGACGCCAGTGTGCAAAGCATCTTTGACGCCTCCATCGCGGGCTAAACCATCGAGCCGATTGAGCGCAAAAATCGTTGGAACAGGGGCGGTACAAACCGCCCCTTTTTTATGTTCCAGCCCTTGCTTCGCCTTGCGGAATATTGCGGGTTGAATACCTTCGGTTCTGACATCGACCTTTCCACTGGGACGCATTGAATATGGAGCACCCGTGATGACGGCCCTGAGGATTTCAAACCGCGACGCCAGACATCTTTGGCTTGCAGCACATGGTCTGGCCGCCACGCCAACCGGGCAAGTCGACCCAATCTCACTGGTCCGAAACCTGGGGTTTGTTCAGCTTGATACCATACAGGTTGTGGCCCGCGCCCATCATCACATCTTGTGGAGCCGGAACCAGAATTACCGCGAACCAATGCTGGACACATTGTTGGCCAAGGATCGGTCGGTGTTCGAACATTTCACCCATGATGCCTCGGTCCTGCCGATGGAATTTCTGCCAATGTGGCAACGTCAGTTTCGACGGATGAAGGAAAAGACAGAACGTTCATCGTGGTATGGCGGCAAGCCAAGCGCCGACCTGCGAGACGCCATCAAACGCCGCATCGCCGACGAAGGCCCCCTGTCCACTCACGCCTTTGATACCAAAATTGAAGGCCCCAAGGAAATGTGGCGGCGGCCACCGCACAAACAGGCGCTTGATTACATGTGGTATTCCGGGGAACTTGCCACTTCGCATCGGGACGGCTTCACCAAATATTACGACCTTTCAGACCGGGTCTTTCCTGCTGAATTGCGCGATCAGAAAATGGCAGATCGTGATCAGATTGATTGGCTGTGCTGGGCTGCCCTTGATCGGATTGGTTCTGGCACGCTTGGAGAGGTGAGAAAATTCTGGGATGCCGTTGACGTGAAAGAAGTTTCTAAGTGGGCGGCCCGCGAAGCCAAGGCGCTGATATCCGTCGAAGTCCAGTCCGCCGACGGTCGTTGGACCAAGGCCATAGCCTGCCCCGACATCGAAACGCGATTGCAAAACTGCCCGGCCCCGACCTCCAGGCTGCGCATTCTCAACCCGTTCGACCCGGCAATCCGGGACCGGACCCGACTGAAACGCCTGTTCGGTTTTGACTACACGGTAGAAATGTTCGTCCCGGCACAAAAACGTCAATGGGGGTACTACGTGTTCCCGTTACTGGAAGGCAGCCGCTTCGTCGGAAGGATCGAAGCAAAGGCGGATCGGTCCAGCGGGACGCTGAATGTGCTCAATTATTGGCCCGAACCAAAGGTGGCTCACACGGCAAAACGCGCAGAAAAACTGGATGCGGAACTTTCGCGGTTTTCCCGGCTTGCGGGCTTGGACTCGGTGATCTGGCTCTGCGCGCGCTAGCAACCTTGCCCTGCTTGACGACGCGCCGATCCGAATGACCGGCGGCTTTGTTTTCCGCTCAATTGTTGGCAGGGTTCGTTTGTTGGTGTGTTGCGAACCTGAAACAGGCACTTTTTGTGTTCGACCGTCCAAACTCAACTGGCAAGCAATCGGCCGATGGCCGTATACTATGGGTGTCTCTTTTATCGAAATTTGGATGACCATGCAGATCAGAAATGCAGCAGCCGGGGACGCCGCTACCATCGCCACGATCTATAACGACGCGGTGCTTCATACGACGGCGATCTGGAATGACGTGACAGTCGACGCCGACAATCGTGCCGATTGGATCGCCCAGCGGCAGGCGCAGGGATTTCCGGTTTTGGTCGCCTGTGATGACACGCAGGTTCTGGGCTATGCCAGCTACGCCCCATTCCGCGCTTTTGACGGCTACCGGCTGACGGTGGAACATTCCGTTTATGTCGATGCCACCCGGCGCGGTGGCGGCACAGGGCGGAAATTGATGCAGGCTCTGATCGACCGGGCCCGGAGCGATGGCCTGCATGTGATGGTGGCCGCGATCGAGGCCGGCAATGCGGCGTCGATCCGGCTGCATGAAAGCCTCGGCTTCGGGCAGACCGCGCTGATGCCGCAGGTCGGGCAAAAATTTGGTCGCTGGCTGGATCTGGCAATGTTGCAGCTTCGTCTTGATGATCGTGCCGCGCCGTAATCCGTCTGGGCTTAAATCCGAGCGATGATCGCGGCCACATCCAGCCCCGATACCGCCCCCGCAGTCGCCCCGCGCAAATTTGCAATCCGGGCCGTCACGAACCCATCCGCCACCGCATGGGGTGCGGTTTCGATCAGTATGGCCGCCGCCAGCAACGTGGCCAGGCTTTCGGTGAACCATCGTGCCTCGGCCTCGGTCGGCAAAGCGGGCCAGCGCTCCAGATGGGTTTTCAAAGCGGCATCATAGCGTGCATCCGCCCCTGCAACCCGTTGTAACCGGTTCATCAACACCTCTCCTGCCAGAGGCGCCTTTGCCAATGTGCGCAGGATGTCCAGACAGATCACATTGCCCGACCCTTCCCAGATCGAATTCAACGGCGCTTCGCGGTACAGCATCGGCATCGGCGTTTCCTCAATATAGCCCATGCCGCCAAGCGCTTCCATTGCTTCGTAAATCACTCCCGGTGCGCGTTTGTTGGACAGGTATTTCGCCAGCGCCACCGCGATCCGGGCAAAAGCGCGATCTTCTGCCTGCTCGCTGTCAAAGGCCCGCGCACAGCTCATCGCCAACGCCAATGCCGCTTCCCAATCCAGCGCCAGATCAGCAATCACCGCCTGCATCAGCGGCTGGTCGATCAATCGGCGCTGGAAGGCACTGCGATGGCTGATCCACCATTTCGCTTCGGACAGCGCAGCGCGCATAAGACCCGCTGGCGCCATCGCGGTATCAAGCCGGGTGTGATGCACCATCTCGATGATGGTTTTCACCCCCTGCCCTTCGTCGCCCAAACGATACGCCATCGTATTGTGATACTCAATCTCCGACGACGCGTTGGCGCGATTGCCCAATTTGTCCTTCAGGCGCTGCAAATGCATCGTATTACGGTTGCCATCTTCCAGCCAGCGCGGCACCAGAAAACACGTCAAACCCTCAGGGGCCTGCGCCAAGGTCAGGAACCCGTCGCACATTGGCGCAGAACAGAACCATTTATGCCCGGTCAGCCGATAGCCATCGCCATCGCGCACCGCCGTTGTGGAATTGGCCCGCACATCCGATCCGCCCTGTTTTTCGGTCATCGCCATGCCCATAGTGACGCCCTGCTTGGCCGAAAGCGGCCTGACGGACGGGTCGTAATGCCGCGCGATCAACTTAGGTCCCCAGGCTTTGGCTAAATCAGCATCGTTCTGCAACGCCGGAACGGCGGCATAAGTCATCGTCAGCGGGCAGGAAATCCCCGGCTCCAGCTGCGCCATGAAATAGCACAGCGCGGCATGGGTGACATGACCGCCCGGCTTGCCTTCCCAGGCGGCTGCGGCATAGCCGTGGGTCACCCCCAGATCCATGACCTGATGATAACCGGGATGGAACTGCACTTCGTCCAACCGTCGCCCCGAACGGTCGAACAGTTTCAGCCGCGGCGCATCGCGGCGGGCGTCTTCGGCCGCTTGCAACATGTCTTCGGTTCCAAAGGCGCGACCGGCTTTGGCCAGGGCCCCGACATCGGCATGCAGCGTTCCCGCCAAATCCATCAGCGGACGGTCTTCGGCCCACAGGTCGCGCGCCCGGCGCGGCTCGGGCTGGTTGGTGACTTCATGGGTTGAAAATACGCTATGGCCTTGTGTCATCCCGGCTCCTCCTTCGGTAGACAGGCACAGCATGGTCCGATTTGACATTTCGATCCAGCATGACGCGACGGCGGATGAAGTTCCCGACAGTTCTGTCACGCTCCGTAAGACTGCAAGAAAGTGCGGCTACATCCTTTTTGAGGGATTCCCAAAGCGACGCGCTTGTGGCAGTATCGTCCTACCGCCCTGCAAGAGGCGGAAAACGAGGCAGAAAAATGCAACGCAGGAAACGACCCGCCCTTGGCGCTTGGGCCTATTTCGCAGTGGCCTTCATGCTTGGCTCCTATTTCACCTTTGCCGCCGTTCAGGGCGGCTACGGGTTGTTCCGCCGTGTCGAAATTCAGGCCGAGGCCGATACTCTTCACAAGGACCTCGCGCAACTCGACGCGCAGGTTGCGCGGATGGAAAACCTGACCCGGCGGTTGTCGGACGGGTATCTCGACCTTGATCTGCTGGACGAGCAGGCGCGCTCGGTTCTGGGCATGATCCGCAGCGACGAAATCGTCATTCGCTAACATCACCATATCTGAAGGAAGGCCGGGGAACCCTGTTCTATCCTTGCATCATGCCCCTTTGCTGACCGATACTTGGGTTTGGCGCTGCAGTTTCGCGCCCCGCGTCAATTTATTCTCGCCCTGTGCGGAAAAATCCTTTATAAGATAGTTTAACGCTAAACTATTATTGGAAACGGGAGGAGGACGCCCAATGGCAGCCAGAAAAACCCAAGCCAAAACAAATGTTTCCGCTGAAGAGCTGAAAACATATTACCGAGACATGTTGCTGATCCGCCGATTCGAAGAAAAGGCCGGTCAATTATATGGCATGGGCCTGATCGGTGGTTTCTGTCACCTCTATATCGGGCAGGAAGCGGTCGTGGTCGGGCTGGAAGCCGCGACCAAGGATGGCGACAAACGCATCACCTCTTACCGTGATCACGGTCATATGCTGGCCAGCGGCATGGACCCAAACGGCGTCATGGCAGAATTGACCGGACGTGAGGGCGGCTATTCCAAAGGCAAGGGCGGCTCGATGCACATGTTCTCGAAAGAGAAGCATTTTTACGGTGGTCACGGCATCGTGGGCGCGCAGGTGCCGCTGGGGGCCGGACTGGCCTTTGCCGACAAATACCTTGAGAACGACAACGTCACGTTCACCTATTTCGGGGATGGTGCCGCGAACCAGGGTCAGGTCTATGAGACCTTTAACATGGCCGCCCTGTGGAAACTGCCGGTGATCTTCGTGATCGAGAATAACCAATATGCGATGGGCACGGCGCAGGCACGATCAACGTCCACCGCCGATATCTATACCCGCGGCGAACCTTTTGGCATTCCCGGCGAAATTGTCGATGGCATGGACGTGCTGGCGGTCAAGGCAGCCAGCGAAAAGGCCACCAAACACTGCCGCGACGGTAAGGGGCCCTATATCCTCGAAGTCAAAACCTACCGGTATCGCGGCCATTCCATGTCGGACCCGGCCAAGTACCGGACCCGCGAGGAAGTGCAGAAGATGCGGGAAGAACGCGATCCGATCGAACATGTGCGCGAATTGCTGCTGACCGGCAAACACGCCACCGAAGATGACCTCAAGGCGATCGACAAGGACATCAAGAATATCGTGAACAAAGCCGCCGATTTCGCCAAGGAAAGCCCGGAACCCGGCATAGAAGAGCTGTGGACCGATATCTATGCCGAAGCGCAGGCATAAGGGGGAGATAAGAACCAATGGCAACCGAAATTCTCATGCCCGCGCTGTCGCCGACGATGGAAGAAGGCACGCTGGCCAAATGGCTGGTCAAAGAGGGCGACACCGTATCCTCGGGCGATATCCTCGCCGAGATTGAAACCGACAAGGCGACGATGGAATTCGAAGCCGTCGACGAAGGTATCGTCGGCAAGATCCTGATCAGCGAAGGCACCGAAGGCGTGAAAGTGAACACGCCCATCGCCGTGCTGATCGAAGAAGGCGAAAGCGCCGATGATGTGGCCGTTTCGGCCCCGGCAGCCGAAGCCCCTGCCCCGGCAGCCCCCGCCACCCCGGCGACGCCCGCTGCTGCGGCACCGGCTGCCAAAGCCGCCGATCTGTCCCCGGACTGGCCTGAAGGCACGGCAATGAAACAGCAAACCGTCCGCGAAGCGTTGCGCGACGCGATGGCCGAAGAAATGCGCCGCGACGACACCGTGTTTCTGATGGGTGAAGAAGTCGCCGAATATCAGGGCGCGTACAAGATCAGCCAGGGTCTGCTGGACGAATTCGGATCGAAGCGGGTGATCGACACCCCGATCACCGAACATGGCTTTGCCGGGATCGCCGTCGGCGCCGCCTTTGGCAGCCTGCGTCCGATCGTCGAATTCATGACCTTCAACTTCGCCATGCAGGCGATGGATCAGATCATCAACTCGGCCGCGAAAACGCTGTACATGTCGGGCGGTCAGATGGGCGCCCCGATGGTGTTCCGCGGTCCCAACGGCGCCGCCGCCCGCGTCGGTGCCCAGCACAGCCAGGATTACGCCGCTTGGTATGCGCAAATCCCCGGCCTGAAGGTCGTGATGCCCTATTCGGCCTCGGACTATAAGGGCCTGATGAAAACCGCGATCCGCGATCCCAACCCGGTGATCTTCCTGGAAAACGAAATCCTCTATGGCCGGTCCTTCGACGTGCCGGTGATGGATGATTTCACCGTGCCCTTTGGCAAGGCCCGTATCTGGCGCGAAGGGTCGGACGTGACCATCGTCAGCTTCGGCATCGGCATGCAATACGCGCTGGAAGCCGCCGACAAGCTGGCCGCTGACGGGATTTCCGCCGAAGTCATCGACCTGCGCACCCTGCGCCCGATCGATTACGACACGGTGATCAATTCGGTGATGAAAACCAACCGCTGCGTCACCGTGGAGGAAGGGTTCCCGGTCGCCTCAATCGGCAACCACCTGTCGGCGACAATCATGACCCGCGCCTTCGATTACCTCGACGCGCCGGTGATCAACTGCACCGGCAAGGACGTGCCAATGCCCTATGCCGCGAACCTGGAAAAGCTGGCGCTGGTCACCACCGACGAGGTGATCGCGGCGGTCAAACAAGTGACCTATCGCTGAGGAGACACGACAATGGCAACTGAAATCCTGATGCCCGCCCTGTCTCCGACGATGGAGGAAGGCACCCTGGCCAAATGGCTGGTCAAGGAAGGCGACACCGTCAGCTCGGGCGACCTGCTGGCGGAAATCGAAACCGACAAGGCGACGATGGAATTCGAAGCCGTCGATGAAGGCATCGTCGGCAAGATCCTGATCGCGGAAGGTAGTGAAGGGGTCAAGGTCAACACCCCGATCGCGGTGCTGATCGAAGAAGGCGAAAGCGCTGACGATATCGCCGCAGCGCCTGCCGCTGCCCCTGCGACCGAAGCAACTCCGGCAGAAGCGAGCCCCGCACCAGCCCCCGCCGCAGCGGCGGCCCCTGCCCCGGCAGCGCCTGCCGCCGCCGACGGATCGCGCATCTTCGCCTCACCGCTGGCGCGCCGCATCGCCGCCGACAAGGGGCTGGACCTGAGCCAGCTCAAAGGCTCCGGCCCGCGCGGACGGATCGTAAAGGCCGATGTCGAAACCGCTACCGCCAAACCTGCCGCCGCAGCCCCTGCGCCAGCTGCTGCACCCGCAGCCCCCGCTGCTGCGCCTGCCGGTCCCTCGGCCGATGCCGTGGCCCGGATGTACGAAAGCCGCGACTACACCGAAATCAAGCTCGACGGTATGCGCAAAACAATCGCCGCGCGGCTGACAGAGGCCAAACAGACCATCCCGCATTTCTATCTGCGCCGCGATATCAAGCTCGACGCGTTGTTGAAATTCCGTTCCCAACTGAACAAGCAGTTGGAAGCGCGTGGCGTGAAGCTGTCGGTCAACGATTTCATCATCAAGGCCGTCGCCAATGCGCTGCAAGCCGTACCCGAAGCCAACGCAGTCTGGGCTGGCGACAAGGTGCTGCAACTGAAACCTTCGGATGTCGCCGTCGCGGTCGCCATCGAAGGCGGTCTGTTCACGCCGGTGCTGCAGGATGCCGACATGAAATCGCTCTCGGCCCTGTCGACCGAAATGAAGGATCTGGCCAAACGCGCCCGCGACCGCAAATTGGCCCCGCATGAATACCAGGGCGGTTCCTTCGCCATTTCCAACCTCGGCATGTTCGGCATCGACAATTTCGACGCTATCGTGAACCCGCCCCATGCGGGCATCCTGGCAGTCGGCGCCGGGGTGAAGAAACCAGTGGTGGGCGACGACGGCGAACTGACCGTGGCGACCGTGATGTCGGTCACCATGTCGGTCGATCACCGGGTCATCGACGGCGCGCTTGGCGCCAACCTGTTACAGGCCATCGTCGACAACCTGGAAAACCCGATGGTCATGCTGGCGTGATGCCAAAAGCTTGATATCAAAAAGAAACGCCGGGGCATTCCCCGGCGTTTTTCGTTTTTGGACAAGACAGCCTGTTTGCCGTCACCCCATCTGATACCCCGGCGTCGATTTCATCAGCGCGATTTCGTCCGCGCTCATCTCGGCGTCGATCCCCTCGAACAGAGGCGTCGACAGATAGCGTTCACCGGTATCGGGCAGCATCGCCAGAATGACCGATCCCTTCGGCGCGGTTTCGGCCACTTTCAATGCGGTGGCAAAGGTCGCGCCGCCGGAAATGCCGGTGAAGATGCCTTCTTTCAAAGCCAGATCCCGCGACGCCGCGATGCTTTCCGGACCACCGACCAGAATCAGGTCGTCATAGCCGCCCTTGTCCAGCGCCTCCTGCAACACCAGCGGGATGAAATCCGGCGTCCAGCCCTGGATAGGATGCGGATTGAAGGCCGGATGGCTGGCGGCCGGTTCCCCGTCCCCGGTCCGGTCCTGCGCGACGCCGCTTTGCACCATGGCCGCGTTGTCGGGCTCCGACAGGATGATTTTCGTTTCGGGCCGTTCCCGCCGCAACACCCGCGATACCCCCGTCACCGTCCCGCCGGTTCCGAAGCCGCTGACGAAATAATCCAGCCGCTGACCGTCGAAATCGGCCATGATTTCGCGCCCCGTTGTATGTTCGTGGATATCGGCATTGGCCCGCGTTTCGAATTGCCGGGCAAAGAACCAGCCGTTCTTTTCGGCCAGTTCCTTGGCCTTTTGATACATGCCGGTGCCTTTTTGCTCTTTCGGGGTCAGCACCACCTTGGCACCAAGAAACCGCATCAGGCGACGCCGTTCCACCGAAAAGGTTTCGATCATGGTGATGACCAGAGGATATCCTTTGGCGGCACAAACCATGGCCAGCCCGATGCCGGTATTACCGCTGGTTGCCTCAACCACGGTCTGCCCGGGTTTCAAAGCGCCCGAAGCTTCCGCCGCCTCGATGATGTTCAGCGCCAGCCGGTCCTTGACCGATCCGCCGGGATTGAAGGCTTCGGCCTTCACATACATTGTCACGTGATCTGGCGCCAAACGGTTGATCCGGATCGCCGGCGTGTTGCCGACCGTTTCCAGAACCGAATCGTAAAGCCGTCCGCGCCCATCGGTTTGCCGTGTCATGATTTCCCCCCCAAAAAAAAGCCCGGTCAGGATAGGTCCAGCCGGGAATTTTTACAATGCTTATCAGTAGGATAACGTTCTATTTCGTCCCCAGAAGCTGGTCCATCGTTATCGACGGGGTGGAACAGCCTGCTTCTCCCACCACCTTGGCCGGCACGCCGGCGACGGTGGTTTTCGGCGGCACCTCGTGCAGCACCACCGATCCGGCGGCGATGCGCGAACAATGACCAACATGGATATTGCCCAGCACCTTGGCCCCAGCGCCGATCAGAACGCCGTCGCCGATCTTGGGATGGCGGTCTTCCTCTTCCTTGCCGGTGCCGCCCAGCGTCACCGAATGCAGCATCGACACATTGTCGCCAACCACGGCGGTTTCCCCGATCACAATGGAATGGGCGTGGTCGATCATGATGCCCTTGCCGATCCGTGCGGCGGGATGGATATCGACGCCGAACTGTTCCGAAACCCGCATCTGGAAAAAATATGCCATGTCGCGGCGTCCCTGCAGCCACAGCCAATGCGCCACGCGATACGATTGCAGCGCCTGAAATCCCTTGAAGAACATCAGCGGTTGCAGGAATCGGTGGCAGGCCGGGTCACGGTCATAGACCGCTGCGATATCGGCCCGCGCCGCCAAAGCCAGCGTTTCGTCATCGGTATAGGCCGCGTCGCAAATTTCGCGGATCAGCTGTTCCGACATCTCGCCCGAGGCCAGCTTCAACGACGTCCGATACGCCAGCGCGTTTTCGATCGTGTCATGGTGCAGGATGCTGGAATGAATCAGCCCGCCCAGAAGAGGTTCCTTCTTGACGGCGTCCTCAGCCTCGGTCCTGATCTGGTTCCAGACAGGATCAAGTTCGGCAAAATGTGTCTTCGTCTTGGCCATATTCGCGGTCCTCCGGTGGACTTGAGTATAGCAGATAAGCCGGATTGGCAAAACGCAAAGCTGTGAAGGCAAATATTACAGTTCTTAATACCCGGTCGCGGCACAGATCAGTCCCCTGTTGTCGCAGCAACGGCACGTTTTTTTTTATCCCATCATTTCCGGAACCGGCGCGGTGCGTCCCAATTTACATGAAATCAAAGTCCCTGGCGTGATAAATCCCAACCTCTATGCGGCAGCGCGAACGGGTTTGACAAATCCGGCTGGCGACCGCTAGCCATCCAGTGCCAGACTTGCCACCGCCCCTGCGCCATAGACCGCCGAAACCTGCGCAACATCAGCCACCAGCCCCGCCAAACCGCCATCTTCGGAAATCGCCGCTGCGGAATAGTGCCACTCAGGCAGGGTCACCGTTTCTTCCCGCACGATCTGAGTTCCGCGCCGAATTCGTACCAGGTACATCTCCCGTTCTTCGCCCAATGGAACTTCCAGCGCATCCCAGCTATCGCCATCCACCCGCGTTCGCCGGATCCAAGTGATTTTCCGATCACCCGACAGTGTAGAACCCACCCGTAAATGCACCGGTGCATACGGGCGCAATCCAATCCCGGTAAAGGCCTGCTGGTAATGCCGATAAGATGGATCGTTATAACCGCGCTTGGCCGATCCGATCCGATAATGGCGCACTTGGTTGCGGCTGCTCGACGCCAGTTCCAGCTGCACCGTCGCACTGTTCAACAACACGAAATAGGACCCGGCTGGCCAGGAATCTGGCATTGCCACTTCGGACCCCTGCTGCCCGCGCAGTAAATGGCTGAGATGATATGTATCTTCATCCACCAGCGCGGCATCGCGGAACTGAATCAATTCCCAGTTTTCCGCAGACCCATCGCCGATCGCCGCCAGATTGCCACCGGCAAACACCGATGCTTCGGACCGGCTTTCCAGACTGCCTTTCGCCAGCTTCACCTGCAATAGATTGCCGCGATCCCACAACCCCGGTTGCGCCCGTGGCAGGACCGTTTCGGTCACTCCGATAGTGGCTGGCGCGTTCAGCGTTGTCAGCAGATCGTAATCACTGTCACTGACCGAGCTGTAAATCGCGACGCTGCCCGGCCACGGGTTGGCATTGACCGCCAGATGCGGCGCATGGGGTATTTCGTCCCCGGTCAGCAGCGGCAAATCGAGAAACAGCGAAAACACCGGGGCCGGGGCAGCAAACGGCGTGACCGGACTGGTTTCATCGACGAATTCGGCCGGGCTGTAGCTGGCCTTGTCGATCCGCACCGCCTCAATGATCTGCGACGCACCATATTCGATCCGATCGACCCGATAGGTGCCGGTCATCCCCGGTTCGGACAGGTTGATTACATCGCCCACGCCCACCTGCAACGCCGATGGCGGCAGCGCCAGTTTTGCACTATCGCGCGACATCCGCGCTTCGCTCAGCCAGCGTTCGACAACCTGTCGCCCTTCGGCCCGGGTCATCGCCAGTGGCAGTCCGGCCGCCGTCACCGCATGGGTTCGTTCATCCGGCAAAACGCTTTCTTCCGATGCGGTTTCGAAATCTGCATCGGCTTCGACAAAGCGCAGCCGCACCCGGCCCGCCATTTCGCTTTCCGCTGCGCGCAGCGCCTCGGTCGAATACGGCAAATCGTCATTCACCGCCAAGCTTTCGCCCTGCAAATTCCAATCGCTCAGCCCGGTGCGGCTGCGAAACAACAGCACTCCGTCGCGTTCAATTGCGTCGAACCCGTAGCGCAGCATCAGTGGTTGCAACGCACTGCGCGCATCACGGGTTTCGGTCAGGGAATACCCGCGCACATGACCGTGCAGGGCACTGGTGTCGATATCGCGCACCCCGGCCCGATGGCAGATCTCGGTCACCACCGAGGCCAGAGACCGCGCCGCCCCACGCCCGCTGATCCAATGGCCCTTGGCATAGTTGTCGCCATCGCCCCACAATTCTGTATTGCGCGGGAAACTGGGATAGGGCCGCGCATCCCAGGCCCAGACAAATGCGCGCGACATGTCCAGCATCGGACCGTCATATTCCCCGGACAAAGGATTATGCGCCGCGTCGCCCCAATAGCCCAGCATCGCGCGCAGATATTGCATCTGAATCAATTCGTCGCGGCGACCGTCAGAATATTTCGGCAGTACAGATTCCGACGATTTCGGATCAAGGAATTTGTTCGGCTGATTGGTGCCCTTGTCGATGGCGCCGCAGCCCAGTTCGGTAAACCAGATCGGTTTCGACTGCGGTAGCCAATCGGTAGGCTGTTGCGCCCGAACGCCTGCGATGCGGTTAAAATGTTCGTGCGACCACCAGGCACGGATATCCTTGTAGCGGTAAATCCAGGGTTCGTCATAAGCCCCATCGGTGATCGCGGTTCTGATCTGTGCCGCTTCGGCTTCGTCGGAATGATAATACCAATCATAGCCTTCGCCGCCCTCGATATTCGAACGCAGGTAATCGAGGTTGTAAATCGCCCCCCATCCCGCATCGAGATGATCTTCCCCATCGCGCCAATCCGACAGTGGCATGTAATTGTCGATACCGATGAAATCGATCTCGTCATCCGTCCAAAGCGGATCGAGGTGGAAAAACACGTCGCCCGATCCGTCCTGGGGATGGTAGCCGAAATATTCCGACCAATCGGCGGCATAACCCAGCTTGACCTCTGGCCCCAGCAACATCCGCGCCTCTGCCGCCAGCAGCCGCATCTGCGCCACCGCCGGGAACGTGTTATCCAAGCCGCGCAGCTGGGTCAGCGCGCGCATTTCCGATCCGATGCAAAACGCCGCGACCCCACCCGCCGCAGCACAAAGCGCGGCATTATGCAAAATGAACCGGCGATAACTCCACTCCTGCGGGCCGCTATAGGCGACCGCCCCATCGGTTACAGTGAAATCCGCCGCCGTAGCGGTGCCGAAAAACGCCGCCACCTGCGCCGCTGCCGCAGCGCTTTGATCTGGCGATCCTTCCACCCCCGGTGCCAGCGATCCGGTGATCCGCCCCCGCCAAGGCAACACCGGCTGACCCACCTGCCCGGTCCAGGGATTGGGCAATGTGTTGCCCGCCATCTGTTCCATCAGGATAAACGGATAAAACATCACGGCCTTCCCGGCGTCTTGCAATTTTGCAATCGCCTGGATCACCGAAACGTCACAGGGCGTCCCGCCATATACCGGCCGCGTATCCTGCATTGGCACCAACTGCGCCCCGTCCCGGGTCAGCCCCGACACCGACCACGGTATGCCGTCGGCATCCTGATCGCCCTGTTCGACCTTGGGACGCAAGGTGCAGTCGCCGCACCGCAGATCATCGCCGAACCAGCTGACAATCAGCGACACCGCCCCGCAATTGGGCAATTCCTGCTCCAGCTGCCCGATCGAGGTTGCCAGATCGCTTTGCCCGGATGCGGAATTGATATTCGCGGTCCGGGTTTCGCCCAAACCATAGTCCAGCACAGCCGGATCGGTGGCCAACGCATATTCCCCAGTCCCCGGCATCAAGGCGACACCACGGATCGCATGGGCAGGTTCCCGATCCATCGTATCATCATATTCAAAATCCGGACGCAGCACCTCGAACGTGAACTGTGGCACCCGGTTGCCAAACTGCGCCAGACCCAGGTCTTCCATCACCACATAGGCCGTACCACGATAAGCCGGAACCAGCCCCGCGCCTTCTACCGCCTCCATCTTGGGATCGGGCAACTGATCGGCACCGCCGCGATAAATCCGCATGTTCAAATCGTCTGGCGCCACTTCATCGCCATCGGCCCAGACCCGGCAGACCCCCCCGATCTCGCCTTCACACAGCGCAATCGCCAGGCTGAGACTATAGCTGTAAGCGGTGCTCCGACGCGCCCCGCCACCCTTGCCGCCGCCGGATGTCTGGCTCTGCTCCTGAAAATGGGTGACCCAGATCACCTGCCCCCCGATCCGCATCCGGCCGTAAACCCGGCTCATCGGATCGCCTTCGCTGGCACCGGTCAGGCGGAACCGGTCGACATGGCCAGTTTCCACCGGGTCCGACCCCTGCCCCAGCAAACGCTGATCAATCGCCCGGCCCAATGTTGCCCCGACAAAGCGACCGGCCACCGCCGACGACAGGCCCAGAACCGTGCCACCGACAGACCCGCCAATCGCCGCACCGGCCGCAGATAATAGAATGGTCGCCATCAGAAATCCCCCTCGGGCAAAGCAAATCGTGCCACGATGCGCCTGCGCCATGGCAGGCTCAGCGGGCTTTCCACCACCGCATGGCCGCTATAGGCATGAATGAAACTGGCACCGCCCCCAATGTCCGCCGCCACTCCCAGATGTTTCGCAACACAGCCCGCGCACATGCGAAACAGCAGGATATCGCCCGGGGCTTCCACCTCCAGCGGTCGGTTCAGCAAATGCCGCCGCGCCGCACGCCACAACACTTCCTCGCCCTGCGGTTCGGACCAGTCGCGGCTATAGGCGGGCGGCAATTCGGGTTCCGTCCCGTTAAGATCGCGCCAGATTCCCCTGAGCAACCCCAGACAATCCGTTCCCGCCGCCCGGACCGACGCCTGATGCCGATAGGGTGTCCCGATCCAGGTTCTTGCTGTGGCAACGACCCTCGCGCCGTCCATCGCCGTCATCGCCGACTGCCGCCATGCGTGACGCTGGCGCCGGCTGGATAGGAAACCGTCCAATCATCGCCTGGAATGTCAGGAAAGCCCTGAAAATTCAGCAGATTGTCAAATTTCAACCGGCAGGTTTCGAACCGTTTGTCGCATCCCGCGATCAACCGCAGCCTGTCGCCCGGCGACACGCGCGCCCGCATCGGGGCCCACAGCTCGATCACCCGCCCACCGTCATTGGCGAAATCCTTCTTGATCACGCCGCTTAACCCGGTCGCGGAACCGCTGGTCACATCCAGACGCCCGCGCCGGAACCAGCCGGTTTCGAAACCCGAAACAGCAGCAAAGCGAAACACCCGGTCCTCCGCGATCTGCTCTGCCGCGATCTCGGCAACATAGCCCGGTGTCGTCAGATCGAAACCACAGGCCGCATCGCCCAGAACTGCCGCACAGGTTTTTTGATAGACCCGTCCTAACGGCTGGTTCAACCTATCGGTCAGCCCGCGCAGCTCGGCGCGGAACATGCCGCCCGACCGCGTCAATTCGCCCAGAAACCCGTTAAACTGCAACGCCCGTTGCGCCGGATCGGTCCAATTGACCAGCCAGCAGCGCACCGTTGCGTTGTCGAACCGACCCGCTTCGATATCGGCCCCGTTCAGCCCCTCGTCGCTCAGCGCGCCCACCGCTTCGGTATTGTCCACCGAAAGGCCAGTCGCCTGTTGCAGCGCCGCCGCCGACAACCCGCTATCGGCCCTGAAGGTGACCCCGTCAAAGCCAAGATCGCAATCGTGATCGGTAAATCCATAGGAAACCCCATCAGCACGCACCAGCAGCCAGCAACGGCACAGCGTCGTCGCGCCACTGGCCAGATGGGTTTGAAATTCTGTGCTCAGCTTCATCAGACCCGCACCTCCAGCACCGGCACATCGGGCACCTCGCCAGCCTGAAAGCTGGCGACATTGGCATGAATATGGTCAGTGTCGAACCGAACCGGCACGTCGAACTCAAACCCGGCGGTCACATCGGCCCCCGCATTGGGCGGCTCGGCAAGCGTCACCATTCCGGTTACGGTGTCGACGCTGAAATGCACCCCCTCGCGCAGTTCCGTTCCCTGGACACCGATCACCACCGTGCCCAGAACGGGTTTCTTGATCGGCCGGGCATAGCTCTGCGCGCCCGAACGGTAGGTCTTCATCAACTGAAACGTGACCTGATCGCCATCGCCGGTGGCGATGACCTGATCTGTATGAGCGATGTTCGCCGATGGCGCAGCCGATTTGTAATCGACCCAGTCTTTCCAGCGAAACCCGTTCATCTGACCGTTTCGGGCTTCGAAAAACGCGATCAGCGTTTCGATATCGTCCAGCGACCGCAATCCCAGCCCGGCATCATAGCGCCGCCGCGAATGGGCCCAGGGGGTGTTGCGTTCCTCGAACCCGTTGGCCAGCGTCACAATATCGGTGCGCCGCTCCGGCCCTCCTACCGCGCCAAAACTCAACGAAGCGGGAAATCTGACGTCGTGAAAATGCATCCTGTCCTCCTCACCGGACCCGCTGACCGCGCGACAATGCGCGGGTCATCTGTGCCGCGATCTGGTTTTGCGACCGCTGAAATCCCTGCACATCCGGGGTCGTGATATTCATCACCACGGTCGTGGCACCGCTGCCCTGCGCCTTGATACCCAACCGGCCATCGGCGCCGCGCGCCAACGGCATGATCGCCTCAGGCCCCGCTTCACCCATCAGGCCCGTCCCGCCGCGCATCGGGAAATTCACCGGTCCCGACACCACGCCGCCACTGGCAAATGGCATCACCCGGCCTTGTGAAAAACTGGCACCTTTCTCGAACGCAAACAGCCCCGACACCAGATTTCCCACACCCTGCGCCAACAGCGATCCGACCTGATCCGTGACCGGTTGCACCGCTGCCGAATAAGTTGCGTCTATCATCGACCGCGCCACCGTGCGCAGCGCCTCCGACAGGTTCATCCCGTCCAGCACCACACCGTCCAACGCCCGGCGCAACCCACGGCTCATGCCACGTTCCAGCGCCGCCGCATCCAGCGCGGTTTCGTTGAATGCCGACCCGACCCGGCGCAGCTCGGCCTCGAAACTACCCGCCATCGACGTCGCCGTGCCAAGACGCGTCTCCAGCGCCTCGACCTGATCCTGAAGCGTGTCCAGCCCATCAATCTCACTCATTGTTCTGATCTCCTTTGCGGTCCGGATAGGCCTGCAGCAATTCATCCAGCCGGGCCCGGTCCAGCGGGGCCGCCCCTGATCCATGCCCCAGCATCAGCGCCAATTCCGCCGGGGTCAGCGCCCAGAATTCCCCCGGCGTCAACCCCAACCCGCGCACCCCTGCCCGCATCAAGACGGGCCAGTTGAACCGGGTCACGCCGCACCATCTCCCGGCAGAGAAAAGGCCCGCGCCAGCAACTGCGCTGCCGCCCGCGCCGCCGCCAGCGGGCCACCATCTATCTCGGCTCGGGTCAGGTCCTCTGCAGCGCCCTGCCAACCGCCGCCGCGCAGACCGGCCACAATCAGCATCAGCACATCGCGGCTCGAAAACCGTCCGGTTTCGAACCGCTCGACCAGCTCGATCAGCGATTCCTCCTGCACCCCGGCCTCCAATTCGGCCAATGTGCCCAGCGTCAGTTTCATCACGTGGCGCTGCCCGTCGATGACCAATCCGACCTCACCGGCCCAGGGGTTCGCCATCTCACACCTCCGGCGTGAAGCTCAGCGCCCCGGCCGACGCCATCGAAACCTCGTAGCTGGCCTCGCCGTTGTGGCTGCCCGCATATTCGATCGCGCTCATCTGGAATGGTCCTTCGACCGTGCCAAAATCAGGGATGATAATCTGGAAATCGGGCACTTCGCCGTCAAAAAAGATCTGCCGCGCCCGTTCGTCGGTCGATGCATCCTTGAACACACCCGATCCCGAAATCGCCGCCGATTTCACCCCGGCCCCACCCAGCAATTCGCGCCAGCCACCCGCCGATTCCAAACTGGTCACATCGACGCTTTCAGCGTTGAAGCTGATCCGCGTGGCCCGCAGCCCCGCCATGGTTTCGAACTGGCCATCACCGGTCAGGTCCACCTTGATCAACAAATCCTTACCGTTCTGAGCCACCATAGTCTTACTCCGTTTCTGGAAATTCTCAGTTATCTTCCACGCGGGCACGAAACTTCATGTCAATCCTGCGGACATTGCTGCTGGCTTCGCGTTTCGCCACCGCCTTCACGAACCACAGCCCGATCAACAGCCCCCGGCTCAACACCAGATCGGCCCCGATCAACGCATCGCTGATCGCCACAGACGCCTGTTTCGCCGATAGAAATCCCGCCTGATCACTGATGACGGAGACCACGAATTCATGCTCAGCCCCATCGCCGGTCTTGTCCGACCTGTCCTTGGCTGTTTCCGGCCCGAGGCTGACATAAATCGGCGGCAGGTCTCCCGCCGGGATCTCGTCGAACACGCCGCCGACCAATGCGGTAACGCCCGCATCACTCGACAGGTGTTGATACACCGCCTGCTGCAATGCCGCTGTCATGCCATAGCTCATGCCACCACCTCCTCAGTGGCAAAGCAGGTCAGATAGCGACCTTCGGGATCGCGCTCGGACACTGCTTCGATGCGGAACACGCGGTCGCCGTCGCGGAACCGCTGATCCGGGCCCGGTCGCATTGTCGATCCCTGCGGCGCGGCACGCACCAGGATGCGAAAACGGGACTTCGAAAACCCACCGCTTTCGCGCCCGGTGCGCAGTGTGACCTCGGCCCAAAGCCGCCCCAACACGGTCCAGTTTTCAGCGAAACCACCCGCCCCGTCGGCCACTCTCGCGGGGGTTTCGAGCGTCAAAAGCCGGGTCAATCGTGGCGGTGTCATGCTGCACCTCCGGCAAATATCCGTACCGGGCGATACCGTTCCAGCAGGCTGGTGACACCAAAGGGCATACAGCCACCGCTCAACGCGGTATCGTGCCGGTATTCGTAATAATGCGCCGCCAACATCAACACAGCCTGCGCCAGATCGGCAGGCAGACCGTCCCAACCAGGCCCAAAGCCGGCGGTCATTTCGACCCGCACCGCGCCGTCCGTCGGCACCATTGGCAACGCCCCCGCTACCGGGCATAGCCTCGGCCGTTGGCGATCCTGCAGCAGCCGGTACGTGTCCGCCGAAATCAACGTTTCAACGCCCAACCTGTCGATCAAAACCACCGCGTTGACCGACCCGACCGGGGCCACCGGCAGAACCTGCGCCTCGGCGGTGCGCCAGTTTTCCAGCGTCCAACTGAATTCCCGTTCGATCAGGACCTTGCCCGTCCGAGCTTCCGCCGCCGCCAACGCAGCCCGCAAGAAACTCTCAAGCACCGCATCCTGCACATCATCCTCGGCAAAGCCGCTGCCCAACCGCAGATGCGCCTTCAGCTCAGCAATCGGCAAAGCCGCGAGCGGCACCGAGGTTTCTTCGACTAACATCATGGAAAAACTCCAAAACTTTATCTATTCTCTGCCAGGCGCGCGCCCCGGGGCCGGTCCGTTAACCGGCCCCAGCTTCACTGCTAGTTAAGAGACGGCGAACCGCAGCAGCTTAATCGCGGCAAAATCGCTGATATCGCCGCCGACACGCTTGGTGGCATAGAACAGAACATGCGGCTTGGCGCTGAACGGATCGCGCAGAATGCGCAGATCGGGGCGCTCGGCAACGGTATACCCAGATCCGAAATCGCCAAACGCAACGGCATCCGCCCCGGTTGCGATATCGGGCATATCTTCTGCGATCAGCACCGGATACCCCAGCAACCGCGCCGGTTCGCCTGCCGCCAACCCATCCGACCACAAGAAGCGGCCATCGGCATCCTTCAGCTTGCGCACCGCGCCCGCGGTTTTGGAATTCATCACAAAACTTGCATTGCCGCGGTATTGCGCCCCCAGCGAATAGACCAGATCGATGATTTCCGTAGCATCGTTGAAATCGCCATCCACGCCGGTGGCAACATAGCCGAGGTTTCCCCAGCTCCAACTGTCATTGGCGACCGCGCCATGGGTCAGGAACCCGGTCGGTTTGTCCACCCCATCGCCATTGACGAAAGCCGACGCTTCGGCGCGGGCGAATTTGTCTGCAATCCGCCCCGACAACCAGCCCTCAATATCAAAGGCGCTGTCATCCAGCAGCCGCTGGCTGGCCTTCGGCAGCGCCGACAACTCATGCAGCGGGATAGTGATCCGGTCGATGGACGGCGACCCGGTCTCGGCCACCGAACCGGCTTCGGTGGCCCAGCCATGACCGATATCGGTATGGTCGATCAGCACATCGAAAGACGTCGCTTCGACCGAAACCACATTGGCGATCTTGCGGATCGACGCGCCGGACTGCAGCACGCTCTTGATCGTTGCTGCGGTTTCGGGATCGACCAGATAACCGCCATCGCTATTGACGGCGGTCGACATCGCCTTGCCTTCCAGTTCCAGCCCGCGCAGCGCGTCATCGTCGCCGCTCCTCAGATAGGCCGAAAATGCCTTCTGATGGGGCGCCCCGACATCGGTCGAGGCAGACAGAACCGGACGCGCCGGGGTAAATGATTTACGATCAAGCATGGTCAGTCGCTCTTCCTGTTTTTCAAACCGTTTCTGAACATCGGCCCGAAAGCCTCTGAACTCCTTCAAGAAACCCGCCACTGCGGATTTCATTTCCGCGACCGGAGACACATCTTCCCCGGTCCGAGACTGCATCTCGGTCATCAACAATCCTTTCTGTTGGTCTTCAGCCCTGCCGCGTCAGGGACGCGCCATGTCCTTCTGCGCGGCCCGCAGTGCCGCGGCCATGTCGCGCATGTCCTGCGCAATCAAGCTGTCGGTCTTCGCCCCCACGCGGGCACTGGTGAGCATCGGAAACGTCACCAGCGACACTTCCCACAGCTCAAGTTCGGTCAGCACGCGCTGACCCTTGTCATTCTTCACCGCCCGTTTGGTGCGATAGCCAATCGAAAGCCCGTCAATCGCACCCGCAGCGATCAATGCCGCCGCTTCGCGTCCCTTGCCGATCGTGTCCAGCAAACGGCCTTTGACCCATAAGCCCTTATCATCCTCGCGCACCTCATCCCAAACGCCGATCGGTTGCGCCGGATCGTGCTGCCACAGCATTTTAACCGCACGACCTTCGCGTTTCAGTGCCGCCAATGACACCGAATAGGCCCCTTTACAGACGATATCGCCCCCCTGATCGGCGCGTCCAAAATGGCTGGCGTATCCTTCGATCATCGCATCACTTGTGAGACTTAATGCACTGTCAAAGATTGAAAATTTGCACTCCAAATCCATGATAATTCCCTTCACTGCACCTGCATCAGGGATTGCACCCCCTGCGCCAGGATCACCCCAACCACGCCATAAACAGTCAGCCACAAACGGCGCTCCAGACGCTCTATTTCCGCTTCCAACCGCTCGACACGCCGGTTGAATCCATCCACATGCAGCTTGCTCACCCTCTCATGCGCCTCCAACCGCAATGCAGGCGCGCACTCGAACGCTTCAAATCCAGGTCGATCATCACGCATCTCCGTCCTCGCTCATCACCGGCAATCCCAGCAGGGACCGCTTTTCGGTCTCACTCAGAAAAGCCGCTTCGCTCACCCGTTTCCACTGCGCATCGCGTTCCGCCGACAGCGCCGGCACCTGATCCAGATCGGGCTGCAGCGACAACGCTTCGCCTGAATGGCGTGATAGCCATTCGGCCACCCGCGCCGTCACCTTGCCGACCAGCGGCAGCACCGTCAGGCGATAAAACGCCCTGTTGGCTTCCTGATAATTGGCATAGGTCGCGTCGCCCGGCATCCCCAGCAACATCGGCGGCACGCCATAGGCCAGCGCGATCTCGCGCGCGGCGCTTTCCTTGGTTTTCTGGAATTCCATATCCGAAGGCGAAAACCCCATCGGTTTCCAGTCCAGCCCCCCTTCCAACAGCATCGGTCGTCCGGCATTGCGCGCGCCCTGATGATGGCTCTCCATTTCCAAAACCAGCCGATCATACTGATCCGCGCTCAGGCTGCCCTGTCCCTCGGCCCCCTTGTAAACGATTGCGCCCGAGGGCCGTGCTGCATTGTCCAGCAAAGCCTTGGACCAGCGCGACGCGCTGTTATGCACGTCCACGGCCTGCGCCGCTGCCTGCAACGGGGAAAATCCGTAATGGTCATCCTGCGGGTGAAACGCCCGGATATGACAGATCGGCGCGGCCCCATTCGCCATGTTGAACCGGTGCTTGCGCCCGTTGACCACGTAATCATAGGCCACCGGCCACCCATCGCTGCCCGGCACCAGGCTCATCCTGTCCGAACGCAGCACATGCAATTCCACCGGAACCGCAGCTTCCCCCCCCACCGCTTCAATATAGGCATTGCCGGTTAGTAGCAGCTGCGCATAAAGCGCCTCGAACAATTCCGCCTTGCCCTGCGCCGGGTTTGGATGGTCGACCAGTTGCAACATCGGATGCAGGTCATAGCGCTGCATCCGGTCCTGCAACACCAAAGGCAGCGACGCCGCCGCCTCAGCGATCATCTTGACACATCGGAACCCGACCGGGTTACCAGCAAAGCCGGTCCGGGTCAGCGACGCGGTATCGCGCGGGCTCCAGGCCACCCGGCCCGCGCCCTGCACCGCAAAAAGCGGCCCGGTCGCGCTGGCCTTAGCCTCGGGCGCCTGCTGCTTGTTTCCACCGCGGAAGAATTGAAACACCATTCCCCTATCGCTCCTCGTTCCGGGCAAAGCCGATCCGCTCTTGCCATTGACTAACGCCACCAGGTCGCCCCGGTCTTGTGCAGACTATGTCGCCAAAGGTTTAACAATCTCGCATCACAGCGACCGTACGTTCGGACGCCGCCAATGCGCACTTGGCCCGACGATCAACTCGTGCAGCGCCCAGACCAACGCATCGACCCGGTCCGGGCTGCCCTTGCCCTGAAATCCCTGCGCGGTCATCGCGCACATCTGGTCTTCCAGCGTGCCCAGATCACGGGCATGAAACACCCGGCCTTGTTCGTATAACGCCGCCACCGGTTCCGCCCGCGCCGATTTTCCGCGCGCGGCGTGAACCTTCCGAAACGGCACCATCGGATCAATCTGCCGGATCACCGCCTCGACCAGATCACCTCCTTGGTTAACCTCGGCCACCAATCGGTCGGCGCCCCATTTTTCCATCATCGAAATCGCTGCCCGCGCCCATTGCGCCGGGCTTGATGCGCTGACACTGGCATCTTCCAGAACATAACCGCGCCAGTCCTGCACCGGCCCGCGCGTCACGGCACCCACCACCACGATGCCGCATTCATCCGATCCCTCATGCCCGGTGACCGGTGGATCGACCGCCACAACGATCCGGTCCAGATCGGGGACCAGATCGACCCGCTGCGTCTCGATCATTGCCGAAGACCACATTGCGCCCTCGGCATCGTCCAGCAACACCCCGTCCAGCTCCTGCCGCCCTAACCTGGTCCCGGCATAACGCGCCTGCACTTCCTCCAGAAAACTATCGGCCAGATGCGCCCGGTTCGCTTCGGTCGAAGCATGGGTAACCACCGTCGATGACTGTTTCAGAATGTTCTTTAAAACCGGCACGTTGCGCGGCGTCGTAGTGGCGCAAACCCGTGGCGCATCGCCCAGCCGCAGCCCGAATTGCAACATGTCCCAAGTGTCCTGCGCCTTGGGCCATTTCGCCAGTTCATCAACCCAGGCGGCATCGAATTGCGGCCCGCGCAGGCTTTCGGGGTCATGCGCGGAAAATATCTGCGCCGTGGCTCCGTTGGGCCAGCTTAGTATCTTGCGCCCGGCCTGCCAGTCGGGCCGCCGGTCGGGCGGGGAACAGGCCAGGATGCCGCTTTCGCCAAACACCATCACCTCGCGCGCCTGATCGATCGTTTCACCGACGATCGCCAACCGGGTCGCCTGCCCCGGATCCATCGGCCTTGCGCCTTCGACCATTGAGCGCACCCATTCCGCCCCGGCCCGGGTCTTGCCCGCCCCGCGCCCGCCCATGATCACCCAGTTCCGCCATGTGCCTTCGGGCGGCAGCTGATGGTCCAGCGCCCAGAACTCGAACAGGTAAGGCAGCGCCAACAGCTCACCTTCACTCAGGTCGTCCAGGAATGCCTCCTGCGTGGCAGCATCGGCGGAGGCGATCCAACCGGCACCTGATCTGATCCCTTGCCTGATCGAAATCGACGGCATATCCGCGCTCGATTCCAGCCTGCTTTCGTTTTCGTTCATGGAATGTTGCCTCCAGTTCATAAGCGATCCGCAACCAACCGCGAAGATCAGCGATCAGCTTGGCGGCGTCTTTAACCGCCGCCAACTCACCGTCCCGCAATCGGGCCTGCAGCCGTTTCACATCTGCCTTCAGATCCAAAAACACCTCTTCGATTTCGGTCAGCGTCTCGGTCAAAGGAAACGTGTCCGCATCCGGTCTGATCAATGTCATATCTGCTCGCTTTGCCTTTCGCCTTGGCGCCGCATGGCAGGCCCGCATCATCAGCCGCGCCTTCCAGCGGAACGAAGCCTACCCTTGCGAAACGCGCCATCCCCTTAATGCACCGTTCCGTTTCTTCTTTTCGAAAATATCCCTGGGGATGAATGCGTTGAAAGCCTGCAGGGGTCTCAACGGAGAGGGGGCAGACAGCCCCTTTTGCCCAACCCGAACAATGACCGGGCGGCAATTTTTCTTTGCCACACCGCCGATCCACCGCTAAGTGGGGGCCGCGCGTGATTCCCCAGCGTCGCTTCTGCACAAGGACCGCCGCCAGATGCTCCAGACCCCTTATTATCTGATCGACAAATCCCGGCTGTTGCCCAACATGGAAAAAATCGCCTGGCTGCGGGAAAATTCCGGTGCCAAGGCGCTTCTGGCGCTGAAATGCTTCGCCAGTTGGGGCGTGTTCGATTTCATGTCGCAATATATGGACGGCACCACCTCCTCCTCGCTCTACGAGGTCAAGCTGGGCCGCGAAAAATTCCCCGGCGAAACCCATGCCTACTCAGTCGCCTGGGCCGATCACGAAATGGACGAGGTGATCGCAAATTCCGACAAGATCATCTTCAACACTGCGGCCCAGCTGCAGCGCTTCGAATCCCGGTCGCGCAACCACACCCGTGGCTTGCGCGTCAATCCCGGCGTTTCCACCAGCGATTTCGATCTGGCTGACCCCGCCCGCCCGTTTTCGCGCCTCGGCGAACATGATCCCAAAGACATCGAACCGGTGGCCGACCTGATCAGCGGGTTCATGTTTCATAACAATTGCGAAAACGCCGATTTCGACCGCTTCGACGACATGTTGACCCTGATCGAAACTCGTTTCGGCTCCCTGATCAAACGGATGAACTGGATCAGCCTTGGCGGCGGCATCCATTTTACCGGCGCGGATTACCCGCTCGACCGGCTGGCCGAACGGCTGAAACGGTTCGCCGGCGAAAACGAAATTCAGGTCTATCTGGAACCCGGCGAGGCGGCAATCACCAACTCTACAACACTGGAAGTCACCGTTCTCGACACCATGTTCAACGGCAAGAACCTGGCCATCATCGACAGCTCGATCGAGGCGCATATGCTCGATCTCCTGATCTACCGCGAAAGCGCCAAGATGATCCCCAATGACGGCCCGGAAGACTGGATGATCTGCGGAAAATCCTGCCTCGCAGGCGACATTTTTGGCGAATTCAAGTTTCCGAAACCGCTGCTAACGGGCGACCGGCTATCCATTCAGGACGCCGCCGGGTATACCATGGTTAAGAAAAACTGGTTCAACGGCGTGAAAATGCCCGCCATTGCCATTCGGGAACTGGACGGCACCGTCCGTCTGCAACGTGACTTTGGTTACGACGACTTTACCGCCGCGCTGTCCTAGCGCTTCTCTGCAACCAATGACACCCAAAGGGGGTTCTGACCGTTGAAAAAGAACGTTCTCATCATCGGCGCCGGTGGCGTCGCTCAGGTCGTGGCGCATAAATGCGCGCAGAACAACGATGTGCTTGGCGATATCCATATCGCCAGCCGGACGCTGGCCAAATGCGAAGCGATCCTTGAGTCCGTCCGCGAAAAGGGCGCAATGAAGCAGGAAGGCGTTCTTCAGGCGCATGCCGTCGATGCGATGGACAGCGCCGCTGTGGCCGCCCTGATCCGGGACACCGGCGCACAGATCGTCATCAACGTCGGCACCGCCTTCGTCAACATGACCGTGCTGGACGCCTGTATCGAAACCGGTGCGGCCTATATCGACACCGCAATCCACGAAGACCCGGGCAAGATCTGCGAAACCCCGCCCTGGTACGCAAATTACGAATGGAAGAAGCGCGATCTTTGTGCCGAAAAGGGCGTCACCGCCATCCTCGGCGCGGGCTTCGATCCGGGCGTGGTCAATGCCTATGCCCGTTTCGCCATCGACATGATGGACGAGGTGAAATCGATCGACATTGTCGACATCAACGCCGGCAATCACGGCAAGTATTTCGCCACCAATTTCGACCCCGAAATCAACTTCCGCGAATTCACCGGCACCGTCTATTACTGGGAAGACCAGCAATGGAAGGAACTGTCGATGTTCGAAAGCGGCAAATCGTGGGACCTGCCGGTGGTCGGCCCGTCGCAGGCCTACCAGTCGGGCCATGACGAGGTGCACAGCCTCGCCGCCAACTACCCGCAGGCCGATGTGCGGTTCTGGATGGGCTTCGGCGATCACTATATCAACGTCTTCACCGTGCTGAAAAATCTCGGCCTGCTGTCCGAACAGCGGGTGAAAACCGCCGAAGGGCTGGAAGTGGTGCCGCTGAAAGTGGTCAAGGCCGTGCTGCCCGACCCCGCCAGCCTTGCGCCGGGTTACACCGGCAAAACCTGCATCGGCGACCTGGTCAAGGGCGTGAAGGACGGTAAAGACTTCGAGGTCTTCGTCTACAACGTCGCCGACCACAAGGACGCCTATGACGAAGTCGGGTCGCAGGGCATTTCCTACACCGCAGGCGTGCCCCCCGTTGCCGCCGCCATGCTGGTGGCCAGCGGCGAATGGGACGCCCATACGATGAAGAATATCGAGGAACTCGACCCGAAACCCTTCTTCTCCATCCTCGACCGGATCGGCCTGCCGACGCGCGTGCAGATCGGCGGCCTGGGCGGCGAAGACAAGGCGTGGAACGAATAAGGGACCGGCGGATCGCCCACCCTACGCGCAAGTATGGAAAGCCCGCCAACCGGCGGGCTTTTCTGTGTGCTGAGATCGAAAGAATGGCGGGTAGCGCCCGCCCGTTCTGGCGGTCGGGCGCTGCCCGGTGGCGCAAAGCGCCGTTGTTCGGGCGGGGTTATTATGCTGAGCGATCGTCAGGACCGCCGACTAAACACTCCTCACCCCTCCACGCCATGCAGCACGATATTAAACCCCTCCTCCGCCGAGGGCGCGACATAGTGCTTTGAAAACTGCCGGAACTGCGCCTCGGTGGCCGCGAAGGGATGATCGCCCTGCGCGTTGCGCGCCCGCAGCCGCGCCAGACAGACCTCATCAGGTACATCCAGCACATGCAGCTGGTGGGCCGCGCCGGTCGCCTCCAAGATGCCGCGCATCCAATTGCGGTTTTCGACCGTGTTGGCGGGGAAGTCCAAAACAACCGATACCCCCGCATTCAGCAGCGCCGACACATGCGGCCCCATGGCTTGGCGCAGTTTCGACGCGCAACGCACGTAATCCTTCGCAGTCGCCATTTCTTCGGCGAACAGGGCGTTCAGCCATTCATCCTCGGCGATCAGGACGGTTCCGTCCAAGCCCGCCAGCCTGGATGACAGCGTGGATTTTCCAGCAGCGATTTTACCGCACAACATGTGCAGCGCAGGAGATGTAAGAGACATGAAAGTAACCTTGTTCAGCGCATCGCGCGCATCAGACGTTCAGAATTCGACCACCCGGCCCGGACTGTCAGGCCGGGACCGTAATTCGGTTGTGACGCCGCGCGGCGGTTTTCTGCATCAAGGTTTTCATGGCCCGGGGGATTGGCACAGGGCTGCAGCTATGTCCAGCCCGAAGCCCCAAATAAAAACACCCGCCGAAGCGGGTGTTTCACATCACTGATTGGCCTTTTCCGCCTCGATCTGCCGCCACTTGGCGACATTGGCGTTATGCTCGGCCAGGGTTTCGGCGAAAGCATGGCCGCCCGATCCGTCCGCCACGAAGAACACGAACTTGGTCTCGGCCGGGTCCAGCGCCGCTTCGATGCTGGCCTTGCCGGGATTGGCGATTGGGGTCGGCGGCAGCCCGTCGATAACATAGGTGTTCCACGGCGTTTCCCCGCGCAGCTCGCTTTGCCGCAGCCCGCGGCCCAACACGCCTTCGCCCTTGGTGATACCATAGATCACCGTCGGGTCAGTTTGCAGACGCATCCCCTGTTTCAGCCGGTTGATGAACACGCTGGCCACTTGGCGGCGTTCTTCCGGCACCCCGGTTTCCTTTTCGATGATCGAGGCCAGGATCAGCGCCTCTTCCTTGCTGGCCAGCGGCAAACCATCGACCCGGTTTTTCCAGGCGGCATCAAGGATCGCCGTCTGCGCATCGACCATACGCGCAATGACCGCGGCCCGATTATCGCCTGACTTGATCTCGTAACTGTCGGGCGCCAATGTCCCTTCGGCGGGCAATTCGGCGATATCGCCGGTCAGCACGGAAACCTGTTTCAGCTCCTCGACCACCTGCCAACTGGTCACCCCTTCGGCCAGCGCGATCCGGTGGCGGGTATCCGATTGGGTCAACGGTTCAGTGAACTCCGCCGGCATGTCTTCTGCCCCCGGCACATAGGCCGCTTTTTCGACATAACGATTGGTCGCGGGGTCCAGTTCCCGCAGCACGATCTCGCTGCGGGTGATACCGACACGGTACACCACTTCAGTGCCGCAGGTGCTGGCACCACCACGGGTCAGGATATCGACGATTTCCTCCATCGAGGCCCCTTCGGGCACCAGAAAGCTACCCGCCTTCAGCTTATCCGCCTTGTCGGAATAATCCGCCCCCAGCCGAAACAGGGTACCGTTCGAAACCGCGCCCTCCTGTTCCAGCCGTTGACTGATCTTGGTCATGTTCGACCCGCTTTCGACCCGCACGCATATCGGTTGCTGCAACGGCCCCGCAACGCGATAGCTGCGCTGCCCCCAAAGGATCAAACCACCCCCGAGGAACAGCATAACAATAAGCAGTGTCAATGCGTTAGACGCAATTGATCGCCACATCAGCCGACCTTTCCGAACAGCACGCTGGCATTTGTGCCGCCAAAGCCAAAGCTGTTGGACAGCGCCACGTTGATGGTGCGTTCGCGTTTCTGGTTCGGGGCCAGATCCAGCGCGCTTTCAACCGCCGGATTGTCGAGGTTGATTGTCGGCGGCGCGACCTGATCGCGGATTGCAAGGATCGAAAACACTGCCTCGATCGCCCCGGCCGCGCCCAACAAATGCCCGGTCGCCGATTTGGTCGACGACATCGTAGCGGTCGATGCGGCATCGCCCAGCAAACGTTCCACCGCGCCCAACTCGATCGTATCCGCCATGGTCGAGGTGCCATGTGCGTTGATGTAATCAATCGCCGAAGCATCGATCTTGGCGTCCTTCAGCGCCGCGCGCATCGCGCGTTCGCCACCATTGCCATCTTCCGATGGCGCGGTGATGTGATAGGCATCGCCCGACAGGCCATAGCCCAGAACCTCGGCATAGATCTTGGCACCGCGCGCCTTGGCGTGTTCGTATTCTTCCAACACGATAACGCCCGCCCCTTCGCCCATGACGAACCCATCGCGGTCGTTGTCATAGGGGCGGCTGGCCGCCTGCGGATCGTCCTTGCGCTTGGTCGACAACGCTTTGCAGGCGTTGAAACCGGCAATCCCGATCTCGCAGATTGCCGCCTCGGCCCCACCGGCGATCATCACATCGGCATCACCATATTTGATCAGCCGGGTCGCATCGCCGATGGCATGGGCCCCGGTCGAACAGGCTGTCACCACCGCATGGTTCGGGCCCTTGAAGCCGTATTTGATGCTGACCTGACCGGAAATCAGGTTGATCAAAGCCCCGGGAATAAAGAAGGGCGACACCCGACGCGGCCCCTTTTCCTTGATCACCAGCGCGGTTTCGGCAATGGACTGCAACCCGCCGATCCCCGAACCGATCATCACGCCGGTGCGTTCGCGGCTTTCATCATCTTCCGGGGTCCAGCCGGAATCTACCACCGCCTGCGTCGCCGCCGCGATGCCGTAAAGGATGAAATCATCAACCTTGCGGCGTTCTTTCGGCAACATCCAGTCATCGGGATTGAAACTGCCGTCGCTGCCATCTCCATAGGGGACTTCACAGGCGTAATCCGTGGCCAGATGGCTTGCATCGAAACGGGTGATCGTACCTGCGCCAGACTTCCCCTCCAGAAGCCGCGACCAGGTTTCTTCGACACCACATGCCAGCGGAGTCACCAACCCCAGCCCGGTAACAACAACTCGACGCATTTTCTGCTCTCCTTTGCCTCGGCAGTCCGCGCCCTCAATAGCTTGGATCAAGCCGAAAGCGCAAGCATATGCAGCCCCTTATAGGCGGCACGGGCCGGTCCTTGCCAGAGGGAAACGACCGTTATCTTTACCGCAAGCCTGCGACGGCTGATCAACGGTTAAGCTTGCTGCAATGCAGCGCAAATTCTGGAAGGTTCAAACCCACACCGGCGGCTCTTCCCGTCGGGCGTGCGGATTTGCGCGGCGTCTTTTCAACCAGACGCAAAAGCCAGAAGTGAGAAATCGATGAAAAACCTGCTTCCGCAAACGGCTCACAGCCACGTTCCAGTATCTGCAGTTCCAACCGCTATCGCCCACAAAAAAGCCCCCGCCAAAAGGCAGGGGCTTTCAAAATTCAGCGATGTGCAGCCGATTACGACGCTTGGCTGATGAATTTCACTGCGTCGCCAAAGGTCTGAATGGTTTCGGCGGCGTCATCGGGGATTTCGATGCCGAATTCTTCTTCGAACGCCATCACCAGTTCAACGGTGTCCAGGCTGTCCGCGCCCAGATCGTCGATGAACGAAGCGTTCTCGGTGACTTTGTCTTCTTCCACACCCAGGTGCTCAACAACGATTTTTTTGACGCGGTCTGCGATATCGCTCATTTTCTGTCCTCATCTATTGGGCCATCGGCCCGAATTGTCGCCCGTACCCGCAGGCTGGCTTGATTGATGCCCAAAATGCGGGCGGCTCCTCTCCCGCGACGCGGGCAGTTCCGAAGGGCAGATATACCGCCCCCGGGAAAATCTGCGTGGCCTATAGCACATGGTGACGCCAACGCAAACGCTTTAGCAAGGGCCTATTGGGTTTCCTTCAGGTTTTTGCTGCAAACCGCAATTCCCGTCCCAGTGGCCCTGTCGGCTTAAAGCATCGCCATGCCGCCATTCACATGTAAAGTGGCGCCAGTAACATAGCCTGCTTCTGGGCTGGCCAGATACAGAACGGCAGCGGCTATTTCTTCCGGTGCGCCCATCCGGGCGGCAGGAATCTGCGCGTTGATCTTTGCCTTCTGATCATCGGTCAGCTTGTCGGTCATCGCGGTGGCGATGAACCCCGGGGCGACCGCATTGGCGGTGATGCCCCGGCTGGCGACCTCATAAGCAATGGATTTGGTCATCCCCACCAACCCGGCTTTGGCGGCAGCATAATTCGCCTGCCCCGGGTTGCCGGTGGCGCCAACGATCGAACTGATATTGATGATCCGGCCCCAACGCGCCTTCATCATCGGGCGCATCACGCCCCGGCACAGCCGCATCGCCGACGTCAGGTTCACATCCAGAACAGACTGCCATTCGTCGTCCGACATCCGCATGAAGATCTGGTCTCGGGTGATCCCGGCATTGTTGACCAGAATATCCAAGGCCCCCATCGCTTCGATCGCCTGTTTTGGCAACGCATCGACTGCTTCGGGATCGCTCAGGTTACATGGCAGCACGACCGCGCGCTCTCCCAGTTCCGCCGCCAACGCTTCCAGCGGGTCCACCCGTGTACCGCTCAGACCGACAGTGGCCCCGGCACCGTGCAACGCCTTGGCGATGGCCCCACCGATCCCTCCCGATGCCCCGGTCACCAGGGCGCATTTTCCGCTCAGATCAAACATACCAGTTTTTCCTTATTGTCCCCCCGGCCCGCCTGCAAAATGGAACCGGATAAATTCTTGCACAGCTCAGTTCAGGCTGGCCACGGCTTTGGTTACATCCTCCGGCGTACCGACGGCGGTACAGGCGATTGACCGGTCAATCCGGCGGATCATCCCGGACAGGGCTTTGCCCGCGCCGATTTCCCAAACCTCGGTCACACCCTTGCCGGCCATCCACAGCACGCTTTCGCGCCAACGGACCGACCCAACGATCTGATCGACCAGCAACGACCGGATTGTCGCGGGATCGGTGATTGCTTCGGCCACCACATTGGCGACAACCGGAACCACGGGCCGGTTGATATCCACTTCTTCCAAGGCTTCCGCCATCACTCTGGCTGCGGGTTCCATCAGGGCGCAGTGGAACGGGGCGCTGACCGGCAACAGAACCGCCCGCTTGGCACCCTTTTCCTTGGCCAGGGCAATTGCACGCTCGACCGCGTCAGCATGGCCCGACACCACCACCTGCCCCGGATCGTTGTCATTCGCCGCTTGGCAAACCTCGCCCATTGCAGCCTCTTCGGCCACCGCCTTTGCTGCCGCGAAATCCAGCCCCAGCAAGGCCGCCATCGCGCCTTCGCCAACCGGAACCGCCTGCTGCATCGCCAGACCACGGGTGCGCAGCAGCCGCGCCGCATCAGTCACGCTCAACGCGCCCGCCGCGGCCAGCGCCGAATATTCACCCAGCGAATGACCAGCAACATATGCTGCGGCTTCGGCCAGAATCACGCCTTCGGATTCCAAGGCCCGCATCGCCGCCAGCGACGTCGCCATCAAAGCCGGTTGGGCGTTCTGCGTCAGGGTCAGCGCATCCTGCTCCCCTTCCCAGATCAGCCCGCTCAGGTTTTCACCCAAAGCTTCGTCGACTTCATCGAACACAGCCTTTGCAGCCGGATAGGCATCAGCCAGCGCCTTGCCCATGCCAATGGTTTGCGCCCCCTGACCGGGGAAAACGAATGCTTTTGTCATGACGGCCCTCATCCCGTTTTGTTTGAGCCGATGTAACCGTCCAAAGCGACGATCACAAGAGAAACGCAAGCCAAAGCCATGTTGCCGATCTGCGCAGAGCATCTGTGCGCAGGCTCCAGTGTTGCCCGCATCCTCCCCGGATTACATCTCATCAGACCCTGAAATCCGAAAGGACCCGCTCTCATGCAGAACACAGAAGCTCATTATGGTGTGATCGCACGCAGCTTTCACTGGCTGACCGCCCTGCTGATCTTCAGCGCCTTCCCGCTGGGCTTTATCGCCGAAGAAATGTCAGAATCCCTGCGCAGCGGCGACACGAATGTTAATCTCGACACCGTTGTTACTCTGTTTTCCCTACATAAAACCATTGGCATAGCAATTTTCTTCACGGCTTCGGCGCGGGTGATCTGGGCCCTGATCCAACCCAAACCCAAACTGTTGAATGGCGATCACAAAACCGAAGCTCTGCTGGCCGAAACCGTACATTGGCTGCTCTACGGCTCGTTGATTCTCGTGCCGCTCAGCGGATGGATTCATCATGCCGCCACAACCGGATTCGCGCCGATCTGGTGGCCCTTCGGTCAGGGCCTGCCGCTGGTGCCGCAATCGCAGACGCTGTCCGGCCTGGCCTCCGATCTGCATTTCCTGCTGATGCTGGTTCTGGCGACCTCCATCGCGTTGCATGTCGCAGGCGCGCTGAAACACCATGTAATAGACAAAGACGCCACCCTGCGCCGGATGATATCAGGTCATACCGACATCTCTCCCAGCAAAACCCAACCCTCTCACATACTTGCAGCCGCTTCCGCAGCTGTGATTTGGGTCGGGGTTTTGGCCGCAGGCACCGCGTCGGGTCTGGTTGCTTTGCCCGATCCGGCGCAAAACAACCCCGCTCCGCAACAAACCGCAGGGGCGTGGCAGGTCTCGACCGGTACGCTGAACCTGTCGATCACCCAGATGGGGGCGCAGGTCGCCGGAACCTTTACCGGCTGGAGCGCACAGATCGACTATGATGACACCGCCGCCACCGCGCAGAAGGGTCAGATTGATGTCACCATCCCGATTGCCGGGCTCCAGCTCGGCTCGGTTTCGGATCAGGCCATGGGACCGGATTACTTCGACGCCGACAAGTATCCAACCGCACAGTATCAGGCCGCGCTGATCGAAGAAAACGGCACCCTGACCGCGCAGGGACAGTTAAGCATCAAGGGAAACACCGTTGATCTGTCTTTCCCCGTTACATTGGACCTCGATGGAAATACGGCTCATGCGCAGGGCAAATTCCGGCTCGACCGCCGCGCCTTCTCACTTGGCGACGGCATCGGTGACGCGTCTACGCTGGGCTTTGACGTCGATCTGTCCTTCGACCTGACCGCCACCCGGTAGCCCCATTGCACACACCCGCGCTCTGGAACGGCGCAATCAACTATAAAAAACGCCGCCGGGATATTCCCAGCGGCGTTTTTCATTTCATGACGTTGTAAACCGGATCAATCGGCTTTCATCGCCTCGATCGAGATTTTCAGGTCAACTTCGTCGCTGACATAAGGCGCGAATTTGCCCAGAGCGTAGTCGCTGCGCACCAGGGTGGTCGTGGCGTCGAACCCGGCCCAGGGTTTGCCCGCCATCGGGTGATCCCCCTTCTGGTTCAGCTTGGCATCCAGAACCACCGATTTGGTGATCCCGTTCAGGGTCAGGTCACCGGTGATCTTGGCGGTGGCGTCGCCCGTTACTTCGATTGCTGTCGAGGTAAAGCTGACCATTTCGTCATCCGTTGCAGCAAAGAAATCGGGCGACATGAAATGCCCGAACCGTTCGGCCCAGCCGGTGATCATTGATTTCACCGGCATCGACACCGTTACCGAAGACGCGGCCGGATCGGCTTCGTCGAACTGGATCTCGCCCTCGAACCCCGAAAACATGCCGTAGCTGGTCGAATAGCCCAGATGATTATAGCTGAAAAGAATTTGGCTGTGACTTGAGTCCAGCACGTATTTGACCGGCTCGGCGGCGGCAAGGCCAGCGCTCAGAACAAGCGCAGCTGCGCCTGCAAATAGGGTCGTTTTCATGGATGAGGTCTCCTGTGTTCATCACCAGATCAGATGATGGCAATGTGACCTCTCTGTGCGGCGCGGCAATTCCGGACCACTCCACACAATCTGTTGGAAAATGAACAGCGTTACGCCCTTGCCGCACCAAAACAATCCGCAATACGGTCGCACGCTGCCTCGGGGATGTTTCCGGCAAGCGCCACATGCAGGACTTCACCGCCATGCGCGCGCGCAATCAAACGGTTACCATTCGCGTCAAGGCTTTCCAGATCGGCAAAGTCGAGGCTGCCGCGCAACCGTGCGATCCCGTCCGCGCCCCGCTCCATATGAAGCAGCCTTCCAGCGTTGAAATCGATGGCCAGCTCTTCCAAGCTGTCCCGCCGCCCCATGTGAAACAACAAAAACCCGATCCCGACGAACAGACAAGTCAACGCTGCGCGGATCGTGATCGCGTCCGGCCCGGACAAGCGCGCCGGCACCAGCCACAGGCCGAAGGCCGAAAGGCACAGCACCACGCCGACAAAAACAAACAAACCGCGCAGCAGCACCCCTGCCCGCCCTGCTCGCTCAGCCACTGATCCCAGAACCATGCCGTGATTGGTGATATCCATAGTGTAGCCTCCATCAAGCGTTCACTTGGATATTGCCTGCAGGTTTCAGGCGAAAATACGGCACGGATTGGGAACTTCTGGCACATCAGGGCCAGAACAACTCTTTCGGTTGCAACACAGCCATAACCATCGTATATGCCCGCATCCTTCCGCATTCTTATGTTTAACCGCGCAGTCTCTCGTGGGTGGGTCGCGGAAGGTTCTGACCCGTCCTTTGAAATGCGCCTGAAAATGAACAGGAGTGCACATGCCGCTTTACGAGCATGTATTCATCTCGCGTCAGGACTTGTCCAACACGCAAGCTGAAGGCCTTATCGAACATTTCGGCACCGTACTGGCGGACAATGGCGGCAGCGTCGTTGATAGCGAGTACTGGGGCGTCAAGACGATGGCCTACAAGATCAACAAGAACCGCAAGGGCCACTATGCCTTCCTGAAAACCGACGCCCCGGCGGCGGCAGTTCAGGAAATGGAACGCCTGATGCGCCTGCATGACGACGTCATGCGCGTTCTGACCATCAAAGTCGACGGCCACGAAGACGGCCCCTCGGTTCAGATGCAGAAACGTGACGATCGTGGCGACCGCCGCGAACGCCGTTCGTAACCCCAAGAAAGGAAGCTAACCCATGGCAGCTAAACCATTTTTCCGCCGCCGCAAAGTTTGCCCCTTCTCCGGGGACAATGCGCCGAAAATCGACTACAAAGACACCAAACTGCTGCAGCGCTACATTTCTGAGCGCGGCAAGATCGTGCCCTCGCGTATCACTGCAGTGTCGGCCAAGAAGCAGCGTGAGCTGGCCCGTGCTATCAAGCGCGCCCGCTTCCTCGCCCTGCTGCCCTACGCCGTGAAGTAAGGAGACGACCAAATGCAAGTTATCCTTCTCGAACGCGTGGCAAAGCTGGGCCAGATGGGCGACGTCGTCGACGTCAAGTCCGGTTATGCCCGCAACTTCCTGCTGCCCCAGGGCAAGGCCCTGACCGCATCGGAGGCCAACAAAGCCAAATTCGATGCCGACAAAGCGCAGCTCGAAGCCCGCAACCTGGAAACCCGCAAAGAAGCCGAAGCGCTTGGCGAAAAGCTGGATGGTCAGCAATTCGTCGTGATTCGTCAGGCCTCTGATGGCGGCAACCTTTACGGCTCTGTCACCACCCGTGACGCCGCTGATGTCGCCACTGCCGGTGGCTACTCGGTCGACCGCAAACAGGTCGTCATCCCGACCCCGATCAAAGAACTGGGTCTGCACGCGGTTGACATCACCCTGCACCCCGAAGTTCAGATCCAGATCGAACTGAACGTTGCACGTTCGCAAGAAGAAGCGGAACTGCAAGCCTCGGGCAAGTCGATTCAGGAACTGGCCGCCGAAGCCGAAGCCGAAGCTGAATTCGAAATCTCCGAATTGTTCGACGATATCGGATCGGCCGCAGAGGACGACGATCTGGGCCTGTCGCCGGCTTCCGACGAAACCGACGAAGACACCACCGAAGAATAATTCAAACGGTTGCTTTGAATGCAGGAACTGCGCGGAAATCCGCGCAGTTCTTTTTTTGTTCAGGGGCGATTGCCTCATGATCGAATTTGCGTCATGCTCACTTGGCGTAACTTTTAGTTGTTGTCTTCTTACCGTAGCACCAACCGCATCAAACACAGGCGGTGCCAGGCTCCGGCCCAATGCCAAGTGTTCTTGAGTGAAAACAACAGTCGTGATTTCGCTCTACGCATTGAGTACCCGTTGCTCTGGACACCGTCCGGCACAGTAAGTGAACGACTATGGACCTGATCGACCTCAGTTCGGTTAACGATGACGACCGTTTTCTTGATTTTCTCGAAAGTCTCTGCCTGTCTCTTGGCTTTGACTTCGCGTCCTATGCGACCACCAATATGGTCACAGGGGATGTGCAGGGATTCGCCAATTACCCTGACGAATGGAAAAACCATTACGCCAAAAAGGGTTATCACCGTCTGGATCCAACTCTCTATGTCTCGATGCAATCCATCGCGCCAGTAGATTGGGGGCGATTTTCACATGATGAAAAATTCAACAAGGTCTTCTCCGATGCGTTCGATTTCGGTATCACCGATCGCGGCATCAGCGTTCCGGTGCGTGGTCCCTATGGCGATTGCGGATTGCTCAGCGTGACCCGGAAATGTTCCAATACTGAGTGGGAAAAATTCAAACCCGAAGTTATCGGCGACCTGCAATTCGCCGCCGTGCACATGCATGATAATGTGATGAAATCCGGCCTGTTGCCCAAAGCCCTGTCTTTGCCCACGCTTTCAACCCGGGAAAAGGAAATCCTGCAATGGGTCGCCGCGGGCAAATCACAGCAGGATATCGGTGACATTCTGTCGATTTCGCACCGCACAGTCGAAGTTCACATCCGGTCTGGACGCGAAAAACTTGGCGCTTTAACCACGGCACAGGCGGTTGGCCGGGCGATCACAATGGGCATGATTTATCCCGGATAGCGTGTATTATTAGATTTTCAATACCCTTATAGGTCATACGGGAAACCCCTAATGGCCTAATGCATGTCATTTAGTTCAATTTAGATACAAATGACACACGGTAGGGGAACCACTCATGATCATCGTAATCGACGCACTGAATCGTCACTTGTTTTCAGATGTCTTAGCAGAAATGCACGCATTGCGGGCCCGCGTCTTCGCAGGCCGGCTCGGATGGGAAGTCAACGTAAAGAACGGGATGGAAATCGATCAGTTCGATGCCCTGAACCCGGCACATGTAGTTTGTCTGGATGACGATGGAGATGTTGTCGGCTGCATGCGGCTTCTTCAGACCACTGGCCCGCATATGCTGGCGGATGTGTTTTACAACATCCTCGACGGCGAACCGCCTCTGCGCAGCGCCCGGATTTGGGAAGCCACCCGTTTTTGCGTGGATACCGAAAAACTGAAAGGCACCACCAAGAACAATTCAATTTCCTATGTCACCAGCGAAGTGATGATCGGGGCCTTCGAATATGCCCAGCAGGCCGGTGTGCTCGACGCCATCGCAGTGATCGATCCGGTGATGGACCGGGTGATGAAACGGTCGCGCAACGCGCCCTACGACTACCTCGGCAGCGCCAAACAGATGGGCAAGGTCAGGGCGATGGCGGCGTTGATGGATTGTTCGGATGAACGGATCGAAGGCATTCGCGACTTCGCCGGCATCACCCAAAACGTATTCGCCACCAACGAAGAAGCGTTGGCCCTGTTCAACTCGGGCGTCCACACTCACGCGCATCACATGGCCGGGATTGCGCTTGAATCAGCTTACGATTTCGATCCGCAGCCAACAGCAACGCGCAAACCAACATTGGAGGAACTCCGCCTCTATTGTGAGGATCAGATCGCCAGCGCCACCAGCAAAGCGGACAAAGCCGCAGCGCATGCGCTTAAACTCGAACTGTCCGCCCTGCTGACAACCGGAACGCCCAAGCGCTGCGACGCCTGATCGTCGAAAACATAGCCGATCCCGCACTCACGGAACCGGACCACGAACCAGCCCCCGCCTTTGAAGCGGGGGCTGGTCGTTTCATGAACTGAAATCATCCCCTGCTGGCAACGGCAGCATACGGATCAGCCGTGAATCAACCACCGCCGCCTGCCGATGCAGCATCGCTTCGCGATATTCGGGGTCTTTCAGCATTTCGACAAACGCCTGCGGGCTGGGATATTCGGCGATGAAACACAGATCCCATGCCTTGTCCTTCGGCCCGATCACCATCTGCTCCATCTCGCCGCGCCAGATGATCCGCCCGCCCAGACGCAGGAACACCGGATGGCTCAGTCGTCCATAAGCCGCATAAGCTTCGGCCCCGGTCACATCGCGCCCGTCGGGATAGTCCGCCTTGTCGCGCAGCTTCACCAGATTAAGCATATTGATCGGCCCGGGCCGGTTATTGGCGCTGAATGCGTCAAAATCTTCTTTTGAAAAACTTGTGTAATCCATGCTGTCCTCCCTGCAATCAGGGTCAGCAAAGCCAACAGACGGCAGCAGGTCAATCTTGCCTGCCTTAAAACGTGGCGTTGAAAATGAAAAGGCCGCCCAAAGGGCGGCCTTTCCGACGTCCCAAAACGGAACGCTTATTCGTCTTCCAGCTCTTCAACGGCTTTCTGCAGCTCGTCCTTGCTGATTTCTTTGTCCGTCACCTTGGCCTGCTCGACCACGTGATCGACAACCTTGTCTTCAAAGAGCGGTGCGCGCAACTGCTGCTGCATCTGCTGGTTCTGCTGCACGAACTCAAAGAACTGACGTTCCTGACCCGGGTATTGACGGGCTTGGTTCATGATCGCCTGGGTCATCTCGGCATCGGTCACCTCGACCTCGGCCTTGCGGCCCAGCTCGGCCAGCAACAGGCCCAGACGCACGCGACGCTCGGCCAGCTTGGTGTGCTCTTCGGTGGTCTCGATCTTGTCGTGGTTGTGATCGTGCACCTCGGGGTTTTCTTCGTGCCACAGCTGATGCGCGATCTGATCGGCCTCTGCGGTGACCAGGCTCGGCGGCAATTCGAACGACACCAGTTCGTCCAGATTGTCCAGCAGCTTGCGCTTCATGACCTGACGTGCGGCACCGGCATATTCGGCTTCCAGACGCTCCGAAATCTGACCCTTCAGCGCGGCCAGATCCTCGGCACCGAATTTCTTGGCCAATTCGTCATTCAGTTCGGCCGCTTTCGGTTCCTTCACCGCCTTGATGGTGCATTCGAACACGGCCTCTTTACCGGCCAGGTTTTCCGCACCGTATTCTTCGGGGAAGGTCACGTTGACGTCTTTTTGCTCACCGGCCTTCACGCCAACCAGCTGCTCTTCGAAACCGGGGATGAACGATCCCGATCCCAGCACCAGCGGATAATCTTCCGCCGCGCCGCCCTCGAACGCTTCGCCATCGACCTTGCCGAGGAAATCGAACACGATCTGGTCGCCGTCCTTGGCTTTCGAGCCGGCCTTGCGATCGGCAAAATCCTGTGCGGTTTCGGCCAGCGAAGCCAGCGCTTCATCGACTGCCGCGTCATCGGCCTTGACCACCAGACGTTCCAGCTCAACACCCGAGAAATCGACTTCGGGAATTTCCGGCAGCGCTTCATAGGTCATGGTGACCTTCATGTCGTCGCCTTCTTTCCACTCTTCGGAATCGACCATCTGCACATCGGGCTGCAGCGCCGGACGGTCGCCGCTTTCTTCGAAATGCGAATTCATCGCGCCGTCGATGGTTTCCTGCATCGCTTCGCCCAGCAAACGCTGTCCGAACTGCTTCTTCAGCAGCGCCATCGGCACCTTGCCCTTGCGGAAGCCCTTCATTTCGACTTCGGGCTGAGCCTCGGCCAGCTTCTCGTTGACCTTCTGTTCCAGCTCGGCGGCCGTGACGGTAATCTCGTAACCGCGCTTCAGGCCTTCGTTCAGGGTCTCGGTGACCTGCATTTCTTCGTCCTTTCGGTATATTTCCTACGCAGCCCCCCAAAGGGGTGCCGGAATCTTGCCGTCTTCTAGGGGCTGAAAAGCAAGGGTGCAAGCGCGAATCCCGACTGAGCGCGCGATTCAAACCGCGCTCATATCCGCCCCGTCATCCCCTCGCCCGATATCCGCCCGCCCATGTGAAAAGATCACACCCTCTAAAATCGCAGATATTTCCAATCTTTCCACCGAAAGGAGATTGGGATTACGGACTCGCAAACATGGCAGGACCGATTACGGCAACCCCGTTTCAGCATTCTGCCAGCTTCCGGCACCTGCGATAGCAGCGCCGGCACCAATCGCGAAAATTTGCTGCTGATCACTACGTCGGGCTGCGGGTGCCCGCCTCAACGCTGGCGCAGGCGACGCAAAAAAACGCAGGGGGCCTCGTCTTGGGTTCGCGAATGGTTTGTGGCGGAGGGGACAAGACTGACGTCGAACCGTCTCCACTTGCAGGTCATTCCATTTGGTGGTCGAAGACTCTGTTCCACCCTGTTCTGGCGTCAACCGGAGCAGCCCCCGGCAATGCCCTCTGATGTCAGGTTTTGGCCACCTGCATTCAGTTTGGCGACCTCGGCTTCAAGCACGGCAATCCGCGCATCGCGCGCCGCGAGGGCTGCGGCAACATCTTCGGCCTCGAACCGCTGCGGAATATGCTGGGGACAGTTCTCATCCCAGGCGGACACCTTGAACAGGATCACCTGCTCGGCGCGCGCCTTGCAGTCGGCGGGCATAAGTTCCGCGAGCAGCCTGTCTTCCCCCTCGATGACTATCGCCGTTCCCCAGATCTTGATCCGGCGCCGGTTGGGGTAGTCGATCAGGAACAGGTAGGCCTTGGGGTTGTCCACAAGATTTCCCGTGGTGATGAATTGCCGGTTGCCGACATAGTCGACAAAGCCAAGCGTCTGCGGGTCGATCACCTTCAGGAAGCCGGCGGGACCACCCCGATGCTGGATATAAGGCTGCCCTTCGGCGTTGGCAGTCGCCAGAAACACGCTTGTTTGCCCCTCGATGAACGCTTTAAGGTCGATCGTTATTTCAGTGCGCCAGCCCCCGGCCTGTTCGAGATTGGCATAGGCCCGTCGCGAACCCTTGCGGGTCTGGATGTCCTTTACCGTCGGGGTGAAGGCGACATCGCTGGAAAAGAGAATGTCCATTCTATCCTCCCTATAGCCCAAGATCGTCGAGGCCGGGATGGTCGTCGGGGCGACGCCCCAAGGGCCAGTGGAATTTGCGGTCGTGTTCTCGGATCGGGTGCTCGTTGATGCTGGCATGGCGGGCCGCCATCAGCCCATCCTCGGCGAATTCCCAGTTTTCATTGCCATAGGCCCGAAACCATTGTCCGCTGTCATTGTGGTATTCATATGCATAGCGCACGGCGATGCGATTCCCGGAGACCGCCCAAAGCTGCTTGATCAGGCGATAGTCCAGTTCCCGAGCCCATTTACGGGCTAGGAAGGCTTCGATTTCAGCGCGCCCAACAGGGAATTCAGCGCGATTGCGCCAGCGGCTGTCCGGCGTGTAGGCGAGCGCCACTTTGGCCGGATCGCGAGAATTCCAGCCATCCTCGGCCAGCCGGACTTTTTCTCTGGCGCTGTCTTTGTTGAAGGGAGGAAAAGGGGGGCGATTCATTGATGTGTCCTTTCAATCCTGGGCCTCAATGGCGGGTGGCCGGATGGCGGCGTCCCGGCCACCGCGCTACGGCTATGCCGCGAGTTCGTCGGCATTCACCGTGGGGAAATCAATCTCGGTCTGTGCAACTTCGTTCAGGTAATTGGTCCAGGTGTTCAGCGCGACATGCAGCACGATCTCGATAATCTGGGCATCGTCATAGCCGGCATTGCGCACCGCGTGCAGATCCTCGGCACTGATGTGGCGGCGCTCGCCAACCAATTTTGCGGCAAAGCGAACGGCGGCGTCGGCCTTGGGATCATTCGAACGGCCAGCACGGTTGGCCGCGACTTCGGCCTCGTCGAGCTTGGCGAGATTCGTGCCGAGATAAGTGTGTGCCGAAAGGCAGTAGTTGCAGCCGTTGATCTGTGCCACCGTCAAAGCGATGCATTCGCGGGTCGCGGCAGGCAGGCGTCCTTTTCCGAGGGCACCGGACAAGCCGAGATAGCCTTCCAGGGCGGCCGGGCTGACGCTGGCGAGACGGAACAGGTTGGGAACAGACCCCAGCTGTTTCTCAACCGCTTGCAACAACGGCTGCGCGGCCTCCGAAGCGGCTGCGATGTTGGCGGGATAGGTAATACGGGACATGTGAAAGCCTCCTTGGGTTTTGGCCAGTCATTCTGGTCGAGCGATAGATAACGGCTGGTCCGTCCCGGGATAATCGGGTATTTTTGGCAATCATAATTCCATTTCTCGGGAGGGTGATTTGGACCGGTTTGATGCGATGTCCATTCTCCATGCGGTCGTGGAGACAGGGAACCTGTCGGCCGCAGGAAGGCGGCTCGGTGTGCCCCTCTCGACTGTCAGCCGCAAAATTTCCGACCTCGAGGCGCATCTCGGCGCGCGCCTGCTGATCCGGTCAACACGTAGCGTCAGCTTGACCGAGGTTGGCAAGGCATATGTGGTCGCGACCCGGCGCATCGTCGAAGACCTCGCCGAGGCCGAGCGGGCGGCGGCTGGCGAATATGCGGATGTGAAAGGGGAACTGGTGATCACCGCGCCCATCGTGTTCGGACGCCTGCACATTCTGCCGATTGTCACGGACTTCCTGCAGGCCTATCCGGAAACGGATGTGAAGTTGGTCCTTGCCGACAGGCTAGTGCACCTTGCGGACGAACACGTCGACATGGCCCTGCGTATCGCGACTCTGCCTGACAGCAGCGATGTCGCAGTGAAAGTCGGAACGATCCGTCGTGTGGTTTGCGCAAGCCCCAGCTATATGGAAAGGCGCGGGCGTCCGCAAAATCCGGCAGAGCTTGCCGACCACGATGTCGTGACCTTCTCGGCCCTCCCCCTATCCGAGGCCTGGACCTTTGGAAAAGGAGCGGCCGCCCGGCCCGCCTCACCCCACTCGCGCCTGACAGTCAATACGGCAGAGGCCGCAATAGATGCGGCCATCGCCGGCGTGGGCATGACGCGCGTGTTGTCCTATCAGATCGCAGAAGCCGTCCAAGCAGGACGACTTGTGACTGTCCTCGACGATCACGCTCCCGATCCGGTGCCTGTCAGTCTGGTTTATCGCGGTCAGGAAATGCTGCCACGCAAACTTCGGGCCTTCATCGATTTCGCGACCCCGCGCCTCAAGGCTGCCCTTTAGGGCTGCATGAGCGGCGATTCTTTAGTCGAAACCGCGTTCGTTCCGCCGACTATACGTTCGGGCACGCCAGCCAATAGGGTAACGCTCACCTGAGTGCTGGGCAGGCAGTTGGATTTCGGTTCCATTTGAATGTGGCGGAGAGACAGGGATTCGAACCCTGGAGACGGTCTCCCGCCTACACACTTTCCAGGCGTGCGCCTTCGACCACTCGGCCACCTCTCCGTAGGCGCTCTCATACAATCAGATTCCGGGTGTTTGCAACCCCAGTTTCACCGTTGCCCCGTTGTATCCCGGACGCGCATGGAACATAATTCCCGAAAATCCTGATTGCAGCCGGAAATTCCCCAGATATGAACCAATCCCCCCGTCGCCCGCCTCGTCCGCGCCGCCTGCCCGTTCAGGACCGGCGCAGCACGCAGCTCGACCGGGTGCAGACCGGCGCGCTGTTGATCATCGCCTTTGCGGTGGTGCTGTTTTTGCTGGTACAGGCGCGATTCCTGCTGATTTCTCTGGCCACCGCCATCGTGCTGTTTTCGCTGACCAGCGATGCGATCAATTTCATCGCCCGGCAACGGATCGGGCCGATCCGCATTCCAAATATCATCGCCTCGATTCTGGCGCTGATCCTGATCTCCACGGCGCTGCTGACCACCACTTCGATCATCCTCAGTCAGATCAACACGGTACTGACCACGACGTTGGCCTATGCCGAAAGCGCCCCCAAGGCGGTAGCGGCGATGTTCACCTGGTTGGGACAGGATGTGGAACAGGCGGTGTTCAAATCGGTCAGTTCGATCAATGTCTCGTCTTATCTAAGCACCGCGGCAAGCCAGGCCGGCAACCTGATGTCGGCTACGGTTCTGGTAATCCTTTTCGTCGGCTTCCTGTTCGCCGAACGGATCTGGTTTTCCACCAAGCTGGTGAATTTCGTCGGCGGCGACCCGGATCAGGCCGACCGGATCGGTCAGGTGATGAGCACCATCATCCACCGGGTCAACTATTACCTGCTGGTCAAAACACTGGTCAGCGCAGTCACCGGCGGCATGGTCTATATCATCGCGGAAATGTTCAAGCTGGAGTTGTCGGCGGCACTTGGCATCCTGACCTTCGTGCTCAATTACATCCCCAATATCGGGTCGATCGTTGCGACGGTTCTGGTCGCGCTGGTGACCTATGTGCAGATCGGCGAACCGGCCCCGACTGCGGTTATCTTTGTCATTGTCGGTGCAATCCAGTTCGTCAATGGCAGCATCATCGACCCGATGTTGATGGGCCGCGCATTGCGGCTCAGCTCGTTCGGCATCATCATCAATCTGGCATTCTGGGGGGCGGTCTGGGGTCTGCCGGGAATGTTCCTGTCGGTGCCGATCATGGTGGCGATGCTGATCATCTGCAGCCAGGTGCCGGAATTGCGCCCCATCGCCATCCTGCTATCGCGACAGGGGCTGCCCGAAACCCAGACAGAGCCCGAATACCCGCTGGATGATATTACGCATCCCGATATCGGTCCGAAAGACTGAGCCGGAAATCCCCTAATCGGGTCGGCCCAAGGGGGTCCGGGCGGCAGCTAGCCGCGGCCTCCGCCGCACATCCGATCGCGCTCAATCGTCCAGCAGCACCGACACCCGGCGGTTCTGGCGCCCCTTCTTTTCGATCTTGCCCAATACCAGACGGCCAATTTCCCCAGTCCGGGCCACATGGGTGCCGCCGCAGGGTTGCAGGTCGATCTGGGTCTCACCCTGACCGATCCGAACCAGCCGCACCCTGCCCTGCCCCATCGGCGGCATCACCGACATGGTTTTCACCAATCCCGGGTTCGCCTTCAGCTCATCATCGCTGATCCAGTCTTCGGTCACCGGCAGATCGCGGTCGACCAGATCGTTCAGCGCCGCCTGAACCGCATCGCGGTCCTCTGGTGCCTCGGGCATGTCGAAATCCAGCCGCCCCTTTTCCGCCCCGATACTGCCGCCCGATACCGGGAAAGCCAGCACCACAGACAGCAGATGCAGCGCGGTGTGCACCCGCATATGGCGGTGCCGCCGGTCCCAGTCGAGCGTCTGTTCGACCACAGTTCCCGGCGCTGGCAATGTGCCGGGTTCGGCGGGCACCAGCACGATGTCGTCGCCCTCGCCCTTCACCGTGGTGGCGATCGTCATCTCGCCACCGGGCCAGCTGATCCGCCCACTATCGCCGGGCTGGCCGCCGCCCGTGGCATAGAAAACCGTCTGGTCCAGAACGATCCCGCCTTCGGGCGTATGCGCCACCACCGTGCCGGGGGCGCTGCGCGTATAAGCATCTTCGCGAAACAACAGGTGGGTCATCAGCTTTCTCCTTCGGTGTTATCCCCGGGATCTCCGGCCTGCGCGTCGCCGCGCAGCGCTTCGGGATTTCGCAGCCAGATATCGCGCTGCGCAAAGGGGATTTCGATGCCTTCTTCGGCAAATCTGTGGGCTATCTCGTGATTCATATCGGATTTGACGATCAGGCTGAAATTCACGTCGCGCAGGATGGCGCGAATTTCGAAATCCAGAGAATCCGCACCGAACCCCTTGAACAAAATCCCCGGTTCGGGATGCGCCAACACCATCGGATGCGCCTGTGCCACCTCGGTCAGGATCTTTTCAACCCGGCGGGTATCGGTGCCATAGGCCACACCCACCGGCAGGATGACCCGCCCCACGGTATTGCCGCGGGTGTAGTTGGTCACTGTACCGCTGACCAGATCGGCATTCGGCACGATCACATCGGTCCTGTCGAAGGTTTCGATCCGGGTCGACCGGACCGAGATATCGCGCACATATCCCATCTGACCGCCGACCTCGATCCAATCGCCCTCGGTGATCGGCCGCTCGATCAGCAGGATAATGCCGGACACGAAGTTCGACACGATATTCTGTAACCCGAACCCGATGCCAACCGACAGCGCCCCGGCCACGATGGCGATCGAACTCAGGTCGATCCCAGCCGTCGTGATCGCGATCAGCGCCGCCACCGTCACCCCGACATAACCGACCCCTGCAACAATCGCGTTTTGCCCGCCGGGGTCGATTCGCGTCTTTGGCAGGACCGATCCCCGTAGCGCGCCCTGAAACACCCGGGTCACCACGTAACCGATGGCAAAGATCAGAACGAAGGTCAGGAAATCAGTTGGTGATATCCGCGTATTGCCCAACTGGAACCCTTCCAGGAACCGGCTCCATAATTCGGTCAGATCGGCCACCCGCGCGCCCCAGACAAGCGCCAGCAGCGGCAGCGCCGCCAGAAGCAGAACAAACCCGATCAGCACCGGCACCAAGGCTTCGCCGCGGTCTTCGCTGCGCGGCGCGACCAGCGCATACAGGTCCTCGATGAATTGCTGCAGCACCAGTACAAAGGCCAGAACGCCGATGGTCATCACCGTGGGATAGAGCAGCGCATCGGCAGCAGCGCGGTATCCGATCGCGGCCAGAACCGGACTGACGATCCCGACGACCAGCGCCCCCTGCGACAGGCCGCGCACCGCGCTCAGCCGGTAGCGCCCGGGCTCCGCTCCCTCTTGGGCTGGCGGAGGGGCCAAGCGGTTGCGCAGGAATCGCGCCATCTGGGTCAGTTGAACGCTAATCAGGACCGTAACGGGAAATTCCAGCACCGCAGAGGCCTCGGCGCTCAGCCCGGCAACTTCACCGAACAGCCTGATCACCGATCCCAGCACCAGTACCAGCGCCAGTAAATTTATATGTCGCCGCGCCGCAGGTCGCAGCCCCTCTTCCAGATCGAACGGTGTCCGCAGCGGCAGATAGGGAAACAGCCGGTCGCTGATCCACATCACCACCAGCAGCATTCCTCCCCAAAACGGAACCACCGCAATCAGCTGTTCGGCGCGCAGCCCGGCAAATCCACTCTGCTGCACCGCCGCCACCAGCAGCGACAGCCCGACCAGAGGCAAGACCACTTTGATCAAGGACAAAAGGAAGCCCAGAACATCCTTGCCGCGTTGCACCCGGCCCATCAGGTGCCCGGACAGCCGTGATGTCCACCGCCGGCCGCGCAGCATCAAAACCAGTCCAAACAGCGCAAACGGGACGATCACCAGCAAATTCTGGCGGAATTCGTACTGGCGCAATTCGTTGTTCCAGTTGGTCTCGACCTCGGCCACCAACACGATCAGCCCCTCAGCCGCATCCGACAGCGCCGTGTTCCAGTTCAGCGGGTTCAGCGGCGACGGCCCCAGACTGAGCAAAGCTTCGGTCTGACGGTCGCGGATGATCTGATCGATTTCGCTGATAACCCCATTGGCGCGGGAATAGGCTTCGGCGGCTGCCAGAACCGGGGCCTGCAACCGCGCCAGTTGCGCATTCAGATCGGCCCGTCTGCTGGCGATGTCGACGCTTTCGGCGCCATCCTCCGGCACCGGGCCCAGCACGTCCAGCTGCGCCTGCAACGTGGCAATGCGGCGGCCATGGGTATCCTGCGCCGTCAGGAAGCTTTCACGCCAGGTGACAATCTCGGCACGCAATTCTTCCAGCGCCCGATTCGACGCCTTACCCGCCTCGACCGCCGCCTCTGCGCGTTTGGCGGTGCTTTCCCAGACATCGTAATCGGGTGCGGTTTCGGAAACCGTCGCGCCCGTTTCCAACTGCGCCTGCCCCGGTCCTGCGGCAAATATCAGCCCAAATGCCAATACCAGCGCCAGACCTAACCGCAACAGATCGACCGCCCCCCGCGCCATGACTTTACGGTGTCTCGAAAACCGACGGCGGCGTCGGCAGGTCGCGGGTCAGCCATTCAGGCTGCGGCAGCCCCTTTTCGGCCAGGAATTGCGGGTTGAACAGCTTGGACTGATACCGGTTGCCATAATCGCACAGCACCGTCACGATGCTGTGGCCCGGTCCCATTTCGCGCGCCAGACGCATCGCCCCTGCGATATTGATCGCTGACGACCCGCCAAGGCACAGGCCCTCTTCCTGCAACAGGTTGAACACCACCGGCAGCGCTTCCTCATCTGGAATCTGATAGGCGAAATCGGGCGTGAAACCTTCCAGATTCGCGGTGATCCGTCCCTGTCCGATCCCTTCGGTGATCGAACTGCCCTCGGATTTGAAGTCTCCGGTCTTGTAATAGCTGTACAGCGCCGCGCCCATCGGATCAGCCAAGGCGACCTTGACCCCTTTCGGCTGCAACGCCATGCCGATTCCGGCCAGCGTCCCGCCCGATCCAACCGCACAGATAAACCCATCCACCTTGCCATCCATCTGATCCCAGATTTCCGGCCCGGTGGTTTCTATATGGGCCTGACGGTTGGCAATGTTGTCGAACTGGTTGGCCCAGATCACGCCATTGGGTTCCGTCTTGGCCAATTCATTGGCCAACCGTTCGGAATAGCGCACGTAATTGTTTGGATTCTTATAAGGCGCTGCTGGCACCTCGACCAATTGCGCCCCGGCCAGGCGGATCATGTCCTTTTTCTCCTGGCTCTGGGTTTCGGGGATGACGATGACGGTTTTGAACCCCATCGAGGCCCCGACCAGCGCCAGACCGATCCCGGTATTGCCCGCGGTCCCCTCGACGATTGTACCACCGGGTTTCAGCGTGCCCCTGGCAACCGCGTCACGGATGATGAACAACGCCGCGCGGTCTTTGACCGATTGACCGGGATTCAGGAACTCGGCCTTGCCGTAAATGTCACACCCGGTTTCCTCGCTCGCCCGTTTCAGACGGATCAGCGGGGTATTTCCGACGGCCTCGGCCAGATCGTTGGCAATGCGCATGTCATCAGTTCCTTTATCGTTCCCGATATGGTTTAGGCGGGCTTGGCCCGGACCTCAAGCTTCTGCGCGCAAACCATCACGTTTCCGTGCCAGCCAATTCAGCGCCAAGGCCATCGGCGTTACCCGGACCCGGCCCTGATCCAACATCTCCATCGTCGCGTCAAAGCTCAGGATATGACTTCGGATGTCTTCGTGCTCGCCCGCTATCCCGCCGGTGCCCGCCAGATGATCGTTCAAATCGGCAAGCCCAAGATAGATATGAAAAAATTCGCTCGAACAACCGGGTGAAGCATAACCGCGATGGATCGGGATCAGCGCCTTCAGCGCCAGCCCCGCCTCTTCCAGCGCTTCGCGCATCGCGCAATCCTCGGGGGTTTCACCGGGATCGACCCGCCCGGCGATCGGTTCGATCTGCCATGGGCTGTGGTCGCCGCGGGTCCACGGCCCGGCGCGGAACTGTTCCAGCAGCAAAACCGTGTCGCGGACCGGATCATAAGGCAGGACCAAAGACGCGTCGGTCGCCACGAAGGTCGCGCGCAACACCTCTTCGCTCAGACCGCTATCGAATTTCCGGAATTGCAGCCGCTGTTCCTCGACGGCAAAGTAATTGGCATAGGGCCGGGTCAGCGCGTGGCCGACCACATCGTCCTCGGTCAGTCCGCTCGGCGTTGCCACCGGGGTCTCGTCACGGGCATAGACCCAACTGGCGGCGCGGGCATGGATCATGCCATAGATCCCGCCCAGTTCCTGCGGGCCCTTCTGACCGCGATAGCCCATCACCTCATCCGCCGCGCGACAATTGATCCGGCCCCACCTGTCCGCCCAGCCGTCCAGATCGAAATCGCCGCCGGGCCGGTATTCGTTTTCCGGCGGCCACCAGATCAGCGCCTCGATCGGGCCGGTATCCGCTTCGACCCGCACCGGACCGCGGTCATAGCCGAAAACCTTTTCGTAAAAATCCAGCCGCTCCAGATCTGCCGCGTTCAGCCCGCGCAGCAACAGACCCTCCGCCGCCTCTCCCTCGGCGGCGAAAATCAGCGGAAAGGCCTGTCCCTCGACCAGACGGGCGCGATAACCCGGCAACCGCGCACGGATCAGCGTCAGATGATCCGCTCCGCGCCCCAGCACGGTTTCAAGCAGCGGCATATGGCGCAGCGTGCCATAGACAAAAATATCGGTCATGAAAGCGGCATCCCCAGAAACCAGGTTTATCGCCAGACGCTATTAATCACTTCGGCGATAATGGCAATCGCCACACCACCGGCGACCAGAACCAACGCCACACTCGGGTTCAACACCAACGCCCCGAATTCGGCGCCGATGCGAAACATATCCTCGATCCCCTTCAACGGGTCCTGATAGGCCCGGCGCATCGACAATCGCAGCATTTCGTTCAGGGCGTGAATGAACAATCCGAAAAACACCAGAGTAACAATCGCGGTAATGCCATTGCTGATCGCATTGACCAACCCAGCCCCCGCCTTGGCGCCGATCATCCGCCAGCCGATGATCAGACCAAGCGCTGAATTGACGTAGTTGAACCAACCGAAAACCGTGCTTTCCGGCATCAGGGGGCGGATCATTTCCGACACCAACCAACACAGGGCTGCCAGCAGTATCGCAGAAAACAGACGGGCAGCGGTCAACATCAGTCGGCGGGCCTTTGAATGGTAATCTGAGTCACGTCGCAGTTTCCGCCATGAAACGACCCCGCACAAGAGGTCAGGTAGAAATTCCACATCCGCCGGAACCGCTCGTCGAACCCAAGCGCCGCAACATCCTCCCAGCGGGCGTTGAACCGTTCATGCCAGCGCCGCAAAGTCTGGCTGTAACTTTCACCGAATTCGATCGAACCGATCTCTGTCAGTTTGGCCCGGGCGATTTCCCTGCGCAGCGCTGTCGCACTGGGCAACATGCCCCCCGGAAAAATATATTTCTGGATGAAATCCACGCCCTTACGATATGTTTCAAAACGTTTTTCCTGCAACGTGATGATTTGCAGCGTGGCGTTTTTACCCGGCTTCAGGCAATCGCGCACCTTGTTGAAATAGACCGGCCAGTATTTTTCACCCACGGCTTCGAACATCTCGATACTCGCAATGCCGTCATAATGCCCCGCCTCATCGCGGTAGTCCTGCAACTTCAGCTCCACCAAGCCAGAAAGTCCAGCCTTTTCAATCCGTTCACGAGCGTATTTCAACTGTTCCTGCGAAATGGTCAACCCGGTCACACGCAGCCCACGTTCGCGCGCTGCATATTCCGCAAACCCGCCCCAGCCACAGCCGATTTCCAGCACGTGATCGCCTTCCTTGGCGCCCATCTGATCGACCAAAGAGGCATATTTCGCCTGTTGCGCCGATTCCAGACTTTCCTGTCCGGTTTCAAACAGGGCGCTGGAATAGGTCATCGTGTCATCCAGCCACAGGGCATAGAAATCGTTGCCCAGATCGTAATGATAGCTGATGTTCTTCTTGGCCTGTTTGCGGCTGTTGGAATTCATCAAATGGCGCATCCGTTCATAGGCGCGCACCAGAAACATGCCGGGAAAACCATCATACACGTCGTCATTGCCCGAATGCAGCAGGTCCAGAAAGGCCTGCAAATCGGGCGTATCCCACCAGCCATCCAGATAGGCGTCGCAAAACCCAAGATCGCCTTCGCGGATCAGCCGGGCGAAAGTGTCTTCGTTTTTGATCCTCAATTCGGCCACGTAGCCGGGTTCCTTGCCCTCGGCGCGGAAAACGCGCCCATCGGGCATCACGAAATCCAATCGCCCCCTTGCCATGCGCTTGGTGACGTCAAAGACCTGTGCGAAATAACGTGGCAGATTGCTCTGGTTTTCCGTCGTTGTCAGGATCATTCCGCTTTCTCCCCTCAGCGAACTGATCACAGGCTGGCAAGAAAATCCTTTTCTGGCAAGAAAATCATGGGTTTCTGCTAGAAACTACGGTTTTGATAGGCTGCAAGCGCCCGTTCGCGCCCCTCTTGGGGACTGACAATGGGCACCGGGTAGGTATCCTCGGCCCGGATGTGCCATGATCTGGGAATCGCCCTAAAGTAGGAAAGCGCGGTGTCGCTCGGCATCGCATCCCCTTCGGCGATCCATGCCTGTCGATAGCGCCCTTCGGGATCGAATTTCTTCAATTGCAGATCGGGATTGAACACCCGGAAATAGGGTGCCGCATCCGGCCCTGACCCCGCCGCCCATTGCCATCCCATCGCATTCGACGCCGGGTCCCAATCGGTCAAACAATCAGCAAACCAGTGCTGGCCGATCCGCCAATCGGTCATCAGGTGCTTGCTCAGATAGGATGCCACGATCATGCGGCCGCGATTGTGCATCCGCCCGGTGACATACATTTCCCGCATCGCCGCATCGACAAAGGCGATCCCGGTACGCCCTTGTTTCCATGCGGTTACATGGGGATGCTCTTCGTCCTGGTTCCAGGGAAAGTCATCCCAGCCCTGCCGCCAGTTCCGGGTCAGGATATGCGGCTCATGAAACATCAGATGATAGGCGAATTCGCGCCAAACCAGTTCCTTGAGGAACGTTTCAGCCCCCGCGACCCCGTCCTGCCACAGCGTCCGCGCCCGGTGCCAGATCTGCCGGGCACCGATCTCGCCACAGGCCAGCGCCTCGCTCAACCCTGACGTGGCGGGCCGCGACGGGATATCGCGGGCGGCGGCGTAATCGGGCAGACGGTCCTCACAAAACATCTCCAGCCGGTCCCACGCCGCCTGTTCGCCCAGCGAAAGATAGGGTCGCACCACCGCCGCGCCGCGCCCCATCCCGTGCCGTGCCGCCCAGGTTTGAATATCGTCCGATTCCGGCCAGATACCCGGCCCGCGCAACTTTTTGGGGGCCGGTGCGGGCGCCGCCACGTTCAGGTTCCGAACTGATTTCCAAAACGGTGTGAACACCCGGTAAGCGCCGCCGCTGCCCTTGGCCACGCTCCAGGGTTCGAAACACAGGTTTCCGGGAAAACTTTTCGCTTCGATACCAATGGCTTTCAAACCGCTCTTTACGTCAGTATCGCGGGCAATCTCATCGGGATGATAGGCCCTGTTCCAATAGACGCAAACGGCCCCTGTTTCCGCCACCAACTGGTGCAAAACCTGCGCCGCGGCCCCGCCACGAAACAGCACCCGGCCGCCGATCTGCCGCACAACCCGGTCGAAATGGGCCACGCCCAGTTTCAACCGCCAGTCCGGCGCCGCGCCCAAACCCTGAACGATCTCATCGGCAATGAAGACCGGAATCACCGGCCGCCCGCTTGCCGCCGCCGCCGTCAGCGCCGGATTGTCGCTCAACCGCAAATCCCGACGCAACCAGACCAGTACCGGCTTGTTATCGTCCATTCCTCACCGCCCTTGAAAACCAGAGTGTTCCAGGGGGTTATAGAACGCGTTCAAGCGCCTTCAACAGCTGCGCAATCTCGTCGGGGCTGGTGTAATGCACGAAACTCAGCCGCAGCACGCCCTGCTGTGGGTCGACGCCCATCGCCTGCAACGCGCGCACCGCATAAAAATCGCCTGCGCCGGCCATGATCCCCTGCGCGGCCAACGCCTCGGCGACCGGCATCGCGGGACGGCCCAGATCGACCGCCACCGTGGGGGCCCGCCCCTCGGCCCGGGCCGGCCCCAATAGTCGCAGATCATTGCGCGCCGACAGGAAATCCAGCACCGGCTGCAACAGCTTGACCTCGTGGCCACGCATCAGATCATGCACCCCCGCGCCCCGCTCTGTCGCGGTGCCGGTCAGACCGTGATGATCGGCCAGCAGGTCAAAATAATCCACCATCCCGGCGCAGGCCGCCACCTGGGCATGATCCGGCCCGGCAGGGGTGAAACGCTTATACAAAACCTCCGCATTGAAATAATGCCCCTGGTTTGGCAATTGCTCTCCCAGTGGCCGGCGGATCACCATAACGCCCTGATGCGGACCATAGGTCTTGTAGGACGAAAACAGATAGATATCCGGCCCCAACATGCCGACATCGGCAATGCCATGCGGCGCATAGCTGACCCCGTCAACACAGACAAAGGCCCCGGCCGCATGGGCCATTGCGGTGATTTCCACCACCGGGTTGATTTCGCCCACAACGTTGGAACAATGCGGGAAGCAGACCAACCGCACATTTTCATCCAACAGGTTTCCCAGATCGGCGGGATCAAGATGCCCGGTTGCCGGGTCAACCTGCCATTCGCGGATTTCGATCCCGTCCTCGGCCAAGCGCCGCCACGGGCCGGTATTGGCTTCGTGATCCTGATTGGTCACCACGATCGCTTCGCCGGGTTGCATCCATTGCCGGAAGGCCTGCGCCAGAACATAGGTGTTTTGCGTGGTCGACGGACCAAAGCTCAGCTCGTCCGCCTGCACCCCCATCAACGCGGCCAGTCGGGCACGCGCCTCGTCCATTTCCTCACCAGCAAGACGGCTGGCCAAATAGGGGCCATAGGGCTGCACCTTGCGCTGATGATAGAACCGGGTCAGCCGGTCGATCACCGGGGCACAGGTATAGGACCCACCCGCATTTTCGAAAAACGCCTGTCCCTGCAGGGACGGCTCGGCAAAAGCGGGAAACTGCGCCCGCACGAAATCGACATCCAGCTCCATTTCGACCCTCCGGCATTCAGCGCCAAAGCGCCAATACGATCATTGCCCGCACTCAAATACAAAAACCCCCGGGGTACAAGCACCCCGGGGGTCGGTTTTCAGCGGCAGATCGACCTCACCGCGTTTCGTCCAGCAATCCGCGCCAGATCGCCCAGCACATCAGCAGCAGCACGACCGTGAACGGCAGCCCGGTCGAAATCACCATGGATTGCAGAGATGACAGACCTCCGGCCGACAGCAGCAGCACGATTGCTACCGCGCCTTCGAAGACGCACCAGAACACCCGCTGAGGCACCGGCGCATCGACCTTGCCGCCCGCCGTGATCGTGTCGATCACAAGCGACCCGGAATCCGACGAGGTGACGAAGAACACGATCACCAGAACAATCCCGAGCAGAGACGTGCCCCCTGCCAGCGGCAGAACGTCAAGCATCTTGAACAGCTTCAGCTCCAGCGCAGCATCCTGCGCCGCGGTATAGCCGTCGGCCAGCACCTGATGGATGGCGACGCCGCCGAACACGCTCATCCACAGAACGCAGACCAGACTCGGGATCAGCAACACGCAGATAATGAACTCACGAACAGTACGGCCGCGGCTGACGCGGGCGATGAACATGCCCACGAACGGTGACCAGGAAATCCACCACGCCCAGTAGAACGACGTCCAGCCCTGGCTGAAATTCACATCCGCGCGCCCGACCGGGTTGGACAGCGCCGGCAGGTATTGCAGATAGGCCAGAAGGTAATCGGCAAACCCGCTCAACAACGCCAATGTCGGTCCCACCAGTAGCACAAACAGAAGCAGCGCGAAGGCCAGCACCATGTTGATCTCGGACAAAACCTTGACGCCGCCATCCAGACCGCGCAGCACCGAAATCAGCGCTACAGAGGTGATCGCCGTGATCAGGATCACTTCGGTGGTCTCGCCCACCGGGATACCGAACAATTCGTTCAGCCCGGCGTTGGCCTGAGTTGCGCCGAACCCCAGCGACGTGGCCAGCCCGAACAGCGTGGCAAAGACCGCAAGAACGTCAATTGCATGCCCCCACCAGCCCCAGACACGTTCGCCCAGAATCGGGTAGAATGCCGAACGGATCGTCAGCGGTAGACCCTTGTTGTAGGAAAACAGCGCCAGCGCCAGCGCCACCACCGCGTAAATCGCCCAAGGGTGCAGCCCCCAGTGAAATATCGTCGCGGCAAAGGCCAGCCGCACCGCCTCTTGCTCGTTGCCACCTGCGGCGCCCAGCGGGGCCCAATCGGTACGTACACCGTCTTCGCCTACGGCGATGCCTCCGAAAGAGGATGAAAAATGGCTCATCGGTTCGGACACGCCGTAGAACATAAGCCCGATGCCCATCCCGGCAGCGAACAACATCGCGAACCATCCGGCATAGCTGTAATCGGGCGTCGCCTCGGCCCCGCCCAGCCGCACCTTTCCAACCGGGGTGACGATCAGCAAAAGGCAGAAGATCACGAATATGTTCGCAGCCCCAAGGAAGAACCAGTCAAACCCCTTGGTAACGGCAGAAAACAGCCATTTGAACGCATCGCCTGCCTGTTCCGGCAAGGCCAGCGTGTAGAATACAAAGGCAATGATCGAAAGTCCCGAAATCAGGAAAACGGGATTATGGATATCCATCCCGAACGGCCCGATCTGGGTTTCAATATTGTCTTGCCCGATCTCGTAATCGGTTTCGATGATATCCGAATGCCCTTCGGGCGCGGGGATACCCTGATTTGTTGTGTCGTCGGCCATCAATGACCTCCCGTCCTATATTTTAAAGTCTTGTTTAGCGTTTCAGCCGCGCACGATCATCACCGACACCTTGGCATGAGCGGCCAGCTTGCCGCCGTTCGACGGCCAGATGTAATCGGTGAAATTCGGGATGTGGCTTTGCATCACCACCAGATCGGCGCCGGTTTCGTCGATCGCCCTGAACAGGTTGTCGTCCAGGTCTGTGGTTGGATCGTGGGCGGCCATGGCATGGGCGCTGGCAATGATGCCGTGCGCCTTGGCCTGTTCGGCGGCGAAGGCATCCAGCTTTTCGGCATATTCCGCCGGGTTGTGCCCCAACGGCCCCGGCGTTTCGGCCGTCACCCCGACATAGACCAGTTCGGCGCCGTAATGCCGGGCCAGATCGGCGGCGCAATCCAGCGCCCGCTTCAGGCGCCCGGCATGGGCCAGATCGACCGGCGTCATGATTTTGGAAAACACGGATTTGTCCCCTTCCTGCGTTTTGGCGCAGGCCGGACAAGCCGGAAAGCAGTCGCTCCAACCCGCCGTCCCGCGCGGTTTTCGCTGACGCAGATGACAGATTGTCGCACCCGCGTGATCCCCACCGTACCGGCGCAGGCGCTGAAATACAACGAAACCGCGACCCTTTGGCCGCAGCTTCCGACATCTCTCCGGTTTATCTCCGTCCCGACGCTGATTCCGCGCCGGGTCACGATTTGCGGCAGGCGACCGGCCGGAACGTGCGACCTGTCCTTACCGCAGCGGGGAATCCGCGCAGATTAACGACTTGGTGCGCGGACGCGCACCACTTATCACCGCGTCCGCTTTGCTTCGCAGTCGGGACCGAAAAGGTTCAGCCGTTCACATCCACTACAACCCGCCCCTTGACCTGACCTTTCAGGATATCGGCCCCCAGTTTCGGCAGGTCGGACAGGGTGGCGGGCTGCACCATCGCCTCCAGCTTGTCCATCGGCAGATCGGTCACGACCCGGTTCCATGCCCGAAGCCGGTTTTCATAGGGCTGCATCACCGAATCGATGCCCAGCAGATTCACCCCACGCAACAGGAAGGGAATGACCGTGGTTGGCAGCGCCGCGCCCCCGGCCAGACCGACCGCAGCGACCGAACAGCCGTATTTCATCTGGCCCAGCACCCGCGCCAGCATTTCGCCGCCAACCGCATCGACGCAGCCCGCCCAGGTCTCGGATTCCATCGGTCGCTTGATGGCTTCGGCCAGCTCTTCACGCGGCACGATCTGACTTGCGCCCAGACCGCGCAGATAGTCTTCGGTTTCCGGTCGCCCGGTCACGCCGGCAACCTCGTATCCAAGATGTGCCAGAATCGCGGTGGCGACCGACCCGACCCCGCCCGCGGCCCCGGTGACCAGAACCGGACCGTGCTTGTCCTTCAGCCCGTGATCTTCCAGCGCCATCACCGACAGCATCGCGGTAAACCCTGCGGTGCCCACCGCCATCGCCTGCCTTGTGCTCAAACCGTCGGGCAGCGGCACCAGCCAATCGGCCTTGACCCGCGCCTTTTGCGAATACCCGCCCCAATGCGCCTCGCCGACGCGCCAGCCGGTCAGAACAACCTTGTCACCCGGCTTGTAGCGATCATCGTCCGAACTCTCGACGGTACCAGCGAAATCAATACCCGGCACGTGCGGGTAATGCCTTACCAGCCCGCCGCCCGGCCCGATGCACAGCCCGTCCTTGTAATTCACTGTGGAATATTCGACGGCAACCGTCACCTCGGCATGGGGCAGATCGTCCAATCCGATCTGTTTCACCCCGGCATGGGTTTTTCCGTCTTCGTCCTTGTCGACGATCAATGCGTTGAACATGGTCTTTCCTCCACTTGCACAGACGGGTCCCCCGATCTGTATTTTTCAGTTGGGGTTCGCCCCCTAATCCGATGCGCCGCATGCGCGGCTATAACCAAGGCCCCTGTTCCGGCATGAAGGGCAGATCGGTCACCCATCCCGCACCGCCCGCCGCCGTTACCATCGCATGGATCTGACCACGATGATGGGTCTGGTGATTGAACAGCTGTATCACGCACAGCGCCACAGGTTTTCGAAAAGCAGTCCCGCTCGCCACAGAAACCCATTCCAGATCGCCCTTCAACCCTAGCTGGCCAACTTTTTCCGCCCAACGCAGGATGCGTCCGTCGGTTCGGAACCGCTCACCGCTCCAGGCGGCGAAAGTCGGCGTCATTTCGGTGCTCTTGCTCATGCTCATCCCAGGCCCCGCGCCCCGGTCGAACCGTGACATCCATAACATGTCGCCCCAAAGCAGATGATTGGCGGTTTTCAGGATCGACCCGAAAAAGGCTCCGCGTTCGGCGCGTAGTGCCGCGTCATCCAATTCCTCCAACGCCACTTTCATCAGCTTGTTCTGCCAAGCATTATAGCGCGCCATGGTCAGGCAATAGCCGGGCTCTATCATCTCTGTGGACCTCGTGCCTAAATCTGTTGTCTCTTTTACGCTAGCATAGCGAAGCAACTGTTATCACCCGGTTTTTCATCTTCCGACGCAGGGTTCGCCGGGGCGGCCCAAATCCTGTGCTTTCAGGCCCCGGCTGCGGCGCAATTCCGCATTCCGTCCCTGCCCCAAGCCCGGACCGGCGCTTTGCGGCATGTGAAGCGCTCAAAATCCTGCACCAGATTTCGCTCCCCCCTTTTCACCGCGACGCATCGCGCCTATATATGGGATGTCTCTTCGGGGACTATGGACATAAACGCGCTCGTAATAAGCGGATCGGACCCGGGGGCGGTACCCGGCGGCTCCACCAAATATCCTTTATTGGGGGATCATGGGGCCGAAATAGGATCGACGAACGTCTAAAGGGGTTTGCTTTGTTCCGGTGAGATACCACCGTTATCGGTTCACATAGTACAATTGCCAATAACAATCGTGCTCCGATGGCTCTGGCTGCGTAAGCAGTTCGAGTTATCGAAACTTAAGCCCTTGCGCCTAGCCGCGTAAGGCGGGGTTCGCAGGTACCTGGCAACAGAAACCTGCACTTTCATCCTCACTGTTATTCCCTCCCTGTCGGCTTCATGGCTCTTCAGTCTTCGGTAAGACCTTGCCGTTACCCTGCCTTCGTCGAGGACTGGCACAGGAGGATCCGATGTCCGATACAAAGGCGAATGCAGAGATTTTAAGGGAATTTTTCAGCCGTGTCTGGGAACATGGCGACCTTGACGCCATTGATGATCTTTTCATCCCCGATGCCCATGCCGACGGCATTTTGCCGGATATGGGACTGGGGCCGGATGAATTCAAAGTCCTTGTCGCGACGGTACTGGAACTGATCACCACGCCCAAGGTGACGATGAACAAATCGGTGGAACAGGGAAACTGGGCCTCTGGCTTTCTGTCGGTCGAGGCGGAAAAACTCGATACTCGAACGCCGATCCATATCACCCTGATGGTGCTCTGCCGGTTCCGCGACGGCAAGATCGTCGAAGCCTATAACAACGTCGACTATATCAGCTTCTTTGAACAGATGGGGATCTTGCCGGAAAATACCGTCGCGATGGGGATGTCGGGGATGGCGATCGCCTGACATGCCCGCTTGGCATTCGGCCTGACTTGGCTTGACGGGTGACGGAATTTGCGACACCGCTGACGCGATACCGCGCAACGGGATGCCCGCAAATGTCTTCGACCTCCGCCCCGGACCCCGCCACCCCAAAGCCCAAACCAGCCCTGCCACTGGGGGATCTGATCCGGGTCTTCGGCCGGATCGGCCTGCTGTCTTTTGGCGGTCCAGCGGCACAGATTTCCCTGATGCACCGGGAATTGGTCGAGATCCGCGATTGGCTCAGCGAAACTCAATTCCTGTCTGCCCTGTCCTTTGCCATGCTTCTGCCAGGGCCCGAAGCGATGCAATTGGCCACCTATGCGGGCTGGAAACAGCGCGGCACATTGGGCGGCGTCATTGCTGGCGGGTTGTTCGTGCTGCCCGGCGCGGTGGTCATCCTGACACTGGCGCTGTGCTATATCCACTTCGGCGACCTGGCGCCGATCCATGCCGTTTTTCGCGGGGTTCAGGCCGCCGTTGTGGTCATCGTCATTCTGGCGCTGCGCAACATTGCCGCCCGGGCCCTGACCGGACCGGGGGCTTATGGCTTGGCCGCGCTGGCCTTTGTCGCGCTGTCCAGCCTGCACCTGCCATTCCCTCTGGTGATCATCGCCGCTGCGCTCTGGGGCGCGTTCACAGCCGCGGCGCCCGACACCCCCGCCCGTCCGGCCCTGCCCCGGTTTCCATTCCGCCCGGTTATGGCCTGCCTGGCGCTTTGGGCCGCGCCGCTGATCTGGCTGGCCATGACAGGACAGGATTTCCTGCTCGATCTGGCGCTTTTCTTTTCAAAACTCGCGGTGGTGACCTTTGGCGGCGCCTATGCGGTCCTGGCCTATATGACCCAGGCAGTGGTTTCTGATCACGGCTGGCTCAGCCTGCCACAGATGATCGACGCGCTGGGGCTGGCCGAAACCACGCCGGGGCCGCTGATCCTGGTGACTCAGTTCGTCGGCACTCTCGCCGGGCACGGTCAGGGTGGCATCACGATGGCGCTCGCCGCGGCTGGATTGACGCTTTGGGTCACCTTCATTCCCTGTTTCCTGTGGATCTTTGCCGGGGCGCCTTATGTCGATCACCTGACCCATCAACCGCGCCTAAGGGGCGCGTTGCAGGCGATCACCGCCGCCGTCACCGGGGTGATCCTGAATCTGTCGCTTTGGTTCGCGCTGCATGTGCTGTTCGACCGCGTCGATCAAACCCGGTTCGGCCCGCTGCCCGACTGGGGCAGTTTCGATTCCACCGCCGCCGGGCTTATGCTGGGCGCAGGGCTATTGATGATCGGGTTGAAACGCGGCATGCTGATGACCCTGTTGCTTTGCGCATTGGCGGGCGGGCTGACCGGTTCTTTCTGAACGCAGAAAATTTTCCGCAGCTCTCTTTTGTTTTGTCTTGAATCGCTTATGCTCGTTAGCAGACTGAAAAGGGTGAAAGCATGTCGCGCAGCATTGATTATGGAAACCTGATGCATCGGGCCATGAGGGGCCTGATTCAAGAGGTTCTGCAGGATGTCTCGGATAACGGCCTTCCCGGGGCGCATCATTTTTTTATCACCTTCGACACCACCCACCCGGCGGCGCAGCTGGCCGACTGGCTGCGCGAACGCTATCCCGAAGAAATGACGGTAGTGATGCAGCATTGGTATGACAATCTGGAGGTCGAAGACGACGGCTTCCATGTCACGCTGAATTTCGGGGACCAGCCCGAACCGCTTTACGTGCCCTATGACGCGATCAAGACCTTCGTCGATCCGTCGGTCGAATTCGGCCTGCGCTTCGAAAGCGCCGAGGATATCGAAGACGACGAAGACCCGACCCCGCCAGAAGACGACGGCCCCGAAGAGGACAGCGTGTCCCATGATGCCGAAGTCGTTAGCCTGGACAGTTTCCGTAAATAACGCCGCTCGGTCGTGAAATTTTCATGACAGACTGAAGTCGTAATCAAACGGTTACACCGCCTTGCCACATTCTGCGCATATGATGCAGATGGAAGGCCCCAGCATGGCAAGTGATTTCGCGGTATTTCTTGGTGAAATGATACGCCGCCCGACCGAGGTCGTGGCGATTGCGCCCTCTTCGGCGGCGGTGGCGCGCCGGATGACCGAAGGGGTGGAACAGGTGCAAGGCCCGATTGTCGAAATCGGCCCCGGCACTGGCAGCTTCACGCGGGCGATCCTCGACCGTGGCGTGGCACCGGAACGGCTGACCCTGATGGAAATGAACCCGCGATTTTGCGAAACGCTGCGGCAAAAATTTCCCGGTGTGACCGTTCTGAACCGCCCGGCGCAGGATATCGAACGGATTGGGCTGCGCGATATCGGCGCGGTAATTTCCGGCGTGCCGGTGCTGGCCCGGCCGCAAATTCAGCGCGACGTGGTCGGTCGCGCTTTCCGGGTGATGGCGCGGGATGGATTTTTCACCCAGATCACCTATAGTTCCAGCGCGCCGATTTCGCCCGATATGCAGGCCGAACTGGGGCTGCGCGCCGAAAAACGCGCCACTGTCTGGGCCAACTTGCCACCTGCGCGGGTGTTTTCCTTCTCCCGGGCCGGGCATTAAGCCCGGCGGCATTACTCTGGGGGGCGGAAATTGGGGGCCAGCCCCCAAACCCCCGGAGTATTTTGACCAAGAAGAAACAAGGAGGAGCTTGCGGGGAGGCTTCTTGGTACAAATGCTCCCGCCGGACGCGGATGCACCGTCATCAGGTTGCGATCCTGTCACCCGTTAGCGGTATCCAACGGTATGCAGTGTTGCAGTTTACGCGCCATGCGTTATGACAACGCCTGACACGATTTACCGGAGAGGTCACGATGGCTCATACCCGCACAGAAACCGACAGCTTTGGCCCGCTGGAGGTCCCCGCAGACAAATACTGGGGCGCCCAGACCCAGCGGTCGATCATGAATTTCCCGATCGGCTGGGAACGCCAGCCGGTACCGATCATCCGCGCCCTTGGCGTGGTCAAGAAGGCCTGCGCACAGGCCAATCTGAAACTGGGCAAGATGGAGGCCGAAGTCGCCGATGCGATCATCGCCGCCGCGGGTGAGGTGATCGAGGGCAAGTTCGATGACAACTTCCCGCTGGTGGTGTGGCAGACCGGGTCGGGCACCCAGTCGAACATGAACGCCAACGAAGTGATTTCCAACCGCGCCATCGAAATGCTGGGCGGCGAAATGGGATCGAAAACCCCCGTCCATCCCAACGACCACTGCAACATGGGCCAGTCGTCGAACGATACCTTCCCCACCGCCATGCATGTCGGCATCGCCATGCAGGCGCGCGACGTGCTGCTGCCCGGTCTGAACAAGCTGGCCGCGGCTCTGGAAGCCAAGTCGGAAGAGTTCAAGGACATCATCAAGATCGGCCGCACCCACACCCAGGACGCGACCCCGCTGACGCTGGGCCAGGAATTCGGCGGCTACGCGCATCAGGTCCGCATGGGCATCAAACGCGTCGAGATGTGCCTGCCCGCGATTTACGAGCTGGCACAGGGCGGCACCGCCGTGGGCACCGGTCTGAACACCCAAAAGGGTTGGGCTGAAATGGTCGCGGCGAACATGGCCGACATCACCGGCCTGCCCTTCGTCACCGCCCCCAACAAGTTCGAAGCACTGGCCGCGCATGACGCGATGGTGATGTTCTCGGGCGCGCTGAAAACCGTGGCCGCGTCGCTGTTCAAGATCGCCAACGACATGCGCCTGCTGGGGTCTGGCCCGCGCTCGGGTCTGGGCGAACTGATCCTGCCGGAAAACGAACCCGGCTCGTCGATCATGCCGGGCAAGGTGAACCCGACACAGGCCGAAGCGCTGACCATGGTCTGCGCCCATGTGATGGGCAATGACGCCGCGGTCGGTTTCGCCGGGTCGCAGGGTCATTTCGAACTGAACGTCTATAACCCGATGATGTCCTACAACGTTTTGCAATCCATGCAGCTTTTGGGCGACTCGGCCAGTGCCTTTACCGACAACATGGTGGTCGGCACCAAGGCCAACGAGGCACGGATCGAAAAGCTGATGAAGGAATCGCTGATGCTGGTGACGGCATTGGCCCCGACGATCGGCTATGACAACGCCACCAAGGTCGCCAAGACCGCGCACAAGAACGGTACCACGCTGAAGCAAGAGGCGATCGCTCTGGGCTTCGTCGACGAAGAAACCTTCGACCGCATCGTGCGCCCCGAAGACATGATCGGCCCGAAGGACTGATCTTTCCCCGGTACAATTCAAAGGGCGGCCCGGCGCGGCCGCCCTTTTCTTTTGCGGCTTCGCGTTTCATAGTCGGGGCATGAGCACACCGGTCAACCTCAACCAGTTTCGCAAGCAAAAGGCCCGGGCCGAAAAACGCGCCCGCGCGAATGAGAACGCGGTTAAATTCGGCCGCAGCAAGGCCGAGAAGGTGCTGGACAAGGCCCGCACCGAAAAATCCGACCGCGATCTGGACGGAAAGAAACGGGAATGAGCGCACCAGTCAAACGTTCGCTGACCCTGCGCGGGCACCGGACCAGCGTGTCGCTGGAGGATGAGTTCTGGCAGGCCTTCCGCCACATCGCCGCTGAACAGGACAAGCCGATCAATGCTTTGGCCGCAGAAATTGACGCGACGCGCGATCTCGACAGCGGTCTGGCCTCGGAAATCCGGCTCTTTGTGCTGCGCTATTACCGCGACCGACAGGCAGGCTCCGGCTGACGCCCTAGCGTGGTGTCAGTTTCAGCCAAATCCCGTCCTTGCCCCGCACGGTCAGATGCGCCACCGGCATCGCTGGCCGGTCCGGCACCAGTTCAAACCGGTAAGCCCGCAACAGCATCGCCAGAATGATCGGCCCTTCGGCCATCGCAAACCCGGCCCCGGTACAGACCCGCTGGCCAGCGGAAAATGGCATATAGGCGCTGCGCAGGCAGGCCTTGCCGTTCTCAGTCGCAAAACGCGCCGGGTCGAAATCGTCGGGCCGGTCCCACAACCGTTCATGCCGGTGCAGGTGCCACGGACTCAGCACGATCTGGCTGCCTTTCGGTACATCTCGATCACGGAAATGCTCGGGGCAAGACGCCTGCCGCACCATCATCGGCACCGGCGGATAAAGCCGCAGCGCCTCACGGAACACGTCCCGCGTGATCCGCAGCTTGGACAGGGTCGAGAAATAGGCCTTTTTCGGGTCGATTTCCTGTGCCGCCTCGGCCGCGACCCGATCCTGCCATTCGGGATACATTGCCAGCAGATACAGCGACCAGGCCAGGGCCGAGGCGCTGGTTTCATGCCCCGCAAGAAAGAAAATGGCGACCTGATCGACCATTTCTTCGGTATCGAAACGGTCACCGGTCACCGGGTCGGCGGTGGTCATGATCTTGGTCGCCAGATCATCCGGCGCGCTGCCGGCATCAATCGCCTGCATCCGCTCTGCAGTCAGTTGGGTGATCAGTTTCCGGATCACCTTTGCCGTCTGCTTGGTGCGCCGCCGGTGAAACCGTGGCATCCAGCCCGGCAAAGGCAGGAACGCACCCAGATTCAGCACCGGTTGGGTGCGCTGGTACTCGCGGAAGACCTGAAACACCTCCCCCGCCACCTGATGTTCAATCGGGATCGAAAACAGGGTACGGAAAATCACGTCCGCCGCCGCGTGGCTGGTCTGCGCTTCGATTTCGACCGGATCGCCGCTGGCCAGCGGCGCCAAGCGGTCGACTGCTGCCACCGCAGCATCCCACATCGCCGGGAAGGTATCACGTAACCGCCCGCCCTCGAAAGCGGGATCAATGATCCGCCTTTGCCGTTTCCAAACCTCGCCATTGGTGACGAAAACCGAATTGCCCAGCAGCGGCCGCAATCCTTCTCCGACCCGGTTCGACTTGGGAAAATCGTCTGGTCGCTGGCGCAGCACCAAATCGACCAGATCGGGATCGTTGCACATGTAAGACCGGAAGAACGGGGTGCGAAATTCCGCCATCCAGGCACGGTACAGGCGCTGCGGCTGCGCCGACAGGATGTCCTGACGGAACAATTTCAGATAGCGCCATAACGACACCCGGTCGGGCCGCGCGGGGGGTTTCGGCGGCACCGCCCCGGTCACGGCGCGACCGACGTGAATTTATTGACCGCAGCCGCGATCCGCGATTGCGATGGCTGCCGGTCGGCAAACCGGCGCGACAGGCTCAGCGGCCCGGCGGTAATGCGGAAATAATCGTAATCTCCGGGCCGGTCGAACGCGCAGAGATATTGAAAATGAAGCCGGAAGAACCGCCAGCGCAGCTCGGCCCAGCGTTCCGGGCTCAGCGTTTGAGTAAAGGCCGCCGAAATCACCAGCGGCCAGCGCGTGTTCTGCGTCGCCACGCCGGACACCCCGACCGGATCGCACAGCGCAAAGGCACAGCCATCGCCCGGCGCCGTCACGTCCAGCCAAAACAGCTCGTCACGTTCGGACAGATAGCGCAGGTCGGCGCGCAAACGCTGCGCCTTCGGCAAAAACGATACCATCGGCACCACCTGCCCCAGCGACAGGAAATTCAACGCCGGACCATCGGCGGGCACCCGTCCCTGCCGGATCAGATCCGACAGGATCGACACGGCCAGATGCGCGCCCGACGAATGGCCCACAACCAGCACCTCATCGACATCCGTCTGCAACGCCGCCGCGATGATGTCGGCAAACTCCGCCATCCGCGCCTCCAGCTCGGGCGGATTGGCCCCTTTGGACCGCGCCGAATAGGCGTAATCATGCATCAGGTAATAAGCGAAAAACTTGTTATCCTTCTTGCGGAACCATCGCAGCACAAACGGAATCACCGCCAATCCGGCCCAGGCCATCCAAGGGTGAATCAGCGCCAGGCCGCGCCCAATCCCCCAGGCCAGAACCAGCGCCAGCACCAATTGCCCCAACAGGAAAACCACCGGATACAGCGCCGCGATCACCGGCCCCTTGCGCAGCCGCATCAGCCGCCACAGCGCGCCTGACCCGATATAGGCCCAGGCAGTGCGGATCAGCTGCAAATAGGTTGCTGCAATCCCCTGATCCATGCTGTCGCGGACGATATCGGCCCAATAGAGCACTTCGATATCACTTTCGACCGGCTGGTCTTCGATCACCGCACTGACATGCCAGCCATAAGGGCCTTTGGTGGTTTTTGGCTTCAGCCCGATCTCATAGCCTGAAATCTCCGCCTGACGGGCTGATTCCTTGCGATACAGCTCGCGATATCTGCGCGGATGAATCGGGTCATAACCGGGGATATAGAACACCCGGCGGCGCTTCACATATGAATCTGTGACACTGCTCATCATTCGCCTCTTGGGCGCATCATAGCGCGGAATTCAGGCAGGAACAGGGCTTATCAATGGCCGGAACCGTGGCGTTGGATCGGCTGCGATAACGGCGTTGGGTACCCGCGGGCGCGGACCGCCCCTATCCCAGCAACGCCAATGACGGGAAATGTTCCAGCAGCCAGTAGGAAAATGCCGAAAAGCCGCCTGTCAGCATCAGCAATCCGATGGTCCACAGCAACAAGCCCATGACTTTTTCGATCCGGTCCATATGCCGTTTCATCCATCCCATGACCCCGCCCAGACGCGGCAGGAACGCCGCGACCAGCAGGAAAGGAACGCCCAGCCCAAGCGCGTAAACCGCCAGCAGAAGCGTGCCGCGCGCCACCGATGCCTCGGACGCGGCCAGCGACAGGATCGCGCCCAGCTGCGGCCCGATACACGGCGTCCAGCCAAAGGCAAAGGCCAGACCCAGAACATAGGCGCCAAAAGACGACCCGCCGCGATCACCGGCATCAATGCGGGCTTCGCGATCCAGAAACCCGATCCGGTAGACACCGATGAAATGCGCGCCAAAAACCATCACCAAGACCCCGGCAATGGTGTTGAACCAGCCCTGATAGCTCAGAAACAACGACCCGATGGCCGAGGCGGTAAACCCGAGGAACAGAAACACCGTCGACAGGCCCAGCACGAAACACAGCGCCGGCACCAGCGCCTTGTTCTTCGCCGTCCCGCCGGACAGTTCGCCCAGTGATACCCCTGACATATAGGCCAGATAGGGCGGAACGATGGGCAAAACACAGGGACTGAGGAAGGAAACGATCCCCGCCATCAGCGCCACGAGCATTGCAGGCAACAATCCTGCATCGATGATTTCTATTCCAAACATGGTGTCCGTCTTAAGCGATTGTTCCGCGGTCGTCACCTGACGCGTTGTCACAACATTGTGGCCGGGCTGAAACATGCCCCGGCGACAGAAAACGCCGCGCTTTTTCCAAAGCGCGGCGTCATTTTTTCTAACAGGCGGGCCGGGTTAACCCAAAGACCACCAACCGCGACGTTTCGGCTTCTTGGCGGCTTCGACGGGCGCGGCTTCGGCCACGGCGGCCACCGGTTCCGGCGTCGGTTCTGCTTCGGGCTCCGCCTTGGGCTCTGGCTCCGCAGCGGTCTCGGCATCCGATTCAACGGCAGACTCTGCCATGACCTCGGGCTCCGCCACCTTTTCGGCCACCTGCTCAGGTTCCGCTGCAGGTTCCGGGGCGGTATCCGCGACCGGCTTTGGCGCTTCCGGCTCTGCCTCTGACACAACCGCAGCGTCCGCCTCGGCAACCGGTTCCACCACCTCGGCAACAGGCGCGCTCTTGTCCGCCTCAGCAGCGGCTTCGGGCGCGGCTTCGGCCTCGGCCGTCGCAGCCGGGGCTTGCACTTCAGCGGCCGGTGTCTCTGTGACCGTTTCCGCCGTCAGCCCAGCCGTTTCGCCATCGACCGCCGCAACAGTCGCGTCCTCGTCGGTTTTCTTCTTACGCGACCGGGTACGGCGGCGTTTGGGCTTCTTTTCTTCCTCGGCCGGTTCTTCGCTGGCCTCGGCGTTCGCGTCAGTGGCCGCAGTGTCGGTCTTGGCCTCAGCGGTCGCCTCGCCCTGCTGCGCGTCTGCGGCAGCGGGTTCGACATCCGACCCATCCTTGTCCTGATTGTCCTGATCGCCCTCGGTGCTGTCACCGTTGGGCTTCCGCCGCCGACGACGCCGACGGCGCTTCTTGGGCTTGGTATCTTCGTCGTTGGTCTCGACCGTCTCGGCCACCTCTTCGGGGTCGGCCTCGGTATCCTCGTCGACCTGATCCATCAGAGACATATCCGCCGACACGACCGGCGCGGCAACTTCTGCCACCACCCGCGTTGCGGTCTTGAACTTCTCCAGAGTGAAATCGGGACTGATCAGATGCGGTTCGCCTTCGATCCGCACCGACAGGCCATAGCGCGCTTCGATCTGCGCGACATGTTCGCGTTTCTGGTTCATGATGAAATTGGCGATGCCGACCGGGCATTTGACCAAAACCTCACGCGACCGGCGACGCACGCCTTCTTCTTCGATCTGGCGCAGGATCGACAGCGACAGGTTGTCATCCGACCGGATCAACCCGGTGCCGTGACAGGACGGACAGGGCTGGGTCGTCGCTTCGATCATGCCGGGGCGCAAACGCTGACGGCTCATTTCCATCAGACCGAAACCGGAAATCCGGCCCACCTGAATGCGGGCGCGATCGGATTTCAGCTTGTCCTTCATCCGCTTTTCGACCGCGTTGTTGTTGCGGCGTTCATCCATGTCGATGAAGTCGATCACGATCAGACCGGCCAGATCACGCAGACGCAGCTGGCGGGCGACCTCTTCGGCGGCTTCCAGATTGGTCTTCAGCGCGGTTTCCTCGATCGAGCCTTCCTTGGTGGCCCGGCCCGAGTTCACGTCGATCGCAACCAATGCTTCGGTCACGCCAATCACGATATACCCGCCCGAACGCAACTGAACGACCGGATTGAACATCGAACTGAGATAGCTTTCGACCTGGAACCGAGCGAACAAAGGCATCTGTTCGGCGTATTGCTTCACGTTCTTGGCGTGGGACGGCATGATCATTTTCATGAAGTCCTTGGCGATGCGGTAGCCGCGTTCGCCCTCGACCAGAACCTCGTCAATATCGCGGCTGTACAGATCGCGGATCGACCGTTTGATAAGGTCGCCTTCCTCGTAAATCTTGGCCGGCGCTACGGATTTCAGTGTCAATTCACGGATCTGTTCCCACAGACGCTGCAAATATTCGTAGTCGCGCTTGATTTCCGACTTGGTCCGTTTGGCCCCGGCGGTGCGCACGATCAGGCCCGCGCCCTTCGGCACGTCCAGTTCGTTGGCGATTTCCTTCAGCTTCTTGCGGTCGACCGCATTGGTGATCTTGCGGCTGATCCCGCCACCACGGGCGGTATTCGGCATCAACACGCAATAACGCCCGGCAAGGCTCAGATACGTGGTCAGTGCCGCGCCCTTATTGCCGCGTTCTTCCTTGACCACCTGCACCAGAAGAATCTGGCGCACCTTGATGACTTCCTGGATCTTGTAGCGGCGCGGACGCGGTTTGCGGCGCGGACGGATGTCTTCGCTGTCATCCTCTTCCGCGACGGATTCGATGCTTTCGTCCTTGGCGGCGGCATCAAAATCGCCTTCGTCGTCTTCGTCGTCCGCATGGTCTTCGTCCGCCGATTTGGCGTCGTCACCATCGCTTTCAGTCGCTGCGTCTTCCGATGCCACTGCGGCATTGTCGTCAGATACAGCCTCAGCAGCTTCGGGCGCTTCGCTTGCGTCGCTGGCCGCGTCATCCACCGGTTCCTCGACCGGGGTTTCTGCCACCGTTTCCATCGGCGAACTGCCCTCGGGCACTTCATCGCCTTCCAGGTCGATGGTTTCCATACCGGCGATTTCACTGCTGCCGGTGTCGGTCTTTTCGACCTCTTTGACCGCAGTGGCATCATTCGACGTGGTCGATGCGGCCTTGGATTTCGACCGCGACCGGCGCCGCGGCTTTTTCTCGTCCGCTTCTTCCTCGGCCTTCTGGGCCTCGGCATAGGCGCGTTCTTCTTCCATCAACGCTTCGCGATCGGCGATTGGAATCTGGTAGTAATCGGGATGAATTTCCGAAAACGCCAGAAAACCATGGCGATTGCCGCCATAGTCAACGAAGGCTGCCTGCAACGAAGGTTCGACGCGGGTTACTTTTGCCAGATAGATATTGCCAGCGAGCTGGCGCTTATTTTCGGATTCAAAATCGAATTCTTCAACCTTGTTTCCGTCAACCACAACAACGCGGGTTTCTTCCGCGTGGGTGGCGTCGATGAGCATTTTCTTTGCCATTGTGTCCGTCTGCATCGCGGCATAGCCCCCTGACCCGGTGGGCGGGGGCGTTGCAGCAGATGTCTGTTAGGGGCGAATGCGGACGCGAGGCAGGTGCGGCTGTTGTCAGCCCCTGCTCTGTTACTCGACAGTGTCGCGCGCCTCATCGCGTTTCTTCTCCGACGCATCGGATGGCCATAGCCAATCTCAGTGCGCCCATTCATGGCCGTCAGCACCCTATGGGCAACCAAGCAGCGGTCTCAACGGCCCTGTCGCGAATATCTGCGATAGGGCCCAATCGGTCTGACCAGGATGTCGGGGTTTTGTGTCCGAATACTTCTGGATCAGCGAAACTCATTCGGCGGGCGCATCGCGCCTTTCGCCGTTCTAAGACCATAAGGGGTGCTGGGGACAAATTACAATAAGGAAAATGCAACTTTATCCACAGAGAGCGCCGCTGCAGGCTCTCCAGCCGTCACAGGAGTTTCAGTTTACGTTCATCTCTTCATCGTCGAACCGTCGTGGGGATGTCATCTGCGACTGACAACGCGGGACTGTCGGAATTTATTTAAATAGGAAAACGACTGATGAACATTTTCACCCGCACCGCGCTTGGCGCCCTGACCCTAAGCGTGCTCGCCGCCCCGGTCTTGGCCGAACGGATAGAACTTGGGCCCCGCCCCGGTTACCTGATCGACCAACTGCCCGCAGGGGCATTGAAGTCGAAACTGGAAAGCTGCAAAGACATCACCCCGGTGCGCACAGATTTTTCCATCGGACATCGCGGCGCCGCCATGATGTTCCCCGAACATACCAGGGAAAGCTATGTCGCAGCCGCGCGTATGGGTGCCGGCATCGTGGAATGCGACGTGGTGTTCACCGCAGACAAGGAATTGGTCTGCCGCCACGCCCAGAACGACCTGCACGCCACAACCGATATCCTTGCCACCGACCTGGCAGAGACCTGCGTGAAACCGTTCAACGTGGAAAACGGCAAAGCCTCGGCCGAATGCCGTACATCTGAACTGACGCTGGCCGAATTCCAGACGCTGAACGGCAAGATGGACGCCTCGAACCAGAATGGCGCAACCGTTGCGGACTACATGAACGCCACCGCCAACTGGCGCACCGATCTCTATGCCAGCAAGGGCACCCTGATGACCCATGCGGATTCGATCGCCCTGTTCAAGAAGCTTGGTGTCAAGTTCACTCCGGAACTGAAAACCCCGGCAGTCGACATGCCCTTCGACGGCTTCACTATGGACGATTACGCTCAGAAGATGATCGACGAATACAAGGCCGCCGGAGTGCCCGCATCTGACGTGTTCGCGCAAAGCTTCGATCTCGACGTGGTGAAATACTGGATTGAAAACGAACCAGATTTCGGTGCCCAGGCGGTATACCTGATGGATGAATATAATACCGAAGGATATTCACCGATGGACGAAGCCACCTGGCCGAACAGCATGGAAGAGCTGAAGGCGATGGGTGTGAACTACATCTCGCCGCCGATGTGGATGCTGGTCACCACGGAAAACGGCGCAATCGTGCCGTCGACTCTGGCCAAGAAGGCTAAAGAAGCGGACCTCAAGATCATCACCTGGACCCTGGAACGGTCCGGCCCGCTTGCCCATGGCGGCGGCTGGTATTTCCAGTCGGTGAAGGACGTGACGACCAAAGATTCCGATTATTTCCAGCTGCTGGATGTTCTGGCCCAAAAGGTTGGTATCGTTGGTATGTTTTCGGACTGGCCTGCGACCACCACCTATTACGCCTCTTGCATGCGTAAAGGCGTGAACTGAGCCGCACGACGTTCCCTAAAAAAGGGCGGCCTTGCCGGGCCGCCCTTCCAAATCAGATGGGTTGCGCCAAAATGGCGATTGCAGGTCTCTTACAGATAATCGGACCGTTGCAGGCCATATTTGGCCATCTTTTCGTTCAGCGTCCGGCGCGGCAGGCACAATTCGTCCATGACACTGGCGATCGACCCCTTGTGGCGCCGCATCGTGTTGTCGATCAACATCCGCTCAAACGCTTCGACATATTCCTTCAACGGCTTGCCTTCGGTGGTCATCACCGGCTGCATTTCCTCGTGGTCGGACATCAACAACGATGCGATGGTGCCGCTGCCCCGGCGCGATTGCAGTACCGCGCGTTCGGCAAGGTTGATCAGTTGCCGCACATTGCCGGGCCACGGGGCCTGCAACAACTGCGCGGCCTCCTGAGCCGACACTTGCGGCGCGTCGCACCCGTATTCTTCGGCGAATTGCTCGGACAACCGGGTGAACAGGGTCAGGATATCCTCGCCCCGCTGACGCAGCGGCGGCAGGGTGATCCGCAACGCGGCCAATCGGTAAAACAGGTCAGGCCGCAGCGCGTCTTCGCAGGTCCGGTCCTGTTCCTGCATGTTGCAAATCGCAACGATCCGGGTTTCTGCCGGGCTGCCCTGATCGTTGATGAAGCTCAGCAGACGCGCCTGCAAACTATCCGACAGCGCCTCGACATCTTCCAGAACAAGTGTACCGCCACGCGCCTCTTCCACCGCAGGCAATTGCGCGTCTTCGGGCTGCATCGGCCCGAACAGCCGCTTGGCCAGCGCCTCTTCGTCCCAGGCCGCACAGGACAACAGCACGAATTTCTTACCGGCCCGCGCCCCCACCGCGTGCAGCGCATGCGCCACCAGCGTCTTGCCGGTTCCGGTTTCGCCATCAATCAGCACGTGACCGTCGGCCTGTCCCAGATCCAGAATATCCTCTTTCAGCCGTTCCATCGCCGGCGACGCGCCGATCAGTTTCTTCATCAACTGGCCGCCATCGGACAATTCACGCCGCAGCGCCCGGTTATCCAACGTCAGACGACGGGCATTGGCGGCTTTCTTGGCCAGTTCGGTCATCCGGTCGGGGTTGAACGGTTTTTCCAGAAAATCGAACGCACCGACCCGCATCGCCTCGACCGCCATCGGCACATCGCCATGCCCGGTGATCATGATCACCGGTAACGCGCTGTCGCTGCCCATCAGTTTTTTCAGGAATTTCATCCCGTCCATGCCCGGCATCTTGATGTCGGTGATCACGATGCCGGGGTAATCCGGTCCGATCCCCTTCAGCGCATCTTCGGCACTGGCAAAGGTTTCGGTATCGTAGCCCGACAGTGCCAGCCATTGGCTGATCGACTGCCGCATATCCTGCTCGTCATCCACGATGGCGATTTTCATTGCTTTCGACATGGGGCTTTACTCCGCCGCTTCTATATCGCTCTCAGGTGTTAAGATAGGCAGTTGCATTTCGAATACAGCCCCCCCGCCTTCGGCATTACGCGCCATCAGACGTCCCCCCAAGTCCTTGACGATGCCGGATGAAATGGCAAGCCCCAGGCCGACGCCCTCACCGGGCTTCTTGGTCGTGTAAAATGGCTCGAACAGCTCATCGAGTTCTTCAATACCATGCCCGTTATCGCGCACCGTAAAGGTAGCAGTTTCACCGGCAGCCAGAATGATTTCGATCTCGGGTTCATCCACCGACTGGGTCGCGTCCAGCGCATTGCGCAGAAGATTCACCATCACCTGTTCGATCCGCACCCGGTCGCCCATCACCTGCACCGGTTCAGACGGCAACGCACGGGTGATCCGCAACTTGCGATCCTTCAGTTGCGGCGCCATCATAGAGAGCGCCGAGGCAAGCGCTTCGCCCATATTCACAGGGGAAAACGCATCCCCGCCCTTGCGCGCATAGCTTTTCAATTGCCGGGTGATCGCGCCCATCCGCTCGATCAGATCGTCAATCCGCTGGAAGCTCGACAGCGCCTCGTCGGGACGGTTGCGTTTCAGCAATAACCGCGCCCCGGCAAGATACGTCTTCATCGCTGCCAACGGCTGGTTCAATTCATGGCTCACGGCCGCCGACATTTCGCCCAAAGCGGCCAGTTTCGAACTCTGAGCCAGCGTCTGTTCGGCCACGTCGAGCGATTTTTGCACCCGCTCACGTTCGGCGACTTCCCGCTGTAGCCTTACGTTCAATGCGCGAAGCTCTGCCGATTCCCGCTGGAACAGCATCATCCTGAGCGTCGATTTCCGGCTCATCGCATAGAAGGTCAGCGCCAGCAGCATGGCGAATCCCATGATTTCCAGCGCCAGCACCCCGTTCACCTTGTCGCGGACGCTTTCATAAGTGGTGAAGCTGGCAATCCGCCAGCCACGGAACGGAATGCGGCTTTCCATCCGCATCACCGCCTGGCCCTGCACATAGGCGTCAGCGGGCACCGTGGCCCAGTCTGCGGTGGCCTGAATGGCGCGCTGGATCGCGGATTGCGCCGGTGCCGTTGCCAGCGCCTCGGTCTCGGTCTGGCCGCGCCAACGCGGTTCGGTCGACAGAATGATGGTGCCTTCGCTGTCGCTGACCAGAACCGCGTCGGAAATTCCTGCCCAGGCGCGTTCGAATTTCTGCAAATCGACCTCGACCATGATCACGCCCAGCGTCTGACCCTGGTTCTCGATCCGTCTGGTATAGGCGAACAGGTAGCCGCCCGTTTCCCTGCGCAGCACGGTAAACAAGGTCTCGCTGGCCCGGATCGCGTTGACGAAATAGGGTTCGGTCCGGTGCTGCGATCCCAGCCGGTTGCGGTCGGTCGCCGCCACCGCCCGGCCGTCGCTGTCCAGCAGCATCAGCGACGCCGCGCCGATTTCTTCGACAAAGGAAATCAGCCGCTGGGTGGAATTGGAATAATCAGATGAATTCAGCGCCCCGATCAGTGTCGGATCGCGTGACAACAATTGCGGCACGATGGCGTTGCGGCGCAATTCCGACAACAGGTTGCCGCTATAAAGCGCCAGCCGCAGTTCGGCCCTGTTGCGGGTATTTTCGGTGAACCGGTCAGTCAGCAACGTATGAGTGGTCAGGACCGTCGTCACCGCCACGATGAACAACGCCAGCAACGCCACCCTCACCCGCCACGAAATCGTACGGGGACCGCCCAGAGACTTTACTGATCTTGGCAACAGCGACATGCCTCAGAATAGGCTACAGCCCGCCCCCGCCGCAAGTCACGCTGTGGCAAGTTGATCCATCAGGCTGCGGAACATTGCCGATCCGTCGGTGCCGCCATGATTATCCTCTACCGCGCGTTCGGGATGCGGCATCATGCCCAGCACCCGGCGATTTTCCGACAGAACCCCGGCGATATCGGCCACCGACCCGTTGGGATTGTCGGTATAGGTGAAGGCGATACGATCCTCGCCCTGCAACCGCGCCAGCAATTCGGGCTCGGCATTGTAGTTACCATCATGATGGGCGACCGGAATGGTGATTTCCTGACCCTTCTGATACCCGGCTGTAAAGGCGCTGTCGGCAGTTGCAACCCGCAGCCCCACCTGCTTGCAGATGAATTTCAGATTCGCGTTGCGCATCAGGGCGCCGGGCAGCAGCCCGGTTTCGGTCAACACCTGAAACCCGTTGCAGATACCCAGAACATAGCCGCCCTTGTCGGCATGTTTCACCACCGACCGGCAGATCGGCGAATTCGCCGCAATCGCGCCGCAGCGCAGGTAGTCGCCAAAGGAAAACCCGCCCGGGATGCCGACGATATCGATATCGTCGGGCAAATGGGTGTCCTTGTGCCAGACCATGGCGACATCCGCCCCGGCGCGTTCAAAGGCGACCGCCAGGTCGCGGTCGCAATTGGATCCGGGGAAAACGATGACGGCGGCTTTCATCGGGCACACTCCTTGGCTCTGGGGTCCGGGCAGTCGGTTCGCCCGCCTGATACGCCGCCCGGCCGCCCTAATCAAGCCCACAGAAACCGCCGCACCGCTCAGGCCCGTGTCACCCGGGCCATCCAGCAATTGTTGCGTGCCGACCGGATATCGACAAACCCGATATTGGCGCGCGCCAGAAGCATCGCCACATAGGCGACAAGATCGGCCTGCGGCGTCACCTGTCCGGTGCCGTAAACGATACGCTCATCGGGGCTATAGCCTTTGATCAGGTAATCCGGCGACGTGGTCAGAACCTGCGGCAGATCGGGCCCACGATATCCCGCGCAATCTTCGGCGCACAGAAAAATCGGCCCCAGCTCGGCATAGGGCTGCACCGTCTCGAACGGACGATGGGCGCAGATCAGCATCTCCGCTCCTGCCGTGACATGGTTCAGGCAACATCGGCACGGATTCGCCGCACCATCGCTTTGCCCCCGTTCCGCCGTCATCCCGTTGGCATCCGGCCCGCCGGCCCGCAGGCCCCGCGCCACGTCGCGGTTCAATCCCTGAAAAATCATTCCAAACCTCCATGTTAAATGCTGGTTCGGCAATAGAATATCGGGACCAGCGCAGACGATCCGTTTCCTGCGCAAAGCGGCGACAGCGGGCGGTATTTGAAACGCAGCCACGAAAAAAGCGCCCCGCAGGGCGCTTTGAAAGAAGGTCGAAACCGCGCAGGCCGGTTGCCACCGGCCCGTTGGACGGCGCGGTTAGCCCATGTCGATCGTGTAGCTTTCGATCACGGTATTGGCGAGAAGCTTCTCGCACATATCCTTGACCGTGTCTTCGCTGGTACCCTCGGCCAGATCCAGTTCGATCACCTTGCCCTGACGCACGCCTTCGACCCCGTCAAATCCGAGCGACCCCAAGGCATGGCGGACCGCTTCGCCCTGCGGATCCAGAACACCATTTTTCAGCATGACGTGAACGCGAGCTTTCATTTGCGCTTCTCCGGTCTGTGACCGCATCCGGTGCGGTCTTGAGTTTACTCTGGCAGATCAGGCCCGGCAGCTCCGGGCCCGGCTTCAGTTGATCAGGGTCGGCTTGCCCATCGGAGCCGAGGTTTTGGGCATCACACCTAAACGCTTGGCCACTTCGGTATAGGCATCGGTCAGGCTGCCCAGATCGCGGCGGAACACGTCCTTGTCCAGCTTCTGACCGGTTTCGATATCCCACAGACGGCAACTGTCGGGGCTGATTTCATCAGCCACCAGCAGACGCTGAAAATCACCCTCGTACACCCGGCCGATTTCGATCTTGAAATCCACCAGCTTGATTCCGACGCCATACATCACGCCGGACAGGAAATCGTTGACCCGCAGCGCCAGGCTGAGGATATCATCCATGTCCTGTGGGCTGGCCCAGCCAAAGGCCGCGATATGTTCTTCGGTGACCAGCGGGTCGCCCAGCTTGTCATCCTTGTAGCAATACTCGACGATCGGGCGCGGCAGCTGCGTGCCTTCCTCGATCCCCAGACGCTTGGCCATCGACCCGGCGGCGTAATTGCGCACAATCACTTCCAGCGGAATGATTTCGCACGACCGCACCAGCTGTTCGCGCATGTTCAGCCGTTTCAGGAAATGGTTCGGTACGCCGATATTGGTCAGACCCAGCATGAAATATTCTGACAAAAGGTTGTTCAGGACACCTTTGCCTTCGATCGTGGCCTTTTTTTCAGCATTGAACGCAGTGGCGTCATCCTTGAAATACTGCACGATCGTGCCCGGTTCGGGGCCTTCATACAGTGTTTTCGCCTTGCCTTCGTAGATTTTTTTGCGCCGTGCCATGGCCACTCCGTCGATCCCCCGGGGCTGAGTCCCCGGGACTTGCGCCGTCTTAGTGCAATGGCGGCTTTGTCGCAATAGGTCCCTAACTCTTGCACCGGACGGTGATGACAGGCATATGAGGGGCAACACCAACGTCACCAGAGGATCTAGAATGACCACCTTTGACGATCGCGAATCCGCATTCGAAGCCAAATTCGCTCATGATGAAGAAATGATGTTCAAGGCCGAAGCCCGCGCCAACAAGCTGTTGGGCCTGTGGGCGGCCGAAAAGCAGGGCCTGTCGGGCGACGAAGCAGACGCCTATGCCCTGTCCGTCATCAAGGCCGATTTCGAAGAAGCCGGCCACGAAGATGTCGTGCGCAAAGTCGCCGGCGATCTGGAAGGCAAGGTCGAGGCCGACGAAATTCGCGCCAAACGATCCGAAATGCTGGCTCAGGCCAAGGCCGGCCTGATGAAGGAAACCGACTAAGCCGCGCTTTCGGGTCCTGATCAAAGAAAAAACGCGGCGCTGATACGCCGCGTTTTGTCGTTTCCGGCCCTGCTTTTTCGTACTCGCGCCCCGATGATAATGCCCGCCACCTCTGTTTCGGCGCTCCTGCCCCGCAGATTATTCTGGACACTGATATGACCGACGCCCTTTCCCGCCTCCTGCAATCCCGCGACTGGCTGATGGCCGATGGCGCGACCGGGACCAATCTGTTCAATATGGGGCTCAGCTCGGGCGACGCGCCGGAACTGTGGAACGAAGACCACCCTGACCGGATCAGGCAGCTGTACAAATCCGCCGTCGATGCGGGCAGCGATATCTTCCTGACCAATTCCTTTGGTGGCAATGCCTCTCGGCTGAAACTGCACGGGGCGGAAAAGCGCGCCCGCGACCTGTCACGGATCAGCGCCGAACTGGGCCGCGACATCGCCGACGCTGCCGGACGCACCGTTGTGGTGGCCGGGTCCGTCGGGCCCACCGGTGAAATCTTTGCCCCGATGGGCCAGCTGACCCACGCGGTCGCGGTCGAAATTTTCCACGAACAGGCCGAGGGGCTGAAAGAAGGCGGCGCCGACGTGCTGTGGCTGGAAACCATTTCGGCCCCCGAAGAATACAAGGCCGCCGCAGAAGCCTTCGCTCTGGCTGACATGCCCTGGTGCGGCACGATGAGCTTTGACACCGCTGGCCGCACCATGATGGGCGTCACCTCGGCGCAGATGGTCGACATGGTGGAAAAACTGCCCAACCCGCCGATTGCCTTTGGGGCCAATTGCGGCGTTGGCGCGTCCGACCTGCTGCGCACCGTGCTGGGCTTCGTCGCCCAAGGCACCGAGCGGCCGATCATCGCCAAGGGCAATGCCGGCATCCCGAAATATCACGACGGCCATATTCATTACGACGGCACGCCCGAGCTGATGGCCGACTATGCCGTTCTGGCCCGCGATGCAGGTGCCACGATCATCGGCGGCTGTTGCGGCACCATGCCGGACCATCTCGCCGCGATGCACGAAGCGCTTTCCACCCGCCCGCGCGGTCCGCGCCCGACGCTGGAACAGATCACCAACGCGCTTGGTGGTTTTTCCTCGGCCAGTGACGGCACCGGCGCCGACTCCGCCCCGGCCCGCCGCCCCCGCCGTCGGAAAGGCTGACCCGACCCGCGCCCGCAAGGGACAGGGCGCGGCTTCCTCGTTTCGATCAAAACAGGTCCAGCTGATCCCCCGCCCGCTTGGGGGCCCGAAACAGGTCGCAGCGCAATTTTGGTTGTGGCTGGTTCAGCCCGTGCCGCTTCGCCGCCAGATCGAAGCGCCGCGCGATCATCTCTGCATAGACCCCCTCGCCGCGCATCCGGCGGCCCCAGCGCGCATCGTAGTCGTTGCCGCCATGCATTTCGCGCAGCCGCGCCATCACCCGCCCGGCCCGGTCGGGATAATGTTCGGCCAGCCATTGCTGCATCAGCGGTGATACCTCGCGCGGCAATCGCAGCATGATCCAGCTTGCCGCGTTGGCCCCCGCCGCCTTGCCCGCCGCCAGCAAAGCCTCGATCTCATGATCGGTCAGCCCCGGTACGATGGGCGAAGTCATGATCCGGACCGGCACCCCGGCCCGGCTCAGCCGGCGGATCACCTCCAGCCGCCGCTGCGGCGAAGGCACCCGCGGCTCCATCCGCCGTGACAGTCCCCTGTCCAGCGTTGTCACCGAAATCCCCACCCGCACCAATCCATCCCGCGCCATGTCGCTCAGAATATCCACATCACGCTCGATCAGCGTCCCCTTGGTCACGATCCCCACCGGATGGCGGAAATCGCGCAACACCTGCAAACAGGCCCGCGTGATTTCCATATCACGTTCAACCGGCTGATAAGGATCGGTATTGGTCCCGATCGCCAGTGGCGCGACCTTGTAGCCCTTGCGCCGCAATTCCCGCTCCAGCACCTCCGGCGCTTGCGGGCGCGCTACCAGCCGGGTTTCGAAATCCAGCCCCGGCGACAGGCCCAGATAGGCATGGCTGGGCCGGGCGAAACAGTAGATACAGCCATGCTCGCAGCCGCGATAGGGATTGACCGACCGGTCAAACGGCAGATCCGGCGACCGGTTATAGCTGATCACGCTGCGCGGTCGCTCGATGCTCACCTCGGTTTTCAGCTTGGGCAGTTCCTCTGCACCCTCCCAGCCATCGTCAAAGGGCGTGCGCTCGAAGCGTTCGAACCGGTTGACATCATTGCTCAGCGCCGCGCGCCCGGGGCGTCGCGCCGCGTCTATCGGGATCTTGGCATCGCTCTGGATACAGGACATGGCCCACATTAGAACATAACAGGAACATGATGCAAGCCACCCGCCCCGGAGCGGCAAATTCTGTCCACAGGTCGGTTGCGAAACACCGCGTGTCGCAATCCGCCTAGTCAGCCAAAGCGGAATTTCTCAAAGCTGAGACGAAACGAACCGCATCGGCCTTGCCGACCAAACCTCCAGGGAAACGCGCCATGTCCGACCAAGAAGACGACCTCATCCTGTCCGAACTCGATGACGAAGAGCTTGTCCAGCAAATGTTCGACGACCTCTATGACGGTATGCGGGACGAAATCGAAGAATCGGTGAACATCCTGCTGGAGCGCGGCTGGATTCCTTACGACATTCTGACCAAGGCGCTGGTTGGCGGCATGACCATCGTCGGCCATGATTTCCGCGACGGCATCTTGTTCGTTCCCGAAGTGCTGCTGGCGGCCAACGCGATGAAGGGCGGCATGGCGATCCTGAAACCACTGCTGGCCGAAACCGGCGCCCCGCGCATGGGCAAGATGGTGATCGGCACGGTCAAGGGCGATATCCACGATATCGGCAAGAACCTCGTGTCGATGATGATGGAAGGCGCCGGTTTCGAAGTGGTTGATCTGGGCATCAACAACGCGGTCGAAGCCTATCTCGAAGCGCTGGAGGCCGAACAGCCCGATATCCTCGGCATGTCGGCGCTGCTCACCACCACCATGCCGTACATGAAGGTCGTGATCGACACGCTGATCGAACAGGGGCTGCGCGACGATTACATCGTTCTGGTCGGCGGCGCGCCGCTGAACGAAGAATTTGGCAAAGCGATCGGCGCCGATGCCTATTGCCGCGATGCCGCCGTAGCGGTGGAAACCGCCAAGGATTTCATCGCCCGCAAACATAACCTGCTCAGCGCCTGAAACCGGCCCCCGGCCCCGCCATGCAACAGCCCGATGACATCGCCCTGACAAATGAGGGCCTGCCCCCTCAGGGACGGGGCCGGGTATTGCTGATCGCTTGCGGCGCACTGGCGCGGGAAATCCTCGCGCTCAAGGCGCTCAATGGCTGGGATCATATCGACCTGACCTGCCTGCCCGCGATCCTGCACAATCATCCCGAAAAAATCCCGGCCGCTGCCCGCGCCGCCATTGAAAAGAACCGCGCCGATTATGATCGGCTGTTCCTCGTCTATGCCGATTGCGGCACCGGCGGCGCGTTGCAAACCCTCTGCGCCGAAACCGGCATCGACATGATCCCCGGCCCGCATTGCTACAGCTATTTCGAAGGCAACGCCGCTTTCGCCGCCCACGCCGACGAAGAAATCACCGCCTTCTACCTGACCGATTTCCTGACCCGGCAATTCGACGCCTTCGTCTGGCAGCCGCTTGGCCTCGACCGGCATCCCGACCTGCGCGAGATGTATTTCGGAAATTATACCAAACTGGTCTATCTCGCCCAAACCGACGATCCCGGCCTCAGTGCCAGGGCCGAAACCTGCGCCGACCGGCTCGGGCTCGCCTATGAACGCCGCTTCACCGGCTATGGCGATCTCGCCACCGAACTCGCGCGCCTGTCCTGAGCTTTTTCTTGGCTAAAATACCTCGGGGGAGGCGTTGAAAATCGAAGGATTTTCAACGTCGGGGGCAGCGCCCCCACACCGCTTCGCCCTTGGGCGAAGCTAAACCTGCGTGGCGCAGCCACACAGTCAGGTCACGCCGCGGCCGCCTCCGCCGCCACCAAGCGAATCCGCTCGATCATCGCGCGCACCCCGTTCGAGCGCTGCGCCGACAGGTGATCGTGCAGCCCCAGCCGCGCCAGTTCGGCCTGGGCGTCGATCGCTGCGACCTGCGCCACCGGCACCCCGTTATACAGCGCCGCCAGAACCGCGATCAGCCCGCGCACGATCAGCGCATCGCTGTCACCGTCGAAGGAAAACACCTCCGCCTCGATCTTCGGATGCAGCCAGACCTGGCTGGCGCAGCCATCAACCTTGGTCGCGGGCACTTTCAGCGCCTCGTCCAGCGGCTCCATAGCCTTACCCAGCTCGATCACATGGCGATAGCGATCCTCCCAATCCTCCAGGAATTCAAAATCCCCGACAATCTCTTCAAAGGCTTCACTGGCCATGATCCTTGGTCCCCTTGCTGCTCTCTCCCAGTTAGGGCGGGCGGGATCAAAGGTCCAGACCCGCAAGCGTCTTTTCAAGCCCGGCCGGATAGGGTAACCCGGGAACAAAGCAGATGAGGCGTGACGATGCAGAAATCCCTTTCGGTCCTTTTGATCTCGGCGGTCATTCTGACTGGCTGTGGCGACTCCCGCCTCAATCCGAAAAACTGGTTCGGCCGTGGCCGTTCGGTGCCGGTCGCCGAAAGCTCCGCCGACGTCAATCCGCTGATCCCGTCCAAAAGCCGGTTGCGGCGGCGCGATCCCGGCTATCAGGGCCAGTTGGTCGGTGTAATCAAATCTTTGGCGATCGAACAGGTCCCCGGCGGCGCCATCGCCCGGGTCACCGGCGTTTCGGATGTGCAGGGCCCTTACGAGGTCAAGCTGCTGCCGCTCAATGACGGCAAACCGGTCAAAGGCGTGCTGAGCTACGAATTGCGCGCGCTGAGCGCAAGCCGGATCACCGGCGGCACCGAACGCAGCCGCAGCCTGACCGCTGCGGTCTATCTGACCGACCAACAGCTTGGCGGCGTGCGTGAAATACGCATTCAGGGAGCGCGCAACGCGCAATCAAGCCGCCGACGCTGATCCAACATAATTGAAAGCTGGCCTACAGCTTGACGATCCTGACCGAACTGCCCTTGGCGGCCAGCGCAATTTCGCCATCGCACAACCGCAACGCATCGTTGCCGAACACCTCGCGGCGCCAACCGTTCAGCGCGGGCACATCGCGCAGCCCGGCGGCGATCGCATCCAGATCGGCGGCAGGGGCGATCAGCTTTGACGCCACCCCGGCGCTTTCGGTCTTGGACTTCAGCAGCACCCGCAACAGATCGGCAAGCGCCGGGTTCACCTGTAGCTTTTCGCGGCTCAAATCGGGTTTGGGGTAATTGTCCGGCGCACAGTCGATCCCGGCCTTGACGGCGGCCAGAATGCCATCGGCAATCTCGCCCTTGCGGGCATCGCGCAACAACAACCGCGACCGGCCCAGATCCTGCATCGTCGCGGGCTTGGTCGATGCCAGCTCGACCAGCGCATCATCCTTGTAAACCCGGCTGCGCGGCACGTTGCGCGATTGCGCATAATCTTCGCGGAACCGCGCCAGTTCGCGCACCACCGCCAGGAACTTGCCGCTGGTGGTCCGGGTCTTGACCCGTTTCCACGCCTCTTCGGGCTGCACGATATAGGTCGCCGGATCGGTCAGGATACGCAGCTCTTCGTGCACCCATTTATCCCGCCCGGTCTTGTGCAGCTCGGCAGCGAGGTATTCGTAAATCACCCGCAAATGGGTGACATCGGCCACCGCGTATTTCAACTGCGCCTCGGTCAGCGGACGGCGCGACCAGTCAGTGAACCGCGAGGTTTTGTCCAGGCTTTGCTTGGCGATCTTGCGTACCAGCGTCTCATAGCCGACCTGTTCGCCAAAGCCACAGACCATCGCGGCAACCTGGGTGTCGAACAAGGGTTCCGGGAACACGCGATGTTCGATGAAGAAGATTTCCAAATCCTGCCGCGCGGCGTGAAACACCTTGACCACCGATTGATCCCGAAACAGGTCCATCATCGGTTCCAGCGACATCCCCGACGCCAGCGGATCAACCAGAACCGCGTTGTCATCGGTGTCGCCGGGCATCGCCAACTGCACCAGACACAGTTTGGAATAATAGGTCCGTTCACGCAGAAACTCGGTATCGACGGTTACGTAATCATGCTGGCGGGCCTGTTCGCAGAATTGAGCGAGCTCTTCGGTCGTCGTGAGTGTTTTCATCGTGCGCTGTTTTTCGTATTCTTGTTGCGTTTTGTCGCGGTACTGACCCGGTCGCCTAGACATACGCGATTGCGCCGGGGATGCAAACCATCGCCAAAACGCCTTTTGCGTCAGTCCAGAAAGATCGGATCGGTTTCGCCGCGGGCGAAGCGTTCCAGCACCGCCGGGTAAAGCCTGTGTTCCTGCTCCAACACCCGCGCGGCCAGGGTATCGGCGCTGTCACCCGGTTCCACCTTGACCCGCGCCTGCCCCAGAATCGGGCCGTCATCCAGCGCCGCAGTGACCAGATGCACCGAACACCCGGCCTCGGTATCGCCAGCGTCCAGCGCGCGCTGATGGGTGTGCAGCCCTTTGTATTTTGGCAATAGCGACGGGTGGATGTTCAACATCCGCCCTTCCCAGTCGCGCACGAAGCTTTCGGTCAGCACCCGCATGAACCCCGCGAGACAGATGATATCGGGGTTTGCGGCTTTCAGATGGGCCTGCAATTCGGCCTCGAACGCTTCGCGGTCGCCCTTGAACGGGCGATGATCGACGGCAAAGGTGTCGATCCCCATCGCGGCGGCCTTTTTCAACCCGCCTGCCTGCGGATCGTTCGACCCGACCAGAACAGCGCGGGCCGGATGATCGCCGACCATGCTTTCGACCAGCTTGATCATGTTCGACCCGCCGCCCGAAATCAGGATCGCAACGCGTTTGCTCACAACAGAGCCCCGCTATAGCGCACGCCCTCGCCTGCCCCGATGGTCCCCAGCCGCGAAACGGTTTCACCCGCGTCCTGCAACAGCGTGGTCAGCGCCTCGGCTTCGTCCGCCGCGACCACGGCAATCATGCCGATACCGCAATTGAAGGTCTTCAGCAGCTCGGCCTCGGCCATGCCGCCGGTCTGCGCCAGCCATTGGAACACGGGCGGCAGATCCCACGCGTTCAGATCAATTTCGGCTCCCATCCCTTCGGGCAGAACCCGCGGCAGGTTTTCGGTCAGCCCGCCGCCGGTGATATGGGCCAGCGCATGAACGCCGCCCTTACGGATCGCTTCGAGAACCTGCGTCACGTAAAGCCGTGTCGGTGCCAGCAGCGCCTCGCCCAATGTCTGTTCACTGTCCCAAGGACAGGCCGCGTCCCAACCCAGGCCGGACACGTCAACCAGCTTGCGGACCAGAGAATAGCCGTTCGAATGGACCCCGTTCGATCCCAGCCCGAGCAGCACATCGCCCGGCTTCACATCCAAAGGCAGGTCCGCCCCACGTTCCATCGCGCCAACCGCAAACCCGGCAAGATCGAAATCGCCATCGTGATACATGCCCGGCATTTCAGCGGTTTCGCCACCGATCAGGGCGCAGCCAGATTGCGCGCAACCCTCTGCAATGCCCTCGATGATCCGCGCGGCGCTGTCCAGGTCCAGCTTACCCGTGGCGAAATAGTCCAGAAAAAACAACGGCTCGGCGCCCTGACAAACCAAATCGTTGACGCACATCGCCACCAGGTCGATGCCGATCGTATCGACATTTCCGGTATCGATCGCAATCCGCAGCTTGGTGCCAACCCCATCGGTGGCCGCGACCAGGATCGGGTCGTTATACCCTGCCCCTTTCAGATCGAACAGCGCGCCGAAACCGCCCAGGCCGGCCATGACGCCCGACCGCGCCGTGCGCTTGGCGGCGGGCTTGATCCGCTCGACCAATTCGTTTCCTGCATCGATATCCACGCCCGCATCTGCGTAGGTCAGACCGTTCTTACCTTGGCTCATAAGACTATCCCCGGTGAAATTTCGCTCCCGATAGACCATCAGCAGGGCCGTGTCCACGCCCCGTCCACTTCCGGTGCCGTTTGGCGGCGATTTATGTCCGGCCCGTCTTCGGTCCCTCCCGGTCCGAAGCTAATAAGTGTATTTTCGACATATTATTTATTCAGACACCTCTCTTTCGTAGGTATTCCGGGGTATCATTCGTCGGTAAGACTTAAGCGCCGCGCTACCGCTTTCGGCACCTTCTTATCCGCGCTTCCGTCAGTCGAACTGCGCCACCCCCCCTTTAATAACAGGGTTTCCAGATGCATATTTGCATGTGATTACCTAAAAGCCAGACAATTTTTCCTCAAAGATAATCAAATTCATTTTCTCGAATTCAATCTTGAAGCGACAATCTGTCCGGTAAAAACACCCGGAAGGATGTCGTTGGCTTGGAAGATCGCGCAGTGTCGCGGTTTAGTATTCGAAAATTTAAGAGTGAGCACAAATGCCAGATAAAAAACCTCACACAAACGAAACGAGCCAGGGCATCAGCGACCTATCCAAGCAAACAGCCTACAGCGCCTACGAACATCTCAGCTGTCCGATTATGGTCTGCGATCAGGATCTTGTGATCCGTTTTGTGAATAGTGTTGGCTATGACATGTTTGAACGTCTCGAAGACGACATCCAGACAGATTTACCTAACTTCAAAGCGCGCGACATTGTTGGTCAGCCAATCGACGTTTTTCATAAAACACCGACCTATCAGCGGGAACTCATCGCGCGGCTGACCGCGCGGCACGAAGCCAAATTCAAGATCGGTTCCACCTATCTCGGCTTCCATGCCTCGCCCAATTTCCGCGATGACGGCACATTGGACGCAATCGTCGTCGAATGGCAGGACAGGACCGGCGAATTGAGGGCAAAGGACGATCTGGAACGCTTTCTGTCGGAAACCAAGGCGATGGGAACGGCCCATGAAATGGGCAAAATCAATACCTTCGTCGACGCCGCAGAATTCCCCACCGATCTGCAGGAGGTGGCCAGTGCCGTCAATGACATGGTACGGGGCCATATCCACCTGCAGGACCGGCTGATCGCAACCGTTCAGGCCTTCGCCAAGGGCGACTTCGATTACGAACTGGAACGCTTCCCTGGTGAAAAGGCCCAGATCAACGACAGCGTCGATCTGGTCCGCGCGGCCTTCCGAAAGATGAATGATGAAATCCTTCGGGCCTCGCAGGCGATCCAGCAGGGCGACCTGTCGCTGACCATCGACCTCGACAATTTCGAAGGCGAATATCACAATGTCATGCTCTCCTTCGACCAAACCTTTGGCGAACTGGGCAATCTGGTGAACAATCTCAAAACCCAGATCAACGAAGTCACCAAGGCGGCGGAACTGGTGTCTTCGACCTCCTCGACCCTGTCTACCGGGGCACAACACACCTCCTCTGCGATTGATCAGATCTCGTCCAGCTTCGATGAAACCGAAAGCATGGTCCGCGCCACCTCCAGCGCCGCCAACAGCGCGATGACCGTCGCCACCACGGCGAATGAAACCGCCTCGGAGGGACGCGACACCATGGCCCGGATGAAACAGGCGATGGAAGGCATCGACAGCTCGGCCCGGTCGATCAGCTCGATCAACAAGGTGATCGACGAAATCGCGTTTCAGACCAACCTTCTGGCTCTGAATGCCGCGGTCGAGGCGGCGCGCGCCGGTCAGCATGGCCGCGGCTTTGCCGTGGTGGCGCAGGAAGTGCGCAATCTGGCCCAGCGTTCGGCCAAGGCAGCGCGCGAAACCACCGACCTGATCGACAAATCGACCCAAGCCATCACCGAAGGCGTCACCATCACCGATACGATGGACAGCGCCTTCAAGGAACTGTCCGAAGCCTTCGGCGAGGTGCAGTCGCTGGTGAGCGAAATCAATCAGGCGACCCAGGAACAGACCGGTGCGATTGCACATATCAATCTGGCGGTGGGTGAAATTTCGACCAGTGCGGCGAATACCGATACCGAATCCACCTCGCTGGCCGCCAGCGCCGAAGAGCTGTCTTCAAGCGCCAATCACATGCTCAGTCAGCTGGCCCGGTTCAAGCTGCGCGCAAGCACCAGCATGGCCGCCCGGCCCGGCATGCCCGATCTCGACAGCCTGCCCCCCGAGGTCGCAGCCAAGTTTAAGGCGTATCTGGAACAGAATCCGGCAGCGAATAAGATCGCAGCCGAATAGCGGATGGGCGGGCTTTCCCATCGGCAAAGGCGGCCCTTCGGGGCCGCCTTTTTTTGGCCGGGTGCCCTCTCCAGCCTGACCCGCTGTCATGAACGGGCGGAACGGTCGGCTGTTTTCACCAGCAAGCAGGATCGGCAGAAACCAATCGCGCTGTCTGGCCGGTCGTCGTTGTCGTATCGGTGTATACAGAAAGGTGCCGAAACCGGCGCAAGCTCCTGAAATCGTTTGTAATTTCTGCGTCAGACTGGCAAGCCTGATGCGGGTCCGCAAAGGGTTCATCACACCAAAGGTCGTAAAGACCGTTCTGGCCCCGGTAATCACGCCTGCTGCAGACACGCCCGATCAGACGTAAACGCCACCCGAGACCAGATCGACGTCGGCATTGAGGGCATCCTCAAGGCACCCAAGGCTTCGCATTGCCCCCTGAATGGCATGGCCGAACATGCCTGAGACATCGCCCAAAGCTCGATTGGCGACCCCAGCCCCCTTGACTACCGACACTGAAAAGTCACGCAACCTTGTCCCGCCTGCGCCCACTCGGCGAAAAACAGTGTTTGCGATGAAGAAATAAAAAGCCCTCAAGTCTCAGGGACTTAAGGGCATTTTATGGCTCCGGCGGTAGGGATCGAACCTACGACCAATTGATTAACAGTCAACTGCTCTACCGCTGAGCTACGCCGGAACATGTCGCGCTGTATAGCTAGGGGATTTTCCCGCGTCCAGAGGGTTTTGTCACATTTTTGCGAAAAAATTCTCAGCCCTGCCCGACGCGTTCGAACCGCGCATCCGCAGCAAGTTCTCCTATCGGCGAAACGGCGTTTTTACCCACCAGATCAATGAGATGGGCCAATACGTTGCGCGTAGCCGCAGGCAGCAGCGCCGGCGGCGTATCGGTGTAGATGCGCCGCGCCAGACCCTCGGCGGTGTCGGCCTGTTCGGCCAATGCCGACAGGATTTGCGCCTCGCGGCCGCGGCGATGGTCCAACAGCCAGTCCAGCCGCGCCTGCGGCTCGGTGACCGGGGCACCGTGACCGGGAAAAAACACCCGCGCGCCGAGCGCCTGCAGCTTTTCGCACGATGCCATGAAATCGGTCAGATCGCCATCGGGCGGCGAAACCAGAGAGGTGGCCCAGCCCATCACCAGATCGCCGGTCAACACCGCGTCGCCGAAGCGGAAACACAGATGGTTGCCGTAATGCCCCGGCGTCCACAGGGCGGTCAGCTGCCAATCCGCCCCTTCGATCACGTCGCCATCGGCGATCAGATGGTCGGGCCGAAACGCCAGATCGGGGCTTTCGCCACCGCCCAGCATCCCGGTTGCGGCCAGTCTGCGCATCACCGCGCTGCGCCCGGCATGGGTATCGCCATAGCCCCAGATCGGCGCGCCGGTCCGCTCTGACAACGCCCGCGACAGCGGCGAATGGTCCAGATGAGTATGGGTGACAAGGATATGGCTGATCCGCGCGCCCGGCCCTACCGCCGCCAGAATCGACTCCAGATGGGCATCAATTTCGGGACCGGGATCAATCACCGCGATTTCATCAGTGCCCAGCAGATAGGTATTGGTGCCGCGATAGGTCATCGGCGACGGGTTCGGCGCCACGATCCGGCGCAGGCCCGGGGCCAGAGTTTCGGCAACGCCAATAGGGGGATCGAAATCATCGGGCGCTTGCATGGGGCTTCCTTCCTGCTGCCCGCGCCGCTAGGCTCCGGGCATGAATTTTCATCTGAATTTCCGTTGGCTCAAACGCTATGTCCCGCGCGGCCTGTATTCAAGGGCCGCACTGATCCTGATCCTGCCGGTTGTCACTTTGCAACTGGTGGTCTCGGTTGTGTTCATCCAACGCCATTTCGAAGGGGTGACACAGCAGATGACCCGCGCCGCCGCGCGCGAGGTGCAACTGCTGATCGACCGGCTGCCCGGGCCCGACGACGCGCTGCCCCCCGAGCTGACGGCGTTGGCCCGGGCGCTGGAAATCGACGTCACCCGCGTTGCGCCCGCCGATATCCCCGGCAGAAGTCTCAGACGCTGGTACGACCTGACCGGGGTCATCGTCGATGCCTCGCTGCGTGAAAACCTGTCCGACATCCGCCGGATCACTCTGCCTGACGATTATAACGTCCGTGTCTATGTCGCGACCCCGGCCGGTCTGATTGCATTTCATTTCGACCGCCGCCGGGTTTCGGCCACCCAGCCGCACCAATTATTCGTCAATATGGTGTTTTTCGGCGCGCTGATGACGGTGATCGCATTTTTCTACCTGCGCAATCAGCTGCGCCCGATCAAGCGGTTGGCCGAAGCGGCCGAAGCTTTCGGCAAGGGCCGCACCGTGCCCTACCGGCCTTCCGGTGCGCTGGAGGTGCGCGCCGCAGGCAACGCCTTTCTCGACATGCGGGCGCGGATCGAGCGGCAAATCGAACAACGCACCCTGCTGCTGTCGGGGGTCAGCCATGACCTGCGCACGCCGCTGACCCGGCTGAAACTCGGCCTGTCGATGCTCGACAGCGAAGATTCCAAGGACATGCTGCACGATGTCGACGACATGCAACGGATGCTGGACGGCTTTTTGTCCTTCACCCGCGGCGCTGGCGATGTCGCCGCAGAAAGCACCGATCCCTTCGATCTGGTCGAACGGATCATCCACGACTGCCAGCGCACCGATATCCCGGTCACGCTGGATCGGGCAGAAGGTGCCGATCAGGGCCGGGTGATGCTGCGCCCGCTGGCGATCCGCCGGGCGGTGACCAACCTGATCGACAACGCGGTGCGCTACGGCACCCGCGCCGAGGTGTCGATCCTGCTGACCGAGAAATCTTTGCGGATAAGGATCGAAGACGACGGCCCCGGCATTCCTGCGGATCGGCGCGGCGATGCGGTCAAACCCTTCACCCGGCTTGACAGCGCCCGCAATCAGAACCGCGCCAGCGGCGTCGGGCTGGGCCTTGCCATCGCAGCCGATATCGCGCGCGCGCATGGCGGGTCTCTGCGACTGGACAAAAGCGAAAAACTGGGCGGCCTGCGGGCCGATATCGTCATCGGGCGCTGACCCGCCCCCCTGCCCGCGACCTGCGGCAGACCAGGTCGGGTTAACTCAGCCGGGCGCGCATCAACCCCAGGGTATCCGCCGTCAGCCTGAGCAGCGGTTCCGCCAGGGCCCTGCCCTTGGCGGCGTCCTGATCATCGGCGGCATGGGTCATGCCCTGCAACACCGAATGCACTTCGGCCGCGCCAATCACCGCAGCCCCGCCTGCACAACGATGTGCCTCGGCACGGGCGGTGGCGAAATCATTGGCATCAAGAGCTGCCGTATAGGCGGGAAACACCGCTTCGGCATCTCTTTCGAACTGATCAAGATAGCTGCCCAGGGATTCGGCATCGAGCATGTCGAGCAAACCATTGAAAACATCCTGATCAATCATCTTCTCCATATCCACCTCCGGCTCTGTGGGGTCGTGGTCCTCTTTCGCCGCGCCGTCATCTGCTGTTGGCGCCATTGCGTACAAATCATCGAACAACTGGTCCAGCGTGCTCATCCGCAACGGCTTGGTCAGCACCCGATCCATGCCAGATTCAAGGAATTCCTTCAAATGTTCGGGCTGCGAATGGGCGGTCACCGCGACGATCGGAGCGTTTTTGCTTTTGCCGAACTGGCGCAGCATCCGGGTCGCCCCGACACCATCCAGTTTGGGCATGCTGACATCCATCAGGATCAGATCATAGGCCGTGTCACGCCCCATCGACACGCCTTCCAGACCATCTACCGCCTCGGTCACGCTGTGTCCCTTGGAATGAAGCATATCGACCAGCATACGCCGGTTTATCTCATTATCCTCGACGACTAGAATATCCATTAGGGGTGATTTCTCTTGGTCTTTGACGTTTCGTCGCTTCAGTGTCGTAACGGTGTCGGCGGTACACTCCACTTTAGGCCACTCGACTTCAAGCGTAAATGCACTGCCTTTGCCCGGCGTACTGTCCACCGAGATCTTTGCGTTCATTAATTCGGCTGAATGCTGGACGATGCTCAATCCCAGACCAGTCCCCGAATTGAAATGGGAATAAGACCCCCGGATGGTTTCGAAATTCTTGAAAATCCGCTCCAGATCTTCTGGCAGGATACCGATTCCGGTATCGATCACGCTGGCGCGGAGAGCGATATTGCCGTTTTCCAGCGCCTCTGCGGTCAGCGCCACCTTGATTTCCCCATCACTGGTGAACTTGAGCGCATTGGACAACAGGTTTTGCATGATCTGCTGAAACAGCACCTCTGCGCCCTCGACCTGCAATGTATCCGGCACATCGGTTTCCAGGCGCAGGGTATTACGGTTCAGCCGCGCCCGCGATTCGGCCCGCGAAACCAGCTTTTGCAGCACGATCACAGGCGCAAACGGTTCCAGTTCAACCCGCGTTGCGGCCATATGATCGAGCCGGGTCAGTTCCAGCACGTTTTGCACCTGTTCCAGTGCATCGTCGCCGCAGCGTTCTATGATCTCGGCCAATTCCATCTGTCGTGCGTTCAACTGTGTCGTTTCCCGCATCAGGTCCAGACTGGCCAGCACCCCGTTCAACGGCGTACGCATTTCATGGCTCATCGCCGACAGGAACCGCGATTTGGCCTGTTCGGCCTGCAAAGCCTCATTACGCGCCTGCATCAAATTCGCTTCCCGTTCCGCCTGCGCGGTCAGATCGCGAATCGACGCGATCAGCATCGCTTCGTCGCCGTCGCCATGCAGGATGCCGAACCCGACCTCGATCGGAAAGCTCTTGCCGTCGGGCTTCTTGCCCTTCATGTCCAGCCGCCCACCCTCCTTGAACCATTTCGGCGGTGCCTTGATCCAGGTGGAAACGCGGTCCAGAATTTCTTCGTCGGGCAATTCACTGGACACGAAATCGGTAAACGGACGCCCCAGCGCCTCTTTCTGATCCAGACCGAACATCTTTTCCGCCGCGGTACTGAAGGACACGACGACACCCCTGGCGTTCAGCATCAGTGACGCATCGCGCGACGCTTCAACCGCAGTACTCAGATTGGCGACAGCATGCATAATGATCTTGTTCTTCTGCCGCAGCTTCAACAACAGCGATCCGTCCAGAATGATCACCCCGACCATGAAAACCATGATCGTCGCTACGGCGAAGGCAAGTTGCGACAGGCCCCGAAACAACGCCTCGTTATTGGCCTCGATGCGGCTTTGAACCACTTTCAAATACTCGGTAACCGCGATCCCTCTGGCCCGGCTCAACTGGTCAATGGCCACGATCATGGCCCCCAGTCGGGGTACGATCCCGGCATCCGATAGCTTCATAACAGGATGTAATTGTTCTAAAAATTCAATCTGCGCCGTGATTAGCCGCTCCAGCGGCCTGTCATCCGGCTGCGTCCGGCCCTTCCAGGTCGCATGGGCGTCTTCGATCTGGCGGCGGACGTTGGTAAATTCCTCGCGCAGATCCGCGAAAACGGCATCGCCCGGTGCGGACATTATGGCCAGCTCGGACAGGTCGTGTAGCCGGGTCAGATCAATTTCGATTTCGGAAACGACCACGCCCTGATAGCGGGTCTGGTCATGGCGCTGCTCCAGAATATCGGCGATGCGCCACAAGGTGTTCACCAAGAACACCACAGCAATCAACAGGGAACAAGCCAACCCAACCCAGGCGGCCCATACCCATTTCTTGCCTTTTCGCTCAAGGGTACGGGATTCCCCGAACATTCAGTTCCTCTTTTTTACAACGGCTCCGGCAACACGGCCCCCCCTGATGGTGACCGGATGCAAAATTTCACCGCCCAATTCCGAAATGAATCGCCTTAGATACACCTTTCCTCACAAATCCCGGCATGACCGGGTGTCACTTCAGGGATGATGACCCTAGACGCGCCACCGTTCCGGATACGGGTAAACGCATTGCGAACTCTCATTCCCCATGCACGGAACAGCAACGGGGCGCATTCACCGTCCACTCAACAAGACATTGTTTCCCAGAATGACAAAATGTTACGCCAATTCAAGAACCAAATCAGCCTCGGCTGCGGTCGTCATCCGAAATCGGTATCGTAACGGGTCAGGCCGATTGCATCATGTAGCCCGAACACTTGAGCGGTTTCGCCAATCAAAACCACAACCGTGGCAAGCACAAGAACCGCACGCAAAAACACCGGGTACACAGGTCAATTTCCTATTATTGTATGTGTAAAATATTACAGCTTGCGGTCTGTCCGGACAATCTAGACTTCGGGCTACTCATACATACTAAAGTATGTTAATTTGGTCATTCCCGCTTGTTCTTCGCGTTCGGGATGATCTAATCAAAAAGAAACGTAAAATAATCCTTCCGGCTAGCCGTTTATATACTCGAGTAACTAGTTCGTATGGCTAAAGGCAAAAGAGGTACTTATGAACGACACCAGCACTAAAATCCGTGTTCTGATCGCAGACGACCACGGTATGATCCTGGACGTATTGTCGATGTTCCTATCTACCCAGCCGGATATGGATGTGACCACAACGACCGATCTGGACGGGGCGCTTTCCGCCATCACCGCCAATGGCGGCTATGACGTTGTCCTGTTGGATTACAATATGCCCGGCATGAATGGCACGCAGGGTCTGACCCGCGCCATCAAGATGAACAAAAAGCGCCCGGTCGCCATCCTGACCGGCACACCGACGCGCCGCATCTTGGATGAATCGCTGGCCAAGGGCGCGGCAGGCCTGGTGCCCAAGACGATGCCGGCCAAAAGCCTGGCCATCGCAATCCGCTTCATGCATGTCGGCGAAACCTATGTGCCGCTGGACCTGATGCGCGAAGACACCACGGATACTGGCGACGGCGTCGGCAAGCTCAGCGCGCGCGAAAAGACGGTTCTGGAATGTCTTGGCGAAGGCAAGCAGAACAAGGAAATCGCCAATTCGCTGCAATTGTCCGAAGCGACGATCAAGATGCATGTGAAATCTATCTGCAAAAAGCTGGGCGCAAACAACCGCACCCATGCCGTGATCACCGCGCGCGACCAGGGTTTGCTCTAAACCCCGGTTGCCGCGATTTCCCCCGCGATCCTTGGGCGTTCTTATTCAGAACGAACCCTTCATTCGGTCGCGTAAGCGGCCAATCGCGGCTTTCTTGATCTGCGATACCCGTCCTGTGGTCACTCCCAGGATCGCGGCGACTTCGTAGATGTTCATCTCTTCCACGTAATACAGTTGCAACACCAGCGCCTCGCGCTCGGGCAGTTCCGACACCGCCTTTTTCATGATGGCGCGGATTTGCTGATGCTGGGTGGCATCTTCGGGATTGACGCTGTTGTCTTCAAACAACGCCGAATGATCGGAATACACCTCGTCCAGCGACTGGGTCTTGTTGGCCTGAAACCGGGATTCCCAGTTCAGATATTCCTCGATCGGCAATTCCAGCTCTGCCGCCATTTCGTGCGGCGTCGGTTCGCGGCTCAGTTGCTGCGATAACCGGCGTTCGGCGACACGGGCCTTCTGCTGCATTGAAATCGTCGACCGGCACAGGTTTGAATTGCGCCGCAACAGATCGACAATCGCGCCCCGCACACGGATCGCCGCATAGGCGGAAAAACTGACCCCTTCCTGCACGGTATAGCGTCGGCTGGCATCAATCAGCCCCAGATACCCGGCCTGCAACAGGTCGTCGATCTCGGCAAACTGCCCTACCCGCCCCATGAAATGCCAGGCCAGCTTACGGACCAGCGGCATGTGCTCTTTGACCAGAGTGTCCGGGTCGGTTGTTTGTTGGGTATAACCCTTTTGCGCAATCATTACCGTCCTCACTCAAACTTTCGCCGCGGCGCGGTCTGATAACTGTGAAACAGCGGGGCACCCTGCGGCGCGGCGGTTTCAGACGGCGCGGCGATCCAGCCGCGCATCCAGTTGATGACCGTTTCAGCGTTGACCTGGGTCAGATTGTCGAGAATTTCCTCGCCCTCACTGACCCACGCCGTCTGCCAATTGAATTGCAAAAGACATGCCACCAGCTCGGCCGGGACCTGTTCATGTTCCGGGCTGCACAACATCAGCTGCACATCCATCCCGGACCAGCCCTGCAAAACCGATTCCAGCGTCCGGCGGCCATAGACCGTCGGCAGAACCAACACGCCCTTGTCGCCATCATGTTCGAATTTCTGTGCATATTCCCGTGCGCTGCTGGCATTATCGGGCAACAGAACAATCTGCGATCCGGGCACGTTATCGGGCAGATTACGGCCGACGCTTTCATCGACCAAAGACACCGTCAGCCCCAGCAATTCCGCCTTGGAGGCCAGGAAGGCCGCGTCAGCGCGCGCTTCCGATCCCATCACGTAAAAGGCGGGTTTTTCCTCGCCTGCATCCAGCTTGCGGGTGGCCAGCCGGATCGCCGCCAGCGCCTTTTGCCGCATATCGGGACCGGCCAGCCAAAACCGCCCTGCCCCCAGAGCTTCGGTCGGGCGGTCCGGCACCAGGCTCGACACGATGGCCTTGCTCAGCCCGATCAGTTGAAAACTGCGGTCGAAATAGTCCAGATCTTCCTTAACCGCCTCGACCACATGCGATGCCAGCGCCGGGATCGGAATATCGAAAGCCCCCAGCCCGGTCACCCGCGATTCCGGTTCAAGCCGCTCTTGTACCGGCTCCCGCGGCGGGACCTGAGCCGCGCTCAAATCGGGCCGGGTCTCCGGCACGGGGTCGCGCATCTGCTCGGGCCGCGCCTGGGGGGCCGGTTCCGGCGTGGGGCGAATAATCTCGGGCGCGGGTCCCAGATCGGTCTCAGGCTCGGGCAGCGGCGGGCTCGTCGGGTCCGAAGGCGTCATGCCTTCTGCACTCTGACGCGCCGAAGTGATCAGGGCGTCCACCTTGTCTTCTTCCAACCGCCGTTTCAAAAGCGCCTCAAAGGTCGATGGCGCAGTTTCCAGCAACGATTTGCTGTCAGCGGCAGAGGCGGTCGCGGCCTCGGTTTTCCCCGCCTCAAGCTGACCGGAATTTTCGTCTTCCTCTTCCAGAGTCGCTTCGATTTCTACCATACCGTTGCGTCTGGTGGTCGACAGGATCAGCGCATCCGGTCCCAATTGCCGGACCACTTCATCCATGGCCAAACTGCTGTCGGCAGCGCGAATGATGATGATATTGCTCATGCGATCTTCTCCTATTGACCCATGTTCGGCACGGCTTCATGGCCACCGATGGTGGACACGACTTCGATCCGGCGACCTTCGGGCAATTCATCCAGCCCCAGCACGACGCAATCCAGCGCGTGCATCCGCGTAAAGGCAGCCAATGGCCGGCGCAGGGCGCTGGCAACGATTACAATCGGGTGGCGGCCTTCGGCGGCCAGTTGTTCACTGATCTGCGACAGCCCACCGACGATTTTCTCGGCCAGCGCATTGTCGACCATCAAGGCGGCTCCGCCCTGCGGGATCGACCGCAGCAACAATTGCTCCAACTCCGGGCCCAACGTGATCAGCGGCAACGGCTGATTGACCGGCACGATCTGTTGCAGCATCTGCGGCACCAGCGACGGGCGCAGCCGTTCGGCCATTTCCATCGGTGCCATGCCCATCCCGGAAATATCCGCCAACCCTTCCAGAATGCGGCGCAGATCGCCCACCGGAATACGTTCGGTCAGAAGGTGGCGCAGAACCGATGTCAGCGTATGCAGCGGCACCAGTTTCGGCACCACGGTGTCGATCAGGGTCGGCGCCATACGCTCCAGGATATCCAGCAGTGTCTGCACGTCATCCGGCCCAATCAATTTGTCTGCATGGGCATAAATCATCTGGCTCAGATGGGTCGCCACCACAGATTCGGGTTCGACCACCACGTGATCGTCGGCTTCCGCCTCGGCCTGCTGATGCGGCATGATCCACACCGCATCCATGCCAAAGCTGGGATCTTTGCATTCGATGCCCTTCAGCTTGCGCTTGGACATGCCGCCGGGCAACGCCAGTTTACGATCAGGATAAACGCTGTCTTCGCCGACGATGGCCTGACCGATTTTCAGACGGTACTGGTTCGATTGCAGATTGAGATCGTCACGAATGCGCACCCCCGGCACCACGAAACCCATCGCCTTGGACGCGTCCCGGCGCACCCCGGTCACAGAAGACACCAGCGCGCTGCTGTCGCCACCGTCGATCAGCGGGATCAGCCCATAGCCGATCTGGATCGAAATCGGCGCGTAATCAGTGACATCCTTGGCGGTGATCGCAGCCGACGGTTTATCCGTCTCGACCTGATCCTTGCGTTCGGCAACCGCCTGTTCCTGTTCGGCATCCGCCGCCTTCTGCGCGTCGCGCTTCTTGGCAAACCAGGCCGCGCCGCCCGCCGCAGCCGCCGCGCTGAGGAACATCATGTTGGGCATGCCGGGAACCATGCCCAGAATGCCCAGAACCGCCGCCACCGGAACCCAGGCGCGCGAAATATTCATCTGCGATCCGATATGGCTGGCCATATCTGCGGTGGACGACACCCGGGTCACGATGATCGCGGTGGCAATCGACAACAGCAGCGACGGAATCTGCGCGACCAGACCATCGCCGATCGACAACAAAACATAGTTCTGCGCCGCCGCCCCGATCTCCATGCCATGTTGCATGGTGCCGATGACGATACCGCCCAGAATATTGGCCGCAAGAATGATGATACCGGCGACCGCATCGCCCTTGACGAATTTCGACGCGCCGTCCATCGCACCGTAAAAATCGGCCTCTGTGGCGACATCGGCACGGCGCTCGCGGGCTTCTTCCGAGGTCAGGATACCGGCATTCAGATCGGCGTCGATCGCCATCTGTTTGCCCGGCATCGCGTCCAGGGTGAACCGCGCCGACACTTCCGATACCCGGCCCGCACCTTTGGTGATCACCATCAGGTTGATCACCATCAGGATGACAAAAACCACGATCCCGACCGCGAAATTACCGCCGATGACAAAGGCGCCAAAGGCTTCGATCACCTTCCCGGCGGCCCCCGATCCGGATTGCCCTTCGGTCAGAACGATCCGGGTAGACGCCACGTTCAGCGCCAACCGCAACACCGTTGCGATCAGCAACACGCTGGGAAAGCTGGAAAAATCCATCGGCCGATAGGAATGCAGCGACACCATCAGCACCAGCAGCGCCAGCAGGATATTAAAGACGAAAAACACATCCAGCAGCAGCACCGGCAACGGCAGCACCATCATCGCCACCACCGCCAGAATACCGAAGGGCAAGGTCATGCCTCCGGCCCGGTTCAACATCTGGCGCGATGCGCTTGGTCCCATATTGGCGCTGAATTCAGCCATATATCTGCGTGCCTTTACATCTGTGCGGTGCGGGACGAACGCCCCTGTTGCTGAAAGGAACTGCAAATCCCGTGCCAGACCCGGCAACCAAGTTTTCTTTTCTTAACCACTTGGGAACCGACCTTGGCACGTTGCTTGCAAACCTCAGGCCAAAGCCCTGTTCGCAATCGAGGAGTACACCCGATGTCCCGTAAATCCCCTGCCCTGCCGATTATCGGCACCGCGCTGACCCTAGGCATGACAATCGCGGGCTGCGCCGGTCCGCGCAGCGCTGTGCAATCGCTGCCCTCCGCAGCGGCGCAATCGACCGAAGCACTGGCCGTGACCAAGGACAACCTCGATGCTCTGTCGGGCAAGCAGGTCGCCCCGATGAATGCCATCGGTGAAATGTTCAAACCGACCCCCGCGCCGGTGCAGATCACCGGCGTCGGCTATTCCCAGATCAGCGCCCAGCCCGGCAAGACGCTGAATGAACGCCGCCTGATGGCGATGCGGGCGGCACGGCTGGACGCGATGCGCGACCTGACCGAACAGATCCACGGGATGCAGCTCAGTTCGGACACCACCATCCGCGATTCCGTCATCCGCAGCGACACCATGCGCGGTGTCGTCGATGGCGAAATCCGTGGCGCCAAAACCCTGCGCATCATTCCCAAGGATTCCGATAGTTTTCAGGTCATTCTGGCGCTGGAACCCGACACCGTCGCCTATATCCTGCGGGCGGCCCGCGGCCAGGTGTAAACCATGAAACGTTGGCCGCTCACCCTGCTTCTGGCGCTGATCTATCTGATCGGCCTGCCGCTTGCGGCCTCCGCTCAGGCGGTCTGGGTCGAAGTGATCGGCCATGCCGTCGCCGCCAACAGCAAGGACAAGCCTGCCGCGCGACGCCGGGCGCTGGCCGATGCGCTGATCGCGGCCGGGATGGCCGGTGGCGTCAGCATGAAAGGCCATACCGTCGTGGACAAGGGCCGCGTAGTGCGCGACCTGACCATGATGCGCGCCGCCGGACGGGTGCTGCGCTATGACAATCTGGGCGAAGCCTGGGGCGGCAATACCGTACAAATCCGCCTGCGCGCGCTGGTCGCCCCGCTCGAAGGGCCGGCCTGCGGCGCCCGCCGGCATCTGGTACTGGTGACATTGCCGCCCGATATCCGCGTGTCGCCGAACGCGCCTGCCTGGGCGGCGCAGATGGGGACCGATCTGTTCAACGATGCGCTGGCGCGGCTCGACCGCAAACGCTCGGTCACTCTCGACAATGTGCTGGCGCAGGGTCAGAAACCCATTTCCAGTTCGAAAAACACCTCGATGTCCTATGCGTCGCTGACCCGGGGCGATGTCCGGCTGAAAGGCGGCGACACTCAACTGGCCACATGGTTCGACATCGACACCGAATACGGCAACGGCAAAGGCCGTCAGTTGGTGATGCGGGTGCAGATTCAGCTGATCGAAGGCACCGGCCAGGTCACCGAACGCACCCTGTCCAACGCAGTGAAACTCCCCGGCTCCGGGCCGATATCCTCTGCCTTGGGTGCCAAACGACCCAAATTACAGGCCCAACTATCCAAGGGCTTCAGCGAAATTCTCGAAGGTCTGGTCGATCTGGCCACCTGCACCCCGGTCGCGGCCCATGTGGTCCGGTCCGGCGGCAAGCTCAGCGTGCCGGTCGGCAGCCGTCAGGGCCTGACCCGTGGCGCATTGGCCTTTACCGAAAACCCCGCCTCGGATTTCGAGGCGCTGGAAATCATCAAACTGGGCCGCGACAACGCCGTGCTGCGCCCGCTCGACCCGGCGATGAAAACGTCTGTTTTCGATGGCCGCATCGTACGTTTCGTGGATGCGGGCAGATGAAGATCGCGGTTAAACCTGCCCTGACTCTGGCGCTGGCTCTGGCGCTGATCGCCACAAACGCTGCCGCCGCCCCCGATAGCGGTGCGGCTGCGGCCTATCCCAACGGCATCGGCGGGGCCGACCTGAAACATCTGCTCGACGCCGCCTTGCAGCAGCGCGGCATTTCGGCGGGCAAAAATATCTCGGCTGCCCGCAGCTTCCCGCCCTGTGATCACATTCCCAGCGTCAGCCCGTCTAACGGGTCCTGGGCGGTGATCCGGCTCAGCTGCGACGCACCGCGCGCCTGGACCCGCCACCTGCGCACCACTGCCAGCCTCAATCACAGCCCCGGCACCAGCCGCCCCGTCGCTCCCGCCAGCGATGGCCGCCAGGTCGCCACCCTCAGCCGCAGCCTGAAACGCGGTTCGGTGATCACCCAAAGCGATATTGAAATGGTCCCCGCCGGTACCGGCGTGGCGCTCGGTACCTTTAGCGATCCGGCCGATCTGATCGGCCGCCGGTTGGTGACAAATGTTGCAGAGGGACGCAAAATTCAGGCCCGGCAACTGGAACAAAATTGGCTGATCACCCGTGAAACGCCCATCGCAATCGGATTCAGCAACAGCGCAATTTCGGTCAAAATGCCTGGAATTGCGTTAGAAAACGGACAGTTAGGTGATCTTATCGAGATCAGAAACAGCTCCAGCGGTCGCGTGTTACGCGCCATCGTCGCCGGACCTCAGAAAGTTCAGATAATTGCTAAAACCCAGTGAAGCCGCGCCGTTAGTATATGCGAGAAATGACACTCATCGGACAGGAGAGAGAGCTATGGTCGATCCGATCAAAATATCGCCCAACGCCTCAGCCACACGGCCTGTTACAACTGGTGCATCAGGGGCGAAAGCTTCGCCTGCTGCGCCTCAGAAAGCTGCGTCGGTTGCGGGGGCAAATACCGACGAAGTTAAACTGAGCGCAACTGCCAGTTCAGTGCCGAGCGAGTTGAAGGCTGGACCACCGTTTGACACAGAAATGGTCAACCGCATCAAAGGCCAGTTGGCGGACGGAAATTATCCCGTCGATGTGGAAAAGATCACCGACAGTTTGTTTCAGGGCTATCTGGAACTCGCAGGCTAACCGACGAAGGACGAATTCATGACCACCGTTCAAATGATCCATCTCGGGGCCAGCGTCCTTCTTCTTGCGGCGGCTTTCGTGGTTTTGGGCTATCGCTTCAAACTGCGCAAAGCCTATGCAACGCATGACCGTTCAACGGTCGATCTGCTCGACGCTCTCGAAGACCGGCTCGACAGCCAGTTCCGGGCGCAGACCGCGCTGATCGGCGATCAGAACAAAAAAATGGCCAAAATCGCCAACCAAGTTACCACCCTCGCCGATGAACGGCTGGTGGAACAGGCGATCTCGATTGCGCGTATGGGCGGTGATCCCGAACATATCAGCACCTCGGTCGGTCTCAGTCTGGACGAAGCGCGCACCTTGCACCGCTACAGACAAAACTGATTAATTCCTTAATACCAAAGCAAAAGGGCCGGTTTTTCCGGCCCTTTTTGTGTCTTCTCCGGGTGTCATGTCCGGCCGCCCCCCCTGTGGAGAGCAACGAAAGTTAAAAATTCACTAAAAAAATGAAATTTTGTGCTAAGCTTCCCCAAATATTTTTTAAAAATTGATCAAATACTAGGGGGATGTATTTATGACCGACCTGTTTGGTATCCAAAGCCCGTTCAAGGTAAAGCTCGGATCTGACATCGACGGCACTGAGAATGACGATCACCTGAACGGCAGCTCCGGCGACGACACGATTGACGGCTTTGGCGGCGATGACACGATCAATGCCGGCAACGGTGGCGACCTGATTGATGGTGGCGACGGCGATGATTTCATCCAGACCGGCAATGGCGATGACATCGTCACCGGTGGTGAAGGCGACGATACGATCAATGGCAATGGCGGCAGTGACACCGCGATATATGCCGGCTCGGTGGCCGAATACGCTCTTTCGACCGAAAACAGCCGCATCATTGTCGATGATCTGAACACCGCCGATGGCGACGACGGCACCGACAGCCTGCACGATGTCGATTATATCCAATTCTACGATTACACCGTCGATCTGACCGGCGGCACGAATAACGCCCCGGTGGCCGTGGTCGCGGACCAGACCACCGACGAAGACAGCCCGACAGACTTCGGCATGACGCTGATTGATTTCGATGGCGACAGCGTCGTCGCCCCGTCCCTGTCTGTCAGTTCGACCAATGCGATGGATGTGACCCTGCCAGCCTCGGTCAGCGTCATCAGCGGCCCGACACCGGGCAGCACCGGACTGGGATCGGCCACCGGATTCGGTCTGCATTTCGACCCCGGCGATGGCTATCAATGGCTTGCCGCCGGTGAATCCACCACCGAAACCGTCACCGTGACCAGCACCGACGATCAGGGCGGCAGCTTCGTTCAGACTTTCGACGTCACGATAACCGGCGTCAACGATGCCCCCGAAGCCAATGATGTCGCCACCTCGGTCAGCGAAAGCGGCAACACCACGATTGCGGCCGATTTTACCGATGTCGACCTGTCCGACAATCACACATTCAGTCTTGAAACCATCGCGACCACGGGCAACGTCACCAACAATGGCGACGGAACATTTTCTTATGATACCAACGGTTTGTTCGAATATCTTGCGGTCGGGGAAACCGCGACCGACAGCTTCATCTATACCGTGGATGACGGCAATGGCGGCTCCGACAAGGGCACCGTCACCATCACCATAACGGGCGAAAATGACGATCCCGTCGCCAATGCCGTCGCCGCCGCGGTTGGCGAAGACGGCCCCGGCACGACCGTCTCGGCCGATTTCACCGACATCGACACCAGCGATAGCCACACGTTCAGCATCGACACCACCGGCACCGTCGGCAGCGTCACCGATAATGGCGACGGCACGTTCAGCTATGACCCGAACGGTCAGTTCGAAACGCTGGCCGTGGGGGAAACCGCGACCGATACGTTTACCTATACCGTCGATGACGGCAATGGCGGCAGCGATACCGCAACGGTCACCATGACCATAAACGGAGCCAATGACGATCCCGAAGCCAATGATGTCGCCGACTCGGTCGGCGAAAGCGGCAGCACCACCATCACCGCCGATTTCACCGACATCGACGCCAGCGATAGCCATACATTCAGCGTCGACACCGCGCTGACCGCCGGGACTGTCACCGATAATGGCGACGGCACGTTCGATTACGATCCGAACGGGGTCTTCAACGCGCTGAACTTCGGCGAAACCGCGACCGACACCTTCACCTACACCGTCGATGACGGCAATGGCGGCAGCGACACCGCCACGGTCACCATGACCATCATCGGCGAAAACCAATCCCCGATTGCCGGGGCGGTTTCCGACAGCGTGGTCGAAGTCAACGGTGCCCTGATCCAGATCGACCTGCGCGATTACGTCAGCGATCCGGACGGCGATAACCTGAGCTTCTCCAACATCGCGCTGGCGCGCAGCGGTACGCCAATTCCCTATAGCGTGGTCGGCGACGGGTTGATCGCGATCAACCCGGATGCGTTGCTGTCGGGCGGATTGTTCTCGAATGACAGCATTTTCCTTGGCACCGGTGAATCCATCCTCACCGGCTTCAATTTCACCGTCACCGATGACAGCGGTGCGCCCAATGCCGCCTCCACCGGGGAACTGGCGTTAACCATCAACGGGGTTAACGAACCCACGGGCGGCCCCAACACCGCGCCCACCGCCTATGAAGTCACCCGCAACGGGCTCGACGAAGCCGACGGTCAGGTCAGTATCGCGTTTTCCGATCTGGCGACTGACCCGGATGCGGGCGACACGCTCAACATCACCTCGATGACATGGGTCGACGGCGGTGGCATCACCCGCAATGTCGCCTATCTGGGCGGTACGGGCGGCGAAGGCAATGTTGCCATCGACCTGACCCAGTTCTTCCTCGAAGAAGGCGACGAGGGCCTGATCGAAATCGCCTTCACCGTGCAGGACGCCGCTGGCGAAACCGCCTCCAACACGATCACGCTGGAAATCGCCGGCGACACGCCCGGCGCCGGCAATACCCCGCCGGTCGCGGGCAATATCCCTGTCGGCGAGACCGGCATTGAGGACGTGATCGTGGACGATCCGGGTACGACGTCACTACAGATCGACCTCAGCACGCTTGTTTCCGACGCCGATGGCGACCCATTGACGATCACCGTGGATGGGTTCGTGTTCGGTTATGATCCGGCGACCGAGGCGCCGAATTACGCCACCTACAGTTTCGACAACGTCACCGGAATCGTCACCATCGACTTTGCCGATCTCGGCCTTGCCGACGGCGAAAACCAGATCGGGTCGCTGCTCTACTCGGTGACCGATGGGATCGACACGGCCCACGGGACGGTCGATTACAACTATATCGATCCTGCCGATACCGCCCCACCGGCCCAGTCGGTCTTCGATTTCGAACCGTTTTCCAGCGATTCCGGCGCCTTCGTCGCGGTCACCGTCTATGACACGATCCAATTCCGCGGCAGCGCCATCGCCTATGAAACCGATGAGCTCGTCGGCAACGGTGATGGTCGCGACGGCAGCAGCCTTTACGATGGCCTGATCAACGGTCAGACCACCCCGGGCGGCAATAACGTGCTGGCGGGCACATTCACCACGATCGAGGTGCCGGTGCTGGACGAAACCGGCGAACCGGTTCTCGACGAACGCGGCGCCCCGATCTATGAAATCGTTCTGGACGAGGAATTCAGCCTGCTCGCGGCAAACAGCACGGCCGAAATCGGTGGCGATCCGGTCCAGCTTGCAGGCTTTGCTCCGGCGGGTTTGACGCTTGCCGACTTCCCGATCGAAGACTACGGTTTTTCGACATTCGATTTCGACGGCTTGTCGCTCAACACCCTGGGGGCTGACAACGTGACGGTAACGATGACCACCTACGGGCTCTCGTTGGTCGAAACCCCGTTCAACGCATCCTTTAGCAGCTATACTCTCGAACAAACCGAACTCGACACGTTCGAATTCATCGTCAATGCCTCCGACGGTGCGGAACTGCTCGATTTCAACGCGGTGGATTTTGCCGACGACGCGGCAGGGGTCGATGATATCACCCATTTCGACGGTATCTTCGCGGTGACCTTCGCCACCGATACCGGCGTTCCGGTAGTGCTGGACGATCTCCTGATCACCCTGTGATCGCGGCGCGGGTCCGGCAACGGGTCCGCAATCCCACCGGGGGCCTTTGCCGCTCCCTTCCGGCACGCGGCTTAGTGCAATTGACGCTGCACCGTTTCGGTCAGATCGGTCAGTGAAAACGGCTTCGGCAAATAGGTCGAATTGGGGATTTCCCCCTTGTCGCTGTCCAGCGCATCCTCGGCATAGCCCGAAATGAACACCACCCGCGCCGACGGCCGCCGGGTCAGCGCCTCGCGCACCCATGTCGGACCATCCTTGCCCGGCATGATCACATCGGTCACGAACAGATCGACGCACAGATCGGGATCTTCCAGCATCTCCAGCGCCTCCTCGCCATTTTCCGCCTCAATCACGGTATAGCCGTGCAGCCTGAGCGCACGCGACGCAAAGGCGCGCACCGGCGCTTCATCTTCGACCAGCAGGACCACCGCGTCACCGCTGATCAGCGGCGTCCGGTCAGGTACGGCAACATCCGGTTTTGCCTCGACCTCTGTTTCGCTGCGGGTAAAGACCGGGAACATCAGCGTAAACGTGGTGCCGCGCCCGACTTCGCTGTCGATAAAGACATAGCCACCGCTTTGCTTGACGATGCCATAAACCATTGAAAGCCCCAGACCGGTGCCTTCACCGGGGCGTTTGGTGGTAAAAAACGGTTCGAACACCTTTTTGCGCTTATCAGCTGCAATGCCACAGCCGTCATCGGATACCTGCACCGTCAGGTATTCCCCTGCCGGGACCTGCGCCTGATCGCGTTCCATCGGTTCATCAAGACTGTGATTAAAGGCTTCGATCCGGATTTCGCCGCCGCCCGGCATCGCATCACGCGCATTGACCACCAGATTCATCAGAACCTGTTCCAATTGCCGCTTATCCGCCCGGATGGTCCAGGGTGCCGGGTCATGGCGCAGCACCAGATTGACCTTTTCCCCCACCAACCGGTTCAGCAGATGGGTCAGGTCGGCCAGCGCGTTGCGAATGTCAATTTCGACCGGGCGCAGCGTCTGCTTGCGCGAAAAGGCCAACAATTGCCCGACCAAAGCCGCGGCGCGGTTGGAATTCTGGCTGATCTGAACCAGTTCGGGATAATCCGGATCGCTGTTATCATGGCGCAGCATCAACAGGTCGCAATGACCCGATATCGCAGTCAGCAAGTTGTTGAAATCATGTGCAATACCTCCTGCCAATTCACCAATAGCCTGCATCTTCTGGCTTTGCACGAATTGCGCCTCAAGGCTCTTCAATTCGGTTGCATCATGCAAAACTGCAATCAATGCGTAGCCCTTGGCTTCCAACACCCGGTTCAGCGATATTTGCACGAACACGTCGTGATCGGACCGTTTGACCCGCAGGAATTCGGTATTATTCAACCCGCCCCCCGCCGCCGCCGAAAGCCAATCCAGGATCGGGCGGCCCAGACCTTCGACCAGCTCCGGCAGTTTCAGATCGTCCTCGTCGCCCATGCATAACAGGTCCCGCGCCAACCGGTTCGACCGCAGGATGGTGCCGTCGCTGCCCAGACGCAGCACCGCCACAGGCAAACCGTCAAAGGCGGCCTTGCCTGCTTCGATGACCTGTTCTTCGCGGATCATTGGCAGGAAATACACTTCTCTCTGAGCACCGTGATGTTCCACTTCGTGGATCAGGCAATTGCGCGGCCCGTCGACAGAAAGCGCCATGTTGAAACCGCCATCCCGCAGCGGCAGATTGGGAAAGACGCTGTTCAGCGTCCGCACCCGTTCGCCGACAAAATCGCGCGCGGCTTCGTTCATAAACAGGATCGTATTGCCGCGCCCCACCGTCAGCATCGGCAATCCCGACCCGCAACGTGCCCGCGCCGGACCCATTCCGATGTCTTCGATCCGCCACAGATATCCGCCCGACTGCAACCGATGCACATTCAGCCGGATATGCCCCTTGCGGGTCACGATATCGTCGCTGGCGGTCCTTGCGACCTTGGCCTTTTGCTGCAACCGCGTCAGAATCGCGACCGGATGGGCAAAAATATCCTGCAACACCGCCTCGATCGTTTCGGCTTCCTGCGTGTGATACTGTTGCCGCGCCGCCGGGTTCAGGTATTGCAGACGGCCCAGATCATCGGCAACAAAACTGGCCGCGGTATCATGTTCGACGAAATCGGCGATATGGGACAGCATCCGGCGTCTGGATCGTCCCCGAATCCACTGCACCAGCCCGATCATCAGCAGCGCCCACAGGACCGACGCCCCCGCCGCCGCCAGAGCCGCGCCAAGGACCGACCCGTTCATTCTCGCCGCTACAGCGAGACAGGCCAGCGCCGCAATCAGCAGCAAAATACCGGTGCCCCGGTTCCAGACCTTGCGGGGGACCGTAGGGTCCATCCTGAATAGCGATTGCAACAAGTCAGCTCTCGTTCTGATTCTTCTCCCGCATTAGGCGCTGAGAGAAATTAATCGACGATTAACCCGAAAAATTGCGATCTATAGTTGCATCACTATCCGCCCTGATCAAGCATGACAGGAAAAACCCGTCACCTTGCGGCCCCGGCAGCCAGTGTTGCAGCTGGGTCTCGGTCCAGCCGGGATGCCGCGCCAGAAAGGCCGCGATCTGGTTGTCGTTTTCATCCGCCAACAGCGAACAGGTCGCATAGGCCAAAACACCGTTTGCCGCCACCAGCCCCGCCGCCTGATCCAGAATGTCGCGCTGCAGCTCGGTCAGATGCTGCAACTGCCCGGCGCTCAGCCGCCATTTGCCATCCGGGGCCCGGCGCCAACTGCCGCTGCCCGAACAGGGCGCGTCGCACAGCACCAGATCAAAATCACCCTGCACGTCCCCGGCAGGCAGCAGCGTGACCTCGACCCCGGCCCGCGCCGCGCGGTCGGGCAGATCGCGCAACCGGCCTTCATTGACGTCATGGGCATAAAAACGCGCGTCGGCCCGCCCCGCCATCGCCAAGGTTTTGCCGCCGCCCCCGGCGCAATAATCCAGCACCCGCATGCCGTCGGTCAGTGGCAGCGCATCGACCACCGCCTGACTGGCACCGTCCTGCAATTCCACCAATCCGGTCTGAAACGCCTGTGATAGCGCCACCTTGCGGGCCCCGGTCTCGACCAACAGCGCGGTATCGGATATCTCGACCGGCCGGGTTTCTATCCCCTCGCCGCTCAGCGCGGTACGGGCCTGATCGAGATCGGTCTTGCGCAGGTTCGCCCGCAACATCACCGGCGCGCGGCTGCGCTGCGCCAGCGCCGCCGCCTCGGCCCGCTCGTCCAGACTGTCGCGCCAGATCGGTTCCAGCCAGTCGGGCAAATCCAGCGCCGCCGCCCCTTGCGGCGCCTCACCGGCCGCCATTTCCGCGTCGCTCAGCGGTTCCGGCGCATGACCCTGACCAGAAAACAACTCTGAAACTTCGATCTCTTGTGCCCGGACCAATCCGATCATCAGCCCGCGCCCGGTCATCGCTCCGCCCAGCGCGGCATAGGACCGTTTGCACCGGATCGCATCGAACACATGATCGCGGATCGCGGCGCGGTCCTTGGACCCGGCAAACCGCGACCGCCGCGCCCAGCCGGTCAGCGCCTTTTCCGCAGCCTCGCCGTCGAGCCAGCGGTCGAGGATTTCCACAGCGGCCTGAATCCGCGCGCCCGGCGTCATGGCGCGATCTTTGCGAAACCCTGCCCCGCAGGACGCAACCGGCCGAATTTTTCCGGGCTCAGCTGGTGCCCGCCGCCATAAACCAGATCACGCGCGGCAATCTCCGCCATCGCGGCGCGGCGCGTTTCCGCCCCCTGTCCCCCGTCGGTGTCATAGATCGGCGACAGCTCGGGATGCGGCAATTGCAGCAGTTCGGCATGCAGAATATCGGCGACGATCACCAAATCATCGCCGATCCGCAGCCCCATATGGCCCGGCGTGTGCCCCGGCAGGTGCCACGCCAATACCCCCGGAACGATTTCATCAGCGTCGGACACGGTACGGATACGCCCCTCATAGGCAGCGATCAGAACGCCGCCGGGCTGATCAAGCTTGCCCTGCCAGAACGCCTTTTCGGCATCCAGCATGACAATCTCGGCATTGGGGAACACCGCCCGTTCGCCATCCAGCGCGCCGCCAACATGGTCGCGGTGCAGATGGGTGAAAATGATCCGCTCGACCGCCCCGGGCGCTATGCCACGTTCGGCCAACTGTCCTGCCAGCGCTCCGGCCTTGTCCCCCATCAAAACACCACAGCCGGCATCGATCAGGATCGGCGCCGCCCCGGGCTGTTCCAGCAGGAAACAGTTGAACTCGGTCCGGATGTCCGTTTCACCCGCCGCAGCCAGAAGCGCATCCCGCTCCGCCCCGGGCAAAGCCGCAAAGACCTCAGGCGCGAAGGACATCACCCCATCGGTCAGGCATGTCACCCGTCCCGCAACGCTGTTAAATACGTGCTCCATTATCCGATCCGGTAATTCGGGCTTTCGCGGGTGATCTGCACGTCATGCACATGGCTTTCCTTCAAGCCCGATCCGGTGATCCGCACGAACTGGCAGTTCTTGCGCATCTCCGCGACCGTGGCGCAGCCGGTATAGCCCATCGCCGCGCGCAAGCCGCCGACCAGTTGGTGAATCACCGCACCCGCCGACCCCTTGTAGGGCACCTGACCTTCGATCCCTTCCGGCACCAGCTTGTCGCTGGCCGCGTCCTTCTGGAAATAGCGGTCGGCCGACCCGCGCGCCATGGCGCCAAGCGACCCCATGCCGCGATAGGATTTGAACGACCGGCCTTGGTACAGGATCACCTCACCCGGGCTTTCATCAGTGCCTGCAATCATGCTGCCAACCATGGCACAGGACGCGCCTGCCGCGATCGCCTTGGCGAAATCGCCGGAAAACTTGATACCGCCATCGGCGATGACCGGCACGTCACCCGCCGCCGATGCGCAATCCATGATCGCGGTCAGCTGCGGCACGCCGACACCGGCGACCATCCTTGTGGTACAGATCGACCCCGGCCCGATCCCGACCTTGATCGCATCGGCCCCGGCATCGATCAGCGCCCGGGTCGCATCACCAGTCGCCACGTTACCGGCAATCACCTGCACCGCGTTCGACTGCGCCTTGATCCGCTTGACGGCTTCGATCACGCCCGCGGAATGGCCATGTGCGGTATCGACGACCACGATATCCACACCGGCATCGATCAACGCCTCGGAACGGGCAAATCCCGCATCCCCGACCGACGAGGCCGCCGCGACCCGCAAACGGCCCAGATGGTCCTTGCAGGCGGTCGGGTTCAACACCGCCTGTTCGGTATCCTTCAATGTCAGCAACCCGGTCAGCCGCCCCTGCCCGTTATGCACCAGCAGCTTCTCGATCCGCCGCTCCTTCATCAGGTTCTTAGCCTGTTCCAGATCCGCCGGTTCCGCCAGCATCGCCAGGTTTTCCGCCGTCATCATCGCCTGTACCGGCGTGTCGTCGGAGGACGCGAAACGCATGTCGCGGTTGGTCAGGATGCCCAGCACCTTGCCGCTACCATCAACCACCGGGAACCCCGTGAAATTGTACCGCTCGATCAGCGCCTTGGCATCGGCCAGCGTCTGATCGGCGCGCAGCGTCACCGGGTTGTAAACGATGCCGGATTCGAACCGCTTGACCCGGCTCACTTCCATGGCCTGTTCATCCACCGTCAGGTTCTTGTGGATCACCCCCATGCCACCGGCCTGCGCTATGGCAATGGCCATGCGCGCTTCGGTCACGGTATCCATTGCCGAGCTCAGCAGCGGGATATTGAGGTCAATAGTATTGGTCACCCGGGTCCGTGTATCGGCCGTAGACGGCAGAACGCTGGACGCGGCTGGAACAAGCAGAACATCATCGAAGGTCAGGGCCTCACGAATCTCCATTTGGCATCTCCATGGACAGATCGTTTGGCGCTTCCCTATTGCATGAAAGCGACCAGGGGAAAAGGGCAAAACGGCGCATAAGGCCTGACAGCGTTTTCAGTTTGGCTTCAACTTGCCCATGCCCGATGCTTCCCAAAACCCAAAGGGAGGAACAAATGCCAAAGATTCTGTACGAAAAAACCGGACGGATCGCCCGGATCACCCTGAACCGGCCCGAAGTAATGAATGCCATCGACGATGAATTGCCCCGGTTGTTGGCGCAATGCGTGGCCCGCGCCGACGAAGACCCCGAAGTGCACCTGATGATCCTGTCCGGTGCTGGCAAGGCGTTCTGCGCCGGCTATGACCTGACCTACTACGCCGAAGGCAATGGCAGCGGCGATGTAACACAACCGATGCCCTGGGACCCGATCAAGGATTACCAGTTCATGTGGAAGAACACCCAAGCCTTCATGTCGCTGTTCCACGCGATGAAACCAGTGATTTGCAAGGTGCACGGCTTCGCGGTGGCGGGCGGGTCCGACATCGCGCTTTGCTCGGATCTCGTTTTCATGGCCGACGATGCGCAGATCGGCTACATGCCCGCCCGCGTCTGGGGCTGCCCGACCACCGCGATGTGGGTCTACCGGCTGGGCCTTGAGAAAGCCAAGCGAATGATGTTCACCGGCGACAAGATCAGCGGCAAAGAGGCCGAAGCGATGGGCCTGATCCTCAAATCTGTGCCCGCCGACCAACTGGACGACGCGGTCGAGGAAATGGCGCACCGCATGGCCTCGGTCCCGGTCAACCAACTGGCAATGCAGAAGATGGTGATCAATCAGGCGGTTGAACAGACCGGCATGATGAACACCCAGCGCCTTGCCACCGTCTTCGACGGCATCACCCGGCATTCCCCCGAAGGTATCAATTTCAAGACCCGCGCCGAAGATGTCGGCTGGAAACAGGCGGTGCATGAACGCGACAGCGGCACCTATGACTGGACCCGGAACCGTCCCATCAACGCGCCGAAATGAGGCCCGCCAAAGGGCTTGCCTCCCCCGCGCAATAAGACCAAGCTGCCCCGAAAAACGGGAAACCAGCATGGCACATGGTTATGAAAGCGGGCGGCTCGACCTGCCCTTTGTCGGCATCGCCACCTTTGGCAAACGGCCCTATCAACCCGATTGGGATGCGCTCGATACCGACGTGGCGGTGATCGGCGCGCCGTTCGATGCAGGCACGCAATGGCGGTCGGGCGCGCGGTTCGGACCGCGTGCGGTGCGCGAAGCCTCGACCCTGTTCAGCTTCGGCCATGCCGGGGCTTACGATCACGAAGACGATGCCACCTACCTGCCCGGCTCGGTGCGGATCACCGATATGGGCGACGCCGATATCGTCCATACCGACACCACCGGCAGCCATGCCAATATCGAAACCGCCGTCCGCGCGGCGCTAAAGGCCGGTGCGCTGCCGGTGGTGATCGGCGGCGATCATTCGATCAACATTCCCTGCGTAAACGCTTTCGACGATCAGGGCGATTTCCACATTCTGCAAATCGACGCCCATCTCGATTTCGTCGACGAACGCCACGGGGTCCGCTTCGGCCACGGCAACCCGATGCGCCGCGCGGCGGAAAAACCCTATGTCACCGGGCTGACCCAGGTCGGCATCCGCAACGTGTCCTCGACCGCGAAAGAAGGCTACGATGACGCCCGCGCGATGAGATCGGACATCCTGTCGGTACGTCAGGCCCGCAAACTGGGCGCCGACGGCGTGGCGGCCCGGATTCCCAAAGGTGCGCGGGTCTACATCACCGTCGATATCGACGGCTTCTGCCCCTCGATCGCGCCGGGCACCGGCACGCCCAGCCATGGCGGGTTCCTCTATTACGAGGTGCTGGAAATCCTGCAGCAAGTGGCCCGTGATCACGACGTTATCGGCCTCGACCTGGTCGAGGTGGCGCCGGATTACGACCCCACCGGATCGACCGCGATCCTCGCCGCGCAATTGCTGCTCAACACGCTGGGGTTCATCTTCCATGCCCGCGGGTTCCGCTAACGCAACACAAGGCAGCACCCGGCAGTAGATGAGCGCTGCCCGGCGGCGCAAAACGGCGCTGTTTCGGGCGGCCTGTCCTTCCCGAACCAGAAACCCGATGGGAAAAATGACGCCCCCGAACAACGAATTGCCGCTCTGCGACTCTCGCTGTGCACAACGCGCCCTATGCTGGGCCTACGCGAACAGGTCATGACCCCGATATGAACAGCAATTCCACCGATCCCCTCGTCGTTTTCACCCCTTCGGGCAAACGTGGCCGCTTTGCCAAAGGCACCCCGGTCCTGACCGCCGCGCGTCGGCTCGGCGTCGATCTCGATTCCGTCTGCGGCGGCCGTGGCATCTGTTCCAAATGTCAGATCACCCCGGCCTTTGGCGATTTTCCCAAACATGGCGTCACCGTCGAATCCGGCGCGCTGTCGGACTGGAACGCGGTCGAACAGCGCTACAAGGACAAGCGCGGACTAACCGAGGGCCGCCGACTGGGCTGTCAGGCCACCATTCAGGGCGACGTGGTCATTGATGTCCCCCCCGAAAGCCAGGTCCATAAACAGGTGGTGCGCAAAGCCGCCACCGCCCGCGCCATCGTGATGGACCCAGCCACCCGAACCTATCTCGTCGAAGCGGCCGAACCCGACATGCACGATCCCACCGGCGATCTCGAACGGCTGAAACGGGCACTTCGTGACCAATGGCAGATTGACGACCTGCGCGCCGGCCTGGCGGTGCTGAGCAAATTGCAACCAGCCCTGCGCAAGGGCGGCTGGCAAGTCACCGTGACACTGTTTCAGGATCATCGCGGCGGTCCGGCGCAATTGCTCGACATCTGGCCCGGTTTCCATGACGCGGGACTTTATGGTCTCGCCATTGATCTCGGCTCCACCACCATCGCGGCGCATCTGTGCGACCTGACCGACGGTCAGGTTCTGGCCTCCTCGGGGGTGATGAACCCGCAGATCCGCTTTGGCGAAGACCTGATGAGCCGGGTGTCTTACGCGATGATGAACCCCGGCGGTGCGGCCGACATGACCGCCGCCGTGCGCATGGCCCTGAACGGTCTGGTGCAGGGGTTGACCACCGAAAGCGGCATTGATCCGGCGCTGATCTATGAGGCGGTGCTTGTCTGCAACCCGGTCATGCATCACTTGGCTCTGGGCCTCGACCCGGTGGAACTGGGTCAGGCGCCCTTCGCGCTGGCCACTTCCGATTCCATCGCCCTGCCCGCCGCCGCTTTGGACCTGACCACACTCAACGACAGCGCACAGGTCTATATCCTGCCCTGTATCGCCGGGCATGTCGGGGCCGATGCCGCCGCCGTGGCGCTGTCCGAAGAACCGCATAAATCGAAAGACCTCGTTCTGGTCGTCGATGTCGGCACCAATGCGGAAATCCTCTTGGGTAACGAAACCCGCGTTCTGGCCTGTTCCTCGCCCACCGGCCCGGCCTTCGAAGGGGCGCAGATCAGTTCCGGCCAGCGCGCCGCGCCGGGGGCCATCGAACGCATCGAAATCGACCCGGTGACCAAGGAGCCGCGGTTCCGCATCATCGGGCTCGACATGTGGTCGGACGACCCCGGCTTTGCCGAGGCTGCCGCCGCCACCGGTATCACCGGCATCTGCGGATCGGGCATTATCGAGGCGGTGGCGGAAATGCGCATGGCGGGCCTTCTCGACGCCTCCGGCCTGATCGGGTCGACCGACCAGACCGGCACGCCCCGCTGCATCGCCGAAGGCCGCACCCATGCCTATACGATCTGGGACGGCAGCGCAGATGGCGGCCCGCTGATCACCGTCACCCAAGGTGATATCCGCGCCATCCAGCTGGCCAAATCGGCGCTCTATGCCGGGGCGCGGCTGTTGATGGATGAAATGGGTGTCGACAAGGTCGACCGCGTGGTGCTGGCCGGGGCCTTCGGCGCCCATATCAGCCCCAAACACGCGATGGTGCTCGGCATGATCCCCGACGTCGCCCTGGACAAGGTCCAAAGCGCGGGCAATGCCGCTGGCACCGGCGCGCGCATCGCTTTGTGCAACAACGCGGCGCGGGCCGAAATCGAACAGGTCGTGCATCAGATCACTAAGGTCGAAACCGCGATCGAGCCGCGCTTTCAGGACCATTTCGTCGCCGCCAGCGCGATCCCGCACGCCACCGACCCGTTCCCCGAACTGGCACAGGTCGTCACCCTGCCCGATGTCAGCTTCAACACCGGCGGCGACGGCGCGGGAAATCGACGGCGCAGGCGGCGCGGCTGATCATTTTCGCCTTTGCCATCTTGACGACGCCCGGCCCATTGGCTACCTGATCCGGCACAAGCGGGTGTAGCTCAATGGTAGAGCAGCAGCTTCCCAAGCTGACGACGAGGGTTCGATTCCCTTCACCCGCTCCAATCTCCAACACACCAGGATTAGGGCAGCAAGCGACCAGCTGACCCGCAAAATTTTGTGCTTGGCAGTCTCAGCGGCGCTTCAAGTCCGGCCAGGTATCGCTCAGGCGGTAGCCCTCTGGCCAAGGGTCATCCGGGTCCAGCATATGCTGGTGTGTGCCGGTGATCCATGCACGGCCAGTGATTTCGGGAATGATCGCCGGGATGTCGCCCACGGTTGCGGTTTCCACGATCCGTCCATGGAATTCCGAGTTGATGATCGAGCGGGCTGTGATGGTTTCCCCCACCCGCATCTCTCCGCGTGCATGCAAAAGCGCCATCCGCGCAGACGCCGCCGTGCCCGTTGGTGAGCGGTCAATCTTGCCGGGCTGGATCGCGACGGCGGCGGATGTGGTCAAATGGCTGCCCTCGCGGGTGACCGGCCCTGCGAACAAACAGAACGAGATATGCCGCCAATCGGGGGTGTCAGGGTGATGAAACGTCAGCTGCGTATTGGCCGCATTGGTGATCGTCACGCCCAGATTTGCCAGCTCCCTGGCCTCGGAAGCCACTAGGTCGAACCCGAGGGCGGCCGCATCGACGACGACAAAGCTGTCCCCGCCAAAGGCCGTGTCGACGGTGATCTGACCCAGACCCGGCACATCCAGCGGCACGCCCATCTCCCCCGCGAACGAGGGCAGGTTGCGCACGGTGATCCGCTCGGCCTTGCCATTGCGGCATTCGGCGCGCACGCGCACCAGACCACCGGGGGCCTCCAGCACCATCTCGGTCACGGGTTCCGTCATCTCGATGATCCCGTGATCCAGCAGCACGGTCGAGACGCAGATCGCGTTCGACCCGGACATTGGCGGCGTGTCTTCGGGCTCCATGATGATCCAACCCATCTGGGCCGCGGGATGGACCGGCGGGACCAGCAGGTTCACGTGGCGAAACACGCCGCCGCGCGGTTCGTTGAGCATGAAATTGCGCAGGGTCTGATCCTTGGCAATCCAGCTGCGTTGGTCCCACAAGGTCTTGCCCGGTGGTGGGGCCACGCCGCCCACGATAACATCGCCGACCTCGCCTTCGGCATGGCAGGATACGACGTGAATGGTTTTGCGGCTGCGCAACTCAGATGTCCTTGACCAGACGCAAGGCGTCATAGATCGCCGCATGGGTATTGCGGGCCGACACCGCATCGCCAATGCGAAACAGCTGGAACGTGGCGTTTTCATTGCGGTTGACGGTTTGCGGCGTGCCGGAAATCAGCGCGTTATAATCCACCTCGCCCAGATTGGATGAGTGCGGCTTGAGGTCGAAATATAAATCGTCCAGCGGCAGGGTGCCGTAGTTCACAACGACCTGTTCCACCTCGACGTCATGGCTATGATCGCTGTAATCCGTGCCGATCTTGGCGGTCAGATTATTGCCGTTGCGCGCGACCCCCAACAAGCGGCGGGTGACGGTAAAGGTGACGTCCTTGTCCTGAAGCGCGCGCATATAGGGCACCAGGTTCATCGCCATCACATCCGGCGAAAAAGTACGGTCCGGCGTCATGATTTCGACCGAGGCCCCCGCATTTGCCGCAATCTCGGCAGCCTGCAAGGCAGGATGGTCACCGCTTTCATCGTAGATCAGCACCTTGCCCGCAGGCTTCACATCGCCCGAAATGATGTCCCAGGATGTCACGACATGCGCCTGTTCGCCGTTCTGCTCAAACAATTCGGTGTTGGGAATCCCGCCGGTTGCAACGATCACCACGTCGGGATTCAGCGCGGTCACATCCCCCGCCTCGGCCCATGTGTTGAAATGGAAGCTCACATCACGCGCCGCGCATTGCGCCATGCGCCAGTCGATGATCCCGATCATCTCTCGGCGGCGCGGGGATTGGGCGGTCAACCGCACCTGACCACCGGGGTCTGCGGCGGCCTCAAACACCGTCACGTCATGGCCGCGCTCGGCCGCAACACGCGCAGCCTCAAGCCCCGCCGGGCCAGCGCCGACGATCACGATCTTCTTTCTCGTCGCAGCCAACGGGATATCATGCGGCATGGTCAGTTCGCGCCCGGTCGCGGCGTTGTGAATGCACAGGGCATCCCCCGCCTGATAGATACGGTCAAGACAGTAGGTCGCCCCGACACAGGGGCGGATGTCGTCTTCACGCCCTTCGATGATCTTGCGCACGATATGCGGGTCCGCCATATGCGCGCGGGTCATCCCGACCATATCGAGCAATCCCGCCTGAACCGCATGGCGCGCCGTGGCCACATCGGGAATGCGCGCGGCGTGGAATGTCGGCACGCCCGTTGCCTTGCGCACTTCACCTGCAAAATCGAGATGTGGCGCAGATTTCATTCCCTGTATCGGGATCACATCGGTCATCGCGGGATCGGTATGGATGCGCCCCTTGATGACGTTCAGGAAATCAATCTGCCCCGTCGCGGCCAGACGTTTGGAAATTTCCAGCCCTTCTTCAGGCGTGATCCCGCCCTTTTGCGCCTCGTCGGCGGTGTAGCGCAGCCCGACAATGAACTTTGGCCCGACACGCTTGCGGATCGCCTCGACCACATCCATCGGAAACCGCATCCGGTTGTCGAGCGTATCTGCCCCGTATGGCCCCACCAGGTCGTTGGTCAGGGGCGACCAGAACTGATCCAGCAAGTGGCCGTAAACCTGCAACTCGATCCCGTCCATGCCGCCCGATTGCATCCGCTCGGCTGCGTCGGCAAAGTCGTTGATGATCCGGTCTATATCCCAGTCTTCGATCAGCTTGGGAAAGGCGTGATGCGCGGGTTCGCGGTGCTTGGAGGACGACACCGATGGCAACCAGTCCCCCTTGTTCCAGGTGGTGCGCCGCCCCAGATGGGTCAGCTGAATCATCACAGCGCAGCCATGTTCATGCACCGCATCGGTCAGGTTCTGGATCCACGGAACAACCTCGTCCTTATAGGCAAGGATGTTGTTGAACACCGGCGGGCTGTCGCGGCTGACAGCCGCAGACCCCGCTGTCATCGCAAGGGCAACACCGGCCTTGGCGCGTTCGGCGTGATAGGCCGCGTAACGCTCTTTGGGCATCCCGTCTTGCGGATAGGCCGGCTCATGACTGGTTGTCATGATCCGATTGCGCAATGTCAGGTGTTTGAGTTGGAACGGTTGAAGCAGCGGGTCGGTGGACATGCGGGGATCCTTTTCGAGTCGAATCTTTCCTGACACAGGTGTCAACTGGATGCTTTCCCCAATTGACACACCTGTCAAGTTCTTTAGAAACGTGGCATGACAGATGCTCCGCTCCCTCGCCGCCGCGCCAGCCGGCAAGTCTGGCTGGACGCGGCCTATGATCTGTTCGTCGCCGAAGGCATCGAGGCGGTCAAAATCATGCCGCTGGCCAAAAGGCTCAACCTGACGCGCACAGGGTTTTATTGGCATTTCAAAGACCTGTCAGAATTGCATGACGCAATCGTCGACATCTGGCTGACGCGGAATACCGGCATTGTGCTTGAACGTTGCGCCGCCCCGGCCCAAAGCCTGTGCGCCGGACTTCTCAACCTGATCGATTGCTGGATTGATGACGACCTTTTCGATGCCCCGCTTGATCTTGCGATCCGCAATTGGGCCCGCAGTGATATCAGATTGCAGCTTCTGGTCGATCAGTCCGACCGGGATCGGCTGGCGGCGGTGAAGGGATTGTTCGAAAGGTTCGGAAAAACAGGCGATACCGCCCATTACCGTGCGCTGACAGTGATCTTGACCCAGACCGGCTATTATTCGATGCGCGTGTCCGAGCCGCGCTTGCAACGGGCAATTGCCGGTTGCCATTATGCAGAGATATTTGCAGGCGAAGCGCCAACTCGGGCTGAAACCGAAGCGTTTCTCAGTCGTCACCGCTGAACCCGCCGCGATCTCACACGCATGAATCGAAGCCCCGGAATCATCGGCACAGCCGGGATCGGTTTTCCTTTTGTGCTTATTTTGTATTCAAAGACATCATTTTCAATTCATTTTGTATACAATATAGAGACCCTACACCCCCGTGAAGCACGATAATCATGGGGCATTCAGGCCGCGATCTGCGTTTGTGTCATCAACTGACACTCCATGATGAAAGGACTACCAATGGACAGACGCAAGTTCCTCGCAGCCTCAGCAACTTTCGGTGCCGCCCCGCTCGCCGCGCCGTCGATTGCCCATGCACAAACCACCTTCAACTGGAAAATGACCAACGCCTACGGTCCCGGTTCGCCCTTTTACGTAGAAGGCCCCGGCAGCCCGACCGATTTCTGCAAAAAGGTCGAGGCGATGTCCGATGGCCGCCTCAAGATTCAGCATTTCGCCGCCGGTGAATTGATCCCCGCGCTCGAAGGCTTCGACGCCGTGCGCTCCGGTGCGGTCGAAATGAACGCAGGGAACGCCTATTTCTGGGCCGGAAAAATTCCCGCCGCGCAATATTTCACCACCGTGCCTTTCGGCCTGAACTTCCAGGGCATGAACGCGTGGCTCTATCACGGGGGCGGGATGGCGCTTTGGGACGAACTGTATGCTCCGCTCGGGCTCAAGGCCCTGCCGATGGGCAATACCGGCGTGCAAATGACCGGCTGGTTCCGCAAACCGATCGAAAGCGTTGCCGATTTCAAAGACCTTAAAATGCGTATTCCGGGTCTTGCGGGCAAGGTCTACGCCGCGTTGGGCGTCGATGTTAAACTGCTGCCCGGCGGCGAAATCTTCCCGGCGCTGGAACGCGGCGTGATCGACGCGGCCGAATTCGTCGGCCCCTATCAGGACCGTCGTCTGGGTCTCCAGAATGCCGCGAAATATTACTACACGACGGGTTGGCACGAGCCGTCCAACGTCACCGAACTGCTGATGAACGAAGCCGCATGGTCCAGCCTGCCTGCCGATCTTCAGGCCATCGTTCAGACCGCGGCCATGGCCTGCAACCTCGAAAGCCACACCTGGTGCGAAGCCAACAACGCCGCCGCCCTGCGCGATCTGATCGAAAACGAAGGCGTGATCGCTCAGGTATTGCCCGATGATGTCGTGGCCGAGCTGAAAACCGTGAACGATAAGGTGCTCGCGGAATTCGCGGCAAAAGACCCCGCCACTCAGAAAGTGCATGACGCATTCATGGCGTTCAAAGCCGAACACAATGAATGGGCGGCGATCTCGGAAAAGCCCTATCACAATCTGCCGGGCTGATCGGATGCTGATCCTGATCGAAAAACTGTCGAACGGTGCGTCAAGCACCGTTCGTATCATCGGCCAGATCGCGGCGTGGGTGGGGCTTGCCCTCGTCCTTCTCGTCGCGTTCAACGTGCTGTCGCGCTACCTGTTTTCATTTGGCACCGTCGCCCTGCAAGAAGCGGAATGGCACCTGATGGCCGTCGGGGCGCTGTTTGGCATGTCCTATGGTCTCAATCAGGGCGGCGAAGTCCGCGTCGACATTTTCTATGCGAACATGTCACCGCGATTGCAGGCCATAGTCGATCTGCTGGCCAATCTGCTGATGACCAGCGTGGCCCTGATCATCGCCTGGCTCAGCCTCGCCTATGTTCAAAGCAGCTTCGCAATCGGCGAAGGCTCCCCCGATCCCGGCGGCCTTGGCTATCGCTACCTGCTCAAAGGCACGATGCCCGTGGCCTTCGCCGTGCTCGCGCTTCAGTGCCTCGCCATGACCGGTCACAGCCTGTTGTCGGTGTTGCGCCCGCAACGCCCAACGAAGAATGAGATAAACTCATAATGCCTATTAACGAAATCCTTGCCCTTTGCATGATCGGGGCGTTCTTCCTCATGCTTCTGGGCGGAATACCCGTGGCGGCCTGCCTCGGGATCACCGGCCTTGTTTTTGGCTATGCTGGCTTTGGGCCGTTCCTCTTTTCCCTGCTTCCGGCGCGGATTTTCGGGGTCATCACCAATTACACGCTGCTGGCCCTTCCCCTGTTCATCTTCATGGGGATCATGCTTGAGAAATCAAAAATAGCCGAAGAATTACTAGACGTCATAGGGCTTGCCATGGGCGGGCTGCGTGGCGGCATGGCGCTGGCGATCATCCTCGTGGGGGTGCTGATGGGCGCGGCCTCGGGCGTGGTCGGCGCCACGGTCGTCACGATGGGGTTGATCGCGCTCGGGCCGATCCTGCGCCGTGGCTATGACACCGGCGTCGCCGCCGGCGTGATCTGCGCGTCAGGCACGCTTGGTCAGATCATCCCGCCCAGCCTCGTGCTTATCCTGCTGGCCGACATCATGGGCGAATCCGTCGGTACACTCTTTGCCGCCGCCCTGTTCCCGGGGCTGCTTCTGGCCGGGCTGTTCGTCGCTTACGTGCTGCTGCTTGGGGTTTTCAAACCGGCAATGGTGCCCGCCATCGACGCCGAAGAACGGTCGCAATATACCCGTGCGATGCTCGCCAGGAAGATCGTCAAGGTCGTGCTGCCGCCAATCGCGCTGATCGCGGCGGTGCTCGGCTCGATCATCGGCGGCATAGCCGCCCCCACCGAAGCCGCCTCGATGGGGGCCTTGGGCAGTATCCTTCTTGCGGCCATGTCCGGCAAACTGAGCTTTCCGGTGCTCAAGGATGCGGTGCGCGCGGCCTTTGTGACCAGCGCGATGGTGTTTCTGATCCTCATCTTCTCGCAACCTTTCGGGCTCGCCTTCCGTGGCCTTGGGGGTGAAAAACTGGTGCAGGACGCTTTCGCGCTCGTTCCGGGCGGGCTGAACGGGCAGATTTTCTTCCTGATGCTGCTGCTGTTCGTGCTGGGGTTCTTCCTCGAATGGATCGAAATCTCCTATATCGCTTTGCCGCTGTTCCTGCCGATCTTCATGAGCGCCGGTGTCGATATGGCATGGATCGCCATTCTGGTGGCGGTGAACCTGCAAACCTCGTTCCTGACGCCGCCTTTCGGCTGGGCGCTGTTCTTTCTCAAGGGGGTTGCGCCGCCATCGGTCAAGACCTCACAAATCTACAAGGGGGTTCTGCCCTTCATCGGCCTGCAACTCGTGGGTCTGCTCATGGTGTTTTTATTTCCGGGACTGGCCACATGGCTTCCCGAAGCGATCGGATGGTGAGACATGCTTCATTCTGCACTCGGGTATAAAGGGGCGGTCTCTGCCCCGCATCGCGCGGCCGCATTGGCCGGGCGCGACATTCTGGAATCGGGCGGCACCGCCATCGAAGCGATGGTCGCCGCCGCCGCCGCTATCGCGGTCACCTATCCGCATATGAACGGTATCGGCGGCGATGGGTTCTGGGTGATCCACCGCCCCGGCCAAGCCCCCGTCGGCATCTCCGCCTGCGGTCAGGCAGCCGCCCTGGCCACGCCGGAATGGTATGCCGAACGCGGCCATGCCACGGCGCTGCCGACACGTGGCGGGCTGGCCGCCCTGACGGTGCCGGGCACGATCGGCGGCTGGGACAAAGCCCTGTCGCTGGTGCCTGAAACCCGCAGGCTGCCGCTGTCGAAACTCCTCGGCGCCGCCATTGATTATGCCGAAAACGGCATCGCCGTGACCGGAAACCAATCCCGCACCACCGCGGAAAAACTCGATGGGTTGCGCGACGTGCCGGGCTTTGCCGAAATGTTCCTGACACAGGGCAAGGTACCGTCAGAAGGGCACCTTTTGCGTCAAACCGCGCTGGCCGACACCCTGCGCGCGCTGGCCGAAAACGGCTTGGGCAGCTTCTATTCCGGCCCGCTCGCCGACATCCATGCGCGCTTTGCCGAAGACGCCGGAAGCCCGCTGCGGCGCTCAGATTTCGAAGCCTGCGAGGCCGAAATCGTCACCCCGCTGGAAATGCAGACCTCGCACGGTAGGCTCTACAACATGATCGCCCCGACACAGGGGGTTTCGTCTTTGATGATCCTCGGCCTGTTCGACCGGCTTGGCGTCACCAAGGGCGAAAGCTTCGATCATGTTCATGGGCTCGTGGAAGCAACCAAACAGGCCTTCATTCAACGCAACGCCGAACTTGGCGATCCGCGCACGATGGACACCCCCGCGCAAAACTGGCTCGAAGACGCGCATCTTGATGCAATGGCTGCGAAAATCGACCGCGAAACGGCGCTGGACTGGCCCTATGAACCAAAACAGGGCGACACGATCTGGATGGGGGCCGCAGATGCCGAAGGCACCGTCGTCAGCTTCATTCAAAGCGTCTATTGGGAATTCGGCTCCGGCCTGACCTGCCCGGACACCGGGGTCTATTTCCAGAACCGCGGCGCGGGGTTCTCGCTAACGCCCGGCCCGAACCAGCTCGCCCCGGGGAAACGTCCTTTCCATACGCTGAACCCGGCATTGGCCGTGCTCTCGGATGGCCGCGTTCTTGCCTATGGCACCATGGGCGGCGAAGGCCAGCCGCAAACCCAATCCGCCGTCTTCAGCCGCTACGTGCAGTTCGGAATGGATCTGCAACAGGCCGTCACCGCGCCGCGCTGGTTGCTGGGCCGGACATGGGGCGACGAGGCGACCTCGCTGAAACTCGAAGACCGCTTCGATCCCGCGCTCATCGCCGCGCTCAGGGCAGCGGGTCACGATGTGGAACTCATTCCGCCGTTCTCCGATCTGGCAGGACATGCCGGTGCCGTGTTGCGCCACCCCAACGGGCTTCTGGAATCGGCCAGCGATCCGCGCGCCGACGGTGCGGCCCTCAGCTACTGAAACGATGACTGACATGACTTTTCTTGACCTTCTGCCGATCGTGATCGGTGTTATCGCCACCTCCATCCTTGCCGGGATCATGGCCGGGCTTCTCGGTGTGGGGGGCGGCATCGTGCTTGTCCCGGTGCTGTTCTGGATTCTGTCGCTGACGGATTTTCCACCGGAACTGACGATGCATATGGCGGTCGCCACCTCGCTGGCGACGATCATCTTCACCTCTGTTTCCTCGGCGCGCGCCCATGCCAAACGGGGCGGCGTCGATACGCAGCTTCTCAAACTCTGGGCGCCGGGTCTGGTTCTGGGGGCGTTAAGCGGCGGGCTGGCCGCGAAATATATTCAGGCGGAGGGGCTCAAACTCGTCTTCGGAACGATTGCCCTGTTCGTTTCGATCAACATGGCCACGCCGAAAACGCTCGTGATCAGCTCCCACTTGCCGCGCAGCCGGGCCGTCAACGTGGTGATTTCCTACGTGGTCGGTGGGTTTTCATCCCTGATGGGGATCGGCGGCGGCACCCTGTCAGTCCCGATCCTCAGCGCCTTTTCCTTCGAAATCCGCCGCGCTGTCGGCACCGCCTCGGCCTTCGGCATCCTGATCGCGATCCCTGCGGTGGTCGGGTTCGTCGTCTCCGGCTTCGGGATTCCGAACCGGCCGCCCTTCTCGCTCGGCTTCGTCAACATACCGGCGGCGCTCCTGATCCTGCCCTTCACGGTCGGTTTCGCCCCGGTCGGTGCCGCGCTCGCGCACAAACTGGACGGGAAATGGATCAAGCGCGTTTTTGCCCTGTTCCTTGCCATCACAGCTTTGCGAATGCTGTCCAGCGCCCTCTCCTGATACCCTCAGGACATTGTGGCGATGACTTCTGCGGCGGCACTCATCAGGTGTCGCCGCAATGCTTTTTCCGCCTTTTTCGCATCGCGTTCGATCAGTGCTGAAACGATGGCCTCGTGCTCCGCATTCGACCGTTTCATGCGTTCGCGTTTTTTCAGCTGCGATTTCCGAAACGGTGCAAGCTTCAGACGCAGGGTATTCGCCAGATCAATCAGATCGGTGTTATGGGACGCCGTGAAAAGAAGCTGGTGAAACTCCGAATTCGCGGTTTCATAGGAATTTGCATCCCCGGTTTCTGCAAGCTCCGACATGCGCAGGTGAAGCCGTTCAAGTTCAACACGCTCCCCCACGCTCATGCGCTCCGCCGCGAACCGGCCGCACAGCGCTTCGATCTCGCTCATCGCCTCGAACATTTCCTCGATCCGCTCTTTCGTGATGTCGACCACAAGCACCCCGCGATAGGGCACACGTTCGGCCAGAGAACGGGCAACAAGCTCGTGCAAAGCCTCCCGGATCGGCGTTCGGGACACCCCGAACCGCTTGGTCAACGACTGTTCGTCGAGTTTCTCGCCCGCCTTGATCTGCCCGGCGACGATTTCAGTCTCAAGCTGTGCTGCAATGGATGTGCTGTGCAGTTCCCGAAGCACCGGTTTGGAGCTGACCATGATGTTTTCTTTGCGCTCCGTACCTTCGGGAAAGAGAGTTTCAACGCTGATGAATAAATCAATCCAAAGGCGTTTTGACAATGCGTTTCCCGGTGAAATGTGGTCTTTTCAATCCTTTTCGGGTGACATTTGATGTAACGATTTCCAACCCTTCCCGCCTTAGGTGGATTTCGCGAAGTTGACCCCCTGTACCGGGCGCGGTCCCGGGCCTTGCCACGTCAGAACGATACGCCACCGTAGGTCTGGACCGGCTTGCCCTCCCGATATAGTTCTGTCATATAACTATCGACGCCCCAACCAAGCCGACAGAATGCTCCTCAAGCTCGCCCTGCAGACGTTGATCCTGACCGCCCTTTGCGGTGCTGGTGGCTATCTGGCCTCGCTGATCCACCTGCCGCTGCCCTTCATGATGGGCAGCCTGATCACCTCGGGGCTGATCGCGATCTTTTTCACCGACCGCCTGCCCGACGGCTACCGCTTCCCGATGAAATTCCGCATGATATTCATGGCGCTGATCGGGGTGATGATCGGGTCACGGGTCCATGCCGACCTGTTGACGGAAATCCCGTCACTGATTGCGTCGCTTTCGGTGCTCAGCGGCTTCGTTCTCGCAACTCATTGGATCAATTATAACATTTTTCGCCACTTGGGCGGCTATGACCGCCCAACCGCGTTCTATTCCGGCACCCCCGGCGGGTTGATGGAAGCGCTGGCAATGGGCGAAGAGGCCGGGGCCGACCTGGCGGTGCTGACCATGCAGCAGTTTTTCCGCATCATCACCGTTATCACCATCGTCCCCATCGGCATGTCGCTGTGGTATGGCGCGCCGGTGGGCAGCGCCGGGGGCCTGACGCTCGGCTCTGCCGAAACCGGTATCAGCGCCCTGCCCCTCGCTCTGGCTGTCGGTCTGACCGGGCTGTTCATCGGCACCACGATCCGGCTGCCTGCCGCGCAGCTGACCGGCCCGTTGGTCGCAGCCGCCGTAATCACCGTGCTGGGGCTGGCCGATCTGGCGCTGCCGCAATGGGTGATCAACCTCAGCCAGGTGGTGATTGGCACCTCTCTGGGGATGCGCTTTACCGGCCTAAAGGGCCGCACCATGGTCATCGCGGCGGGGCTCTCAGTGGTCTCGGTCGGGGCCATGCTGGCACTCGGGGCGCTCTGCGCGATCCTGCTGCACCGGTTTACCGGCGCGGCCTTCGATGCCCTGATGATTTCCTTCGCCCCCGGCGGCGTCACCGAAATGGCGCTGATCGCGCTGTCGCTGCACGCCAATCCCGCAGTGGTTACACTGCATCATGTTTACCGTATCATCCTGACGGTCATTGAAATGGCCGTCATCGCCCGTATCCGCCCCCGGCACTAGGTTTTGACAGACCGCGCCCGGGGCATTACTGAACAAGTGTTCATTTAGACGAGAGAGGACGTCCAAAATGCAAATGAAAGATACCTGCGCCGTGATCACCGGAGGGGCTTCGGGCCTTGGCGAAGCCACCGCGCGCCTGTTCGCCGAATCGGGGGCCAAGGTCACCCTTTTGGACCGCAACGCCGAACTGGGCGAAAAAGTCGCCGCGGATCTGGGCGGCACCTTCGTCGAAACCGATGTCTCCAACGAAGCCTCGGTGCAAAATGCCATGCAGGCGGCCGTCGCCGCGATGGGCAAGATCAACACCGCCGTCAACTGCGCCGGCATCGGCACGGCGGAAAAGACGCTGAATAAAAACGGGGCCCACAGCCTTGAACATTACCAGCGCATCATCAACATCAATCTCGTGGGCAGCTTCAACGTCGCCCGCCTTGCCGCCGCCGAGATGGCCAAGAACGACCCCTCCGACGACAATCAGCGCGGTGTGATCATCAACACCGCCTCGGTCGCCGCCTTCGACGGCCAGAAAGGTCAGGTCGGCTATGCCGCGTCCAAGGGTGGCATCGTCGCCACCTCGCTGCCGATGGCCCGTGATCTGGCCCGCGAAGGTATCCGGGTGATGGCGATCGCGCCGGGCATTTTCCTGACGCCGATGCTGATGGGTCTGCCGCAGGAAGTGCAGGATCAACTCGCCGCCGACGTGACCAACCCGAAACGGCTGGGCGATCCGCGCGAATACGCCGCTCTGGCGCGCTTCATCTGCGAATGCGGCTACCTCAACGGCGAAGTCATCCGCATCGACGGCGCATTGCGGATGCAATAACCGCCCGTCCCGCGAAAACCGGGACCGGCAGGGAATGCCGCAGGCCGGGCTGAAACCCGGCCTGCGGCTCCCCCCGATTGACACCCGCGACCACAGGACATTAGCTGACCCCACCCCTGTTCCGCGAGGTTGCACATGACACAGACTCAGGCCGTAAAAGACACCCCTTGCGCGATTGTCACGGGGGCGACCTCGGGAATCGGTACGGCCATCGCCCGCGCCCTCGCGGCGGCGGGATATTCTTTGTTTCTGGTGGGACGCCGCGCAGCGGCCGGACAGGCGATGGCCGCCGCGTTTCAGGCCGAAGGTGTCAGGGCGGTATTCCACGCCGCGGACCTGTCCGACAAAGCCGCGCCGGACGCGATCGTTCAGGCAGCGCTTACCGCCTTCGGCCGTGTCGACGTGCTGATCAACAATGCCGGAATCCTGATCCACGGCACGGCTGAGGATACCACGGATACCGACTGGGACCGGTTGATGGACATCAATCTTGGCTCCGTCTTCCGCCTCTCGCGCGCGGCTGTACCGGCGCTGCGGGCGCAGGGCGGCGGCGCGATCGTCAACATCGCCTCGGACTGGGCGCTGGTTGGCGCGAAAGGCGCACTCGCCTATGCGGTGTCGAAAGCCGCCGTCGCGCAACTGACCCGCTGCATGGCGCTGGATCACGCGCAGGAAGGGATTCGCGTCAACGCGATCTGCCCCGGCGATACCGATACCCCGATGCTGGCCGCCGGGATCACCGGGGCTGCGCGCGCCGAACGCGTGGCCGAATATGGCGCGGCGATCCCGATGGGGCGCGTCGGCACCCCCGAAGACATCGCGGGCGTCGCCGCCTTCCTTGTCTCGGACGCAGCAGGATACATGACCGGGACAATGATACCGGTGGATGGCGGCGCGACCTCTGACTGAAACGACTGGCGTCGAATGCCGCCGCCGGAAATGTCTTCGACGCCACACAAGAAACCGCGATTGATGGCCGTCTGAACCGCGCTTCAAACGCCGCTTCGGCCATCCGTACCGTTTGCCGCTACAAATGCCTCAAATATCCACAAACTTCTGCGCGGCTACCCTTCGGACTTTTCTTCCAGCGTCAGCCATTCCTCTTCCGCCGCCGCAAGCGCCTGCTGCCGCTCGACCAGAGCATCGGTTGCCTTCTGGAATTTCACCGGCTGCTTCGAAAACAGCTCCGGATCCATCAGAAATTCTTCCAGCTTGGCGATCTCGGCTCCCAGCCGTTCGAGGATCGCCGGCAGCGCCTCCAGCCGGTGCTTTTCGGTGAAACTCAATCCCTCGGCCTTCATCTCAGGCCCGGCTTCCGGCTTCGCCTTTGACCCAGAAGCTTTTGTTTTTTCTTGACCTTTACTGGGGTTCGTCTCGGCCTTCTGAGCTTGGTAATCGCTCCATCCGCCGGCATAGACGGTGGCGCGCCCGTCGCCTTCCATCGCGATCGTCGTGGTCGCCACCCGGTCCAGAAAATCGCGGTCGTGACTGACCAGCATCACCGTGCCGTCATAGTCGTCCAGCAATTCCTGCAACAGGTCCAGCGTTTCGATGTCCAGATCGTTGGTCGGTTCGTCCAGCACCAGAAGATTGCTTTCCCTGGCCATCAGCTTGGCCAGAAGCAACCGCGCTTTTTCCCCACCTGACAACGACTTAACCGCCGCTCTTGCCTGCCGTTCGTCGAACAGGAATTCCTTCAGATAACCCACGACATGCTTTGGCTGGCCGCGCACCAGAACCTGATCGGCCTTACCCGACACCCGCATTTCGGGATCGCCCGTCAAGCTGTCCCACAGGGTCATTTCCGGGTCCAGTTGCGCCCGCGCCTGATCGAAAACCGCTGGCAACAGGTTGGTACCCAAACTCACCGATCCCTGATCCGGTGTTTCCTGGCCCAGCAGCATTTTCAGCACCGTGGTTTTGCCCACGCCATTCGGCCCGACAAACGCCACCCGGTCGCCGCGCAGGATCTTGATCGAAAAATCCTGAACGATGACCTTATCGCCATAAGCTTTTGATATTTCTCTGGCTTCAATCACCTTGCGGCCGGATTTGGGGCCCGCAGACAGCTCCATCGCCGCAGCCCCCTGGCGCTTGATCTGCGACGACCGTTCAGCCCGCAGCGCCTTCAAGGCCCGCAGCCGTCCCTGATTGCGCGTCCGCCGCGCCGAGATACCTTCGACCGCCCATCGCGCTTCGGACTTGATCTTGCGGTTCAGCTTGTGGCGCTGCTGATCTTCTTCTTCCCAAACCTTGTCGCGCCAGGCCTCGAACCCATCGAATCCTTTCTCTTGTCGCCTCACTTTTCCCCTGTCAATCCATAGGGTTGCACGGGTAAGTGCACGCAAAAATGCGCGGTCATGGCTAATCAGAACATAACCTTTTCGGGTCTCGCGAAGCTCGTTTTCCAGCCAGGCAATCGCCTCGATATCCAGATGGTTGGTCGGTTCGTCCAAGAGCATCAGCTCGGGCGCTTCGGCCATCAGCTTGGCCAGCGCCGCCCTGCGTCGCTCGCCGCCCGACGCCGTTTCCACCGGCCGGTTCGGATCGAATTTCAATCCTTCGCCCGCCATCTCGACCCGGTACATCTCTGCCGCATCCAGCCCGCTGGCGGCATAATCCCCCAGGGTGGCAAAGCCCGCCATGTCGGGGTCTTGTTCCATATAGCCAACACTGACCCCCGGGGGCACCACGCGGGCTCCCTGATCGGGTTCAACAAGACCCGCCATCACCTTCATAAGAGTGGATTTTCCCGATCCGTTTCGCCCAACCAAGGCGACCCTGTCGCCGGGCTGTACCACCAGTGACAGATCGTGAAAAATCGGATCCCCGCCGAATGTCAGCGAGATGTCGTTCAATTGAAGTAAAGGAGCGCGTGCCATGCTTCGCAGCTAACGACGCCCCGGAACGAGGTCAAGAACCCATGCATTCATCTTAGCAAAAATACCCCCCGGGGAAACAATGAAAACCCAAAAGTTTTCAACGCAAGGGAATAGCGCCCCCTTTGGCTATCCCGCGACGCCGCGCAACAGCCGCTTGCGCGTCGGCGGAATCGCTTTGATTTCCAACCCCGTAAACACATGCAACGTGTTCATTTGCGGGTCCACCACCGCATGATCCGACACCCAGCCCCCCATCAACAGATAAGTTCTGAGCAAGGGAGGCATTCGCAGCATCGCCTTTTTTGCATCCGGCTTGCGCCGCAGCTTCTGGCCGAAACGAAACACTTGCGGTGCTTTCACCCGCGGCAGCCAGCGTTTCGGGGCCAGGTGGCGTTCTTTCAGCACTCCGAATGCGTCCAGATATTCCTGTTCGTCCGTACCGTGAAACGACGAACATCCAAACAGCATTTCAACATTGTTTTCATCGACATAGCGGGTCATGGCGCCCCATGCGACACGCAGTATATCGGCGTCCTTGATTTCTGGATGGATACAGAACCGGCCCATTTCGACCATTGGGCCCGTGAAATCCTGCAGACCGGATAATTCGTAATATTGCGCAGAATAGCTGCGTCCGATCTCTTTCCCACCGGTCAGCGGCAGCACCCGGAAACAACAGACCAGCCGCCCGGTCCTGATCTCTTCAACTAGGATATGGGTGCAGATTGGATCGAATCGATCTGAATCGACCCCTTCAGCCCCGTGAAAACTCAAATAGCGCAACCGTTGAGCAGCTTCGACATCTTCAACAGTTTCCGCCAAGCGCGTGATATAACGCCCTTTTTTTAATGACAGCATCAGAACACTCCGGCCGCTTTGCCTATAGCAAAGGTGATTACGCCGAATCTAGCATACAAGATGTGTAGCGTATGTGACGAAAATCTGCTCGGGTTCAGCCCGCGAAGTCCGACGCCCGCACCCGTCCGAGATTGCCCAACAGCTGACGCAGGAACCCCTTGTTGGCGACGTTCGAACTGGTCACCCGGCGGGTCAGCGGCACGACCTTGCCATCTTCGAGGGTAAACCGTTCCACATTGCTGACGACCCCGCGCTTGTCAAAGCTGATCGCAACAACCTGGCGTTCGGTTACTTCCGGACGGCGATAGGCGAAATGGCGCACGCGGCTTTGAACATAGTAATAGCCACTATCGTTCAACACACCGGCCGCCCCCGGCGTGCCCACCGCTTCGGCAACACTGTCGCGGGTGTCTACGCCGACGGCAATTGCCGACAGCTCTTCTTCCGGTGGAACATATCCGTGATTACGGTATAGCGCCGTACACCCCGTCACCGACAGGATTACAATTCCGGCCACGACGGTTTTCAAAGTCTTTCCCATGAACGACATCGCTGTCCTCTTGCCTTGGCCGTTTCCGCCTTTTATCCCGCTTACAGAAGGAATGACTTCGGTTCAAGCAAAGGAACCATGCTAACCATGATCAACCTGCCCAGCGAGAAACTGCGCGTCTCCGATTTACCCACCACGCGCCCGACCCGGTTCAAACTGATCCCGGACGATGCCGAACTGCGCGCAATCGCAGATGAATTAGGGCTACTCGACCTGCGCAAACTGCGATTTGAAGGCGAGATACGGGCCGAAGGCCGCCGTGACTGGCGGCTAAAGGCAGATCTGGGCGCGACCGTTGTGCAGGCCTGTGTGGTCAGCCTTGAACCGGTCAACACCCGGATCGACGAAAAAGTGAACCGCCTGTTTGTTGCCGAGCTGCCCGAAGACAATACCGACGAAGAGGAAGTCGAAATGCCCGAGGACGATTCGATCGAAGCTCTGGGCAAGGTGATTGATCCGGCCGCCGTGATGGTCGAGGCGCTGTCGCTCGCGTTACCACTTTATCCAAGAGCCAAAGACGCCGAGTTGGATCAGACGCGGTTCACCGAACCTGGCAAGGCGGCGATGACGGATGAAGAAACCAAGCCTTTCGCCGGACTTGCCGCATTGCGCGACAAACTGGACAAGAAAGACTAGATTCGGCCGCAATTTTCTTGAAACTGCGTGGCAATGGCAAAGCGGGTCCGTATTTCAATGCTTGAGTAGAGCCGGACACGCATTTCGGCAGAAATCGAAAATCCAAACCCATTCATTATCAATCCCCCCTGCAATGTATAGGCCAGTGACAGAAAAAACACTTGCGCCTTGCGGAATTCACAGTATTTTCCGGCGCTCATCCGATTTTTGGGTTGGACATGTCGGCTTGGACCGAATATGTGCCACGAACCCACGTGAAACCGGGCCTTGTGCCCATAGGAAATTGAGGTTGTGACATGGCTGTCCAACAGAACAAAGTATCCAAGTCGCGCCGTAACAACCGCCGCGCACATGACGCGCTGGTCGCGGCAAACCCGAACGAATGCCCCAACTGTGGCGAGCTGAAGCGTCCGCATCACGTTTGCGCGTCCTGCGGCCACTATGCTGATCGCGAAGTCGTCGCTCTGGCTGACGAAATCGATCTGGACGAAGACGCGGCATAACGCAACTTTCGGGGACCGGCGTCCGCAATGACCGCTTTGCAGGATCAATCCACGGCGGGTGCAGGACGCACCATTATCTCTGTTGACGCCATGGGTGGCGACCGAGGACCGGCGGCAGTTGTCGCCGGCATTTCTCGTTCCGCGAAAGAAAATCCAGATATCGGCTTCATATTGCACGGCCCCGAGGTCGAGCTTGAAAAGCTGATCGCGCGCAAGAGGTATCTGGCCGGTCGGGTCGAGATTCGAGACGCTCAGGGCGTCGTCACGATGGAGGACAAACCTTCCTACGTGATGCGTCGTGGCAAGGATACCTCGATGTGGTCGGCGCTGGATGCGGTAAGGTCGGGCGATGCGGATGTGTGTGTGTCCTGCGGCAACACCGGTGCACTGATGGCCTTGAGCATGGTGCGCCTACGCAAGTTGCCGGGCATCAACCGTCCGGCGATTGCGGTGCTATGGCCGTCGCGAAATCCGCAAGGTTTCAATGTCATGCTGGACGTCGGTGCAGATGTGCGCGCCGACGAACGCGACCTGCTGCAATATGCCCTGATGGGGGCCTCCTACGCTCGCAACGGTCTGGATTTGCAACGGCCGCGGATTGGGCTGCTGAATGTCGGCACCGAAGAACACAAAGGCAGGGCCGAACTGAAACTGGCTCATGACCTGATCAAATCCAATGCCGACCGGGCCGGCTTGGATTTCGTTGGCTTTGTCGAAGGTAGCGATATTCCTGGTAATGTCTGCGATGTAATCGTCACCGATGGATTTACCGGCAATGTCGCGCTGAAAACCGGTGAAGGCACCGCCAGCCTGATCGGCGATCTGTTGAAAGAAGCTTTCAAGTTTTCGCCGCTGTCGCGGCTGGCTTCGGTTCTCGCTTTTACCTCGATGCAGCGCCTGAAGAAACGGATTGATCCGCGCCGGGTCAATGGCGGCGTGTTTCTTGGCCTCAATGGCACCGTTGTGAAATCGCATGGATCGGCCGATGCTACTGGCATCGCCGCAGCGGTAAAGCTGGCCCATCAGCTTTCGCAATCTGGTTTTTCTCATAAACTGGCAGCGCGGGTTGCATCGGCCACAGAGCAGGTACAAGATACCGCGACAGAGCAGTTCGAAGACGGTGAAAAAGAATGACAATACGCGCTGTTGTAAAAGGCGTTGGCCACTACCTGCCGGAACGTGTTGTTCCCAACAGCGAATTTGAAAAAAGCCTCGATACCTCGGACGAATGGATTCGCACCCGGTCCGGTATCGAACGGCGGCATTTCGCGGCAGAAGGTGAAACCACATCCGACCTCGCCGTAAACGCGGCGCGGGCGGCGTTGAAAAATGCCGGACTGCAACCCGATGATATAGACGCGATCATCGTGGCCACCTCGACCCCGGACCTGACCTTCCCTTCTGTCGGCACCATGGTGCAGGAAAAACTGGGCATGACCCGTGGCTACGGCTTTGACGTGCAGGCGGTTTGTGCCGGTTTTATCTATGCATTGACCAATGCCAATGCACTGATCCTGTCGGGGCAGGCCAACCGCGTGCTGGTGATTGGCGCAGAAACATTCAGCCGGATCATGGATTGGACCGATCGCGCGACGTGCGTTCTATTCGGCGATGGCGCCGGGGCACTGGTGCTGGAAGGCGAAGCCGGCGACGGAACCAGCGAAGATCGCGGCATTCTCGCCTCGGACCTGAATTCTGACGGGCGCTATCGCGACATGCTTTATGTCGATGGTGGTGTTTCGAGCACCGGCACCACGGGAAAATTGCGCATGCAGGGCAACGCCCTGTTCCGTCAGGCGGTGGAAAAGCTGACTTCGACTGCGGAAACGGCTCTGACAAAGGCCGGGCTGAGCCATGACGACATTGATTGGATCGTACCGCATCAGGCCAATATCCGCATCATTCGCGGCACCGCGAAAAAGCTGGGATTGTCGATGGATAACGTCATCGTCACCGTTCAGGATCACGGCAACACATCGGCGGCATCGATTCCTCTGGCTATGTCGGTGGGGGTCGAACAAGGCAAAATCAAACGGGGCGACCTGCTGGTGGCCGAAGCGATTGGCGGCGGATTGGCCTGGGGCGCGGTTGTATTGCGCTGGTAGGTCAAAATCGACTGTTTCAATGCCTCCTTACAAGCCATTGATATTGACTCGGAAATTCGCTTCCCTCATGTTTGACGAAACAATGGGGGGTCTCAGTGATGAGCGAAAAAACTCTAACCCGGATGGACTTGAGCGAAGCAATCTTCCGAGAGGTGGGGCTTTCGCGCAATGACTCGGCCCAATTGGTCGAAAGCGTGCTGAACCATATGTCCGACGCGCTGGTGCAAGGTGAGCAGGTCAAGATTTCCTCATTCGGTACCTTTTCGGTCCGGGACAAGGCTGCCCGCGTCGGGCGCAATCCCAAAACCGGGGAAGAAGTCCCGATCAATCCGCGCCGTGTCCTGACCTTCCGCCCGTCGCATCTGATGAAAGAACGGGTCGCTGCCGGAAACGCCTCGACCAAGGGGTAAAAGGGCATGGCGAAATCGCCCGACGCTTTCCGCACAATCAGCGAAGTGGCCGAATGGCTGGATCGTCCGGCTCATGTGCTGAGATTCTGGGAAAGCAAGTTCAGCCAAGTCAAACCGGTGAAACGTGCCGGCGGTCGTCGGTATTACCGGCCTCAGGACATGCTGCTCCTGGGCGGCATCAAGAAGCTGTTGCATGACGATGGTATGACCATAAAGGGCGTGCAGAAAATGCTGCGTGAACAGGGCGTGCATTCTGTCGCCGAGCTGTCGCAGCCGCTGGATGTCGATGCCGACACGATTGTGGAGGCAACCGCAAACCTGCCCGAGTCTGCGCAAGACGCCGCATCACCGGACGACGCCCTTCATGTGGATGAAGTCGAAACGGCGGCAGCCATGTCCGTTCCCGAAATTCAGCCCGTTCAGGACACCATAGCTGAGCCTGAGTCGGAGCCCGCGCCTGTTGAAGCTGTGGCAGCCGACAAAGCCCCCAAACCGCAACAGGCGACGCTTTTTGATATCGAACCGGAATCAGAGCCCGCGACGGCATCTGACGCGCCAGACCCGGACACATATCAGGCGGCGCAACCTGCTGCTGCCCCGCTGATCGCCTTGCTGGCACGTCAGGACCGATGGACCGGTGAGAACGCCGAAAAGGCCCGGTCTCTTTTGCAGCGGAGCAGGTCCCATGCTGCGGCCCTGAGGGACGCATCGAAACAAGGATGACCAAGGGCTGAAGAAAATGGTGATTGCCCCTTGCCCCTGCCCTGAAAATCGCTATGAAAGCCAAACCGTCGGGCTATAGCGCAGCCTGGTAGCGCGTCCGTCTGGGGGACGGAAGGTCGCAGGTTCGAGTCCTGCTAGCCCGACCAATTTTCCCCTATCTACCCTACCCGAAATCGCCTGCCAGCTCCTGCCGTCTCCAGACGCGCAGGATATCGGGCGCAGTCGACGCTACGTCCTGCAACAAATCCGTCCAAACGGTCGATTTTCCGCCTTCAACCGCTTGACTTGGCCGCTCTGGCACGGATGGTCTGAGGTTAGAGCGGCCGGGCCAATAGCCCAGACCGGAAGGAGGATACTATGAAAAAGACCATCGACGATTTTGTCCTTGAAAACCTGGCGGTCAGCATGGATGACGACGGGATCACCACGGTCACGCTGAACCGACCGAACAAGCGCAATGCGCTGAACGCCGACACCGTTGAGGAACTGATCGAAGTTTTCTCCACCCTGCCGCGCATGGGCGCCCGGGCTGTGGTGCTGCGCGCCGAGGGTACCCATTTCTGTGCTGGTCTGGACTTGGTGGAACATCATGACGAAGATCGCAGACCGGAAGATTTCATGCATCTCTGCCTGCGCTGGCACGAGGCGTTCAACAAGATGGAATATGGTGGCGTACCGATCATCGCCGCATTGAAGGGCGCGGTTGTCGGCGGCGGTCTGGAACTGGCCTCTTCCGCCCATATCCGGGTCGCGGATGCGTCAACCTATTTCGCCCTGCCCGAGGGCCAGCGGGGATTGTTTACCGGCGGCGGCGCGACGATCCGGGTTGCCGATCTGGTCGGCAAGGCGCGGATGATAGATATGATGCTGACCGGGCGCATCTATACTCAGGACGAAGCGATACAGGTCGGTCTGGCGCAATATCTGGTCGAAGACAGCGAAGCCAAGGCCTATGAAATCGCCCGCGCGGCGGCGGAAAATCCGCCTTTGTCGAATTTCGCCATCTGCAGCGCGATCAGCCATATGCAGAACATGTCAGCGCTGGACGCGGCCTATGCCGAATCCGTGGTGGCGGGGATCGTGAACACGCAGCCTGCCTCACGCGGACGGCTCGAAGCTTTCGCCAACAAGACCGCAGCGCGGGTAAAGCCGGGACAAAGCTGACGGCAACAGGGCGAAGTCTGGAGCAGATTTCGCCCTGTTTTCCGGGTCAGAAAACAGATTCGGCACGGCGATCCGGCCCGCAGAGCCGTAGTCTGCAAAACTTTCAGAGCGTTTTCGGCATTGAAAACGCCCTTGGCGCAAGTTTATCCGCTTTCGCTATTCCGTCCCTGCCCCGGCCTTTGCTAAGACAAGTCAATTGCAAAGGGGATATTCATGACCGGCGTTTTGCCCAGCCAGGAATTGCAGCGAATGATCGCGGCAGGCCAGATTTCGGCACAGCCCGAAATCATACCTGAACAGATCCAACCCGCCAGCCTCGATTTGCGGCTGGGCACGCGGGCTTGGCGTGTGCGTGCCTCGTTCCTGGCCGGGCATGGCCGTACGGTGCAGGACCGGCTGGCAGAATTCGAAATGCACCAGATCGACCTGACCCAAGGGGCGGTGCTGGAAAAAGGCTGCGTCTATGTCGTGCCGCTAATGGAGGTGCTGGACCTGCCCGAGGGTATCCAGGCCGTGGCCAACGCCAAAAGCTCCACCGGCAGGCTGGACCTGCTGACCCGAACGATTACCGATGGCGGCGAGGAATTCGACCGTATTCAGCCCGGGTATCAAGGCCCGCTCTACGCCGAGATTTGTCCGCGGTCCTTTTCGGTTCTGGTCCGTCCCGGCATGCGGCTCAATCAGATCCGGTTCCGCGATGGACAAGCGGTGCTCAGCGATGACGCGCTGCGCGCATTGCACGCACACACCCCATTGGTCGATGGCGAGGCGGTGATCAGCGAAGGCTTGGGATTTTCGGTCGATCTGAAACCGGACTCGGGCACATTGGTGGGCTACCGCGCCAAACCGCATACCGGGGTGATCGATCTGGACCGGATCGGCGAATACGATCCGGCGGAATATTGGGAAGAGGTGCGCACAGAGAACGGTCAGATCATCCTCGATCCCGGCGCATTCTATATTCTGGTCAGCCGCGAAGCGGTACATATTCCACCCGAATATGCCGCTGAAATGGCCCCCTATCTGGCGATGGTGGGGGAATTCCGGGTGCATTACGCAGGCTTCTTCGACCCTGGGTTCGGCCATGCAGCGGCTGGCGGTGCCGGATCGCGCGGAGTGCTGGAAGTACGCTGTCACGAAGCCCCGTTCGTTTTGGAACATGGGCAGGTCGTCGGGCGACTGGTCTATGAAAAGATGGCAGAAGTACCAGAACAGATTTACGGTGCGGGCATTGCTTCGAATTATCAGGGGCAAGGTTTGAAACTGTCGAAGCATTTCCGCACCTCCTGACGACACCCGGAGCAGCCATGCTGAAATCCGCGCTGACATCGCTGTGCCTTGGCGGACTGCTTCTGACTGCCTGTTCCGCGCCAGATGGCACATCGGCCCCTTACAGCCCGTTTGCCACCCATCGCATTGACGTGGTGATGCCCGCCAACGCTCCGGCCATCGGACAGCAATTCCGGGTGGTTTCCGATCACGCGGATCAGGGCGGTAAGGGCGGCAATCATCTGGGCATTGATCTGCTGGCACCACGAGGCGCACCGGTTCTGGCCGCCGCCGATGGCGTGGTCGTCGCCTCGTTTTATGAACCGGCCTATGGCAACCGGGTGCAAATCTCCCACGGGTTGGACAGCGAAGGCCGACGGGTCAGCACGAGGTCTGTGCATCTCAACAAGCGACTGGTGGCAAAGGGCGACAAGGTCGTACGCGGTCAGAAGATTGGCGAAGTGGGATCGACCGGGGCGCTGGCTGGGACGCTCAACCATCTGCATTTCGAAGTCCATGTAGCAGGATTGGGGGCGGTCGATCCGCATCTTTTTTGGGCCAATGGCCTTGGCAAAGTCACTTGTTTCGATCCCGTCCGGCCACAGCCCGACAGCCCGGTCCGACTGACCTATCCGGTCCATTGCCACTAAGGGTGCCGTAGCGTCACGCCCCTCCGGCCCTGTTTGGGCTTTTTCATTTCCGGGTGAAGGCGTTATCGCAGAATTAAGATGCTGACCAAACCTGTTCCCCTCCTGACTGCAACGATCGGCGTTGTCGGCGCCAATTCTCTGGTGCTGCCGCCAATTGCAACCGTGGTGGCGCAGGATCTGGGTGTGTTGCCCGGCGATATCATTCAGGCGATGGGCGCTTATGGCGCGGGCACCGCGTTGTCGGCCTTGGTTCTGGCCCCCCGGGCCGACAGGATCGGGGCGGACCGGGCATTGCGCCATGCCTGCGCGATGCTGATTGTAGCATTGTCGATTTCTGCACTGGCACCAAGCATACTGATTCTGCTGATCGGCCATGCGATTGCGGGGATTGGCGCCGGCATGGCGCTGCCAGCGATCTACTCACTGGCGGCACAGGTCGGCCCCAAGGGGCGCGAGAAACAGACGATCGGCACGGTTCTGACCGGATGGACGCTGAGCCTGGTCGGCGGTGTGGTTCTGGCCTCGGCCCTGGCCGATATCGCGGGCTGGCGCAGTGTTTATGGATTGATGGCGGGGATGACCGTCGTGATCTGGTTCTTACTGGGCCGCTGCGACATGCGGGTAGAGGTTTTCGCCACCGCCCCAACATCGCCGCTGACCGGGTTACAAGTGCCCGGTATCAGCCGCGGATTGCTGTCCAACGCTTTGCTGATGTTGGGGTTCTTCGGCGCTTACAGCTTCATGGGGCCGCATGTGGTCGACACCTTGGGACTGACGGTTTCAGCCGCCGGTCTGGTCACTTTCGCTTATGGCAGCGGGTTCGGTCTGGCGGTGTTTTTGGATCGGTTCGTCGACCGGTTACCGCCCGGGCGCGCCTCTGCATTGGCCTTTGCCGGTTTGTTGATCGGCTACGGGTTGATGGCCTTCTCAGCTCAGGTTTTCATGCTGTTGCTGGCCGCGGCTTTTGTCTGGGGAGTGTTTCAGCACTTTGCCCTGAATGCAGTGGTGGCACGACTGACGGCGCTTGACCCAGCTCAGCGCGGTGCAATCATGGGGCTGAATTCGGCCAGCACCTATCTGTGTGTATTGGGGGGCGCAATGCTGTTCAGATTGCCTTATGAGGCGGCGGGATGGCCAGCTTGCCTAATGGTATCTGCGCTTTGCGCAGCCTGCGCCTGTGTGGAGGCGCTGTGGCCTCGTCGTATCACTTGGTCAGCCGACGGCTGATCCGGGCGGCCTGACGGGCGCGTTTGGCGGTCTGGCGGATCTGCTTCGATTGGCCATCGTTTTTCGACAACGTATTCATCCCGGCATTCACGCCCTTGTTGACGAAGGTGCGGATCACCTGCCGGACGATCATGTTGATCAGTTGGGTCGCGTTCATTCTGCTCTCCTGCGCTTGTTACATCATAATATGGGCGAGAATTGTGCCAATTTGAGGGCGTGAGACAAAGAAGAAGGCTCCGGGGACACAGCCCCTACCGGAACTGTGGCCAAATCGAGCTGCTAGTCCTCGAACATTTCGCCTTGATCGTCGTCATCGAGGACCTCATCCTCTTCGCCTTCGACCAGTGTCGGCATGGCACCGGGCGGTGGCCGGTTGTCCAGCAATCCGGCGGAACGCAATTCCTTCAGTCCTGGCAGATCGCGGGCGTTTTCCAGCCCGAAATGGTCGAGGAATTCCTGTGTTACCACAAAAGTGACTGGCCGTCCCGGCGTCATCCGGCGCCGACCAAAGCGAATCCATTCCATTTCCAACAACTGGTCAACGGTACCACGGCTCACGCTGACGCCCCGGATTTCTTCGATTTCGGCGCGGGTGACGGGTTGATGATAGGCGATGATCGCCAGTGTTTCGATCGCGGCGCGGCTCAGTTTGCGCATCTCGACGGTTTCTTTCTGCATCAGAAACCCCAGATCGGGTGCCGTCCGAATGGCCCAGGCATCGCCGACCCGCACCACATGAACGCCACGCCCTTCATAGCGTTTGCGCAAATGAACCAATGCTTCGGCAGCATCGCACCCATGCGGCATGCGGGATTCCAGATCGCGCACCGACAGCGGTTCGGCCGACGCGAACAGCATCGCTTCGACCATGCGTTCCTGTTCACCGATTGGCGGTGCTTCAAACAGGCTTTCTTCCTGCGGTTCGGTCAGTGCGGCAGGGTCTTGCGCCATTTCCTCAGCCATCGCGGCCTTCCCTCCTGCGCAGTTCAATTGGTTCGAACAGGCCGCCCTGACGCAGTTCGACCTTGCCTTCCTTGGCCAGTTCCAGCGAGGCGGCAAAGGTGGCTGCGGTGGCCGACCGGCGCTTGACCGGATCGCTTTCCCAACCGGCGGGGAAGTAGCTGTTGATATCGGTCCAGCTTCCTGCGAATCCGATCAATCCACGCATCCGTTCCAGCGCCTGTTCCATCGTATAGACCGAATCCCGGTCCATCACGAAGGGCCGGAATTCATCCTTGGTCCGGAGCCGGGCATAGCCCTGCATCAGATCGAGTAGCGTCGCCGAATAGGTCACACGCTTGATCCGCTCGACCCCTTCGGGCAGGCCGCGGACAAAGAAATCGCGGCCCTTCTGGTCACGCGCCATCAGCTTGGCAGCGGCATCGCGCATCGCCTGCAACCGTTCCAGCTGAAACGCCAGATGCGCGGCCAGTTCTTCGCCAGAGGGGCCTTCTTCAGTGGGGTCGGGCGGCAGTAGCAGCCGCGATTTGAGGAAGGCCAGCCAAGCCGCCATCACCAGATAATCGGCGGCAAGTTCGATGCGCAATGCCTTGGCCTGTTCGACAAAGGCCAGGTATTGTTCGGCCAGTTGCAGGATCGAAATTTTACGCAGATCAACTTTTTGGGTACGCGACAACATCAATAACAGGTCGAGCGGGCCTTCAAAGCCATCAACATCAACGATCAGGGATTCCGCCACCAACCGTTCGGCAACGCTCTGCCCTTCTGCTTTGTCTTCTTCGAAATCGTCTTCAGCCATGCCCGCGCCCGTTCAACAGCGCGTCCAGCTTGGCCCTGAGGGCAGAAATGTCAACCTCGTGGGGTTCGTTGCGGGCACCGAGCGCCCGTTCCGCCCGTCCCTGCCCGGCCTCTGACAACCGCCCGGCAGCATCAGACACCATGCGTTTTTCATCCAGAGTACCGTTGCAATGCAGGATCACATCGCAACCCGCCGCGATGGCGGCGCGGCTAAGGTCAGACAGATCGCCCCGGAGCGCCTTCATCGAGATATCGTCGGTCATGATCAGCCCATCGAAGCCGATATCGTCCCGGATCAGCTGCATCATCACTGGCGACAGGGTCGCGGGGCGCGGATCAATCTGGTCATAAACCAAATGCGCCGTCATCCCCATCGGCAGATCATTCAGCGCCTTGAACGGCGCAAAATCGATCTGATCGAGACTGCCGCGCGGGGCGGATACCACGGGCAGGTCAAGATGGCTGTCCACCACTGCGCGGCCATGGCCGGGAATATGTTTCAGAACCGGAAGCACACCGCCATCAAGCAAACCATTCGCCACCGACCGGCCCAGATCAGCCACCGTTTCGGCATCGAAACCATAGCAGCGGTTTTGCAAAAATATGTGTGTGTCTGGGGTCGCCACGTCGACCAGAGGGGCGCAATTGCTGTCCACCCCCACCGCGCGCAATTCATGCGCGATGATGCGATAGCGCAGATACATCGCCTCTGCCGCCGCATCCCCGGCCGCCTGCGCATGATCAAGCGGCGGCAACCATTGGGTGCCGAGCGGCGGGCGCAACCGCTGCACCCGTCCACCTTCCTGGTCGATGGTGATCGGCGCGGCGCGTCCGACCGCATCGCGCAGATCGTTGCACAATGCGCGGATCTGATCAGCCGTGTCGATATTGCGGGCAAACAGAATGAACCCGAAAGGATCGGCATCGCGGAAGAACGTCTTTTCTTCCGGGCTTAGCCGCAGCCCGAGCGGATCGAGGATCGTCGCGCCGAACCGGTTCACTTGGTCGTCACCGGGATGCATTCGGCCTTTTCGGCTACCAGAGCCGAACAGAAACGGCGTGCTTCGCTGATATCGGCGAAACCGTGAGCGCGCAGACGATAGAACACCCGCCCGCCGCTTTCAGCCTTTTGGATCACCCGTTTCTTGTCTTCCAGAAAATCGGTAAAACGGGATGCCATGCGATCCCATTCCTTGCGCGCCACCTCAGCGCTTTCATAGGCACCGAGCTGGGCCAGTCTTGTTCCCGGCGGAAGCGTCGCGGGGTCGATATCGATGCTCAGGGCGTCTGCTGTCGCCGCCGGATCGGTCGAGGCAATCTGACGCCCACCCGCGGGCCGCTGTCGAGGTCGCAGCGAAATACCAAGGCCGAGCCTGGGAGAGTGATCCGCAGTTTCGGTCGCCGCATCTTCTGCTGATGCAGCGAGGTCGGGCTCGGCCTGCGCGGCGCTCTGCGGGTCTGACCCCGAACTGATCGGGGCGGAATCTCCGGTCAATTCCTCGACCAGCGCCTCGACCGACAGGTTTGGGTCTGCGGGTTTGGCGGCCTGTACGTGGGCCCTCGGGGTCAACTTGATAAGGTTCAGTTTGGCAGTCGGGCTGTCCTCTGCGGTCAGTCCGACCGGACGCGGGGCCAAAATCAGACGATCAGCAGGTTTTTCCGCCACGCCTTCGGCGGCCACTTTGTTCACAGCCAGACCCTGATTTTGCGCCGGAGCGCCACCGGGGTCTTCGGGCATCACCCGCATCGGGCCCGATGCAGCGCGGACCACCGGAACGCCGCTGACATCTCGTATGACCAGCTTGTACCCCCAGATCCCGACGCCAACCATAAGCCCCAGCGACACCGCCGCCCCGGCCCAGTTAACAATCGATCCGATGGATTTGCCCGTCGCGGGCGCGGAACTGCGCCCGTCTGCCTGATACTCCGCCATAATCGCCTCTCGTGCTGACAGGCGTTCCCTGTCATCTGCTGCTCGACACGTTCCGGCGGCGGTGCGTTAGCGCATCTCTTCCACCGGAGTTACGCCCAGAATACCAAGACCTGCGGAAATAACAACGGCCACAGCCCTTGCAAGGGCGATTTTTGCCTGACTGGCAATCGCATCATCCTCTTGCAGGAAGCGCAGCGATGTATCTTCGTTGCCCCGGTTCCACAGAGAATGGAACGCGCTGGCCAGATCATAGAGGTAAAACGCCACCCGGTGCGGTTCGTTATGACGGGCGGCGATTTCAACCAGTCGCGGCCATTCGGCCAGCGTTTTGGCAACGGCGAGCTCTGCCTCATGGCTCAGTTGCGACAGATCGGCCCCGGCAAGTGTGGCGTCATCAACGGCCAGACCGGCCTCTTCGGCCTTGCGCAGTACCGAATAGATCCGGGCATTGGCATATTGCACGTAGAAAACCGGATTGTCCTTGGACTGCTCCAACACCTTGTCAAAATCGAAATCCAGCGGCGCGTCGTTTTTCCGGGTCAGCATGTGGAACCGGGTGACGTCCATCCCCACCTGTTCAACCACGTCGCGCAGCGTCACGAAGGTACCGGCGCGTTTCGACATCTTGAACGGCTCGCCATTCTTATACAGTTTGACCAGCTGGATCAGCTTGATGTCCAGTGGCACCCGGCCTTCGGACAGGGCCGCGACGGCGGCTTTCATGCGCTTGACATAGCCACCATGATCGGCGCCGAAAACGTCGATCAGCATGTCGAAACCGCGTTCCACCTTGGTCCAGTGATAGGCGATATCGGGGGCGAAATAGGTCCATGCGCCATCCGATTTCATCACCGGGCGATCGACATCGTCGCCATATTCGGTAGATTTGAACAAGGTCTGTTCGCGTTCTTCCCAATCCTCTGGCAGCTTGCCCTTGGGCGGTTCCAAAACACCTTCGTAGATCAGGCCCAGCCCTTTCAAACGCTCCAGCGCGGCCTCGATCTGGCCAGTGCCATAGAGCGCTTTTTCCGAAGAATAGACATCCATCTTGACGCCGAGGCTGGCCAAATCCTGACGGATCATTTCCATCATGGCCTCGATCGAGAAATCACGAATATCTGTCAGCCACTCAGATTCAGGCTTGTCCAGCAGGGTCGGCCCATATTTTTCCTTCAGCGCTTTACCCACCGGAATCAGGTAGTCACCGGGATATAGACCGTCGGCGATTTCGGGTTCCAGCCCGTTGGCTTCGCGGTAGCGCTCATAGGCTGAGCGCGCCAGCACATCGACCTGCGCACCGCCGTCGTTGATGTAATATTCACGGGTGACATCGAAACCAGCGTAGTCCAGCAGGCTGGACAACGCGTCGCCGAACACCGCCCCGCGGGTGTGGCCGACATGCATCGGGCCGGTTGGATTGGCCGAAACGAATTCGACATTGACCTTTTTACCCTGCCCGAGGCCGGAGCGGCCATAGGCCTCGCCATCGTTCAGCGCGGTTTTCACAATGCTCTGCCACAGCGACGGCGCGAGCCGCAGATTCAGGAAACCGGGACCGGCGACTTCGGCGCTGATGATACGCTCATCCGTGGCCAGTTTGAGCGCCAGTTTATCGGCAATGTCGCGCGGTTTCATCCCGGCGGGTTTAGCCAGAACCATCGCGGCATTGGTCGCCATGTCGCCATGCGCAGCGTCGCGTGGCGGTTCGACCGCCACATTGGCGAAATCCAGCCCTTCGGGCAGATCGCCTTCGGCACTCATTTGCGCCAGCATGTCCACCACGAGTACGCGCAGGTCGGAAAACAGGTTCATCGGTCAAACTTCCTTCTAGCTTGGCCGGGGTTTAGCATGCGAAGGCGAAAGGTCAACCGGTGCCCGGCCCGCGCAACAGGGGCGACGGGACGCTATCCCGGCAGCGAATAGCATCAAGGTTAGCTGCGGTCAGGCCTCGCTTTGTGCTTTCTGCTTCGGTTTCGGCGGAGCGAAATAAATCAACCGAACACCGTCACCACCTTTCAGGCTGCTGTCTTCGCGTGGGAAGCGCAATTCACCCTTGGGGTAGATCGCCGTGACCAGCAGGGCATCGGGCCGTTCGACGCGCCATTGCTCGAAGTCGTATTCTTCGCTGAGCGTGGTGCTGCGGAATTCCCAGCCTGCGCGGGTCAGTGCTTGCAATTCATCGAAACTGCGGCCTTGGGCAAAGACCCGCCCGCCCAGCGTCGCAGGCAGCGCATGACGTGCCTGCCCCTCTTTGGCACGCGCCAGCTGGAAAACATTGTCGCGGCCGTATTCCGGCGCGAGGTCGGTCGTCACCAGTGTGTTGTAAGCGTCATTATCGGTCAGCGCGACCAGCCGCGCATATTGCGCCAATTCAAGATTATGTTCGGCCGCCTCGGACAGGACATCGCCGAAAAAGGTAGACAGGCCCAATTGCCGCGCCGTCCGCAGATGGCTGCGGTTGGGATCGGTCAGCAGGACCGGCACCCCCGACTTTTGCAGCGCTTCGGCCAGTGCCGTGCTCCAGCCCGAGCCACCAACCAGAAGCACACCGGGCGTATCCGACCCGGCCAGCCCCAGCAGTTGCGCCAACGGTTTCAGGGTAAAGCCATGCAACACCACAGTGACCGCGACCAGCGCAAAGGCCAGTGGTGCCACCAACGCGCCATCCTCGATCCCCACCGCGGCAAGCCGTTCACCGAACAGACCCGCCACCGCGACCAGAACCACCCCGCGCGGTCCAGTCAGAGCGATCAGCAGTTTTTCCCGCCACGGCAGACCGGTCCCGACCAGTGAAATAAGCACGGTCAATGGCCGTGCCACGCCGATCACCAGCCCGATGAACAGCGCCGCACGCCAGTTCAACCTTTCCAGCATCGCAAAATCCAGTGATGCGGCCAGCAAGATGAACACGCCCGAGACCAACAGCACGGTAGCATGTTCCTTGAACCGCCTGATTTCAGCATAAGAAGGCAGTTCGGCATTGGCGATCACCACCCCCATGATCGTGACGGCCAACAGCCCGCTTTCATGCAAGCCCGCATCGGACAAGGCGAACACGCCAACCAGAACGACGAAAAGCACCGGCACTTTCATATATTCCGGCACCAGCCCCCGCTTGAAGGCCGTCGCCAGCCCATACCCCGCAGCCGCGCCCAACACGGTTGCAAGGGCAATCCCCAGGATCAGTTCCTGCGCGGCATCGCCTGCGGTTGCTGCGGTATGCCTGACGATGACAACCTCGAAGGCAAAAACCGCCGCCAAAGCGCCAATCGGGTCGTTCAGGATTGCCTCCCATTGCAGCAGCGCCGCTGGCCGCCGGGCCAGCCGGGCCTGCCGCAGCAGTGGCGCGATCACGGTGGGACCGGTCACGATCATGATGCCGCCGAACACGGCAGAGGTCGCCCAGCCCAACCCAGCCCCGTAATGCAGCGTCAGGGCGGAACTGAGCCAGCCCAGCGGCGCACCGATGAACACCAACCGACGCACCCCCTTGGCGGCATCGCTTAGCTTGTGCCGGTTCAGTGTCAGACCGCCTTCGAACAGGATGATCGCCACAGCCAGGGATACGATGGGCGCAACCAGCGGTCCGATATCACGCGCGGGATCCAACAATCCGGTCACCGGCCCGGCGACGATGCCGGCCACCAGCATCAGAACGATGGCCGGCAATTGCAGCCGCCAGGCGATATATTGCGCCCCAACACCCAAAGCGCCCACCAAGGCAATCGCGGTGATCGGTGTCAGTCCGGCCTCGGCCCCAGGTATCGCCATCGTCTCTCCTTACCCGCCGCGCTGTACCGGCGTGGCCCGGCGCCCGGCCGGGATCGCCGGTTTGCCGGTCAATCGTTCATATTCCTGCAACGCATAGCGGTCCGTCATTCCGGCGATGTAATCGGATACGATACGCGCCAACTCGGTTTCGCCTTCAGCTTCTGCCACCGATTTGCGCCACTGTTTCGGCATCAGATCGGGCCGCGACATGAACATCGGGAACAGTTCCTGAATCAGGTCGGTGACGTAGCTGCGGATCTCGACCACTTCGGGGGCCCGATACATGCGGTGGAACAGGAATTCGCGGATCTGCTTCAACTTGGACCAAAGTTCTGGCGAGAACTGAACCATCATCCGACCGGCATGACGGATATCCTGCACCGAACCGGGATTCAGATCGGCCAGATTGTGACGCGACACCGCGATCACGTCCTCGACCAAAATGCCGAAAAACCGCCGCAGCGCCTCGTGCCGGCGACGGTAATAATTCAGGCCGGGATATTTGTCGTCGACTTCGGCAAAACAGCCGTCAAGAAGCGGCATCTCGGCCAGTTCGTCGGTCGAAAACAATTCGGCCCTGAGCCCGTCATGCAGATCGTGATTGTTATAGGCGATATCGTCGGAAAGCGCCGCCACCTGCGCTTCGGCGCTGGCATGGGTGTGCAGTTCCAGATCGATCTGGGCATTACAGTGCGCCAAAGCCCAAGGAATGTCGCCGGTCACCGGCCCGTTATGCTTGGCAATTCCTTCCAGCGTTTCCCAGGTCAGGTTCAGCCCGTCCCATTCGGCATAATGCCGTTCCAGCGCCGTGACGATTCGGATCGCCTGGGCGTTGTGGTCAAACCCGCCATAGGGGGACATCAGGTCTGACAACGCGTCTTCGCCGGTATGACCAAAGGGGGTGTGACCGAGGTCATGGGCCAGCGCGACCGCTTCGGTCAGCTCCTGGTTCAGACCCAAAGTCCCGGCAATGGTGCGGGCAACCTGCGCGACTTCGATAGAATGAGTCAGACGGGTACGAAAATAATCGCCCTCATGTTCGATGAAGACCTGGGTCTTGTGCTTGAGCCGCCGGAAGCTGCTGGAATGGATGATTCTGTCACGATCCCGTTGAAAACAAGAGCGGAAAACGCTTTCTTCTTCAGGGTAAAGCCGCCCACGGCTGGCCTGTGGGTCGGATGCATAGGGGGCTGTCATGCCGCAACTGGTCCTTGTCGCCTGTCCTCGGCCCACATATATTCCATAAAGGACTGAGACGAAACCATTAGGAGCCCCAACAATGCAGCTTCCCCCGAATGTCACCAACCGCGCCTTTGCCCGGCTGGCAGAAATCGGCGCCGCTGAACAGGGTCAGGCGTTGCGCGTCGCGGTCGAAGGCGGCGGTTGTTCCGGGTTTCAGTACGATATCAAGCTGGACGCACCCGGCGACGACGATCTGGTACTGGAAGGGGCCGGAGAAAAAGTTGTGGTCGATAGCGTCTCGCTGCCGTTCCTGACCGGCGCCACCATTGATTTCAGCGAAGAACTGATCGGCGCGCGTTTCGTGATCGACAATCCCAACGCCACCGCCTCCTGCGGCTGCGGCACGTCGTTTTCGATGTAAGTTCCGGACTGTCGCCTCACCCAGCCTTTCATATTTGCGAAAAAACTCACCGCACTGTCCTTGCCGCCGACACGCGGGCGGCGGGTTGCACCCCCTGCCCGCTTGCGGGCATAGATGGGCTATAGCAGGAGACCAGTCATGAAAATCGCCACGTTCAACATCAACGGGATCAAAGCGCGGATCAATGCGCTGAGCGACTGGCTGGACGAGGCACAGCCCGACGTGGCGCTGTTGCAGGAAATCAAATCGGTCGACGAGGCGTTTCCGCGTGAGATATTCGAGGACAAGGGTTACAACGTCGAAACGCACGGCCAGAAAAGCTTCAACGGCGTAGCCATCCTGTCGAAACGGCCGCTGGAAGACGTGACCCGCGGATTGCCGGGGGACGACAGCGACGAACAGGCGCGCTGGATCGAAGCGACGGTGGTGGGCGATAAGGAAGCGGTCCGCATCTGCGGGCTTTACCTGCCCAATGGCAACCCGGTGGAATTGCAGGCCGATGGCAGCCCGGTGCCGGGCGGTAAATATGATTACAAACTGCGCTGGATGGATCGGCTCTATGCCCGGGCACAGGCCCTGCTGGCCGAAGAAATGCCCAGCTTGATGGCGGGCGATTACAATATCATCCCGCAGGCCGAGGATGCACGGCGGCCCGAGGCCTGGATTGAGGATGCCTTGTTCAGACCCGAAAGCCGCGCCGCGTTTCGCCGGATACTGAATCTGGGCTTTACCGAAGCTTTCCGCGCCCGGGTGCGGGAGCCGGGGCAATATTCGTTCTGGGATTATCAGGCCGGATGCTGGAATCGCGATGACGGCATTCGTATCGATCATTTCCTATTGAGCCCGCAATGCGCCGATCTTTTGCTGGACTGCCGGATCGACAAGGAAATTCGCGGCCGCGAGAAACCATCTGATCATGTACCGGTCTGGGTCGAGCTGGACGCCTGAGCGGCGTCTTCCCCTGCGGGAAGCGGGATTGGGGGCGCGGCCCCCGTCCTTGAAAATCAATGATTTTCAAGGACTCCCCCGGAGTAGTTCAGCCAAGAAGAAATGAATTGGTGACAGGTCAGACCGCAGCAGTTTCGTCGTGGTCGTAAATCCAGTCGAACTGGTGCAGCATAGCCGAAGGCGCGAGCGCGCCGCCGAGCTTCAGCGCCGTATGGGCTGCAAATCGAACCGGCGCGGAACGCAGGTGGTATTTCCATGCATTGCCGGTGGCAGCGTTGATCACCCTTCTGGCGCGGGCGGCACGGCGGGTCTGGTAGGCGGCAAGCCCGGAGGCAGTGTTTTCAGAATTGGCCAATTCGTCAGCCAACGCCCAAGCGTCTTCCAGCGCCATGCAGGCGCCCTGGGCCAGGAAGGGAAGCGTCGGATGCGCGGCATCGCCCAGCAGCGCGCAATGGCCACCTTGCCAGTGGCGCGCCACCGGATGGCGGAACAGACCCCACAAATGCACGGTTTCGACCCGGGCGAGCATATCATGCACCTCGGACCCGAAATCCGCGAAGGTCGCGCGCAGCGCGTCGGGAGAATCTTCGTGGGTCCAGCCTTCGTCGGCCCATTGGTCGCGTTCCTGTACCGCGACGAGATTGAGCGCCGATCCGTCGCGCAGCGGATAGCTGACCACGTGACGGCCCGGGCCCATATGGATCCGGGCCTCGGCGGGACGGTTCGCATCATTCGGGACAATGGCACGCCAAGCGACCTGACCGGTAAAGCGCGGGCTGGCATCGCCGTTCAGCGCCGGACGCAAACGCGAATGCAACCCGTCGGCGCCGATCACCAGATCGGCCTCAATCACCGCGCCGTTCGCGGTATGAACACGAGGGCGGTCGCCCGGTTCAACCCGGTCCACTTTCTGCAGCAGCCGGATGCGAACCCCCGCCTCGCGCGCGCCCCGGGCCAGAATTTCAATCAGGTCAGCGCGATGGGTGAAATAGTAATCGCGGTTTTGCAATCGCCCGAGATCGAGGCGAAGCACCTCGGTATTGCGGTAATCGCGCAGACTGACCGCATTGGCGCGGACCGAATTCTGCACCAGATCCTGTCCAAGCCCGAGCGCGTCGAGCACGGCAAAGCCGTTCGGGCTGATCTGCAGCCCCGCCCCCACTTCGGTGATCGCTTCGGCCTGTTCCAGCAGGGTGACCGAGGCACCGCGCAGGGCCAATGCGCGCGCCACGGCAAGCCCGCCAATGCCGCCCCCGATCACCAGAACGTTCAGCCCGATCATGCTCATTCGCCGGTTCATCCCCTGCCGATACGAAAAACGCCGGGACCGGGGCCCCGACGTTTTATCCTGTTGCGCGACTCATCGTCCGATCAGTCGTCGCGGTGTACTTTTTCACGCCGTTCATGACGTTCCTGGGCTTCCAGGCTCATCGTGGCGATCGGACGCGCATCCAGCCGTTTCAGGCTGATCGGCTCGCCGGTGACTTCGCAATAGCCGTATTCACCTTCTTCGATGCGGCGCAGGGCCGCGTCAATCTTGGAAACCAGTTTGCGCTGCCGATCGCGGGTGCGCAATTCCAGCGCGCGATCGGTTTCTTCGCTGGCCCGGTCGGCCACATCAGGAATACTGCGTGTAGATTCCTGTAGTCCTTCGATCGTGTCGCGGCTGTCGTCAAGGATTTCTGCTTTCCAAGCCAAAAGCTTGCGCCGGAAATATTCCAGCTGCTTTTCGTTCATGAAAGGTTCATCTTCCGCCGGACGGTAATCATCGGAAATAAAGGTTTCTGCCTTCATCTCTTTTCCCTCATCAAGGCCATGATCTGTCAAGCCTGTATCCTTTGACATTATGGCGTCCTCCCGGCGCTCATCTATCGCAACGTATGGTGATTGTCACTACCTTTAACGCCACAGATTGCGAGCGGTTTAACTTCACGATACTGTGGCGCGAAAACGTGCAGGATGAGGAAAGAGCGGATGAAATTTCAAGGCACTGACGCCTATGTGGCGACCGATGATCTGACCGTTGCGGTCAATGCGGCGGTCACATTGGAACGGCCATTGCTGGTCAAGGGCGAACCGGGCACCGGCAAGACCGAGCTGGCCAAACAGGTGGCTGGCGCGCTGGGGCTGAAGATGATCGAATGGAACATCAAGTCGACCACCAAGGCCCAGCAGGGACTATATGAATATGACGCTGTCAGCCGGTTGCGCGACAGCCAGTTGGGCGATGAACGCGTCCATGATGTTAAGAATTACATCAAGCAGGGCAAGCTTTGGCAGGCTTTCGATTCGGATGAAAAAGTGGTTCTGCTGATTGATGAAATCGACAAGGCCGACATCGAATTTCCCAATGATTTGCTGCAGGAACTCGACAAGATGGAGTTCCATGTCTACGAGACCGGTGAAACGATCAAAGCGCGGCACCGGCCGATCATCATCATCACGTCCAATAACGAAAAAGAACTGCCGGACGCGTTTCTGCGCCGCTGTTTCTTCCACTATATCCGGTTTCCCGATACCGACACGATGAAGAAGATTGTCGAAGTGCATCACCCCGGGATCAAGGAACAATTGCTGACCACGGCGCTGACCCAGTTTTACGAAATCCGCGACATGAGCGGTCTGAAAAAGAAGCCGTCGACGTCAGAAGTTCTGGATTGGTTGAAACTGTTGCTGGCCGAGGACCTGACCCCCGAAGATCTGCGCCGTGACGGTGCCAATGCGTTGCCGAAACTGCATGGGGCGCTGCTGAAAAACGAACAGGATGTACACCTGTTCGAACGGCTGGCCTTCATGGCGCGCAGCCAGGGCTAACCAGGACTAATAAGCCGACGAAAACACCGGCGGCACGATGTCTCCTACCACAACGACATGACATTGTGCCGCCTTGGTTAACAAGCTGTTTCCAGCCGCGCGCGGTGACAGCCACATTACCGCCTCATTCCAACACTAGCGCTTAGACATTCCTGCATGCCCGTCGAAATACTGACGCAACTGTCGGGCATTTTGTCATTTGGAAAGCCGAAAGTATGGTATTCATAAGTTTCTTGTTAGGTTGGACCGGGGGCGCCAGACGATGATCAAAGCGCGTTTTTTATTGCCGCTGGGCTTTCTTCTGAGCGCCTGCATGTCGGTTGCGCCAAGCGAAATGCCGACCCGCGCCTCAACCACATCTGAACCGATGCTGCCGCCAATGAAAACCTTTGCGACCCCGCGCCCCGATGTGCCGCGCGCGTCGAATGCGGATATCGCACGGGACTTCCTCGACCTGGCGTTCAGGCTGGAATCGGGGCGGGAATTACCGGTCCTGACCCGATTCGAAGGGCCGATCACACTAAGGGTCACTGGTAAGGCCCCGATCAGTCTGAATATCGATCTGAACAAGCTTCTGGCGCGATTGCGTACCGAGGCCGGGATCGACATCCGCAGAACCCAGTCGCAAAACGCGTCGATCACTATCGAAGCGGTCAGCCATTCCCAGATTCGCAAGCAATTGCCGCAAGCGGCCTGTTTCGTGGTTCCTAACGTATCCAGCCTGTCGGAATTTGCCAATTCGCGGCGGTCTCAGCGCACCGATTGGAGCCGGTTATCCAAACGCGATCGGCTAGCGATTTTTGTGCCCGCCGATGCGCCACCGCAGGAGTTGCGCGATTGTCTTCACGAAGAGTTGGCGCAGGCGCTTGGGCCGCTAAACGACCTGTACCGGCTGCCTGACAGCGTTTTCAATGATGACAATGTGCATACGGTGCTGACCGGCTATGACATGCTTATCTTGCGGGCCTTTTATTCGCCGCAACTGCATTCGGGCCTGCGCCGGGACGACGTCGCGGCACGGCTGCCCGGCATACTGGCGCGCCTAAACCCGGCCGGGGCGCGCCTGTCGCCACGTTATTTGCCCGCCACCCCGCGCAGTTGGATCGACGCGATTCAGGCCGCCCTGGGGCCCGGTAGCAGTGCCACCGCCCGCCGGGCCGCGGCGCAACGCGCGCTCGATATCGCCCGTTCCGAAGGCTGGACCGATCACCGCCGCGCCTTTGCGCATTATGCTCTGGGCCGGCTGACGCAGAATTACGATGCCGATTTGGCGCTATCGCATTTCCGCGCGGCGCAAAAAATCTATGACCAGCAACCCGGCACCAAGCTGCACAGCGCCCAGATCGCGCAGCAATTGGCAGCCTATGCAATCAGCGAAGGCCGCGGTCAGGCCGCGCTGAGCATCATAGATCCGCATCTGAACGTCGCCGCCCAGCATGAAAACGCCGCGCTGCTGTCAACGCTGCTTTTGCTGCGCGCCGAAGCTCTTGACCTGCTGGGACGCAGCACAGAAGCACGCCTGGTCAGGCTGGACAGTCTGGGCTGGGCGCGTTACGGGTTCGGGGCTGATTGGGCGGTGCGGGCCAAGCTGCGGGAAATTACCGCTCTAAGTCCGCTGAAACAGAGAGACGGACAAATATGATCGTAATTGCGGCGGCAATTCTGGGCGCGATTTTCGGGGCCGTTTTGGCCAAACGACGCAACGGCAAGGGACTCGATTTGCTGCAATATGCGGCGGGTTATGCCATTTTGTTCATCATCGTCGGCCTGTTCATCACCATTTTCATTCATCGATCCGCGGTCTGACCCCATGTTTCTGCCATTCTTCGAAAATCTGAGGAAAGGCGGTGTTCCGGTTTCCTTGCGCGAGTATCTCAGCTTTCTGGAAGGAATGAAGGCAGGGCTGGTGACCTATGACGTGGACGGGTTTTATTATCTTGCCCGCGTGTCGATGGTGAAGGACGAACGCAACCTGGACAAATTCGACCGGGCCTTTTCCGCCACGTTCCAGGGGCTGGAAAATATCCAGCTTGGCGATGTGCTGGATGCTGTCGACATTCCTGCCGACTGGCTGGAAAAACTGGCTGAAAAGCACCTCAGTGCAGAAGAAAAAGCCGAAATCGAAGCTTTGGGTGGCTTCGACAAACTGATGGAAACGCTGAAGAAACGGCTCGAGGAACAAAAAGGCCGTCATCAGGGCGGCAACAAGTGGGTGGGCACTGCCGGCACCTCGCCCTTTGGCGCTTATGGCTACAATCCCGAAGGCGTGCGGATCGGCCAGAAAGAAAGCCGCCACCAGCGCGCGACCAAGGTCTGGGACAAGCGCGAATTCAAGAATCTCGACGGCGACGTTGAACTGGGCACCCGCAACATCAAGGTAGCGCTGAAACGGCTGCGCCGCTGGGCCCGTGATGGGGCGCATGACGAACTCGACCTCGACAACACGATCCGGGCGACGGCCGAGCATGGCTATCTTGACGTGAAAACCCGGCCCGAGCGGCGCAATGCGGTCAAGGTATTGCTGTTTCTCGATGTCGGTGGATCGATGGACCCGCATATCAAGGTGCTGGAAGAGCTGTTTTCGGCAGCCAAGTCCGAATTCAAACATATGGAGCATTTCTACTTCCACAATTGCCTGTACGAAGGCGTGTGGAAGGACAACCGCCGCCGCTGGGACGCGCAGACCCCAACCTGGGACGTGCTGCACACTTACGGGTCCGATTACAAATGCATCTTCGTCGGCGATGCCTCGATGTCACCCTATGAAATCGCCTATCCCGGCGGGGCGAACGAACATTGGAATGCCGAAACCGGCGAGGTCTGGCTGCAGCGTGCGCGCGATCAATGGCCGTCGCATATCTGGATCAATCCGGTGCCTGAAAAATACTGGAATTACACCCAGTCGATCGCGATGATTTCCGACATTTTCAAAGGCAGCATGGTGCCGATGACCTTGGAAGGGATCGAACGCGGCATGAAGGAACTGACGCGCTGAGCAGCGATTTGAGACACAGTAAACGCTGCGATATCCGTCCCCGAACTGGATACTTTCGGGCGCTTGCCCTTTTACCCAACCGGCCCCATATCTGAACCATGCTGCGTTTCACCCCAATCCTTCTGGCCATTCTCTATGGCATTGCGATGTACCGCTTTTCCGCCTGGCGAACGGCGAGGGAACTGGATGCGCAATCGACCGAACTGGCCGATCCCGTGTTAAAGCAGGTTACTGATCGGTTGGCCGCCGCGCTGGAGCTGCCGCGCATACGGGTTTATATTTATGAAATCGCGCCGGTGAACGGGCTGGCCGCCCCGGACGGTCGGATTTTCATTACCCGCGGGTTCTATGACAAATTCAAACAGGGTGCGGTGACAGCCGAAGAAATGGCCAGCGTCATTGCCCATGAGTTAGGCCATGTCGCATTGGGCCATTCGCGGCGGCGGATGATCGATTTTTCCGGCCAGAATGCTTTGCGCACCGCGATGGCGATGGTGTTATCGCGGCTGCTGCCGGGAATCGGCGGATATCTGGCCACCGCCCTGACCCGGTTGTTGGCGGCAAGGCTGTCACGGTCGGATGAATACGAAGCGGATGAATATGCCGCCGCCCTGCTGACCAAGGCCGGGATCGGTACCGGGGCGCAGAAGGATCTGTTTCGCAAGCTCGAAGCGCTGACCAAGTCCAATTCAGGGGCGGCACCAGCATGGCTGTTGAGCCATCCGAAGACGCCGGAACGGATCAAGGCGATCGAAAAGCTGGAAGCGCGCTGGCAAGCCTAGCCCCGCCTGCCCTGCTCTGGGAGCTGTGAGCTGGGAGTTTGTCGGGTCAAAGCCTTGCCCAGTCGTGGCAGTTTGGCCTTTTTCATCAGCGCCCGGGTCTCCCATGGGTCGCCCGACAGCCGCTCGGCCTCGGCCCGAACCTGTTCGACCACCGACGCCACCAGATCGGGATGCGCCAGCCAGATACCGTGCAGAAACCCATCCGGATCCTGTCGCGTCAGGCCCTCTTCGGCCAGGATATGGCGCGGAAAATCTTTTGCGTTCAGGGTCAGGATCAGATCGGCATTCCCCGCAATGGCCGCTGCCAGAACATGGGCATCGGCGGCATCAGGCAACCATAGGCGGTCTTCCAGCGAAGGTTTCCAACTGACTTCGGCCTTGGGCCAGGCCATTTGCAACATCGCGATTTCGCCGCGCGCCTGCGTCTCGCCCTGCGGTCCCAGCTTGCGCGAGGCGCGAGCCCATTCTTCCAGAATACGGGCCGACCAAAGCGGCGTGAACACCCCTGCCCGGGCCACCCCCAGCAGCACTTCGCGCATCACCGTCGGGTAGATCACGCAAGTGTCCAGCAGGACCTTCAAAGCCGGAAGAACAGCGATTTCAGGTAGCCGCTTTCGGCCAGTTGCGGCATCAGTGGATGATCGGGTCCGGCAAAGCCGGTACGGAGCAGTTGCGCCTGCCGTCCGGCGCGGCCAATACCACGGGTGCAGGCGCCACGGAATTTGGCCAGATCAGCAGCGTGAGAACACGAACACAGCACCAGATAGCCATCTTCGGCCACCAGAGGGGCTGCGAGCCGGGCAATGCGTTCATATGCACGCAAACCTGCCTCCAATGCCTGTTTCGATGGTGCGAAAGCAGGCGGATCGCAGATCACCACGTCAAATTGCGCCCCCTCTTCGCCCAACGCGGTCAGCACATCGAACGCATCTCCCTTACGGGTGGTAAACTTGTTATCCACGCCCATCGCCTGCGCCCCCGACGCAGCCAAGGTCAGCGCCGGTTCTGACCCGTCCACGGCAACGGCGCTGGCAGCCCCACCGGCCAAAGCGGCCAGGGAAAATCCCCCGACATGGCTGAACACATCCAAAACCCGTGCGCCCTGTGACAAACGCGCGGTGAAAGCATGATTGGGACGCTGATCGAAGAACAGACCGGTTTTCTGACCGCCGGTCAGATCGGCCATATAGGTGGCCCCGTTCATCGGCACCGGGATTGGTGCCTCGGGAGTCGTGCCCCGCACGGTAAGAGTTTCATTATCCAGGCCTTCCAGTTGCCGGGCGCGGCCAGTGGCATTCTTGATCACAGTGGTTACGCCTGTAACCTCTGTCAGCGCATCGGTGAGCGCCTCAAATGCTACGTCGGCCCATGCGGCATTGGGTTGCACCACCGCATATTCGCCAAACCTGTCGATCACGACGCCGGGCAAGCCGTCAGCTTCGGCATGGATCAGCCGGTAGAACGGCGCGTCGAACAAACGCTCGCGCAGCGACAATGCCTTGGCCAGACGCGTGGCGAACCAGTCCTGATCAATCATAGCGGCGGGATCGCGGTCAAGCATCCGGCAGATGATCCGCGAATTGGCATTGAACGCCACCAGCCCCAGAGACTGGCGTTCTGCGTCTTCCAACACCGCGATTGTCCCGGGATCGAGTTTCCGGGTACGGCGGTCGGTGACCAGTTCATTTTCATAAACCCAAGGGAAGCCGTGCCGGATGGCGCGGGCATTGGCCTTGGGTCTGAGGCGAATAACGGGATAAGAGGGCACTGTCATAGCGCCCTCTTAGCCTTGTTCGTTCCGTTGGGAAAGACCTAGCCTTGCGGCTGGGTTTCCAGACCGGCCACCAATTCGGTCACACCTTTTGGTGCAGACCCCGGCGCGGACAGTTCCTGTGCGATCACATTGGCGATATGCTGAGTGATCCGCACCTTCTGAGTCAGGCCCTGCTGTTCCGCCGCCATCGCCTTGGACCCGCCGTAACCGCGCAGATCGGCCTTGACCTCGTGAGTGGGCACGATCACTTCGCCGGTGATCGGGTTGCGCACCGTCATGTTGAAATCGATCGAATGCACGCCGCCGATGGTATAGCGGGTCTTTTCGGTCAGTGCGTGGAAACGGATCAGGTCGATATCGACCACCACCGGCAATGCGCCATCTTCGTTCTTGGTCTGCACACGGGTCAGGCTGTCTTGAAAGATACGGGCGATCTGGGCGTGACGGTCGCCCATCGGATCACCGCGCCAAACGATATCCCCCATCGGATAGTACATATTTGCTTCGGACACGCGCAGCGAACGCGATACTTTGATATTGTAGTCGGCCACCGCCACGACAGGTGCGGCTGGCGCCATTTGCGGCATTTCCAGCGGAATATTCCGCGTTGCGGTGTCGATTGACGCGCAGGCCGACAGTCCAAGGCCGATCGCCAACAGTAGTCCGGTACGAATGATCTTCATCTTTCCATCTCCTTAGGCCAGCCCCCAGGCCAATTCGGTATGGTCTTCACTTTCCCGTCGAATTCGGGCGAATTTTAGACAAATTTGGCGCAGAACCGGGATCATTCCGCGGCATTTCCCTGTTGACCCCGAATGCAACAACTTGTCCGTGCAACCGTTCGTGTGTTTTGCTAGGACAGATACAACACCGATTTTCAACAACCGGACCACCGGCCCTGCCAGAGGCTCCCGGCAACATCGCTCTCTTGCAGTGTTAACGCTAACAAACTATAGAGTCCTCAAGTCGCGGAGATACCTCTATGTCGCAGCTCAACGATGTCATTTCACGGGTCACCGACCGGATTCGCGAAAGAAGCCTTGAGAGCCGGTCCATCTATCTGGATCGGATGCGACAGGCTGCCGAGGACGGGCCGCGCCGGGCACATTTGACCTGTGGCAACCAGGCCCATGCCTATGCCGCGATGGGCGCCGACCAACCGGCGCTGATCGCGGCGCGGGCCCCCAATCTGGGCATTGTGACCGCCTATAACGATATGTTGTCGGCGCATCAGCCGTTCGAAGGCTTTCCCACCCTGATCCGCGACACGGCACGCAACGCCGGAGCGACAGCGCAGGTTGCGGGCGGCGTACCGGCGATGTGCGATGGGGTGACGCAGGGCCAGGTCGGCATGGAACTGTCCTTGTTTTCGCGCGACGTGATCGCTTTGGCCGCCGGGGTGGCACTGTCACATAACACATTCGATGCCGCGATTTACCTCGGTGTCTGCGACAAGATCGTGCCGGGGCTGGTGATCGCGGCGGCAACGTTCGGGTATCTGCCGGGTATCTTCCTGCCCGCCGGTCCGATGACCAGCGGTCTGCCGAATGACGAAAAAGCCAAGGTTCGCCAGCAATTCGCATCCGGCGAAGTGACCCGCGACAGGTTGATGGAAGCTGAAATGGCCTCTTATCACGGACCGGGAACCTGCACTTTCTACGGCACCGCCAATTCCAACCAGATGCTGATGGAATTCATGGGGCTGCATTTACCTGGGTCCAGCTTTGTCAATCCCAACACGCCGCTGCGCGATGCACTGACGGTGGCGGGGACGCAACGGGCGCTGGAAATCACCGGGTTGGGCAACGATTTCCGTCCGGTGTCGCAGGTTCTGGACGAACGCGCCTTCGTCAATGGCATTGTCGGGCTGATGGCGACCGGTGGATCGACAAATCTGGTGCTGCACCTGCCCGCCATGGCGCGGGCGGCGGGTATTCGGCTGGACCTTGAGGATTTCAACGATATCAGCGCAGTGACCCCGTTGCTGGCCAAGGTTTATCCGAACGGATTGGCCGACGTGAACCATTTCCATGCCGCAGGCGGTTTGGGTTTCATGATCGGACAATTACTGCAGGCCGGTTTGCTGCACGAAGATGTCTGCACCGTCGCTGGCGACGGGCTGGCACGCTATACTCAGGACCCCAAGCTGAAAGAGGGCCGTGTTGTCTATGAACCCGGGCCGCGCGACAGCCTGAACGAAAAAATCCTGCGCCCTTACGATCAGGCGTTTCAGTCCAGCGGCGGCTTGCAGCAGCTTAAGGGCAATCTGGGCCACGGCATCATGAAGGTGTCTGCCGTTGATCCCGAACACCGGATGATCGAGGCGCCAGCGCGGGTATTCCACACCCAGGACGCGGTAAAGGACGCGTTCAAGGCGGGCGAATTCACCTCGGACACTGTGGTAGTGGTGTGTTTTCAGGGTCCCAAGGCCAACGGCATGCCGGAACTTCACGGGCTGACCCCGACGCTCGCGGTACTGCAGGATCGCGGGATCAAGGTAGCGCTGGTCACTGACGGGCGAATGTCAGGGGCGTCGGGCAAGGTGCCTGCCGCTATCCATGTCAGCCCCGAAGCTATGGCAGGGGGCCCGCTGGCGCGTGTCCGGGACGGCGATCTGATCCGGGTCGATGCGGTCACCGGCGTTCTGGAAAACCTCAGTGAAGACTTCGCAGACCGGTCGCCGTCTCAGCCCGACCTCAGCGGCAACAGCCACGGGATCGGTCGTGAATTGTTCGAAACCTTCCGCCAAAACGTGGGCCTCGCCACCGATGGCGCCGCCGTGATTGTTTAGGATGACGCCCATGACCCCGCAAGAAGCCAGCAGCATCACCGAATCCCTGTGTCACCGCGCTCCGGTCATTCCGGTGCTGGTGGTTGACGATCTGGACACGGCACAACCGCTTGCCGCAGCTCTCGTTGCCGGCGGTCTGACGGTTCTGGAGGTCACTTTGCGCACACCGGTCGCGCTGTCAGTGATTAGAGAAATGGCGCAAGTTCCCGGCGGAATCGTCGGGGCCGGAACCGTGCTCACACCGGAAGACGCGGAAAACGCCAAGGCGGCAGGCGCGCAATTCGCGGTCTCACCCGGCGCGACCGATAAGCTGCTGACAGCCTGCGAAGACATCGGCCTGCCGATCCTGCCCGGGGCTGCCACCGCCACCGAGGCGATGGCGCTGCTGGAACGCGGCTACAGCAGCCAGAAATTTTTCCCCGCCGAAGCCTCGGGCGGAGCGGCGATGCTGAAATCGCTTGCCTCGCCGTTACCGCAAATCCTGTTCTGCCCGACCGGCGGGATCAGCCATGATAATGCACATGAATATCTGGTACTACCGAATGTGGCCTGCGTCGGCGGTAGCTGGGTCGCGCCCAGGGAACTGGTTCAGACCGGCCATTGGGGCGGGATCACCGATTTGGCGGCAGCGGCCAGCCGATTGCGGTAAACCGGCTTAACCTCCACGCCGCGCGCGCCAGCCTCCGCGGCGTTTCGGGCCGGTCATCTGCCCCTGCCCTTCGCGCAGCACCATCATCATCGGATGATCGACCGGTTGCTGCGCATAGCGCGCGATCAATTGCTGCAACGCATCCTGATTATCGACTCCATCGTTCAGGCTCAGCGCCCAATCGAGGAAAATAGACCGGCATTCGGGTTCCGCGATCCCGTCGATCCGGAAACTTTCCCGGATCAGTCCTTTTGGGTCGAACGGGTCCAGTGTCATATCGATACCGACAGATCGCGCGCCAGTGCCGCATTGATGATCGCGCCAGCGGCTGCGGATTTCGCCTTCAGTTCGGCGAGCAGGGTTTCAACGTCCGGCGCATCGGTTTCGCGCAACAGCATTGCGCTGCCGCCCTGGCCTATCGTGTCAGGGTTCAGTGGTTTGTCACTCAGCAATTTCGATACCATCTGCAATTTCCAACACAGTTGATAAGACGCGATCAGCGCACCGCGTTCCTGTTGCAGAAGCCAACCGCCGCGCACCGCATCATCCAACGCTTCGGGCACCGACTGGGCGCATGTGCCAAAGATCACCGCGCTGGCCTGCGCCATCAGTTCGATATCCTGTAAACGACCGGGGCCAAGCTTGGCGTCCCACGGGCCGGAGGACGTTTTCGCAGCCGCGATCTTGCCACGCATATCTATCATATCCGCGATCACCTTAGCAGCCTCATGCGGCGAAGTTAGAACGTCGCGCCGCACCTGTTCCACATCATTTGCGACCTCCCGGTCACCGGCAACGGCACGGGCACGGGTCAGCGCCAGATGTTCCCAGGTCCAGGCCTCTGTCAGCTGATAATCGCGGAAACTGGCCAGGCTTGTGGCCACCGGCCCCTGAGTGCCCGAAGGCCTGAGCCGCATGTCGATTTCATAGAGCCGCCCTTCGGGCAGCAGGGCCGTGACAGCGGTGACCATCGCTTGGGTCAGCCTTGCGTAATAGGCGCGCGTGGCCAATGGGCGGCGACCGTCGGAACTGTCCACCCCATCGGCATCGTAGATCACGATGAGATCGAGATCCGAAGTGGCGTTCAGCCGCCGCGCACCAAGCGACCCCATGCCCAGAACCATCGCGCCACGCCCCGGGCAATCACCGTGTTTCAGGGCAAATTGCGCCACCACTTCGGGCCAAAGCGCGGCCAGAACCGCCTCGGCCAGATCAGCATATTGACCCGCCGCGCCATCGGCGTCGACCAAGCCGCGCAGGTGATGCACACCGATCCGAAAATGCCATTCCTTGGCCCATCGCCGGGTCAGGTCGAGTTTGCGTTCATAATCCGGCTCGATGCTCAACTGTTCGGCCAAGTCATCGCGCAACCGGGACAGACCGGGCCAATCGGCAAAGAAATCGCCACCGATCACCGCGTCGAAAACAGACGAATTGCGCGACAGGAAGACCGCCAGTCGGGGGGCGGTCCCGGCGATATCGACCAGCAGGTCGATCAGTTGCGGGTTGGCTTCGAACAGCGACAACAGCTGCACCCCCGCAGGCAATCCGGCCAGAAATCCGTCGAGCGCATGCAGCGCTTCGTCGGGTTTGGCGGCGCGGGCCAGTTGCTGAAACAGGCGCGGCTTGATCCGGTCGAATATTTCCACCGCCCGCGACGACCGCAATGCCGGATAGCTGCGCCAGCGCTGCACGACTTCGCGGTTTACCGGGTCCAGATCAGGGGGTCCGGCAGGCGATGCGGCGTCGGGGGCAAAAAAGCCTTCGGTCAGATCATGCACCTGTTCCAGCCGTTGCCGCAGATCGGTTTTCAATTCGTCCAGATCGCGGCCCAGAAAACAGGCGATGCGCTGCATCCCCTCATGGCTGTTCGGCAAAGCATGGGTCTGGGCATCGTTGACCATTTGGATGCGGTGTTCGACCTGACGGTGGAACCGGTAGTGATCAGTCAGTTTTTCTGCCGCGTCCTGGCCAATCCAGCCCTTTTCGGACAGTATCCGCAGCCCTTCTACCGTGCCGCGCACCCGCAGATCAGGGTCGCGCCCGCCCGCGATCAATTGTCGGGTCTGGGTAAAAAATTCAATCTCGCGGATGCCGCCCCGGCCCAGCTTCATGTTGTGGCCATAAATATCCAGCTTGCCGCCCAGACCTTTGTGTTCGCGGATACGCAGGCGCATGTCATGGGCGTCCTGAATCGCTGCGAAGTCCAGATGTTTGCGCCAGACGAAGGGGCGCAGGGTTTTCAAGAATGCCTTCCCTGCCTCAATGTCGCCCGCAGCCGGGCGCGCCTTGATATAAGCAGCGCGTTCCCAGGTTCGCCCGACGCTTTCGTAATAGGTTTCCGCCGCTGTCATCGCCATGCAGACCGGAGTGACCGACGGATCGGGGCGCAACCGCAAATCGGTACGGAAAACATAGCCTTCGGCGGTCAGATCCGACAGCATGGTGGCCATTTTTCGCGTCGCCCGCACCAAAGACGCCCGCGCTTCGTGATAATCCGCGCGGTCATAGCGGCTTTCGTCAAACAGGCAGATCAGGTCGATATCCGACGAATAGTTCAGTTCGTACGCGCCCATCTTTCCCATCGCAAACACCGCCATGTGACCGGCGGTTTCGATATCGTCTTCGGTTGCGCCAGGCAGTTTCCCACGTTTGATTTCCGCCGCCACCGTTGCTTGCAATGCCAATTGGCAAGCCGTATCAGCCAGACGGGTCAGGGTTCCGGTGACTTGTTCCAGCGTCCAGACCCCGGCGCAATCTGCCAGTCCTGTCAGCAGTGCAATGCGTCTTTTGGCCTGACGCAACGCGTTGGCCAACTGGTCCGGTGGGCAGCCCCGCAATTGGGTAAACAAGTGATCGACCGCGTCTTCGGGAGCGTCGAGCGCAGGTAGGATCCAATCGCGTTCCTTTTCCATCAGCGATTTAAGATAAGGGCTGCATCCAGCCACCCCGCGCATCAACGCCGACAGCTCCGGCGTCAGGTCGGGAAACAGGTCAAGCGCTTCGTTGCCACGGTCGGGGTCGAAGGCGATGGGCTGGTGGATCATCCGGGATGCAAAATTCATGGTCGCAAGTTGTATCGTCGCGTCCGTGCAGGTCAATGACAGGGATCAATCTGACGGACGAATTGTAGCCGGTCCCCACCGGGCTGGCCGCCCGTATCCATCTGCGGTATCGGTAAGATAATCCGTCTACCGAAAGGCCCTTCAATGAGCAAAAGCCTCAAACGTGTGAAAAAAGCGCTGCAAGACGCCGGTATCGAGACCGAGATCAAAGAACTGGGATTGGCGCGCACCGCGCAACAAGCCGCGGATGTGGCCGGGTGCGAACTCGACCAGATTGCCAAGTCGATGATCTTCAAAGGCGAAAAGAGTGGCGAAGCAATCCTGTTCCTGACCGCAGGCGGCAATCAGGTCGATACCGCCAAAGCCAGCGCGGTGGCAGGTGAAGCTTTGGGCAAAGCGGATGCGGCGCTGATCCGGGCCCAGACCGGGTTTGCCATCGGTGGTGTCGCACCGGTCGGGCATCTCAATCCGATCCGCGCCTTTCTTGATCCGCGGCTACTGGAGTTTGACACGATCTGGGCAGCCGCAGGCACGCCACACCATATTTTTGAACTTCACCCACGCGAACTTCCCCGCCTAACAGGATCACAAGTCGCTGACTTTACTTGTTAAATTGAAGTAATGTAAAAATCTTTCACATTTTGTCTTGCAAAACAATCCGACAGTGCCAATCTATTCAATGTGAAAGACATTCACATAGACATAATGATGGAGAGATTAATGACACCCGCCGCCGCCTATTCTTCCGCGTCTCATGACCGCATGGGTTGGCTGTCCAGATCCGAGGCCTGGCTTGATAGCAAAGGCAAAGGGGCTTGGATTGCAGCCATGGTCTTGGGCTTTGTATTTTTCTGGCCTGTTGGCCTCGCCCTTCTCTTTTACATGATCTGGAGCAAACAGATGTTCGGCAAGAACTGCAAACACCGCGCCCACCGTACGCAGCACGGGTTTCATGCGATGAAATCCAGCGGCAACACCGCCTTTGACGCCTACAAGGCCGACACCCTGCGTCGGCTCGAACATGAACAGGACGATTTCGAAGCCTTCCTGCAGCGCCTGCGCGATGCCAAGGACAAGGCCGAATTCGACGAGTTCATGGATGAACGCGCCAAGACCGCCGCAACCGAGCGCGCAGACGAAGACGCGTAGTCCAAGTCCCCCAAAGATCGGTCCGGGCAGTGTCCGGGCCGGTTTTTTTCAAGAAAGGATACCAAGATGAGCCAGGTTGACTGGCACCTGCCAGATCCGCACACCCAGCCGGAATTTTACGATGACGTGGCGTTGAAACGGTTGATCGCCTTCGTGGTCGATACGGTTCTGATCGCCCTGATCTGCGTAGCGATCCTGCCCTTCACCGCTTTTACCGGGATCTTTTTCTTTCCATTTCTGATGTTTGTGGTCGGTTTTGCCTATCGTGTAATCACCCTTGCAAATGGGTCTGCAACATTGGGCATGCGCCTGACTGCGATCGAATTTCGCAACCAGCATGGTCAGCGTTTCGATCTGACCTTGGCCTTCCTGCATACGCTGGGATTGAGCGTTTCTTTTGCGATCCCGATCCTGCAAGTGGTTTCGGCAGTCCTGATGGCCACAACCGAACGCGGCCAGGGTCTGAGCGATAATGTGCTGGGAACGGTCGCGCTGAACCGGGCAGCACGACGCTAATACACTGAAAATGTGTATCTAATTTCGTTTTCTCCGGTTTAGCATTGTCAAAACATCGACTCTTGGCGCAGCGGCAATTGGCTGATATCTTTGACGCGATTTCAGTTATTGGGCACCATGCGACATACTTTACCCCTTGCTCCTCAGTTTTATGTGACTGCGCCACAGCCTTGCCCCTATCTGGCCGACCGGATGGAGCGCAAGCTGTTTACAGCGCTGCAGGGGGATGCCGCCAACCTGCTGAACGACAGCCTGTCGCAACAGGGTTTCCGGCGTTCACAGAACGTGCTTTACCGCCCGTCCTGCACCGATTGCGCCGCCTGCCTGTCGGCGCGGATCCGGGTCGACGGCTTTCAGCCGAACAAAAGCCAGCGCCGTACTTGGAAGCGTAATGCCAATCTCGTGCGCCGGGCGACATCACCCTGGGCCACCGAAGAACAATACGATCTGTTCCGACGCTATCTGGACAGCCGCCATGCCGATGGCGGCATGGCCGATATGGATGTATTCGAATTCGCTGCCATGGTCGAAGAAACACCGATCAGAACCCGGGTGGTGGAGTATGTCGACAGCGATACCAACAAACTGGCGGCCGTTTGCCTGACCGACCTGTTGTCCGACGGAACCAGCATGGTCTATTCCTTCTACGACCCCAAACGCCAGCGCGACAGTCTGGGCACCTATGTGATCCTCGATCATATCGAAATCGCCCGCGAATCCGGGCTGCCCTATGTCTATCTGGGCTACTGGGTTCAGGGCAGCGGCAAGATGGGCTACAAATCCCGCTTTTCCGGGTTGGAAGTGTTCAAGTCCGGTCGCTGGGAACCATTCCAGGGTGAAGAGGCTTATTCGCCCGAACTGCACCCCCTGTCGACTGATCCGATTGCTGAACAGGTCGCAAATATCTCGCTTCCCGATCTCAGCCATCCAGTGAAGCGCTAAGCGACATAAATCGATTCCCGGAGATGGATTTTCGCGGTTTTGATCTAGCTTGTTGCGGTACCAACCGGACGAATTCCTGGGATGAATGAAGGCAATGACCACTGCCGGAGATATTGAAACGCTCATCGCGCGCGTCGCGCTGCAGGACCGCCGGGCGTTTTCCGAACTTTACGATGCCACAAGTGCGAAACTTTTCGGTGTCTGCCTGCGTGTCTTAAAAGACAGGGCCGAAGCCGAGGATCTGTTGCAGGAAGTATTCGTGCGCATCTGGCACAAGGCAGATCGCTATAGGGTCACCGGACACAGCCCGATCACTTGGCTGGTCACAGTGACGCGAAACATGGCGATTGACCGGTTGCGGGCGCGCGGGACACAGACGGAAGATATCAATGCTATCCCCGCCCCCCGCGATCAGAGGCCAACTCCCGAAGCACAGGCCATCGCGCTGTCAGAAAGCAGACGCATCGTGGCCTGTTTAGACGAGTTGGAACAGGACCGGGCACAAGCGGTACGTGGGGCCTATCTGGACGGGCTGAGCTATGACGATCTCGCCAAGCGGTTCGATGTGCCGCTTAATACAATGAAAACCTGGCTGCGGCGTAGCCTTATAAAGCTGAAAGACTGTCTGAGCCAATGACCGATACGGGCAACGAAATGGACGATGACGCGCTGGCAGGCGAATATGCTCTGCGATTGCTGAGCCGAGAAGATACGCGCCGTTTCGAAACCCGCATGGCGCAGGACCCGGCGCTGGCCGCGCTTGTCCGCGACTGGCAAGCGCGACTGGCACCAATGGCTGATGAATTGACCCCGGAAGTGCCGCCGAGACATGTGAAACGTGCGCTGGAGGCGCGGTTGTTTCCGGACAGCGCGCGCAGGATGAAGGTTACCCGGCGTCTGTGGATGGGGATTACAGGCGGTGCGGTGTTTGCCGCATTGGCCGCTTTCTTGCTTCTGTTACCACAAATCCAGAGCCCCGGTTTCGTTCCGCAATATAGCGCAGAATTGATGTCCGAGGCCGAAGGACTGCGCCTGACGGCAGGTTTTGATCCTGATAGTGGCACGCTGATCCTGACCCGTATGATGGGGGAGGCACGTCCCGGACGGGTACAAGAATTGTGGCTGATCGCAGAAGGAGAACCCGCCCCGGTCTCGCTGGGTGTTCTGGCAGACACGACGGAAATCCGGCTCGACGTCCCGGCTGATCTGATCGCACGGTTGCCCGGAGCGACGCTGGCGATTTCCGATGAACCCCCCGGCGGATCGCCCACCGGTCAACCCACTGGCGACGTTTTGGCAGCAGCACCTGTCGTCAAGACCTGATGCTCTTTTCGAGCTGATCTTATCTACCGAAAAAATTTCAGACTTTTTTTCCACATCGCTGAAACTTTTGAATATCCGGTTTCGTGGCTTTGAGTATCGCCGGGCAGGATCGCCCGCTTAACTCAAAGGAGACTAACATGAACCCGATGAAAACCGTGGCCGCAGCGGCCCTTGCTTCGACCTTTGCAACGGTGGTCTTTGCCGCCAATCCAATGGTCGGCGGTGCACCGATGTTGGAAACCAAGAACATCGTCGAAAACGCCGTGAATTCGGCAGATCACACCACCCTCGTCGCCGCCGTGAAGGCCGCAGGCCTGGTCGACACCTTGCAATCTGACGGGCCATTCACCGTCTTTGCCCCGGTCAATATGGCCTTTGCCGCGCTGCCAGACGGTACGGTGGAAACGTTGTTGAAACCTGAAAACAAGGGCATGTTGACCAAAGTTCTGACCGCTCATGTGGTCGCGGGTGATTGGTCTGCGGCTGATATTGCAGCTAAGGCGCGGGCTGCCAGTGACGGGTTCTATCACTTCAAGGCCGTATCAGGCGATGCGTTGTCGGCACAGGTGAAGGGCGACAATCTGTATATCTACGACGAAAACGGTAATGCAGGCAAAGTCACCATCGCCGATGTCGATCAATCAAACGGCGTCATTCACGTGGTCGATGCGGTTCTGGTCCCGAAATAAGTTAAGCCACGCCCAACAAAAAGCCGCCCCAAAAGGGGCGGCTTTTCTAATTTATTCAGCTGTCTCAGATCAATTCGGGATCAGCGCCGGTACAATCGTCACGATCGACGGGAAGAACCACAAGATCCCCAAGCCAAGTACCTGGATCAACACGAAAGGAATGATCCCGCGATAGATATGGGCCGTGGTCACGCTCGATGGTGCCACCCCGCGCAGATAGAACAACGCGAACCCGAACGGTGGTGTCAGGAACGATGTTTGCAGGTTCACCGCGATCATGATCGTCACCCATTTGGGATCGAACGTGCCGCCATAGATGACCGGCCCCACGATCGGGATCACGATGTAGATGATTTCCAGGAAATCAAGTACGAAGCCAAGGAAGAAGAGCACCAACATCACGATCAGGAAGACCGTGAATTCGTTGTCGAAGCTTTTCAGGAACTGCTGAATATAGTGTTCACCCCCGAAGGAAATCACCACAAGATTCAGCAACTGCGACCCGATCAGAATGGTGAACACCATCGAGGTCACCTTGGCCGTTTCCCGCACCACCGGCGTCAGCACGCCGGAACGGAACAGCGTCCAGCAGCTGTAGATCAGCCCGAACGCAGCATAGAGATATGCCGCATAAGCGATGAAAAACGCGATCCAGCTTTCGAGGCTGACATCGGGCTGATTGATCCGCAGGTCGAAATTGATCCCGACGAGGATCATGATGATCACTGCGAAAGTGGACCAGATCACGACCTTGCCGGATTTGTCTTCGTCCCGCAGCCTGCGATAGGCGGCCAGCATGAGCGCACCGCCTGCCCCAAGCGCCGCAGCCGGCGTCGGATTGGTAATACCGCCCAGAATGGACCCCAGCACAGCAACGATCAGGACCAGTGGCGGGAAAACCACCCGGATCAGTTCGTTCCTGGCCAGGCGTATGACCGCCTCTTTGCAGCCGTAGAGCGTGATCACCATCGGAATCAACAGCCACAGAACCGTCACCCCGGAACTGCTGCTAGGGGCGATAAAGACGATATCTGCAATCGCTGCCAGAACGACACCAATCGCGCCGATGATCAGCGGGCGCGGATCGCCCGAGGGGCTGGTGCCCCGTGCCCATGCCAAGGTGATTGACAGCATAATCAGCAGAACAGTCACGCCAACACCGATCGGAGCCGCGGCTTCTGCCTTGGCCGCGACGCGTTCGGCGATTTCCTCTGTGCTCAGCTTGCGGCTTTCTTCGACCCCGCCTGCGGCATCGATATCGACCTGCTGCGCAATTGCTGCATCCCATGCTTCTTGCCCATGCAGTTCGATCATCGCCGCCTTGCATTCGTCACCGACATTGGTGCGCAATGATGCACCGGTGCCGACATCGGTGAAGGTGTCCACATGCAGGCTTTGGCTGCCGATAATCCCGACCGACCCGAGCATGAATGCCCCACCGATCAGCGCAATCGGAACCCCGAGGAACCATGTCAAACCTTCGCGGCGCGAAATCGGTTCACCGCTTGAAGTGCCCATTTCGACCGCCGGAGCTTTCGACGGGTTCATCAGCGCATAGCCGAAGGCATAAAGCGCATAAAGCAATGCCAGCAGGATGCCCGGCAACAACGCCGCCTGGAACAAGGTGCCCACCGAAACAACGGCAGGTTCGCCCAGATAAGTCAAAGCATCGGTACACCCAGCCGTCTGCGCCCGGGCCTCCTGTGCCGCCGAATAGAGGTCGCCCGCCAGTGTCCCCAGCAGAACGATCACAATCGAGGGCGGAATGATCTGCCCCAAAGTGCCGCTTGCCGCGATCACGCCGGTGGCGATTTCGGGCGAATAATTGTGTCGCAGCATGGTTGGCAGTGACAACAGGCCCATCGTCACCACAGTCGCGCCAACGATCCCGGTCGACGCGGCCAGGAACGCTCCCACGACCACCACCGACACGGCCAAACCACCCGGCAGCGGACCAAAGACCCGCGCCATCGTGGTCAACAGGTCGTTGGCGATCTTCGAGCGTTCCAGCGTGATGCCCATCAGAACGAACATCAGCACCGCCAGCAGAGTTTCGATCGACTGACCTGCCAGAACCCGTTCGTTCATCCGGTTCACGATGAACGACACATTACGGTCCATCGCGGTTTCCCAACCCCGTTCAAAGACCGGCTGAGCGAGCCTCGGCAGGTCCGGATAGCGGAAGATCGAGATTGTTTCGGGTTTCACCCCGGTATCGACCAGATTTTGATACATGACCGACCCGGTGTCGATGGCCTGGTGTATCAGCAGTCCAGCACTATCCAGTGCGGCGATGATCCCAAAAGAAATCACCCCTGCCCCGGCGATGGCGAACGCCACCGGAAAGCCCGAAAGAATGCCTCCGAAGAGACACATAAAGACGATAATTAGGCCGATTTCGACCCCATCAAGTCCGAATAGCATGTCCCACTGCCCCTTTAATGCGTGCCTTCATAGGCTTCTTCACCTGCGCCAAGCGTGTCCTTGTCGAGGTATTTATTGGCGCTGGCTTCGCCTTCTTTCCATTCCAGGTAAGAGCGGAAGAAGAATGCAATAGCCTGCAGGAAAACCATGCCGCAGAAACTCACGAGCAGGATCTTGAACAAGAAGTAACCGGTGAAACCGTTGGGCGAAAAGCCGATGGTTTCGACATTCCAGCGCATGGCTCGGGATTTCATCAACAAGCGTTCCAGCGTGTCACTGGCCGAAGGCTTCGGCACGATCAAGTGGCGCCACAGGAAAAACCATCCATACATCCAGACCAGCACCGCCGCAGGCATCATGAAGAACAGCGATCCAATCATGTCGATCACTTTTTTAGTGCGGAATTTCACACCGGCATAGATCAGGTCCACGCGAACGTGGCCGCCCTGCACAAAGGTGTAAGTGGCACAAAGCGACACCACCAACGCGTTGTAAAATTTCAGTTCTTCGGCATACCAGCTAATGTCGAATTGCAGCGGGATGCCGAAACCGACAACGATGTCGGGTCGGGTGAAAATCCGTTGCATGAAGACGATGATGATCTGTTGCAACACCATCAGCAGCCCGGCCCAGGCAAAGAACCGGCCGACGGTGTTGGCAAAGCCTTCCAGCACCCGCACAACGCCCCACATGAAGCGGTTTTGCCACATGCCGATGGCCGTGATGACCAGAAACGCCGTAAAGACGACATAGAAAAATTCGACCGATCCGCCGTAATAGACAAAGCGCATTACCGCTTCTTTATTGGACCAGTCCAGCCAGAGCTGTGGGTGCGACACCGCGTAACCAAAATTGTAAAACGCCAGAGCGATATTCTGGAAAAACCAGACCACGCCAGCCCCCAATGCACCTAGGGCCTGTCCGAGTGTGACAGCGCTTTCTTCCTGCATGATTTCCCCCGTATTTCCCCTTGCAGGGATCTAGTTTGACGTAAAGACGCCAGAGAGGGCCCCTGTAGTAATACAGGGACCCCCAGTGTTGGGTAGCCTATGATTAGCCTTTGCCCAGAACGCGGTTACGCTGCTGAACGTAGTAACCGTCCGACTGGTTGATCCATTCCGACGAGGAATACATCGAGTCTTCGAAGCTCTTGCGGATACGGGCATAGAGTTCGTCGTCCATGTTCTCGTCCATGACCTCTTTCGAGGCGGCACCGAACGCATCCCAAACGTCATCAGGGAATTGCAGAACCTTGACGCCCTGCGACTTCAGTCGTTCCAGCGCGGCGCCGTTATTGGCCAGCGTTTCCGACAGCTGCAGCTGAGTGGTCGCCATCGAGGCATAGCGCAGGATCGCCTTGTGCTGGTCGCTCAGTTCATTCCAGACGTCCAGGTTGACGTTGGCAGCCAGCGCCGAACCCGGCTCGTGGAAACCTGCTGCGTAGTAGATTTTCGCAACTTCCTGGAAGCCGGCGCGTTCGTCGGCCATCGGGCCAACCCATTCCAGACCGTCCAGCGCGCCAGATGACAGTGCCTGATACAGTTCGCCGCCCGGGATGTTCTGAACCGATGCGCCCAGTTTACCCAGCACTTTGCCGCCCATGCCCGGCATCCGGAATTTCAGGCCGTTGAAGTCAGCAGCCGAGGTGATTTCATTACGGAACCAACCGCCCGATTGCGACCCAGAGTTACCGGCCAGCAGGCCTTTCATGTTGAAAATCTGACCCAGCTCATCATGCAGCTGTTCGCCACCGTCATGGTAGTACCAGTTGACGATTTCCTGTGCGGTGCCACCGAAGGGCACTGCTGTAAAATAGCCGTAACCCGGATGCTGACCGATGAAGTAGTAATCGGCCGAGTGGTACATGTCGGCCTGGCCCGACGACACGGCGTCAAACACTTCCAGTGCGCCCACCAGTTCGCCCGGTGCCTTTTTATCGATGGTCAACGTCCCATCGGACATCTCAGCGACCATTTTTTCCAGATAGCTGGCAGCATCATCCAGAACGGCGAAGCCGCGCGGCCACGAGGTGACCATGGTCAAAGTGCGTTTGCCCTGTGCGTAGGCCGGTGCAGCCAGCGAAGTCGCAGCAGCAGCCGAGCCGCCCAGAGCCGAAGTTTTCAGAAAAGAACGACGATCCATAAATTGATCCTCCCAGATTTATTTGCACGAAAGGCCCGATTGCGCCTCTCGCACGGACCGTTACGAGTGCGGCAACACTAGTGACAGGATTGCGACGGGGGAATACCTATTAGTACGTAGAAACATACCTTTGGACCAAAAAACTGACCAATACATGCTGCTCGTAAAGGCGTTTTGAAAACTTTGCCGCGGGATTCGGCTTTGATTCTGAGGGAATCACGCGTATCGAATCACGCATGTTCCGGCTTTTCGCTTTTTTGCGCCCCTCTTATGGTCAGAAGCTGTTCTTGCTGGCCACGCTGCCGCTCATTCTGGCAGTGACCGCGATCGCGTTGCTGGTGGCGAACCAGTCGCGGCAGTTGGCCGAACGCGAAATCCGTCAGCTCGAAACCCAGCTGATCGAGGCGAAAAAAGAAGAGCTGCGCAATTACGTGACGCAGGCGCGCAACGGGTTCTACTTCATCTATGGCCGCGCCGCGCCGAATGACGAAGCCGCCAAGCAGCAGGTGATGCAGATCCTGTCGGCGATGATCTATGGCGAGGAAGGATTCTTTTTCGTCTATGACTATGATGGCACCAACCTGGTCAGTCCGCGCCAGACTGATCTGATCAACGGCAACTGGATGAACCTTACCGACAGCGAAGGCACTCCGGTTGTGGCCGAATTCATCGCCACCGCGCGGCAGGGTGCGGGGTATGTCGAACATCTCTGGCCGAAACCCTCGTCCGGCGAAGAAGCCCGTATGATTACCTATGTCACGTCTTTCCCGTCATGGCGGTGGGCGGTGGGAACCGGCGTCTATATCGATGATATCCTGCAACATGTCGCCGCAACACGGGCCGAGGTCGAAGACAGAGTGCAGCGCACATTTATATATATTGGTGCGATCACCCTGGCGGCACTGCTGCTGGTGTTCTTTTCCGGTATGGTCATCAATATCCGTGAACGCCGTCTGGCCGATGCCAAGCTGAAGAAACTGACCCAACGGGTCTTTGACGCGCAGGAAGAAGAACGCGGCCGGGTCGCGCGCGAATTGCATGATGGTATCAGTCAGATTCTGGTCGGCACCCGCTATGGGTTGGAAATCGCCCGCCGCCGGTTCGACAATGGCGATGCAAGGGCTGGCGAAACGCTGGACAAAAACATCGACCATCTGTCCGGCGCAATACAAGAGGTGCGCCGGATCAGCCGCGACCTGCGCCCCGGGGTTCTGGACGATCTGGGTCTTGGCCCCGCGATCAAGGCGCTGACCGAAGATTTCAGTACCCGCACCAATATCAGGGTCGATTTCAACACGGTGGTGTTCCGCAACCGGCTGGACGAAGATAGCAAGATCGCGCTTTACCGCATCGCGCAAGAGGCGTTGACCAATATCGAACGCCATGCCAATGCCAGCGAAGTCACCGTCGATCTGCGCGGTCACCGCAACGGCGCGACGCTACGGATCAGCGACAATGGCTGTGGTCTTCCTGGTCCCGGTGCCCGTTCGGAATCAGGCGAACCTTCGGGGGGACTGGGATTGCGCAATATGCAGGAACGGATAGAACAGCTGGACGGAACCCTGAAAATCCAGTCAGGCCGCGAGGGCACCCTTATCGAAGCGGTAGTTCCTCTCAGCCACCTTCTGCCCCCAGACCAGATGGGCATTGAACGTAGGAAAGCAGCGAAATGACAAACCCTGTCAGAGTCGCCATTGTCGATGACCATCCAATGATCGCCGAAGGCATACAGTCGATTCTGGAAGCCTATGAGAATATCGAAGTCGTCAGCGCCTTTTTGAAAGGCCGGGACATCATTGATGCGGTGGAAACACTGCGCCCCGATGTGGTGCTGATGGATCTCAACATGCCCGATATCGGCGGGCTGACCGCGACCGAGATCATCCTCGAACGCTGCCCCGAAACCCGGGTGCTGATCTTGTCGATGCATGATAGCCGCGAATATATCACCTCAGCGCTGAGCCACGGCGCGATGGGCTATGTTCTCAAGGACGTTCCGACCGAGGAAATCAAGGCCGCGATCGATTCAGTGATGCGCGGCGAACGTTATCTGTGTACCGGCGCGCAGGGGTCGCTGACCCCGCCGGACGGCAAGACCCGCGAACAGCTGACCGAACGGGAACAGACGATCCTGCTGCAGCTGGCGCAGGGCGAGTCGAACAAGGAAGTGGCCGCGACGCTGGATATTTCGGTGCGCACGGTGGAAACCCACCGCAAGAATATCAAGCGCAAGCTGGGCATATCCTCGACTGCCGGGCTGACCCGTTACGCGCTGGAACACGGGGTGCTGCAGGGGACTGGCGTCAAGCTGTAATCGGGCCAGCAACCGCAGATCGCCTTTTCCATGAGATATCGGCCTGTCGATTCTGAATGCCATCCGGCGGGAGGCCGCCCGGCAGTGACGCGGGCCGGGGCGCAGCGCCATGTGGCAAGCGGCAATTTTCGGCCCGCGACCGTCAGACCGGCCATGCCGCGAAATATTTGCAAAGAAAAATCCCGCGCAGCGACATTTTCCGATTATTTGCAGGTTGACGCCCCCCGTCGGCGACAATAATAATCCCGCCAGCACAGTAGGAGCCTTAGGCGATGAAAACGCTAGTCGTAATCGTAGAGAAATGGCGCATGGGCCGGTAACGGACACCATATTGGTACCCCATGCGCCCCCGACAAAAATCGGGGGCTTTTTTATTGGCTGAATTGTTGACGTCGTAAACGGAGCGAAAAGATGAAACGTCAGATGACCGGAGCGAAAATGGTAGTCCAGGCCCTTAAGGATCAGGGCGTGGATGTCGTATTCGGATATCCCGGCGGTGCTGTGCTACCGATTTACGACGAAATTTTCCTGCAAAACGATATCCGCCACGTGTTGGTGCGGCACGAACAGGGTGCGGTTCACGCCGCCGAAGGCTATGCCCGCTCGACCGGCAAGCCCGGCGTGGTTCTGGTGACCTCTGGGCCCGGCGCCACCAATGCGGTGACCGGCCTGACCGATGCTTTGCTCGACTCGATCCCGATCGTGGTGCTGACCGGCCAGGTGCCGACCTTCATGATCGGCTCGGACGCGTTTCAGGAAGCCGACACCGTTGGCATCACCCGGTCCTGCACCAAGCATAACTGGTTGGTGAAAGACACCGAGAAGCTGTCCGGCACCATTCACGAAGCGTTCCATGTCGCCAAATCCGGTCGGCCCGGCCCGGTGTTGGTCGATATTCCCAAGGATGTGCAATTTGCCTCTGGCACCTATGTCGATCCCAAGAAAATCGAGGTCAGCCATTATCAGCCACAGATAAAGGGCGATATGGACGCGATCGTGGAATTGGTCGAAGCAATCGAAAGCGCCAAGAAACCGATTTTCTATACCGGCGGAGGCGTGATCAATTCCGGCCCCGCTGCAAGTCAGTTGCTGCGCGAACTGGTCGATTCCACCGGTTTCCCGATCACCTCGACCCTGATGGGGCTTGGTGCCTATCCGGCAAGCGGCGATGGCTGGCTGGGAATGCTGGGGATGCATGGGCTTTATGAAGCCAACATGGCGATGCATGATTGCGACCTGATGGTCAATATCGGCGCCCGTTTCGACGACCGGATCACCGGCCGCCTCGACGCGTTCAGCCCGAAATCGAAAAAGGCGCATATCGACATCGATCCCAGCTCGATCAACAAGGTGATCCGGATCGACATCCCGATCGTCGGTGACGTTGGCCATGTGCTGGAAGATATCTTGAAAGTCTGGAAATCGCGCGGTCGCAAGACCAATAAGGAAGCGCTGAGCGGCTGGTGGAAACAAATCGATAGCTGGAAAGAGATCGATTGCCTGAAGTTCAAACAGGAAGGCAAGATCATCAAGCCGCAATATGCGCTGCATCGGCTGGAAGAGCTGACCAAGGGCCATGACCGCTATGTCTGCACCGAGGTTGGCCAGCATCAGATGTGGGCGGCGCAGTATCTCGGCTTTGAGGACCCGAACCGCTGGATGACCTCTGGAGGCCTGGGCACCATGGGCTATGGGATGCCGGCCTCGATCGGGATCCAGATGGCCCATCCCGACAGCCTGGTGATCAACGTCGCTGGTGAAGCGTCATGGCTGATGAACATGCAGGAGATGGGCACCGCGGTGCAGTTCCGGCTGCCGGTGAAGCAATTCATCCTGAATAATGAACGGTTGGGCATGGTGCGGCAATGGCAGGAGCTGCTGCATGGCGAACGCTATTCGCAAAGCTGGTCCGAAGCGTTGCCCGATTTCGTGAAGCTGGCCGAGGCCTTTGGTGCCAAGGGCATCCGGTGCGATGATCCCGCCGATCTGGACGATGCGATCATGGAAATGATCAATTATGATGGTCCGGTGATCTTTGACTGTCTGGTCGAGAAGCATGAGAATTGTTTCCCCATGATCCCGTCGGGCGAACCGCATAACAAGATGCTGCTGGGCGATGCCAATACCCAGGACGCGATCGGTAATTCCGGCGCAGTTCTGGTCTAAAACCGAGCCCCGGGGGCTGACGGCCCCCGGACCCCCGTGGATATTTTTGAACAGAAGAAGACATCATGGCTGCTCTACACATCAAAAAAGGCTCGACGAAGCATTCCGCCTATAATCTGCGCCCCAATTTTTCTGACACGAAGGAACGCCACACGCTGGCGGTTCTGGTCGATAACGAACCCGGCGTTCTGGCCCGGGTGATCGGGCTGTTTTCAGGACGCGGTTACAATATCGAAAGCCTGACCGTGGCCGAGGTGGATCATTTGGGCCATCATTCCCGCATTACCATCGTCACCGAAGGTACGCCGCAGGTGATCGAACAGATCAAGGCGCAATTGGGCCGGATCGTGCCGGTACACGGCGTGCATGACCTGACCGTCGAAGGGGCAACGGTGGAACGCGAACTGGCCCTCGTCAAGGTTGCCAGCGCAGGCGAAAAACGGGTCGAGGCGCTGCGGCTGGCCGACATTTTCCGCGCTAACGCGGTCGACAGCACGCTGGAAAGCTTCGTTTTCCAGATCACCGGAACGCCGGAAAAGATCGACGCCTTCGTCGACCTGATGCGGCCGCTGGGATTGGTCGAAGTGGCCCGGACCGGGGTTGCGGCGCTGTCGCGCGGTGCCTGACCGGATCAGAACGAGCAGACAAGCCCGCGCAAGCGGACTTGTCCGGGGCGTACCGGTGCGCCCTTTGGTATCAGGCCCGTTCTAGCCGTCTTTCATTGGAAAGGCGCCTGCCTTTTTCATCTCCGCCACTTCCTTTGCGTCCAGCAACCCTTCAGCCGAGATGTCGAATTCGGCGAAGCTCTGCTCGGTCAAATCGGGGTAAACAGCGGCAAGTTCCGCATAGCTGTAAAACCCGTCGCCATTGACGTCGATGCTGCTGTCGATTTCCTCAGCTAGAGCGGGGGCAGCCAATGTCAGGGCAATGACAGCGGTGGTGATACGGGGTGCAATTCGCATTTTGTGATCCTCTTATCAGGTCTCGAGGGACGGCTTTGTGCCTGTCCTAACCTCACTCGATCACCTTGATGCCAAGCCGCATACCCGCACCGTCGGGCGCGCCGATTTCCGGCAGACCCTTGCGAATACGTCCGAGTCTTCTGGGCAGGATTTGGCACAGAAATCCACCTTGGCGGAACGTGACCGAGAGCAATCCCGCGATTTGGCGGCCCCCCGCCGTTTTAGCAATCAGCCCCGCATAGGCGAAGCTTTGCGCATAAGGCGAATCACAAATAGTGAAAACAACCGCGCCAAAATGCTGGCGCGGTTCGCCTTATGGCCTGTACCACATTGGAAAGATTCTATTTCTGGAGAGATTCCAGATAATAGGCCAAGGACAGGATTTTGCCCCGGGTGTAGACAGGACCACCATAGGGCCCCATGTCAGCGTCATCCGAGAAAAGCGCCCCAAAGACCGGCATCGGCCCGCCATGCGCGCGCACCCCGGTCCGACCATCGATGACATGAATCACCTGCAGCATCGGAAAAACGCCGTCATTGTTGGCAGACAGCTGGGTCAGGTCGGGCACTTCGGCTGTGAACATATCGGCGATCGCCCCCTTCCCCATACCATATTCACCATGGCAGGCGGCGCAATACTGTACATAAGTCGCCTTACCCGGATCCACCATGTCTTCGGCCAAAGCTGCCCCGCCAGAGATCGCTGCAACCGCAGCAAGCACATAAAACGTCTTTCTATGCATTGGTCTTCTCCTTCTGAAAAAAATATCAGATGCGGTACACACCGAAAACACGGACAAATAATCCGCACCATTAATGTAGGCTGCGTTAGAAATGATTTGGAAACGTTGACCTACGTCAATGCGCCGTTCACCCCGACTTAGCCTGGTTGTGAAATCAGCCGGTAGAGATGCCAAGTGGCATGGCCGAGAAGCGGCAGGGCTACAAACAGCCCCAGGAAGGCCGGTATTAGAGAGAGGAAGGTGACAATGGCGATAAAGATTGCCCAAGCCAGCATTGGCAGCAGGTTTTCCTGTACTGTCTGAAAGCTCGCGATCATGGCAGTGACATAATCGACTTCGCGGTCCAGTAACATCGGCAGCGAAATAACCGTGATCATGTAGAGAAGCAGCGCAAAACCGGCCCCCACGGCCGAGCCCAGCCCCAGCATCGTCAACCCGTTGACGGTCAGGAAGACGTCGAAGGACGTCGAAACATTGGTCAACGTCATCGTGCCCATGAACAACGCAAAGATCATGTGGGCGATGAAAAACCAGAACAGGAACATAAATATTATGATCGCGCTGATCGAGGGCAATTGGCGTTTTGATTGCCGTGCCACGACGCCGAAAATCTGATACAGATCCATTGCGCGTCCCTGATCAAGCCGACGGCTGACCTCATAAAGCCCGACCGCCGCGAAAGGGCCGATCAGCGGAAATCCCACCGCCGCGAAGATCAGCCAATAGGATTGCCCGGTCGCAAAAGTGACCCAGGCCATCACCAGCCCCAGAGCCACATAGAAGGCCGCAAAGACAGCTCCGAAAAACGGTGCGCGCTTCATATCCGCCCAGCCCCGCCGAAGCGCTTCAGCCAGAGTATCGAACGTAACGGGCCGCAATTCTGGCACACCCGGCAAAGGAGCCTCTGGCATCTGTTTCCTCCCACAAAAACATTCACGTTTTTGAGTATGGGAAAGGGTTTTCAGCGCGAAATCAAGAGCTACTCTAGAATTGGAGGATGTTTGGCCGGAAATTCGGTACCTTCGTGCCAGGCTTGCCCCAGCTGCAACACCCGCAAATCGCCGCGCGCCGGGCCGATCAGTTGTAACCCCATAGGTAGGCCGTTTTCGCCAAAGCCGACCGGGGCGCTGAGGCAGGGCAGACCGATCAGGCTGACCGGTACCACGACTTCCATCCAACGATGATAGGTATCCATCGATCTGCCGGCGATGGATTTGGGATAGCGTTTCTCGACCGGAAACGGCCAGACCTGCGCCGAGGGCATCACAAGAAGATCATAGTCTTCGAACAGTTCGGCTGCTTTGCGGAACCATTGCGATCGCACCACACTGGCCCGATTCACCTCCATCGCGCTGAGTTTCAGCCCGCGTTCGATTTCCCAGATCGCTTCGGGTTTCAATTCGTCCCGATGGGTTTCCAAAAGCGGCCCCAGTTTGGCCGCGATCGACCAGGAGCGCAGCGTAATCCAGGCGTCCCAGATTTGGTCTGCCGGGAATGGCGGCGCGATCTCTTCGACGATACTACCCATCCGTTCGAAGGATTTGAGCGCCTTTGTGCAGGTCTGCATCACGCCGTCTTCCATCGCATAGGCGCCGCCCCAGTCGCCAAGCCAGCCGATCCGGGCAAAAGCCAGGTCGCCCATCAGCCGATCGAGAAAAATTTCGGGCAGGAAGCCATGCGGCTGGGAACTGTCCCAGCCCGATTGAACCTCAAGAAGCGCCGCGATATCCGAGGGCGAACGCCCCATCGGACCGTTGGTGGAAAGCTGATGCAGGAACATTTCGTTTTCAGGGTCGGCAGGCACCCGCCCCCAACTGGGCCGGAAGCCGTAGACATTGCACCAGGCCGCCGGGTTTCGAAGGCTGCCCATCATGTCCGATCCGTCCGTGACCGACAGCATCCGCGATGCCAAAGCCGCCGCCGCGCCGCCGGACGACCCACCAGCCGATTTCGAAAGATCGTAAGGGTTATGGGTATGACCATGCACCGGATTGAAGGTATGGCTGCCCAGACCGAATTCAGGTGTATTGGTTTTACCGATAAACAACCCGCCAGCCCGGCGCATCCGGGAAACGAAAACGGAATCCTGTTTAGCCACCTGCCCCGCCATGATCGGCGACCCCATGGACGTTTCGATGCCCGCAACATTGGCCAGGTCCTTGACCGCCAGCGGCATCCCGTGCAACCAACCGCGCCTTGGCGTGTTGTCGGCTTTGCGCGCCTCGGCAATCAGCGTTTCACGGTCACGCAGCGAAACGATTGCGTTCACCTTGCCATTCACCGCGTCGATGCGTTTTAGCGTGGCCTTCATCAGCTCTTCGGCGCTCAGTTCCCGCGCTTCCAACAGGGCTGAAATCTCCAGCGCATCGCGATCCAGCAAATTCATTCCTTGTTACTCCCACGGCATTTCGACGGGCGAACCCGCGAGGTTAACATCGGTCAAAGACCGGACCGGGCGCAAGCCTTTAAAGCAAAGCATTCGGAGGGGGACCCAGCCTAACGACTGTGAATTCAGTCCTCGCCCTGCGCCTCGGCGCGGCTTTTGCCCGATACGTCCATCGCCAGAGTGGCCGCCATAAGACCATCAAGATCCCCATCCAGCACTCCCGCGGTATCAGAAGTTTCATAGGAAGTGCGGAGGTCTTTCACCATCTGATATGGCTGCAACACATAGGACCGGATCTGATTGCCCCAACCGGCATCGCCCTTGGCTTCGTGCGCGGCATTGATATCAGCATTACGGCGATCAAGTTCCATCTGATAGAGCCGCGATTTCAGCGCCTTCATGGCGATATCACGGTTCTGGTGCTGCGACTTTTCCGAACTGGTGACCACGATATTGGTCGGGATATGGGTGATCCGCACCGCCGAGTCGGTGGTATTCACGTGCTGACCGCCCGCGCCCGAAGACCGATAGGTATCAATGCGGATATCAGATGGATTTACTTCAATCTCGATATTGTCATCGACCACCGGATAGACCCAGACCGAACTGAACGACGTATGGCGCCGCGCCGCGCTGTCATAGGGCGAAATCCGCACCAGCCGGTGTACGCCCGATTCCGATTTCAGCCAGCCATAGGCGTTATGGCCGGAAATCTTATAGGTGGCCGATTTGATCCCGGCCTCTTCACCCGGGCTCATCGACTGCAGTTCAACCTTGTAACCCTTCTTTTCGGCCCAGCGGACATACATCCGGGCCAGCATCGACGCCCAGTCACAGCTTTCGGTGCCGCCCGCGCCGGAATTGATTTCAAGGAAGGTGTCGTTGGCATCCGCTTCGCCGTTCAGCAGTGCTTCAAGTTCTTTCTTAGCAGCTTTCTTGGCCAGATCCTTCAGCGCGGCTTCGGCGTCCTGAACCACCTCGGCATCGTCTTCCATTTCACCCAGTTCAATCAGGTCGATGTTATCGGTCATTTCCTGTTTGATATCGTCATGGGTCTTGATCGAATCCAAAAGCGCCTGGCGTTCGCGCATCAGTTTCTGCGCGTTTTCCGGATCGTCCCACAGTGTCGGATCTTCAACCCGCGCATTGAATTCCTCTAGCCGGAACTGTGCCGTTTCCCAATCCATCCGCTGGCGCAGCAGCTCCAGTGATTTTTCGATTTCAGAGACGGTATTCTGAACCTCGGCGCGCATTGGGCTTCCTTTGAAAAACTCTCAGTGCCGCGTGATAAACCAGCCCGCAGGCAGGGGCAAGCATTGCACGGTATCTAGCGGAAAAGGCCGGGCGGGCAGTTAGCCCGCCAGCCCGGTGAAACAATGACTAGTAAAGGCCACCCGAAGACACCGACCCAAAGGTCGCCTTCGGACCAACAACCGCCTTCTTACCGGTGGATGTGGTGACTTCGCGCCCGGCATCGTCGACCTCTTCGAACAGCGGCAGGTTCGCTCCGACCGCGAAACCACCGTCAAAGGTGATGCCGAAAATCGGTTCTTCGCCATCGCGGAAATATTCCGCCACCACGTTGGCACCGCTGACGTCGTCGGGCAGGCGTTCGCCAGTATAGCGGTCGATCTTGATGAAATGACCGCCTTCGGGCACCCTGAACGGGCCACCGCCATATTTTTTCGTGGCCGTATTCATGAATTCGGAAAAGACCGGACCGCACATGCTGCCGCCATAGGACCCGCGTCCCAGCGGGCGTGGCTGATCGTAGCCCATGTAACACCCCGCCACGATGTTCGAACTGAAACCGATGAACCAGACGTCGCGCGCCTGATTGGTCGTGCCGGTTTTACCCGCAATCGGCACATTCACATTGACGGTGCTGGACGCGGTGCCGCGATCCACCACCCCCTTCATCATCGAGGTCAGCTGATAGGCTGTGATCGCATCCATCACCCGATCACGATTCGACACGATGGCCGGGCTGCGGTCGGTAGGGACGTTCGGGTTGGTGCAGTCGACGCAATCACGCTTGTCATGGCGATAAATCGTCTTGCCATAGCGGTCCTGAATCCGGTCAACCAGCGTCGGTTCCACCCGTTCGCCGCCATTGGCAAACATCGCATAGGCGGCAACCATACGGTAGAGCGTGGTTTCATCGGCCCCCAGCGAGTTGGCAAGGAACTGCCCCATATTGTCATAGACCCCGAACCGTTCGGCGTAATCGGCGACCACGTCCATGCCGATTTCCTGCGCCAGACGGATGGTCATCAGGTTCCGCGACATTTCGATCCCGGTCCGCAGCGGCGTCGGGCCATAGAACTTGTTTGACGAATTACGCGGCCGCCACAGTCCTTGTGGCGTATCCACTTCGATCGGCGCATCGATCACGATCGTCGCCGGGGAATAGCCGCTGTCCAGTGCCGCAGCATAGACGAACGGCTTGAAACTCGATCCCGGCTGACGCATCGCTTGGGTGGCGCGGTTAAACACCGAATCCTGATAGCTGAAACCGCCCTGCATGGCGATCACGCGGCCGGTATTGACGTCCATTGCCATGAACCCGCCCTGAATTTCAGGCACCTGGCGCAGGGTCCAGCGGATGAAACTGCCATCATCATCCTTGGTCAGGGCACGCACCAGCACCACATCCCCAACAGACAGCAAGTCGCCTGCTACCTGGGCCTTTTTGCCCAACTTTCCGTCTGCCAGCTTTTTACGGGCCCATTGCACATCCTTTGCCGGAATCCAGTGGCCGTCTGCGTCGTCCTCAACCCCTTCGATGCCAATCCGCGCGTCTTTGGTACCGATTTCCAGCACCACGGCGGGATGCCAAGGGCCATCCAGTTCGATATCGCGCGGAACGGCAACTTCCGACAGCGCCTCGCGCCAGTTGGCCAGCTGATCGGCCGGGATCGTCAATCCGGTTCCGTACCAGACCGCGCGGGAACGATCGTATTTTTCCAATCCCCGGCGCAGTGCCCTGGCGGCTTCGATCTGCATTTCTGGATCGACCGTTGCACGCACAGTCATGCCACCAGAGAAAAACTGTTCCTCGCCGAAATCACCGCTGAGCTGGCGGCGAATTTCGTCGGTGAAATAGTCGCGCGGCGGGAGCGCTGATTTGAAACTGTCAAAATCACCGTTCTGCACCGAACGCAGCGGTTCCTGCCGCGCCTGCTGGTAATCCGCATCTGTGATATAGCCGTTCTGCTGCATCTGCTTCAGAACGTAATTGCGCCGTCCGATAGCGTCTTCCATGTCGCGCACCGGATGCAGTTCGGCTGGCTTTTTCGGCAGCGCCGCGAGATAGGCAACCTCGGCCACGGACAATTCCGACAGGGTCTTGTTAAAATAGGTCTGCGCCGCCGCGGTCACGCCATAGGAATTCGCCCCCAGATAAATCTCGTTGAGGTATAGTTCGAGGATCTTGTCCTTGCTCAGGGTTTCCTCGACCCGGGTGGCGAGGATGATTTCCTTGATCTTGCGTTCGATCTTGCGTTCGCCGCCAAGCAGGAAGTTCTTCATAACCTGCTGGGTGATGGTCGAAGCGCCACGCACGTTTCGGCCGCGCGATTTCACCGCGTCGAGCGCGGCCTTGATGATGCCGCCCGCATCATAGCCCTTGTGGGTGTAGAAATTCTTGTCCTCGGCCGAAATGAAAGCGTGCTTCACCAGATCTGGGATTTCATTGGCTGGGGTGAACAACCGGCGCTCTTCGGCGAATTCATCAATCATCTGACCTTCGCCCGAATAAATCCGGCTGATCGTCGGCGGGGTATATTGCGCCAGACTTTCATGGCTCGGCAGGTCGCGGCCATAGATATAGAAAATCGACCCAATGCTCAGGGCGACCACGGCGATCCCCAGCGTCACCAGGGTGAAAATCGCTCCAAAGAAGGATAAAATGAACCTCAGCACGCAACGCCCCTTGTGATTGGTTGCCACTCTATACTGTCAGCGCCACGCCCCGTCAAAACAACTCCGCTTGATCCTTGGGCCGAAATCCGCTGTCCGTGTGGGTGAATTTATTGCCGCACCAGCTTGGCCAGCGCCGCGTCCTCGGTCGCCCAGGCGCGCAGCGCGTCGCGGATGCCCGATGCCATGTTGATGCGCCATTGCTTGTTCGACAGGTTTTCCAGATCCTTCGGGTTCGACAGGAACCCCACCTCCAGCAGGATCGAAGGAATATCAGCCGCTTTGAGCACCGAAAACCCGGCCCGGCGCAGCGGACGGTGGTTCATCCGCACCCCGGCCCCGGTGATGCCCTTGATCATCGCCTGCGCCAACCGTTCGGTTCGCGGCTGGGTTTCCTGCCGCGCCAGATCCATCAGGATATCGGCCACCACGTCATCCTGCCCGGTCAGATCGACACCGGACAGGAGGTCGTCGCGGTCATGCCGTTCGGCCAGTTTGGCCGAGGCCGCGTCCGAGGCCTGATCGGACAAAAGATGCAGGGTCGCGCCTTTGGCCTGACCTTCGGCCAGAATATCCGCGTGCAGTGACAAAAACACATGAGCTCCGGCTTCATGTGCCAACGCGACGCGGCGTTCCAGCGACACGAACCGGTCGTCGTCACGGGTCAGGATCACCGAAAATCCGCCGGACCGGACCAGCGTTTCCTTCAATTCCCGGGCAAAGGTCAGCATCAGGTCCTTTTCGCGATAGCGGTCACGCTCCGCCCCGGGATCAATCCCACCATGCCCCGGATCCAGCACCACGACCAAAGGTCCCTGCCCCGGCAATCCCTTGGTGACCGCCCGCGCCACCGGGGCGGGCAGATCCCATCGCGGGTCATAAGGCGCACCGGAGCGGGCGGCGAAATCCGCCGCATCGGTGGGGGCAAGCGAAACGTCGAGTCGCGCTTCACCGCTTTGCGGCGCAATTTTCATCCCCGCGCTCTCGATCGCATATGGTCCGGTCAGATCGACCACCATCCGCGACCAACCTGGCCGGAAACTTCCGAACCGCAGATCGCTGGCATTGTCGGCATTCAGCAACACCGGCTTGGTCACACCGCGCCAGTCCACTTCTCGAAAATCCAGCACCAGCCGCGCCGGCTCGGTAAGGGTATAGGCGCGAAACGGCACCCCCTGGCTCAGCGCAAGCTCTATCTCGATCCCGCCGCCCCAACGATCGGTGATTTGGGACTGACCAATCTCTACCCGCGCCAGACCGGACAAGTCCTGCGCAAGTCCCGGAAGGGCCCAAAAGGCCAGCACTACGGCCAGCCAAAGTTTTCTGATAATACCGCTCATTTGCCCGTTTCCGGTTGCTCTTTCGGGCACACTACCCCGTTTCGGGCGGATTTGCACGACCCTCACGCCCCATTTCATCGTTCTGAAAACACTCGGAAACCGGACTTTCGATTATCTCTGCCGCTGCGCCATGAAGTGTTCCAGCCGTTTCAGACCTTCAACGATATCCGCCGTGGCCCGGGCATAGGAAAAACGCAAGGTGCCCGCCCCCCGCAAAGGATCGAAATCCAGCCCCGGCGTCACCGCCACCCCGGCCTTTTCCAGAATTTCTGCGGCAAAGGCGCGGCTGTCAGAGGTCAGATCGCTGACGTCGGCATAGACATAAAACGCCCCGTCCGGCGGTGCGATCTTGTGAAATCCCGCTTTCGGCAACCCATCCAGCATCAGCCGGCGATTTTCACGGTAAACGGCCATATTGGCCTCAAGCTCGTCGCCACAATCCATCGCGGCCAGCGCAGCGATCTGGCTGGCGTGACTGGGGCAGATGAACATGTTCTGCGCCAGCCGTTCGATCACCCGCACATGCGGTTCCGGCACCACCATCCAGCCGACGCGCCAGCCGGTCATGCTGAAATACTTGGAAAAGGAATTGATCACATAGCAATCGTCGGTCACCTCCAGCGCGCTGACCGCCTTGGCCTCGTATTCGATACCGTGATAGATTTCATCGCTGATAAAGGCGATATCGTTGTCGCGGCAGGCCGAAACCAGGGCCTCCATCGCCGGTTTGTTCAGCATGGTACCGGACGGATTGGCGGGCGAGGCCACCATCAGCCCCCGCAAATCCATAGCCGCAAAATCTGCGGGCACCGGCTGCAACCGGTTTTGCGGCGATGCGGGCAATCCCACCGGCACCAGATCCAGCGCGGTCAATATCTGCCGATAAGACGGATATCCCGGTTCACCGATTCCGATCCGGTCGCCGGTATCGAACAAAGCGGTAAAGGCCAGCAAAAACGCCCCCGACGATCCCGGCGTCACGATCACCCGGTTCCAATCCAGATCAAGGTCGTACCAGTCGCCATACAGCCGGGCGATACGTTTGCGCAATTCAGGTAGACCAAGCGCCACGGTATAGCCCATCGCGTCGCCCGTCATCTGCCGGGTCAACGCCTGCCGCGCGCCCTCCGGCGCGCCGGTTCCGGGCTGCCCCACTTCCATATGGATGATGTCGCGGCCTGCTTCTTCGGCGGCACGTGCGGCCTCCATCACATCCATCACAATAAAGGGATCGACTTGTGATCGTCTTGAGTTTCGCATCGGTTGTTCCCTATGCTGCGCTGAGAGTGAAGAGCTAATTCATCCCGAAACAGGCGCGCCGTCAATGCATCCTCTTTTACGCATCCTCGCCGTTTGGGCGGTTTTGCTGACGCATGCCCTTCCGGCGCAGGCGGTGACGCTGCTGCGCGATGCGGATATCGAATATGCGCTTGGTGAAATCGCCCGTCCGATATTGAATGCCGCGGGATTGCCTGCGGGGTCGGTCAATGTAGTGGTGATCAAGGATAGCAGCCTGAACGCCTTTGTCATTGATCACCGTCACATCTTCATCCATTCGGGGTTGCTGCTGAAGCTGAAGTCAGCAGACGAGTTACAGGCCGTGCTGGCACATGAAGCGGCGCATATCGCCAATGGCCATATCTCAAGGCGTTTTGCAAATATGCGGATGGCCAATACGATCACCGGGCTGGGCATGGCCCTGGCGGCGACCGCGGCGGCGTCTGGGGCTGATGCGCGCGCAGCAGGTGCGCTAAGCCTCGGGCTGGGCAGTTCGGCAAACCGCATGTTCATGTCCCACACCCGTGCCGAAGAAAGCGCCGCCGACAGTTCAGCGTTGCGCTATATGGTGTCTGCGGGGGCCGATCCCAAAGCAATGCTGGGTGTGCTCGATATCTTTCGCGGTCAGGAAATGCTGAATGTCAGTCGTCAGGACCCGTATGCCCGCACTCATCCTTTGTCACGGGACCGGCTGCGAGCGGTGAAAGCCCTTGCGCAGACGGCCAAGACGAAACCCGGCGGCACCGCCAACAGTACCTATTGGTTCGCCCGGGCGCAGGGCAAGCTGTCGGCCTTTTTGCGTGCGCCCAGCTGGACCTTGCGCCGGGCCGGGTCCAGCGCCAGCGCCGATATCGCGCTGATGCGGCAGGCAGTCGCTTATCATCGCCAACCCGATAGCGCCAAGGCGCAGGCCGCGATCCGTAAATTGATCGCGCTGCGTCCCAATGATCCATTCGTGCATGATTTACACGGCCAGATCCTGCTGGAAAGCCGCAACGCCAGGGCGGCCGTCGCCGCTTATGGCCGTGCCGCAGCGCTGGCGCCAACCAATGCCCTGATCCTCGGTGGTCAGGGCCGCGCCTTGTTGGCAGTGGGCAATCCGGCACAGGCACGCAACGTGCTGGAAAAAGCCCGTGCCCGGGATTTTTCCGACGCACGGGTGCTTCGCGATCTGGCCACCGCCTATGCCCAGACCGGCAATACCGGCATGGCGTCGGTGCTGACTGCGGAACGCTATGCGCTTGCCGGTCGTTTTAAAGATGCACGAATTCACGCTGAACGCGCAGCGGGCCTTTTACCGCGCGGTTCCGCCCCTTGGCTTCGGTCGCAGGATGTGCTCTCTGCTGCCGAGGCCCAAGCCAGCAAAAGGAAGAAATAATGAAGAAGTTCCTCGCCACAGTCGCGTTTTCCACCCTGGCCCTGCCGGCCCAGGCCTTCGATATTACCACCATGGACGATCAGGAACGTTCGACTTTCCGCGCCGAAGTACGTGCCTATCTACTGGAAAATCCAGAAGTTATTCTGGAAGCTTACCAGATTTTCGAACAGCGTCAGGCGGCCGCCGAAGCGCAGAAGGATGAAACCATGATCGCGGCGCATGGCGACGCGATCTATAACGACGACCGGGCCTGGGTTGGCGGCAACCCCGAAGGCGACATAACGCTGGTCGAATTCATGGACTATCGTTGCGGCTATTGCCGCAAGGCGCATAGCGAAGTGTCTGAACTGGTCGCAACCGACGGTAATATTCGCTATATCGTGAAAGAATTCCCGATCCTGGGCGATGAATCGGTGCTGGCATCGCGCTTTGCCATTGCGACCAAACTGGTTGCGGGCGACGAGGCCTATAAGAAAGCTTATGACGCGCTGATCACATTCCGCGGCAATATCGGTCAGAAATCGCTGGCGCGTCTGGCTGAAACACTGGATCTGGACGGCGACGCGATCATCGCGCAGATGAACAGCCCCGAAGTCAACCAGTTGATCGGCGACAATCACCAGTTGGCGCAAAGCATGGGGATCAGTGGCACCCCAACCTTTATCTTGGGCGACCAGATGCTGCGTGGATACGTGCCGTTGGCCAATATGATGGAACTGGTCGCGTCGGTCCGGGAAGAAAAGTGACACGGGCAATTGCGGCGGGGCTGCTGGCGGTCCTTTTATCGGGGACCGCGCAGGCCGACACTGTGTCATCGACCGATCCCGCCTTTGCCGCAGAGCTGCGCGCAGCTCTGCTGGCCGATCCCGAACCGATCTGGCGCGCCTTCAATCCCCCTGCCCCCAGCGACCGGGAAAATATTGACCGCGACCTGGCGCGATTGGCGGCCGCAGCAGGCCAGCTTTTCGATCCGGACGCCACCATGATCGGATCGCCCGGATCCAAACACCCGCTGGCGCTGTTCGTGCGGCCCGGCTGTCCCGATTGCGAGAAAGCCAAAAACGACCTGAAAGATCTGGCAGCAGTGATCGACCTGCGCGTCACTTTCATCGACATCACCCGGCAAGCCGGGCTTGCCGACCGGATCGGGGTGGATATGGCGCCGAGCTATGTATTGCCCGACATGATCGTACGTGGCCATGTGCCTGCGGTCGTGATCAGGAAATATCTGTCGAAATAGGGCTATATCCCAGACAAGAGATAGCCTGCGAAATGGCGTAGCACCGTCAGAACTGCGCAGGTTATTCCGCGGCGTCGGGCGTCTGATCCGCCTCGATCACTTCGGCGCGCTTTTCGACCTCTTCGACGATATGGTCGATCATTCGGTCGTTGGACATCTTGTGACTGGCCTTGCCCGCGAGATACACCATGCCGGACCCAGCCCCGCCGCCGGTGAACCCGACATCCGTCATCAACGCTTCGCCGGGCCCGTTCACGACGCAGCCAATGATCGACAGGCTCATCGGTGTCTTGATATGTTCCAGCCGCTTTTCCAGCGCTTCAACGGTCTTGATCACGTCGAAGCCCTGCCGCGCACAGCTGGGGCAGGAAATGATATTGACGCCGCGATGGCGCAGGCCCAGCGTTTTCAGGATTTCATACCCGACTTTGACCTCTTCCACCGGATCGGCCGACAGGCTGACCCGGATCGTGTCGCCAATCCCCATCCACAGCAAGTTGCCCAGCCCGATAGCCGATTTGATCGTGCCCGACATCAACCCACCGGCTTCGGTGATACCCAGATGGATCGGCGCGTCGGTCTGATCTGCGAGTTGCTGATAGGCGGCCGCGGCCATGAACACGTCAGACGCCTTCACGCTGATCTTGAATTCGTGAAAATCGTGATCCTGCAGGATGCGGATGTGATCCATGCCACTTTCGACCATCGCGTCGGGACAGGGTTCGCCGTATTTTTCCAGAAGGTGCTTTTCCAGGCTCCCGGCATTGACGCCGATGCGGATCGAACAGTTGTGATCGCGCGCCGCGTTGATCACTTCCTTGACCCGCTTTTCATCGCCGATATTTCCGGGATTGATGCGCAGGCAGGCCGCGCCCGCCTCGGCGCTTTCTATTCCGCGTTTGTAATGGAAATGGATGTCGGCGACGATTGGCACCGGGCTTTCGCGCACGATTTCTTTCAACGCCTTGGAACTCGCTTCGTCCGGGACCGAAACCCGTACGATATCCGCACCCGCCTCGGCGGCACGCTGAACCTGTTCCACCGTCGCCCTGACATCCGAGGTAATGGTATTAGTCATCGTCTGCACCGAAATCGGCGCATCACCACCGACCGGCACGTTGCCGACATGTATCTTACGGCTTTCACGACGGTAGATATTGCGCCACGGGCGGATGTGGTTCAGCGACATGGAAGGAACCCTCTGCATTTGCAGGCAAGGACATAGGCCATCCCCTGCCCCCCTGCAACCGGATCAACCGTTTCAGTCGAGGTTTTGGCAGAACGGTACAATCGATTCGCCACGCAGATCGGCGACGATTTTCGCAATATCGCGGTCGGCATCGAAATCAGCGACCTGATAGGTGGCATTCAGATGATCGACTGACAACGCCAGCTTCGACGTGACGGACCCGCGCGATCCAGCCGGTCCCCGCGTGGTGCCATCCACCGCGAAATAGATCGAACCGCTGTCACCGACCCGGATCGTATGCGGCTGTTCGGTCTGCGCCACGGTGTAAGTATCGCAGGGCTCCATGATGCCTTCGAAAACGGAGGTTCCGTCAGCAGTCTGCACCCGGACCCAAGACGGCCGAGCGGCCACGATCGTCACCCCATCGCCCAGACGTTCGACAACTTGTGGAAGGTCCGATGCAGGCTGCGCCGCCGGTTCGGGATCGGCAAAAGCCGTATCGAACTGATCCGGCGTTTCAGGCACGAAACTGCCAACGCTGCTGGGATCGAGGGTGGAAATCGGTGCATCGCGCGCCACCAGAACCGGCACATCCAGCGCCTGCGGCCGGTACAACCGGTCCAGAGCTTCCGACGGAGGCGTGAACGCACCGCTTTGCACCACGCCTTCACCGGTCGTCGTCGATCGGGACGTCGACAGCGGATCGAGATCGGCCAGAACGTCGGGGGTGTTTTCAACCGGAGCGAATTGCACCCGTTGAATTTCGTTCAACACGGTCCATCCGCCAAACCCGATACCGCCAATCAACGCCAGCAGGACCAGTGACGATCCAATTGCGCCGGGTTCGATATTGGCAAAGAAACCTTCCTTGACCGGAGCAAAGGGGGTGGTCGGCGCACTGAAGGGATCGCGGTCGCCCCGAGCGACCAATGGCACGTCTTTCGATGCTTTCCGGCTGGAGGCTTCGGCGGACATGCCATGTGCGGTTGAAAAACCGCTTTCTTCACAAAAGCGGCTGAATGCTTCTTCCGGATCCATCCCGAGATAGCGGGCGTAAGAACGGACATACCCGGCGATAAAGCCGGGCGTGTCAAAAACCGATGGGTCGGCATTTTCGATCGCAGCAATATAGGCGGCTTTGATCCGAAGTTCCCGTTGCACATCGAGCAGCGATTTTCCTAACGTGGCCCGTTCGCCGCGCATGACATCGCCCAGACGCATTTCGAAATCGTCGAACCCTCTTGGCCCGGTATTCGCGTCGTCTGACACCTTTGGTGTTTTTCGCCTGATCATCCCCACTGCCCTACCTGCCGATTCGCTTACCGAACCAATCGATTCGAGACGCGACCTTTGTTTATATCAGCGTAGCACATGGCAAGTTTTTTTACACCACATGTGGTTTTAGGCACTCATTTCGGCACGATTCAGCGCACATTGCGACCAAAGATCGTCAAGGGCACGGACCAGCTTGTCCATTTCGTCCGGGCCATGGACCGGCGATGGGGTAAACCGAAGCCGCTCGGTCCCGCGCGGAACGGTGGGATAATTGATCGGCTGAACATAGATGCCGAATTGTTCCAACAACATATCGGACAGTTGTTTGGTGTGGACCGGATCGCCGACAATCACCGGAACGATATGTGATCCATGGTCAATGATCGGAAGCCCCATGCCCTTCAGCCGGGTCTTGAGAATCCGGGCTTGGGTTTGGTGACGGTCTCGACGTTCCTGATCGGTTTTCAGATGCGCAACCGAGGCCGCCGCACCAGCGGCAATGGCCGGTGCCAAAGACGTGGTGAAGATGAAACCCGGCGCATAGGACCGCACCGCGTCACACATTTTGGCCGACGCGGCAATATAACCGCCCATCACGCCATAAGCCTTGGCCAGTGTTCCATTGATGATGTCGATACGATGGGCCAGCCGGTCGCGTTCGGTAACACCGCCGCCGCGGGGGCCATACATGCCGACGGCATGGACTTCGTCGATATAGGTCAGCGCGTTGAATTCGTCGGCCAGATCGCAGATTGCTTCGATCGGGCCGAAATCGCCGTCCATCGAGTAGACCGATTCGAAGGCGATCAGCTTAGGCGCTTCGGGATCGTCGGCGGCCAACAATTCGCGCAGGTGCTCGACGTCATTGTGGCGGAACACGCGCTTGGCACCGCCGTTCCGGCGCACGCCCTCGATCATCGAGGCGTGGTTCAACTCGTCCGAATAGATGATCAGGCCGGGGAACAGTTTCGGCAGGGTCGATAGCGTCGCGTCATTGGCGATATAGGCGGAGGTAAACAGCAGCGCAGCTTCTTTGCCGTGCAGATCGGCCAGTTCCGCCTCCAGCCGTTTGTGATAAACTGTGGTGCCCGAAATATTCCGGGTGCCGCCCGATCCCGCGCCGGTCGCATCAAGCGCTTCGTGCATCGCCTCCAGAACGACCGGATGCTGGCCCATGCCCAGATAATCATTGCCGCACCACACAGTGATCGATTTTTGCGTGCCGTCAGGACGGGTCCAGAGCGCGTGCGGAAAATTTCCGTTTTCCCGTTCGATATCGATGAAGGTCCGATACCGTCCCTCTTCGTGCAGACTGTTGAGGGCTTCGTCGAGCTTGGCCGAGTAATCCACGTCTTTGATCCTTCTCCTTGGCTCGGCGTAGTATGCGCGTTTCCACCGGGCTTGTCCTGTTCGAACATATTCAAGAAATTGTTATAGTCTGAGTGCGGTTCCGGCGAAAGGTAACAATTTGACGCTTCTGCATTCCTTGACTTGCATCAAGCCCGGCTATGATGACAATCGGGTGGCGCGGCCACGTCCGCCGCAAAATCAAACCTGCAGGAGCCCCCATGTCGCTTGAAACCGTTCTGTCCCGTATCGATCAGGATTTACCCGCCGCCACGGAGCGGTTGTTAGAGCTGCTGCGAATCCCGTCGATTTCGACCGATCCCGCCTATAAGGGGGATTGCCAGACGGCTGCAGACTGGTTGGTATCAGACCTCCAAAGCATTGGCATTCAAGCAGAAAAACGGAAAACACCCGGCCACCCTATGGTCGTGGGCCATATCGAGGGTGATGGGCCGCATATCCTGTTTTATGGCCATTACGACGTGCAGCCGGTGGATCCTCTGGACCTGTGGGACCGCGATCCCTTCGACCCGGCAATCGAAGAAGCCGAAGGCCATAAAGTGATCCGCGGCCGCGGCGCGTCGGATGATAAAGGTCAGTTGATGACCTTTGTCGAAGCCTGCCGGGCGTGGCAGTCGGTCAATGGAACGCTGCCGTGCAAAATCACTTTCTTTTTCGAAGGCGAGGAAGAATCGGGATCGCCATCGCTGATCCCGTTCATGCGCGAAAACGCCGACGAGCTGAAATCCGACATCGCGCTGATCTGCGACACCGGGCTGTACGGCGACAGCACACCGACCATCGTGACCATGCTGCGCGGGCTTTTGGGTGAAGATTTCACCATCACCGGACCGGACCGCGATCTGCATTCGGGCATGTATGGCGGCATCGCCATGAACCCGATCCGGGTGCTGACCCGCATTCTGGCCGACCTGCATGACGACACCGGCCGCATCACCCTGCCGGGTTTCTATGACGGGGTCGAGGAACTGCCCGAAGAAGTGCTGGCGCAATGGCAGGGGTTGAATTTCGATCATCAGTCTTTCCTCAGCGAAGTCGGACTGAAGGAGCCGGCTGGCGAACAGGACCGGATGCCGATCGAGATGATCTGGTCGCGGCCGACCTGCGACGTGAACGGGATCTGGGGCGGATATACCGGGGCGGGGTTCAAGACCGTGTTGCCGAGTCAAGCCAGCGCCAAAGTCAGTTTCCGGCTGGTCGGCAAACAGGACCCGGACGCGATCCGCAAGTCGTTCCGCGACTATGTCGAAAGCCGGTTGCCCGAAGGGTTCAGCATCGAATACCGCACCGAGAAGGGGTCGCCGGCGTCGCAGATGTCGATCGACAACCCGATGTTCGAGCAGGCCCGAACTGCGCTGAGTGCGGAATGGCCAAACCCGGCGGCTTATGTCGGCTGTGGTGGATCGATACCGATTGCGGGCTATTTTAAGGACATCCTGGGCACCGATGCAATGCTGATCGGGTTCGGCAAGGATGATGACCAGATTCATTCACCGAACGAAAAATACGATCTGTCGAGCTTTCACCGCGGCATGCGCAGCTGGGCGCGCATTCTGGACGCTTTGACAAAACAGGCCTGATCTGACGGAGCGCCCGTTCCGGGCGCGCAGGGGGAGCTTCGCCTTGCGGCGAAGCGGCTTCGGGGGCGCTGCCCCCATCGCGCCTTGCGCGATTCCCCCGGAGTGTTTGGGGCAAAATGAAGGATTAGGACATGCGGGGATTTCAGAACGGGCAAGCGGAGATCGACGGGGCTGAGATAGCCTATGAAATTGGTGGATCTGGGCCGCCGGTTCTGTTGCTGCACGGATTTCCGCAGACCCGGGCGATGTGGTCGGCCATCGCGCCGCGCCTGACCGACAGTTTCACCGTGGTCTGCGCCGATTTGCGTGGGTACGGGAAATCGGCCAAACCGGAGGCGGTGGCCGATTATTCCTTCCGTGAAATGGGGCGCGACCAGGCCGGATTGATGCGCGAACTGGGTTTCGAGCGCTTCGATCTGGTCGGTCATGATCGCGGTGCGCGCACGGCCCACCGGATCGCGCTTGATTTTCCCGACCGGATCAAATCGCTGGTGCTGATGGATATTGTTCCGACCCATCTGTTGCTGGATCAGTTGAGCATGCAGGTTGCCAAGGCCTATTACCACTGGTTCTTCCTGGCCCAGCCGGCGCCGTTTCCCGAACGGTTGATCGGCGCCGATCCCGATTACTATTTCGAGAGTTGCCTGCTGGGATGGGGCGCATCGAAGATCGAGGATTTCGATCCTGTCCAACTGGCCGCCTATCGCGCGGCCTGGCGCGATGCAGACACTATCCGGGGCATGTGCAACGATTACCGCGCCGCCATCGAGGTGGATTTCGCCCTGGACGCGGCTGATCTGGACCGACGGGTCGCCTGCCCGACGCTGCTGCTTTACGGTGCCGACGGGGCGATGGCCCAGGCCTATGACGTCCCGGGCACCTGGGCGGACCGCTGCGCCGACCTGCGGGCCATGGCAATCCCCGGCGGGCATTTTTTTCCTGATACCGCGCCAGAGGAAACCAGTGCGGCGTTGCTGGAATTTCTGGGCTAGAAAACCCCGCTGAAGCGCTCGGGCAGTTCATATTGCGCGTCGTATTCGGGCCGATCGAATTCATAAAACCCGGTATCGCCGCGCAGTTTGAACGTGTCGTGCATATGTTTGCGATAGGCCTGCATGTCGAAGCCGTCGACCATGCTCATCTGGGCGAAGCCGTCGAACAGAGCGCGGTCTTCGCCGCGTTCGGAGGCGAACCAATGGCGCCCGATCGAAGCGTCTGAAATTTCGGCGCCTATTGCGCTGGTCACCGCGTTTCGACGGTTCATCGCGGCGCTGTATTCCTCGAAATCGCAGAATTTCAGATGGAAGAGATACAGCGCCTCGGGCGTGTTGAGCTTGGGATACTGGGCGAAATGGCCGCCCCGCGCAATCTTGGTACCGGTCGAGATCACGCAAGGTTTCGAATAATGCGGCGCGATGCGGACATGGCGGCGCGGGCCAAGAATCCTGTCGCGGATCGGGTCGGGTTCCAGATCGATACGGTGGATCAGTTCCAGCCCGAGCGGGGTCAGCACCTGATCCGCGCGGCGGACTTCGAGAAATTCCAGAAGCGTCCGGCCCTTTTCCGGGTCGATCACCAGCAATTCATCGACATCGCCAACGATGACATGTTTGTAATAGCTTTTCAGCCCGCCAACGATCCCGTTGAGCAGCCGCCAGCGCTTCATATCGAAGTTTTTATGCGGATCGCCCGGCAAGCCGATGATATTGCATCCCTCGGCCAGTTCGGCCACGCCTGCGCCGCGACCGTGATTGATCACATAGAGATTTTCGCGCCCGAAAAGCGCACCGTAATAGCGCAGCCACGCCTTGAGAAAAAAATGGTCGTCGCGCACCATAGTGACGACGGCGGCCGTCGATTGCATTACATCACCTGCAATTATCCCGTTCCGGTTTGCCCGGACGCCTTGTTATCGACAGTCCTAACCTGTTTGATGGGACTTGAGAATTAAAAATATGCGGTCCCTTGAACGAAGGTATCCGCAGCGCAACGCAGAGGGCTTGCCATTATTCTTGATGAATTCAGCCGAACCGGCCTGTTTTTTCGCCGTGTGAACGATGTTCCGCTAACCCAGTTCCAGGTTCTGGGCGAACGGGCTTCGGCCACCAATCTGGTGCGCAAACTGATCGAGAAAAATGTTCAGATCACCCGGACAGAAGCGTTGGGTTGGAAACATGCCGCCCCGCGGATGCCGGCAATCCCGCGCGATTTTCTGGTCGTGGTGGCGGTACGCAATGCCGAAGACTGGGCCCGTTCGATGTTCAAACGGCCCTGGCATCTGGATCCGATGCATCAGGCTTTGAATTTCTCTGCCTTCATCCGCAGCCCATGGCGCAGCATCGTCGATCGCCCCACTGATTTCGAGGAACTACACCCTGAGATTGCCGAAAAGGTGCTGGGTGAAGATTTGCAATATGATCGCCACCCGATAACCGGCAGGCGGTTTGACAACCTGTTTCAGCTGCGCAGTGTAAAACTGGCGTCACATTTGGGAATGCTGAACCGGGGCTGCAATCTGATGCTGGTTAAGGCTGAAACGGTACAGGCCGATCCCGAAGGTTTTGCCAAATGGGCGCTGGACACGCTGGATTTGCCGTTGAAAGGCGAAAGGATCAAGGGTGTCACGCGCCGGATGGGCAACCGGTTCCAGCTCTCGGTAGATCCCGACCTACGGGGCGAAGCGCCTGCTGAATTGAGCGAGCAGGACCGGGATTTCATGCGTCAGGCGCTGGACCTGAAACTCGAAGCGTTACTCGGCTACAGCTATCTCTGATCGCGGTTTTGCAGCGCTCTGACGCCCTTGGCGGCCAACAGAAGCATCGGAAATCCGTGCAGACAAAGATCGAAGATGTCGATTGGTCGGTTCAGATCGCCTGCGGCCAGCATTTTCAGCTTTTCCCACAGATGCGGTTCCGGTGTGAACGGGGCCAGCCCCAAAGCAATCGCAGCCATGATCAGCATCGGCCATGACAAAGTGTCGAGAAATCTCATGGAAGGGCCTGTTATTGAGGAAAATGGCGCGGTTGACGGGGCTCGAACCCGCGACCCCCGGCGTGACAGGCCGGTACTCTAACCATCTGAGCTACAACCGCGCATTTTCTCGGGTCTCATCGGGTTGGGCAGTGGTGGCGCGGTTGACGGGGCTCGAACCCGCGACCCCCGGCGTGACAGGCCGGTACTCTAACCATCTGAGCTACAACCGCTCACTGCCCACCCGGGTCATCCCGAGCGTGAGAGGCTGTTTATGCCGACCGCCCTGCCCCGTCAAGCGCCACTTGGCCGAAAAACCAAAATATTCGGGCGCCTGTTTCAGGCTCTTCGGGTTCCGCCTAGAAATCACAAGAAAGACGCCGAATTTCGACACCGATTTCAGTAGAAAATCCCGTCAACAATGCAAGAATCGAGTCATTGATCACAAGAAATTGGCCTGAGGCACCGTTATGGCGCGGGCAGGCCCAGAACTTTCAATCGCCAAGCGGGACATTGGGTCCGTTTTACATCCCACAGGAAGTGGCCTAATCTATAGGTGAAACGGTGACTAAACAGGAAAAATTCCCTGTAACCGTGTTGTATATATGAAAAATGGTGGGTGATGAGAGGCTCAAAAGCCCCACAATCAACAAAACCCCTTATTTTCAAGCGCTTTTGCACTTCTCCCTTGCACTAAATCGGAAAACCACCCTACAAATTCGGCAGTATTACCCTACAATTTCGCCGAAAGGGGCCGAACATGAACGCCAAGGAAGCCAACGGGATTCCACACCTTAAAGGACCTAAGAACGGTCGGTATCGGTACCAGCGGCGGGTCCCGAAAGACGCACAAGCGGCCCTCGGGGGGCGCAAGGTCTGGGACCAATCCTTGGGCGCGCACTACGGCGCGGCGATGGACCGGGCGCGGCAATTGAATGCGCACTATGACGGACTGCTAGAACGCCTCTCCACGCCAGAAGGCCGCGACAAGCACCACGCAGACATGGAAGACGAAGCCGCCGCTATGGTGGTGCGCATCCGAGCCAATGCGCAGCTAGCGCAAAACGACAAAGGCGAGTGGCAGGAAGCCAAACCGATGGACCGGAATCCGGGAATCTGGCGCGACACAGCGGACAAGATGAAAGCCGCACGCGCCCTGCCCCCGGCACAAGAGCTTGAAGCCTTGGCCGCTCACGCGGCCTTTGCCTTCGGGGACCGGTCAACGTTCGACCTGATAGGCGGCTCGGAATATCATGCGGCACTGGTGGACGTCCTAGAGCCTCAGCGCCCCACCGATGCGGTAGATGCTGCCATGTTCGACGCCATGAAGACCGCGCTAGACGCGCGCATTACCGAACTGGCAGGCGAACGGCTGGTGAACCCCAGGCACACACTGAGTCACCTTCATGCGGCCATCGCAGAACTGCGGAAACTCAAACCCAACACCGTGCGCAATCACAAGGTAACCACCGCCAAGTTCAACAAGTTCCTGCTGGACGAAAAGCGCATGGACTATGAACCTTCTCTGGCCTCGATCACGCCGGACCTGTTGCAGGAATATCTTGACTACCTGTTGCACGACGATGGCGTGAAAAACAGTTCCATCCACAAATATTTCGACGGCATGTCCAGTGTGTTCAATCACGCCATTAAAACCCGGAAAGTACCGGGGGTGATCATGAACCCGGTCAAGACACTGGAAATGCCCCGGACGGATGCAATCGAAGATACGATGTATCTGCCGTTTAACGATGCGGAGATGAAGAGGATATGGGCAGAAGCCCAATGGGAATGGGACCCAGACAACCGGCGGAGCAAGCTCAGTGCTGAACGCCGTCGCGCATTTCTAATGGTGCTGCGGGTGCTGCTGTGGTCTGGCCTGCGCCCTGTCGAAGCGTTTTGGCTACGCGACCACGGCGGGGTCACTGCCGATTACATCGACGTCCAGCGGACCAAGACCGGTATCAAGCGCAAGATTCCGATCTGCGATCACATCGCCGATTTTCCGGCCTTCGTCGCGGATGGTGGCTTTGATGCCTGCATTTTCGAAGGCCTGCACCAAGGCGAGGAATACGGGAAATACAATGCGGAGAAGCTGCACGAAGCCATGCGGCGCTCGTTCGCCGTGATCCGCAAGCGCGCAAGGGTGACCGACCCCCGCAAGGTACTGTACAGTACCAAGGACACGCTATTGCAGCGCCTCCGCGCTGTAGACGGTTACAGCACACCGATTGAGGTAGTTGTCACCGGGCACGTCAAGAAACTGGAAATGGGGCGGCACTACGGCGGAACACTGGGTGACGATCCGGCGATGCGTGCAGCGGTTAAGAAGTGTCTGGACGCGGTGACCTATTGGTGAGCGACATGAAAGAACACGAAAGAATGGCAGGGCGTTTTTGGCAGGTGTCACTAGAATATCTAGAGGCAGCGCAGCTTGCAAACAATCAGCAGCGCGGACGAGGTTTGTACTTTGTGTGCCTTCACAATATCGGACACAGCTTAGAGCTTTACTTAAAATCTCACTTGGTCGTTTTGGATGGTCCGGGCACTGACCCAAAGAAATACAGCCATCACATTCGTGATATGTGGAATGACGACAGGCTAGAGCATATTCGACAAAAAGCTATCAGTCTGCTCGAAGACTCGCGGAGACCGAAAGGAATCGTCATTCATATGATGACCGCCATGGAATTTAGTCGTGAAAAAACCATGGATAGCTACATCGAATTGCTTAGCGAACAGTTTAGCAACGCGAGCAATTATGCACTGAGATATCCACCTGACAGTATCGTGAAAGTACCTGACCCGAAGGAACTCTTATACGTACTGCCCAAACTATACCATCGCGAACCGCCGCTGGACGTCCTGCGGCGCTGATCACGACACAAGCCCGCCTAGGTCTCGTTCTCAGCCGCCCGCAGCGCCTTATACGTCGGGTGCGCTGCGGGCTGGTCGGTTGCTGAGACGGCGGCGGGTTGGGCCTCTGGTGCCTTCGATGCTTTCACCGCGTCCGCTACCTTGTCCAAGATGCCGGACAGGCTGTTGACGTCGATCCGGCCCACCGGGGTGGGCTTGGCTGCTTTGTCGGTGGTCAGGCGGGTTTCTAGGTCAATGAGGCTCTGGACGTTCTTCACACAGGCAGACGCCGTTTTCATGTCTCCCGCCTGCATGGCGAGGATGCGTACCCTGTCGTATTGAGTCGCAAGCCACGGAATGGTGATGCCAAACGCCTCTAGCGGGGTGCCGCCGCCGATGACAGGGGCTAGGGCTTGGCCCTGCAATTCCTCGATCCGGGCGCGGACGTCCGGGCGCTTTGCGAGGTGGGAAGCGTGCGATTTTGCGTTCGCTTCTTTGTAGCCTGCGGCGACGTATGCATCTTCCTGCCGCGCGTGTGTGCCGTTCGCAATTGCCTGTGCGAATTGCTCATGTTTGGCATTTCCAAGGCGGGCCATTACTCGAATCCCCCATTCGTCGGCGGCAACTTGAATATACGGAGTCGCGCCCATTCATATATTCTGATCGACAGCCACAGAATAGAGAGTGCCGCAGCGACGTCAGGGAGGAATCCGAATACGGCCCCGGCTGCGGCCCCCGTTGCCCCGGCGTCGGCGATTGCTTTGATATCTTCTGTCATTACTTAATTACTCTGGTCGATTTGTGGGGGGCTGTTACCAGCCGCCGCGTGGATTTAGTGCGCCGCCGTACCCCGCAGCCTCGGCGATGCGGGTGTCAATCATACCCTCGATGCTCTCCCGGACGGCCTGCCCGATGCGCGCGGCGTTCTGGGGGCTATCGTCGCCGCCCTCAACTTTGACTGCGGTGTGGATGCCGCCGTTGATCGTGACGCCGCCACCTGCGCCGCCGGACATTTCGACCGGTACTTTGCGGCCACGGCTAAGAGGGATAACCGCCTCGTTTGGATGCAGAACGGCGGGCATTCCGCCGGACGTGTTCGCGGTGCCCTCGGCGAAGGCGGGGATTTTCTGCCACGCCGCCGGGTTGCTGGTGTTCGCGACTCCTTCATCGAAGCCGAACAACGAAAGCCCGACCTGCACGGCGGTAGACAACCAATCCCCGCCGGTTCCGCCTGTCGCGGCGCTGGTAGCCTGCCCGGTGGAAATGGCGGTTGCCATGGTCTGCGCTGCGATGTTGCCACCAGTGATGATACCGGCCTGCATTTGGGCTGCGGCAACGTTCCCGCCTGCCCCGAATAGTTTGTCCAGCCCTAGCCCGGTCATGATTTCCCCGGACAGCCCCTTTGCCAACTTGGCGGCGACTTCTGCCTGAATGGCCCGGGCGAAATCTTGGAAGGTAACCTTCTTGCCCATCAGCCCGTCACGGACAGCCGTTTCCAGCGACGACTCTGTCGCGCGGTACATCGTGTCGGCGAACGCCTCGGGGACCTCGCCCAGACGTTCGTTTCGCGCTGCATAGGCGTCGAGATTTGCCAGTAGGGCGGCGGTCTCTTCATCAATCTTCCCGTTGTTCTCCGCCATCACCTGACCGTACAGGCGCGCGGCTTCCTCGCTGCTGTACTGACCCTCTGCCAGCGCGTGCCATGCATATGCCTGTGCTTCGAGGCCCTCAGTGGTGCGGACAATTTCATCCAGCACGCCCCGGCGGTGGCCGCCGCCTTTCTTGGTGGGTTTGTTCGCGTCGTTCAGGCGCTTGCGCAGTTCTTCCTGCTTCTTGGCGGCTGCGTCCAGTTCGTTAATCGCGGCCCATTCCTTGGCGATCTGGTCGGGGGAAATGATCTGCCCGCGTTCTTTGCTGGTGTCGATCATGTCTTGAAGCTGAACCCGGCGGTTGGCGGCCATGGCGGAAAGGCCTTCCGATAGCTGCAAGCCGATGGACTCGTTTTGCGCGTTCAGGCCTGCGATTTGTTGTTCTACGCTCTTACCCATAAGGGACAAGGCACCGGGTACGCTTGTGAGGTTCTGTAGCAGGCGTGCCGCCTCATCTGCGGCGGTTCCAATGGACGCGGTTAGGCCACCGGCTGCGCTCTTGCTGCGGTTTGTGGACTCGCTGGTGCCGTCCATCGCGTGGAGAAGCTTAAGCGCGAAATCCTCAGCGCGGATAAGCTGGGCCAGCATACCACGTCCTGCCCCCTCCGCTTTATCCAATCCGCCTGTGGTGGATTCCACTTCCTTGCGCAGCTTCGTGATAGCTGCGGCTTGGTCTGCGAAGGTGTGGGCGTTGCGAATATCTTCCAGCATGAACAAGAACGTTCTGGCGCGGTCGTTGGTGGTATCGAACGCGCGCCGGACTGCATCCACATCACCTGTAAGTGGATTCCCGTCGCTGGTCAGGGACTCGCGGATCGATGCAGCAAGGTCTGCGTTCTTGGTCGCGGCTTCGATCTGGGCCACCTTTTGCAGGCGCTCTAGATGGGCGTCCAGTTCGTCGTTTACCTTCCCGTATTCCTGACGCAGTTGGCGCAGGTTGCCGCCTGCAAGGGCGTATGAGGCGCTGCGTAGCTCGTTAAGCGCGCTGCGGGCGCCGGACAGAGATTCAGCAAAAGATTTGGTCTTTTCCCGGCCCTTGGTAAACGCTTGGAACAGGGCCGCACCTAGGGCGATTGTACCGATGGTCAGGAGGCTGACCGGGTTCAGCATGGATAGGAAACCACCCTTAAGTGCACCCAGAACGCTGCGAGGTCCGCCGCCAATCTGATTAAGGACCTGCGACAACTGGGTGCCCTGCTGCATCGCCAGCAAGAGCGGCGACTGCCCCGCCGCCAGCATGACGCCGATATCGTTGAATTGCGCGACCATGTTGGCGGTCGCGCCTGACATGTGCATGGAACTGACGCGAACCGACTGAGAATATTTGTTCGAAGAGACAACGCCCATTTGAAGCTGGGTGTTCAGGTGTTCAATCGCATTCTCATGCTGCGATGCAGACAGGACCCCCGCCGCATGGGCCGCGTTCACCTCGCCAAGCTGTTTTTCGTACAGCTTTGACGCCGCAAAAATGGGGTCATACTTCGTTTTCAGCGCGACCAGTTCGGCGGCGTGTGCGGCGCTTGCCTTAGCTGCGGCCTCAGAGGCGCGGGCCTCAGCCTGTAGGCCTGCGGTGGTGGCGCGGTAGTCTGCTTTCGCTGCGCCAAGGTCAGCCGTGCCGCCCGCCTTACCGGCGCGTGATTGCAGGCGCGCCAGCGCGGCCTCGACGCGCTGGATTCCCGATGCATCCCCCATGGCCTCGAACTGGGCGCGAAGCTTCGATGCCTGCCCCGTCGCCGTGGTCATCGCGTTGGTGGTGGCGGTGGCGAGACGCTGGGCGGCTTGCTCGGTGCGGTTCGCGGCCTTGGCGGTATTGTTTAGGGCAGTTTCTGCGCCGCGACCGGGGTTAACCTGCATTCCCTTCTTGAGGTTCTTGAACGTGCCATCGGTGGAGCGTTCCAGCCCCTCCACGGCTCGCTTGATGGATGCCACGGCACCCTTAAATCGCTTCGCGCCGGTTTCGGCGGCGCTGGCATTGATTAGAAGGCGTAGTTCATGGGTCTGTGTGCCGCCGCTCATTGTGCCACCTCATGCAGGTGTGCCCCGGCGCGGGACGGCGGGCAAATCTTATCAATCAGGCCGCGTCGCCATGCAGCCATGTATGCCGATGACTCATTGTTCTGGAACTCAGTGCGCGATTCATACTTGGCCGCGATCTGGCGTAGCTCTTCCTCGGTGAACTTCTTACGCCGCAGGCGCGGCATGTGGTCGAAAAGGAAGGTCAGGCCACGGCGGTGGATTTCTCTGTATTCGGCTGGGAAGCGTTTTGCCATTTCGCCGCGTGAACGACATTGGCGGGCGCGATCCCGCAGGTTTGCGAGGTGTGGATTCATTTGCTCGATCTCGGGGGAGGTTTCTTATATGTTATAATATAACACAATTGCAGACGTTTGTCACGCCATGGCGCGGAACGGTCACGATCACGGCGGGGGTACAGTCATTACGTAACTGCAAGGTAAGGACCGGAATTTTTTATAAAATATGGGGGTACTTAGAACGGAAAAGCGGGGGGTGCTGCGGCGGGTGGGTCACCGGCGGCTGCGTGGCTGCATATGTGTAGCACCTACCAGTAGGTCGGCACTATTGACCCATATCCCTAGACGGGTCCCAGACGCATTCTAGAGGGCCACAGAAGGCCGCTAACGCGGCCATCACCAACCCACATAATCACCAGACTCAACACCTCACAAGCTCGCTCTGCGGCTGTGTGGTGCTGTTACATGTCGATCTGGTGGGATGGTGGGCAAGTCGCCCGCTGACGCGGGCTTTACTGCCTCGACAGCACGGTGTGGTGGTGTGTCGGTGGTGCGGTGTCTCAGGTGTCCCAGAACGTTCCGCGTTAGCGGGCGGCTTTGGCGTCGATCCGGGCCAGCAGGTTCTTGACGGAAGTCGCATACCATTTCCCACCACGCGGCGTCTTGATCCCGCGCGCGTTTAGCTGGTCCGCGATCTGGCGCAGGCTGGTGTGGCCTCCTGCCTTGAGGGAGTCGATTGTGGAGGCGAGACGGTACGCCGCCGCGTCAGCGGCTTCCTTGATAGCTTCCACAGCGTCTGTATTACCCTTCTGGGCGCGCCTAAGGGCCGCTGCCCCGTTGGGGTTACCCAGCTTCACCCCACGCGCTTTGGCGGCTTTCAGGGCCGCTTTGGTGCGCTCTGACGTGATTTCCCGTTCATACTGGGCATGGGATGCCATGACGCCAATCGAGAGGGTGTTGGCGTTCTGCATGTCCAGCGCCTCAAACTCGACGCCCGCGTTACGCAGCGCAAACAGGAATTCCACATCCCGAGACAGTCGGGAAAGTGTGGCGACCACCAGACGCCCGCCCGTGATCTGTGTTTGATGCAGGGCCTTTTCCAGTTCCGGGCGGTCTTTCTTCCGACCGGATTCAACCTCGGTGTATTCTGCGGTGATGGTGGCCTTGTGCTGGGCCGCGTAAGCGGCAACCGCCGCCTTCTGGGCTTCCAGCCCGAGTCCACTCTGCCCCTGCCGTTGTGTCGATACCCGGTAATAGGCGATGATTTTCATGGTTCTGCCCTAGTGTACAAAATTGCGTTACGACCGTTAGACAAATTTATACACCACATCGGCGCGACTGGCAACAAATCACGGTCACGGAACGGGCCGGGACTTCATTCTTCGGCATACAATTGTATACAACTTTTTCAGTTGCGAACTGAGCGACAGGCGGCTGCTGCGGTAGGCTTTTTAGACTGTTCTGGTCGATCGCTTGCTGGTTTTCGAGATAAAAAGGCGAATGGTGCGCGGGTTAATGCAACCTAACGATTGCACAGGCGAAGCATCACGCTAGGGTGAACATAGCACCTCGAAAGGAACGCGGAAATGGCTGGAAAAACCTGCTTTGTTATCTCCCCTATTGGAGACAAGAACACACCTGTACGGAGGCAGGCGGACTGTGCCCTTGAATACATCATCAAGCCTGCCATAACCGAATTAGGATATGATGAACCGACCCGGGTGGATCGCTTGGACAAACCAACGCATATCACCACAGAGATCGTTCAGCACCTTGTTTCTGCCGACATGGTGATTGCGGACCTTTCCGGCTCGAATCCGAATGTGTTTTACGAACTCGGCATACGCCACGCGTACGCGAAACCCTGCATAATGCTCTCAAATTGGGACCCACAGCCACCGTTTGATGTCGGGCACACAAACATTATCAAGTATACCCACGACGACCCCACATCTCACGCTGAAGCGCGTGATCGGATCAAGCACCAAATTACTCAGCTTTCAGGTGGAACACCTGTTAGCAATCCAGTCACATTGGCAGAGGGCATATCAAAGCTGGAATCGAGTGGCGACGATAAGGATCAAATTATTGCAGCACTGACAAAGCAGATGGACGAATTATCCGGACGTGTGGCAACCGTTGAAACGGCTAGCGTACAGGCCTTGCGGGGGTTTGGCAGAAACGCTCTACTCGATATCAGCAACCTAGATGAAGGCCGAGATTTTCTGAGCTGGAGTAGCCATGACGCTCCGGGACACAACAAGATTCGGCTCGCCAAGATTCCAAGTATTTTCGAATTTGACGAAGCGGCGGCAGACATTGATGAGCATTTCGGTCAGATCAACAAGGGATCGGATGAAGGCGGCAACCAATGACCCGATTACTGACCCGTTAACTGACCCGATTACGGACCAACGTAACCACATGTAATCATTAAACTATTCTGGAAGTGACCCGTTAACTCGGTATGACCCGATATCCCCGCCAACTTTGGCGAGAATGCGCGGGCGTGTGCGTTTCTTCTACTCTTCTACTATTCTCAATTTAATTGGGTCAAATAGGGTAATAGGGTCAAGCACACAAAACAGCCATGAAAACAAGGGGTTTCAGGTGACCCGATTACCGCGACCGAAACCGGGTCACCCACGCCGGTAATCGGGTCACCTGAAACGCGAAGGGCGGCTGACGCCGCCCAACACTCTCTCCCTGCCTCACCCGCGACCGTAACGCGCCAAGACCTCTTTCAGATCGCCCAGAGGAGGGACTGGTACGAAACGCACCCGCGCCCCTGTCGTAATGACCGACCGGACCCCGTCCGCGTCCGGGCTTCCCTCATAGGTCACATGCTCCTTGTTATCGTGGACTGCGTCCTCACCAAACAGGGTTTTGATTGCTTTCACCCCTTCGGCTGTTTCATTGCCCCGGCCTTTCTTGATGCCCAGAAAAGCACTCATGTGGGTTTTCGCAACGGGGGTCGTCTCTGTGTCACTTAGGTCGTAGTAGAACGCTTCCCCAGACGCAGTGCGCCCTTGAATAACCCCCTCTTCCAGCGCGTCCACCAGCATCGCCAGCGGACCACTGAGACCCATGCCGACCTGCTGACGCAGGTACTCAGTCTTCGGCGGTGTCCGCAGGCTATCCCACGTCAAATTCACTGCCTCGGGGTTCCAGTGCGTCAGTTCGTACACCATTGCTTCCAAGCCGCCGTCTTTCATCTGGGCGTCGATCTTGGCGAAGTACGGGGCGTCTTCCTTGTGCGCCTCAGACGCCCGCAGCACCAAGAACCGGCGCGCATCTTCCTCGTCGGTCGGGATGATCCAATCGTTATTACTAATGAACGTTGAAGACATGTAGTTCGGGCGCTCTGTCATGTTTTCGAACTTCGGTTCGATGGGGATTTTATCACCGCTGATAATGTCCTTTAGAACACCGCCCGCCGACTTATCCCCGGCCCAGAACGCTTCTTCCGCGACCATCAGCAACTTGCCGTCAAGGTGCTCGTTGAAGTTCCCGGTAATGTGCTTGGGCTGCGTGACCTTGATAGCATTGCACCCCAGTGCCTCGCGTATCCAGTCCCAGACCTTGCTTTTCCCGGTACCTTGTTCGCCGGTCACGGCGATAGAACTTGGCACCTTAACGCCGGGGCGCACGAAGGTGGAAGCAATGTAGGTCAGGACCCAGTGGAACAATTCGTCGTCATTATCGCACAGCACCTCTTTCAGGTGAGTGCGAAGCAGCGACCAGTCACCCTCTACCGGCTCAACAGCGAACCCGGTCCACAGGTTAAAATCTCCGTTGCGGGCGGCTTCTGCGGCCTTCTCGGGGGCAGGTTCATAAACAGTGCGCCCGTAAGTATCGCGCGCGCGATCATACATGAACAGAACCGATGGCTTCAGCTTTTCGACCTTCGGTTCCCCCTTGCCGTTCTCGGTGTAGTAGGAAACTTCCCGATTTCGGAACAGGCGGTCGAGTCCACCCTCGTCATACCACCGTACAGCCGCCCCCGGCGCTGTACGGACACCACCACGTGCGCCACCCTTCGGAAACACCACGTAAGAGAAACGCACCCGCATGGATTCCTTGATCTGGTCGCGGATCAGGTTGACGGCTGCTTTGTAGGCCTTCTGTTTGGCTTCGTCGCTAGCCCCGGCCTTGATCCCGTACTTATCGTAAAGGACCGGATACGCGTCAGAGGCACGAACGAAGCCTTCACCATCGACTAGAAGTTCGTCGTATAGTGGCGCGCGGATATCGGCACAGAAAGCGGCGTCAGCCCCTGCGTCCGAATTGGATACCGACGCGGCCACCTGGCTCTGCTCCTGAACTTCCTCGCCCGGTTCCAGCATGTAAGGGCTGTCATCGTTCAACAGGTCCTCTTCGAACCATTCCTGCCGCAGCATCTCCGCTAGGAAATCCAGCGTCCCGTGATCGGCTGATTTACAAGAATTGCGGTTACAGCGGATCACGAAATTCCCTTTGTCGCTATCCAACGCGTTTACCGCGAAAGTCGCGTTACCACCCTCTTCCGAGTGGTCCCGTTCGAAGGGGCATTCTAGCTGAATTTTGCCTTCAACGCCGGTCGGGTCGCGTAGCTTGTCCGGGCATTCGGACTCGATCAGGTCCGCGATCATCAGGCGGTCTTTTATATCGTGCCACAGCGCCTTGAGATTGCGCCCTGACGGGGTCAACAGCTTGTCGGTGTCTGCCCCCTCGCCTGCCACTGTGAAGGCGTCCTGCGGCCCCTTCAGGCGCTTGGTGTAGTCGCGCTTGCTGAGGGTCGGGATTTCTTCGAAGGTCAGCGGACGCCCCCGCGCAACGGCGGCGTACCAATCCGCCCCCTTGGGGTGGCGGGGCGCGTACATCATCCGGCAGGGATCGGTGCAGGATAGGTCCGGATGCCCGCCCAGTAGTTCGACACCGGCCCCAACGTACTTGGACTCGAACATGTTTAGTTGGGCTTGGTCCGTGTCGCCGAGCGCGTCCATAGCGACCGGAACGGCAAGCGGGAAAATGACTCTGAGCTTGTCCAGCCCTGCGGATTTCAACACGATCTTACTACCACCGCTCGTCCGCTTCACTTCCGAAAACGTGACGGTCTGTAGAAACTCTTCGTCGTAGTGGTGCTTCGAGTGTTCCCGCAAGAACGTCTGAATCTGGTCATCGGTGTAGTTGTCAGCCGCGCCGAACACCTTGACCACGTCATCGCGGGAAATTTCGAAGGTGTCTTTTCCGTGGCTGTGGCTGGTCGATACGATTGCGAACAGGCCTAGTTCTTCGATCCGGTCTAGGATATCGTCCAGCTTGGTTCCGCTGTCGAAATCCAGCGCCATGGCGAAAATCTGATCAACCGCTTTCGCCTTGCGGGCTTTCTCAACGGTGGACGCGTAGACGAAGACGCTGCCAACTTTGTTCTTGCTCTCAATGTGTCGGGTCAGCCCCCAACCCTTCCCGCCTTCCAGCCAATCGCCCCACCGCATGGTCTGGCCTTCCCATTCTCCGTCTTGGGTGTTTCTGCGGTCACGGGGCGCATAGAACTGGCCTGTGGTTAGCGTGGCTTCCTGCTGCAACATGGCGTCGTATTCGGGACATGGCTGTCCCAGCAATTCCGCGCTGTTCCAGTATTCTGCGTCATCAATGACGTGAACGTCTTTCATTTGTAGTTCTCCTAGTTAGCGTCCGATTAGGACGCCAGACACACCTCACCCGCTCCCGGAATCCGGGTCATACGGACATTGTATTCAGGTGGGTCCAATCTTACATTTATACCCGTTTCCGGGCGGTTCTAATCACGATCTGCATTCGGTGATTGACAGCACCTTATCCCCCTAAACCCTTCCTACCGGCTGAACCTTTGTAGGGCGTGTGAAAGTGAACGTTTCGGGGTACTGAAGGTAGCAATCATCCTTGCGGCTAAGTTTGTGGAAAGTGTGCCATTCCGGTCGCGCCTCAAACTCGACCACATCACGACCGATGACCCCAACCCACGCGTTGCCTTTGCTTACTTCAAGATAGTCCGCGAGGATTGACCCTCGGTCGTCTCGAACATCCTCAAGAATAATCATTTTGATGCTTCCGTACCCGTTGTATTGCTCATCGAACCCAACCACATGCGCAGTCATACGGATACGCGGCTCCTTGCGGGCTGTCGTGAATTTTTCCTTAAGCATGGAGCACCACCACGTTACCAGTGGGGATCATCTCCGCCTGCACTCTCAGCACCTCCAAAAGTTCCTGCGTAGCCTCGATGGCTTCCGCGTTCCTCCGTGCTGACAGGACACAATCTGCAATTGTTTCGCTCAACGCCATGGCCATGGTGACGGTCTGGTCAATACTCATCTACTATCTCCTCTGTTTAGCTGTGCCGCCAACATAGCCGCATCAAGATAATCGCGTAACCCTTTGATTTTGAATGTCCGAAAAGGTTGGAAGGCCGATGTGACGTAGAATTGCACGATGTGATCCTAAATCACAAAATGCCCGATTGGCGTGTCCAATCTCCCATAGAGTCACAATATTTCTACCTAAAGCAGAATCTTAACTGCGGCGGAATGTCGCATATGAAACCACCCAGCCGCAGCTTTTTCGGACATTGGGCGGGGCGGCGGAGAAAGGACAAAACCCGCCGCCCCGCGCTTGCGGGCACCACCCCGCCATCCGCCGCGTCGCTGGACATAAGCGCGGCGGCATTCTGTTACGCTGGTCGCACCCAGACGCCGGGGCGCGGATTTAGGAACCCCGCCTCCCGGAGGGCTGGACGGATCGCAATGCCCATCCCGGTAATTTGCCGGACGTCGGTTTCGCGCATGGTCAATTCCTCGCCGGGGTGGTTCTCCGCGAAGATGTTCAGAGCATCGACCAGAGTCCAATGGGGCGCGAAAAGTTCGGCATTGCGCGGCATCATTGTACTGCCTCCCCGTCGATGATGCGGAAGGCGCTAAGCTGACCGTCATGTTGCAGCTCGACGGCCTCAGACCGGGACCACCGGTCACCGATCCCCGCCACATCGAGACCAAGCTCCCGCGCCAGCCGACGCGCCTCGAATATTAGGCGGGACTCTTCTTCGTCCAGTTCATGGGGCGACTTTGCGCCCCGCCGCTTTTCCGCGCGGCTCCACTTCTGTTGCCGCGCCGCCTTCCGGGCCTTTGTGTTGCGATCTTCGCGGATCAGTTCATGCCAACCTCTCATTTCGTGATCCCCCGCGCGGCGTTCATGCGGGCAGTCGCGTCCTCTATGGTCTGGGCGACTGAGTGGTCCGCCACTTTGTTGGCGGAGTCCGGGCGGCGCTGGCCTCGGTCGGCCTCCGGCAACAGGCCAATGCCATGCTGGCGGGCCAGCTTCATGCGCAAATGCGGGTTCCGGACCTGCATCAATGTATCGGCGGTTAGCTCGGTCGCCTCGGGGGCCGCCCCACCCATTTTGGCCTGTTCAAGGCCTTCCGTGTCGGCGAGGTGCTGGCGGACGGCCTCGCTATTGGCCTTGAGGTTGTATAGAGCATTGCTGATATCAGCGCCATCGAGTCCGCCATCGCTGTACACCGCCTCACGGACCTGTACCAAAACGGCGATATCGTCCAGCGGGACGTCCATGCCGAACGCTTCCCGCGCGTGGCGGCTGATTTCGTTGGCGGTTGTCATGAGGCGCGCGGCTTCCTTGGCGCTCAGGTTCTCGATTAGTTTTTCAAGCTTCTCAGACATTGGATTCCTCCCCCTTGATTGCGGCGAGAAGCTCGCCGTAGAATGCGTGTAGTTCTTGATTGACGGCGGTCAGGACAGTTATCGCCTCTGAGGCCTCGTGCAGCGCCTCGGTGAGGAAGGCGATTTTCTCGCCGTCGCTCAGTACCTCGAATGGTAGGTCAAGCATCGGTCGCCCCCTTTAGCTCGGAAATTTCAGCCCGCAGGCGCTCGTTCTCGTCCATCAGCCGCTCTTTTTCGCCGATGACGCGCCGGAAATGGTGCTCTGCGTCCCTGACTGTTCGGCCAAGAAATTTGATCTTCTCCGCGTCGGTCATCGTTTCCCAGATGTGTTCTGTGATCATGTCAGCCCCCGTTCCGGGCTGCGGCCACGGCCTCGAATGCCAGCCGCTCGGCATGGGATAGCCCGCCCGCCTTGGTCTCGGTCATCGCTGCGGCGATCTGGTCCACGGTGTAGCGCCCTGCGACGTCCGGGACGGTGTCCAACGCGATTGCCAGTTCCTCGCCTATATGCATCCCGGAAATCGCGCCGCCCCGAAGGACGGCGAAGATTCCGATGGCGTCATTGATCGTCAGGCCGTTCATTGCGGCACCGCCTTTCCTGCGGCCACCGCCGAGTCGATTGCGGCCAGCTTGGTAATCTCCTGCGCGGTAGTAGCGTCACTATGCGCACGAAGAGTGACCACAACGTCGCGCAGCATGTACTCGCCGCAGGTGTGCGGAAGGTCAGCGAACCACAGGTTCAGGTTATTTTTCATGGTAGCCTGTGCGGCCTCATCAAGCCCCCGCGTTGCGGTGAACAGGCCCAGAACGTGGGCCTTGGTTACAGTAAACAGTTTCATGAGCTTTTTCCTTTTCTGCTCGATAGTTAACCCGCGAGGGCGGTTAGTTCGGTGGGTGTCGCGGTCGCGACGATGTGCAGGGCGATGTAGTCGCCCCACGCTTGCTGCGTATGGTCGGGGAAGCCGGGGCGGCGCTCGCCGGTTAGGACGTAGGCCAGAACCTCGGGGCGGAGAATGAGCCGCCCGAGTGCTGCCCCCAGATTGAACAGGTGGGCCTTCCCCCAGAACGCTTGCCCTGCGGCCTTTGCCGCCATGTCCGAGACGCGGGCAAAGCGCGCCCGCTCTTCCGCTGTAAGCACTCTGTGCAGCGCCTTGGCGCGGTGGTCTAAATCCTCGATGCGGTCGGAAGGATCACCCGCCGGGAAGGCCGCGACTAGGCGGGCCAGATCATCACCGGACAGCCCCCGGCGGCGATTACGGCGCAGGGCCACCACCACATCGTCGGGCCGGAACAGGTGATAATATCGCCCGTTCATGCTCTTGACCCGGCGGCGCGGGACGTCCCGGAACCACCGGGTGATGGAATTTTCTTTTGCGCCCGTGGCATTCATCACGTGCGCGGACGTGATGCAGTATTCCACGGCACCGACTCCTTGCGATCTGTTTTTGATGAGGTGCCAGAGGTTCAGGCGCGCGGCCCTACTGCCATTCCCGGCTATATGTGAAACGCCCCACCCGAAGGCTTGCGTTTTTTCTTGACTTCTGCTGATTACTATGACGCAAAACCGAATCAGAGTCAAGACCAGTCACCAAAACGGGTCACCGGATGGTGATTGACCACACACCACGCTGACGCGGGGGACGCAGCTATATCCTGTCTCGGCGGGTTGGCGTCTCGGTGGGTCACTGCCTCGCCGCCCCGGCGGGTTGGCGTCTCGGTGGGTCACTGTCCCGGCGATGTGGTGGGCCGGTGGGCCGGTGGAGGAAGATTCAGCGAATCGGCGAGGTCCGCGTCAGCGGAAACAGCCCGAGTATTACGGGGAGGGTGACGCGCTAAACGGGCAAAAGCTTGCTTGAAAGCCGTGTAGGGTGCTACCCTACCGTTACCCTACACTACCCTACAAAATCGGGGTCAATTACCCTACACTTGACCCGCTAGGACCCGAAATTATCGTTTAAAATCAATGTGGAAAGGATGGTGGGTGATGAGAGGCTCGAACTCCCGACATCTTCGGTGTAAACGAAGCGCTCTACCAACTGAGCTAATCACCCGTGCGCGCTGTCATAGCGAAAGTCTAGAAAGGGTGCAAGAGGTCAGATGACGAAAGCCCCCCTGATCGTTTTTACCGATCTCGACGGTACGCTGCTGGACCATGACAGTTACAGCTATGCCGCCGCCGCCCCGGCTTTGCTCCGGTTGCGGGAAATGGGGGCGCCGGTGATTCTGGCAAGCTCGAAAACAGCGGCAGAAATTGCGCAGCTCAGGGATGAGCTCGGCCTCGCGGCCTATCCTGCCATCGTGGAAAACGGGGCCGGCATTCTATCGGCATTTGCAAAAACCGCGACCGGCGCGGACGAATATGCCCGTATCCGCACTGCACTAGATCAAGTCGCGCCGGATTTGCGGCGTCACTTCACCGGATTTGGCGATATGACTGCACATGATGTAGCCAAGTCCACCGGGCTGTCGCTGGCGCAGGCGCAGCTGGCCCGACAGCGGTGTTTTTCCGAACCCGGCGAATGGGCGGGAACCGAGGAAGAACGCGGCGTTTTTGAACAGGCGCTGGCCGAGCTGGGCGTCGCGGCGCGCTATGGCGGGCGATACCTGACGCTAAGTCTGGGCAGGACCAAGGCCGACCGGATGGATGAAATCGCCAGTATCTATGGCAACCCGCCACGGATCGCTCTGGGGGATGCCCCGAACGATTTGGAAATGCTGCTGGCAGCGGATTACCCGGTCTTGATCAGCAATCCCCATTCCAAGCCCTTGCCCCAACTGCCCAAGAAACAGGCAAATCGCATCCTTAGAAGCACAAAAACCGGGCCTTCTGGTTGGAACCAAATGGTGCTCTCTCTAATCTCGGACCAACGAACATAACAAACGGAGCCTGAAGCGCGTGGCTGATTTTCACCAGAACGGTAATATCGCAACCCTGCATAATCTGCGTACCAGTGGCCCGGATGTTCTGACCAGAGAGCTAACGACATTCAGCGAAACCCGGAAGATTTCACTGATGCTGCCGTCCCTGTTTTCCGAGCTGGAAGGTGATGCACTACCCAATATCATCGATGAGTTGTCACAGGTTCCCTACCTGCACCGCATCATCATCGGCTTGGATCAGGCGGATGAAGAACAATATCGCTATGCCAAGCAATTCTTTTCCCGGCTACCGCAGCAGCACATCGTGATCTGGAACGAAAGCCCGCGCATGCAGGCGATCGACAATCGTCTGGAACGGTTGGGGCTGGGGCCCTGCGAACCGGGTAAGGGCAAAAATGTCTGGTCCTGCCTTGGGTATATGATGGCCTGTCAGGACAGCGCGGTGGTGGCGATCCATGACTGTGACATCCTGACATATGACAAGGAAATGCTGGCTCGGCTGGTTTATCCGGTGGCAAATCCCAATTTCTCCTATCAAATGTCCAAGGGTTTCTATCCCCGGATCGGTGGCGGAAAAATCAATGGGCGGGTCAGCCGGATGCTGGTCGCACCGATCCTGATCGCATTAAAACGGGTGATCGGTGACCGCGATTATCTCGATTTTTTGCGCTCATTCCGCTATCCGCTGTCGGGTGAATTCGCCATGCGAACCAATATCCTGCCCAATCTGCGGATGCCGTCGGATTGGGGATTGGAAATTGGCGTCCTGTCAGAAGCCTGGCGCAATTTTGCACCGAAATCGGTGTGCCAGGTGGAAATTTCCGACGCTTACGATCACAAGCATCAGATTCTCAGCCCAGAGGACAAGACCAAGGGGCTGAGCCGGATGTCGATCGACATCTGCAAATCGATTTTCCGCAAACTCGCGGCCGATGGCACCGTCTTTACCGAGGAAATTTTCCGTACTCTGAAAGCGACCTATTACCGGTCCGCGCTGGACCTGCTGGAATGCTATTCCGACGATGCGCAGATGAACGGGCTTACCGTTGACCGCCATCAGGAAGAACGCGCGGTCGAACTGTTTGCAGAAAACATCGTCGAGGCCGGGCGCATCTTCCTCGATAACCCGCATGAAACGCCGTTTATTCCGACCTGGAGCCGGGTTCATTCCGCCGATCAGGACCTGATGATGGACCGGCTGAAGGCCGCGCATCTGGATTTCAAGGAAATCTAGAAGGAATATAGCGCAAATATTTCTCTGGTCTGACAGGCATATTGCTTGATCTGAGAACAGTTTGTTTCCACTGCATTCCTTGTGCGAAAGGAACAAAACATGTTGCAATCGTTAACAAAATGCATGCACGAGACGTTCATATTACTTAATGTGTGAGTGTCCTAAGTATTAGGGGAATACGATGTGGGGTTTGATCTTTCTGTTGACCGCGGTCAACAGCTGGGCTGCGATGGAGCTGATTGACTGGCTCGGTTCTGACAACAGCAACGACGGCAGCAATGAAGAAGCCCCCGACGAAATCACCCTGAATGATGGCGTTTTAGCTGGCAGTTCCGGCGACGATTACCTGACACCGGGCAATGACGCGCTTGAAGGCCAAACCATCACCTCTGTGGATGGTGGCGCGGGCGATGATATCATCAGCGGTACGTTGGGCGCCGAGACGATGGATGGCGGCGCAGGTGATGATGAAATGCATGTCATCCCCAGCGGCAGCTACACCGGCGGCGAGGGCAACGATGTCTTCGACATCGAAAGCAACATGAATCATTGGTGGCTGGAAGATACCAGCACATTGTCCGAAGGCGTGATCACCGATTTCACCAAGGACGAAGATCAACTGGTGATGCACCTGCGCAGTGTCGGCGACGAACTGACCCTGTCGAGCCTGAATGTGGCCGACGATGGCGCGGACAGCCTGATCACCTTCAACTACATGCCGACAGCAGACGCAACAGAGGCCGAAACCGCCATTATCCGCGTGACCGGGGCCGCGGGAATCACGATGAGCGATATTACTGTTGAACTGGACGAGTTTGAGACAACGGACGGAGAGACCGTCTATGAAACCGATTTTGTCGATGGCAGCAGTGACGACGACGACCTGTCCCCGATCTTTGGCAATGACGAAGCGATCATCCGCGCCGGCGGCGGCAATGACGTAGTCACCGGGGCCGCACTCGGCACCAACGCCCTGCTGGGTGAAGGCGATGACAGCTATAGCAGCGATGGTGAAGGCAATGTCGTACACGGCGAAGCCGGCGATGACGAAATCATCTCGACCGCGACAACCCAATCAGAGGGCGCGATCGAAAGACTTTATGGCGGAATCGGTGACGACACTATCTCTTCAGCGATGGAAGAGGCCCGCCTTTACGGCGGTTTTGGCGATGACGAAATTTCCGGCGCGGCCAGTTCGTCGATTTCCGGCGGTGAGGGCGACGACATACTGGCCGTCACCACCGAAGGCACCGGACCGGATGTCGGCGAAACCCAGATTCGCGGCGATCAGGGCAATGACACCATCACTGGCAGCGCGACCGACGATGAAATCCTGGATCATCAGGCCGGTACTGTTTCTGTAGAAGGTTTTGACAACGATATAGTGTCGGCCGGAGCGGGCGACGACGTTCTGATGCACCAATTCGGCGATGACAGCTATTCCGGCGGCGCGGGCGACGACCTTCTGTATAGTATTCAGGACGAAGCCGATGCGGCCCCCGATGCCGTTGTGTTCGACGGCGAAGAAGGCGACGACACGCTGGTCGGCAGCATCGTCGGCGCCGGTGACAACCTGATCGGGGGGGCGGGAGATGACCTGTTGGTATCGGGTATGGTGCGCGGCGATGTCAGCAGCGAAACCGTTGGCGAGACCACAACCCTGACCATCGAGCGGGCCATCGGCGATGCCGGTGCCGATACCTTGGATGGTGGCGCAGGCGACGACATAATCCTGTTTGACCGTGCCGATTCCGTCGCCGGCGGCGATGGCGCAGACGATTTCAGGCTTGATCTGAACGACGATGCAGCAGCGGACGGGGATTTCGCCATCATCACCGACTACGACCGGGCCGAGGACGTGATCGCCCTGCATGTCGCGGATGCCGGGGCCGCGACGGTGACGATCGCCAATGGCGCATCCGCCAGCACCGTTTCGGTCGATGGTCTGGTGGTGCTGCAACTGGACGGGGTTCTGGACCTGTCAGCGGACGATATCGTGGTTACCGATACGGCGGCATTCGACAGCGGCAGCTATATCGTGACACATAATACCGGATCAGCGACCAGCACCATTTGATCGCTGGCTGCTCAGCCCCGGTTGGAAATCCATCGGCATTGATAGGGCGCAAATCTGATCTCGGTGCCGGTGGGATCAATCTTTTCCCCGCTCAGCAGATCAACCCAGTTTGCGCCATCTATCAGGTTGATCGCCTGAGGTGCGATAACCAAGGCATCGTCGCTGACATTGTGCAAAGCAAAGATCGACTGGTCCCGCTCTAGACTTTGCCGCCAAAGCCCGAACAAACGCTCGTCAATCTGTAGGGTGAATTGCGTCGCATTCGGGTGGAATGCTTTCTGTCGCCGCCGCACCGACATCCGCCGCAGCAATTCGTTCATGACCCGCGACTGGGTGCTTTCAGGGTCGTCCAGCCGCGCATTCAGATCCTCGTAGTCCCAGCGATGCCGGTTGATGGCGCGGTTCTGACCGCTTTTTTCGACCCCTTCAATGTCGTTTGACGCGCCCAACAGCGCCTGAATATATAGTGCTGGAATGCCTTCCAGCGCCATGATCAGGGTCTGGCTGGCCATGAAACGATCGAATTGCCATTGATCCTTGCCCGCAAAGGTCCCCTTCATAGCATCATACCAGGTGATGTTCAGCTCATATGGGGCTTCGCCGCCACCCGGTAACGCGCGCATCGACACCCGGCCACCAAAATCGCGCACTTTTTCAATCACACGGGCCTGTTCCTCGGCCTCCAGCAACCCTTCGGCAGGGCGCATCCCGATGCCGTCATGACTAGCCGTGAAATTCAGATAGGCGCACCCCATCTGCGCCGGCGGCATGGTCCCTTGCCAGCGGTTCAGCACCCGCGCTGTTCCCGCCATCATCGCGTGCAGGACCAGCGGCGGCAGCGAAAAGTTGTAGACCGAATGCGCTTCGTTCCGGTTCCCGAAATAGCTGAGGTTTTCCGCGTTGGGCACATTGGTTTCGGTCAGCAGGATCACCGGTTCGATCGCGTAATCCGCCAATAGCCGCATCAGCCGCACAATGGCGTGGGTCTGCGGCAAGTGGATACAGCTGGTCCCGACCTCTTTCCACAAGAAGGCCACCGCATCCAGCCGGATGATCCGGACCCCTTTTTCGACATGCATCCGCATGACTCGCAGGAATTCCAGCAAAACCTCGGGATTGGCAAAATTCAGATCGACCTGATCGTGGCTGAAGGTGCACCAGACATGGCGCGGCCCGTTCGCAGTATCGACATCGCGCAGCAGGGGATGGGTGCGCGGCCGCACGACCGATCCCAGATCGTCGGTGGGGTTGGCTTCGAAAAAGAACCGATCATAGGGTTCGTGCCCCTGTAGATAAGCGTTGAACCAATTCGACTGGCTGCTGACATGGTTCAGCACCAGATCCGACATCAGGTTGAATTCCGCAGCGATCCGGCTGATATCGGCCCAATCGCCCAAGACCGGGTTGACCGCGTAATAATCGGTCACCGAAAATCCATCATCAGAGGTATAAGGAAAGAACGGCAGGATATGCACCCCTGCAATCACACCATTGAGGTGCCGGTGCAGGAAATCGTACAGCAGATCCAGCGGTTTGTGCTGACCATCGACAAAGCTGTTGCCGTAGGTAATCAGCAGGCTGTCGCGTTCGCTCCATTGCCCGTTGCCGGGCACCCTGCCGCGTTTACGCCGGTGGGTGCCCTCAGGGAAAAAGGCATCAATGACCTGTGATGCCAGAATATTGGCGTCAACTTCGGGATAGATTTCACCGATCAGCGCCGCCAGTTTCAGACTAAAGGTGTGATTATTGTCTCGGGTCATGCGGAATATAGCCTTACGTTCTATCATTTGTCCGCCAGCCACGGCGGGGCAGCAACCCCGGGGCGGCAAATGAGCGATTCCAGCGGCGCTTTATGCGACATTTGATGAAGCCTTATGCAATCAACCACAATCCTGGCGTCACAAGCAAAGCCCATCCGGTTCAATCAGGTCAGGACCATCATCGGCACTGCCGAAGCGACGCACCTTATGGGCGCGAAAATTCCACCCGGTTCCGAAACTGTCGCGCACTTCATCATCCGAAACTTCGGCCTTCAGCCACGGCACGACCTGATCGTCGCGCAAAATCACCGGCATACGATCATGAATATGCGCAATCTCAGTGTCGGCCGGGCGGGTCAGCAAGGTACAACTGCGCAGTTCACTAGACAGTTTTGACATTAGGCCAGCAAAGAAAAACGCTGGTTCGTTGCTCAGCGGTGCAATGAACCAGGGTTGTTTATGCCCCTTTTGGCCGGTCCATTCGTAATATCCCCGCGCCGGGATCAGGCAACGTCCGTGCCGCCAGGCATCCCGAAAGGTCGGTTTTTCCGCTGCCGTCTCGATCTTGGCGTTGAAGGTGGTCGCTTTCCAGTCGCGGACATCGCCGCGGTGCCAATACGGCACGAACCACCAATGCGCCGAAGACGCCACCAGGTCGGTCCCTTCGGCAAAGGCTATCGCGACCTGTTGCGTTGGCTTGATATTATACCCCTGAGCAGGATCGGGCGCATCTTCGCTTCGCAATTGCCCGCCCGCGTCAAGGAAACCACGCTGGATCGCAAAAAGCTGCGCCCATGTCATCCCTTCCGCTGCAACGAATCTTCCGCACATAATATCAGGGTAGCAGGTTGCGCGGCCGACACCAGAATGGACACCAGTGTTCGTCAGCGTCGGGTCCGGATCAGCATGGTTCTCGGATAACCGAAAATATGCTATATCTGTCATGATTTTATTTCAAACCAAGCAGCTCAGAAGCTGTGTATGGTTCAGTCAAAGCAAATTTAACGACGAGCCGAAAGGATTTCTCATGCCTGTTTATTCTGCCCTCTCTGGCGCACCTTTCACCATCAATACAAACAGCAACGGGCTTGAATACGATCCCGAAGTGGCCGGACTTTCCGATGGCGGCTATGTCGCGGTCTGGACCACGGTTAATCAGGACGGGGAGCAAGACGGGGTAGCCGGACAGCGCTTTGACGCCAGTGATAGCCCAGTGGGGCCGGAATTTCAGGTCAACACCCTGACCAGCAGCAACCAGAACGTGGCCCATGTCACAGCCTTGTCTGATGGCGGCTTTGCAGTGACCTATTCCAGTTTCGGGATCGATGGCAGCATCACCGGTATCGCATTGCAGCGCTACTCTGCGACAGGAACGACGGTAGGCGATGAAACGGTCATCAACCAATACACCAACAGCCAGCAGGACCTGCCTGTAATCACCGAACTGTCTGATGGAAATCTGGTTGCGGTCTGGCAAAGCTATGGATCAGATGGCGTTCTCTACGGGATCGCGGGCAGGATCATACCCGCAACCGGTGATCCGGTGGCGGATGAATTCCAGGTCAACACCTATGTCACCGCCAGCCAGACCAACCCGGATGTTGCCGCTCTCAGCGGCGGCGGGTTCATCGCGGTCTGGCAATCACTCGAACAAGACGGTAGCAGCGAGGGCGTTTTCGCGCAACGCTTCGACAATGGCGGAAATCCTGTGGGCGATGAGTTCCAGGTAAATACTTCGACCAACAGCGCACAAGATCGCGCTTCGGTCTCGGCGCTGGCAGATGGCGGTTTTGTGGTGACCTGGGAAAGTTCGCACATGGCCATTGGCAGTTCGGAAATTTGCGGCCGTGTCTACAATGCTGACGGGAGTACCAGAGTCGGCGAATTCTTAGTGTCACAAACCGATACCGGGTTCGAACAAATGCCTGATGTATTGGGGCTTTCCGATGGTAGCTTTCTTGTCAGCTGGCGTTCGGGTGGCAATGCCTCCAACCCCGATGAATTTCCGGGGGGGCACTACGCGATGCGCTTCGACGCCGACGGAGCGGTGTTGGGCGACGGTATTTTAGTGACCAGCGACAGCCCCTCCGCCCCGCGTCATATGCGACTGACAGAGCTGGATAATGGCGATGTAATCGCGGTTTGGAATTCCTCTACCGGCGATACCGATGGCGCCCAAATTATGGGGCAGCGCCTGTTCACCGCAGGCGAGATTTCCGGCACCGAAGGGGACGATTCTTTGATCGGAGCGGGTCAAGACGACCGGATTCAGGGGTTGGGAGGCAATGACACATTGAGCGGGTTCGATGGAAATGACACGCTGATCGGCGGCGACGGTGATGACTCTCTGATCGGTGGGACCAGCGAAGACGACCTGCGTGACGTGCTCTATGGCGGCAATGGCAATGACCATCTGGATGGCGGTTACGGCAATGACGAACTGCGCGGAGATGCCGGGATGGATACCATCATAGGCGGTTTCGGCGTCGACACCATTATCGGCGGGACTGGTGACGATCAGCTAACCGGCCAGGCCTGGTCGGATCTGATCTTCGGTGGCGATGGAATTGATTTCATCAATGGCGGTTTCGGCTACGACCGGGTCAATGGCGGCGACGGGGCGGACCGTTTTTTCCATCTCGGGGTCTTGGATCACGGTTCCGACTGGATTCAGGATTATAATGCTGCTGATGGCGATGTACTGATCTTTGGCCAATCCGGTGCCACCGCAGACCAGTTCCAGATCAACCTCGCCAATACACCGGATGCCGGCTCGGCCGATGTTGAGGAGGCCTTCGTAATTTACCGCCCAACCGGCCAGATCCTATGGGCGCTGGTCGATGGCGGCGGGCAGGATGAAATCAACCTGGTGCTGGACGGGATCACCCACGATTTTCTGGCCTGAAACAGCGAAGGCATCGACCGGGTTAAGCCGTTAAAAGAAAAGGCGCTCAACCCGCACGGGGAGCGCCTTTTCCAGTAAGCAGCAGTCAACCGGACTTACAAAAAATGGTGGGTGATAAGGGATTTGAACCCCTGACATCTTCGATGTGAACGAAGCGCTCTACCACTGAGCTAATCACCCGGTAGCGCGCCTTTTAAACTCACTCCGCAGCTTCTGCAAGAGGGTCATTTTCTTCATTTTTCGTCCGTAAAACCTGCCGAACTTTGCAGTTAATTACCCGTGCGTTGGACAGGTGCTTCATCCGGTTAATCTTGACCTTGCCAAGTGAATGAAGGTTCATTTCACGGCCATCGGCCAATGCTTCGCCAAGGATACTCAGCGCCGCTTCGATTGCCGGTTTAGCAAAGCGTTTCTTAACGCCGCTGCGTTCCACGACCATTTCGATCAGCTCGGCTTTGCGCAGCTCCAGTTCGTCGGAAACCGGTACGGTTTCGTCGACGATGACAGGATCGGGCGCAGGCGCGGCCTCGACCGCAGTTGTGCGGCGCACCGGTGCTTTGGCCGTGGTTTTCGGCGCTGTTGTGCGACCGCTGGGTTTGGCGGCTACGGTTTTAGTCGGTGTTCGTGCCATGCTAGATATATGCCTCTATGTTTTTTGTTATGCTCGATATTGTATAAAATCATAGGCGAAAAGCCGTGAAAAATCTACCCGGTTAATGAAATGGCTGGAATTCGGTAAAAAAAATGGCGCTTCCCCAAAGGAAAGCGCCATTCAATTTTTCAGCCAGTTAGTAACGGGTCAGTGGGCGACGGCCCCTTCCCCGCTGCTCGACTTCAGGGCGGCAGCGGCAGCTTCTTCTGCCTCTTCGTCCCATTCGATCGGTTCGGGTTTACCGACCAGGGCCAGCCGCAGAACGTCGCTGACATGGCTGACCGGGATAATATCCAGCCCTTCCTTCACGTTATCCGGAATATCGGCCAGATCCTTTTCGTTCTCTTCCGGAATCAGAACGGTTTTCACCCCGCCCCGAAGTGCCGCCAGCAGCTTTTCCTTCAACCCACCGATAGCGGTGGCGTTGCCGCGCAAGGTGACTTCGCCGGTCATGGCGATATCTTTGCGCACCGGAATGCCGGTCAGAACCGAAACAATCGCCGTCACCATAGCCAAACCCGCACTCGGCCCATCTTTGGGCGTCGCCCCGTCGGGAACGTGGACGTGGATATCCCACTTGTCGAATTTGGTCGGCTTTACCCCGATCTTCGGCGCGATGGAACGGACATAGCTCGACGCGGCGTCGATCGATTCCTTCATCACGTCACCCAGTTTCCCGGTGGTCTTCATCCGGCCCTTGCCGGGCAGGCGAAGTGCCTCGATCGACAACAGGTCGCCACCGACGCTGGTATAGGCGAGACCGGTGACCACACCAACCTGATCTTCCTGTTCGGCCAAGCCGTAGCGGAATTTCTTCACGCCCAGGAATTCATCGATATTGTCAGCGCTGACATGGACGCTTTCGGCTTCGCCCTTGACGATCTTGGTGATCGCCTTCCGCGCCAGTTTACCGATCTCTCTCTCAAGGTTCCGCACCCCGGCTTCGCGGGTGTAGCGGCGCACCATTTCGGTCAGCGCATCTTCGCTAACGTCAAATTCGTCCGCCTTCAGGCCGTGGTTCTTGATCTGCTTGGGCAGCAAGTGCTGTTTGGCGATCTCGACCTTTTCGTCCTCGGTATATCCGGCCAGCGGAATAATCTCCATCCGGTCCATCAAAGGCCCGGGCATGTTGTAGGAGTTCGCCGTGGTCAGGAACATCACGTTCGACAGGTCATATTCGACCTCAAGATAGTGATCGACAAAGGTCGAATTCTGTTCCGGGTCCAGCACTTCGAGCATGGCCGAAGCCGGATCGCCCCGGAAATCCTGGCCCATCTTGTCGATTTCATCGAGCAGGATCAGCGGATTGGTGGTTTTCGCCTTTTTCAACGCCTGAATAATCTTGCCGGGCATCGACCCGATATAGGTCCGGCGGTGACCGCGGATTTCGGATTCGTCGCGCACGCCGCCAAGCGAGATGCGGATGAATTCGCGGCCCGTCGCCTTGGCCACCGATTTGCCAAGCGATGTCTTACCCACACCCGGCGGGCCGACAAGGCACATGATCGGGCCTTTCAGCTTGGCCGAACGCTGCTGCACGGCCAAATACTCGACGATCCGTTCCTTGACCTTTTCCAGACCATAGTGATCGACGTCCAGAACGCCCTGCGCGCGGTTCAGGTCCTTTTTCACGCGGGATTTGACACCCCACGGAATCGACAGCATCCAGTCGAGATAATTGCGCACGACGGTCGCCTCGGCGCTCATCGGGCTCATCGATTTGAGCTTCTTCAACTCGCCTTCGGCCTTTTCCCTGGCTTCTTTGCTGAGCTTGGTCTTGGCGATCTTTTCTTCCAGTTCAGCAATTTCATTGCCGCCCTCTTCGCCATCGCCCAATTCCTTCTGAATGGCCTTCATCTGCTCATTCAGATAATATTCGCGCTGGGTGCGCTCCATCTGGGATTTGACCCGGGTCTTGATCTTCTTCTCGACCTGCAAAACGCTCATTTCGCCCTGCATCAGGCCGTAGACCTTTTCCAGCCGTTCGCTGACGGAAAGGGTTTCCAGCAAATCCTGTTTCTGCTCCACCTCGATGCCCAGATGCCCCGACACCAGATCCGCCAGTTTGGCCGGTTCAGAGGTTTCCGAAACCGTCACCAGCGCCTCTTCGGGGATGTTTTTCTTTACCTTGGCATAACGTTCGAATTCACCACCGACAGTGCGCAGCAACGCCTCGATCGTGGCGGCATCGCCGGGAATTTCATTCAGATATTCGGCGCGCGCTTCGAAGAAATCGTCGTTTTCCAGATAATCGGTGATTTTCACCCGGGCCTGACCTTCAACCAGCACCTTGACGGTGCCATCGGGCAGTTTCAGCAGTTGCAGCACATTGGCCAACACACCCGTGTTGTAAATCCCGTCATTCGAAGGATCGTCTTCGGCCGGATCGATCTGGCTGGACAGCAGAATCTGCTTATCGTCCTGCATCACCTCTTCCAGTGCACGGACCGATTTTTCGCGCCCGACGAACAGAGGCACGATCATGTGGGGGAAAACCACAATATCGCGCAGTGGCAGGACTGGATAGGATGCGTTAAGTGGCTCTTGCATGCGTTTTCCTTGTTCTTGGCAAAAAGGCACTGGTCCCAGTGTGGCAACCCCGGCCTTTTCCGTTTCCTGAGGCTTTATCTGGGGTCTGCACCACCGATTTCAAGCATGTCCGGCAACCCCGGGTGGGCAGAATGCCGCGCCTAAACGTAATGAGCAAGGCGCGATTGCCGCAGAACCGGCAAAAAGGCGTCGCATCGCAAGCAGGTAACGGCGCGACGCCCCCCATGACAGGCACTAATCAGGATGTTCCACAGATTGCAAAATGGTTGCGACGTAACTTTTTATTCTTTCCAGATGTGCTTCGATTTCATCATGAAACTGATCCAGACGTGACACGATCGTTTCCAATCCCTTGGCATGATCGCGCAACATGCCGGCTTCGACCCGACAGGCAATCCGGACAGTAGACAGCCCCAAGACCATGCGCTGAAGGAAGTCTGTACGCCGCTGGATCGCAATCGCCGATTTCACACCAAATTCTATGGCCTTGTCTGATTTCAAATCATAGCTGCGCCGAAGCTGATCCAGAACCCGCTTTTCCGCCTCCCACTCTGCACCTTCGGAATGGCCGTTTTCGGTATCGAAAAATTCGGACATCTCCGTCATCAAATGCGATGCGCAGATCATGAAATAGGCGCTCAATTCCTTGGGCGCATCCCAAAGCCCGCGATCCGCTGGAGGCACGGCAAGGGTTTTGAGATGGTTCTGAATGTCTTTCAGCATCAGGTCGTAGTTCTTGGCGATCTCGTTGATAGTCGCCCGACCTACCGCCAGCTTGGCGGCGAATATCTTCATGTTGGCGGTCAGGATTTCCGCTTCCTGAAATTCAGCCGTCAAATTTGTCAGCTCCCGGCGCAGCTTTTCTGACGCAACGGCAAGAGTTCCGCTCTGGGCCAGATCTGGAAGTTGCGGATGGCCGATTGCGATGCGGCGGGCTTCGAATTCCTGATGCAAGGCATGGGCCTGAAACGCGCCATAGGTCGGGAACCCCAAATCGGCCAAGCGTGCGGCAATCACCTTGGCGCTTTCTTCTGGTGACAGGTTCTGTTCCTGTTCGAGTTTGCAAATGTCTTTGTAAAGCCCCTCTACCAGCTTCAGCTGCGGGCTTGTCGGCTTGATCCGCAACGACAGATAACCGCCATCTTCGACCGGGGTTACCAATGCGAAGACCCAGTAATAATGACCTTCCTTGCTTTTATTTTTAACGTAGGCCCCGACAGAATGACCGTTTTCCAACCCGTTCCACAACAGCCAGAAAACACCTTTGGGCATATGGCTGTGCCGGATGATTTTATGCGGCGCACCTTTCAATTCCGAAGCGGAGTAGCCAGCCACCCGGACAAAGACAGAATTATAGGCTTCGATCACTCCGCGCTTATCGGTCCGTGAAAAAAAGATTTCTTCAACATTGAAAGGTTCTTCGACGTTGACTTCGGGCACTATGCGCGAGCGCGCGTAATCGCGCACGGGGTTTTCGGCGGTTTCGAAGTCTCTCACCGTCATTGTGTTCATCGGCAGCTCCAGTCCGGGTCTTAAACTTTGTACTCGTCACCCACAGCCGTTCCGCACACGGCAAACGATCCGCAGCTGTCCAGGCCCGTCGGCAAAAGCCGCGATTGGTGTTGTCAATCGCATCAAAGACAACGACCTCAGAAATCCGAATTTTAGAGAAAGGTGGCGTGACAAACAGAAACCCGATCAGAGAGGGTAAGGCGAATTCTCTGCGGCGACTGCGGCGCAGTTCATTGCCGGTCAAAGCCCAGACCTCCCTTAAAATAGCGCTGAAATTTCCAGCGCGATCAAAGGCTGAATGCGATCATTGTCCGCAGAGATTTCTCCCGTTACCGCCACACCCTGTCCAAAATGACCATGCCTAATACCCCGATTTGCCGATGCATTGCAGGATGCAGGTGACAAGATCCTGAATCCTGACCATCCGGGCTTCAATCGTATCGTGAAAGTTATCGAGCCGTCCAATGATCGTGTCCAGCCCACTGGCGCTTTGACTCAGCGCGCCCGCTTCGACACGGCAGGCGATACGGATGGTCGACAGCCCCAGCACCATCCGCAGCAGGAACTCAATCCGCCGTTGAATGACGAGCGCGGATTTCACACAGTCGTCAACTGCAATCGCGGACTGCGTTTTGTAGCCCGACCTCAGTACATCGATTTGATGCAACTCTTCCGCGCCGTTCTGTGTGTTTTCGCGTGTGTAATCCTTCACCACCTCGTCCAGAAGATGGTAACCGCACAGCATGAAATTCGCCTTCTGCTCTTCTGGTGATGCCCAAATCCCGCCTGCGCGCGGCGGTGCCAGAAGCGTTCTCAGGTGGCTTTGAATGTCGCGCAGCATCAAATCGTAGTTTTTTGCGATCTCATTGATCGTTGCGCGCCCGTGATCCAGTTTGGCGGCAAATATCTTCATGTTTGCCGTCAGGATTTCCGCGCTGTCGAATTCCCTCGCCAGCGCATTGAGTTCGTTCCGCAAATCAGAACTCAGCAGCGAAACCTTTTTTGTATTCACCACGTCCGACATCTGCGGTAGCTTCATCGCGCTTTGCCGGGCCTCGAATTCGGTGCAAAATGCGGTGGACTGGAACCAGCCATAATTCGGGAAACCCATTTGCTTCAACCGGAGCAGAAGTCGCTGCGCGCTTTCTTCAGCGCTCAGGTCTTCCGACAACTCCGCCGCGCGGATTTCCTTGTACAGATCGACGACCCGTAAATATGTTTCGCTGCTCGGCTTGATCCGAACAGAAAAATAGCCGTCTTCGACCGGGGCCGCGAGGGCGAAAACCCAGTAATACTTGCCATCCTTGGTCTTGTTCTTGACATAGGCACCAACCGGATGGCCGCTTTGCAACCCGTTCCACAACAGCCAGAATACCGCCTTGGGCATATCGGGGTGGCGTAAAATTTTATGCGGCGCCCCTTGCAGGTCTTCTCCGTCGAAACCGGAAACACGCACGAAAACGGAATTGAAGGCATTGATCACGCCTCGTTTATCGGTTTTGGAAAAGAACATTTCTTCGATACCGAATGGCATTTCCGCATCGCGGGTCGAAAGGGATAGCGCGGTGACGGGAACTGGGTCCACTATTTCCAATGGCTGCATATTCATCAGGGGGGTCTCCTGGGTGAAATGGGTTGCGTCAATTCACATCTCACCGCTCAATGGCACAGGCGGAAAGACATCTCTCTTCGCAAGGCCGAATACGGCCTTGTAACGACCATTCGGTCTGCGGAAGGTTCTTGTTATGAGTTTTTTTGACTGCAGCTAAACCAACGACCGCCCAGCCATTAGTTTTAATAAAACATACAAAATAGTACCAAAGCCTTAGAGCGGCTCAATATCGCCTTCAGCTCGCTGCGCATGAAAATCGCGTTGAAATGCGTCGAATGTCTCATTTGCGATCGCATCTCGCATTCCCTGCATAAGATCCTGATAATACTGGAGGTTATGCCAAGTCAGCAGCATGCCGCTGATCATTTCCTGGGCCCGGAACACATGATGCAGATAAGCCCGGCTGTAATTGCGACAGGCCGGGCAGGAACAGGCCGCGTCAAGTGGGCGCGGGTCGTCCTGATGGCGGGCGTTCTTGATGTTCAGCACACCATGCCGGGTAAAAACCTGACCGGTACGGCCTGAACGCGTCGGCAACACGCAATCCATCATGTCGATGCCCCGCGCCACCGCACCGACGATATCGTCAGGCTTGCCCACCCCCATCAGATAGCGCGGCTTGTCCTCGGGCAGCATGTCTGGGGCGTAATCGAGAACCTCGAACATCATGTCCTGGCCTTCGCCCACGGCCAGACCGCCTACCGCATAGCCTTCGAATTCGATGGCTTTCAACAATTCGGCGCTGCGTTCGCGCTGATCGCGGTAAATACTGCCCTGCTGGATGCCGAACAGCGCGTGCCCCGGTCGGTCGCCAAAGGCTTCGCGCGACCGCTGCGCCCATCGCATCGACAGCCGCATCGATTCCATAGAGACCTTAGGATCGGCCGGAAACGGCGTGCATTCATCAAAACACATCACGATATCGCTGCCAAGGAGACGCTGAATTTCCATGCTGCGTTCCGGGGTCAGCGTATGGCGCGACCCGTCGATATGAGATTTGAAGGTGACCCCTTCTTCGCTCATCTTGCGCAGGTTCGACAGGCTCATCACCTGAAACCCGCCACTGTCGGTCAGGATCGGCTTTTCCCAGTTCATGAATTTGTGCAGACCGCCCAGCCGGTCGATCCTTTCCGCCGTTGGCCGCAGCATCAGATGATAGGTATTGCCCAGAATGATATCTGCACCGGTCGAAGCCACGCTTTCCGGCATCATCGCCTTGACGGTGCCCGCAGTGCCCACCGGCATGAAGGCCGGTGTGCGGATCTCGCCGCGTGGTGACCGGATCACCCCCAGCCGCGCTTTGCCGTCCTGGCCCAGTTTTTCGAATTCGAAATGGCGTGTCATCTGGCACCTTTTGCTTTTGACGTCCTTTAATCCCGAAATCTCTGGAAGTCCAAGACCCCAAAGCTTATTTGAAATCTACATATTACAACTGGGAATACGAGTATGGACCAATTTTTTTCAGAAATTCAGCCCGGCACAGTGATCTGGCTGCTTATAGCGATCTTTGTCATCTCGATCATTTTTCGAGGCGTGCGCATCGTGCCGCAATCGGAAAAACACGTGGTGGAACGATTTGGCCGCCTGCATTCGGTATTGGGACCGGGGATCAATTTCGTGGTACCTTTTCTTGATAAGGTGAAGCACCGGATTTCGATCCTGGAACGACAGTTGCCGACCGCCAGCCAAGACGCCATCACCAAAGACAACGTGCTGGTGCAGGTCGATACCTCGGTATTCTATCGCATCATCGAGCCGGAAAAGACCGTCTACCGCATCCGCGATGTTGATGCAGCCATCGCCACCACCGTGGCCGGGATCGTCCGCGCTGAAATCGGCAAAATGGATCTGGACGATGTGCAGGCCAACCGGTCCCAATTGATAGACACGATCAAAACGTCAGTCGAAGACGCGGTCGATGACTGGGGCATCGAAGTCACCCGGGCTGAAATCCTCGATGTCAATCTGGATCAGGCGACCCGCGAAGCGATGCTGCAACAGCTCAATGCCGAACGCGCCCGCCGGGCCCAGGTGACCGAAGCCGAAGGCCAGAAACGCGCGGTCGAATTGCAGGCCGATGCACAGCTTTATTCGGCCGAACAGATCGCCAAGGCCCGCCGCATTCAGGCCGAAGCCGAAGCCTATGCCACCGCCGTCGTGGCCAAGGCGATCACCGAACACGGCATCGAGGCGGCGCAATACCAGGTCGCGCTGAAACAGGTCGAGGCGCTGAACGCCTTGGGCGCGGGCAGTGGCAGTCAGACCATCGTGGTCCCCGCCAACGCGTTGGAAGCTTTCGGAGACGCCTTTAAAATGCTAAAGGGAAACAAGTAATGGCAGGCGTCTTGGAAATATGGTGGGTCTGGCTGGCCTTCGCGCTGGTTTTGGCAGTGGCGGAAATTTTTGCCCCGGGCTTCATCTTCCTTGGCTTCGCAGTTGGCGCGGCCTTGACCGCGCTGGTGGTAGCGGTCTCGGCATTTGGCTATCCGGTTCTGTGTGCCCTTTTTGCCATTCTGTCGCTTGCGGCTTGGCTGGTCATGCGACGCCTGTTCAAGCTGCCAAATGAAAAACGCAAGGTTTTCAATACCGATATCAACGATAACTGACATGCTACTGTCTGCGCCTAGGGTATTTACGCGCCCCGTTCCTTTACGCAAATTCCAACCAGCACAAAGACCTGTTGCTTTGCGGACTGAACTCCTTTCAGTGGCGCAAGAACGCCGGACTGACCGGCACGATTCCCAACGAGAAGGAGCCCGCCGATGAAGACGCCAGCCCCGGAATTGCAATTTGGATGGGAAGAATGGGTCTCGCTGCCCAATCTGGGCCTGCCCGCGATGAAGGCCAAGGTCGATACCGGGGCGCGCACCTCGGCTCTGCACGCCACCGATATCGAAAGCTTCGGTGCCGCAGATGCACCGCAGGTGCGTTTCATGGTCCATCCCATTCCCGGCCGTGAAGACCTGGTGATCCCCTGCTCCGCTCAGATCGTCGACCGGCGCGAAGTGACGTCGTCGAACGGCGAGGCAGAAATGCGGTTTGTCATCAGCACGACGTTGTCGGTCAATGGCCAAAGCTGGCCGATCGAAGTGACCCTGACGGACCGGCGCGGTATGGCGTCTCATATGCTGCTGGGGCGGCAGGCGCTCTTGGATCACATCACCATCGTGGCCACCGACCGTTTCTTTCAGCCACAGCTCAATTATGAAGTTTATCACAGCAAGGCAGTGCGCGAAGCCGCCCCGAACCGCGCGCTGCGGATCGCGGTGTTGAGCCGGGAAAACAACTATTCCACCCGTCGGCTGGTCGAGGAAGGCGAAGCGCGTGGTCACACGGTCGAGGTGATCGACACCACCCGCTGCTATATCGCCATCAACGCACTGGCCCCCGAGGTCCATTATGACGGCAAACGATTGCCGCATTATGACGCGGTGATCCCGCGCATCGGCGCATCAATCACCGGTTACGGTAGCGCCGTCACCCGCCAGTTCGAAACCATTGGCACCTTCTGTGTCAATGGCAGCGAAGGCATCACAGCCAGCCGCGATAAGCTTTATGCACACCAGATCCTTGCCGGGCAGAGGATCGGTATGCCCACGACCGCCTTTGCCGCCTCGCCGAAGGATACCGATAACCTGATTGGGTTGGTCGGGGGCGCCCCTTTGATCGTGAAGCTGCTGGAAAGCACGCAGGGCAAGGGCGTGGTACTGGCCGAAACGAAGAAAGCCGCCGAGTCGGTGATTTCCGCCTTCCGCGGGCTCAAGGCGTCTTTCCTTGTGCAGCATTTCGTAAAGGAGGCCGCAGGCGAAGACATCCGCTGCATGGTGATCGGGTCCAAGGTGGTAGCCGCGATGAAGCGCAGCGGTGCCGATGGCGATTTCAGATCGAACCTGCATCAGGGCGGAACGGCCAGCAAGGTCCGGATCACCAAGGAAGAACGCGAAACCGCGCAGCGCGCGGCAAAAGCCTTCGGGCTCAACATGGCCGGTGTGGACCTGTTGCGCTCCGAAAGCGGTCCGAAGGTGCTGGAGGTCAATTCCTCGCCCGGCTTCGAGGGGATCGAGAAAGTGTCGGGCAAAAATGTCGCTGCGCTGCTTTACGATGAAATCGAACGCCGCGCCCGCCCCAGACCAATCCGCCGCCGGAGAAGTGGAAAAGCCGGCAGCGCGGAGTTTTGATTTTTCCGCTCGTGCTGGCATAGTCGGCGCGGGAGGAAACCAAGATGAACACACAAGACATTCCACTGATCGAGGCAGAGGACAAAGACAAGGTTCGGCTGCTGCGGTTGGGCAAGGCACCGGCACATCCGTTGTCGCGGGCGATGATCCGGGCGTTGCACGACCAGATCCGCCAGGCTTTGGCGGATACGAGGATCAATGTGATCGTGCTGGAAGGCCCCGGCCATATCTACTGTGCCGGTCACGATCTGAAGGAAATCGGACGCCATCGCGCCGATCCGGATCACGGTCGGGCCTATCTTGTAGAGCTGTTCACCGAATGCAGCGCACTGATGCAGGACATCACCCTGTCGCCAAAACCAACCATCGCCATGGTTGATGGCATCGCCACCGCAGGCGGCCTGCAACTGGCTGCGGCCTGCGATCTGATCTTTGCTTCGAGCCGGGCCAGTTTCTGCCTTCCGGGGGTGAAGAATGGCGGTTTCTGCACCACCCCCGCCGTCGCGGTGTCGCGCAGCCTGTCGCGCAAGCATATGATGGAAATGGCCCTGTCTGGCGACACGTTCGATGCGGATTGGGCGCTGTCCGCAGGTCTGGTCAACCGGGTTTTTCCGTCCGAACAACTGAGCGCGGCCACAATGGAATTCGCCCAACAGATCGCCAGCTACCATTCCACTGCGATCGCCGATGGCAAACGCATGCTGCACGACCAATTGGAAATGCCGTTGGATCGGGCCTATGCCGAAGCAACCGAGGTAATGGTTGGCCATTTCATGGACCCGGTGCGAATACGGGCAGAAACGAACTGCTGAACCGTCGGTTTTGCCGCTACTGCGCATCCGTTTCGCCGACCCCCTAGACCTTTCCGAACCCAAACCCTATATCTTCGGTCAGGAAATTACGGACAGGTCACATGAACGAAAATGCTGAACCGCTCGAAGGGGAACCGCTGATCGCACCCTCCAGCATCGACCACCCCTTGTACGAAAAGGTGGTCGAGGCATGCCGGACGGTCTATGATCCCGAAATCCCTGTCAATATCTACGATCTCGGCCTGATCTATACGGTCAAGATCACCCCTGAGAACAAGGTCAGCATCATCATGACACTGACCGCGCCGGGCTGCCCGGTCGCAGGCGACATGCCCGGTTGGGTGGTCGACGCGGTCGAACCTCTGGACGGTGTGCAACATGTCGAGGTCGACCTGACCTGGGATCCGCCCTGGGGCATGGAGATGATGAGCGACGAAGCCCGGCTGGAACTGGGCTTCATGTAAGCAAGACGGCAACGCACCCCTTTGAGGGTGCGTTTTCATTTTAGCAACCCATTTAGGCTGCAACCATATAAAGGCAACCTAAATAGGTTGCATTACCTCCTTCGCACCCTATAATAGGTGCGCATGATCTCCGTAGTTTCACATATCGCCGTTCTGACAGGCGATCTGGTCGGCTCCACCGGCCTGAGCCCGGCTGAGGTTACCCAAGCCTTCGACGCCTTGATCGATTGCGCCGCGATGCAGGCCGATTGGCATGGCGCACCGCTGCATTTCACCCGCCAGCGTGGCGATGGCTGGCAGGTTGCTCTAGCCCGGCCCGCCCTTGCGCTGCGCTCCGCGCTCGCCTTCCGCGCCGCGCTGCGCTGTGAAGGCGGTGAATTCGACAGCTATATATCCATCGCCGAAGGCGAGGTGACAGGCGCGATCGGCCCGGACCTCAACGCCGAAACCGCCGCTGTCTTCGTTGCCTCGGGCGATGGGCTGGACATACTGAAATTGCTAAGCCTTTCGGAACGCGTGGTTTATGTCGATGACGCCTATGATGAAGGCGCCCCCCTCAACGCCGTCACCGTGCTGGCCGATCATATTTCGCAGGGATGGACCCCGGCGCAGGCAGCCGCCATCCTGCCCTTTCTCACCCCCGGTGATGAACCCTCCTATACGGAAGTGGCGAAAGCTCTCGGAAAATCCCGGCAGGCCGTGACCAAGGCGCTCGACGCGGCCGGCTATCCGGCGCTCAAACGCGCCCTGCACAGCATCGAGGAAACCGCCAATGGCTGAAACCCTCATCGCCCTGCTTTTCGCCCACGCATTGGCTGATTTCGTGTTGCAACCCAACTGGCTGGCCAGCCGCAAGCATCATCCCGGCATGTCGCTGCTGCATGGTGCGCTGGTGCTGTTGAGCGCACAGATCGCCACCGGGCAGTTCGCCGCCCTGCCGCTGCTGGTACTCGCCTTGCTGCATCTGATAACCGACTTGGTCAAAACCTATGGCGGGGCCACCGGCCTGGCGGGGTTCCTGATCGATCAGGCCCTGCATTTGGTCGCGCTGGCCGGGATCGCCCTGTGGGCCCCTACCCTGTGGGCCACCGGGCAGTGGCCGGTACTGCTGCCCCAATCGATAACTGCCGTCCTGCCCCATATTCTGGCCGTGAGCGCGGGTGCAATTCTGGCGATCCGCGCCGGAGGCTTTGCCATTCAGTTACTGATGCAAGGCCACGCCCTGTCGGACACACCCGAAGAGGACGGCCTGCCCGGTGGCGGTGCCACAATCGGATACCTGGAGCGGGCGCTGATCTTCCTTCTGGTGCTGGCCGGACAAATCGCCGGACTCGGTTTTCTGGTGGCGGCGAAATCAATCCTCCGCTTCGGCACGATATCGGGCGATCGCAAGGCGACAGAATATGTCATCATCGGCACTTTGTTCAGTTTTGGCTGGGCTTTGTTGATCGCGCTTGGCACACAAACCCTGCTGGCCGCCCTGCCGCCGCTTGAGATTACCGCCCAGTGGCCCTAGATTAGACTTGAACAGCAAACAGGATGTCCCATGTTCGGTATTCCCGGCAAACAGGCGGTCACCATGACCGCGCGCGCAGCAACGCAGATTTCCAAGCTCATGAACCAGAAGGGTCATAAAGGGCTGAGGATCGGCGTGAAGAAAGGCGGCTGCGCCGGCATGGAATACACCATGGACTATGCCGACGAGATCAATCCGCATGACGAAATGGTCGAACAGGACGGTGCCCGGGTGATGATCGCACCAATGGCACAGATGTTCCTGTTCGGGACCGAAATTGATTACGAGGTCTCGCTCCTTGAATCCGGTTTCAAATTCAACAATCCCAACGTGACCGAGGCCTGTGGCTGTGGCGAATCGATCAAGTTCAAGGATGTCGAGGAATTGAGCGCCGAACAGACCGTTAACGGCGCGCCCAAGCTCGTCTGATCCCCCTACCCGTATCCTCTAACCGGTGCCGCCCGCTGCCCCTTGACCTGCGGGCGCTTCTGGCAATGATGCGGCGATGACAAAACTTAACAGGCAAGGAATGAATTATGCGTCGCAAGCTGGCAGCGGGAAACTGGAAGATGAATGGCCTGAGCGCCGAGCTGGACCAGATCGACGCGTTGACAGCCAAACATGCCGATAGTGCCATCGACCTGCTGATCTGTCCGCCCGCGACCCTGATCGCCGCTGCGGCGGCACGGATGTCCCCCCATGCGATGATGATCGGCGGCCAGGATTGCCACAGCGAACCCAGCGGTGCCTTTACCGGCGACATCTCTGCCGCGATGCTGGCTGATGCCGGGGCCGGGGCGGTGATCCTTGGCCATTCGGAACGGCGTGAGCAGCATGAAGAAAGCGACGAGATGATCCGCGCCAAGGCGCTCGCGGCGCATCAGTCCGGGTTGATCACGGTGATTTGCGTCGGCGAATCGCTGGCACAGCGCGACGCCGCCAACACGCTCGACATCATCGGCGCCCAGTTGGCCGCCTCGGTGCCGAACAATGCAACAGCTGAAAACCTGGTCATCGCCTATGAACCGATCTGGGCCATCGGCACTGGCAAGGTGCCGACGCTGGACCAGATCGGCGAAGTGCATGATTTCATCCGCGCGCGGCTGGAACACCGCTTCGGCGCAGATACGGGCCATTCCATACGGCTGCTCTATGGCGGCTCTGTCAAGCCGGGCAATGCCGCAGATATCTTTACCGTAACCAATGTCGACGGCGCGCTGGTGGGCGGGGCCAGCCTGAAAGCCGCCGATTTTTCTCCGATCATCGAAGCGCTGGAAACCGCAGCAAGCTGACCGCGTTTCATCTTGGCAAAAATACTCCCGCCGGAGGCTCGGAAAGTCCTTCTCAGGAGTTTTGTCACCTCAGAAAGACACCTTAAACAAAACTGAAACACGGCGCCGCAAGGGGCGCCGTGTTTCAGTTTATGCCCCAATCACTTGGTAATGATCTCAGGCCCCATGATCGAGTTCGGCAAATAGGTGCTGAGCCACGGGATATAGGTCACCATGATCAGGAAAACGAACAATACCGCGAGAAACGGCAATGCGGCCCTGACCACCCGCATCATCGGCATCCCGGCCACACCGGAGGTGACGAACAGGTTCAGCCCCACCGGTGGTGTGATCATGCCGATTTCCATGTTGACCACCATGATGATGCCCAGATGGATCGGATCAATGCCCAACTCGATGGCAATCGGAAACACCAGTGGCGCCACGATCACGATCAGCCCCGAGGGTTCCATGAACTGACCGCCGATCAGCAGGATCACATTGACGATCACCAGGAACATCACCGCGCCAAAACCCGCTGCCAGCATCGCGCCGGCGATCTGCTGCGGGATCTGTTCGTCGGTCAGCACGTGCTTCAGGATCAGCGCATTGGCGATGATGAACATCAGCGTCACTGTCAGCTTGCCCGCCTCGAACAGCGTATCGCGGGTATCGCGGTGAAAAAATGCGGTAATCAGCGCCAGCGGTTTTTCCAGCAGCGACAGGTTGCGTTCGCCTTCGGGGCGGCTTAGCGGCCCCATGTCGCGATAGACGAAGCTGGCGATGAAGAACGCATAGACCGCCGCCACCGCCGCCGCTTCGGTCGGGGTGAAGATACCGCCATAGATGCCGCCCAGGATGATCACGATCAGGAACAGCCCCCAGATTGCGTCCATACCGGAAGCAACGACTTCGCCCCAACCCAGCCATTCGCCCTTGGGCAGGTTGCGCAGCCGCGCGATGACATAGATCGTGGTCATCAACATTGTACCGGCCAGCAGCCCGGGGATGACACCGGCCAGGAACATCCGCCCGACCGACACGTCGGTGGCGCTGGCATAGACCACCATCACGATCGAGGGCGGAATCAGGATGCCCAAGGTGCCAGCATTGGCGATCACCCCGGCGGCGAAATCCTTGGAATAACCGACTTGGCGCATACCCGCGATCACGATTGACCCGATGGCCACCACGGTGGCTGGCGACGACCCCGATAGGGCGGCGAACATCATGCAGGCGAACACACCCGCAATCGCCAGTCCGCCGTGGAAATGGCCCACGATGGCGATGGAAAACCGGATGATCCGCCGCGCCACCCCACCGGTGGACATAAAGGACGAGGCCAGGATGAAGAACGGGATCGCCAGCAGCGTGTAATGCCCCGCCATCGCCTGGAAAAAGCTCTGCGCCACCGACGCCAGCGAGGTGTCGCTGAGCGCCAGCAGGAACAGGATGGAGGACAGCCCGAGGCTGACCGCGATCGGCACGCCAAGCAGCATCAGGCCGACGACCATGGCAAAGAGAATTGCGACTTCCATATACTTAGTCCTCTGCGTTCAGGCTGCGGACGTCGTCGACGGCGTCTTCGGCTTCGTGACTGGCGATCAGGCTGTCGGCCTCGCCGGTCATCACGCGCCACGTCGCCTGTACGAACCGGAACAACAGCAACCCGGCCCCGATCGGCAGCATCGCATAAGGGATGAAGCGCGGGATCTTTTCATAAGCCTCGCCTTCGTTGATCAGCGGTTCGATCCAGCGCAGCCAATCCGGCATTGGGATATCGACCACCTCGTACCAGCTGCGATAGCTGGTACGCTTCATTTCTTCGAAGCCCAGCGGAAACCAGCGCCCGTCGGTCTGCGGCAGGTTGGCGAAATTGGCCCAGTAATCCCAGGCCCCCTTGAACAGCAGGAAGGCGTAAAAAATGCAAAGCGCCCCGGCAATCAGACCCAGCACCCGGCGAATACGCAAATCGAAAAGGTTGATCACCGCGTCGACGCCCAGATGCGCAGTAACCTTGACCGCATAGCTCATGCCGAACAGCACCAGCCAGGCAAACAGGAAGGTGGTCATTTCCAGCCCCCAAATCAGTCCGGTATTGAAGCCATAGCGCAGCACGACATTGATGAAGGTAATCAGGGTCATCAAGCCGAGGATCAGCGCGATCGCGGTTTCCTCGAATTCGTTGACCGCCCGGCCCAAGGCCGTTTGCGAAGAGTGGTGATGAGACATCCGAGCCCCCGTCCCCCGAGTGGATGTGAAGAACCCGGCTCCGTTGAGGGAGCCGGGACAGTTGGCCTGAATTCAGGCTCAGTGCTTGGCGTTGATCGCCTGAGCAGCGGCGATATTGTCTTCGCCGACATCCCCTTTGAACTGCTCCCAGACCGGTTTCATCGTGGCGACCCAGGCAGCGCGTTTATCGTCGTCGAGCTGGCGTACCACACCACCAGCATCAATGATCGACTTCTTTGCGTCGCTGTTCACTTTGGTGGATTCCGAGTTCCGCGCCGCGGTTACTTCGTCGATGATGGTGGCCAGCTGGTCGCGCACGTCTTCGGGCAGGCTGTCCCAGAAATCGGTCGAGGTCACCAGCAAGTAATCGATGATACCGTGATTGGTTTCGGTCACGCCATCCTGCACTTCAAAGAACTTCTTGCCATAGATGTTCGACCAGGTGTTTTCCTGACCGTCAACAACGCCGGTCTGTAGGGCGCCATAGACCTCGGAAAACGCCATCGGCTGCGGGCTGCCGCCCAAGGCCGCCATCTGTGCTTTCAGCACATCGGAATTCTGCACCCGGAATTTCAGCCCGTTCGCGTCGGTCGGGTCCACCAGCGCCTTATTTGCCGACATCTGTTTCATACCGTTATGCCAGAAGGCCAGCCCCAGCAAACCGCGACGGGTCATCGATTCCTTCATCGCCTGTCCGGTCTCAGAATTCTGGAATTCATCCACCGCGTCGATATTCTTGAACATGAAGGGCAGGTCGAAGATGCGGAATTGCTTGGTGAACTGTTCGAACTTCGACAAGGACGGCGCTGCCAATTGCACATCGCCCTGCAGCATCGCTTCGAGGACCTGGTTGTCGTTATAGAGCGTCGAGTTCGGAAAGACCTCCATGCAGGCCTTGCCGTCCATTTCCTCGTTCACACGCTTTTCCAGCAACGATGCGGCGATCCCTTTGGGGTGCTTATCGGTGTTGGTCACATGGCTGAATTTAATGACGATTTCGCCGTCGTCGCAGCCAGCGGACGCCATGACGGCCGATGCAGAAACGCTCAGCGCCAGCGCGGCAGCTGCGGTGGTCAGGAATTTCATGTCTGTCTCCTCCCGAGAGATCGGTAATGATGTCTTGCGCCTCCTCCGGGCGCGGCATGAGGACCTTTCCCCATTCCGCGTCATACGCTCAAGAAAAACTGACAAACGCGTGAAGGGGCATGAAATTATTATATCTTTCAAGACACTATGGGGCCCACCTCAACAAACCCTCCGTGCTGCAAAACAGCATTGTGCGATAAGCCGCACAACAAAAAGCGGCGACTGTGTGAAATTTCGCACAAAGTGGTTTTACCCATTGCTGTCGAATCCCCTACCGGCTGCGGTGTTTGCCCCAAAATCCGGCACGGGTTTCAGGTGTTTCTGAACCAGCAAACGTCTCACCCTCGCGCTTAGCGAAACTCTTCGGGTTTGATTCCATACCGTGCCAGTTTGTCGTAAAACGTCTTGCGCGGCAGCTTCAGCGCCTTGGCCGCTGCGCTGGCATGACCTTCGGCCTTGCGCAACGCGGTGATCAGCAGGCTCCGTTCAACCTGTGCCAGCTGTTCTGCAAGCCCCAGTTTCTGCGCCGCGTCATCGGAATCGTTCAATCCCAAAACAAAGCGCATTGCGGCACTCATCAGAGCGCGGGCATTTCCGGGCCATTCCTGCGTCATCAGCCGTGATACCATCTCGGGTCTTAGCTCGGGGGCATCCAGCCCCGCCTGTTCAGCCGCCTGAGCCACGTAATGCCGGAACAGAACCGGAATATCTTCGGGCCGTTCCGACAGTGACGGGATGCGCACCATCATAACCTCAACCCGGTAATAGAGATCGGCTTGCAGCCGCCCTTCTTCCACCGCCTTGGACAGGTCTTGGGTGGTCCCTGCGATCAGGCGAAATCCACCCTCTTCCAGCGCGTCGATCAGCGCCATTTGTGCATCCGCCGACAATCCCCCGATATCGTCGAGAAACAGCGTCCCGCCCTGTGCCGCCGCGACCACCTCGGTCATTTCGGCCCGGCTCAGCGCCGGAGCGGCGCGTTTCACAAACGGCCCCTTTGCGCTCATGGAACACAAATGCACCACCTCGGCCACCTTGTAGATGCCTGATCCCGGCGCCCCGGTGATCAGAACATCGGTACCCGCCCGCGCCGCCGCGCGTACCCGATCGCGCAGCGCCTCGGACAAGGTCGACTGACCGAACAACATCCGCGCCGCCGGATCGCCGGTTTCCAGCTGCGCTTTGAGACGACGGTTTTCCTGCACCATCGCCCGGGTTTTGATCGCCCGTTCGATCACCGCCAACAGATCCCCCGGCGGGCAGGGTTTTTCCAGAAACCCGAACGCACCCTGCCCCATCGCCTTGACCGCCATCGGAATGTCGCCCTCGCCGGTCAACAACACCACAGGTAATTCAGAATCCAACTTCTGCGTATATTCAAGCAGATGAAACCCGTCCCGCCCCGGCATCCGGATATCGGATAGGATGACACCTTCGAACTCTTCGGAAATGTGGTCCTTGGCTTCGATGAACGATCCCACTGCAGTGGGATGATAATCGGCCAATTCCAACGTCTGAGCCAGCGCTTCGCGTACCGCCGCATCATCATCGACCAGCAAAACCTTCCCCTTCATGCGACGTCTTCCTCCTGCCAGTATTCCAGGTCAACGGTGAACATCGCCCCGGTGGTGGTGTTGCTGCCGCGGATATTGCCACCAAAGCTTTGCACCAGCCCGTAAGAAATTGACAATCCCAAGCCCATGCCTTCGGAACTGCCCACCGTTTTGGTCGAATAGAAGGGTTCGAACACCTTGTCGGGTTCCTTAATGCCGGGACCAATATCGCGCACCGTCACCGCCAATTTACTGCTGTTATTGATGATGATACGGATCTGTCGATCCTCCTGATCCAACATCGCATCGGTGGCGTTGTTGATCAGGTTCACGAAAACCTGGGTCAACCGCACATCACCACCACGAGCCCAGACCGGGCCGTTATACCGCGACGGGTCCCAGTCGAGCGTGACATGATCAGATTTCAGCCGTGCCGCCGCCAGTTCCACCGCCGTCTCGATCACCTGCACCAGATCGACTTTGCCCACAGGTTCGCTTTCGTTGCGCGCGAAGGCGCGTAGGTTCTTGATGATCCGCGACATTCTTGCTGCCATATCCGAAATGCGCTGCAAATTATCCGCCGCGCGTTCTGGCTTGGCGCGGGCAATAAAGGCCGATCCGTTTTCGGCATATTGCTGAATCGCCATCAGCGGCTGATTCAGTTCATGGCTGATCCCGGCGCTCATCTGGCCCAGCGCGCTCAGCTTGCCAGCCTGCACCAGATCGGCCTGCGCCTGTTTCAGCGCTGTTTCGGCGCTTGTGCGTTCGGCGACTTCGTGGCGCAGCGCGACATTCGCCTCTGACAATTCCTTGGTGCGCTCCTGCACCCGGCTTTCCAGCCTTGCATTGGCTTCGGCAAGGGTACGCCGACGTTCGGTGGCCAGAAACAGGAAGGCACCAAAGGTCAGGAACACCGCGGCCACAACCGCTGCCTGCAATGCCGCTAACCGGCGCGCCGGATCGACGTCAATCAGCGCTTCGGCCCGCATGCCGATGATCGGCAAGTCCTGGTGCAGATGCAAGGCACGCCCGGGGACATAGGGCGACCAATCCGTCAACCACAATTCATAGGCACCGATATGGCCGATGGCAAAGGCCGGTTCTGGTCCTGCAGGTGGGAACAACCGGCCATTTTCACCCTGCCGCCAGAACAGCAATTCGGAACGGTTGGAAATGAAAACCTCATTGCGGTCATCGCTAAAAAACACCGCCGGGCGCGCACCGCGCCAATCGGATTCAACCCGGTCGATATTGGCCACCACGACCAGAACCCCGACAACCTCTCGATCTTTGCCAAAACTCGGGGCCGCAAAATAGTAGACCCGGTTTCCGGTATCCTGACGGGTGCCGTGACCTTCGCCCAACGCGCCCTGTAATGCGCGGACGAAATAAGGGGTCGTGTCGATGTCGGCGGGGTCGGATTGGTTGGCCGAAGCCAGAACCCGACCATCGGCATCGGCCAGAAACACATCCAGCGCGGCCGTCTTGTCCGCCGATTTTTGCAGCAGATTTTGCAATTCGTCATTCGCACCGCTCGTCAGCGCCGCCTGCACGGTCGGATGATCCGCCGTGAGAACCGCCAATTGCTGATAAAGCTGCAATTGGCCGGTCAAACGGTCGGTGGCCAAGCTAAGATCCGCCTTGCCACGCTGCGCCAGCTGCGCCAGGGCCTGAACATAGCCATATCGCCAAACCCCGCCGGAAACGGCGACTACGGCCAGTAGGAACAGAACGACGATGATCAGACGTCGCAACAGCGAAGGTTTCATGGCATCAATCTATCGCGCCCGCCCCCGCAAAGACCAGAGCTCATGACGATGGATGATCTGATGCGAAAGGGACAGATCATTTGCACCTTCACCGATTGACCAGAAGGACACCCAGCACCAGAACGACCTGTGGCCTTGGGTCCGGGCCGGGCCGCTCTACAGTGGTAATTCCGTCGTCGATTTGATTTCTTCCATCGACAGCAGCGCGGTGATGTTGTTCACCTTCACCTCGGAAATCAACGCCTGGTAAAACGCATCATAGGCGCGCGCGTTCTTTACCCGCACCTTCAGGATATAGTCGATATCGCCCGCCAGCCGGTGCGCCTCCATCACTTCGGGACGGTTGCGCAGGGCCTGCAGGAATTTCACCTGCCAGTCTGCTTCGTGCTCAGACGTGCGTATCAGAACAAAGAAACAGGCTTCAAAGCCCAGCTTCTCGGCATCCAGAACCACCGTCTGTGGCCCCATGATCCCGGCGTCGCGCATTTTGCGGATACGATTCCAGACCGGGGTCTTCGACGACCCCACCTTGCGGGCGATTTCATCCAGCGACTGACCGGCATCCCTTTGCAACTCCATCAGGATTTTCCGATCGGTCTGATCCATTCGAACCGACATTTCGCCCCCTTCGCCCATTTTGGAACATTATCACCATATCAGCGCGTATTGCCTGAACCAGATCCTTATTTGTTCCAGCACATAGCGCAATAGGGGGAATATTTTCTATATTGGGCATCAAGTCAACCAGAGGAAAAGGCCCTGTCATGGCACGTCCCTTTACACCCAAAGTCATCACCGCCAACGCCTTGTTGGAAGGTGAAGTCGTCTATTTCACGGAAAACGACGACTGGTCGCCGATGCTGTGCAACGCCGAGGTGATCGAGGACGAAGCCCATGCCCAGCTGCGCCTTCTGGAGGCCGAGCGTCAGCAGGCACGGATCGTCGGTGCCTATCTGGCCGATGTGAACAACGGCGCCGATGGTCCCGAACCCAGCCATTTCCGCGAGAATTTTCGCCGCAGCGGCCCCTCGAACTACTTCCACGGCAAACAGGCGGAGTTGATCTGATGTATCGCTATAGTGATTTCGACGATGCCTTCCTGTCCGCCCGCAACGCGCAGTTCCGTGCCCAGGTTCAGCGCCGTATCGACGGGTCGCTGACCGAGGATGAATTCAAACCGCTGCGGCTGATGAACGGGCTCTATCTGCAGCTGCACGCCTACATGCTGCGGGTGGCAATCCCCTATGGCACGCTGAGCGCCGACCAGATGCGTCAACTGGCGCTGATCGCCGACAAGTTCGACAAGGGGTACGGCCATTTCACCACAAGGCAGAACATCCAGTACAACTGGCCGAAACTGCCTGAGGTGCCCGATATCCTTGACGCGCTGGCCGAGGTGAAGCTGCACGCGATCCAGACCAGCGGCAACACCATCCGCAACGTGACCGCCGATCATTTTGCCGGGGCCGCAGCGGATGAAATCGACGATCCGCGACCAGTGGCGGAACTGATCCGGCAATGGTCTACCGATCACCCGGAATTCCAGTTCCTGCCGCGCAAGTTCAAGATCGCCATCACCGGATCGCCCAACGACCGCGCCGTGACCCGCGCCCACGATATCGGGCTACGGATGGTTGAACGGAATGGCGAGGCCGGGTTCGAGGTGATCGTCGGCGGCGGTCTTGGCCGCACACCCGTGGTGGGCAAGGTGATCCGCGATTTCCTGCCCCGCGCTGATCTGCTGCCTTATCTGGAGGCGGTCGTGTCGGTCTACAACACGCTGGGACGGCGCGACAACAAGTACAAGGCGCGGATCAAGATCACCGTCAACGAAAACGGGATCGACGCGATACGCGACAAGGTCGAGACGCGGTTCGCAGACTTGCGGCGGCTGTTTACCGGCGTCGATCAGGAACTGCTGGCGCAGATCGAGGCGCATTTCGCCGCGCCCGAATTTGCTACCAAGGACGAAGCTCCCTTTGAGCTGGCCTATGCCAACAATCCGGTGTTCCGCTCCTGGGCCGACACCAACCTGTACGCTCACAAGGCACCCGGTTACGCTATTGTGTCGATTTCGCTTAAAGCGCACGGCCAGACTCCGGGCGATGCGTCCAGCGACCAGATGCGACTGATGGCCGACCTGGCCGACCGCTACGGACATGGCGAATTGCGCATCAGCCACGAACAGAACGTGGTCCTGCCGCATGTGCACAAATCCGACCTGCCCGCCTTGCACGCGGCGCTGAAACCCGCTGGCTTGGCAACCGCCAATATCGGGCTGATCAGTGATATCATTGCCTGCCCCGGCATGGATTATTGCGCGCTGGCGACCGCCCGTTCGATCCCGGTCGCGCAGCAGATCGCGGAACGGTTCGACGACCTGAAGCTGGAACATGACATCGGCCCGATGAAGATCAAGATCTCGGGCTGCATCAACGCCTGCGGCCATCACCATGTCGGCCATATTGGCATTCTGGGGCTGGACCGGGCGGGGGTGGAAAATTACCAGATCACCCTTGGCGGCGACGGCACCGAGGACACGGTGATCGGTCAGCGCACCGGCCCCGGTTTCGCCTATGACGAAATCACCGATGCGATCGAACGGATTATCCGCACCTATCTGGATCTGCGCGACGTGGCCGAAGAAACCTTCCTCGACACCTATCGCCGACTGGGCCCGGCCCCGTTCAAGGCTGCGCTCTATCCGGAGGCCACGAAGAAGAATGCCGCTTGAAGCCCCGTTCACCCCGGTCGCCGACCGGGTCATGCATCTGAATGCGCGTTATCGGCATCACGCCGCCAGCGCGGTGCTGAAACGTGCCATGAGCGATCCGCAGGTCGGCCGCATTGCAATGGTCAGCTCCTTCGGGGCCGAAAGCGTCGCGTTGCTGCACATGGTGGCGATGGTGGACCGCTCTACCCCCGTCGTGTTCATTGACACCCAAATGCTGTTTCCCGAAACGCTGGCCTATCAGCAAGACGTGGCCGGGCTTCTTGGCCTGACAGATTTGCGCATCATCCGCGCCGACAAGGTCACGCTGGATGCAGAAGATCCCTATGGCGCGCTGCATCTAAGCAATCCCGATGCCTGCTGCGATCTGCGTAAAACCCGGCCACTGGAACAGGCGCTGAAAGGGTTTGACGCCTGGATAACCGGGCGCAAACGGTTTCAGGGTGCCAGCCGCGCCACGCTGGATTTCTTCGAGAACGAAGAGGACAGGCGCATCAAGGTCAACCCGCTGGCCCATTGGGACAAGCAGGATGTGCAGGACTATATGATCAACAACCGGCTGCCCCGCCACCCGCTAATTTCCAAAGGGTATCCGTCGATCGGCTGCACCCCCTGCACCTCGCCGGTTAAGGCTGGCGAAAACGAACGGGCGGGGCGCTGGCGGGGCAGTGACAAAGAAGAATGCGGTATCCATCTGGTGGATGGCAAAATGGTAAGAATTGGAGCAGCATAATGAGCGTGATCGTGACCGATAATGGTTTTCAGACCGATGATTTCGCAGGTGACATCCTAGCGCTTGATGACGTGACCGATAGCGCCGCTTTGGCCATTGATCTTGACCCCGATGCCGATCCTCAAGACTTGGTGGACAGGCTACCGGTCCTGCACCTGATCCGCGTGGATTTCCCCAGTTTCGCCGATGGTCGCGGGTTCACCATTGCGCGGCAATTGCGGCTGATGGGCTTTACCGGGCGTTTGCGCGCCTGTGGCCATGTGATTTCAGACCAATACGCCATGGCCCGCCGGTCGGGATTTGACGAAGTGGAAATCAGCGATGATCAGGCCAGCCGCCAGCCCGAAGCGGAATGGACATTCCGCGCCAATTGGCAAAGCCACGATTATCAATCCCGGCTGCGCGCCGGGTGAAACCGTTTACGCCTTTCATCTGACATGGATCAAAGCTAACTGGGGACTGCCGGTTTACTGACCGGTTTGAAACATAATGACCGAGATGACCACCGTGACCGACACTGCGGCCCCTGCGCCCAAACTGCCCACCCTGCCCGACGCACAGACCGTGACCGAGGTTAAGCATTGGACGGATCGTTTGTTTTCCTTCCGCTGTACCCGGCCTGCATCGCTGCGGTTCCGATCGGGTGAATTCGTGATGATCGGGCTGATGGGCGATCCTGATCCCAAGACGGGCAAACAAAAACCGCTGCTGCGGGCCTATTCGATCGCCTCGCCCAGTTGGGACGAGGAACTGGAATTTTATTCGATCAAGGTACAGGATGGGCCGCTGACCTCGAAACTGCAGCATATCGAAGTGGGCGATCAGATCATCCTGCGCCCGAAACCCGTGGGTACATTGGTGCATGACGCGCTGCTGCCCGGCAAACGGATCTGGTTCTTTGCCACCGGCACCGGCTTTGCGCCCTTCGCCTCGCTGCTGCGCGAACCGCAGACCTATGAAGATTATGACGAGGTCATCATCACCCATACCTGCCGCGAAGCTGGCGAACTGCAATATGGTCATGACCTGATCGAAGCGCTTAAAGACGACGAACTGCTGAACGACGTGATCGGCGACGGGTTCTGGAAGAAGATCAAGTATTACCCCACCACCACCCGCGAAAAGAGCCCGAAAATGGGTCGGATCACCGACCTGATGCGCAAAGGCGAAGCGTTCGAGGATTTGGGCGTCGCGCCAATCAATCCGCAAGACGACCGCGCGATGGTTTGCGGAAATCTGGCCTTCAATCTTGAAATCAAGGCGATGCTGGAAGACTACGGCCTGGAAGAGGGTGCCAATTCGAAACCAGCGCAATACGTGGTGGAAAAAGCGTTTCTAGACTGATCGAGGTGCTGCGCGTTCTGCCGTCTTGATCGACAACACTGCAATATGAAAACGCCGCGCGAAGGATCGCGCGGCGTTTCTGTATTCGCGACCGGGCGGGTTTACAGCCCCAGTTTCGCCCGCGCGGCCTGCAGCGCCGCTTTCAACAGCTCGGGATTATCCTTGGCTTTTTCGATCGCCGCCTTGGTCACCATTTTGGTCGTCGCATTCAAATCAGACGCGTCGATATATTCCAGCGCCTTGTCCAGAGCGAACCCATCAACGGTGAACAGCTCCGCAGGATCAGTGGCTTCAGCGGAATCAGCTGTGGCTGCATCTTCCGTTGCCTCGGGGCTTTCGGTCATGGCCTCGCTGGCTGTTTCAGCCGCATCGCCCGCCGCGTCTGTGGCGGTGTCCATCGCCGCGTTTGCTGCATCGCGTGCCGCATCCGCAGCGGCGCCTGCGGCATCGCTGGCCGCTTCGGTCGCGCTTGCGCTGCCTTCAACCACCGCCTGAACCGCATCTTCTGCCGCTTCTGTGACGCCCTGAACGGTTTCCTCCACGGCTTGTCCGGCCGCTTCGGTGGCGTTCTCCACAGCGGTTTCAACCGCTTCCTGTGCAGATTCATTCGTGTCTTCGGTCACGTCTTCAACCGGCGTGGGGGCTTGCACGCTTGCTGCCGGGGTTTCGGCCACCGGGACCGGTTCGCTTTCCATATTTGGTTTGACGAACACAAAATACGCCGCTGCAATCACGATCGCCGCCAGCACTACCCAAATCGCATTTTTCATCTCAAATCACCTTTTCTTTCCGGGACCGGTTTGCGGCCCGTTCTATCCATGGTCACGACATGCCGACCAACCCTGTCGGCAACAAGGGGGAAAGTGCTAAAATTAAACGCATAGGCGAGGATTTGCCGCTTGAAGTAATCCGGCGAAATCGTTACGTTAGGTCCTCGAATTCGCCAACAATTGAAGGAAGAAAACCATAGCCCGCAGACCTCACAACGCGCCCCCGACGCGCGACACCGGCCCCCGTTACAACGAACGCATTCGTGCTACGGAAATCCGCCTGATCGGCGCTGACGGTGAAAATGTCGGTGTTGTCACCCCTGCACGCGCTATGGCCATGGCAGAAGAGGTGGGTCTGGATCTGGTGGAAATTTCGCCCAATGCCACACCGCCCGTGTGCAAGATCATGGATTTCGGCAAGTTCAAATATGAAACGCAGAAACGCGAAGCCGAGGCGCGGAAAAAGCAGAAGATCATCGAAGTCAAAGAGGTGAAATTCCGCCCCAACACCGATACGCATGACTATGAGGTCAAGATGCGCAACGTGGTGAAGTTCCTGGAAAGCGGCGACAAAGTGAAAATCACTTTGCGGTTCCGCGGCCGGGAAATGGCGCACCAGAATCTGGGTCGTGAACTTCTGGAACGCGTGGCAAAGGACATCACTGAAATCGGTAAGGTTGAAAACATGCCGAAGATGGAAGGCCGCCAGATGATCATGATGATCGGGCCGCTACCCAAATAATTTCTTGTGACAAGCCATTGAAACGCCCCCGGGTCAGGTTACCCTTGGGGGCGTTTGCATTTGAAGGGCGACCTGATGTGGGAAAAACGGTTTTCAGCAACGGATGACTACGTGTTCGGCACCGATCCGGCACGGTTCCTGACCGAACACGCCGAGTACCTGAAAATGGGCGCCACGGCACTGTCTGTCGCCGATGGTGAAGGGCGCAACTCGGTCTGGATGGCGCAGCAGGGAATGCAGGTCACCGCGCTGGAATTCGCGCCTTCGGCCATCGCCAAGGCGGAAAAGCTAGCGCAGACGCGGGATGTCCAGGTGGATTTCCGCCATGCGGACGTGTTGCGTTACGATTGGCCTGAAACTTATGATCTTGTCGCCGGTGTCTTCATTCAGTTCGTCGGCCCCGAAGAACGGCACAAACTGTTCGAAGGCATGAAACAGGCGGTCAAACCTGGCGGTCTGATACTGCTGCACGGCTATACGCCGAAACAGCTGGACCATGGCACCGGCGGACCGCCCTTTGTCGAAAACATGTATACCGAGGCCACCCTACGCACTGCCTTCGCCGGTTGGGACATCCTGGAATGCCGCGAATACGAACGCGAAGTGCAGGAAGGCCGCGGCCATTCAGGCATGTCGGCATTGATTGATTTCGTAGCGCGCAAACCAGGATAAACGCCCAAGTCTCAACCACCAATTTTTGGCAGGCTCCGCCGATTGAGCATTTTCCAGAACGATGAAAGAAACTTCTGCTCTTTCACTGTTCCCAAAATACTCAATGCCCAAAATACTCAATACCCAATGTAGCAAAGAAAACGGCGCGCCCGGATTGAGCGCGCCGTTCCAATTTTTCAGTCGCAATCAAGCAGCGGCAACCGCCCGCTTGGTCAATGTCTTGATCAGGCTTGCTCGATAGGCCGGAGTGCCATGCAGGTCGCCGATAAGCCCGTCTTGCGGCACGCTCAGCCCGTCCACGGCCTCGGGTGAGAAATTCGCCGACAGGGCCTCTTCTGCCTCGGTCCAGCGGAACACCCCCTCTTCCGATGCGCCGGTCACAGCAACACGGACACCATCGGCAGTCTTGGCAACGAACACACCGGTCAGTGCAAAACGCGACGCTGGCTGTTCGAACTTCTGGTAATTGGCCTTTTCCGGGATTGGGAATTTGACCGAGGTGATGATTTCACCTTCCTCCAGCGCCGTGGTGAACATGCCCTGGAAATAGTCATCCGCCGCGATCTCGCGCGCATTGGTCACCACCGTCGCACCCGAGCCCAGCGCTGCCGCCGGATAGCAGGCCGCCGGGTCGTTATTGGCCAGAGACCCGCCAATAGTGCCGCGATTGCGCACCGCCGGATCGCCGATCCCACCCGCCAGAGCCGCCAGCGCCGGATAGGCCCCGGCTTCGGCGGCCACTGTGGCATGGGTGGTGCCAGCACCAATGGTCAGAACCCCGCCCGCAGCCGAAACACCCTTCAGCGCGTCGATCCCGATCAGGCTTACCAGTTTCGATGGCGCGTTCAGGCGCTGTTTCATCGTCGGAATAAGGGTCTGACCGCCACTCAGCGGCTGGGCGTCTTCAGCCTTCAGGGCTGCCACGGCCTCTTCCACGGTGGCTGGTTTTTCGAACTCGAAATTGTACATCTTGTTTCCTCCCCTAAGGGTCTGGGGGCAAAGCCCCCTTTCCCAAGGTTGATATCACTTAACCGACTGGATCGCTTCCCAGACGCGCGACGGGCTCAGCGGCATGTTGATATGTTCAACAGGATATCCGCCACGATGCAATGCATCGATCACCCCATTGACCAGCGCGGGCGGTGATCCGATTGCCCCTGCCTCGCCACAGCCCTTCACCCCAAGCGGGTTATGGGTACAGGGTGTCTGGCAGGAATGATCGACATCGAAAGTGGGCAGATCCGAAGCCCGCGGCATTGCGTAATCCATGAAGGACCCGCTCAGCAACTGACCGTTGTCATCATAGGAGCAGTTTTCCAACAGCGCCTGACCGATCCCTTGTGCCACGCCGCCATGGACCTGACCTTCGACGATCATTGGGTTGATCACATTGCCGAAATCATCCGCCGCGGTGAAACCGAGAACCTCGACCGCGCCCGTGTCCGGGTCGACTTCCACTTCGCAGAAATAGGCCCCCGACGGATAGGTGAAGTTCGACGGATCGTAGAAAGCGGTTTCTTCCAGACCCGGCTCGATATCTTCCAGCGGATAATTATGCGGCACATAAGCAGCCAGGGTGACGTCACCCCAAGCAACCGATTTGTCTGTGCCAGCCACACTGAACTGTCCATCAGCCAGTTCGATATCGGCCTCTGACGCTTCCATCAGGTGGGCCGCGATCTTCTTGGCCTTATTGATCACCTTTTCCGCGGCACGGACCATGGCCGACCCGCCGACCGCGATTGACCGCGATCCGTAAGTACCCATGCCCATCGGCGTTTTCGAGGTATCGCCATGGACAATATCGATCTGGCTTTCATCGATACCGATCATTTCGGCAATCACCTGCGGGAAGGTGGTTTCATGCCCCTGACCGTGGCTGTGCGAGCCGGTCAGAACACTGATCGAACCGGTGGCGTTAACCCGCACCGTGGCGCTTTCATACAGACCCGCGCGCGCGCCCAGTTGCCCCACAAGGTTCGACGGCGCGATGCCGCAGGCTTCGATGAAATGGGCAACGCCCAGACCGCGCAGCTTGCCGCGCGATTTGCTCTCGGCCACGCGCTTGTCGAAATTGGCGTAGTCGCTCATCTCCAACGCCTTATCCAGCGTCGCGTGATAATTGCCGGTGTCATAAGTGACCGCCACAGGCGTGTCATAGGGGAACTGTTCCGGCTTGATGAAGTTTTGCCGGCGCAGTTCCGTTGGATCGACCCCCAATTCGCGCGCCGCCTTGTCGACAACCCGTTCCAACTGGAAGGTCGCTTCGGGTCGCCCCGCACCGCGATAGGCATCGACCGGAACGGTATTGGTGAACACGGCCTTTACGTTGGTGTAAACCAATGGCGTCGTGTAATTGCCAGCCAACAATGTCCCGTGCAGCCAAGTCGGAACAGACGGGGCGAAGGTCGACAGGTAAGCCCCCATATTGGCATAGGTTTCACAGCGCAGCGCGGTGAAATTGTTGTCCTTGTCCAGCGCCAGTTCGATTTTGGTCACGTGATCGCGGCCATGAGCGTCGGAAATGAACGCCTCGGACCGTGACGAGGTCCATTTCACCGGACGGTTCACCGCCTTGGCGGCAAAGGTCACGAAGGCTTCTTCGGCATAATGGAAAATCTTGGTACCGAACCCGCCGCCCACGTCGGGTGCAACCACGCGCAGCTTGTGTTCCGGAATGCCCAGCACGAAGGCCCCCATCAGCAACCGGATCACATGTGGGTTCTGGGACGTGGTGTAAAGCGTGTGATCATCCGTACCGCGGCTGTAATCACCAATCGCCACCCGCGGTTCCATTGGATTGGCGACCAGCCGGTTATTAACCAGTTCCAGCGTGGTGACATGCGCGGCATTGGCGATCGCTTCATCCACCGCAGCCTTGTTTTCCTCCACAAACCCCCAGTCATAGCAAAGGTTCGAGGTCAGATCGTCATGCACCTTGGTGGCGCCGTCCGCCAGCGCGGCTTTCATGTCCACCACGGCCGGCAATTCGTCGATATCGACCACGATCGCCTCGGCCGCATCGCGGGCCAGTTCCGGCGTTTCGGCCACGACGGCGGCAATCGGGTCACCGACATAACGTACCTTACCTTCGGCCAGAACCGGGTGCTTGGGTTCCTGCATCGGTTCACCGAACTTGTCGGTCACCTGCCAGCCACAGGGAATACCGCCCACGGCTTCAAAGTCCTTCGATGTGAACACCCTGAGCACGCCGTCCATCGCTTCGGCGGCTGAGCTATCAATATTGGTAATAATGCCATGCGCGACGTCAGAGCGCAGGAAATGGACATAGGTCTGCCCCGCGATATTGATGTCGTCGGTATAATTACCGTCCCCGGTCAGGAACCTTACGTCTTCGCGCCGCTTCGAGCTGGCGCCGATGCCATGATCCTTCGGCATAGTGAATCCTCCCTAGATCGGAACAGGTTTACCCTGCCCCTTCACTGTTCTGAAAATACTCAAATACCGCGCGCAAACCGCGCGGCTTCCGGTCACTCGGCTGCGACCGCAGGCACGTCCTGACCACTGGCGGCCATAATCGCGCGGACAATATTGTGGTACCCGGTACAGCGGCAGATATTGCCTTCCAGGTAATCCCGAATCTCGGCCTCGCTCGGCTTGGGATTATCCTTAAGCAGCGCGGCTGCCGACATCACCATGCCCGGGGTACAGAACCCGCATTGCAGACCGTGGTAATCCTGAAACGCCTGCTGAATGACGTTCAGCGTCCCGTCCGGTGCAGCCTGACCTTCAATCGTCGCCACCTCGGCGCCGTCGGCATCAAGCGCAAACATGGTGCAGGATTTCACCGCGGCGCCATCGACGTGAACCACGCAGGCTCCACATTGCGACGTGTCGCAACCCACATGAGTACCCGTCATGCCAAGGTTTTCACGCAGGAATGCCGACAGAAGCGTACGCCCCTCGACATCACCTGACACCTTGCGGCCGTTCACTACCATACTCACTTCTGTCATCGTGCCCTCCCTAAGCCGATAAAATTTTCTACATGCTTGGATGATTGTATTGGATTAAGAACTGAAAACTTTTTTCAGCCAACCCTTTTTCTCGCCATCTTCACCTTCTGCCGCGGCGTCATCCGCCTCACCCGGGCCTTCCACGACCTGCTGGAATCGTTCGAAAAACTGGTCTGCCATTTTCTTGGCAAAACCATCAATGATACGGCTTCCCAGCTGCGCCAGCTTGCCGCCGACCTTAGCTTCGACATCGTAAATCAGCTTGGTACCGCCCTCGGGCAGATCTTCCAGAGACACTTTCGCACCGCCCTTGGCGAAGCCTGCCGCGCCGCCCTTGCCTTCCCCGGTCAGGGTCAGACTGTCGCCCTCGACGATATCGGACAGGCTGACAGCGCCCTTAAAGGTCGCTTTGACCGGACCGACCTTCTGCATAACGGTCGCTTCGAATCCTTCTTCGGGCGACCCCGTCATTTCCTGGCATCCGGGCACGCATTCCTTGAGTACATCTGCAGAAAGCAGTGCCGCCCAGACGGTTTGACGGTCCGCATTGATCTCGCGGGAATCAGTCAGATGCATAGATGGGTCCTCCTTGTTATGGACGAGCTAATCTCAAACGCGGCATGATGGCTATGCTACTAAGGGCGTATGACCCTGACTGAAACTGCTTTGGGATACGACCTTTGACTAGTATGCGCCGAAGATCAGGCTTGATATTGTGAACGATAACGCTCCGTTTCGGTATAAGGCAAGGTGATGACACACAGTACGGCTTCGTCCAGTCCGTCCGAAATCCAATCGGCCCTTGTTGTCGATGACCACCCGCTGTTTTGCGACGCTCTGGCTATGACATTGCAGGCGGTGACCGGCACCGCAACGATCCGCGCCACCGCAAGCCTCGAAGCCGCCCTGAGCGAAATTCACCAAAATGGTAACCCCGACATCGTGGTGCTGGATCTGAACTTGCCGGATGTGAAGGGCTTTGACGGGCTGATCCGCCTGAAAACCGCGACACAGGCACCGGTGATCGTCGTTTCTTCGATGAGCGATAATCGGGTGATCACATCCGCGATCAAATCGGGCGCTGCCGGTTTCGTGCCCAAACACAGTCAGCGCGATGTTTTTGCCGCCGCGTTCGACGCAATCCGTCGCGGCGAAGTGTTCATCCCCGACGGGTATGACCTGCTCGACGACGCGGCCGATCTGGATGGCAATGACGCCGCCGCCCGGCTAGCCACCCTGACCAATCAACAGGCCCGCATTCTGCAACTGATCTGCGAAGGCAAGCTGAACAAGCAAATTGCCTATGACCTGTCCATCGCTGAAACCACGGTCAAGGCCCATGTCACGGCCATCATGCGCAAGCTGGGAGTGCAAAGTCGGACTCAGGCGGTGCTGATCGCCAATGAAACGAGCTTTAGTACGATCTTGCAAGACAGCAGTTAAACCGCGACTATCGTGGGGAGGAAAAATGGGAGGAGAGTGGATGGACCAGTTCGCGGGTCCGTCACAAGCGGTTCGCTGTGCGCCTGAAATCGTGCGCACAGCCAATGTCGTGTGCACCGTTGCCGATCCCGTTCAGGATCTGTCCCGCGCCCTTGGCGATGTCGATTTCGACCTCGTGCTTTTGTTCGTGTCGCCACAGGCGGATATCGCACAGATCGCGTCCCGGTCCATCGAAGTGTTCAACGATAGTCTGGTTCTGGGCTGCACCACGGCGGGCGAATTGAATTGCGATGGCTATTCGGACGGCAGTATTGTCGCGGTGGGGTTCCCCCGCGCGCAGTTCCGCGCCCGTATGTTGCAGGTGGATGATCTGGGCGACTATGACGCGCAGACCCTGATCGACCGGATGATTCAGGGCCGCAATGCCCTGATGCGGGACGTTCCCGACTGGGATTATGAGTTCAATTTCCTGATGATTGACGGGCTGTCTCGCTGCGAAGATAAACTGACCGCCGATCTGGCGCTCGGACTGGGACCGGTACCTCTTTTTGGTGGCTCGGCCGGAGACGGGGAAACCTTCGAAACGACATTCCTGATCGCCAATGGCAAGGTCCTGCGCAACGCCGCAATTGTGGCCCAAATTCGCACGATTTGCCCTATCAAGGTGTTCAAAAGCGACCACCTGATCCCGACCGAACAGCGCATGGTGGTGACGGGCGCCTATCCCGAGCAGCGGCTGGTTTACGAAATCAATGCCGAACCCGCAGCACGGGAATATGCGCGCGTGCTTGGCAAAGATCCTGAACAGCTCGACACGTTCACCTTTGCCGCCCATCCGGTGGTGGTGCGGATTGGCGATCAGCATCATGTCAGGTCGATTCAAAAGGTCGCCGAAAACGGTGATTTGTGTTTCTTTTCGGCAATTGATGAAGGTCTGGTACTGACTCTGGCCGAACCATTGGACATGGTCGAGCACCTGAAACAGGAAATGCAGGCCCTTTCGGTCGGTGGTGCCCCTGATACCATCCTCGCCTGTGACTGTCTGCTGCGCAAAGTTGAGGCAGAACAGAAACAAATCAAGGGACAGATATCCGATATTTTAGCAAAAAACCGGGTTGTGGGCTTTTCCACCTATGGCGAACAGTTAAACTCGATGCATGTAAATCAGACGCTGACCGGCGTTGCCATTTATCCGCCCGAGCATTCTACAAAAACAGGCTGAAGCCATGAGCCATTCCCTGATTGATCCGCGTGATTCCACCGAACGGCAGAATGAAAAGCTGATTAAGATCACCGAGTCGCTGATGCGGCGAGTGGAACGGAGCGGCGACGAGTCAGGCGCGGCCTATGCCCAGTTTCAGCGTGCCGTCATTCTGGAAGAAGAGGTGCGCGCGCGGACCCGGGATCTGGCCCGAGCGCTGGAGCTTCTGAACGAATCCAACGCCAAGCTGGCACAGGCCAACCGCGAAACCGAAGCCGCCCAGACCAACCTGACCAATGCCATTGAAACCGTGCAGGAAGGCTTTGCGCTGTTCAATTCCGATGAAAAACTGGTCATGTGCAACAGTCGTTTCGGAATGCATATGCCCGACATCCGCGACAAAATGGTGCCCGGTCTAAGCTTCCAGGACTATGTGCGTCTGGTCAGTCATTCACAGTTCATATCGCTGGGTCAGGCCGAAACGCCCGATCAATGGGCCGCGCGCCGGATGGAACGGCACATGGATCACCATGTCATCTTCAACGCCCGCATGGTGTGGAACCGATGGGTTCAGGTCAGCGAACACCGCACCCCCGACGGCGGCACGGTCATCCTGCAAACCGACGTTTCCGATATCATGCGGCTGGAACGGCGCGAACGGGACCGTATGCTGGACGATCAGGCCAAACTGATCCGCGCCACGCTGGATCATCTGGACCAGGGCGTTTGTATTTTCGACAGTCAGGCGCGGCTGATCGGCTGGAACCAGCGCGCCAGTGAATTATTGTCGATCCCACTGGGGCGATTCCGCATGGGAATCAATTTTCTGATGCTGTTTGAACGGTTCCGCAACGAGGTCAGCTTCGAAGATGGCATGTCGGGCCAGAAGATCGAAGACTGGGTACGCACAGAAAAAGAGCGCCCGCCACTGTCATTCGAATTGCAACATAGCAACTCCAAGATTCTGACCGTTTTCGCCCAGGAAATGCCCGACAAGGGTTTCGTGTTTTCCTTCACCGATGTCAGTGCGGAACGCTCGGCCGTTCAGGCGGTCTATAATGCCAATGAAATGCTGGAGCAGCGGGTCAACGAACGCACGTTAGAACTGGAAGACGCGCTGGCCGAAGCAGAACGGGCGAACGCGTCGAAATCCCGCTTTGTTGCCGCAGCCAGCCATGACCTGCTGCAACCGCTTTCGGCTGCCAAGCTTTATGTTGGATCGGTCGCAGCGGATCATCCAGATTCCGAGATCCGCTCGGTGCTCGACCGCGCCAACAACGCGCTTGTCAGTGTCGAAAGCATCCTGGGCGCGTTGCTCGATATTTCGAAACTGGATTCGGGCCGGGCCTCGGTTCATGTCGGGCAAGTGCCGCTGATGCGGATCATGACCCAGTTGCAGGACGAACTGGCACCGATGGCACAGCACAAAGGACTGGAATTGCGCATGGTGCCGTCTTCGGCAGTGGTGAGTAGCGATGCCACCTATCTGCGCCGTATTTTGCAAAACCTGATGGCAAACGCGGTCCGCTATACCGAAACCGGGCGTGTTTTGGTCGGGGCCCGGCACCTGAAGAACACGATCCGGATCGAAGTGCATGACACCGGGCCTGGCATCCCTGAAGATCAGCAGGACCTGATCTTTCGAGAATTTCATCGGGTCGACAGTCTCAGCAGCGCCTCTGAAGGGCTGGGTCTGGGACTGGCGATCGTCGAACGAGCCTGCGCTTTGCTGCAACACCCGCTGCAAATCCGCTCGACCCCCGGGCAGGGTACGATGTTTTCGGTCGAAGTCCCATTGACGCAACGCGAAAACGAAGCGGCGCGGCAAACGGCGGCGCAACGGGTAATGCCATGTGACAGCCTGGAAAACATGATCGTGCTTCTGGTTGAGAACGATGCGGAGCTGCGCAATGCTCTAACCCTTGCGATGGAACATTGGGACGTCACCGTTCTGGCCTGTGCAACTGAGCCCGAAGCGCGAAGCCTGATCAACGAATTTGGTGTCACCCCGGATGCGATTGTGGCCGATTATCAACTCGATGACGACGAGCTGGGCACCGATCTGATCGACGCCCTGCGCGCCGAATTTGGACCGATCCCCAGTTGCCTGGCCACCGCCAACCGTTCGGTCGAAGTTACTCAGGTCAGTCAGAAGAACGGAATTCACCTGATGCACAAACCCATCGCCCCGGCCGAGTTGCGCGCCTTTCTGTTAAGAGCGTTCCGTCAACCCCTAGGGAAATAGCCTGTCCGGTCAAGACCACGATATATACTTAGGTCGTTCAGGCACCCTGCCAAAACGGGTATCCCATCCTTTTGAAGGGACAGACTTAACTCCCCAGAATTGCTAGGCTTTCGGATAAGGATCGGGCTGCCCGGTTCCAAACACCGCCCATTTTTACGCCGCCCTCCCTCCCTGTAACGTAGGCGCGCGTAAAACGGGCATTCGGAATATGGGCATACAGACCCTAATACGGCGCAAGCCTGCCCAAATCAGTAACGTAACTATTGGTATCGTTTAACAGTGCCCGAATCGTCTTTTTACACTTCTCGCACGGAAGGCTCGACAGAGCGTGCCGCTCTTAATAGGGTGTCACAAAGTGCAGCGCGCGGGATCGAAAAAAATGACGACTTGGGTATCGATGAAACTGGGCGGGGCATGGGTAGTTCCAGAGTACTGATGGCGATCGCCGCCGTCAGCTTCTTGCTGGTGGTATTTCAAACCATTGATGTTGTGCGAAAAGTTCAGCAGTTGCGCGGCGCGTACAGCGAAAACGTGCAATGGTCGCTGAGCCAGTCCGAAGTCGAATTTCTGACCTATCGCAACAGCATCCACGAGGCCAAACCGGATGACGCCGAAAGCCTGGACCTGGTGCGCCAGAAATTCGACATTTTCTACAGCCGTATAGACGTTTTTCAGGTCTCCCCGACCTTTGACAATCTGCGCGGCCAAGAAAATTTCGACACCGCGCTCACCGCGGTCCGCAATTTCCTGTCGCGCACCGTGCCGGTGATCGACGGCGGCAATACAACCCTGGCGGCGGGATTGCGCGATCTGGATCAGCGCGCCGCTGATCTTGCCCCTCAGGTGCGGCGACTGGCCGGTTCAGGGCTTCTGCTCTATGCTGAAAAGCGCAAAGAGCAGCGCAATCAGATTTCCAGGACCCTGATGATCCTGGCGGCGACATCCGCGCTACTGATGGGTACGTTGGTGCTGCTGGCCTATTATTACAATACGCTGAACCGCAGATCGGATGAACGCCGGCGTCAGGTTCTCGAAGCCAGCCAAAGAACCCGCGCGGTGATTTCGACAGCGTTGGATGCGGTGATCGTTGCCGATGAACACGGAATCATCGAAGAATTCAACAACGCTGCCGTGGAAATATTCGGCTATAGCCGGGACGAGGCGATCGGCTGCGAAGTGGCCGATCTGATTGTTCCGGACCACTTTAAAGAAACTCATCAGAAGTCGATGGACCGCGTCCGAATGGGCGGTCCATTCCACGTGGTCAACAAGGGCCGGGTCCGGTTGGACGCCAAACGCCGCAATGGCGATCTGTTCCCCATCGAACTGGCCTTGCAGAAAAGCGAAGTGAACGGTCGCCGTTTCTTTATCGCTTTCATCCGCGACATTTCTTACCGGGTCCGGTCGGAACAGGATCTGATCGAAGCGCGCGATCAGGCCTTGGCTGGCGAAAAAGCGAAATCGCGGTTCCTTGCGGTGATGAGCCACGAAATCCGCACCCCGCTGAACGGCTTGCTGGGCAATCTGTCTCTGATTCAGGACACCCCGCTGAACCAAAGCCAGAAATCCTATGTGGAAAACATGGCCACATCGGGCAAGCTGCTGATGGACCATATCAACGACGTGCTGGATATCGCACGTTACGAGGCTGGCAAACCAATCCTGCGCAATCGCCCAACAGATCTGCAAAACCTGGTTTCGGCGGTTTTGACAAGCCTGAGGGATCAGGCCAACAGTCGCGGCAATAAGCTTGAGACCGTATGGTTTGGGCCCAAGCGGGAATGGGTCCAGACAGACCCGGGCCGCATCCAGCAAATCCTGATTAACATCGTAAGCAACGCGGTCAAATTCACCAAAGACGGCGATATCACCGTCGAAATACACACCGATCCCGACTCTGACATTGTCGAATTCCGGGTGGTAGATACCGGCATGGGCATTTCCGAAGAGGACATGAAAAGCGTGTTTGACGATTTTGTCACCAGCGACAGCGCCTATAACCGCGAAGCGGGCGGCACCGGGCTGGGACTGGGTATCGTCAAGCGCATCACCGCGATGCTGAACGGCGAAGTCGGTGCCGAAAGCGTGCTGGCGGAAGGATCTACATTCTGGGTCCGCATTCCAATGGCAGACGCCGAAGCCCCGCCCGCAACGACCGCACCCGACATTGATCAACTGAACCAGAACAATGCCCGGGCAGATACCGGGGACGCAGAAAACGACCTACCCGCCGCCCCCGAACAACCAGCGAACGGTCCCGGCCTCGACATCCTCGTGGTCGAGGATAACGAAATTAACCGTAACGTCGTGCGCGAAATGCTAAAACGTGAAGGCCACAGGATCGAAGAAGCCTATAACGGCCAATTCGGTGTCGAAAAGGCCGCTGAAAAAACATTCGACTTGATCCTGATGGATATTTCGATGCCGGTTTTGGACGGGCGCGAAGCCACCCGGCGCATCCGCGCCGAAAATGGCCCATCGTCCAAGACCCCGATCGTGGCACTGACCGCCCATGTTCTGCCGGAAAATGTAGCCGAGTTTTTGCAAGACGGTATGCAAGATGTCATGGCCAAACCGTTGATGCGGCAGGATCTGGAACGGATCATCCGCACTCATACGAAATTGCCACGACAGGATGCGGTGCCGCAATCGTCACGATCTCCCGATGCTGCCCCGGACCAGCAATTGATCAATCCGGACACCAATGCCGCACTGCGCGAAAGCGTCGATTCTGCTTATCCGATGTTGCTGTCACAAATGACCGACGAACTGACCGACCTCGTCGACTGGCTGCAGGACGACGGACAGGACTTGGCGGAGATCGCGGATCGCTGCCATAAATTCGCCTCCAGCGCGGCCTTGTTCGGCGCCGAACGATTGCGGCAAGTGCTGATCGAAATCGAATTGGCCGGTAAACGCGACGACAGCGCCACCGTTGCGGGACTGCGGAAAACGCTGCCTGAACTGCTGCGCGACACGCTCGATGCGCTGGAAAAGATCTGAGCCTAGCCGATCAGAATGCCTTGAAAGTCAGCGTCGTCAACGACCGTTCAATGCCATCTATATGCAGCAGGTTTTCATTGATGTATTTGCCGATATCTTCACCTTTGGGGATATACAGCTTGATCAGCAGATCATATTCGCCGCTGGTCGAATACAGTTCGGAATGGATTTCGCGCAGGGCGATTTCCTCGGCCACCTCATAGGTGGTGCCGGGTTTGCAGCGAATCTGGATAAATACGCAGGTGCTCATGGGGCTCGTTCCTCTTTGCGCCAAGCTGGCACGTCCACGCTGGCGCTGCAACGATGATTTGCATTCCCGTATCGGGGCCTATTGCAGCCTTGGAAATGCCCCCGCCCCGGCCTATAAACCTGCGACAGCAACAGGAGACCCGACATGCGGACGGCCAAGATCACGCGCAAGACCGCGGAAACCGATATCTCGGTCGAGATCAATCTCGATGGGACCGGGGTCTATGACAATAAGACAGGCGTGGGATTTTTCGATCATATGCTGGATCAGCTGGCACGCCACTCGTTGATCGACATGACCATCCGCGCCAAGGGCGACTATCATATCGATGACCATCACACGGTCGAAGATACCGGTATCGCCCTGGGTCAGGCGCTGACTCAGGCTTTAGGTGACAAGAAAGGCATCCGGCGCTATGGCGAATGCCACCTGCCGATGGACGACGCACAGGTGCGTTGCGCACTCGACCTGTCCGCGCGCCCCTACCTGATCTGGAACATGGATTTCGAGGCGTCCAAAATCGGTACCTTCGACACCGAACTGGTGCGAGAATTTTTCCAGGCGTTCAGCACCCATGGCGGCATCACATTGCATGTGGACCAGATCCATGGCTTCAACGCCCACCACATCGCCGAAGCCGGTTTCAAGGCGGTGGCGCGCGCGCTGCGGCTGGCGGTGGAAACCGACCCTCGCAAGGCAGATGCAATCCCCTCTACCAAAGGGGCATTGTAAGCAGCCGCGGGGATACGCAGCCGCTTGCAATGACGTGCGCCCGTACCGGACGCGTTGGATTTTCTTCGCCTGAACGCCGCGAAATGGGGGCCCTGCCCCCAAACCCCCGGAGTATTTCGACCAAGATGAAGTTCAAAATGCCCTTTTCGTTTCACCTTGGCGCAAATACTCCCGCCGGAGGCGAAAACCCGAGCGAATTTGGCGAAGACAAATTCGTGAGATATGATGCGCGCGCCCTGGCGCGCACAATCAGGTCCGGCGCTTACCGGCTCCCGCCGCTTGACCTCAGCGGTTTTTCGTTTCAGGTGAAGTCTGCAAAGACAAAGGATCTCGGCCCATGCTGACAGCGATTGTGGATTACGAAAGCGGCAACCTGCATTCGGCGGAAAAAGCGTTTCAGCGTATGGCAGCGGAGACTGGTGCCGGCGATGTGGTGGTGACCTCCGACCCCGACCTGATCCGCAAGGCCGACCGCATCCTGCTGCCCGGCGACGGTGCTTTCCCGGCTTGCCGCGCAGCGTTGTTCGACCATCGCGGCGTGTTCGAGGCGATGGAAGAGGTCGTGATAAAGGGCGGCAAGCCGTTCCTGGGCATCTGTATCGGCATGCAGATGATGGCCACCCGCGGGCTGGAATATAGCGAAACCCCGGGTTTCGACTGGATCGGCGGCGATGTTGTCAAAATCACCCCTTCCGACCCCGCGCTAAAGGTGCCGCATATGGGCTGGAACGATCTGGTCATCGACCAACCTCACCCGGTTTTTGACGGGATCGAAAGCGGAAACCATGCCTATTTCGTGCATTCCTATCACATGCAGGTGACAAATCCCGCGCATTTGCTGGCGCATGTGGATTACGGTGGACCGATCACCGCCATCGTTGGACGCGATAACCTTCTGGGCATGCAGTTTCATCCGGAAAAAAGCCAGAAAACCGGGCTGCGGCTGATCGCCAATTTTCTTGGCTGGAAACCCTGACACACTGCCAAGTCTGCGATTTACGGACAAAAGCGATGCAATCCCGCGCTCCATCCAGTCGTCCTTGACCTTCATTTTGTCCTGAAACACGGCACCACAAAATAGTAAGGCGCGAAACAGCCCCCTCGGATCGCTTCACCCGCCGAATCCCGCAGGTTTCACGCCTGCTCCCCTCTACGCCGTCAGATATCGGTGATATCAGCCAGGCCCGGCCTATTTGATGCGATTCCAGGTCTGTTTCTTGCAAATCGGGCCGATGCAGCCGGACACTTTCAGAACATCGCCCTTCAACGACATTTTCGAGCTGTAAATCTTGTCGGTCGAGGGTTGCCAGATCTTGCCCTTCTTGTAGCTGCCGCGACCTTGGGATTTCATGTCCCAGACCAGTTTTTTGCCGATATTGTCGGACGCATATTCGCCGCTGTCATTGAACGTGCGCGAAATCACACCGCAAAGGCTGTCGCCGCAGGTCGACATCGTGACATGCGCGTACGCGCCGTCATCGACCTGGGTTTTCCAGATCCCTTCGACCGGATCGGCCAACGCTGCACCGGTACCCGCCAGGCCTAGCATTGCGGCCAAAAACAACTTCTTCATGGATTTTCCTCCCTCTAATGGCGCAATCCTGACCCGGAGCGGCGATTCCGATCAAGCCTGACATAGGGGCAAGTTGCAATTTCGGCAGCTCCGTGCAAAAGACCGCCCAACCGACGAAGCGAAAGGCTGTTTCATGATCCTCTACCCGGCAATCGACCTCAAAGACGGCAACGCCGTGCGGCTTTACAAAGGCGAGATGGATCAGGCGACTGTATTCAACGACAACCCCGCCGCGCAGGCGATGGAATTCGTCAATGCGGGCTGCGAATGGCTGCATCTGGTCGATCTCAACGGTGCGTTTGCCGGTGAACCGGTTAACGCCGCCCCGGTCGAAGAAATCCTGGCTCAGACCAAGACCCCCGCGCAGTTGGGCGGTGGCATCCGCGACATGGCGACCATTGAACGCTGGCTGTCCAAAGGACTGGCCCGGGTCATTCTGGGCACTGTAGCGGTGGAGAACCCAGACCTAGTACGTCAGGCGGCCCGCGCCTTCCCCGGCAAGGTTGCAGTCGGCATCGATGCGCGCAATGGCCGGGTAGCGACCAAAGGCTGGGCCGAGGAAACCGATGTAATGGTCACCGATCTGGCGCGGTCGTTCGAAGACGCCGGTGTCGCCGCGATCATCTATACCGACATCAACCGCGATGGCGCGATGCAGGGGCCCAATGTCGAAGCCACCGCGGCGCTGGCCAACGCTGTGTCGATCCCGGTGATTGCGTCGGGCGGCGTCAGTTCGCTGGACGACCTGCGGGCGCTCAAAAATTGTGGTGCGCCGCTCAATGGTGCCATTTCGGGCCGCGCCCTTTACGATGGGGCCATTGATTTGAAAGATGCGCTGTCCTTGCTGCGCGACTGATGTGGCGCTGGCGATACATCGTCGTTCTGATCGGTCTCGTCATTTGTTTCAGCCCGGGTTTGGGCGTCCTTTGGTCCGGCTGGTTCGCAGACCGCCATGATTGCGTCCTTCACGAGGGCTTCAGCAATCCTTGCATCGTGGATGGCGAAGATTGGGGCGAAACGCTCTATAGTGCGTTTGTTCTCGGTTGGCTGATGCTGGCAACCCTGCCATTGGCTGCAGTCCTTACTCTCATTCTGATCGCAATGATCGGTTTCGACCTGATCCGGAAATGGGTTCGGCGCTAGCGCGACAATATAACAATTGCACATGCTTTCAGCCCGTGATTGTCTTTCGGGGCAACATGATCGGAACCGTCCCATGACTAAGGTCGAAAAATCCGTCCTGCCCGCCAAATCCGCGCTTTGGGCGTTACACCGAACGGGTGACTTCGTTGATTGCTATAGCTGCGACAGCGCCTTGCCCCCCAAGACCGCAGCCGAACGTGCGATGCAAATACCCAATTGGGCGTCGCTGTTGATGCGTCTGCGCAATGCGGTCGTTGTGCCGCTGGGGCTTAAGTCCGAATCCGATGCAGGCCCGGTTGCACCGACCGTCTTTCCGATCACACTGGAAACCGAAGACGAGGTTCTGTTCGGCTTCGACGACCGGCATCTGAATTTCCGTATCGCCATGCTACGCGACAAGGACAGGATATTCATGTCCACCTGGGTGCATCCGCACAATTTTCTGGGTCGGGTCTACCTCGTCCTTGTGATGCCGTTCCATGTCTTGATTGTGCGCAATGCGATGCGGCGGCTGGCCTCGGGTTGATCTGCGGCATCGGGCGATTGCATCGCGCCCCGGCGGGGATTATGGAAAGGGCGTCAATCAAAGGACGCGCCATGCTGAAAACCCGCATCATTCCCTGTCTCGACGTGGCCGATGGCCGCGTCGTCAAAGGCGTGAATTTCGTCGATCTGGTCGATGCCGGCGATCCGGTGGAATCGGCCCGCGCCTATGATGCCGCCGGGGCGGATGAGCTGTGCTTTCTCGACATCCACGCCACCCACGAAAACCGGGGCACCATGTTCGATGTGGTGCAACGCACTGCTGAACAATGCTATATCCCGTTGACCGTGGGCGGCGGTGTCCGCACCGTGCAGGATGTGCGTAATCTGCTGCTGGCCGGGGCCGACAAGGTCAGCTTCAATTCTGCCGCCGTGGCCAATCCCGATGTGGTGGCCGAAGCGGCCGATCAATTCGGCAGCCAATGTATCGTGGTCGCCATCGACGCCAAAACCGTGGAAACCGATGCTGATGGCAATGGCGTCAAATGGGAAATCTTTACCCATGGCGGTCGCAAATCCACCGGCATCGACGCGGTGGAATTCGCGCGTCTGGTTGCAGAAAAGGGCGCCGGTGAAATCCTGCTGACCAGCATGGACCGAGACGGCACCCGGGCCGGGTTCAATTTGCCGCTGACCAAGGCGATTTCTGACACGGTCGACATTCCCGTCATCGCGTCCGGCGGCGTCGGCACGCTGGACCATCTGGTCGAAGGCGTTACCAAGGGCGGTGCCAGCGCCGTTCTGGCGGCCTCGATCTTTCATTTCGGCGATTACACCATCCGCGAAGCCAAGGATCACATGGCCGCTGCGGGCATTCCGATGAGGATCGAATGACACTCGACGATCTAGCCAAAACCATCGCCTCCCGCGCCAATGCCGATCCTGACAGCAGCTGGACCGCAAAACTGTTGGCCAAGGGCCCTGAAAAATGCGCCGAAAAGTTCGGCGAAGAAGCCGTCGAGGCAATCATCGAGGCCGTCAAGGGTGACCGCGAGAAACTGGCCTCCGAAGCCGCCGACGTGCTGTTTCACCTGCTGGTCATGCTGCAATCGCGCGACGTACCGCTGGCGGATGTATTAGCCGAACTGGCCCGCCGTCAGGGCACGTCTGGTATCGCTGAAAAGGCATCTCGCAAGGGCTGAGAGAAAACCGTTTCCGCCTCAAGCCGCGAGATAGGCGTCGCGTATCTCGGGATGGGCGCTGAGGTCACCCAGGGTGCCAAAATACACCTGCGCCCCTCCTTCGATGATCACCGCCAGATCAGCGACGGCTTGTGCAAAATGCAGGTTCTGTTCCGACAACAATATGGTCAGGCCCTCTGACTTCAGCTGCCTGATTACATGCGCCATCTGTTCGACGATTACCGGAGCGACGCCTTCGCTGGGTTCGTCCAGCAGGACAAAGCGCGGATTGCCCATCAGCGTGCGGGCAATCGTTAGCATCTGTTGTTCGCCCCCCGAAAGGGCTTTACCCCGGTTGTTGCGGCGTTCGGCCAGATTCGGGAACAGATCAAACAACATGTCCTCGGTCCATGTCACCGCCCCGTCACGCGGCGGTTGCAGCCCGACCATCAGGTTTTCCGACACCGTCAGGTCGGAAAAGATCCGGCGCTCTTCGGGCACATAACCCAGCCCCAGCTTGGCGATTTTATGCGGCGGCAACCCGATCAGTTGCTGGCCTTGGAACAACACACTGCCCGAGGCCGGGCGTACCAGTTGAATGATGGATTTCATCGTGGTGGATTTGCCCGCGCCATTGCGCCCAAGCAACGCCACCACCGTCCCATGCGGCACCGCAAAGCTGAGATCGCGCAGCACATGCGCCTTGCCATAGAAACTGTTGATTTTTTCAACCTCAAGCATCACTGCGCTCCTTCCGGGGCAAACGCGGTCCCGCCACCGAGATAGACTTGCTGAACCATCTGATTGTTGCGGATCTGTTCGGCATTGCCTTCAGCGATCAATTCGCCCCGGTTCAGCACCAAGATCCGGTGCGAATGAGCAAAGACAACATCCATGTCATGTTCAGTGAACAGCACACTCACCCCGCGATCACGCACGACGTCGGCGGTCAGCTGCATCAGCGCCACCCGTTCCTTTGGGGCCATGCCCGCCGTGGGTTCATCCATCAACAGAAGTTTTGGGTCATGAGCCAGCGCAATCGCCAGCTCCATCCGTTTCAAATCACCATAGGCCAGAACGGCAGAATGGCGTTCCGCCTGATCGCCCATCCCAACCATATCAAGAAGCGCCAGCGCCTCGTCGCGGTACAGCCGCGTCGCATAAGGCAAGAAGCGGAAAATGTCGCTATTATGGGACATCAACGCCATCTGTACATTTTCGATCACCGTCATCGAAGTATAGGTGGCGGTGATCTGAAACGTGCGCCCCACCCCTTTGCGCCAGATCTGTCGCGGCTTCAGCCCGGTGATCCGTTCACCCTCCAGATACACGTCGCCCGACGTCACAGGCAATTGTCCCATCAGCATGTTGAAACATGTGCTTTTCCCGGCGCCATTCGGACCGATGAGCGCCAGTAATTCGCCCTTGTGCAGCTCGAAAGAAACATCGTTGACGGCGACAACCCCGTCAAAGTTCTTGGTCAGGCCCCGGGTTTCCAGAATGGCGGTCATTCGTTACCTCCTGGTTTCAGAAACCCGACCCGACGGGCCGCTTTGCGCAGCGATCCAACGATTCCATCCGGGGCAAGAATGACCACGAAAATGATCAACAACCCCATGATCAGCCGCCAATATTCAAACCGGGTCAGCACGTCCTCGATCCCTTTGAACGCCCCTGCACCGACCACGCCACCGGACAGAGTTTTTACTCCGCCAAGGAAGACAACGATCAATGCGTCGAAACTGCGCGCGATTTCCAACTCGTTCGGAAACACGCTGCCCTTTGAAAACACGAACAACGCCCCGGCCAGCCCCCCCATCATCCCGGCAAAGCCAAAGGCGAGCAGCTGAACCTTTTTTGTGTTGATACCGGTGGCTTCGGCCTGGCGTTGACTGTCACGTGCGGCGCGCAGCGCATAACCAAACGGCGAATGCGCCACATGCCGCATCACCAGAATACCACCCACGGCAAAGAACAGGGCGAAATAAAAATAGATCGTGGTGTCCTTCAACCATTCTGCCGGCCAGATATTGATCAACCCGTCATCGCCCCCCGTTACAGCCCCCCATTGAAAAACAAGGCTCCATAAAAGCTGAGCAAAGGCCAGTGTCAGCATAGCAAAATAGACCCCTGTCAGCCGCAGACAGACCCAACCGATAGCCAAAGCGGCCAGACCCGCCCCGATCGGCGCGAGGATAAAGGCCAGCTCCATCGGGGTGCTGGCATGGGTCACCAGCAACGCCGCGACATAAGCCCCGCCGCCGTAATAGGCAGCATGGCCGAAACTGACCATTCCGCCCAATCCCAGCAGGAAATGCAGCGATGCGGCAAACAGGCAGAAAATCAGTATGTCTGTCGCCAGCACCTGTGCAAAGGACGACCCGTAAAGCGGCAACAGCGCCAACACCGCGATCCCGGCCATCACCGCCAGTCGGACCTTTCCCGAAGCGGGTTTGATCGGGCGTTCCGGTTCCCCGGCCTGACCATGTTCCCCGGCAACTTCTTCGCGGCCAAACAATCCGTAGGGCCGGATCATCAGAACCACGATCATCACCACGAACATCAGCACCAGCGTCGATTGCGGCATATAGGCGACACCGAAAACGTTCAGCACCGAAATAATGATCGCCGCCAGATAAGCGCCGGGCAGCGATCCCATGCCGCCAATGACGACCACGACGAACAGCGGCGGCAGTATGTTGAAATCCATCAACAGATCGGCACCGCCTTTGGGCAGTTGCAGCGCCCCGCCCAATCCGGCCAGCGCCGCCCCCAGCGCAAAGACGCCGGTGAATAACCAGGCTTGATTAACCCCCAATGCGCCAACCATTTCACGGTCCTGCGTCGCCGCGCGAACCAGAACCCCCACCCGCGTGCGGGCGATCAGGTACCACAATGCCACTGCGACAAGCGGGGTGATCACCAACAATGCGATGTCATATTTCGGGATCGGTTCGCCCATGATCCGGACCACTCCGCGCAACCCCGGCGCGCGCGGCCCCAACAAATCCTCGGCCCCCCATATGATCAGCGCCAGATCCTGAACCACCAGAATGACGCCGAAGGTCGCAACCAGCTGAAACAATTCAGGGGCACGATAGACCGGCCGCAAAACCAACATTTCGATTGCGACACCGACCGCGCCGACAATCACGCCCGCCAGCAAAATGGCCCCCCAGAACCCGATCATCCCAGGCAACACCTGCATCAGGGAATACCCGACATAGGCCCCCAGCATATACAGGCTGCCATGGGCGAAATTCACGATCCGTGTGACACCAAAAATCAGCGACAAACCGCACGCCACAAGAAACAGCGAACTTGCATTGGCCAGACCAGTCAGAATCTGGGCGACGAAAAGTTCCATCAGTGCATCCTAAGTCTATGCGAGACCGGCCCCCCGAACCGCGTTCCGGGGGTCGGAGACCAGATCATTCGGCAGGGCGCAGCTTTCGAACGTCTTCGTCCGACGGCAGATAGTCCGCTCCGGTCTTATAGGACCAATTAACCATGACGCCTTTGCCGTCCCTCAGGGCGGTGGTGCCGACATAGGCTCCTGCCGTCGACTGGTTGTCGATCGAACGGTAAGAGATGTCGCCCAGCGGAGTCGCAACCTGCAGATCCTCGAACGCCGCCTGAATCGCATCGCTATCGGTCGATCCGGCCTTCGTCAGGGCGGCCGCAATAGATTGGACCGCCATATAGCCGACCAGTGACCCTACCCGCGGATAATCGTCCCAACGCGCCTGATAAGCAGCAACGAAATCCCCGCCGGGTCCATCCTTCAGATCGTACCAGGGATAGCCGGTCACGATCCACCCTTCGGGGGCTTCATCGCCCAGCGGGTCGAGATATTCCGGCTCACCCGACAGCAGGCCAAAAACCTGACGCCCTTCAAACAGGCCGCGATCGGTGCCCTGACGCACGAATTTGGCCAGATCAGTCCCAAAGGTCACGTTGTAAATCGCATCGGGCTTGGCCCGTTCCAACGCCTGCACTTCGGCACCTGCGTCGATCTTGAACACGCCGGGCCACTGTTCGGCAACAAATTCAACATCAGGTTTCAGGCGCAGCAGATTTTCCTTGAACGCGGCAACCGCATCTTTGCCATAGGCGTAATTCGGCGCGATAGTGGCAAATTTCTTGGCATCCGTGTTGGCTGCAGCTTCGGCCAGCATCGCCGCCTGCATATAGGTCGAGGCGCGCAGGCGGAACGTGTATTTGTTACCTGCCCCCCAGACCAGACTGTCGGCCAAGGGTTCCGAGGCCAGATAGACATAGCCCTTTTCGCCCGCAAAGGACGAAATCGCCAAACCGACATTGGACAGGATGGTTCCCGTCAGCATCACCGCCCCTTCCCGGGTCATCAGTTCCTCGGCGATCTTGATCGCCTCGCCCGGTTCTCCCTGGTCATCGCGGAAGATGAATTCCAGCGGTTTGCCCAGCACGCCACCAGCGGCGTTGATCTCTTCCAGGGCCAGTTCGATACCCTGCTTATAGGGCCCGGCAAAGGCGGCCATACGTTTATAGTGGTTGATTTCGCCGATTTTTATCGTGTCTTGCGCCGATGCGACCACAGGCATTGCCGCCAATGTAGCGGTGGCGATCATCGCCTTGAGAAAAGTTGAGCGTTTCATATCTTCCTCTCTTTTGTCCGGTCTGTTTTTGTCGATTTTTCTATAAAGACAAGGCGGACCGGATCGCCGAGGTCTTCTACCGTTTCTGCCGCGACTGAATCGCAAATGCGTTTGCGACATACGTTTGGTCCGTTGTCGATGGCAATTCTGATCGGTCGACGCTGCGGACGCTCTTTTCTTCTTGAACCGCTTCCAAAATTTCTCCGTCGTCGGCAAAGCTAAAATTAAACAGCGCGTCCATCTGCTCCGGCGGCGCCTCATCCCGCGGTGCCATTCTGCGCAGGTTCATCCAGTGGTCGATAATATACTCTTCGATGACCGACGCCACGAAGTGAACTGCAAAAATGCGCCTACCGCGATCACGCTCCTCTTCAGGGCAATTCAGGTCTGTATCGATTCTACCGAAATCAATCACAGCCGTCGATGGCAGATGCAGGTTGCGGGGGGGGGGGGCAGTAATCGACATTGCCCGAAAACCTGCCACATTTCTGGACGCCTCCAATGTGGACAGCCCTTCGCCGAACGGGCCACTACACACAGATTGCGCAAGGATTACAGCTTGGAGGAAATCACCCCGGTCGCAAATCCGCCCATGCGCAATTCGCCATAGAGACGTTGATATTCGATCTTGGGACAGCGATTCATGATCACATCGACGCCACGCGCGCGCGCCGTTTCCGCCGCTTGCGCATGCTCCACGCCAATCTGCATCCAGATCGTCTTGAGGTTGGGAAAACACTCCAGCGCTTCGTCGACGATGGGCGGCACGTGATCGGAACGACGGAAGATATCAATCATATCGACCGGCTTGTCGATATCACGCAAGGAGGCCTGCACCGTTCTGCCGAAAAGCATCTTGCCGGCATGGCCGGGATTGACCGGCACCACGTCAAAGCCCTTCAACGACAGATACCGCGCCACGTAATAGGACGGACGTACCGGGTTCATAGAAACGCCCACCACGGCAACACGTTTGCTGCAGTTCAGTACCTTTTTCAGGAAATCATCGGTATATTCTTCGCTCATCCCCTAGCGATACCCCGAGTGATGATTCAGGGGAAGTCCGTTCCGTCTTAAAAAAGAAAAAGCGCCCAAGTCATCTTGGGCGCCAGTTACGGAACGAGGGACAGTGAATGAGGTCACGAAAGTTCCGATTTCGCGTCTCGTGATTACAAATAGGGTCAAATCCGACAGATAAAAGGGCAGGTAAAGTACCTGTGAAGACGACGTGATTTTTTTCGCTGTTCTTGGCGGCATTCGGCACAAATCCTACAAAATTGAGAAATTTCTTGCCATCATGCTACTATAGGGCGCAAATCCGATCCGGAGTATTCCATGCAGCCAATATTAAAAATGGCCGTAAAAGGCCCTGCCGGCCGGTCCGGCGACCCCAATCCAATCCCGCTCAACGCCAGGCAAATCGCAGTCTATGTCGGCCTTGTCGCCTTTTCTTTGCCAATCATCCTGTACACGGCGGCCTGGCTGGCCCCCTATTGCCGCCCCAGTTCAATCAGCCATTCCTATTACATCCCGTTCTGGGGCAGCTACTTTGTCGGGGCGCTCGGCTTCATCGCGGTATTTTTATTCTGTTATCCTGGTCATACGAAATGGGACAACCGGTTGGCCTCGCTTGGCGCGGTCGGCGCAATGCTGACGGTCATCTTTCCCACCGGCGGGGATGGTTGCGCCGAAAACTATTTCACCGGGCGCAGCCTGATCCGCTATTTCGAAGATACAAGCCTGACTCCGCCCGGGCGCGGTCAGGACATTCTCTATCACTATGATCTGGCCGATCTCTTCGGTTATACCATCACATCACAGACCTTGCATTTCACTGGCGCAGCACTGGTCTTTTCGGTCCTTGCGTATTTCGCGCTATGGGCCTTTCGCCGTGACAATGGCGAAGGTGTGCGGAAGACAGCCAAGGGCGATGTGGAACTGAGCATGCGTAAAATTCAGCGCAACACGATCTACCTGATCTGCGGGTTGACCATCTTGGCATGCATGGCAGCAATCGCCTTCTGGCCAGTTAAAACCAATGACGGTACCACCGCGCTGTTCCCGCCGATTTTTACGCTGGAAAGCATCGCGCTGTTCGCCTTCGGGATTTCCTGGGTTGTGAAAGGCCGATTACTGAAAATCCTGCGGGAAACCGGCTGATCGCACCGGAGTGCGTCTAGCCCCGAACCGCGTAAAGCGCCACTGCGGCGGCGTTGGATACGTTCAGCGACCCGAAGTTACGGGCGAAATCAATCCGCACCAGCTTGTCGCAGGTTTCCTTGGTCTTTTGCCGCAGTCCCGGCCCTTCGGCCCCCAGCACCAGTGCGATGGGCCGATCCCGGGCTCCCTCAACCGCCGCGTCGATCGTCACCTCGGCCTCGCCATCAAGCCCCAGAATCAAATATCCCATCGACCGCAGTTCTTCCATCGCCTCGGCCAGGTTCTTGACCCGCAGATAGGGTTGGCGTTCCAGGGCCCCGCTGGCAGTCTTGGCCAACGCCCCGGTTTCCGGCGCACTGTGATGGCGCGGGCCTATCACTGCCGACGCTCCGAAGACTTCGGCCGACCGCAGAATGGCGCCGACATTATGCGGATCGGTCACCCGGTCCAACAACACCACACGCGGCACCAGACCGGGCTGTCCGGCGCAAACCTGATTTAACCGGCCCCAATCAAGTGGCTTGACCTCCAGCGCGGCGCCCTGATGTACAGATTGCGGATCAATCGGCGCGGAAAATTTGCGCGGATCGACGATTTCCGGCTCAATCCCTGCCTCGACAATGGCCTCGGCCAACTTGTCATGGGCATTCTTGGTCACGATCAGGCGCAGCTTTTCCCGGGCCGGATTCATCAACGCATCGCGCACCGCATGCAGCCCGAATAGCCACACCGTTTCTGCTGCGGAGGCCCGTTTTGCCTGTTCTTTTGCGACCACCCATTTTGGCTTCTTCATGACCCGATCCTTTCCCCGGAAACGTGCCCGCGTTAATGCGCCGTGACATCGCCGCCTGCAAGGGATTTTCTGGTTGACGCCCGTTTCAGACCACAGTAATCAGCCCCTCACCAGACGGCAGTGCCGTCGGAAGTGGGCGACAGGCCGCAAGGTGTGGCAGGGGACTGTAACTCCCTCGCGGAGACGCACGCCTGGTTCGATTCCAGGGTCGCCCACCATTCTTCCTCTAAGTCTTTGATCTTCCATAGATCGCTGATTTAGTTGGGTTTTTTCCATCCCCCTTGGTCACAATTTTGGTATACACAGGGGTATGCGAAAGATGGCCGAGACACATCATTTACAGAAGCGCGGGCAGACCTGGCACTTTTGCCGCCGGGTGCCCACTGCGCTTGTTCCTGTCGTGGGCAAGACCTTCGTCAAGAAAAGCCTGGGGACTTCTGACCTCAAAGAGGCGAAAATTCTTCGCAACGCGCTAAACGTGCAGATCGACGCCGAATTCGCAGCGGCTGAGGCTCAAGGCGATGGTGCTCCCCCGCCTGCCCCCGTATCGCTGGCGATGCTGACGGAGCATCTGCGACAGCACATCGCCGGGCTGGACCAGCGGAGCGCTGCACGGCTGGTCAGTGATCCGCCTGAGACCGAGACCGAAAAAGCCGAGATGAAGCAGGATGCGGAAATCGGCCTGGGCGTCCTGAAAAACCGTGACGACCCGCGCGGCGACGAATGGGTGGCGTCCGTCTTCGACAAGGTGACGGCCCAGGCCGGGGCCAGCCTCTCCGACAAGGAAGTGGTCAGCGGCTTCGCTGAGATCGTACGCCGGGGCTTGATGGAGCTGCAGCACCGCAAGCTGGACCGTCTCCAGGACGATCACGGCGCGGGGCCGCACGATCCGCTCTTTGACGCCAAGAAGCCCCCGGCCATGACCTTTGGCGATTTGTGCGATGTGTACTGGAATGTCCGCTCTGCCGAACTCGCCGCGAACCAGACCAACGAGAAGCGCGGAGACCGAATTGCCGGGGAGATCGCCCTGCTTCGTGAAGCGCTGGGCAAGGATACCCCGCTCACCGAAATCACCTATGACCGCATACAGGAATTCCGTGCGCTCATAGCGAGGGTGCCGACGAACAGGAACAAGATTTTTCCCGGCCTCACCCTCCAACAGCAAATTGCCCGCGCTGAGAAGGCGGGCAAGAACACTCTGTCGATCCAGAGCCAACGCCTCTACCTGCGCTGCCTTCACGATGTGCTCGAAGCTGGCCGGGTGCGGAACTTCATGCCGAACAACCCGGCGACGGGCGTCAAACCGCTGCAGAAAGAGAAAGAGACCGACGCGGAGAAGCGCCTGCCCTGGGAGATAGACCAGGTACGAGGGTTCTTTGAAGGCAAATTCTACAATCTCTGCGCCTCTGACCTCGCCAGCTACACCAAGAAGGATCGGGCCTGGCGGTTCTGGATGCCGCTCTTGATGCTCTATAGCGGTGCCCGTCCGAACGAGATCGCCCAGCTTCACTGCGACGATGTACGTCAGACCGACGCGGGCATTTGGTATTTCAGCCTGAGCGATGAAGACGGCAAGACGCTGAAAACAGGGTCCAGCCGCCGCCGGGTGCCCCTGCATCCTGAGCTAATCAAGATTGGCTTCCTCGAATTCGTGGAGGCGCGGCGCAAGAAGAACGGGGCGAAAGAGCCGCGCATCTTCTCCGAACTGAAACCAGACAAATATGGTTCTCTCGCCGCCTATGCCTCGAAGCGCATCCGCGACACGTTCATCCCCGAGGAAATCACCCTCAAGGATAAGCAGACCTTCTATTCGCTCAGGCACAACGTGCGGGACGCCCTGCGACGGGTGAAGGCCCCGGCAGATACCCTGCTGGCCGTCTGCGGCTGGTCTCCTGCTGGCAAGGCTGTGTCCGATGATTACGGCGACGGGGGCAACCCTGACCTCCACGCGGAGTATGTGGAGGCGATCACCTATCCGGGCCTCGACCTGTCGTTTCTCTACGGGAAAGGAAGCAAGATATGACCAAGCCAAAGCAACCATCTGAACTGTTAAGCGCAGCAACAAAATTGGGAGAGCATTATGCGAGACAGCATTTTGCCAACCATTTGTCCGCCGCAGCCGGTTCTCTATTGGACGAGATTGCAAAAGCCGAAAAGGAGTTTGAAGGGTTCTCTTTGTCCAGTGCTGAAATGGAGAAGGCTCGGGCGCATTTGAAAGCGACGTTTCGAAATGAATGGGAGAGACTATATGACCACGCCGTATCAGGTATTGATCCGTAATATTGCGCTAACTTTCGCAACCCTGTCCGCATCGACTTCATTGGGCCAAGCTGATGTTCTGCAACTTGAAGAGCGCGCGCTCATTGTTTGCGAGTCGATAGGCGAAGCTAAAAGAACCCAGAGAATAACAGAGGCAACAGGGCAGCTTCCTGGTTATGGTCAGCATCGCTGCTGGAAAGTCAGCCCGCCAGCAGAAGTGCTTGTCATTGAGAGAATAGGAACATTCACTTCAATCGTTTATAGGAACCGGATTTACAAAGAGTGGTCGCCAACAACTCCGGCTTGGCTACCTCAAACGTGGCTGGATGGAAGCACAGGTGTGATTTTTCGGGACTAGAAGTGTTGGGGCAGCGCAACTGCCGAGTGTGTGCCGCCCCCATAAATAACTAAGGTGACAACCCCAGATCATGCACAGAATCGTTGATCCGGGCTTCATAGGCAAGAGGAACGACGATGAATTTTCTGAATTCACAAGCGGCCAAGGCCGAGATGAAGAAGGCCGTGAACGTGGGCACCACGTCGGCTAAGACCGCGACCGCGCCCAAGAAGAAGCTGACGAAAGCTGCCCAGGCTAAGGTGCAGAAGGCCAAGGCGGCGAATGAGAAATGGGAACGGCCCAGCCTTGTCGGCATACATCGGATGATGGCAGGCACAGACCTCAAGGCCGGGGTGCTCCTGCACCACATCGTGTTCGAATGGTGTAATCGGAACAAGAAGCTGGAACGCGACGGCAGGGAATGGCTGGCCCATAGCCGGGATGCCTGGGCACAAGCTGCGGGGCTGACGTTCGCTGAATTCAAGAACACCGCCCTGCCAAGGCTAAAGCAGGAGTGCAGCGGTTTCTTAACCATGCGGGCGATGGGCAACGGCTCCGACAAGAAACTGTGGGTGAGCATCAACGACATGGCGATGATGGAGCATTACAACCACGTCACGGGGATGCCGCTCGACATGTACAAGGCCCAGCTAGAGGGCATAGGGCCGGGGTTCCAGAAACCACCGTCCTACGCCTATTCAGCGAGCCTGTGACAGCGGTTCAAAAGTCATTAGGTAATGACGATTGAAACCCCGTGCCGCGTAGGCCCAAAAGTCCGGTTTTATGACGATTATTAATCGTCACGATCTACGGACGATTAGATACTATAAATAGTATCTGTCTTAGAGAGACGCATAAGAGAGAGTTAAGGTCATTACTAAAGTAATGACGCAAAGCACGTCGCTGGCGCTCCGTCTTCGCCAAGGGCTATCGCCTCAATATATCGGGCGAGATATGGGCAGATCGCAGGTATCTCCCCGAAGACCCTCACTCCCCCAATAGCCCCCTCGCTCCCACAGGATTGACGTACAGCCTGGGCCGGAGTAATTGGGAACTGCTGATGCCCGCCGGTCCTACATGATCGGCGCTCGCACTTCGCGGGCGGGCACCATGCAAGCCAAACCATTCAGCTTGCCTTGGTGTGCCCGTGATCCAGACCTATTCCCTCTCTGACTCTCTGCGCGACTCGCTGAACGCCGTCTCTGCGCGTCGGCTACCTGCACCCATCCCGACCCGTCGCACCGACTCAGCGGCCAGCACAACGCCTTGGGGACCCCTGTCCGCACGGGGGGAGGGTGACGCAACTATCGTGGCACGGGGGGGCTACCCAGGAACGCGGAGGTGGGCCGCGTGATCCGTCTCAAGACCAAACCCAAGCGCACACGCATTGACCTGCTGGCGGAGTGGCTGGCGGATACCTTCGTCGTGCCTGCCGGGCCGTCTCGTGGCGAGCCTCTACAACTTCTCGACTTCCAGCGCGCATTCCTGGCGGATCATCTGGAGGACGACGACAACGGCTCCCCGCGCTATCGAACCGTCGCGTTCTCTTGCGCCAGAAAAAACGGGAAGAGCGCGACACTGGCGGGCCTGCTGCTGGGCTATATGTGCGAAAGCTCGCCGCTGTTCATCCCAGGGTTTCGGGCCGCGATCACCGCGCCCAGCGTCCAGCACGCCCAGCTTGTGCCGCAACAGATGATGGACCTCTTGGAGGCTGCGGAATACGACGTCGGGATTTGGTTCGTGAAGTCTCCGCTCCCCGGTGTCCTGCACGGTCCCCAGGGTGGCAAGCTACAATGCCTGAGCGGCCAGCGCACGGCGGGGCACGGCCTCGACCTTGACCTTGCCCTTGTTGATGAGGCTGGTCTGCTTCCGGCTGCGAACGAAAGCCTCCAAAACACGATGGATGCAGTCGCGGCACGGGATGGCCGTGTTCTGGTAGTGGGCACCGCTGGCGACGGTCCTGCTTTTCGTGAAATACTCGACAACCCCGACGCCCGCACGTCCGTGCACCTATACGCCGCCGACCTCTCCGACGATGTGTCCGACCCCGCCACTTGGGCGAAGGCAAACCCCGGCTTAGGCGTCATCAAGAGCGAAGCCTTCATGCGTGACGCGCTGGCCAAGGCCGAGCAATCCGGCTCACTCACCGAATTCCGCGTCTGGCACTGCAACGAACCGCTCAGCCCGTCCCGCCAGCTCCTACTGGAGTACCAGACGCTCCAGGCCGCATACGATGCCACCGCCAGCCTGATCGACGGCGAACCCGTCTTCATCGGTATGGATTTGGGCGGCTCAGCCGCGATGACTGCCGCCGCCATCATCGGGGCCGAAAGCGGCGTGATCCGGCCCTTGGCGGCGTTCCCTGGGGAGGGCTTGGACCTCCTACAGCGTGGGAGGCGTGACGCGGTAGGCGACCTGTACGTGAAGCTCCACGACAGCGGCGAGCTGTTCACCACCAGCGGCCAAGTCACCGATGTCGCCGAATTCTTGGCCCGTCTCCGCGAAGAAGTCGGTGCTCACCCTGTCCTGAGTATCAGCGCCGACCGATTCCGCGACAGCGAGTTTCGGAGCGCAATGGCCCGCGCCAAGATTGATTGGCCCATCGTCACCAGGGGCACCGGCCCGCGTGACGGCGACCAAGACATTCGGGCGACCCGACGTCTTTTCCTCAGCGGCAAGGCCAAGCTGCAACGGTCCATGCTGATCGAAGCCGCCATTGGTGAAGCCGATGTGCGCGTGAGCGCGACAGGGGCCGTCCAGCTCGACAAGAGCCACGCCAATGCCCGGATCGACGCCGCCCAGGCTCTTGTGCTGGCGTGTTCTGCCTTCGTCACCGCCCAGGATGCACCCCAGCCGACATTTGAGGTGCAGCTATGGTAGCACGTCGCCAGAACCGTACCGTGCTCGACACTGCCCAGTGGGCGAAGTCGATCCGCCCCGCGATTGCACATCGCGCGAAATACCGATGCCAAGAGTGCGGCAAATTCGTGGGCCTTCACGGGCATGTCGATCACATCGTGCCCCGTGCTGATTGTGAAGCCGCGATGATCGACCCGCGCGACCCGTCGAACCTCCAGTACCTCTGCCCGAGCTGCCACAACGCTAAATCCGCCCACGAGAAGGCCGCTCGCCAGCCCGACGCTAAGCCGCCTAAGCGGCCCCGCTCGAATGTTCCAGGCCGTGAGGCGTTTCACGCGGCACTAGGAATTGCAGATGATTGCAATGGCACGAGTACAAATCGGGGATTGACACAATGACTGACACCTTCCGCGAAACGATCCTCGAAACCTTCGCCTTGTCCTTGCGAGACGTGACCGGGGGCCAGCCCGTCGAAGACCCGTATCCGCTCAGCTTCTCCGAAGTTGTACGCGGGCCTCTGCGCCTGACCTCGCCCAAGCGCCTCACTGCTGGCGTGGTGCCGGTGAAAGAGACCAAGGCTCTTGGCACCAGCTTTGTCACCTGCCGCTTGGAAGTCTCGATTGATTTCCGTTACCGGGGCCAGCCTGGGGAAGAACCGGCCAAATTCGTTGAAACCATCATCGGCATGGTGCAGCGGCGTATCCTGTCCGACCGCACCTTGAACGGCCTCGCCGTTGACACCGATGAAGGCGGGAACGTCGTCAACATGGACGACCCCGAGGACGCCAGCGCCGAAGGTTCGGTGTTCTTCATCGTGGAGTACCGCCACGACCTCGACGACCCCCGGCACTATCTGGGCCAGCCCCCGGCTGAGGCGGTGGCGACATGAGCGCAGCACACGAAATCGGCCTGAGCGTCAGCTTCGGGAACAAGCGGTATTGGGATGCCTGGGCGGGCCTCGACGCGCTGGCCGATACTCTGGGCCGCAACGTCGATGACCTGGGCCATGTCGTCGCGCGTGAGATGCGCGTGTTCATCAACGAAGAGATGGAAAAGCTCGCCAAGCGGCATTCCGGCACCACCACGACGAACACGGCACTTGCCGCCCGAACCGGGCGGCTTGTCCGTGAGCTGCAGCGTGGGGGCGTCGTGCATGACGCCCAGAAGATCGAAGACGTGTACGGCCAGATCACCTTGCCCAGCGAGTACCGCATTCACGAGTACGGCGGGACGATCCGGCCCAGCGAAGGCAGCTACCTGTTTGTGCCGTTGCCTGCTGCGCTCAAGGCCGATGGCACGCCCAAGAAACTCAACCCGCGCCAGTGGCGGGATACCTTCATCGCTGAGAGCCGCAACGGCAACCTCCTGCTGTTCCGCCGCGTCGGGCGCAAGCTCGAACCCCTCTACGCCCTGAAACCCCAAGTCAAAATCCGGCCCCGCCTGGGGCTGGTGAACCAGATGAAGAAAGGCTTCCCCGAATTCGCGGATCGAATGCTTGAAGCCCTTTTCGACAACCTTACTCGCGACATCAACTGAGGAACTTACAATGTTGAAATCCCAAGAAATCCAACTGGCCCAGAGCAAGCGCCGGGAGCGCATGGCAGAAATCCAGAAGGCCGACGAAATCAACGACGATGGCCGCAACGAACTGCGCAACCTTACCGACGCCTACCAAGGCGCAGAGGTGGAGCTGCGGGCCGCGCTGGTGCTGGAGGATGCCGAACGCGCATCCATCAAGGAACCCGACAACGCCGGCCAGGACTTCGAGCGTGAGTGCCGCCAATTCAGCCTGTCGGGCATGGTGGCGTCGATCACCGAAGGCAAGCCCCTGTCTGGCCGTGAACTCGAAGTCAGCCAAGAGCTGGAGCAACGCAACGGCCCCGGCCAGAAGGGCGGTGTGCTGGTGCCCTGGGAAGCGTTGGAGGTTCGGGCCGATGCCGTGACCGACGCCACGGCGGGCACCTCGCAAGAGTTGGCCAGCCGTCCGACCATGAACGCCCTGCAACGGTTCTTCGAGACCAGCGCCGCCCAGCGGTTCGGTATCCAGGCCCTGCAAGTGACCGGCACGCCCAGCTTCCCCGAAGTGACCGGGGGCGGCTCTCTGTCGTGGGTCGCAGAAGGCAGTGGTGCCGATGCTGCGGCGATCACCACCACGGCGAAGGCACCGACGATCCACACCGCCACCGCCCGCTATGTCGTCACCCGCCAAGCGACCCGTCAGAACGCGGCCCTCGAAAGCATCCTGCGCCGCGATCTGGCAGAGATCATGCGCGAAGGTATCGACAAGGTGGCGTTCCAGGGCACCGGGGCCAGCGAAGACCCGGCGGGGCTGGAAACCGTGTTGACCGGCAGTCGTGCAATCGACGTGTCCGACACCGCGTCCTTCTCCGAATTCCTGCTGCGGGCCACCGAACTGCAGGAGACGGCCAAGCTGGGCGATCCGTCTGGCGTCCGCTTTGCGGGGGCACCCATCGTTCACCAGACCCTTGCAGATACGCTGGTGACGGGCACCGCCGTCTCCGAACTCGACCGCCTCAAGAGCGCCGGGTTCGGGATGCTGTGGAGTCAACAGGTTTCGGCCCGTGGTGCCCGTGACGCCACCGACAAGGGCGCGTCGAACGTCTACCTCAGCGCCGGGAGCGGGTTCGGTTACATGCCCACCTGGGGCGGGGTCGAGATGATCGTTGACCCGTATTCGGAGAGCAAGTCGGGCAAGATCGCGATCACCTGCTTCTCCTTCCTCGACCTGCTGTTCCAGCGCATCGATACGCATTGGCTGAAGCTGGAAAACGTCCAGGACCGCGCCTGATGGAGCAAGCCCGGCTGATCTGGCCCGCCTCTGACCTTGAGGTGCGGCAACAGGGGAAACGCCCGATCATCGCCGGGCGGTTCCCTTACAACTCGCTGGCGGTGCTCTCTGATCGGGGCACCGTCCGCAAGGAAAGCATCATGCCCGGCGCTTTCTCCTACACGCTGGACGACCCCGACCGGGAAGTGAACCTTCTGTTCGGCCACAGCTTCGACCGGCCTCTTGCTTCACGGTCCAGCGGTACGCTGGAGCTGAAAGACAGTGAACGGTTCCTTGAATTCGTCGCCACCATCCCTGAGGGCGCAGACCGCGCATCGCATGTGGTCGATGCCCTGGCGATGATCGGTTCGGGGCTGGCGACAGGTATCAGCCCAGGGTTCCGAGTGCCGCCGTCCGATGTGGTGCCGGGGGCGGAAAAGCTGGTGCCTGAGCCGGGAAACCCCGCTGTGAAAATCCGGCAACTCTGGGCGCTCTTGCTCTTTGAACTGAGCATCGTCACCCGCCCCGCCTACGGCGACAGCGAAGCGGAGTTGCGGGCCTTGTCTCGGGATGCCCTGGCCCACGTTGCCCGCCCGGAAAGGATCATCCTGCCGTGATTACCCTACTCGAAACCACGTTCACCCCCGGCGATGATCCTGCAACCTCGCTCCTGGCGTCCGAAGTTGCCTTCGAAGCGGATGCAACCGAGACCGAGGCCACGGCGATGCTGAGCGCGTCCTGGTCGCAGATCGAAGCCTTCACGGGCCGCACCTACCGCGACACGACCGCCGGAAAGATCATCGTCAAGACCGATGCCCCCATGCAGTACCAATGGCCCAGGTATCCCTTCCCCGATGCTCTGACGGTAGAGGCGTATTCGGGTGGGTTCTGGGCGTCTGCAACGGCCTCTTATGTGGCCGAAGCCGGGTTGATCGACCTCGACCCGTTCACGCTCTACCGGCTGACCCAGACCGGCACCGTAGCTGGGGCACCCGTCACGGCGGGGGTGGAACAGGCCGTCTACAACCTCGCCCTGTACCAGCTCATGCAAGGCCCCAGCCGCCGGGAATACCGCTCCCAAACCTCTGGAGACTTTGCGTTCACCCGTGAAGCGTTGATGCCTGTCTTTCGCGGCTCAGGTGCTGGGGCGCTACTCGCATCGGAGGTGCGCCAATGATCTGGCCGTTCAAGCGTAAATCCGACGACATGGAACAGCGCTCTATGGGCGTCACGCTGGCCTATATGGAGCATCGCCGCCGGGGCCTTCTCACCGATGGGGCCGTGCCCTTGTCTGCTACGGTAGGCACCGCCTTGCACTACTGGACCAGCGGCTTTGCGATGCTCGACCTCGCACCCGTGCCCGTCGATCCTGCCACGCTGGCGGCGATGGGCCGTGACCTTCTCTTGCGGGGGCAGACATGCTGGCACATCCGGGCCGATGGCTCAGACCTCAGGCTAGATCACGTCGCCTATTGGGACGAGTTGGCCGGGGGCAAGTTTCATCTGCACATCGCGCATCCGAACTCGACAGAGACGCGCAAAGCCCTGGCCGATGAGGTGTTGAAGCTCACCATCAACGCAGACCCTGCCACCCCGTGGCAAGGCCGCTCTCCCTGGGCGATGATGGGCCTCAGCCCCGCCTTGATGGCGGAGATCGAACGCGCGGTAAGCAACGCCACGGCGTACACCGGCAAGGGCCTCCTGCCGATGCCCTCGACCATTCCAGAGGAGCAACAGGCCAAGGCCGCGACCGGCCTGCAATCGTCGTCGCTTGCCGTGGTATCCTCGAAAGCTGACTTCGCACACCAGACCGGCGGGCACACTTCCGAATTCCGCCGGGTGGACCTGACCCCGGACCTCCAGAAGGCCGACCTCAACGGCTTCACCACCGACCTGCACCACCGTCTCCTGACGGGATGCGGTATCCCGCCAGCACTGGTGACGGGCAACGGCAATGCCGGGGCCATGCGGGAAGGGTATCGGCTCTTTGCACTGCAAACTATCTTGCCGCTTGCCCGCCAATGCCTGCCCGAACTGACGCGCAAGATTGGCGTCCAGACCGTCAGCATTGACCAGATGATGTCCGCCGATGTGGCGGGCCGTGCCCGTGCCGTAGGTGTTCTTACAGGGGCCGGGGTGCCCCTCGACAAGGCCATGAAGTTGGCGGGGTGGAGTGATGAGTAAGCTATCCGCCCTCGCCACCGCCAAGCGTGCCGCACGCCAGAACCCCGCCTTCAAGCAGGCGATTGTGTACGCCACCGCGACGGATGCCGGGGCACCCGTCTACACGGCAGAGGGTGAGCTGCAGTATGACAAGGCCGACGACACGCTGGGCTATATCGACAAGACCAAGGAAACCGTCCTGACCCTGGCCGCGACCTATCAAGGGTCGCACCTCGTTACCGTTCTGAGTGAGGTTGCCCCGAACGGCGCGGCCCTGATCCTGATCGACAGCACGTTCTATCAAATCGTGTCGGTGCATTCGTCCAACGTCCTGGCAACGATGGTGACGTATGATTGCCGTGCTCTCGACGCCACCGACGCCCCGACGATCCGAAACGCTTGAAGTGCCCCATGCCCGTACCGAAAACCATCCCGACCCTTCCTCCTGCCGGTGCCTCTGCCGAGGAAACCGGCGCGGCTCTAGCTGCCCTCTTAAACTGGATCGTGAAGGCCCGCCTTGGCGACCTCCTAGAGGCCGGGTTGACCCATGCCGATGTGTTCCGACTGGTTCGGGTGGCTGACGATTACCGGCGTGGGGAGTTTGGCCCCGACACTCTGGCGACGATCCACGACCTTGCCCCCAAGCTGGACCGGGTGAACCTCTACAAGACCCCTTGATTTGGTATACAAACCGGGGTAATTTGCTCGTGACCAAGGCAAGGGAAATGCCTTAAAAATAATGGCTTGAGTGGGAGAAGACGACGATCCAGGGTCGCCCACCACTTCCTTATCTGAAAATTTGGACATTCACAGCCCAACCGCCCCGACCGACGGTGTCGGGTCAGCACCCGGTTGCCGTGCCGACATCGCTCAACCGGGCCTTCAGCGCCTGATTCATCCGTTCATAACCAGGCTCGATTGCATCCAGTTCGGCATAGGACACGAAAAGCCCCGAGAACACCTCTGTGTGATGCAACCGGGTGCAGCCGGGATTGATTGGATCCAAATCAAACCAGTGCACGCCCCTGAATAGTCCTGCCGGTCCACCGCCCCAGACAAGGCTGCGGTTTTCTTCTAGCTCCAACACGCGGGGGTGTATGGTCAGCGAATTCCCGTTGGGTTTGACGATTTTGACCGTCAGTTTCCGACCTCGCTGTAATACTCCTTCGACATGCACATGGTAGGGGTTCCATTGAGGATACGCATCGATATCCGTCAGTACCCGCCAGACCGCATCGACCGGTGCGGGCAAATCGATTGCCGTGTCGATTTCGATGCGGGTGGTCTGTTTGACCGTGTCGGCCCGGGCCATTACGCCCCCCGCGATAAGAACGGTGGAAAGAATTGCAGTTCTCAACATGTCAGTCTCCTGTGTTTGACAACAGAAGAATGGCCTAAGCGGCAACCGCTTTATTGAAACATCACGCCAGACCGGCCAGCCTCGGATGGGCAAATTTGATCTCGGTAGAAAGCGGGACGAGATGCACCTAAAACGCTGATATCAATTTAGATAACGTCACCTGAAATGCCGCGAAACACTCTTGGGGTCATATTCGTCGTGCGCAGAAAATCGCGCTGGAAATGCGCCTGATCGGCGTATCCGCAGCAATACCCGATTTCTGCCAACGGCGCGCGGCTGCGGGTCAACAGATCAGTCGCCGCCCGCATCCGCGCCCGTCGCAGGATAGAGGAAAAGCTGTACCCTTCCCCGCTGAGATGGCGCTGCAATGAGCGCTCCGAAAAGGCCAGATTGCGGGCGGCATCGCTCAATTTCCAGCTCTGGCCGATATCACTGGCCAGAAGATCGGTCAGTCTGGCGTTGACCGGGACGTCGGTCGGACCAGCCATGGTATCGGACACTTGACCGGCCCGATCCGCACGCCATGTAATAACAAAGGTTTCCAGGCTTTCCTCCGGCGGCAATGAAACGTGTTGCAGCTGCTTTGGATCAAACTCGCGCGCACCGATCCACAACTGTGCCCCTTCGACGCCGATTGCCTGCAACAGCCCCAATAGCAGCCCCGATATCAGACAATTTTCCCCCAAGGTTGCCGGGGCTTCCGTGTTGGTCCGCGTACAAGCCCATTTATGCGCACCTTCCCGGTCAATCCTTATCCGATTGCTGGAATGGTAATACCGTTCCAATCGCATCCATTTCTCTGCCAACACAGCCGGGTCAGGGGACCGTTTCAAAACCGTTATCGCCGGCGTTTCATCGGCCAGATCCAGATATTGCCCCACTGACAGTAAAATCCCTGGTCCCAACCGGTCCAACACACGCGCCACCAGATCGCGTTTTGCCGCCTCTGAACTGACCGCATGCTGCATCGGGTCGGGCCGTCGCAGCCCTCCCAGCAAATCGGCATCGATGCCGGAAACGACGTTGTGGATCAGGCTGATCAATCCGGTGCTGGAGAACCGATCCATGCTGCGGGTCCCCTTCTGTTGCTTTCACCATATCATACCAGCGGTGGCCGTTCCTTATTGAAAAATCACGCCATACGCCGAGAGCAGGCTTGGCGTGATTTTTCAATATCTGACAGGGCCACGCAGCTAGGTCAGAGGCATATTGAAACAAAGGGCGCAGATATGTCTGAAAAACCAATCTCCAAAGGCAAACGCAGTGTCGTAATCACCGGTGCCAGCCGTGGTATCGGTCGTGCGCTGGCTCACCTCCATGCGGCGCATGGCTTTGACGTGCTGGCCGTGGCGCGAAATTTCAAAGACTTCCCGCACCATCCCAACATTACCTGCCTGCCTCTGGACCTGACCTGGTCCGATGCAATTCCCAAAATCATCGGATGTCTGAACGCCACTGCCCGTCCTTTCGAAAGGTTGATCAACAATGCTGGCATCCAGGTTGAACTGGACCTGACTCGCGATGTCGGGGACGAAACGCCAGCACTAATCGACCGGGAAATCGCACTGAACCTGACCCTCCCGATACATCTGAGCCATGCAATGGTGCCGCTGATGGCGCGACCGGGCGGGACCATCGTCAATGTCACTTCGCTAACATCGCGTCAGCCCAAATCTTCAGCCCCTGTCTATTCCGCGACCAAGGCCGGTCTGGCCTCGTTCACGTCGGCGCTGCGCCATCAACTCGCGCCTTTGGGTATCCGGGTGGTCGAAGCCGTGCCGCCACTGGTCGACACCGATATGACACTGGGGCGCGGATCGGGAAAACTATCCGCTGAAGCCATGGCACAGGCAATCTACGACGGCATTGCCGCTCAGCGGCGCATAATAGCGCCGGGGCTATCGCGCCCGGTTCTGTTGCTAAACCGCCTGCTGCCTGAATTGGTCGCAAAAATACTGGCGAAAAGCTGAGACCTCAGGGCATCAACACCGACTTGCGGTCGAACGTAGCCGAATCGGTTGTCATGTCGTCATAGAAAACCTCGACATAGACTTGTTGCACCGATTTCGGCGGTAACCCCATGATCGGCATCCCCTCTTCTCCGACCAAGGCATTGGGGGATGCCGTGTCTTCATGGCAGGCTGGCAGATCGTAAAGTTGCAGCGGACCGCCATTGATCGAATATCTGATCGCATTCAACCCGCAACGCCAGCTAAGCAGTTGGGTGAAGTAGACAATGTCATGCCCGTCATATTCACGCACAGCGATCCAACTGGCCTTGGTCATGCCAAGGATCGGGCGCACTTCCTGCGCTGTGGTGAATTTGCCGCTGGGTGCCTCGGCGGACTGTGCCTGACCTTGAGCCTGGGCTTGAACCTGAACCTGAGCTGACGTTTCAGAGCTTGTGCTTTGGGTTGCCGGTGCGACTTGTACCGCGGCCTGATCGGTAGGTTTCGTGCCGCCATCGCTGCCGCCCTGAGCCGCCATCGCAATCATCATCAAGAAAAAATTCAGCATTAATCGCTTCCTTCTGCAAAATCCGCAGCGGCCCCTTCTGTTGCGGCTGCCGTGCCCCTATACTGTTAAAAAAAACGAGGTCAGGGCAGTCCGAGTATGACCAAAACGGAACAAAAAATCCAACCTTTCAATATCGTCATCATTGGCCAGACCAACAGGCTGCAATATGAGGCGTTGCTGTTTGCCGCCTCGTTCAATGCGACCAATCCCGATTTTCCTGGACGTTTCTTTGTCGCCATGCCGCAACCAGGCCCCCTGTGGCAAGATGACCCAAGCATCTCGAACACCTATATTCTTGAATTACTGGAAGAATTCGGGGCAGAACTCCTGCCCTTCGAAAACCGGTATTTCGGCCAATCCTATCCCCATGGCAACAAGATCGAAGCGCTGGCGGCGCTGCCCGAAGGCGAACCCTTTGTGTTCTTCGATACCGATACGCTGATCCTCGACGACCTGACCGAAGTGCCTTTTGATTTCGACCGGCCCACGGCTTCGCTGCGGGTCGAAGGCACCTGGCCCAAACTGGAACTCTACGGCCCGGGCTATACCGAGATTTGGAAGTCGCTCTATGATCGGTTCGGGCTGGATTTCGAAAGCTCTCTCGACCTTTCTCAGCCGGATGAATATTGGCGCAGATACCTCTATTTCAATGCAGGTTTCTTTTACTATAAATGCCCCAAGATTTTCGGAGACCTGTTTGCCGAATTCGCGCTGTCGATCAAAACCGACCCGCCAGCACCATTGGTATGCCAGTCGCTGAATCCCTGGCTAGATCAGGTGGCCCTGCCCTTGGTCATCCATGCGCTTGGCGGTGGTCGCGATGCCCTCCCCAAAGGCTATCTGGACGGGGATTACAGTTGCCACTATCGTTTGTTGCCAATGCTTTACGCACGCGAAAGCGACAGGGCGGTCGAGTTGTTAGAAGAGATTGCAGCGCCGAACCGGATCAAGAAAGCGCTCAAGCAATACGAGCCGATCAAGCGCTTTGTCTATCAGGGCAAAGGCGACAGAGCGCGCAACATGTTCGACCGCGATGACCTGCCACGCCGGGAACAGATGATCCGGCAAAGGCTGAAGAAAAACGGCCTTTGGCTGCGCTGAAATAGCCCGCCAAAGCCGGTGTCAAATTACAGAGCTGAACGCCGTCGGATGCAACACCGGTTGGTAGCCCGCTGCCAAAGTCCGTACAATCGGGGCCGGTGTCAGGACGGCAATCCGGCCAAGTGGACGGATGCGCTTTGACACGTAACCATCTGTTGTAAATATAATAATATAGTTTTTCATCACCAGCGCAGGCTCCGGTGCCAGCACAAAACAACCATCGGGCAATGTTTCGGCCTGAGCCTCGAAACGGATTTGCGTCCGGTTGCGGGATACACGGGTGGGATGCAGCGCGGTGTCGATATCGGCAAGCCGCGCGACGGGACCCTGCGCCGCCTCCCAGGCGCTGCGAAACCGGACAGCATCGGCCCGGCGGCATTCGTGGCACGGCCGGTGCCCGGCGGCCAAGGCCACCGCTTCATCAAGAAAAAACAAAGCCGTCCAACCGCGTTCGGGCATCGGCCCGTGATAGCGGTCCTTGAACCGCAAGGCGCAGCAAAGCCAGTGTTTGTGCCGCCAGCGAGATCGTCCCAATGACCCATCGGGCCGGTGCAAAATTCCGCGATTACCGGTGAACAGACCCCGCGCCGGATCGGCCACGATGTCCCCTGTCGGCAGAACGCGGTTTTGCAGTGTCACACCATCATTTCTTTCGTCGCGGACAGAGTTATATCTGGGTAATCGCGTTCAACACGGTCGATATCCCATTGTAAACGCGTCAGATAAACGATGTCTCCATCATGGTCCCGGGCGATATGTTGTTTGTTGGCGTCGACGAATTTATCCACCGCAAGCTTGTCACCATGAACCCAGCGGGCAGAGGTGAACTGCGATTGTTCGAACCGAACGGGCAGCCCGTATTCCAATTCGATCCGGCTGGCCAGAACTTCGAACTGAAGCGCGCCGACGACGCCGACGATGAATCCCGAACCGAAATTCGGTTTGAACACCTTGGCCGCCCCTTCTTCGGCGAATTGCATCAGCGCCTTTTCCAGGTGCTTGGCCTTCATCGGGTCGCCCGCGCGGCAGGTTTGCAGCAGTTCCGGCGCGAAGCTGGGGATGCCGGTGACGCGGATCGCTTCGCCTTCGGTCAGGGTGTCGCCGATGCGCAGCTGGCCGTGGTTGGGGATGCCGATGATATCGCCGGCCCAGGCTTCTTCGGCCAGCTCACGGTCGGAGGCGAGGAACAGCACCGGGTTGGTCACGGCCATCGGTTTCTTGGTCCGAACATGGGTCAGTTTCATGCCGCGCTTGAAATGCCCCGAGGCCATGCGGATGAACGCGACCCGGTCGCGGTGCTTGGGGTCCATATTCGCCTGAACCTTGAAGACAAAGCCGGAAACCTTTGTTTCATCAGGAGAAATCTGCCTTGGCTCCGCCTTCTGAACCTGCGGTTCCGGGCCGTATTCGCCGATCCCGTCCATCAGTTCCTTGACTCCGAAAGAGTTGATCGCAGACCCGAACCAGATCGGGGTCATGTGACCTTCGAGAACCGCTTGCGGATCGAGTTTCGGCAACAGCTCTTTCGCCATCTCGACCTCTTCGCGCAGCTTTTCGATCAGGTCAGCGGGGACATTTTCGGCCAGTTTTGGATCATCCAATCCTTTGATTTCAATGGTTTCTGCCACTTTGTTCCGATCGGCACGGTCCATCAGTTCCAGCCGGTCATTCAACATGTCATAGCAGCCGATGAAATCCCGGCCCTGACCGATCGGCCAAGAGGCCGGGGTCACGTCAATCGCCAGATTTTCCTGAATTTCATCAATGATATCAAAGGTGTCCCGGCTTTCCCGGTCCATCTTGTTACAGAAGGTCAGGATCGGCAGGTCGCGCAGGCGGCAGACCTCGAACAATTTCTGCGTCTGGCTTTCCACCCCCTTGGCGCCGTCGATCACCATCACCGCCGCATCCACCGCCGTCAGGGTGCGATAAGTGTCTTCGGAAAAATCCGAGTGACCGGGAGTGTCGACAAGATTGAACCGGAAGCCATTGTAATCAAACGACATTGCAGATGCCGAAACCGAAATCCCCCGGTCCTTTTCCATCTGCATGAAGTCCGACCGGGTGCGCCGCGCTTCGCCCTTGGCGCGGACCTGACCGGCCATCTGAATCGCGCCACCATAGAGCAGGAACTTTTCCGTAAGCGTGGTTTTGCCAGCGTCGGGATGCGAAATGATCGCAAAGGTCCGGCGACGGGCAATCTCGGGTGGCAGTTCGGGGCGGTTTGGGGCGGTGTCTAACATGGTCGGGCATATATTGATGCGCGCATCACTTGGCAAGCTTGGCAGGGCATGGCGCTGCAAAGCTTTGGGACATTTGCGGTATTTGTAGTGTGAAACGCTACAGATTGCCCGCTCAGCGAAATCCGCCCCCGCTGGCGGGGCTGAAGACCGGTCGAACGGGCTTAGGAAACCGGTTGCCGGACGATCAGGACATCGCAGGGCGGGCTGCGCATCATGTCAGACGCCACGCTGCCCAGAAAGGCGCGGTGCCGACCGACACGGCCATGCGCCCCGACAACGATGAGATGAGCGTCTTCGCGCCGCGCCACGTCGCCCAAGACTCTTGCCGCGCCACCTTCAACGAACTGGGTCTCGGCGAGGATATCGGGCAATTCCGCGGTATCGCGCCATTGCGCATCGTTCTGGATCGGTTCCTTGCTGAAACTGCGCAGCAATGTGTCCTCATTTTCAGATTGCGCCAGCATGCCGCGATACGGCACCTGAAGCGTGTGAACCGGCAGGATGCGCGCATCCGCCGGCGCGAGCTTTGCCGCCAAACCGGCACCGGCTGTCGAATTGGGCGAAAAATCCGCGCCGAGAACGATGGTTTGATAAGGGCGTTCGTCGCGATCCGCAGCAAGCAGGACCGGCACCTGAGCCAGACGGGTGATCCGTTGCGCCGTGGTTTCGCGCAGGAGATCCAGAAAGCTTCGGTCACGATGCGACCCCATCACCAACAGGTCGGCGCCGTCCCGTTCGACACTGGCAATGATGTCGCCGGTCGGGTCGCCACGTTCGACCCGGATTTCATAATCCACGCCAGCCCCAAGGGTCTGACCAAAAGCGCCGAGCGATTTCCGTCCCTGTTGAATGATATCGTCAATAATCGGTAATGGCAGGGCGTCATCGACGATACTCAGGACGATCAGCCGCGCCTTGAGCGCCCGCGCAATGGCAAACCCGCGGCGCACCGCCATATCTCCACGAAGTGAAAGGTCGGTTGCCGCGATGATGGTATCAATCATGTCTGTCCCCTGAAATTCGCCAATACAATCGTTTTCAAGTGGTCAGGTAAGTTCGTTCCGGGGGATATCAAGTCCCCGCAGATGGCCGCAGACAGGACAAATCAATTGTCCAGCACACGCTGCGCATCGTCCCAGCAGTCAAGGTGACGAAAACTTTGATCGACCGACCATAAAAACCGGTGCGACACCGAATTCCGTCTCAGATAGTCCTGCCAGATCAGGTAGCGCCGGGTCAGGTCCATGTAGTTCAAGCGCGCCAGCTTGTACTCGCGCGGATAGGTGCCAACCGCATTGTCCATGCCCCAGCCAAGACCCAGATAATCGCGGCGCTCGATGCGCGATCTGATTTCAGATCTGGGCGCAACCAGAACATCCACCGTGATCTCGTGCCCGGCTTCGAAAACCCGGCTGAACAGGGGGTGGTCATGCACCCGTCCGGCCAGCCCTCCGGTCCGGTCATCGCCGCGGCTATCCTGAACGGCCGAGATATCCATATGAAACAGATCCCCGGATTTCAGCGCTGACCGCAGGCCACTGCGGAACATATGTTCGTAGACCGGTGAGGCGGTTTCAAATTCACGGTCGTTGGTGACTAAGTGGCGTATATAGGTCGATTTTCCCGCACAGGAGAAACCCAACACGACATGCACGCCTCGCGGCTGCGTTCTGTTTTCCAGAATATATTCATGCTCGAACCCCACCGAAAACGCATCATACGCGGCGCGATTCCCGTCAAGATTTTTTTGGTAAATTATCAGCCGGTGGAGGCGCGCCGCAGCGTTTCGGTCAAATCTTCGTCGCCTTTCGCGGCGGGCGGCAGATCGAAATCCAGATAGGACCGGTCGGAATGGCGCAGGCTGCCCGATTGCAGACGCGCGGCGACTTCCGGCGGCAGGGCCGACGAGGTGCGCAGATCGGCCAGCAGGGTTTCGGCGGCGATGCCTTCGGCATAGATGATCTGATGGTCGTCGAACAGAAGTTGGTAATATTCGATGAAACCACCATCGGTGCGGGTCACGGTGGTGCCGTTGACCAGATTGCGGGCCTTGATCAGCAATTCGGACCGGCCTGCGCCCAATTCGTCGGAACGCTGATAAACGAACAGGCGATGTTCCGGGCTGACCACCAGATCGTTGGTGTTATGCAAAGCCCCGGCGGCGATATGGACCGGGGCGAATTCACCCAATGCGCGGGTGGTGGATTGACCGATCCAGCGCAATTCCTGCGGCCCGTCATCGCGGGTCAGCACCCGGTCGCCGACAGCGAGGTCTTCGACCTTGCGCTGTTCACCGGTTGCCATGGTGATATGGGTGCCACGGGTGAAGCTGACGCAGGCGATTTCGCCCAGCTTGGTTCGGGCGTTTTCGGTATCGACCCCGACCAGCACCAATTCGTCCTTGGACCGCAGCGGCGCGAATGACAGGGCATAGATTTCCGCGACATGGCCCTGTTCGTCGACTTCGACCAGCACCAGAATTTCGGTGGTGGCGCCATCGGAGGACATGAAGGTCAGGCAGCTGTCGAGATGGATCGTGGCCCCCGGGGTTCCGGTTTCTGTGTTGCCGGTGATGGTGAACATGCCATTGCGACCCGGTGCAACGGCAAGCCGGGCAGGCTTCGCGCCCGCGCGTACGAAATAAGTATCGTCCAGTACCAGTTCATCGGCGAATGACAACGTGTCGCCCAAATTCGCCCCATATGACACCACCATCGCCGCCGAGCGGTAGACCGGAAGCGTGAAGACGGAACTTGGAACGAAATCATTCATTGGTTCAATATTTCCTTACAGCAACAAACGGCGCACTCACCTGGCTCTTTTCCTAAATTAGGATTATGGCGCAAAACGTGCAAAGTGACGGCCTTTTGCTGGCATTTGCCTTTCGTAGGGGTCACTATACTTAACGGTAGCCAACACCGGCATTTTAGAAACTTGAGGGGCATGCATAGCATGGATTTGGGAATTTCGGGCAAAAAAGCCATCGTCTGCGCGTCGAGCAAAGGTTTGGGGCGCGGCTGTGCCGAAGCGCTGGCACAGGCGGGCGTCAATCTGGTGATGAACGCGCGCGGTGCCGAAGCGCTGGAAGCAGCGGCGCAGGAAATCCGCCAGAAATATGGCGTCGAGGTTACAACCGTCGCCGCCGACGTCACCACGGAAGAAGGCCGCGCGCGGTTGCTGGAAGCAGCAGGTGAGGTCGACATTCTTGTCAACAACGCCGGAGGCCCACCGCCGGGCCTGTGGACCGACTGGGACCGCGAAGATTTCATCAAGGCGCTGGATGCCAATATGCTGACCCCGATCGCGCTGATCAAAGCGCTGGTGCCGGGGATGATGGAGCGCGGCTGGGGCCGTGTGGTCAATATCACCTCGCAATCGGTCAAGGCGCCGATTCCGGTGCTGGGCCTGTCGAATTCGGCGCGTGCCGGTCTGACCGGCTATGTCGCGGGCACCTCGCGCCAAGTGGCAGGCAGCGGCGTGACGATCAACAACCTGCTGCCGGGCATTCACGCCACCGACCGCGCGGTGTCGCTGGACACCGGGGTGGCCGAACAACAAGGCATCAGCATCGAAGAGGCCAAGGCGCAACGGTGCAAGACGATCCCTGCCGGGCGCTATGGCACGCCAGAAGAATTCGGCGCGATGTGTGCCTTCCTGGCATCGCAACTGTCCGGGTTCATCGTTGGCCAGAACATCCTGCTGGATGGCGGCGGAGTGAATTCGACCATGTGATCGTCACGGTTTCGGCTAGAAAACGAGGGCAGCGTCAACACCGGGTGTGCGCTGTCCTTTGTCATTCCATCACTCTTGCGTGACGGGCCCCCGCGCCGCATTGCCCGGAGCGGGGACAGGTCTTATCCCGTTGTGAACAGACGACAAAGGGGACTGCGATGCAGCACGAAAAGGTTCAGGACTATTACGGCAAGGTTTTGCAGGGCAAAGATGATCTGCAAACAAATGCCTGCTGCGATCCGCTGGCGATGCCCGGCTATGTCAAGGATGTGCTGTGCAATGTTCATGACGAAGTTCTGACACGCTATTACGGCTGCGGATTGGTGATGCCGCAGGGGCTGGAGGGCGCGCGGGTGCTGGATCTGGGTTGTGGCGCGGGGCGCGATGTCTATGCCCTGGCGCAACTGGTCGGCCCGGAAGGGTCGGTTGTCGGCATCGACATGACCCCGGAACAGTTGGCTGTGGCAGAGGCGCATAAGGACTGGCACGCGGAAAAATTCGGCTTTGCCAATGTCGCGTTTCATCAGGGTTTCATCGAGGAACTGGACAAGCTGCCGTTGGAGCCGGGCAGTTTCGACGTGATCGTGTCCAATTGCGTGGTCAACCTGTCGACCGACAAAGACGCAGTGCTGCGCGGCGCTTATAAGCTGCTGAAACCGGGCGGCGAGATGTATTTTTCCGATGTCTATGCCGACCGGCGGGTGCCGCAGGCGATGGCAGAGGACGAGGTGCTGTATGGGGAATGCCTGTCCGGGGCGCTGTATTGGAACGATTTCCTGACCATTGCCAAACGTGCCGGGTTCGATGATCCGCGTCTGGTCAGCCACCGCCCGCTGACGATAGAAAACCCTGCGCTGCAAGACCGGGTGGCACCGCTGAAATTCACCTCAGCCACCTACCGCCTGTTCAAGCTCGACGGGCTGGAACCCGACTGCGAAGATTACGGTCAGGCGGTGATCTATCGGGGCACCCTGCCCCATGCGCCGCACGGTTTCGCACTGGACGCACACCACTACATCGAAACCGGCAAGGTATTCCCGATCTGCGGCAACAGCTGGAAAATGCTGGCAGACACGCGGTTTACCGGGCATTTCAGTTTTATCGGTGATTTTTCCACCCATTACGGCATTTTTGCCGGGTGTGGTGGGGACGCGCCCTTTGGCGATGAAACAGACGCAGCGGTTTCCTGTTGCTGAGCCTGACCGCAGCCGGTTGCGGCATTGAGAGGGCGCCCGGGGGGCGGGCCGCCCCTTAGATTTCGGTTACCCGGTGAATGTCACCGGTATACAGCACGGGAGAGGCGTCGATATCTTCGGCGTCCAGCATCGAGGCGACCCGTTCCAATGAGGCGACCAGCATCGCCTGTTCCCAATCTTCCATCGCGGCAAATTTGCGCACGAAACGCTGCTGTAGCGGATCGGGTGCGTCGCTGATCGTTTGCCAACCCTGTTCGGTCATCGCGATATTGGTCTGACGCCGGTCGGTCGAGGATTTTTCCCGGCTTACCAACCCCTGCCGCACCAGTTTGTCCACCAGCGACGTGACCGTCGCCTGCGACACCCGCATGCGCAGTGAAATTTCCTTGGCGGTGGTCTGTTCCTTCTCGGCGACGATCTGCAACACCCGGAACTGAACCGCCGTAACGCCCGACGATTGCGCCAGTTCCCGGCCGAACAGGTCGGTTGCCCGCAAAATGCGGCGCAGAGCGATCAAGCTGACATCAATGCGATCCATTATCCGCCTCCTGCTGTGTGACTCATTAAATATAGGGAAGAATACTTTGAAAAACAATGCGTCTTTCATTTAGCATATCAAAGCATTTATATCATTGTTTTATATCAGTAATTTCCAATATGCGGCACAAATTGCCCTAAATTCGCTTCGCCTGTTGAAGTTTTTGATTGCACATGTTACTTAGCCTATCGAAGCAACTTGGAGGCACCAAAGATCCATGCGACATGCACGCGGAATGACAGGCACGGCGTTACCGACCCTGCGCGAACCCGAAGCAAAAGACGGGGCTGATATCTGGGAGCTGGTCCGCAGCTGCCAGCCGCTGGACGAGAACTCGATGTACTGCAACCTGATCCAGTGCGATCACTTCCGTGAAACTTGCGTGATCGCGGAACTTGACGGTGAAACCGTGGGTTGGGTTTCAGGCTATATCCTGCCCTATGATCCCGACACGTTGTTCATCTGGCAGGTTGCCGTGGCCGAAAAGGCGCGCGGTATGGGTCTGGGTGCGCTGATGTTGCAAAACATTCTGGCGCGCGATGTCTGCGCTGACGTTGCCCGGGTTCAAACCACGATCACCGGCGACAATGACGCGTCCTGGGCCTTGTTCCGCAAGTTTGCCCGCATCAAGGATGCCGAACTCGATTCGCAGCCCTACTTCACTCAGGCGCTGCATTTCCGGGATCGTCACAAGACCGAAAACATGGTCACGATCTCGTTGAAGAACCGGATGCGCGCGGCGGCCTGAGCCATGCTGCGCCCCTCGGTTTTTAACTCACTGATAAACTTACCAAAAGGAAGTCATATGCTGACGTCTCCGTCTGATCCGATTGTATTTCAACGCCGTGAATCCGAAGCACGGTCCTATTGCCGCGGTTTCGACGCTGTGTTCGCAAAGGCCGCCGGGTCCGAGCTGATTGATGCTGACGGGAACCGCTATATCGATTTTCTGGCGGGCTGTTCGTCGCTCAATTACGGCCATAACGACCCCGACATGAAAACGGCGCTGATCGATCACATCGCCGGCGATGGGATCGCCCACGGTCTGGACCTGCACACCGATACCAAGGCGCGGTTTCTGGCGGCGCTGGAAACCCATATCCTGGAACCGCGGAACATGGACCACAAGGTGATGTTCACCGGCCCCACCGGCGCCAACGCGGTCGAGGCCGCGATGAAGCTGGCCCGCAAAGTGACCGGGCGTACCAACGTGATCGCCTTTACCAACGGGTTTCACGGCGTCACCATGGGAGCGCTGGCCGCGACCGGCAACAAATACCACCGTGGCGGTGCGGGCATGACGCTGAACGGCGTGACCCGGATGCCGTTCGACGGCTATATGGGGGCGGATTTCGACACCAGCACGCTGCTGGAAAAGATGCTGTCCGATCCGTCTTCGGGGGTCGATGCCCCGGCGGCGATCATTCTGGAAACCGTGCAGGGCGAAGGCGGACTGAATGCCGCGCGGCCCGAATGGGTCCGCAAGGTGGCCGAGCTGGCGAAAGAGCATGGCGCGTTGCTGATCATCGACGATGTTCAGGCCGGTTGTGGCCGCGCGGGCGATTTCTTTTCCTTCGACGCTATGGGGATCACGCCGGATATCATCACGATGGCCAAGTCGATTTCGGGCTTCGGCCTGCCGATGGCGCTGATGCTGGTGCGGCCCGAGCACGATATCTTTGGCCCGGCGGAACATAACGGCACCTTCCGTGGCAACACCCATGCCTTTGTCACCGCACGGATCGCGATTGAAAAATTCTGGGCCGATGACAGTTTCCGCGACCAGTTGGCGGAAAAGGAACGGATGATCGTGGCGGCACTGGCGGCGATTGCCGAAATGGTGCCTGGTGCGACGCTGAAGGGCCGCGGGCTGATGCGCGGGGTCGATGTCGGGTCGGGCGAGCTGGCCAGTGAAATCTGTGGCCGTGCCTACGAGCAGGGTCTGGTGATCGAAACCTCGGGACCGAATGATGAGGTGGTCAAGATCCTGGCCCCGATCACGACCCCCGACACGCTGTTGCGCAAAGGGCTGAACCTGCTGCTCAACGCGGTCTATGACAGCACGACCAACATGAAACTCGCGGCGGAGTAACCAATATGATTGTCAGAGATTTCAACAAGATCATCCAGGATGAGAAAGACCGCGTCGTATCGGATGCGAATTGGACCAGCGTGCGGATGCTGCTGGCCCAGGATGGGATGGGGTTTTCCTTCCACATCACCTTTCTCGAAGCCGGATCGGAACACACGTTCGAATACAAGAACCACTTCGAAAGCGTTTATTGCATGCAGGGCAAAGGGTCGATCACCGATCTGGCGACCGGCGAAACCCACGCGATCGAACCGGGCGTCATGTATGCGCTGAACGAACATGACCGCCATATCCTGCGCGCCGAGGAGGAATTGGTCATGGCCTGCGTGTTCAACCCGCCGGTCACCGGGACCGAGGTCCACCGTGAAGACGGTTCCTACGCCCCGGCGGAGGAATTGGTGGACTGATCCAATGGCACACACTGTTGAAAAAATCGGTGGCACGTCCATGTCTCAACTGGACGTGCTGAGAGACACGTTGTTCATCGCCGACCGCAAGGACAATTCGCTATACGGTCGCATTTTCGTGGTATCGGCCTTTGCCGGGATCACCAACCTGTTGCTGGAACACAAGAAAACCGGCGAGGCGGGGGTCTATGCCCTGTTTGCCAATGCCGATTCCGATCATGGCTGGCACGAGGCTCTGGACCGGGTCGCGGTGGCGATGACCAAGGCGCATGATGCCGTTCTGGATCACGACGCCGACCGCGAACGGGCCAGCGCATTCGTGCAGGAACGGATCGAGGGCGCACGCAACTGTCTGATCGACCTGCAACGGCTGTGTTCCTACGGTCACTTCAGGCTGGCCGAACACATGCTGCAAATCCGCGAACTGCTGTCAGGGCTGGGCGAGGCGCATTCGGCGCTGGTCACCACCCTGATGCTGCAACGCCACGGGATCAATGCAAGGCTGGTCGATCTGTCCGGCTGGCGCGACGATGGCGAGGTGACGCTGGAGCAGCGGATCGGCAACGCGATGGAGGGGATCGACCCAACCGTCGAAATGCCAATCGTAACCGGCTATGCCCAATGCGCCGAAGGGTTGATGCGGGAATTCGACCGGGGCTATTCCGAGGTGACATTTTCCTGTCTTGCCGCGCTGACCCATGCGCGTGAAGCGATTATTCACAAGGAATTCCACCTGTCCTCGGCCGATCCGAAGCTGGTCGGGGCAGACGCGGTGCGCAAGCTGGGCCGGACCAATTACGACGTGGCCGACCAGTTGTCGAATATGGGGATGGAGGCGATCCACCCCAAGGCGGCGAAAACCCTGCGCCAGGCCGAGGTGCCGCTGCGCGTCACCAACGCCTTCGATCCCGGCGATCCCGGCACGCTGATCGACGATCAGCCGGCCGAGAATCCGGGCGTCGAAATCATCACCGGACTGGATATCATCGCGCTGGAGCTGTTCGAACAGGACATGGTCGGGGTCAAAGGCTATGACGCCACGATCCTTGACGTGCTGACCCGGCACGATGTGCGCATCGTGTCGAAAGTGTCGAACGCCAACACGATCACCCATTATCTCGATACGTCGCTGAAAGCGATGCGCCGGGTCGAAAAGGATCTGGCGGCGCGTTATCCGCAAGCGACGATCACCAGCCGCAAGCTGGCGCTCGCGTCGGTGATCGGGCGCGATCTGAGCGGATTGTCGGTACTGACCCGCGGGTTGCAGGCGATCGCGAACAAGGGGCTTGAATCGATCGGTGCCAGCCAGGGACCGCGTAATGTCGACACCCAGTTCATCCTTGAACGCGATGACCTGAAACCGGTCATCAAGGCGCTGCATGACGAGTTCATCACCAATGCCGCGCAAACCCTGCGCAAGGCCGCCTGACGAAGTGCGGTTCCGGGGCGCGGGCGGAGGCAACAGCGGACATTCCGCACGCCCCGCCCCACCCTACCCAGATCGGAAAATCTGAGACCGGGCGCGGCGCCCCGTATTTGCCGCCTTGTGCGTTGGCACGAGGATTGCTAAGGACTTGGGAAACCCGATGGTTTTGATCGGAAACCCAGGAAACGCCCTTGTCCGCCATTCCCCCCCGTCTTGAAATCCGCAATCTGGTCCGTCGCTTCGACGGTCAGCCGGTGGTCGACGACGTATCGCTGAAGGTCAATCCGGGGCAAGTGACCTGTCTTTTGGGGCCATCTGGCTGCGGCAAGTCCACCACGTTGCGGATGATCGCAGGGGTGGAAATGCAGGACGAAGGCGAAATCTATGTCGATGGCAACCTGATTTGTGACACGGTGTTCCGCATTCCGCCGGAACGCCGCCATATCGGGTTGATGTTTCAGGATTTTGCGCTGTTCCCGCATCTGACCGTGGGCGACAACGTGGCCTTTGGCCTGTCCGGGTCGAAGGATCAGAAACGCGCCCGGGTCGAGGAATTGCTCGACAAGGTCGGTCTGACACGGTTCATCGACGGCTATCCTTACCTGTTGTCGGGCGGCGAACAGCAGCGCGTGGCGCTGGTGCGGGCGCTGGCGCCCCGGCCGAAAATCATGCTGATGGACGAACCGTTTTCCGGTCTCGACAACCGGTTGCGCGACGATATCCGTGACCAGACGCTGGAAATCCTGAAACAGGAAGATGCGGCGGTTCTGCTGGTCACGCATGAACCCGAAGAAGCGATGCGCATGGCTGACGAAATCGCACTGATGCGCAATGGCCGGATCGTGCAACAAGGTGCGCCGTATAATATCTACAACGCCCCAAGAGACAAACAAGCGGTCGCCTTTTTCAGCGATATCAACGTGATCCGTGGCAAGGTCAAAGGCGCGTTGACGGAAACCCCGTTCGGTCAGTTCCTTGCTCCGGGGGTGCCGGACGGCAATGAGGTGGAAATCGTCATCCGGCCGCAGCACCTGAAAATCGAATTTGACCGTGGCGGCAAGGGCCCGTTGCCGACGCCGCAACATGGATCGGCGGCGCGGGGTGAAGTGGTGCGGGCGCGGTTCATGGGATCGGAAAGCCTGATCGAGATTCGGATGGATTACGACGGGTCGATCCTGAAGGCGACGGTGCCCAGCGTGTTCCTGCCCAACCCGGGCCGGGTGTTATGGCTGATGTTCCGGCGCGACCGCTGTTTCGTGTTTCCCGCCAGCCAGCTGCCAAAAGGCAATTTTTCTGCGTAGTTTTTGGTAGTCGAGCCCCGTTCAAACCGTTGACGGGCAAAAAACCGCCCCCGTGCGGCGCTTTGGTTCTTCCAACCGGCCCCTTTCATCATTAGATACGGAAGATGATTTACACGGGCTTTGCGAACAGGGTCCGATCTAGGGAGATACACTCATGTTGAACAATATCGGCCTTCCCGGCCTTCTGCTGATCGCCGTCGTCGTTCTGGTTCTTTTCGGTCGTGGCAAGATCAGCTCTTTGATGGGCGAAGTGGGCAAGGGCATCACCTCGTTCAAGAGGGGCGTCAACGAGGGCAGCAAGGAAATAGAAGAGCAGGCCGCCGATGAGGCCAAGGACGTGACCCCGGAAAGCGAAACGGACAAGGTCTGAGCCGATGTTCGATCTTGGTGGGAGCGAGCTGCTGGTGATCGGCGTCGTGGCGCTGATCGTGGTGGGTCCGAAGGATCTGCCCGGGCTGTTCCGCACGGTCGGCAACTTTGTCGGCAAGGCTAAGGGCATGGCGCGCGAATTCAGCCGTGCGATGGATCAGGCGGCGGACGAAGCGGGCGTCAAGGATGTCACGGCGGGCCTGAAAGCCGCGGCGAATCCCACGCAGTTCGGTCTCGACAAGGTCAAGGATGCCGCAGGCGATCTGACCGACTGGAGCGCCGGCGACAAACCGCTGGACGATGACCGGGCCGACGCCGCCAGGAAAATTCAGGACGCTACCGCCAAGAAGGCGCAGGCGCGGCTTGATGCCGAAGCGGCGGCGAAAGACCCCGCGCCCGCCGACACGCCCGATGCCCCTGCGGCAGAACAGCCCCCCGCCGAGGACAAGGCATGACCAACACCGACGATTTGGAAGACAGCAGCGCGCCCCTGATCGAACATCTGGCCGAGCTGCGCACCCGGCTGATCCGCGCGATGATCGCGTTTGTCATCGGTATGGTGATCTGTTTTTCCTTCGGCGGTGCGATCCTTGATTTCCTGCTGATCCCGATCGAAAAAACCATGCGCGATCTGGGCAATCCCAATCCGGTGATGCAATACACCGCGCCGCAGGAATATTTCTTTACCCTGATCCGCATTTCGATGGTGGGCGGTCTGGCGCTGTCTTTTCCGGTCATTGCCCACCAGTTGTGGCGCTTTGTGGCTCCGGGGCTGTACAGGAACGAAAAAAGCGCGTTCCTGCCGTTCCTGATCGCCTCGCCCGCGTTGTTCCTTCTGGGGGCGGCGTTTGCCCATTTCGTGGTGATCCCGCTGGCGATGGCCTTTTTCCTGGGTTTTTCCGATTTTCCCTCTTTCGTTTCGGCGCTGCTGAGCGGTGAAGAGGCGACGCAAAGCGCCGATCACGGCATCGACATCGTGTTCAACGGCAAGGTCAATGAAACGCTCGACATCACGCTGAAGATGATCGTGGCCTTTGGCCTGTGTTTCCAATTGCCGGTACTGCTGACCCTGATGGGCAAGGCCGGACTGGCGACCGCTGCCGGGCTGCGCAATACCCGCAAATACGCCGTTGTCGGCATTCTGGTCGTGGCCGCTCTGGTCACGCCGCCGGATGTGACCACGCAGATCATCCTGTTCACCGTGGTTTACGGGCTTTACGAGATTTCGATTTTCCTGGTCGCCCGGGTGGAAACCAAACGCGAAGAGACGCTGCGCGCAGAGGGCTATTACGACGACGAGGATGAGGCCGAGGAAGACGATCCGCTGATGGCCGAATTCGACGAAGACGAGGATAGCGACGAGGGCAAGGCGTGAAAAAACGGCTGAAGCGGATTGCCGAGGCGCTGGAGCGGATCGCCCCTGCCCCACTGGCCGCCCCCGATTTCGATGGTGCCGACGCCTTTGTCTGGCATGTCGATCCGGACCGTTTGGAACCGGTGGACAAGGTCAACCGAATCGCACTGGACCTGCTGATCGGGGTTGACCGGACCCGCGACACGTTGCTGGCCAACACGCTGCAATTCGCCCAGGGGCTGCCGGCCAATAACGCGCTGCTCTGGGGGTCGCGCGGGATGGGCAAATCGTCAATCGTCAAGGCGATCCATGCCGAGATTCTGAACCAGGGCCATGCCGTCAAGATTGTCGAGCTGCAACGCGAAGACCTGCCATCGGTGTCGCGGCTGATGAACCTGCTGCGCGGCAGCGGACACCGGTTTTTGCTGTTTTGCGACGATCTGAGTTTCAGCCATGACGACCAGCATTACAAATCGCTGAAGGCGGTTCTGGATGGCGGCATCGAAGGACGGCCCGACAACGTGGTGTTCTATGCCACCTCGAACCGCCGTCACCTGATGCCGCGCGACATGATCGAAAATGAACGATCCAGCGCGATCAACCCGTCCGAGGCGGTCGAGGAAAAGGTATCCCTCAGCGACCGCTTCGGGCTGTGGCTGGGCTTCCATCCCTGCAGCCAGGACGAATACCTGGAAATGATCCGCGGCTATTGCGACGCCTACGGCGTGGCGGTGGACGAGGACACGCTGCGCGCCGAGGCCATCGAATGGCAGGCCACGCGCGGGGCCCGGTCGGGCCGGGTGGCGTGGCAGTATTTCACCGATCTGGCCGGGCGCAAGGGCGTGCGGATCTGAACCGGACGGGCGAAGCAACGCCTAGGCCGGCGCTTCGACCCCAAAGAACGCAAAAGCCCCCTTCCGAAAGGAAGGGGGCTTTGTTTTACCGCTGTCCGGGCACCCTAGGCGAAGACAGCGACAACTGCAGTAAGGATGGATGTCCAGTAATACAAAATCCCGAAACACTATCGGACTAGCTCATAGGTTACTTCTTTGAGATCCCTTCAAGGACCGATCCGATGTTTGCGACTAGCGCTGCACACGACGCCATGTCATTGGCCCAGAGATCATTGTGAACGATAGTGGAGAGGTTGTTTCCTGTTTCTGCTAGGGTTCGCAGGTACAGAGCAGCGTAGCCATCTCTGTTGTCGACAGCCACGTTGACGGCTTCAGCGTCTGTTTTTCCCTCCTGAACTGTCAGAAATATCACCGCAGTCTTCAGGAGACCGTCTGAATTATCTTCGGCACGCGTACGCAAGTCCTGAAGGCGTGCCATTTCCAGGGGATCATCCGTAAACACAAGCGCTTCTGCAATCACAGACCTCGTCGCTGCGTAGAACGCCGAACATCTTTGTAGCTGATCGCCGATATTATCGACGGTCAGATCGGGGAGTGGTGCCAAACTGTTCTGGGAGATCGCTTGTGTCGCGAAGCCAAATAAAATGAACGCTGAAAGTACTGGCGTGCTCTTCAAAGCGATCTCCTAGATGATCTACCTTTTTCTGATGCTAGCCGACCAGGCGGCTGATCACCACGGTGACCTCGGGCTTTTTGCCAATCTCCGATTGCGTGGTCTGGCGCACCGCCTTTTTCAGCGCTGTTTCCAGCTTGTCGTCATCCATCAGCGTCTTGCGGTCGGCGCGGCCGATGAATTGGCTCAGGTCTTCTTCCAGACAATCGACCAGCGGCGCGTTCGAGGTTCCGGTTTCCGCCAGCCCGCGCAATTCGCACCACGGATCACCCAGGGTTTCGTTATCTTCGTCCAGAATCAGCGTTACCAGAACATGACCGTTCAGCGCCATCCGGATGCGATCACGCACGATCCCGTCCATCGCGCCGATCTTGACCGACCCATCCAGATAGGTACGCCCGGTTTCGACAAAACCGCAGACCTTGGGCGCGTGGCCGGTCAGGTCCAGCATGGTGCCGTTGACCGCGATGGTCGAGGCATAGCCATTGCTTTGCGCCAGCTTGGCATGTTCACGCAGATGCCGGTGTTCGCCATGCATCGGAATGACCATTTCGGCATGGACCAGTTTGTGCATTTCGACCAGATCGGGGCGGTTGGCATGGCCCGACACGTGATAGCGCCCGGCGCTATCATCGACCACATCCACACCCATTTGCGAAAACTGGTTCATGATGCGGATCACACCGCGTTCATTACCGGGAATGGTTTTTGACGAAAACAGGAACAGATCGCCCTCTTTCAGGGTGATGCCGTTATATTTGCCATTGGCCAGCTGGGCGCTGGCGGCGCGGCGTTCGCCCTGCGACCCGGTGACCAGCAGCATCAGGTTTTCGCGCGGGATGTTGCGGGCGTCTTCGACCGGCACCACTTTGGGGAAATCGGACAGCACGCCGGTGGTGATCGAGGCTTCGATCATCCGCCGCATCGCCCGCCCCATCAGGCAGATCGAACGCCCGGCGCGTTCGCCGGCCTCGGCCAGGGTTTTGACCCGCGCCACGTTGGAGGCGAAGGTCGTCGCCACCACCATGCCCGAGGCTTCTTCGACCAGCGCTTCGATTTCGCTGCCGATGCTGGATTCGGACCGGCCCGCCACCGCGGTGAACACGTTGGTGGAATCGCAGATCAGCGCCTTGACCCCATCCTTGGCCACCGATCCCCAAAGTTCGGGATCGTAGGCTTCGCCGACGATCGGGGATTTGTCGAGCTTGAAATCGCCGGTATGGACCACCCGGCCCGCGGGTGTGTCGATGACCAGACCAGAGCTTTCCGGGATCGAATGTGAAATCGGCAGGAACCCGACCCTGAACGGCCCCGCCTGTACCGTTTCGGGCCAGGCCGACGTGGTGCGCACCACCTTGTCGGACAGGCCGTATTCGGCCAGTTTTCCGCGGGCGATATTGGCGGTGAAGGCACGGGCATAGACCGGCGCGCCCAGCCGGTCACACAAATGTCCGACCGCGCCAACATGGTCTTCGTGGGCATGGGTGATGAAAATCGCCTCCAGCCGGTCCTTGCGTTCCTCCAGCCAGGCGATATCGGGCATGATCAGGTCAACCCCGGGCGATCCGTCCATATCCGGGAAGGTCACCCCGAGATCGACCAGAATCAGCCGTTCCTTGTCTTCCGGCCCATAGCCGAAGACGTAACAATTCATTCCGATTTCCCCGGCTCCGCCGAGGGGAAGGTAGATCAGGCGATCAGTGCTCATAAGTTGCCCTGGTCCTTGTTATATTTGTGGATCACGGTCAGGCCGTGCATTGTCAGATCGTCTTCGATGGTGTCGAACAGGTGATCGGCCTTATCGAACAAAGGTGCCAGACCACCGGTCCCGACGACTTTCATCGGTTCGCCGTATTCAGCCTTGATACGGGTAATGATTCCCTCGATCAGGCCGGTATAGCCCCAGAACACCCCGGATTGAATACAGCCCACCGTATTGGTGCCGATCACCTTGTCGGGCTGGCTGATATCCACATGCGGCAGCGCCGCAGCGCCCTGATGCAGCGCCTCCAGGCTCAGGTTCACCCCCGGCGCAATGACACCGCCGACATAGGCCCCGTCATCGGCCACGACGTCGAAATTCGTCGCGGTGCCGAAATCGACCACCACCACATTGCCGCCATGCCGGTCATAGGCGCCGACGGCATTGGCCAGCCGGTCCGGCCCCGGCTGGGTGCCTTCGTCAACGCGCGGCACCACCGGCAGCAGGCAATCGGGCCTGCCCACCACCAGAGGCCGGCATCCGAAGAACCGGTCGCTGAAAACCCTCAGGTTGAAGACCACCCGCGGCACCGTCGAGCTGATGATGACATCGCGGATGTCGGCCTTGATGCCGTAATGGTTCACCAGCGTCGAATACCAGGTGAAATAGGCATCCGCCGTGCGCGCGTGATGCGTCGAGGTGCGCAAGGTACAGAGGAATTTTTCGCCATCCCAGATCGAGAAAACCGTATTGGTGTTGCCACAATCGATTGCCAGAAGCATACCCGCCCCCTTCAGAAAAAAATCTCGGCTGCCGGGATCGCGATGCGGCCCCGGGCCGTGGATAGGACAAGATTGCCTGCCGCGTCCACTGTTTCGAATGTTCCGGTCTCTTGGTGACGCAGGGTCCGGGCTGTGATCACCTCGCCCAGCCGGGCCGCACGGTCCAGCCACAGGCTGCGGATCGGAGCAAAGCCATAGGTGCGGAACTGCGCCTCGTACCCGGCATAGGCCGGGGCCAGCAGATCAAGGAATTCCTCGGGATCAAGCGCTATCCCGGTTTCGCCCAACAATGAAACGGGCGGGAAAGCGCCCGGCTCCACCTCGCCACTACCCGGCGCAGTTCGCAGGTTCACCCCGATGCCGATGGCAATATGGCTGACCCCACCCGAATCGCCGGCGCTTTCCAACAGGATACCGGCAACCTTGCCACCGTTCAGCAACACGTCGTTGGGCCATTTCAAAGACAAGCCGTCGCTGCGCCCGGTGGCGGCTACAAAAGCGTCGTACAAGGCCAGCGAGGCCACGAAGGACCGCAGCGCCACCTGATCGGCGGTCTCTGTCGGGCGCATGACCAGGGTGGCGGCGAAATTGCCCGCCGGATCGGACCAGGCCCGGCCACGGCGGCCGCGCCCGGCGGTTTGCTGCAACGCCAGAATCCATTCCGGTCCGGCCAGATCCGGCGCGACCCGCGCCGCTTCGGCATTGGTGCTGTCGATTTGGGCCAGCACCCGCTTGCCATATCCTGCCGGCCAGTCGCTCATTGCCCGTTCCCGTTTTTCATCTTGTTACAAATACTCCCGCCGGAGGCATCGCGCCCCGTCAGGGGCGCCTCTTAAAAATAAAGCGACGCGCCAGAGGCGCGTCACCATTTGATAGCGCTGCGCGAAAACCGGACGTCAGTTGACCAGCGTTGCCGCTGCCGCTGCCGCGATGCTTTCGATCCCGAACAGGTTCACGATCCCCACGACCATCGCCGCTGCCGAGGCCATCAACACCCCCCACAGGATCGGCGACCGGGTCTTGTCCAGAGGTTCGGCCTCGGTTCCGAAATACATGTAATAGACGATGCGCAGATAGTAGAAGGCACCGATCACCGAGGCGACCACGCCCAGCACCGCCAGCCAGATCAGACCGGCGTCATAGGCCGCTTTCAACACGTAGAATTTCCCGAAGAACCCAACCATCGGCGGCACCCCGGCAAGCGAGAACAGCAGCACCAGCATCGCCAGCGCCTTGCCCGGCTCGGCTTTGGAATACATGTTCAGCGCCTTGATATCGGTGACCGGCGCGCCGTCTTTTTCCAGCGACAGGATAAAGGCGAATGTGCCCAGGTTCATCGTCACGTAGATCGCCATGTAGATCAGCAGCGCCTGAACGCCAAAGGCGGTGCCCGCGGCCAGCCCCATCAGCGCATAGCCCATATGGGCGATCGAGGAATAGGCCATCAGCCGCTTGATATCGGTCTGCCCGATTGCCGCAACGGCGCCAACGACCATCGACAACAGCGACAACAGCGCGATCACCTGGCTCCAATCGGCGATGACCCCGCCAAAGGCGTCGTGCAATACGCGCGCCAGCAGCCCCATCGCCGCCATTTTCGGCGCGGTGGCGAAAAAGGCCGTGACCGGGGTCGGAGAGCCTTCGTAGACGTCCGGCGTCCACATGTGGAACGGCACCGCAGACACTTTGAACGCCAACCCGGAAATCACAAAGACCAGACCGAACAGCATCCCCAGCGAGGCATGACCGTCCGATGCCGCCTCGATGATGCCGGAAAACAGCGTGGTGCCGGCAAAGCCGTAAACCAGCGACGCGCCATAAAGCAGCAGGCCCGAAGACAGCGCACCGAGCACGAAATATTTCAGACCGGCCTCGGTCGACTTGACGCTGTCGCGGCGGATCGCGGCGACGACGTAAAGCGCCAGCGATTGCAGTTCCAGCCCCATGTAAAGCGCCATCAGGTCACCGGCAGAGACCATCACCATCATGCCGACAGCGGCCAGCGACAGCAGGATCGGATATTCGAAACGCTGCATTCCCTTGCGCGCCATGTAATCCTGGCTCATCACCAGAACGACGGCGGCAGACAACAGGATCGTCACCTTGGCGAAACGGGCAAAGCCGTCATCGTTGAACATGCCGCCAAAGGCGACATGATCGCCCTGCCCGGTCAGCCCGATCAAGGCGGCCAGCAGCGCCATCACCAATGCGGTGGTCCATGTCAGCAGCCCGGCCAGCTTGTCCTTGCCGGTATAGACCGCCGCCAGCAGCGCCAGCATCGCGTAGACCGCCAGCAGGATTTCGGGAAGGATAACGTTCAGATCAGCCTGGATCATCTCTCAGGGCTCCCGTTTTAATGCGATGCGGCGACTTGGGTCGCGTGGGACGCGTCCGCAAGAGCCAGGTCATGGTTGTGAATCAGCGCCTCGACCGAGGGACCGATGATATCGGTGACAAGCGACGGATAGACGCCCAAGAGCAGGGTCATCGCCACCAGCGGGGCAAAGATGCCTTTTTCCCGCGGGCTCATGTCCTGAATGGTTTTCAGGCTTTCCTTGATCAGATCGCCGAACACCACCCGGCGATAAAGCCAAAGCGCATAGGACGCCGACAGGATCACGCCAGAGGTCGCAACAGCCGCCACCCAGGTGTTGACCTGGAAAATCCCCATCAGCACCAGGAATTCGCCGATAAACCCAGAAGTCCCCGGCAGGCCGACATTGGCCATGGTAAAGAACATGAAGATCAGCGCATAGGCCGGCATCCGGTTCACCAGACCGCCATAGGCGTCGATGTCGCGGGTATGCATCCGGTCATAGATCACCCCAACGCAGAGGAACAGCGCCCCCGAGATGAAGCCGTGGCTGAGCATCTGGAAGATCGCGCCGTCGATCCCCTGCTGGTTCGCCGCGAAGATCCCCATCGTCACGTACCCCATATGGGCGACCGAAGAATAGGCGATCAGTTTCTTCATATCTTCCTGCACCAGCGCGACGAGCGACGTGTAGACGATGGCGATGGCCGACATCCAGAACACCAGCGGTGTCAGCACGTCCGCCCCCACCGGGAACATCGGCAGGCTGAACCGCAGGAAGCCGTAGCCGCCCATTTTCAACAGGATCGCGGCCAGCACGACCGACCCGGCGGTCGGCGCCTGCACGTGCGCGTCGGGCAGCCAGGTATGCACCGGCCACATCGGCATTTTCACCGCGAAGCTGGCAAAGAAGGCCAGGAACAGCATGGTTTGCAAACCGCCCACCACCTGAATACCCAGAATGCCGAAACTGTCGGAGGCGAATTGATGGTTCATCAGCGTCGGAATGTCGGTGGTACCGGCATCGGCATACATTGCCACCATCGCCACCAGCATCAGCACCGAGCCGAGGAAGGTATAAAGGAAAAACTTGAAGCTGGCATAGATCCGGTTCTTGCCGCCCCAGATGCCGATGATCAGGAACATCGGGATCAGGCCCGCCTCAAAAAACAGGTAGAACAGCACCAGATCCAGCGCCATGAACACGCCCAGCATCAGCGTTTCCAGAAGCAGGAAGGCGATCATGTATTCCTTGACCCGCTTTTCCACGCCCCAGCTGGCCCAGATGGTCAGCGGCATCATGAAAGTCGTCAGCATCACGAACAGAACCGAGATACCGTCGACCCCCATCTTGTATTTCAGGCCCATCAGCCATTCGCGTTCTTCGACATATTGGAAGCCGGTATTGGCCGGATCGAATTCAGCGAGGATGAACAACGACACCAGGAAGGTGACCACGGTGGCGATCAGCGCCAGCCATTTGGCGTTGCGTTGCGCGGCCGCATCTTCGCCGCGCAGGAAGATGGCGAGGATCGCCGCCGCCAGCGCAGGCAGGAAGGTGACCAGAGAGAGCAGACTGTCGTTCATTAGTGCGCTCCTCCGCTGAGCGTCATCCAGGTGATCAGCACCACGATGCCGATCACCATGGCAAAGGCATAAGTGAAGATGTAACCGGATTGCGCCCGGCCCGCGAGGCGGGTGAAGAAGGGAATGATCCCCATCGCCACGCCATTGATGGTGCCGTCGATGACATTGCCGTCACCGCGTTTCCACAGGAAGCGGCCGATCATCTTGGCGGGCTGAACAAAGAGGAAATCGTAGATTTCGTCGAAATACCACTTGTTCAGCAGGAACAGATAAAGCGGACGATTGGTTTCGGCCACTTTGGCGGGCAGAGACGGGTTCCAGATATAGAACCACACGGCAATCAAGAACCCGAGAACCATCGCGATGAACGGGCTGATCTTGACCCAGGTCGGCGAGTGGTGCGCGTCATTCAACACCGTGTTGTCGGGATGCATGAAGATCGCGCCCTGTGGAGCCATGCCGTGATCCATCGCGGCGGCGTGTTCTTGCGCCGCTGCCGGGGCAGCCTCGCCATGTCCGGTATCCGCTGCGGCGTGGGAATCCGCTGCGTCGCCATGACCGGCAGTTTCGCCTTCGGCCATTGCTTCGTGATGCGCCGGGATACCAAAGAAGGCATTGACCTTGTTGTGGTCGCCAAAGAACGACCCGTACCAGATCATCCCCGCGAAGACAGAGCCAAGCGCCAGCACGCCCAGCGGCACCAGCATCACGGTCGGGCTTTCATGCGCATGATCATGGGTATGCTTGTTGCCGCGGGCTTCGCCGTAGAAGGTCAGGAACATCAGCCGCCAGCTGTAGAAGCTGGTGAACAGCGCCGCGATGACCAGCATCCAGAAGGCATAGCCGCCTTGGGTGCCCGCCCAGGCGCTTTCGATGATGGCGTCCTTGGACACGAAGCCGGCAAAGCCGATCCAGCCGGTCAGCGGAATGCCGACCCCGGTGATGGCCAATGTGCCGATCATCATCGCCCAGAAGGTATAGGGCAGCTTTTTGCGCAGATTTCCGTAATTCCGCATGTCCTGTTCGTGATGCATGCCGTGGATCACCGACCCGGCGCCAAGGAACAGCATCGCCTTGAAGAAGGCGTGGGTCAGCAGGTGGAACATGGCGACCGAATAGACGCCAACACCGGCGGCGACGAACATGTAGCCGAGCTGCGACATGGTCGAATAGGCGATCACCCGTTTGATGTCGTTCTGCACCAGACCGATGGTGGCCGCGACGAATGCGGTGGTCGCCCCGAGGAAGGTGATGAAGGCCGTCGCTTCGGGCGCGTATTCCATCAGCGGCGACATCCGGCAGACAAGGAACACACCGGCGGTCACCATGGTCGCGGCGTGGATCAGCGCCGACACCGGGGTCGGGCCTTCCATCGCGTCGGGCAGCCATGTGTGCAGGAACAGTTGTGCCGATTTGCCCATCGCGCCGACGAACAGCAGGAAGGCCAGAAGGTTCGCGGCGTTCCATTCGGACCACAGGAAGCTGATCTGGGTTTCGGCCAGTTGCGAAGCCGAGGCGAAGACATCGTCAAACCGGATACTGTCGGTCAGGTAGAACAGGCCAAAAATGCCCAGAGCGAAACCGAAATCGCCAACCCGGTTGACCACGAAAGCCTTGATCGCGGCGGCGTTGGCGCTGGGTTTCTTGTAATAGAAGCCGATCAGCAGGTAGGACGCGACGCCCACGCCTTCCCAGCCGAAGAACATCTGCACCAGATTGTCGGCAGTCACCAGCATCAGCATGGCGAAGGTGAAGAAGGACAGGTAGGCGAAGAAGCGCGCCTTGTAGCTTTCGCCTTCGCCCCAGTTTTCGTCATGCGCCATGTAGCCGAAGCTGTAGAGATGGACCAGCGCCGACACGGTGGTAACCACGATCAGCATGATCGAGGTCAGCCGGTCGAGCCGGATCGACCATTCGGTGCTGAGGCTGCCCGACTGGATGAAGTCGAGGACATGGATGTGTTTCACCACTGCCGGATCATGGGTGAGGAACACCACCCACGACAGCAGGCAGGCCAGAAACAGCAGGCCGGTGGTGAGATATTGCGCGCCCTTCTCGGAAATGACGCGCCAGCCGAAACCGGCGATCAGCGAGCCGACGAGCGGGGCGAAAAGAATGATCGTTTCCATCTGGCTCAGCCTTTCATCACGTTGACGTCTTCGACGTCGATGGTGCCGCGGTTTCGGAAGAAGCAGACCAGGATCGCCAGCCCGATGGCGGCCTCGGCGGCGGCCACGGTCAGCACGAAGAGCGTAAAGACCTGTCCGACCAGATCGCCGAGAAAGCTGGAAAAGGCGACGAGGTTGATATTCACCGCCAGCAGCATCAGTTCGATCGACATCAGCAGGATGATAATGTTCTTCCGGTTCAGGAAGAGACCGAAGATGCCGATGACGAACAGCGCGGCGGCCACCGTCAGGTAATGTTCAATTCCTATCATGTCTGTCCCTCCGGGCCTGTGCCCGTCTTCTCTCTGGAGCCAGAGCCCCGTTTATTCCAGTTCGCCGTTGCGGCGCGACCGCCACCAGCGCAGCACGACCCAACCGAGCCCCGCCTTTACAATCCAGATCGCAGCGATTGCCGCTGCCCCGACCGACCCGATAGCCGATTTGGCCAGGACGATCAGATCGATCATCATACCGCCAGTCCGATGCCGGCGGAGCGGGCGGGGATCACAACCCCTGCCCCGGTTTCACGTCCTTCAGTTCCATCGCCTTGGCCGGATCGCGCCACATCTGGTGCAGCACGTTCTGGCGCTTGATATTGCTGCGATGGCGCAGGGTCAGCACGATGGCCCCGATCATCGCCACCAGCAGGATCAACCCGGCCAGTTGGAACAGCAGGAAATATTTGTCGTAAAGCAGCATCCCCAGAGCGGCCGTGTTGGTCACCCCGTCCGGCGTCACCGCGGCCCGCGCGTCAACGGCGTGTTCAGCGTAATCCCAGGCACCGTAAGCCATGGCGAATTGCATCAGCAGGATGACCCCGATCAGCAGCGCCAAGGGCAGGTATTTCGCCATTTCCGCCTTCAGTTCGGCGAAATCGACATCCAGCATCATCACCACGAACAGGAACAGCACCATGACTGCCCCCACATAGACAATGATCAGAAGCATGGCGACGAATTCCGCCCCCAACAACACGAACAGCCCCGCCGAAGACAGGAATGCCAGGATCAGCCACAGCACCGAATGCACCGGGTTGCGGCTGATCACGGTGAACAGCCCCCCGGCGATGGCGCAGATCGCGAACAGATAGAATGCCAGCGCTGCAATCGTCATGTTTCTTTATCCTCTTTATCGTCCATGATCTCACGGGCCAGTTCCATGCCCTTGGTCATGGCGGGAATGCCGGCAAACATCGACATCTGCGCGATGGTTTCGGCGATTTCATCCTTGGTGGCCCCGGATTCCAGCGCGTGGCGCACGGTCATCCGGATGCCGGTTTCATTTTGCGCACCCTGCATCACCAGCCCTGCCAGCGTCAGCAGCAGCCGGGTTTTCGCATCCAGCCCGTCCTTGCTGATGCCCTTGCCAAAGGCCATTTCCATCATGTCCTTGGGCATGGTCGGCCACAGCGTTTCGAACCCTTTCGGTGAAAAGGATTCCAGCGCAGGGTTCATGGCTTTCGCCATCGCCTGGGCCTGTTTCATCATCAGTTCGAAAGGGTTGGTGGGATCGCTCATCGGTACGGTGCATCCAGTTCGAGGTTGCGGGCAATCTCGGCTTCCCAGCGGTCGCCGTTTTCCAGCAGTTTTGCCTTGTCGTAGAACAGTTCTTCGCGGGTTTCGGTGGCGAATTCGAAATTCGGACCCTCGACGATGGCATCGACCGGGCAGGCTTCCTGACAGAAGCCGCAATAGATGCATTTGGTCATGTCGATGTCATAGCGCGTGGTGCGGCGGCTGCCATCGTCGCGCGGTTCGGCGTCGATGGTGATCGCCTGCGCCGGGCAGATCGCTTCGCACAGTTTGCAGGCGATGCAGCGCTCTTCCCCGTTGGGATAGCGGCGCAGCGCGTGTTCGCCGCGGAAGCGCGGGCTCAGCGGGCCCTTTTCATGCGGGTAGTTCAGCGTCGCCTTGGGGGCGAAGAAGTATTTCAGCCCCAGCCGGAAGCCTTTGACGAAATCCGCCAGCAGGAAGTATTTGGCCGCGCGGCCGTAATCGATCTGAGTCATCTTGTTTACTCCGCTCCAGACAGGACTTGGAGGCCGTTGGTCCAGTTGTCTAAGTTCGCCAAATCCTCAAGGATTTTATCGTTTACGCCTTCAAGCTTTTTACCTTCTACAGCAACTTTGATGGCATCATCTAAAGTCTCGTGGTGTCCCAGATTTTCATTTTGTTCTGTCAGCAAGAAGCGGCCATCATGTCGCCAAATAGTAAAATCCAGATCATTCCGGGAGTAGGAGTAGAATTTAGTGAATGAGGTCATTTAATCAGCCCCCAATCGCCCAGCGGGCATAGGCGCCGCCGAAGGCTTCGAATTTTGCAAGGAACGCCACGATCACCACCCAGCCCAGCGACATCGGCAGGAACACTTTCCAGCCAATGCGCATCAGCTGGTCATAGCGGTAACGCGGCGTGATCGCCTTGACCATTGAGAAGATGAAGAAGACGAAGCACATCTTGCCCACCATCCACAGGATGCCGTCGGGCAGGCCCGGGATCGGCGACAGCCAGCCGCCGAAGAACAGCAGCGTGGTCAGCGCGCACATCAGCACCACCGCCACCAGTTCGCCGATCATAAACAGCAGGAACGGGGTCGAGCTGTATTCGACCTGATAGCCGGCGACCAGTTCGCTTTCTGCTTCGGGCAGGTCAAACGGCGGACGGTTGGTTTCGGCCAGCGCCGAGATGAAGAACAAAAACAGCATCGGGAAATGCGGCAGCCAGTACCAGCTGAACAGCCCGTAAGAGCCATCCTGTGCCTGCACGATGTCACCGAAATTCATCGAACCGGTCGAGATGATCACGCCAATGATGATCAGACCGATGGAGACTTCGTAGGAAATCATCTGCGCGGCAGAGCGCAGGCTGCCCAGGAACGGGTATTTCGAGTTCGACGCCCAGCCGCCCATGATTACGCCGTAAACTTCCAGCGAAGAGATCGCGAAGACATAGAGGATGGCGACGTTGATATCGCTGATCACCCAACCATCGTTGAACGGGATCACCGCCCAGGCGATCAGAGCCATCACAAGGCTGATCATCGGGGCCAGCAGGAAAACCACCTTGTCGGCCCCGGCGGGAAAGACGACCTCTTTCACGATGTATTTCAGAAAGTCCGCAAAACTTTGCAGCAGACCGAAAACGCCCACCACGTTGGGACCGCGACGCATCTGCACGGCGGCCCAGATTTTACGGTCGGCATACATCAGGAAGGCCAGAGCCACCAAAAGCGGAATGACGAGCAGGAACACCTGTCCGATGATCACCAGCGCCATGCCTAGATATGTGTTCGCAAAGAAATCTGCCATTTGGTCCTCACACCATCGGTATTCCGTTTTCCGCGCAATGCGCGACGACGACTTCGGCGTCTATCGTCTTAGATCCGCGGGGCAGCGCGGGCGAGATGGTATAGATCGCATCTGCGCGCCACAGGCCGCCTGTTTCATCGACATTCGTGCGCAAGTGACGCGCGAAGCCATATCCCCGGATCAGCGTATATTGCGCAGCCGCGCATTGTGCATAATCCGCTACATCTTCGCCCGAACGGGCGCCGGTCATTACCACCACGAAGCCGACAAGATCGCCTTCGAGAAGCCGCGTTTCAACGCCCTTGTAATCCGGGCGGAATGCCATCTGTTCCGGCTGCGCCTCGACGCAACCGGCGATTGGCAGCGCCGCCAGAAGGGATATGAACGCGGCCCGTTTCATCACTCGGCGGCCACCTTGGTTGCGCCACGCGCCTTGCTGTTGGCCGAAAGTTCCGCCATCAGCTGGCTCGCCCGCGCAATCGGGTTGGTCAGGTAGAAATCGGCAATCGCCTCAACGAAGGCGGCCGGTTTCAGTTTGGTCACCTCAAGCGGCTGCCAGTCGTTTTCGATCACCTGGTCGATCTGTTTCAGATGCGGCACCTCAGCGACCAGCGCCTGACGCAATTGGGCCAGGCTGTCATAGGGCAGCGCGGCGCCCAGTTCCGCCGACAGCGCCCGCAGGATCGCCCAGTTTTCCTTGGCCTCGCCCGGGGCGAACCCGGCACGCAGGGCCAGCTGTGGGCGGCCTTCGGTGTTGACGAACAGACCGTTTTCTTCGGTATAGGCGGCACCCGGCAGGATCACGTCGGCACGATGTGCGCCGCGATCGCCATGACTGCCCTGATAGATCACGAAGGGGCCTTCGGCGATATCGATCTCGTCGGCACCAAGGTTATAGACCACTTCGGCGCCGTCCAGCGCTGCGGTCATGCCGCCTTGGGTCACGGCACCCAGATCCATCGCGCCGACGCGGGAAGCAGCGGTGTGCAGCACCATCATCTTGCCGCCCAGTTTTTCGGTCAGTTGCATCGCGCGGCCGAGCACGGCAGCGCCGTCGCCTTCGGTGATCGCGCCCTGACCGACGATGACAAGCGCGCCTTCGGTCGCCGCGACCTTGTCGGCGAGTTCGTTCAGCGGTTTGCGACCGGGACCGTGCCATTCGTAATCATAGGTCAGGTCCATGCCTTCGGTGCCGATGACATGCACGTTGGCACCGTTGATCCACGCCTTGCGAACGCGGGAATTCAGCACCGGCGCCTCAACCCGCGGGTTCGACCCGATCAGGTAGATTTCCCTGGCCGTATCGATGTCTTCGATCGCCGCCGTGCCGACATAGGCCGACCGGTTGCCGGCAGGCAGTACCGCGCCGTTGGTGCGGCATTCGATGCTGCCGTCCAGCCCTTCGACCATCTGTTTCAGCGCGAACACGGCTTCGACCGGGGCCAGATCGCCGACCAGAGCGGCGACTTTCTTGCCCTTCATCGCGGCGGCGGCGGCTGTCAGGGCTTCGCCCCAGCTGGCTTTGCGCAGCTTGCCGTTTTCACGGATATAGGGCGTGTCGAGACGCTGGCGGCGCAGACCGTCCCAGATGAAGCGGGTCTTGTCGGAAATCCATTCTTCGTTCACGCCGTCATGGTTGCGCGGCAGGATGCGCATGACTTCGCGGCCCTTGGTATCGACCCGGATGTTCGAACCAAGCGCATCCATCACGTCGATGGTTTCGGTCTTAGTCAGTTCCCACGGACGGGCGGTAAAAGCATAGGGTTTGCTGACCAGCGCGCCGACCGGGCACAGGTCGATGATGTTGCCCTGCATGTTGCTGTCGAGCGTTTCGCCCAGATAAGAGGTGATTTCGCTGTCTTCGCCGCGCCCGGTCTGGCCCATCTGGGTGATGCCGGCGACTTCGGAAGTGAAGCGCACGCAACGGGTGCAGGAAATGCAGCGGGTCATGTGGGTTTCGACCAGCGGGCCGAGATTCAGATCCTCTGACGCCCGTTTCGGTTCGCGGTAGCGGGAAAAATCGACACCGTAAGCCATCGCCTGATCCTGCAGGTCGCATTCACCGCCCTGATCGCAGATCGGGCAATCCAGCGGATGGTTGATCAGCAGGAATTCCATCACGCCTTCGCGGGCCTTTTTCACCATCGGCGAATTGGTTTTCACCACTGGCGGCTGGCCTTCGGGACCGGGGCGCAGATCGCGCACCTGCATGGCGCAGCTTGCTGCCGGTTTCGGCGGGCCGCCGACCACTTCGACAAGACACATCCGGCAGTTGCCAGCAATCGACAGGCGTTCGTGGTAACAGAAGCGCGGGATTTCCACCCCGGCCTGTTCACAAGCCTGAATCAGGGTCATTGCCCCTTCAACTTCGATCTCCTGGTCATCGATGACGATCTTGCGTAGGTCCGACATCTGGCCTCACTTTGCTTTCAACAGGACACCGACTTGGCTGTTTTGCGCGATTTCGGCATGGCCGAGAGTGCACAGATCGCCAGTATCGGCGGGGTTCAACCCCTTGGATTTCACATAGGCTTCGCCGCGGTCGCGCATGCGGGCCTTTTCTTCATCGCTTTTGACGTATTCTTTGATTTCCGCGTCGCTGTAGCCCATCGCCCTGGCGGTGTTCTTCAGCGAATTGAGGAACAGCAGCCCCTTCAGGGTGCGCGGCTTGATTTGGTCGCATTTGTCGCTGATTTCGATGGCCAGAGCCACCCACAGCATATTGTTATCAATCTTAGGCACATCGCGCAGCGGCAGTTTTGCCTCGGCGCTTGCCGCAGTGGTCAGAACCAGCCCCAAAGCCAGCGCGCTCATCGGGATCATTTTCATATCGCATCTCCTTTGCAGATCGGGACGATCCGCGCCGCTTTGCGGCGCGCGCCCCGGTCAGAGATGCGTTTGCACCCGACTGTTATGCAATAACAGCCCGTGTAACGCGTTGATATGACGGCGAAACCGTTCATCCCAAACACCGCCCCGCCAACTGTAGCGTGTCGTCGGCAATGGTCAGATTTTCGGCTTTTGCATCCGGTCCGGCGGACCAGTCGACTTCGGAATTGCCGAATTCGGAAACGCAATACTTGGTCGCTTCGTAGCGGCCTGCTTCGCGTGCGGGGTCCAAACCCTGAGACACCGGGGCGACCGAGATGGTGAAGGCCATCTTGTCATCCTTGTCGGCGTTCAGACGGGCCTTGAAATACATCCCGTCAAAGGCCACGCGGCTATTGGCGCCCTGGATCTTATCCCGCACACCGCACCCGGCCAGCAACCCTGCCGTCAGAAGAAGGATGAAAGCGCCCCGCATTCCCCGTTACTCCGCCGCCATCGAGCCGGTGCGGCCGGTTTTCTGCGCCTTGATGCGGTCTTCGATTTCCTCGCGGAAGTTGCGGATCAGGCCCTGGATCGGCCAGGCCGCCGCGTCGCCAAGGGCGCAGATCGTGTGGCCTTCGACCTGCTTGGTCACATCCCACAGCATGTCGATTTCTTCCGGTTCGGCTTCGCCTTTGACCAGCCGGTCCATCACCCGCATCATCCAGCCGGTGCCTTCGCGGCAGGGCGTACACTGACCGCAGCTTTCGTGCTTGTAGAATTTCGACAGGCGCCAGATCGCTTTGACGATATCGGTGGATTTATCCATCACGATCACCGCCGCAGTGCCAAGGCCGGAGCCCAGTTCGCCACGCAGGTAATCGAAATCCATGATCGCGTCGCGCATGTTTTCACCGCGCACGCAAGGCACCGAGGATCCGCCGGGGATTACCGCCAACAGGTTGTCCCAGCCGCCGCGAATGCCGCCGCAATGCTTTTCGATCAGTTCCTCGAAGGAGATCGACATCGCCTCTTCGACGACGCAGGGATTGTTGACGTGGCCGGAGATCGCGAACAGCTTGGTGCCCGAATTGTTGGGGCGGCCAAAACCGGCGAACCATTCCGGGCCACGGCGCAGGATGGTCGGCACCACTGCGATGGATTCGACGTTGTTCACCGTGGTCGGGCAACCGTAAAGACCGGCACCGGCGGGGAATGGCGGTTTCATCCGCGGCATGCCCTTCTTGCCTTCAAGGCTTTCCAGAAGCGCGGTTTCTTCGCCGCAGATATAGGCCCCTGCCCCGTGATGCAGGTAGAGGTCGAAATCCCAGCCCGATCCGGCGGCGTTCGGTCCCAGCAGACCGGCGTCGTAGGCTTCGTCGATGGCGGCCTGAAGCGCTTCGCGTTCGCGGATATATTCGCCACGGATATAGATATAGGCGGCATTCGCGTTCATCGCGAAGGACGCGATCAGGCACCCTTCGATCAGCGTGTGCGGATCGTGGCGCATGATTTCGCGGTCTTTGCAGGTGCCCGGTTCGGATTCGTCCGCATTGACCACCAGATAGGACGGGCGGCCGTCGCTTTCTTTCGGCATGAAGGACCATTTCAGGCCGGTGGGGAACCCCGCACCGCCGCGACCGCGCAGGCCCGATGCCTTCATCTGGTCCACGATCCAGTCGCGGCCCTTCTGGATGATGCCGGCGGTGCCATCCCAATGTCCACGTGCCTTTGCCCCCGCCAGATTGCGGTCATGCATCCCGTAGATATTGGTGAAGATACGGTCCTGGTCCTTCAGCATGCGTGCTACCTTTGTGCATCCTGGCGCAGACGCCAGAGTTGATAGATGTTGATGATCGCATAGATCAGCGCGGCCATCGCAGCCAGGTCGAACAGAAGCGCATAGCGCCCGGGCAATCCCATCGCCCGACCCAGCCAGTTGGCGCCAAGCCAAAGCAGCATCGAACCGGCAATCACCAGCGCGATATGGCGGCTTTTGCGGGACACTTGCGCGTCCCGGTCATTCGCAGCCATCGCTTTGTTTTTCTTAGCGCTCATGTTTCATGTGCGGGGGCTTATGCCCCCTGTCCTTGGTATTTCCAGCTGCCCTTGCGGGTCGCCAGTTCCTCGCTGCCGGGCAGCAAGGTGTTCAATTTAACTTTCGCGGCCTTGGCCGGCGCGGCCTTGGGGGCCGCTTTGGGGGCTTCGGAGGCCACGGAGGTGTCTTTGACGACTGCTGACTGTGTCACCGCAGAAGTATCTGCCGCTGTTTTGCGTCCCGCATTCAGCCCGACAATCAGGAAAGCCGCGATGCCGATAATGCCCGCAAGGGTCAGCTTCGCGCCCAGAACCAAGAAAATGCCCCCGGAAATGAGGCCTGCAAGGACCGCGTTGGTCCATCCGCGCGATGCGCGGGTCGTGGTATCGGTTGTCTTGGTCATGGTGTGTTCCCTGTGTCAGTTTTGATTAATCGTAAAGTCCGTCCTTCTTGGCCCGCTTTGCAAATTCGGTCTCCTCACCGCTGGCCAGCGCGCTGGCCTGACCGATCCAGTCGTCCCGGGTGATACGGCCTTTGAACTTCAGCCGGTTATCCACCCAGGCAATTTCTGCCTCGGTCCATTTGGCGATCTGGTCGAAGTGATAGAAGCCCAGCTCATTGAGCGACTGCTCGAGCTTCGGTCCAACCCCTTTGATCATTTTCAGATCGTCCGCACCGCCCGAACGTGCCTCCCCCAGCAATTCGGGCTGTGTTTCTTCAACGTCACCGGCAGCAGCCGCCACGGGGGCGGGTTTTGCCGGGGCCGGGGCTGCTGCCCCGGCCGGTTTTTCGTAGGTCCAGCTGCCTTTGCGGCCTGCCAGTTCCTCTTCGCCCGCCAACTTGGCCGATGGCGTCACCTTGGGCGCGGCGGCCGTTGCGGGCGCAGCAGGTTCGGCAGGCTTGGCTGCGGGCTTCGGTTCGGCTTTCGGGGCGGCAGCCGGCTTGGCTTCGGCGGTCTTGGCCGAGGCTACCTCGGCGGCGTCCTTGCCCTTCATCCACGGGGTCAGGATCGGCACTTCGGTGCCGTCGATCCGCTTGACTGTGTCGCCCAGATCGACCGCCAGTTGCGCGCTGGCGTTATACTGGGTCTTGCCGCTGTCGAAGTCTTTCAGCGAGGTCAGGCCGGATTTCGGTTCCGAGGCAAAACGACCGTTTTGCGGTCCCGGCACCGGCACCTTGCCTGCCGACAATTCGTCTAGGATTTCGGCGAAGCGTTCGGTTGTCAGGTCTTCGTAGTAATCCTTGCCGATCTGCACCATCGGCGCGTTGGCACAGGCGCCCAGACATTCGACCTCTTCCCAGGTGAATTTGCCATCCGCCGACAGGGTGAAAGGCTTGTCCGCGATCTTGTCCTTGCAGACCTCGATCAGCTTTTCCGCGCCGCAGATCATGCACGACGTGGTGCCGCAGACCTGAACATGCGCCACCGACCCGGTCGGGGTCAGTTGGAACATGAAATAGAAGGACGCCACTTCGAAGGCGCGGATATGCGCCATGCCCAGCATGTCAGCGACATATTCGATGGCGGGGCGGGTCAGCCAGCCCTCTTGTTCCTGGGCGCGCCACAAGAGCGGAATGACCGCCGATTGAGCCCGGCCAGCGGGATATTTGGTGATCTGAGCCTCGGCCCATTTCAGGTTTTCGGGCAGGAAAGCGAAGCTTTCGGGCTGATCGTGATAGAGACGGCGTAGCATCAGGCACAGGCTCCGAGTGTCAGTTCAATTCCGGTCATCAGCGGTCGATCTCCCCGAACACAACATCCATGGTGCCGATGATGGCGGCGATGTCGGCCAGTTGGTGGCCGGTGCTGACGTGGTCCATCGCCTGCAGATGCAGGAAGCCCGGGGCGCGCAGCTTGGCGCGGTAGGGTTTGTTGGACCCGTCCGATTTCAGGTAGACGCCGAATTCGCCCTTGGGCGCCTCGACGGCGGCGTAAACTTCGCCTTCGGGCACATGGAAGCCTTCGGTGTACAGTTTGAAGTGATGAATCAGGGCTTCCATCGATTGCTTCATCTCGGCGCGTTTCGGCGGCGTCAGTTTCCCGCGCGCCAGCACGTCACCGGGGGTTTCGCGCAGTTTCGAGATGGCCTGACGGATGATGCTGGTCGATTGCCGCATTTCTTCCATCCGGACCAGATAACGATCATAGCAATCGCCATTCTTGCCGACCGGAATCTGGAAATCGAATTCGTCATAGCATTCGTAAGGCTGCGCCCGGCGCAAATCCCAGGCCAGCCCCGAGCCGCGCACCATCACGCCCGAGAAACCCCATTCGAGGATGTCCTGTTCGGTGACGACGCCGATATCGGCGTTGCGCTGTTTGAAAATGCGGTTTTCGGTCAGAAGCCCGTCGATATCGTCCAGAACAGCCGGGAATTCCAGCGCCCATTCTTCGATATCGTCGAGCAATTCATCGGTCAGGTCCTGATGCACACCGCCGGGACGGAAATAGGCCGCATGCAGACGCGCGCCACAGGCCCGTTCGTAGAAGATCATCAGCTTTTCGCGTTCTTCGAAGCCCCAGAGCGGCGGGGTCAGCGCGCCGACATCCATCGCCTGCGTGGTGACGTTCAGCAGGTGGTTCAACACCCGGCCGATTTCGCTGTACAGAACCCGGATCAGGCTGGCGCGGCGCGGTACTTCTACACCGGTCAGTTTTTCGATTGCCAGACACCACGCATGTTCCTGATTCATCGGCGCCACGTAATCGAGGCGGTCGAGATAGGGCAGGTTTTGCAGGTAGGTGCGGCTTTCCATCAGCTTCTCGGTGCCGCGATGCAGCAGGCCGATATGCGGGTCGCAGCGTTCGACGATTTCGCCGTCCAGTTCCAGCACAAGGCGCAGCACGCCGTGGGCCGCCGGGTGCTGCGGGCCGAAGTTGATGTTGAAATTGCGGATATGCTGTTCGCCCTGCAGCGCGTCGACGCTGCCGTCGTCAAATTTGGAGCCGTCCATTACGCGGTGCCTCCGTCAATGTCGCTCTTGAACGCCATGACCCAAAGCAGGATCAGCGCCACGAGCGGAAAAATGGTGAAGATCGCCACCCAGTTCGGAATGCCGAACCGCGGCAACAACCGCCAGAACGGCACCACGATCAGAGCGCCGATAATCAGGAGCCAGACAAGTCCGCCGCCACCCATGCCGTAACCGCCTATCATCATTTCGCCTCCCCCTTTTCATCGCCGGGCAGGATGTAGTTGGCACCTTCCCAGGGGCTCATGAAATCGAACTGCCGGTATTCCTGAACCAGCTTCACCGGTTCATAGACCACGCGCTTCAATTCTTCATCGTAGCGTACTTCGGTGTAGCCGGTGGTCGGGAAATCCTTGCGCAGCGGGTGACCACGGAAACCGTAATCGGTCAGCAAACGACGCAGGTCCGGATGACCCGAGAAGATGATCCCGAACATGTCGAACACTTCGCGTTCGAACCAGTTGGCCGAAGGGTGCACTTCAATGATCGAGGGCACCATGTCGTTTTCGCGCACCGAGACCCGCAGGCGGATCCGGTGGTTCTGGTACATCGACAGGAAATGATAGACCACGTCGAACCGCTTGGCCCGTTCGGGATAATCGACCGCGGTGATATCCACCAGCGACGAGAATTTGCAATTCGAGTCGGTTTTCAGGAAGTCGACGAAATCGACGATATTGGCCGGGGCCACGTCGATATTCAGCTCGCCATACGCGATATCCCAGCCAATCACGCAATCGGGCCGCTTCAGCTCGATATGGGTGGCCAGTTCGGTCAAGGCTTCGGTCATAATCTCTGTCCCTCCCGCGTCAGCGCACGATCGTGCCGGTGCGGCGGATTTTGCGTTGCAGCTGCATGATGCCATACATCAGCGCCTCGGCGGTCGGCGGGCAGCCGGGCACATAGACGTCGACCGGCACGACGCGGTCGCAGCCACGCACGACCGAATAGCTGTAATGGTAGTAACCGCCGCCATTGGCGCAGGACCCCATCGAGATCACATAGCGCGGTTCGGGCATCTGGTCATAGACCTTGCGCAGTGCCGGTGCCATTTTATTGGTCAGGGTGCCAGCAACGATCATCAGGTCGGATTGACGCGGGGACGCGCGCGGTGCGGTGCCGTAGCGTTCCAGGTCATAGCGCGGCATCGAAGTGTGCATCATCTCGACGGCGCAGCAGGCCAGACCAAAGGTCATCCAGTGCAGCGACCCGGTACGGCCCCAGTTGACGATGTCTTCGACCGTGGTCAGCAGGAAACCTTTGTCCTGCAGTTCGCGGTTGAGTTCCTGCGTGGCGACCTCGCGGTCGATCCCGGCAGTATTGGACCCGGCCATCACTCCCATTCCAGCGCCCCTTTCTTCCACTCGTAGGCAAAGCCCGCGGTCAGCACGCCGAGGAATACCATCATCGACCAGAACCCGACCATCGAGAGATCCTTGAACGCGACGGCCCAGGGAAACAGCATGGCAATTTCGAGATCGAAAATGATGAACAGGATCGACACCAGATAGAACCGGACATCGAATTTCATCCGCGCGTCGTCAAAGGCGTTGAAGCCACATTCATAAGCCGACACCTTTTCAGGGTCCGGGTTGCGAACGGCAATAACAATGGCGGCGAGGATCAGGACAAGGCCAAGTACAATCGCAATGGCCAGAAAGACGAGGATGGGAAGGTATTCCCTCAGCATCTCTTCCACGGTGGCTCCTTTCATGCGCGGATGGGCGCAGGCAGTAGGCTGCTTTAGCTAGGCAGGGTTTACTCCCGCCCCTTGGCAGGGTCAACCGAACCGGAGACACATTCAAATAAATGAAGATGTTGCATTTTTCCCGGTATACAATGGCACACGCGGCATTTCCCATGCTGTCGCGCAGCAAAGATAATCAGTTTTTTTGACGGTCCCACAAATTTCCGTCTGCCGACATGGCAAAGTCACCAACCGGGGCGGCAGCGATTCTTTTTCAATGGCGGTGCGGATGTAGGCATTCAAGGGATGAAAGAACAGGCAAACGGCGCCCGCTTGGGGGCGCCGCCGATGATTTCAACAGGACAGATTCGCGGACCAGGAACGGCGATGCCGGTCCCGCCTGTCAGCCCTGCCTGTCAGCCCTGCCAGGCCGGTTTGCGTTTATCGAAAAAGGCGCCGATCCCTTCGGGCGCTTCCGCCCCTTCCCAGCAGGCGGCCAGTTCGGAGGCGGTGTGTTCGATGACAGCCTCGTCGATGCGCGGCCCCAAGGTGCGCAGCAGCGCCTTTGCCCGCGCCACGGCACCCGGAGCGCAGTCCAGATAGGGGACGATTTCCGCCTCCACGGCGGCGTCCAGATCTTCGACTGGAACGGATTTGGCCAGCAGCCCAAGTTCGACCGCTTCGGGGCCTTTGAACCGTCGTCCGGACATGAACACCCGGCGCGCCCGCGCTTCGCCCATCCGGGCACAGACATAAGGCCCGATGGTGGCCGGGATCAGACCCAGCCGGGTTTCGGTCAGCGCCATTGTGACGCTATCGGCCCCGATGGCGATATCACAAACGCTGGCCATGCCGACGCCGCCGCCAAACGCATTGCCATGCACCTTGCCGATCAGAGGCTTCGGCAGGGTGTTGAGCGCCTGAAGCATCCGGGCGAGTTTCGTCGCCTCGGCCATGCGGGTGGCGCGGTCGGCTTCGAACTGGCTCCGCATCCAGCCCAGATCACCCCCGGCGCAGAAGGTTTTGCCCCTGGCGGCCAGAACCACCACGCGCACCGTGTCATCCGCTGCCAGTTCATCGGCTGCGGCGTGAATGTCCGCAATCATCTGCGCCGACATTGCATTATGCTTGTCTGCCCGGTCCAGCCACAAGGTGGCAACGCCACGCCCGTCCCGGTCCACGCTTACTGTGTCGCTCATCCTGTTTCTCCTCCGCTTGGCGGTGCCCCGCCCGTTTCCTGCCTTAGCCGTTCCGCATGGCGCGGGCCATTTCGGCGGCGCGGTCCAGCACCCCGATATCAAGACCGGTTTCATACCCCAGTTCGGTCAACCGCGCCTGCACCGCCTCGGTGGCCACATTGCCAGCCGCACCCGGCGCGTAAGGGCAACCGCCCAAGCCCCCAACGGCAGCGTCGAACACCCGCAGGCCCTTTTCCAGCGACACCTCTATATTGGCCAGCGCCCGGCCCGCCGTGTCGTGGTAATGCCCGGCCAGGCGATCCGCCGGGATCACGCTCAGCACCGCGTCGAGCATCGCCGCGATGGTTTCCGGTGTCCCCTGCCCGATCGTGTCGCCCAGACTGATTTCATAGCAGCCCATCGCATCCAGTGCCTCGGCCACGCGGGCCACCTGCGCCGGGTCGGTCGACCCGTCATAGGGGCAATCGGTGACGCAGGAAATATAGCCGCGCACCCGGATTCCGGCCTCTTTCGCGGCATGGACGACCGGTTCGAACCGGTCCAGGCTTTCGGCGATGGTGGCGTTGATATTGGCCTTGGAAAAGCCTTCCGAGGCCGATCCGAAAATCGCCACCTCGTCGGCCTTGGCCGCCAGAGCGCGCTCCAGCCCCTTCATGTTGGGGGTCAGCGCAGCATAGGACACGCCCGGTTTGCGGGTGATCCCCGCCAGCACCTCGGCGCTGTCGGCCATTTGTGGCACCCATTTGGGACTGACGAAGCTGGCCACCTCGATACGCTTGAACCCGGCTTCGGACAGGCAATCGACCAGCGCGATCTTTTCCGAGGTCGGGATCATCCGCTTTTCGTTCTGCAACCCGTCGCGCGGACCCATTTCAAATATTTCGACGTATTCGCTCATCGCTTACTCCCCGGGCATTTCATAGAAATCGCGGTCGTAGAATTCCTGCGGCCCTTCGGCGTCCTGCGCGGAACGATAGGCCGGACGGGCCGCGATCCGGTCGCGATAGGCGGACAGCTTCGGGAAGCGATCGAACCGGACGTAGTGCGAGGCGCTTTCCAGCGTGAATCCCATCATGATGTCGACGGCGGAAAAGCCGGATGGCAACAGGTAATCGTGACCCTGCAAGGCCTGTTCGACCCCCTGGAGCGTGATCGCCAAACGCTTGGTTTCCAATCCCATTACCGTCACCGACCGCGACGACGGATCGGGCAAGAACAGGTGCTGCATGTTGAGGTTCTGGATATGGCAGGCAAGCGTTTCCGAATAATGCAGCCACATCAGCCAATCGGCGCGCTCCGGATCGCCGAGGGCCGGCATCAATCCGTGACCGTCGCGCGTTTCGCACAGGTACTGCACGATGGCGCCGCTTTCAAAAAGCACCCGGCCGTCGATTTCCAGCGCTGGGGCCCGGCGGGCGGGCGAAATCGCCCTGAACTCTTCTGTATGCAGAGACCCGTTGATGATACCGTAACGGATCACCTCGGGATCTTCGCCCAGTTCGTGCAGCAGCCACAGCACCCGGAAGGACCGGCTGCCTGCGATGGAATGCAGACGGATCATTCCTCTTCTGCCTCCAGCCGGATCAGCGCCGCACCCGCTTCGACCTGAGCGCCCGTTTCGGTCAGCACCTCGGCCACGATACCGTCGCGCGCAGCCAGGAGCGCATGTTCCATCTTCATCGCTTCGAGGATCGCCAGCCGGTCGCCGGCCTGAACCTGTTGACCGGCTTCGGCAAAGACCGCCTTGACCAGACCGGGCATCGGCGCCTCGATCAGATTGCCGTCGCCGGTGGCGCTGGTGGCGACATCAAGCGGGTCGATCCGGGTGAAGCCCAGCCCGGCCTCCGCGAAGACTGTGATCAGGTTGCCATTCACCGCGACATCGGGGGCGGGAACGCCATCAAGCATCCAGCGCCCGGCGATGCTGCTGGCGTCGACCGTGGCGTCGTCGATGGTCACGCTGTGACGATCCGGCCCAAAGCTGCGGATATCGGCATCGCAAACCGCGCCGTCGAATTCCAGCGCGACATGATGCACCATCGGGTCCCACAGGGTGAAACCGGTGTCGGCCCCGTTGTCGAGCAGCCCCAGCGCTGCCAAAGCGGCAAGCGCGAGGTGCTGCGGTGTCGGCACCGCCTGCTGCACCAGATCGTCAAGGTCACGCCCGATCAGGCCGGTATCGACCTGCCCCGCCGCAAAGCCCGGATGGGCGCAAAGCGCCGACAGGAACCGCAGATTGGTAACGGTCCCGGCCACCTGACAATCCGCCAGAGCCGATTTCATCCGCGACAGGGCGACAGCCCGGGTCGGGCCGGACGTGATGATCTTGGCAATCATCGGATCGTAGAACGGGCTGATCGCATCGCCGGCACGCACACCGCTATCGGACCGGGCACCCGCCGGGAAGGACAGATGCGCCAGCGTGCCGGTGGCGGGCAGGAACCCCTTGGGCACGTCTTCGGCGTAAAGCCGGGCTTCGAAACTGTGGCCGGTCAGCGGGATTTCATCCTGTGTGAGCGGCATCGCTTCACCTGCGGCGACGCGCAATTGCCATTCGACCAGATCAATGCCGGTCACCGCTTCGGTCACGGGGTGTTCGACTTGCAACCGGGTGTTCATTTCCATGAACCAGAACCCGTCGGGGCGCAGCCCGTGCGAGCCGTCGACGATAAATTCGATGGTGCCCGCGCCCTTGTATTGGATCGCCTGCGCGGCCCGCACCGCCGCCTGCCCCATCGCAGCGCGCATTTCCGCTGTCATGCCCGGTGCCGGGGCTTCTTCGATCACTTTCTGATGGCGGCGCTGCAGCGAACAATCGCGTTCATACAAATGAACGGCCGTTTGCCCGTCGCCAAAAACCTGCACCTCGATATGGCGCGGTTTCTGGATGCATTTTTCGATCAGCACATCGGGGTTGCCGAAAGAGGTCTGCGCTTCGCTTTGGGCGCTTTTCAGCGCCTCGGCGAACTCTTTGGGGTCCTCGACCAGCCGCATGCCCTTGCCGCCACCGCCCGCGACCGCCTTGATCAGCACCGGGTAACCGATGGTATCGGCAGCTCCGGAGAGATGTTCGGGGTCCTGATTGGAGCCGTGATAGCCCGGCACCACCGGCACGCCGGCGGCTTCCATCAGCACCTTGGCGGCGTCCTTCAGACCCATTTTGCGGATCGCATCCGCCGACGGGCCGATGAAGGTCAGCCCGGCGGCTTCGACCGCGTCGACGAAATCGGGATTTTCGGACAGGAAGCCGTAGCCGGGATGGATCGCCTGCGCGCCGGTTTTCAGTGCGGCCTCGATGATGCGGTCGCCCTTGAGGTAGCTTTCCGCCGGGGCGGATCCGCCGATATGGACGGCTTCGTCGGCAGCGGCGACATGGGCGGCGGAGGCATCGGCGTCGGAATAGACGGCAACGACTTTGACCCCGAGGTCACGGGCGCTGCGCGCCACCCGGCAGGCGATTTCACCACGATTGGCGATCAGGATCTTGTCAAACATCGGTCTGGTCCTTTGTCTTGGGTCCGGACCGGGGGCTGCCTGCCCCCGGACCCCCGGGGATATTTCTGAACAGAAGAAAGATTACATCCGGAACACGCCGAAACGGGTGTCTTCGATCGGCGCGTTGAGCGAGGCGCTGAGGCTGAGCGCCAGCACGTCGCGGGTTTTCCGCGGGTCGATGATGCCGTCGTCCCACAGCCGCGCAGAGGCGTAGAGCGGGTGGGATTGTTCCTCGAACATCTCGATGGTGGGGCGCTTGAAGTCGGCCTCTTCCTCGGCCGACCAGGTGCCGCCCGCACGTTCGATTCCGTCGCGTTTGACGGTGGCCAGAACGCCCGCCGCCTGTTCGCCGCCCATCACCGAGATGCGGCTGTTGGGCCAGGTCCACAGGAAGCGGGGCGAATAGGCGCGTCCGGCCATGCCGTAATTGCCCGCCCCGAAGGAGCCACCGACCAGCATGGTGATTTTCGGCACCTTGGTGGAGGCGACGGCGGTGACCATCTTGGCGCCGTGACGCGCGATGCCTTCGTTTTCGTATTTGCGCCCGACCATGAAGCCGGTGATGTTTTGCAGGAAAACCAGCGGGATCTTGCGCTGACTGCACAGTTCGACGAAATGCGCGCCTTTCTGGGCGGCCTCGGAAAACAGCACGCCGTTATTGGCGACGATACCTACGGGGCAGCCTTTGACATGGGCGAAACCGGTGACCAGGGTTTCGCCGAAACGCGGTTTGAATTCGTCGAAGCGCGATCCGTCGACCACCCGCGCGATCACTTCGCGGATATCGTAAGGGGTGCGCAGATCGGCGGGCACGACGCCGAAGATTTCGTCGGGGTCATAGGCCGGGTCCTCGCTGGCCTGCCATTGCACCGTCTGCGGCTTGGCGCGGTTCAGGTGGCTGACCGCACGGCGGGCCAGCGCCAGCGCGTGCGCGTCGTCTTCGGCCAGATAATCGGCCACGCCGGACAGGCGGGTATGCACGTCACCGCCGCCCAGATCCTCGGCGCTGACCACCTCACCCGTCGCGGCCTTTACCAGCGGCGGACCGGCGAGGAAGATGGTGCCCTGATCCTTGACGATGATGGTGACATCGGACATCGCGGGCACATAGGCGCCGCCAGCGGTACAGGACCCCATGACGACGGCAATCTGCGGGATGCCCTTGGCCGACATATTGGCCTGATTATAAAAGATGCGGCCAAAATGGTCACGGTCGGGGAACACTTCGTCCTGTTGCGGCAGGTTGGCGCCACCAGAATCCACAAGGTAGATACAGGGCAGATGGTTCTGTTCCGCGATTTCCTGCGCCCGCAGGTGTTTTTTCACCGTCATCGGGAAATAGGTGCCGCCCTTCACGGTCGCATCGTTGCACACAACCATGACTTCCTGACCGTGCACCCGGCCGATCCCGGTGATGACACCGGCGGCGGGGGCGGCATTGCCATACATGTCATGCGCTGCGGTGGCCCCGATTTCGAGGAAGGGCGAACCTGCGTCGAGCAGGTTGGCGACCCGGCGGCGCGGCAGCATCTTGCCGCGTTCCTCGTGCCGTTGGCGCGATCGTTCGCCGCCGCCCAGCCGGGCGGCCTCGGCCGCCTGCGCCACGGTTTCAAGCGCTTCGAGATGGCCGCGCAGATTGGTCTGGAAGGTTTCCGAAGACGGGATGGCCTGGGATTTCAGTTTCATGTTTCGCCCTCTGTTTCACGCGCAGAGCGTGCTTTCAATTCTTTCCGGATCACCTTGCCGGTCACAGTCATCGGCAAGGCATCGAGAAACGCGATTTCGCGCGGGTAGGAATGCTTGGCGACCCGGTCCTTGGCGAACTCCTGCAGTTCCCTGGCCAGCGCCTCGTCTGGTGTGTAGCCCTGTTTGAGCACCACATAGGCCTTGACGATCTCGGTGCGCAGTTCATCGGGTTTGCCGATCACGCCGACGGTGGCGACGGCGGGGTGTTTCAGCAGACCGTCCTCGATCTCGCTCGGCCCGATGCGGTAGCCGGCCGAGGTGATCACGTCGTCTTCGCGCCCAACGAAGCGCAGGAAATCGCCCTGCCAGATGCCCCGGTCGCCGGTCAGCATCCAGTCGCCGAAGAATTTCCCGGCCGTTTCTTCGGGCCGGTTCCAATAGCCCAGCATCATGCTGGCCGCGCCCTTGCGGATGGCGATATCGCCCTCGCCGTCAAAGGGTGTGCCGTTGTCGTCCAGCACCGCGATGTCAAACCCCGGCGCCGGTTTACCAAGGCAGCCCGGTTGCGGGCTGAACAGGGCGCCGCAGGAGGACGCCACCATGTTACATTCGGTCTGGCCGTAGAATTCATTGATGCTGACGCCAAAGGCGCGGCGCCCCCAGTCGAGCATTTCCGCGCCCAGAGGTTCGCCGCCCGAGGCGACCGAGCGCAGGCCGGGAATGGCCGCGTCTTCGGCCTTCAGCATCCGCAAAGCGGTGGGCGGGAAGAAGATGTTCTTCACCCCGGCCCCGTCGATGATGCGCAGGCAGTCCGCGACCGTGAACTTGTCCATCCGTGCGGCCACGACCGGCACGCCCAGCGCCAGTCCCGGCATCAGCACATCGAACAACCCGCCGATCCAGGCCCAGTCGGCCGGGGTCCACAGGCAATCGCCCGGCTGGCCCAGCAAATCATGGCTGATCTCGACCCCGGGCAGATGGCCGGTCAGGACCCTGTGCCCGTGCAAGGCACCTTTGGGCGCGCCCGTCGTGCCGCTGGTATAGATCAACACGGCCGGATCTTCGGGGCCGGTTTCGGCGGTGTCGAACGGGGCATCGTCCAAATCACAGCTTTCAGGCACCAGAGCCACGCGCCCGCCGCCCTTCAGCCATTCGGTCAACCCGTCGGTGCCCTGCGGGTCGGCGATGACCAGTGCGACACCGGCATCCTCCAGCCGGGTGATCAGCGCCTCGACCCCGAACAGCTTGAACAGCGGGATCGAAATCGCACCGAGTTTCCAGCAGGCGATATGCGCCGCCGCCGTCCACGGCGATTGCGACCGCAACACGCCAACGCGGTCGCCACGTTTCACCCCACGCCGGACCATATCATGCGCCAACCCGTCGGCCATCCGCCGAAGCTGCGCATATGTCAGATCGCGGCGCGTGCCCCCGGTCATGTCGATGATCGCGACACGGTCGGGTTCATGCGCGGCCCAGTCATCACAGACCTGAACCGCCATGTTCAGCCGCCCCGGGATATCCCAGCGGAAATCCCGGATCAGCGCGTCATAGGTTTCAGCACGCGGCAACATGGCTCAGCGCATCGCCGCCATCAGTTCGCGGCCCACCAGCATACGGCGGATTTCCGAAGTGCCGGCACCGATTTCCATCAGCTTGGCATCGCGGAAAATCCGGCTGACGGCGCTGTCGGACAGGAACCCGGCCCCGCCCAACGCCTGCACCGCCTGATGCGATACCTTCATCGCCTCTTCGCTGGCATAAAGCACGCAGGCGGCGGCGTCCTGACGGGTCACTTCGCCCCGGTCGCAGGACTTGGCCACCTCGTAAACATAAGCGCGGGAAGAATTCATCGACGTGTACATGTCGGCAATCTTGCCCTGCATCAGCTGGAAATCCCCGATCGACTGGCCAAACTGCTTGCGCTCGACCATGTAGGGCATGACTTCGTCAAGACAGGCCGCCATGATGCCTGTGCCGATCCCCGACAGGACCACGCGTTCGTAATCCAGCCCCGACATCAGAACGCGTACGCCCTTGCCTTCTTCGCCCAGCACGTTTTCGAACGGCACTTCGACATCCTCGAACACCAGTTCGGCGGTGTTCGAGCCGCGCATGCCCAGCTTGTCGAAATGGTTCGAGGTGGAAAACCCGGTCATCGACTTTTCGATGATGAAGGCGGTGATGCCTTTTGAGCCGGCCTCGGGGTCGGTCTTGGCATAGACCACCAGCGTGTCGGCATCCGGCCCGTTGGTGATCCAGTACTTGTTGCCGTTCAGCACATAGTACCCGTTGCGCTTCTCTGCCTTCAGCTTCATCGACACCACGTCGGACCCGGCCGAGGGTTCCGACATCGCCAGCGCGCCGACATGTTCGCCCGAAATCAGCCCCGGCAGGTATTTCTGCTTCTGTTCCTCGTTGCCGTTCAGCTTGATCTGGTTGACGCAGAGATTGGAATGCGCGCCATAGCTCAGCGACACGGAGGCCGAGGCGCGGGCGATTTCCTCCACCGCGATCACATGCGCCAGATAGGACATGCCGGCACCGCCATATTCCTCCGAGGTGGTGATGCCCAGCAGGCCCAGCTCGCCCATTTCTTTCCACAGTTCGTTGGGGAAGGCGTTGGAGCGGTCGATTTCGGCCGCCATCGGCTTTACACGCTCCTGCGCCCAGCGATGCACCATCTCGCGCAGCGCATTCACATCTTCACCCAGATCGAAATTCATCACGGCGTTGAACATGGTCCGGCTCCTCCATCCCGGTTAATGAACACTTGTTCAATAAACTGTCACAGCCCCCGAGTCGCGTCAAGCGTGCTGTTGCCTAAACAAGTTGCGCCGCGCATCGCGGCCTTGGCGCGCCGCGGGCCCGCTTCTTCTTTTCGAAAACATCCCGGGGTGAATGCGTTGATAATCCAGCAGATTTTCAAAGCAGAGGGGCGGCGCCCCTTATCCCGCCTGCCAGACCGCGCCGACCTCGGATTTGATGATCCGGGCCAGCAGCGCGCAATCTTCCAGGCTGAAAGTCAGCGGCAGCCGCATATCGACGATCCCCTTCAGCACCCGGTCTGTTCCCGGCATCGGGGCGCTTGGCGCATAGCGCCAACTGTCATAGCGGCTGGTAAAGCCCGACGGCTCTGCCCCGCCGAACCATTTCAGTTCGACCCCGCGCGCGCTGCAGCGGGTCAGCACCTCGGCAATCTGGTCCTCGGACCAGTCCAGCAACAGAAACTGGATCGACGACCCGACATAATCCTCTGCCTCGGGCCGCTCGATCACCGTCAGGCCCGGGGTATGGCGCAGCCCTTCCTCGACCACGCGGTAGCGGTCGTTCCAGCGGTCGCATTGCCGTCCCAGATCACGCAGTTGCACCCGCAGGATCGCGGCGCGCAGATGATCCATTCGGCCCGAAATATTGGGCGTGTCATATTTGACTGCCTCGAAAAGGGCGGGATCGGGCGCAGCCAAATGACGGTCATACAGCATATAGGACCCCGACAGCATGACCGCGCGCGCCATGATGTCGGGATCATTGGAAATCATCAGCCCACCCTCGCCGGAATTCAGGTGTTTGTAGGTCTGGGTCGAATAACAGCCGATCACCCCGTCGGTGCCCGACAACCGCCCCCGCCAGCGTGCCCCCATCGTATGGGCGCAGTCCTCGATCACCCGTATCCCGGCTGCGTCGCAAATCGCCATCAGCCGGTCCATATCGCACAGATGGCCGCGCATGTGGCTGAGCATCAGCACATCGGCCTGCCCGGATTTTGCGGCCAGATCGTCCAGGTCGATCACCAGGTCTTCGGTCACGCCGACAAATACCGGCACTGCGCCGACGGATGCGATCGCGCCGGGCACCGGGGCCAGCGTGAAGGCGTTGGTCAGCACCTTGTCGCCGGGTTTCACCCCGACAGCGCGCAGCGCACAGGCCAGCGCATAACCGCCCGAGGCCACCGCCAACGCGTATTTCGATCCCATCGCGGCGGCGAATTCCTGCTCCAGAAGCGCGACCTCTCCGGGGTCGCCCGCTGCCACATTGTAGCGGTGCAGGCGGCCGCTTTTCAGCACCGCGACAGCGGCCTCGATCGCCGCGTCGGGGATCGGTTCCTGCTGGGTGAAATTACCGGTGAATCTTTCGCTCATCTGTCTTTTGTGCGGCTTTGATCAAAGGCCGTCAATCCGAAGGCGTCCCGATCAGCCGCGCCACCTCGGCTGGCAGGGCGTCGAAATGGTCTATCATGCCTTCGGGGTTTAGCTTTGCCACCTCGCGCCCGGCCGGGCCGAAGGTCACCAGGATGCAGGGCACACCCAATGCTTCGGCGGTTTTGCGGTCGGTGACGGTGTCGCCGACGATCAGCGATTGCGCCGGATCGCCCCCGGCGCGCAAGGCCGCTTCGCGCAATGGCAACGGGTCGGGTTTGCGCACCGGCAGGGTATCAGCCCCGATCAGCGAAGCGAATGCTGCACGGATGCCGAGCCGCGCCAACAATATCTCGGCCAGCTTTTCCGGCTTGTTGGTGCAGATACCGATTTTATAGCCTGCTTCGCTGAGCAGGCCCACTGCCTGCATCGCGCCGGGATAGATCGTGGTGTAGCGATCGATCTGATCCTCATAGGCGCGCAGCAATTGTGGGTACCAATTTTCCACTTCTCCCAGCACATTTTCGTGGGCGATCCGTTCCAGCCCCTTGGTCAGCATCGCCCGGCCACCGCGAAACGCGGTCGCGGCATCGCCCGCAGGATCAAGCACATCGCCCTGCCCCATGGCCCGGAAACAGGCATTGGCCGCCGCGATAAGATCGCCGCTGGTATCGGCCAAAGTTCCGTCCAGATCGAAGATCACTGTTTGCATTGCTGCCCTCCGGGGAAGTTGTTGGCGCTTTTCCGCCAGACTGTATTGCAAGCCGCAATCACAAGTGAAGCAATCCGACCTTGCACCCTTGTGCCAAGCAGATAAAACGGGCGCAACGCAAATAGGAAGAGTTACGGCATGAACACGGCACTTGTCATCCTCGCCGCAGGCATGGGGACACGGATGAATTCGGACCTGCCCAAGGTCCTGCATGAAATCGCAGGTGCCCCGCTGCTGATCCACGCGATGAAATCGGGTGCCGCGCTCGATCCGGAAAAACAGGTGATCGTGACCGGGCACGGGGCCGATCTAGTAACTCGCGCCGCCCAAGGCTGGGACGACCGGGCCGAAGTGGTGTTGCAGGAGGAACAACTGGGCACCGCTCATGCGGTGCTGCAGGCGCGCGCAGCGCTGGCGGATTTTGACGGCGACGTGATCGTGCTGTATGGCGATACCCCGTTCATTCAGCCAGAGACCATCGCACATATGGTCGAAGCCCGGCAGCATCACGATGTCGTCGTTCTGGGCTTCGAAGCGGCTGATCCGGGCCGGTATGGCCGTTTGATCCTTCAGGGCGACCGGTTGGAAAAGATCGTTGAGTTCAAGGATACCACTGATCAGGAACGCGCCATAACCCTCTGTAATTCCGGGGTTGTAGCCGCGAATTCCAAGATCCTGTTTGCTCTGCTGGACAAGGTTGGAAATGACAATTCTGCGGGGGAATATTACCTGACCGATATCATCGGGCTGGCCCGCAGCGAAGGCTTGTCGGCCACGGCCGTCACCTGTGACGAGGCCGAAACGCTGGGCGTTAATTCGCGCGCCGAGCTGGCCGCTGCGGAAGCCGCGTTTCAGGCCCGCGCCCGGGCAGACGCCTTGGCGAACGGGGTCACCCTGACCGCACCCGAAACGGTCTTTTTTGCCCATGACACAGTGATTGGCCGCGATACCGTGATTGAACCCAACGTGATGTTCGGCCCCGATGCGACGGTGGAATCCGGCGCCCGCATCCGCGCCTTTTCCCATCTTGAAGGCTGCCACGTATCGCGCGGTGCCACGGTCGGCCCGTTTGCACGGCTACGCCCCGGCGCGGAATTGGCCGAAGATGTCCATATCGGCAATTTCGTCGAGATCAAGAACGCGGTGTTGGATGCGGGTGCCAAGGTCAATCATCTAAGCTATATCGGCGATGCGCATATCGGCGAGAAATCAAATATCGGGGCTGGCACCATCACTTGTAATTACGACGGGGTGATGAAGCATAAAACGGAAATTGGCGCGAACGCCTTTATCGGGTCGAACACCATGCTGGTTGCGCCGGTGCGGGTGGGCAACCGCGCGATGACCGGCAGCGGATCGGTGATCACAGCGGATGTCGAGGACGACGCGCTGGCCATCGCCCGTGGCACCCAGGTGAACAAGCCGGGACTGGCGGCGAAGCTGCGAGAGATATTGAAAGCCAAGAAGGCGAAACGGGATAAAGAGGCAGGATAATGTGCGGAATTGTCGGGGTCCTTGGCGACCATGAAGCAGCCCCTATTCTGGTGGATGCGCTGAAACGACTGGAGTATCGCGGCTATGACAGCGCCGGGATCGCCACAGTGAACAACGGCCACCTGTCGCGCCGCCGGGCGGTTGGCAAGCTGGTCAATCTGAGCGATCTTCTGGTTCATGATCCATTGTCGGGCAAAGCCGGGATCGGCCATACCCGCTGGGCCACTCATGGCGCACCCAGTGTCGACAATGCCCATCCGCACAAGGCCGGACCGGTGGCTGTCGTCCACAACGGCATCATCGAGAATTTTCGCGAACTGCGCGCCGAACTGGCGCAGAACGGGATCGGGTTCCGTACCGAAACCGATACCGAAACCGTGGCGTTGCTGGCCCAGTATTACCTTGAACAGGGCAATGCCCCGGTGGAGGCCGCGCGCAAGACCGTGGCGCGGTTGCATGGGGCGTTTGCTTTGGCTTTTCTGTTCGATGGCGAAGACGATCTGCTGGTGGCCGCGCGCAAGGGCAGCCCGCTGGCGATCGGCCATGGCGACGGCGAAATGTTCGTCGGGTCCGACGCGATCGCATTGGCACCGATGACCGACAAGATCACTTATCTGGAAGAAGGTGATTTCGCGGTGATCACCCGCACGAGCCTGGAAATCCAAGACGCCAATGGCGAGCTGGCCAACCGCGAAATGCGCACCATACATATCGACGACGCCCGCATCGACAAAGGCGTACACAAGCATTTCATGGCCAAGGAAATCGCCGAACAGCCATTGGTGATCGGCGAAGCGGTCCGCCATTACCTGTCCGCCGACGGCAATTCAGTCGAGTTGCCCGGTGATCTGGATTTCACACAGGTTGACCGGCTGACCATGGTCGCCTGCGGCACTGCCTTTTATGCCTGCCTGACTGCGAAATACTGGTTCGAACAGCTGGCGCAACTGCCGGTCGAAGTCGATATTGCCAGCGAGTTCCGCTATCGTGAACCGCCCGTGACCAAGCGCACGGTGGCGCTGTTCGTCAGCCAGTCGGGCGAAACCGCCGACACGCTGGCCGCGCTGCGCTATTGCGAAGGCAAGGCCGACAGCATCGTGTCGGTGGTCAATGTCGCAGAGAGTTCGATCGCACGAAGCAGCGACCTGGCGTTGCCGATCCTGGCCGGGGTCGAGGTCGGGGTGGCATCGACCAAAGCGTTTACGTGCCAATTGACCGTGCTGCTGATGCTGGCGATCAAAGCCGCCGAACAGCGCGGCACGCTGAGCCCGGAACGGATCAGCGACCTGCTGAGCCGGTTGCGGGCGACGCCATCGATCCTGAACACCGCACTGGAACAGGACGGTGCCATCGCGGACGCTGCGCAGCAATTGTCGGAATCGTCGGACGTGCTGTTCCTGGGCCGCGGCCTGATGTATCCGATGGCCCTTGAAGGCGCATTAAAGCTGAAAGAAATCAGCTACATACACGCAGAAGCTTATGCGTCTGGCGAATTGAAACACGGGCCGATCGCGCTGATCGACAAGACCATGCCGGTGGTCGTCATGGCGCCATATGACGCGCTGTTCGACAAGACCCGGTCGAACATGCAGGAGGTGCTGGCGCGGGGCGGCAGGGTGGTCATGATTACCGATGAACACGGCGCACATGACACCGCCAACGACGCCTGGTGTACCATTGTGATGCCCGAGATCGACCCGGTCCTGACCCCGATCCTCTATGCGATCCCGGCCCAGTTGCTGGCCTATCATACGGCGGTTGCCAAGGGCACCGATGTCGACCAACCCCGCAACCTTGCTAAATCCGTGACCGTCGAATGACCCTGGATGATGCATTGGCTGCGCTGAAAGCGCATGTGGAAGATGGGCGTGCCGAAGGGGCTGCCGCCTATCACAAGGTGCCACGCACTTACCTGGGCGTGCCCAACCCGGCGCTTAACGATCTGACCAAGGCATGGCGGCAGCAATTGTCGGTCGAGGAGCGCGTCGCGCTGGCCCGCGCCCTGTGGGACACCAATATTTTCGAAGCCCGGCTGGCGGCCGCGAAATTGCTGACCCAGGCGCGGATCAAGCCCGATCAGGCAGTTTGGGACCTGATCAAAAGCTGGTTGCCCGATCTGGATAGCTGGGCGATTGCCGATCACGCGATGATGGCAGGGCAGAAACGGCTGATCGCCGATCCCTCTCGGGTGGCCGAGGTCGAGGACTGGACCCGGTCTGACAGTCACTGGATACGCCGCGCGGCGATGGTGGTAACGCTGCCCTGGACCAAACAGAACCACCCCAAGCCGCAGGATCTGGAGATCCGCGAAAAGGTGCTGGGCTGGGCCGCTGCCTATGTGAACGATCCGGACTGGTTCATCCAGAAATCGGTGGCATGGTGGCTGCGCGATCTGTCGAAACACGATCCCGACCGGGTGATCGCGTTCCTGCGCGAACATGGCAAAGTGATGAAGCCTTTCGCGCGCAAGGAAGCGTCGAAATATCTACCGCCCAAAGCCTGAGAGGGGCGGCGTCCGAGACCGAAAATGCAGGTGAAGTCTGTAACGGATTTCACCGCCGGCGGCTTAGTCGAGATAGACCTCGACCTTGGGCAGCCCGCTCAACGGCGCATCCAACAGCCGCATCGCACCGAGCGACAGCCGACTGCCAGCGGTGACCGGCCCTTCGATCGGGATCAGGTCGACCTTGACCTCGCGACCATTGGCCGGATAACGCACCCGGCCCCGGCCCGGGGCCGAAATCAGCGGCGTTTCGATCCAGAACCCGTCCCGGGCCGAATCGCCGAGCGAGGCAACCGTGCTTCCCAGCAATCCACCGCTGCCCGGCTGCGCCGTTGCGGTATCGGGCAACGCCGCAATCTCGATTTCTTCGGGCGCGGGCAAGGTTTCCTCGGTCGGTTGCACAACAGCCGGTTGCGTCGGCTGGCGTTTCCAAACCGGTGTCCCCAGAAGCGGTACATCGGTACAGGCCGACAGGGCGAAGGCGGGAAGCAGGATCAGGACAAACTTTTTCATACTATCGAGGCTACGACCTTTCGCCGGGCCGATCAATCACATCCGCCCTTGCCGTGGCAGGTTTCCGCCCCTAGGTTCACCCCCATGACAGCACCTCTTATCGACCCGTTTCAGCGCGCCATCACCTATCTGCGTGTTTCCGTCACCGACCGGTGCGATTTCCGCTGTGCCTATTGCATGTCGGAGAATATGACCTTTCTGCCCAAGAAAGAGCTTCTGACGCTGGAAGAGTTGGACCGGATGTGTTCCAGCTTCATCCGGCTGGGGGTGGAAAAGCTGCGCATCACTGGCGGCGAACCTCTGGTCCGGCGCGGTATCATGTCGTTTTTCGATGCAATGTCGCGGCATCTGGACAGCGGCGCGCTGAAGGAACTGACGCTGACCACCAACGGATCGCAGTTGGAAAAATTCGCGGGCGATCTGTGGGCGGCAGGGGTGCGCCGGGTCAATATCTCGCTCGACACGCTGGATGAGACGAAATTCGCCGAAATCACCCGCTGGGGCCGGTTACCGCAGGTGCTGCGCGGTATTGATGCCGCCCAGAAAGCGGGGATGCGGGTCAAGATCAACGCTGTCGCGTTGAAGGGGTTCAACGATGTCGAATTGTTCGATCTGGTGGACTGGTGCCACGGTCGCGACATCGACCTGACCTTTATCGAGGTCATGCCGATGGGCGATATCGGCAACGAGGACCGTCTGGACCAGTATTGGCCGCTCAGCGATCTGCGGGCGCAACTGGCGGACCGGTTCACGCTGACCGATCTGGCCGAACGGTCGGGCGGTCCGGCACGTTATGTCCGGTTGGACGAAACCGGCCAGAAGATCGGGTTCATCACGCCTTTGACCCATAATTTCTGCGAAAGCTGCAACCGGGTGCGGCTGACCTGTACCGGAGAGATTTACACCTGTCTGGGACAAGAAGGGATGCAGGACCTGCGCCCTGCCCTACGCGATCATCCCGGCGACGATGCGCCGCTGGAACAGGCGATCCGGGCGGCCATCGGATTGAAGCCCAAGGGCCATGATTTCGACTATTCGCGTCAGGATGTGGCGGGCAAGATGTCCCGTCACATGAGCCATACCGGCGGATGATTCCGATGGCGCGGCCCAGGGGCGTGACCCTGACCTACCGGCTTTATGCCGCAGTCGCCAATGTGCTTGCGCCGCTGGCTTATCGCAAAGTGGCGCGCAAATTGTTCGAGGCGGGCGTGGCGCAGCAGCGCCTGCGCGAACGGATCGGTCATGCCACCCTGCCCCGCCCCGAAGGATTTCTGGTCTGGTGCCACGCCGCATCGGTGGGCGAAAGCCTGTCGGCGCTGACACTGATCCGGCGACTGGGAGAAGCACGCCCCGACCTGCAATTCCTGCTGACATCGGGCACCGCGACATCCGCCGAAATCGTGTCCAAGCGGCTGCCGCCGCGCTGCCGCCACCAGTTCGCGCCACTGGATGGCCGCCGGATTTTGAATCGCTTCCTGGGCCATTGGCGCCCCGACATGGCGATCTTCGTGGAAAGCGAACTCTGGCCGCAGATGTTGGTCAGGACCCGAGCGACTGGCATCCCGTTGGCGCTGCTGAATGCCCGGCTGTCGCAGGGGTCACTGCGCAGCTGGGGGCGCATTCCCCAAACGGCGCGGTTCATCCTGTCCCGGTTTAGCCTGATCCGGACACAGGACGCAGAAACCCTGCAGGGGTTGCTTGGCCTCGGGGCAGATCCGCACACCACCACGCAGGGCCCGAACCTGAAAGCCGCGGCGGCCCCTCTGCCGGTTGATGACGATGTACTTTCCGGGCTGCGCAGGGCAATCGGGTCCCGCCCGGTCTGGGTCGCGGCATCGACCCATCCCGGCGAGGAAGATATCGTTCTGCAGGCGCATGAGCAGTTGTTGAAGGCGCATCCCGACCTGTTGCTGATCCTGGTGCCGCGCCATCCGGAACGCGTCGGCGAAATCGAGGCCCTGATCCGCGCGCGCGGTCTGTCCCAGACCCGCCGCAGCACAGGCGGCACGGCGCAGGCGGAGATCTATCTGGCCGATACGCTGGGCGAATTGGGGCTGTGGTACGCGCTGGCACCGGTTGTTTTTGTCGGCGGGTCGCTGGTCCCGGTGGGCGGGCACAACCCGTTCGAACCGGCGCAGGCGGGCGCGGTCGTCCTGCATGGGCCGCTTTATGCCAATTTCGCCGAAAGCTACGCCGCCTTCGCGCAGATCGGCGGACAGGCCGAGGTGAAAGATGCAACCGCGCTGGCCAACGCGGTTGGCGGGCTGCTGGACGATCCTGCGCGGCTGTCCGAAGCGGGGCAGCAGGCCAAGACCTTTGCCGAAACCCAGATGCAGGGGCTGGACGCAACCGTTCAGGACCTTTCGGCGCTGGTGCAACCAGTGTAAACCGCCCCCGACCGCCCCCCGTGCCCGAAGGCCAGGAATAGCCAAGATGACAGATGTCAGCCAAGTCGACGTGATCGCCCCGAATTTCAAGAAGCGCCTCTCCGGGGTGACCTCGACCATTTTCCGGCTGGTGCCGCTGCAGGCCGAAAAGATCGCGATCGTCGCCACCGGCCCGGTCATTCCGGCGGACGTGCCCGGCATGCCGCTCGCCGCGTTGCTGACGATGAATCGCCGCCGCCGCGTCTGGCACGCGCGGCGCAACATCGAAATGATCGCCGGAATCGCGCTGAAAACGCTGCTGGGCAAGAACCTGAAACTGATGTTCACCTCGGCCTCGCAACGCCATCATACCGGCCTGACCAAGTGGCTGATCCGGCGGATGGACGAGATCGTGGCGACCTCGGCGAAATCGGCCGCCTATCTGGAACGCCCGGCCCATGTGATCCATCACGGGATCGATGCCGAACGCTTTTCCCCGTCAACGGACAAGGCCGCGCTGCGACGGCAGCTCGGTCTGCCGGAAACCGGAATGCTGATCGGCTGCTATGGCCGGATCAGGGCACAGAAGGGAACCGACGTCTTTGTCGATGCTATGATCCGCGTGCTGCCGCGCCATCCCGGCGCGACCGCGTTGGTGATGGGACGGGCGACGAAAAAGTATCAGGATTTCGAACGGGAGCTGAGGGACCGGGTGGCTGCCGCCGGACTGTCCGACCGCATCCTGTTCCTGCCGGAAGTGCCGGTTCTGGAAATGGCCGGGTTCTATCAGGTTCTGGATCTCTATGTCGCGCCGCAACGCTGGGAAGGGTTCGGCCTGACCCCGCTCGAAGCGATGTCCTGCGGTGCTCCGGTCGTGGCGACACGCGTCGGCGCGTTCGAGGAACTGGTCGCTGAAGGCGAAACCGGCACCCTTGTCGACCCGGGGGATATCGACGCAATGACCGTGGCCGTCGATGCGGCGCTGTCCGACCCCGGGCGGCTGGCTCAATGGTCCACCGCCGCCCGGGATCGTGTTCTGGCCCAGTTCCAGCTACAGCAGGAAGCCGATGCGCTGATCGCGATCTATCGCCGGCTTCTGTCTGATTAAGCCGCAGGCATCCGTTTTTCGACCACTTCGGCCCACCACGAACAGCCCGCAGGGATTGCATCGTCGTTGAAGTTATATTCGGGGTGATGCACCATCGCGGTGTCGCCATTGCCAACCAGAATATAAGCACCGGGGCGTTCTTCCAGCATGAAGGCGAAATCTTCGCCACCCATCACCAAGGGGGCGTCATCGCAGGTACCGCTGATCGAGCGGGCAACTTCGGCGGCGAAATCGGTCTGTTCCTCGGCATTCACCATCACCGGGTAATTGCGATGATAGTTCAGTTTGGCGGTGCCGCCAAAGGTTGCCGCCACGCCCTGACAAATCTCGCCAATCCGCTTTTCGGCCAGATCGCGCATTTCCGCGCTCATCGTGCGCACTGTGCCCTTCAGCGTCACCCGCTGCGGGATCACGTTGAACGCCTTGGACGAGGTTTCGAACGAGGTGACAGAGACCACGACCTGATCGACCGGATCGGCGTTGCGGCTGGCAATGGTTTGCAAAGACAAAACCGCCTGCGATGCCATTACCGTAGTATCGACGGTTTCATGCGGTTTGGCGGCGTGGCCACCGACGCCTTCGAATTCGATATCGAACACATCGGTGGCGGCAAAAAATGCACCGGGGCGGATGGCAAAGCTGCCCACCGGACGGCCCGGCCAGTTATGCATGCCGTAGACTTCCTGAATGCCCCAGCGGTCCATCAACCCGTCGTCGCACATCGCCTTGCCGCCGGCGCCGCCTTCTTCGGCGGGCTGGAAAATCACCACCACGGTGCCGTCAAAATTGCGTGTTTCGGACAGGTATTTCGCCGCCCCGAGCAACATCGCGGTATGGCCGTCATGGCCGCAGGCATGCATCGCGCCGGGGGTTTTGGAGGCATAATCCAGCCCCGTCTGTTCATGAATCGGCAGCGCATCCATATCGGCGCGCAGACCGATCACCTTGCCCGATCCTGAGGCCTTGCCCTTGATTACGCCGACGACGCCGGTCTGACCGATGCCAGTGACGACCTCGTCACAGCCGAATTCCTTCAGCTTATCGGCGACGATGGCGCTGGTGCGGTGGGTGTCGTAAAGGATTTCCGGGTTTTCGTGCAAATCACGACGCCAAACGGTGATTTCATCCTGCAATTCTGCAAATCGGTTCTTAACGGGCATAGGTCTGGTCCTTCTTAGTCGCGCGGCAATCGTCGTTCGATCAGTTCTGCAAAGAAACTGCATCCCAGCGGGATTGCCGCATCGTTGAAATCGTAAGCGGGGTGGTGGCACATTGGCGTGTCGCCATTGCCAAGGAAGATATAGGCGCCGGGACGGGATTCCAGCATGTAGGAAAAATCTTCGGCGGGCATGATCGGCGGGGTGTCGGTATCGACCTTGCCGCTGACCGCCTGCGCGGCGTCGATGGCGTGGCGGGTCTGTTCGTCGGCGTTTACCGTGGGTGGATAGCCGCGTTTGTAGGTCACTTTCGCGGTCGCGCCATAGGCATCGGCGGTCGCAGTGGCGACGGCTGTCAGACGGTCTTCGATCAGATCGCGCACGTCATTGTCGAAACAGCGCACGGTGCCGCGAAGTTTCGCGGTTTGCGGGATCACGTTCTGGGTGTCGCTTTCGGTCAGGAAGGTCGCAACGGTCAGCACCGCGTGTTTCACCGGGTCGACATTGCGCGACACGATGGAATTCAGCGCCACCACCACATGGCTGGCCGCCAGCGTGGTATCGACCGCTTCGTGCGGCATGGCAGCATGGCCGCCCTTGCCGGTCACGATGATTTCGAATTCGTCCGCCGAGGCCATCATCGGACCCGAGCGGATGGCGAATTCGCCCACCGGCACACCGGGCATGTTGTGCAGCCCGTAGACTTCCTGCACGTTCCAGCGGTCCATCGCGCCATCTTCGACCATTTTCAGGCCGCCACCGCCGCCTTCTTCGGCGGGTTGGAACAGCAGCACCACGGTGCCATCGAAATTGCGCGTCTCGGTCAGGTATTTCGCGGCGCCCAGCAGCATCGCGGTATGACCGTCATGGCCACAGGCATGGGCCGCGCCGGGGATCTTGGAGGCGTATTCGACGCCGCTGGCCTCTTGCATCGGCAGCGCGTCCATATCGGCGCGCAGCGCGATGACGCGGTCGGACTTGCCCGCCTTGATGACGCCGACAACGCCGGTGATCCCGATGCCTTCGACCACCTCGTCGCAGCCGAATTCGCGCAGCTTGTCGGCCACAACCCCGGCGGTGCGATGCACATCGAACAGGATTTCGGGATGTTCGTGAAAATCATGCCGCCAGGCGGTGATTTCCCCCTGCATTTCGGCAAAACTGTTCTTGATCGGCATTGTCGCCCCCTTACAGCCTGTCGAGCAGGCGTTTCATGAAATCATGACCAGCGTTGAATTGCGCCACGGTGATATATTCGTCCGGCTGATGCGCCTGTTCGATGTTGCCCGGCCCACAGACCACCGCGGAATAGCCGCCGGTCTGGAAATGCCCGGCTTCGGTGCCATAGCTGACCACGTGGTTTTCATTGTCGCCGGTGATCGCCCGAACCAAGGATTCGGCTTCGCCCTGATGTTCCGGGGCCAGCCCCGGCAGGCCGAATTTTTCGGTGATTTCGATCCGGGTTTCGGGCACGACCGCCTGCATTTCGGCTTCGACCTCGGCGACCTTGGCCAAAAACAATTCACGCCACATTTCGGGGTCTTCATCCGGCAGGATGCGGAAATCGAGACCGAATTCGCAATCCTTGGCAGTGATATTATGGGCGGTGCCGCCGGAAATCTGGCCGACATGGACGGTGGTCCAGGGTGGTTCAAACAAGGCGCCGACCCCGGACGGGTCGCGCGCCATATTGTCGGCATTGATCTTGTTCGCCCAGTCGATCAGCTTGGCACCGTACATGATCGCATTGACCCCGGTGTGCATCAGCGAACTGTGGACTTCAAAGCCGTGCATATGGACCCAGAATGCGCGTCCGCCCTTATGGGCGTTGACCGCTTTCATCATCGAGGGTTCCCCGACGATCACAGCAGAGGCTTTGGGCAGCGTTTCAAGGATCCGTTCGATCATCGGCGGCGCACCGGTGCAACCGATTTCTTCGTCAAAGCTGAGCGCCAGTTGCAGCGGCCGTGACACACCGCGATGATGCGCCTCGACCAGCGCCCAGATCGACAGCGCGTCGAAGCCTTTCATGTCGCAGCAGCCGCGGCCGTAATATTTGCCGTCGCGTTCGATAACGGTAAATGGATCGGCGGCCCAGGGTTGGCCATCCACCGGCACCACGTCGGTATGGCCGGACAGCACAATGCCGCCTTCCACCTCGGGGCCGACATGGGCGAAGATCGCGGCCTTGTCGTTGGTTTCGTTATAGTAGCGATGGGATGTGATGCCGTGGCTGTTCAGGTAGTCATCGACCCAATCGACAAGTGGCAGGTTGGTGTCGCGGCTGACTGTTGGGAACGCCACAAGGCGTTCCATGATTTCGTAAGGCGATAATCGCGCTGGCATTTGGACCTCAATATCCGCTGTCGGTGGTCAGGATGAAATGACCGGGGGTGACTTCACGATATTCCGACGGTGCGGCTTCGTAACCGATCGGGTGGATCGGCGACGGGATCGGTTTGAAGTTCAGGTCGCGTTCGGATTTTCGGCGGCGCGGATCGGCAACCGGGACCGCCTTCATCAGCGCCTGAGTGTAGGGGTGTTGCGGGTTTTCGAACACGGCCTGACGCGGCCCCATTTCGACGATCCGGCCCAGATACATCACGCCGACATCGTGGCTGACCCGTTCGACCACCGCCATGTCATGGCTGATGAACAGGAAGCTGAGGCCAAGATCGGCCTGCAATTCCATCATCAGGTTCAGCACCTGTGCCTGTACCGACACGTCGAGCGCCGACACCGCTTCGTCCGCGATGATCAGCTTCGGGTTCAGCGCCAGCGCCCGGGCGATGGCGACACGCTGCCGCTGACCACCCGACAATTCATGCGGATAGCGGCGCATGTAACTGCGCGGCAGTTCGACCCGGTCGAACAGCATCGCAACGCGGTCATCGCGTTCAGACCCTGAATGGGTGCCGAAATTCTTCATCGGTTCGGCCACTGCCGCACCCAGCTGCATCTGTGGATTGAGCGAAGCGAAGGGATCCTGGAAAATCATCTGCATGTCGCGCCGCGCATCGCGCAGCTGACCGTGGTCCAGCGCCATGATATCGGTGCCGTCGAGGTCGATTTGCCCCGACAGAGGTTCGACCAACCGCAGGATCGACCGGCCGGCGGTGGATTTACCGCATCCCGATTCGCCCACCAGCGACAGGGTGCGGCCCTTGTTGAGGGTGAAGGACAGGTCTTCGACCGCATGCACGTTGGCGATGGTGCGGCGGAAAAATCCGCCCTTGACCGGGAATCGGGTGATCAGGTTTTTGACCTTGAGCAAGGGTTCGTCAGTGCCGGGGATCGGTTTGACTTCGCCCAGTTCGCTGCCCAGCAGTTTCATCGGTTCGGGCAATGGCCTACCGGTCATTTCGCCCAGTTTCGGCACTGCGGCCAGCAGCGCCTTGGTATAATCATGCTGCGGGTTTTCGAAAATCTGTTCGACCGTGCCTTCTTCGACCTTGTTGCCGCGGAACATGACAACGACGCGATCAGCCATTTGCGCCACCACCGCCATGTCATGGGTGATGAACATTACCGCCGTGCCGGTTTCACGCTTCAACCGGTCCATCAGCGCCAGAATTTCCGCCTGAATAGTCACGTCGAGCGCGGTGGTTGGTTCGTCGGCAATCAACAGCCGGGGTTCGCAGGCCAGCGCCATGGCGATCACAACCCGCTGCCGCATACCGCCCGACAATTCGTGCGGATATTGTTTCAGCCGCCGTTCCGGTTCCGGGATACGCACCTGCGTCATCAGTTCCAGCGCCCGCGCTTCGGCCTGATCGCGGGACAAGCCCATATGCAGCCGCAGACCTTCGGTCAACTGGCGCCCGACGGTGAAGACCGGATTGAGCGCGGTCATCGGTTCCTGAAAGATCATGCCGATTTCATTGCCGCGAATGGTGCGCATCAGGTCCTGATCGGTTTTGGCCAGATCGACCTCTTCGCCATCCTTGCGATCAAAAATGAGGCGCCCGCCTGCAATTTCACCACCACCGAATTCTACCAGCCGCATCAAAGACAGGCTCGACACCGATTTTCCTGATCCCGATTCGCCAACAATGCACACCGTCTCTCCGGGATTCACGCTGAACGAGACATCCTCGACTCCGACGACGGGGCCATCTTTTGTTTGGAATTCAACACGCAGATTTTCGATTCTGGCGATCGGTTGATCCAGCATTGGGTCCATCCTGTTCTTATGCGGCAGCCATCCGCAGACGCTACAGACAGGTCGGACCCAGTGTCAAACCCGTAACATTACTGCCCTCGGGTCAGCGCGAAGGCCCCCTTGCTTTTTTTTACCAATCGGTTTGAGATGCCATCAGTCGCGAACAGGCTGGACGCATAATTCCCAATAAAAACCTAAGGGAGGCAGGCATTCAGACGATATTCGCAGACAGAATCAAAAAGTCCTTCGAGGCGGGTCTTCCCGCCACAACGGAGGAAAACGAGGCACATTTTCTGTGTCCAACAAGGAGAGAAGTATGAAACTTAAATCCGTATTGCTAGGCGCTGTCGCTGCGACGGCACTGGCACCTGCTGCCTTTGCAGAGCGCGGATCGGACGGCCATGTCAATGTCATCTACTGGCAGGCCCCGTCGATCCTGAACCCTTATCTGTCGAGCGGAACCAAGGATATCGAAGCCTCGTCGCTGGTCATCGAACCGCTGGGCCGCTACGATCCCGATGGCGCATTGGTCCCCTATCTGGCCGCCGAAATCCCCACCGTTGAAAACGGCGGCGTGTCGGCCGATCTGACCTCGATCACTTGGAAGATTAAGGACGGGCTGAAATGGTCGGACGGGACCGCCCTGACATCGGCCGACGTGAAATTCACCGCCGACTACTGCATGGACCCCGAAGGCGGCTGTGCTCAGCTGGCGAAATTCGAAGGCGTCAGCAGCATCGACGTGATCGACGATCTGACCGTTAAGGTCACGTTCTCGGAACCCAAGCCGAACCCCTATGGCCCGTTCATGGGCGGCCAGTCTCCGATCCTGCAAAAAGCACAGTTCGAAAACTGCACGGGTGCCAAGGCACCGGAATGCACCGATGCCAATTTCGGCCCGATCGGCACCGGTCCGTTCGTCGTCACCGATTTCCGTCCCAATGACGTGATTTCGATGAAAGCCAACGAAAATTACCGTGACCCGGCCAAGCCTGCCTTTGCCACACTGACCTTCAAGGGTGGCGGCGATGCTACTGCGGCGGGTCGTGCGGTGCTGGAAACCGGCGAATTCGATTACGCCTGGAACCTGCAGCTGGCCCCCGATGTCATCGCCAACATGGAAAAAGGCGGCAAGGGCAAGGTTGTAGCAGCGTTCGGATCGCTGGTGGAACGGATCGAAATGAACATGACCGATCCGTCGCCGTCGCTGCCCGAAGGTGAACGTTCGACCGCCAAGCATCCGCACCCGGCGTTGTCGGAACTGGCGGTTCGCAAGGCGCTGTCGATGGCCATCGACCGCGAACTGCTGGTCGAAGTCGGCTATGGCAAGGCGGGTCGTGCGACCTGTAACCTGGTCCCGGCCCCGGCGATCTATGCGTCGGACAACACCGACTGCATGACGCAGGACATCGAGGGCGCCAAGGCGCTGCTGGAAGAAGCGGGCTGGAAAGTCGGCGCCGACGGCATCCGTGAAAAGAACGGCGTCAAGCTGAGCCTGCTCTATCAGACCTCGACCAATGCCGTGCGTCAGGATTTCCAGGCGCTGATCAAACAGTGGTGGAGCGAAATCGGTGTCGAAACCGAGCTGCGCAACATCTCGGCATCGGTGTTCTTCGGCGGTGACCCGGGTTCGCCCGACACCTTCCAGCGCTTCTATGCCGACGTGGAAATGTACGCCAACAACTTCGATGGCACCGATCCGGAAAGCTATCTGGCGCAGCATACCTGTGAAAAGGCTCCGAAGCCCGAAAGCCAGTGGCAGGGTGAGAACATCAACCGTTTCTGCGACCCGGAATATGACAAGCTGGTTGCCGAAATGGGCAAAACCGGTGTCCTGTCCGAGCGCGGCGCACTTGGTAAGAAGCTGAACGAGATGCTGACCAAGGAAAGCTATGTGGTGGTACCGCTGGTTGACCGTGGCCGTGTTTCGGCACATTCCAATACACTGGGCGGTGTTCAGCTGAATACTTGGGACTCAGAGCTGTGGAATGCAGCAGATTGGTACCGGATCAAGTAATTTGATCCTTTTTACCCCGGCCTGAGCAAGGCCGGGGTTTTTCTGGCCCGATTTTCGGTATTAACCTTGGGCAGACAATAAGACCAAGCCGCAAAGGCCTCCGTATATGCTGACCTTTACCGTCCGACGACTGGTGTTGGCCGTTCCGACGCTGCTCTTCATCAGTCTAGTTATTTTCCTGTTGCTGGAACTCGCCCCCGGCGATCCGATGGCACAGGTTCCCCTGACCGTCCCGCCTGAAGTCAAAGAAAAGATGCGCGAAGCGCTTGGCCTCGGCCAGCCGATGCACATCCGTTTCCTCAAATGGCTGGTGCAGTTTTTCTGGATCGAACCGCAAATCCTGATCGACAATATTTTCGGCACCGGATTGGCCGAGGGCAAGCTGCGCGTGCTGAGCTGGCAAACCCGCAGCCCGGTGATGGATATCGTGGTGCAACGCATTCCGCAGACCCTCTGGGTGGTTGGCACCGCCTATCTGGTCGGCGTTCTGATCGCGCTGCCGATCGGGATCTATTCCGCTTATCGGCAATATTCGTTCTTCGATCAGGCCGGGACTTTCGTGTCGATGATCGGCTTTTCGGTGCCGCCGTTCTTTTCCGGGGTATTGGTCATCGTGATCTTTTCGGTGAACCTAGGGTGGTTCCCATCGATTTACGACACCACGCTCAAGGTGCACGATTGGGACAGTTTCATGCTGCAACTGCGGCAGATGGTGATGCCGGTGATGGTGCTGGCGTTGCAGATCACCGCGCAGATCAGCCGGTTCATGCGGGCCTCGATGCTGGACAACCTCAATCAGGATTACGTCCGCACCGCCCGCGCCAAGGGGTTGAGCGAATATATCGTGGTGATGGTGCATGTTCTGCGCAATTCGATGATCCCCGTCGTCACCGTGATCGCGCTTGGTGTTCCGGCGATTTTCGGGGGGGCCATTATCACTGAACAGGTGTTCAAGGTGAACGGGATTGGCCAGCTTCTGATCGGTGCGATTCAGGCCAATGATTTGCCGATGGTGCAGACACTGACCTTTATCTTTGCGCTGCTGATCGTGCTGTTCAACATCATCGCAGATGTTCTTTACGGCATCCTAGATCCGAGGATCCGCTATGACTGACGACAAAAGCTTCATACCCGATGAAGGGCTTGCGCCGGCGTCTTCGGCGCTGCCCGGCGCGGCCGGACCGTTGCAGGAAATCGCCCAGCCGCCGCGCAACAAGTGGCTGGATGTCTGGGAACAGTTCAAGCACCACAAGGGTGCGCTCTATGGCGGCATCCTGTTTTTCACCATCGTTCTGGTGGTGTTTCTGGGACCGCTGGTCTGGCCCTATGACGCCACCTATATCGACATCCGCGCACGCAATCAGGGGCCCGGTCTGGCCCATCCTCTGGGCACCGATCAATTGGGCCGAGATACGCTGGCACGGATGATGGCGGGTGGTCAGACATCGGTTTCGGTGGGCATCACCGCGATGTTGCTGGCGCTGTTTCTGGGCAGTCTGGTTGGTGTCGTAGCCGGTTATTTCAAACGGCTGGACGGGATTTTGATGCGGATGACCGACCTGTTCCTGGCGTTGCCACTGCTGCCGCTGCTGCTGGTGATGGTGCTTTTGTTCCGCGATCCGCTTAACGCCGCCTTCGGGCCGGAGACCGGGATTTTCATCCTGATCGTCTGCGCCATCGGCGTGACCAGCTGGATGCCCACCGCGCGGATCGTGCGCGGCGATGTACTGGCGCTTAAGGAACGTGAATTCGTACTGGCGGCGCGGTCGATCGGCACCCGCAACACGATGATGATCATGCGCCATATTCTGCCCAATGTGTTGAGCCCGATCATGGTATCGGCCACCTTGGGCATCGCCAACGCAATCATCACCGAAAGCGCGCTTTCATTCCTCGGGCTTGGGTTTCCGCCGGATTTCCCGACATGGGGACGGCTGTTGTTCGATGCGACCGATTATTTGCAGCAATATCCCGAACGGGTGTTCTGGCCCGGTCTGGCGATTTCTCTGACCGTGCTGAGCGTGAATTACCTTGGCGACGGGCTACGCGATGCGCTGGATCCGCGCATTCGCGGACGGTGAGCAAGAACGGTAACAGGACCGCAAATAAGAACAGACAAAGGGCCCGCGATTTTCATCGCGGGCCCTTTGTCATGGATGACCCCGCAAACCGAAACCCGGTTCTTTGGAATAGCACCGCACAAGAACATTATCCCTGAAACTCCCCTTCTTGCCCCGGTCCGGAGGATTGATTTCCCAAAGGGATATTGCCATCGATGCATTTGTTCCAATTCTTTTCGGGGAATCTCATGTTCGAAACCTTCGGCTTTGAAAATCTGACAGCACCGCAAGCCGCCGTATATACCGGCCTGATCCTTGGCGCCGTTTTCGGCGTTCTGGCACAGATCACCCGGTTCTGTTTCCGCCGTGCCATCACCGGCGATGACCGCAAACAGGCTGCTGGTGTCTGGCTGACCGCGCTGGCATTGGCGATTTTGGCGACCCAATTCGCCGCACTGAACGGTTTGATCGGGTTTGAGGATCACCGGTTCATGGCGACCGACCTGCCGGTTGCCGCCATCGTGTTTGGCGGGTTGATTTTCGGGGCTGGCATGGTGTTGACCCGGGGCTGCGTGTCGCGGCTCAGCGTGCTGACCGGAAGCGGCAACCTGCGTGCGGCCATGGTTCTGGTCGTTTTCGCGGTGGTGGCACATGCAACGCTGAAAGGTGTTCTGGCCCCGATACGCACAACACTCGGGGGCTATACCATTGCGCTGGACAGCGCCGCCCTGCCCTTTGCCGGGCCAGTTCTGGCGGTGGTGCTGGCGGCGGTGTTGCTGGGCTTTGCCGCCCGGTCAGGGGCGCGGGTCACGCATTTGGGCCTGGCTTCGCTGATCGGGCTGGTCGCTGCGGCGGGCTGGGTGGCTACCGGGTTCGTATTGTTTGACGATTTCGATCCGGTCGCGCTTGAAAGTCTCAGCTTCACCTCGCCTGCCGCTGAAACCCTGTTCTGGGGTGTCGCGTCGAGTTCGATTTCGCCCACGTTCGGCACCGGGTTGCTGGGCGGTGTGATCGCAGGCGCGGCGGTTTCGGCTCTGATCCGGGGCGAATTCGAATGGCAGAGCTTTGACAGTCCACGCCAGACCGGCCGTTATCTGGCCGGGGCTGCACTGATGGGTGTCGGCGGCGTGTTGGCGGGCGGCTGCACCGTGGGGGCTGGCCTGTCGGGGGTTCCGACCCTGTCCGTCGCTGCGGTTCTCGCCCTGCTCAGCATCGCGGCGGGAGGGTTGGCCACGGCGCGGCTGCTTAGTGCATCTTCTTCTGAATCCGCCGGATCATCCACCACACAACCGCTACAACCGGCAGAGTAAGCGCTGCGGTCAATTCCCCCTTGCTGACCCCCAGAAGGTCGGTGAGGGGATAGGCCGCGTAAGAGGCCAGAGACACGCCGTAATAGCTGATCGCCACCACTGACAGACCTTCGACGGTTTTTTGCAGTTTGAGTTGCTGATCGGCGCGGCGGTTCATGCTTTCGAGCAATTTCTGGTTCTGCGCAGACCGTTCCACATCCACCCGTGTCCGCAACAATTCCCCGGCCCGCATCGCCCGGTCGGCCATGGCTGCCAGACGTTCCTGGGTCGATTGCACCGTGCGCATGGCGGGCGCGTAGCGCCGCATCATGAATTCGTTGAAGGTCTGGCGCCCTTCGAAGCGTTGTTCGCGCAAAACGCCAATCCGTTGATGCACGATATTGCGATAGGCTTCGGTCGCCCCGAAGCGGAACGCGTTATGCGCCACCATCCGTTCCATTTCCGCCGATGTGCTGAGCAGCCCGGCCAAGGTAACGTCGGCGGCGGTGGTATCGTCGCCCATATGGTCCATCAGCCCGGTCAGTTTCATATCCATTTCGCCCAACTGCGCCGACAGTTGTTTGACGCGGGCGAAACCAAGCATCGACAGGCTTTTGTAAATCTCGATTTCCGCCAGACGCTGCACGATCCGTCCGACCCGCCGCCGACCGGTGCCGGGATTGACGAATACGGCCAGGCGAGTATTGCCCGCCGTGTCCAGGCTGAAATCCGCAGCAATCGTGGCCGCATCATCAAGGGCCCGGCTGACCGCGACGCTGTCCGCGACGAACCAGTCATTGAGATGTTGTTCGATCTGGTCACGTTCCGGGGCCTGCTGTACCCGGATATGAACCGCTGCGACCCGCACGCCCGGTGCCGTTGCCAGCCATTCCTCGGGGAACACTTCGAAATCGGCAGGATCAAAGGCGCGTTCACTGAGCGTGTTGGCAAAGGCCGAATAGGTCACGAATTCGGTATGGCTTTCCCATCTCAGGATATGCCGCCCGATCTGACCGGAATAATGCGTAGCCCCCGGTTGCGGATGCGGAGCACCATAGCGGTCCAGCAGCGCAATCAGGTGATCCATATCGGCCTGACGGTCCCGGCTAACCGCCTGATCGGCCTTTTTGACGGCCAGATAGACCGCAGTACAGGGCACATCCAGCGCCGGGAAAGGCCGCGCATGCAATTCGTTGGCCAGTTCATAGCGAAGCGGGTGATCGGCAAGCATTCAAGGGACCTTCTGAGCAATTCGAATGCTGTTGTAGATCGCACAAAACTTCAAAAAGATAAAGCATTTTCAATAACTTGCAGGAATACAACGGTATACCATGCAGAAAAGTGCCTGCTTTCGGGGGCTTGATCGATGTGAGCGCCCTCAAAGATCCGACCGGCCAGCGTCAAATCCATACAGAAAAGGGCGGCCCGAAGGCCGCCCTTTGCATATCCGTAGTGACCGCGATCAGCTGATCTTGGTCAGCAATTCGTCCAGCGACTTTTTGGCGTCGCCATAGAACATGCGGGTATTTTCTTTGTAGAACAGCGGGTTTTCGATGCCCGAATAACCGGTCCCCTGACCACGCTTGGACACGAAGACCTGTTTCGCTTTCCAGCATTCCAGAACCGGCATACCGGCGATGGGCGAATTCGGGTCTTCCTGTGCCGCGGGGTTCACGATGTCGTTGGAGCCAATCACGATCGCCACGTCGGTCGACGGGAAATCATCATTGATTTCGTCCATTTCCATCACGATGTCATAGGGCACCTTGGCTTCGGCCAGAAGCACGTTCATGTGCCCCGGCAGACGACCGGCAACGGGGTGAATTGCGAAACGCACCTCTTTGCCCTTGGCGCGCAGACGCTTGGTCAGTTCGGACACCGATTGCTGTGCCTGCGCCACCGCCATGCCGTAACCCGGGATGATGATGATGCTGTCGGCTTCGTCCAGAGCTGCAGCGACGCCGTCGGCGTCGATGGCAACCTGTTCGCCCTCGACTTCCATCGCCGGACCTGTGGTGCCGCCGAAGCCGCCCAGGATCACGCTGATGAAGGACCGGTTCATCGCCTTACACATGATGTAAGACAGGATCGCACCCGAGGACCCGACCAAAGCACCGGTCACGATCAGCAGGTCATTGCCCAGCGTGAAGCCGATGGCCGACGCGGCCCAGCCCGAATAGGAGTTCAGCATCGACACCACCACAGGCATGTCGGCGCCGCCGATACCCATGATCAGGTGATAACCGATGAAGAAGGCCAGAAGCGTCATCAGGATCAACGACCACAGACCCGCCCCATTCATGAACATGATCAGCAGGATGAAGCTGCCGAGAGCCGCGCCTGCGTTCAGCATATGACCGCCGGGCAGTTTCTTGGCCTTGCCATCCACCTTGCCGGCCAGTTTGCCAAAGGCAACGATAGACCCGGTGAAGGTGACAGCCCCGATGAACACGCCGAGGAAAACCTCGACCTTCAGGATGCTGATTTCAACCGGCGTTTTATGCGCCAGTTTCTCAGCAAAGCCCGCGATGCCCATGTCATGCAGCATGGCCATGCGGCCTGCTTCGTTCAGGGTCGAGGACAGGCCCTCTTTCATGGCCAGCACGTTTTGCAGTTCAAGTTCAGCGTTGAAACCGATGAAGACGGCGGCAAGACCAACGAAGCTGTGCAGCGCCGCCACCAGCTGAGGCATTTCGGTCATTTCGACCTTTTTTGCCACCATCTGACCCAGGAAGGCGCCTGCGGCGACCATCACCAGAACGATCAGATAATTGCCCATGCCGGGGCCGAATATGGTGGCGAAAGCCGCCAGACCCATGCCGACGATGCCATACCAGACAGCGCGTTTCGCGCTTTCCTGACCGGACAGACCGCCCAAGCTGAGGATGAAGAGAACAGTTGCCGCGATATAGGCGGCAGAGACGATACCAATGCTCATTTATCCGCTCCCTTTCCTTAAGACTTCTGGAACATCGCCAACATGCGGCGGGTGACCATAAAGCCCCCAACGATGTTGATCGACGCGATCAGGACAGAAATGGCCGACAGGATCACGACCAGCCAATTGCCGGACCCGATCTGCAACAGCGCACCAAGGATCACGATGCCCGAGATCGCGTTGGTCACTGCCATCAGCGGCGTGTGCAGCGAATGCGACACCCCCCAGATCACCTGGAAGCCGACGAAACAGGCCAGAGCGAAGACGATGAAATGGCTCATGAAGCTGGCCGGGGCAAACGCCCCCACCACCAGCATCAGCACCGCACCGACGGCCAGAAGAGTGACCTGGAACTTGGTCTGGGCCTTGAAGGCCGCCACTTCCTTAGCCCGCTTTTCTTCGGCGGTCAGTTCCTTGGGGGTCTCTTTCTTCTTGGCTGCGATCGCCTGAACTTTCGGCGGCGGCGGCGGGAAGGTGATATCGCCCTGGAACGTCACGGTCGCGCCGCGGATCACGTCGTCTTCCATGTTGTGATTGATCTGACCGTCCTTTTCGGGGGTCAGGTCGGTCATCATGTGACGAATGTTGGTGGCGTAAAGCGTCGAGGCCTGCGCCGCCATCCGGCTGGGGAAATCGGTATAGCCGATGATGGTCACGCCATTGTCGGTCACGATTTTCTCGTCCGGCACGGTCAGTTTGCAGTTGCCGCCCTTTTCCGCCGCCAGATCGACGATCACGGAGCCCGGTTTCATGGCCTGAACCATGTCTTCGGTCCACAGTTCCGGTGCTTCGCGGTTCGGGATCAGCGCGGTGGTGATGACGATATCGACATCCGGTGCCAGTTCGCGGAACTTGGCCAGCTGCGCTTCGCGGAATTCAGGGCTGGACACAGAAGCATAGCCGCCGGTTGCCGCGCCGTCCTGCTGTTCTTCCTCGAAATCCAGATAGACGAATTCGGCGCCCATCGATTCGACCTGTTCGGCCACTTCGGGCCGCACGTCAAAGGCGAGGGTGATCGCGCCCAACGAGGTCGAGGTGCCGATCGCGGCCAGACCCGCAACGCCCGCCCCAACGACCAGAACCTTGGCCGGGGGAACCTTGCCCGCTGCCGTGATCTGACCGGTGAAGAAACGGCCGAAGTTGTTACCCGCCTCGATCACCGCGCGGTAGCCCGCGATATTGGCCATCGACGACAGCGCATCCATTTTCTGAGCGCGGCTGATGCGCGGCACCATTTCCATGGCGATCACATTGGCGCCCTTGGATTTGGCCAGCGCCATGCCCTCTTCGTTCCCGGCCGGATTGAAGAAGGAAATCAGCGTCTTGTCCTTGGTCAGGCGCTTCAGCTCGGTTTCATTGGGCTGGCGGACCTTGGCGATGATATCCGCCGATTTCCACAGTGCCGCTGCGGTCTTGACGATTTCGACCCCTGCTGCCGCATAAGCCTCGTCAGAAAAGCCGGCATGTTCCCCTGCCCCGCTTTCGATGGCGCATTCATAACCCAGCTTCTGCAGCTGCAGCGCTGAATCCGGAGTCATCGCTACGCGATTTTCCCCTTCGAACACTTCTTTTGGCGTTCCGATTTTCAACTTTCACGTCCCCCTTCAGAACTCTGTTGAATCCGCTCCGACGAATCGAAGCTATAATTCCTATCTCCGCGCAATATTATTGCGCGAAACATCGCACCTGAGATGCACTTTACCCGGCGTCCTGTCAAATCCAACGGCGCGTCTTTTGACAATATCTGGCAAAATCGGCACGGAATTTCACCCGTAAACGATTTTCTTCGGGAATGACGAAACGTTTTTCGATCAGCCAGAGAAATAACGGAATCAGCGGTAGCGCCAACACCGCATCGAAGCGCAGGATCAGCCCGGCAAGTACCAGCAGGTCGCCCAGATAGATCGGATTGCGCGACCGGCTGAAGATACCACTTTGAACCATCGTGCTGGCGTCGCGGTGCGGAACGATGGTGGTGCGGTGTTTGCGCATTTCCACAAAGGCCAGCGCCATCAGCACCAGCCCGCCGCCAACCAGTATCCCGCCAAGGAAATCGGCAATCGCGCCGCCAAAGCTGAGCCCCAATGGCAGGTAAACCGATTGCGCCCAAGCCAGCGCAATGGCCGCCAGCAACCACACCGGAGGTATATCAAGCCATTTCAACATACTTGCATCGCATCCTTCGTCCCTGCGCCGGGCGGACCTTATCACGAAACCATTCGGCTGCGCGGCCAAACATTTCCCTTTCTCGCCGCCGCCCCCGGAAAATCATTCCGGTTTCCAGGCCGCCTCCTGCTGCCAGCCAGTGAACCCGGTTTGCAGAACCAGCACGTTTTCACGCCCCATCAGCCGTGCGGCAAAGGTTGCCTGCGCCGACAGGCTGCCGGTATTGCAATACAGGATCACCATGCCGCTGTCCGGTAATTCGTCGATCCTGCCGGGGATTTCGCGCCATTCAATATGGATCGCGCCGGGGATATGGGCCGCCTCGAACTGTTCGGCATCGCGGGTATCGACGAAAGTGGCAGATTCGAACACCGACTGATCGATCTGCTGTGGCAGTATGATACCGGATTCGTAGGGTGCAAAATCCATATAGTCGATGATCGCTTCGCTCACCGCTTCGTCCTGAGCGACAACCGGGGTCGCCAGACCAAGCAGCGCGGCGATCAGAAATTTCGAAAGATGTTTCATTCCCATTCCATTTCTTCAAAGACACGGCCCGCGTTCTTGGTGGCCAGTTCTTCGAACGTGTCAAGATTACGCCAGCGTTCCTGATCGACGTAATAAGCGCCTGCCAGATCGCCGCCATTGTCGATATGTTCGCCGATCTTGGCCCGCAGATCGACAAGATAATCGTGGGTGAAGCGCCGCACCTGCGCCAGGTTGGTCATATGACCGTGGCCCGGGATCACGTAGGTCGGGTTCAGCGGTTCAAGCTTGGTTTCCCAGGTTTCGATCCAGCAACTGGTGCAGGTGCCTTCGAAAATCGGCAGCATCCGTTCGTGGAACGCGATATCGCCGGCAATCAGCATGCCCCATTGCGGCAGCCAGACCTGAGTATCGCCCGGATCATGCGCCGGTCCCAGATGCATCACCTCGATATCGACCCCGCCAAGGGTCAACTTGTATTCATCCTCGAAGCTCAGGTTCGGAGTGACGACCCGGGTGCCTTCGGCCTTTTCCTTGTTGTAGCGTTCCATCCCCTGCAGGATGAAATCGGCCTCTTCGGTAAAGGCTTCGATCGCGTCGACATGGGCAAGGATATCCACGCCCTGATCGACCCAGTAGGAATTGCCCAGCATCGCGTGGCCCTGACCGTTCTCATTGATCACCAGCTTCACCGGCTGATCGGTGACGGCCTTGATTTCGTCATGCAATGCCTTGGCCAGCCGGGCCGAGGCCCCGCCATTGATCACCACCACGCCTTCATCTGTGACGATGAAGCTGAGATTGTTATTATGACCGCTGTTTTCATAAGTCGGCGGCGCGGTTGCACCCGTGGCCGAAAACACATGCGGGATCACCTCGACCGGTTTGGAATACAGTTCGGATTGCGGATACTGGTCGGCAATGTCTTCGCTTGCTGCCGCAGGCAGCGCAAACAGGGTCAGGGCAACGGCCCGAATAATCGTTTTCATGGAACTCCTCCCGGATAAAATCCCGATCCTTAAATTCACAGATGCGAATTTGATTGTAAAGAGCCAGTACGTAATCCGGCACACTGTGACGCAACGCTCGACTTGCGATGCATATAGGAAAAACTAGGCTGCCAGAAATCTGATGGGAGGAATGAAACATGGATTTGACGGGTAAACATGCATTGGTTACCGGCGGCGGAACCGGCATCGGGCTGGCCATTGCCAAGGCGCTGGCCGGGGCCGGAGCGCAGGTGACGATCACCGGCCGGCGGCTGAACGTTCTGCAAGAGGTGGCCGAAGCGAACATGTTCCCGGCCGCGATGGACGTGACCGATGAAGCACAGGTGGTACAGGTCATCGACGACGCAGTCGCAGCGCGCGGCCCGATCCAAATCTGTGTGCCCAATGCCGGACTGGCCACCGGCAAGAAACTGCACAAGACCGATACAGCGTTCTGGCGCGAAATCATGGCGACCAATCTGGATGGTGTTTTCTATACCGTGCGCGAAAGCATGCGGTCGATGCTGACCACCGATTGGGGCCGGGTGATCGCGGTTTCCTCGATCGCAGGGGTGCGCGGGCTGCCCGGCGGTGGCGCCTATGCGGCATCGAAACATGGGGTGATCGGCATGATCCGGTCGATTTCCGAAGATTTCATGGGCCAGCCCTATACGTTCAATTCGCTATGCCCCGGCTATGTCGATACCGATATCATCACCCGAAACGTGGAATCGATTTCGCAACGGTCAGGGATGAACGAAGATCAGGCCCGCGACGTGATGATCCAAGCCAACCGCCACAAGCGTCTGATCGCCGCCGAAGAGGTCGCAGCGGCGGCGCTGTGGTTGTGCGATGACAATTCCGGCAGCGTCAACGGTCAGGAAATCCAGATCGCGGGCGGCAAGGTCTGAGCGCATGACGCGGGACGGTTTCAACCGCTTCTGCACCGGGTTCCCGGCCACTTCCCATGTGGTACAGTGGGGCAATGCGGATGTGTGGAAGGTGGCGGACAAGGTGCTCGCCATCTGCGGCTGGGCCGATGGGCGCGACGCTTTCACTTTCAAGGTCAGCAAACTGGCCTTTGAGGTTCTGAGCGACCAGCCCGGCCTGCGCCCCGCGCCCTACCTCGCCTCGCGCGGGATGAGCTGGATTCAGCACTATGACGCGCCGGGCCTGTCCGATCCCGAATTGCGCCAACATATCGAAGCGTCTTACGGGTTGGTCGCTGCCGGTCTGTCGCAGAAGAAACGCCGGGAATTAGGCATTCCGATCCCGGATCACATCTGATCCCCGTACAAATGTGACCCCGGCATGGCCGCCCGCCACATTGCCGCCCAAGTCCGGGCTGCCGGTCGCAAACTTGCCCCAAAACACGCCCAATTCGGTCCCATCCCAATTGTACCCATTATGGAAACGGTCGGTCCGCTGAGCCAGTATTTTCCAGCTTTGCATAGATCGCCGACCGACCGCACAATTGGGATTTGGTGCAATGGCAACGATGGTTTCCGGGCTGGGAGGTCCGGCAGGGTACGGCGAAAACGTCTTTTCCAGCAGCACTTTGGCGGCGGGAAATATTGATGACGGGTCGGTCCTGATTGATGCGACATCCGTTTTCGGTGCTGGTGGCATAGATTATCAAGGCACCAGCTACGATTCGATCTACCTGAATTCGAACGGCAATATCAGCTTTGGCGCGGCCCAAACCGCGTACCGGCCTGCCCTGTCGACCACCAATACCCCGACCATTGCGGCCTTCTGGGGCGATGTGAACCTCAATTCGGGGGGCGAGATCTATTGGGATCTCGACCCGGCCAATGGCACGATCACCCTGACATGGCTGAATGTTGCGCCCTATTCGGGGTCCGGCAGCAATTCGTTCCAAATGGTGCTGACCTCGACCGGGAATGGCAATTTCAGCACCGATTTCATCTATGAAGATATCCAGTGGACCAATGGCGGCAGTGGCACCGCACAAACCGGTTTTACCGATGGCGGTGCCAATGTCGACCCGCTGCCGGGATCGGGCAATTCGGCCACGCTGTCGAATTACGAAAATTACGATTTCGGATCGGGCGATCCTGCGGGCAGCTACAGTCAGAACTTCGTCAATGGTCAACCGGTAGACGCGGATGGCGTTGTGACCGGGACCGACGGGGCCGATGTGATCGACGCGACCTATACCGACAGCGATGGCGATCAGGTCAGCGACAACGCCGATTCCGTGGTTGCAGGCGCGGGCGACGACACCGTGCAATCGGGTGCCGGAAACGACACCGTTGAAGGCGGGCTGGGCAGCGATTTCATCTCGGGCGGGACCGGGGACGATTTGATCTATGGCGATCAAGCCACCGCCCCAAGCGCGACAACCGAAAGACTGGACTGGACTGCGCAGGGCGGCAACGGCACCGATCTGAGCGGCGGGTTCACCCAGGATACCGGCGACATGTCGGTTTCGGTCGGCTTCTCCAATGATGGCAATAACAACCCGGTTTTCGAAATCGACACCGGCGAAACGCAATATGTCGGCGCGGGCGAATCCTTCGATACCGGCAGCGGGCTGTACCTGTTCGGCAATGGCGATAACGCAACCTCGACCACCACGTTCGATTTTGCCGCCAATTCGGCCACTGTCGAAAACGAGGTCGAAAACGTTTCGTTCCGGATCAACGATATCGACTGGGCGTCGGGCAACCATACCGATGTCGTCACGGTCAACGCTTTTGATGCCAACGGTAATCCCGTCGCGGTGACGATCACACCGAACGGCACCGATACGGTAAGCGGCAACACCATCACCGCAGGCACGACCGGCGAAACCGCCTCTGATCAGGGCGGCTCGGCCCTGATCGAGGTTGCCGGGCCGGTCGGATCCATCGAAATCATCTATGGCAACGCTCAGGGCGGGACGCAGGCGGTCTGGGTTACCGATGTCACGTTCGACACCATTCCGGTCACCGCACAAGGGGACGACACCCTGTTGGGCGGCGCGGGTAACGATACGCTGTATGGCCAGGACGGCAATGACGTGATTGATGGCGGTGCCGACAATGACAGTGTTGAAGGTGGCGCGGGCAACGACAGCCTGAGCGGCGGCACCGGCAGCGACACGCTGTCGGGTGGCACCGGCGATGATACCTTGCAGGGCGGCGCGGGCGGCGACGACCTGTCGGGTGGCGCGGGCATGGATTTCGTCGACTATTCCGATTCCGATGCCGCGGTGAATATCGACCTTGGCAGCAACACCGCCTCGGGCGGTTTTGCCGACAATGACACGCTGACGGGCGGGCTTGATGGGATCATCGGGTCGGACTGGGACGATACGCTGAGCGGATACGACGGGTCGGGCGCGGGTTGGACCAATGTTTTCTTTGGCGGGGCTGGCGATGACCTGATCGACGGGCGCGGCGGCGATGACAGCCTGTATGGCGAGGCTGGCAACGATACGATCATCGGCGGCACCGGTGCCGACCTGATTGATGGCGGTGCCGATGACGACACGCTTTATGTCGGGTCGGACGATACCGCCATCGGCGGCGCGGGCGACGACATTTTCATCATCGACGATACAGCGCTTGGTGGCGGCACGATCACCATTGATGGCGGCGAGGTCGATGAACCGGGTGGCGATACCTTGGATTTCAGTGGCCTGATTGATTGGGGCGACGTCATCTATACCAACACCGATCCGAACGCGCTGGCTGGCCATGCCACCCTGTCGGACGGTACGCTGGTCGATTTTTCCAATATCGAGGATGTGGTCATCTGTTTCACCGGCGGCACCCGCATCCTGACTCCACAGGGCGCGCGCCGGGTCGAAGACCTGCGCCCCGGCGACCCTGTTCTGACCCGCGATCATGGCGTTCAGCCGATCCGCTGGATCGGCAGCCGCAGCACGGTCGGCACCGGGAATTTCGCCCCGATCCGGTTCGCGCCGGGCAGCCTGGGGAATGATCGCCCGCTGTTGGTTTCGCCACAGCACCGGATGCTGCACCAGTCGCACCGGGCCAATCTCTATTTCAACGATTCCGAAGTTCTGGTCCCGGCCAAACACATGGTCAATGGTGACAGCATTCAACAGATCGACCAGGTCAAGGTCGACTATTTCCACATCCTGTTCGACAGCCATGAAATCGTGTTCGCCGAAGGTGTCGCGTCGGAAAGCTTCCACCCCGGCCAAATGGGCCTGACCGCGATAACCGATGCCGCGCGCGACGAACTGTTCGGGCTATTCCCCGAATTGCGCAGCAACCCCAATGGGTTCGGAGACACGGCGCGGCTGTGCCTGAAAGCGCATGAGGCAAAGGTGGTGATGGCCGCGTGAGGAACCCGCGCACGCGCGTTTCGCGGACCCGCTGCTTAAACAGGTGTCCGCATCTGATCCGGCCAGACCGGTTTCTTATCCCGTGCTGACCCCGAAAATCATGCCGACCCCGGCAGTCGCAGCCATGGCCAGAGCCCCCCAGAAGGTCACGCGCATGGCGCCCTTGGTAATACCGGCACCGCCAGCCGATGCGCCAAGCCCACCGAGAACGGCCAGCGCGACGAGGGTGGTCATTGAAACGATAAGCACGATCTGCGCCGCGGCGACAAGTGATGCTATGATCAGCGGAACAACCGCGCCCAGCGCGAAGGTAAACGCGGACACCAGCGCCGCCTGCACCGGGTGCGCCGTCACCGTTTCCGAAATGCCAAGTTCATCGCGTGCATGCGCCCCAAGCGCGTCTTTCTCGGTGAGTTGAACCGCGACCTGCCGCGCCAGACCTTCATCAAGCCCGCGCTCGATATAGATATGCGTCAACTCATCGAGTTCCGCCTCGGGCGTTTCCAACAATTCCTTGGTTTCACGCGCAATATCTGCCTGCTCCGCATCGGTTTGCGAACTGACGGATACATATTCGCCCGCCGCCATCGACATCGCGCCTGCGACAAGACCGGCGAGACCGGCAATCAAAATCTCGGGACGCCCCGATCCCGCAGCCGCAACCCCGACCACGAGGCTTGCGGTTGAGACTAGGCCGTCATTCGCCCCGAGAACCGCCGCCCGCAGCCAGCCGATACGATGGACCATGTGGTTTTCTGGATGTCTGCTGCGGTTCATGTTGTCTTTCCTTTCAATTCACTGTTCGCTGGCACCGTGTCGAGCGCCGCCTCTGGTGCGAGCGCGTCATGGGGCGCGATGCGCAGGGCCCGCAGCGCGTTCAGGATGACGGCGACGTCGATCACTTCCTGCAGCACGGCCCCCTCAACCGGGGTAAGATATCCGTAGGCCGCCGCGATCATGCCGGTGATCGACAGACCGATACCCGCCACGACGCTTTGCATGGCGATGCTCCGGGACCGGCGGGCAATCTCGATCCCCGACCCAAGCCGGTCGATCAGGTCGACCAAAAGCACGACATCGGCGGCTTCGGCCGAAGCCGCGGCGCCGCGCGCGCCCATTGCCACGCCCACATCCGCAGCCGCCAGCGCCGGGGCGTCGTTCACCCCGTCCCCCACCATCATCACCGGGCCGTGTTTACGTTCGGTCAGGACCAGCAAAACCTTCTGGTCGGGCGTCAACCCGGCGCGAAGCCCGTCAAGCCCGAGCCCTTCGGTCACGCGTTCGGCCACCTCGGCCCGGTCCCCCGTCGCCAGCAGAATGCGTTCGATCCCGTCCCGGCGCAGCCCGGCAAGCGTGACTTCTACGCCTTCTCGCAAAGGGTCGGCCATGACGAGATGGCCCGCCATATGGCCATCCACTGCCACGGCGACAAGGACAGATCCCGCGGCCAGTGCCGGATGATCGTCTGAATGCCGCCCGACGCGGCGCGCGACGAAACCGTCGCCGCCGACAATGACCTTGTGGCCCTCGACGGTTCCGACGACGCCTTCGCCCGGGATTTCGGCCACTTCCGAAGGCACCGTCAGCGCAAGGCCCCGCTGTTTCGCGGCTGCGACGATGGCCTGTGCGACGGGATGTTTCGACGCCTGATCAAGCCCCGCTGCAAGCCGCAGAATGTCGTCTTCGCTCATGCCATCATGGCTGTCGATCGAAACGATCTGCGGCCGGCCATCAGTCAGGGTTCCGGTCTTGTCGACAATCAGGGTGCGGATACGACCCATCGTTTCCAGCGGCCCAGCCCCCTTGATCAGCACACCGAAATGCGCGGCACGTGACAGGCCGGCAACCAGGGCGACCGGCACCGCCAGGATCAGCGGACAGGGGGTCGCCACCACCAGAACCGCGACCGCCCGGATCGGATCGCCGGAAATCCACCACGCCGCAAAGGCGATGATGACGGTGATCGCCAGAAATCCCAAAGACCAGCGGTCTGCCATCCGCGCCATCGGGGCCTTGGACCGCTGCGCGTCTTCGACCAACCGCACGATCCCGGCATAGGTGCTTTCCTTGGCAAGCCGCGTCGCGGTCAGATTGAACGCTTCGCCTGCATTGGTGGACCCGCTCATCGCGTCGTCACCTTGGGACAGACGGGCCGGCAGCGATTCACCGGTCAGGGCCGAGGTGTCGAGAAACGCGGCATCAGAGGCGACCGTGCCATCGACGGGAACAACATCGCCCTGCCGGATCAGCAGAAGATCGCCCAGGTCGATGTCATCGAGCGGCACCTCTTCAAGGCCATGATCGCGGTGCCGGGTCGCGGTTCGGGGAACCCGTGACAGCAGGTCGTGCATTTCGCGCCGCGCGCGGCCCTCGGCAAAACTTTCCAGAAAGGTGCCGCCCGAATACATCACCGCGACGACTGCCGCCGCCAACGTTTCGCCAAACGTCAGAGCCGCCGTCATCGACAAGGCCGCAACGATGTCGAGCCCAACCTCGCCCTGCCACAGGCTGCGCAGAATTTCGATGAGAAGAGCCGCCAGTACCGGGATGACCGCGACGCCCCATGCAATGTTTGCGACCCCGGTCGCGCCCGCAAGGTAGAAGACAAATCCCGACATCAGGCCGGACACCGCAATCAGTAGCAGCGCTGTTTTCAACCGATCGTTATTGAATTGTTCCATACGGCTCGTTTCTCGTGGCCGGAGCGGTTGCCGCCGGTTGATTGGAAAACAGGTGTCCGATTCCCAGGGTCCGGACGCTTGCATCACCATCGCGCAAGAGAAAGAGGGCGTCGAGTCCGCGTTGCCGCGCGCATTGCGCGCCGATGTCGGGGCCCAGAACCATCAGGGCAGTCGCCCAGGCGTCGGCCTCTGCACAGGTTCGCGCGATGACTGTAACCGACGCGGGCGACGCCAGCAGCGGTGCCCCCTTGCGCGGATCCATCGTGTGCGACAGGCGGTACCCCTGCACATCGACCCAATGACGGTAATCCCCCGAGGTCGCGACCGCGGCGTCCTGCAGCGACAGCACCGAATGCGTTGCCCGGCGCAGCGGATCGGGCGCTTCCACCGCGATCGTCCAGGGAGTGTCGTCCGGCCTCAGGCCAATTGCGCGCATTTCCCCATCAATCCCGACCAGCCCCGACGCAATGCCGAACCCGCCCAGTGTCTCGGCCAGCCGATCGGTACCGTACCCCTTGGCGATCCCGTTCAGGTCGATCACGATGGGGGCGTGTTTGCGCACCCGCACGTTCGCCATATCAATCTCAACCGCCTCATGCGCAGGCAATCGGGTCGCGGTCATCGCGCTGCGAATGCGTTCGGAAGCGGCGGCGTCAGCACCGAACCCCCACGCGGTCACCGCATCGCCCATGCCAATATCAAAGGCCCCGTCCGAGGCTTTCCCGATCTCCAGCCCAAGCTGCATGACGTCGAGAAGCTGCGCCGGGATTGTCAGCCATTCCCCAACAGGTGCCGCGTTGAGGCGCATCAGGTCGCTGTCGGGATTCCATGTGGACATCTGGGTGTCGACATTGTCCACCGCCGCCTGAAGCGCAGCCTGAACCGGTGCGGGATCAAAACCGAGGTCGGTAACGAACAATGCCGACCAGCGGGTGCCCATCGTGGCACCGTTCAGCGCGTGGCGCACAAGGTCAGTAGACATCTTCGACATATCGTCCCTCCGACTTCAACGCGACCGGCGTCAGCCCGACGGGCGCAAGAATATCGGCAAGCGCATCGGTGACACCGGCAGCCATGTCGCGCCCGCCGCATACCATGATACGCGCCCCGCCCCGGATCAGCCCGGCGAGCTGTGCCGCATCGGCGCGCAACGCATCCTGCACATATTGGGGGCTGGCCCCGCGCGAAATGGCCGTGGCGAGCCGGAAAAGGCGGCCCTCGGCCTGCCAACCGGCGAGATCCTCGCCGTAGATAAAATCGCTCTCGGGGTGGCGCATCCCGAAGAAGAGGTGGATCGGCCGGTGCCGCGCGTTGGCCCGGACGATGCCCGCGAGCGGGCCGATGCCGGTCCCTGCCCCGATCAGGATCAGCGGTACGCCGCCCCGATTGGCATGAAAGTCGGGGTTGGTGCGGAGGAACGCTGACACGGTCTGGCCCGGTTCCAACGCCATAAGCTGCCCAGAACAGCGGCCACCGGGATGTTTTCTGACCACGATTTCGACAAAGCCATCACGCTGCGCGGAGGCCAGCGAATAGAACCGTGGAACGGCCGACCCTTCGGGCAGGATACCAAGAAGGTCACCCGCCTGAAAGCGGCCGAACCCGCGCCCGGTCAGACGATGCCAAAGCGATTCCCTTGGGACCGCAAAGCGCAGGATCGCGGTGGGGGCCTGCACCTCGGCCCCGTAATCGCGGCGCGACACCAGCGTCAGCGGCTGCGATGCAGGCAGAACCGGCTGATGGACAAGGTCAAGATCAATGCCCATCGCCGCGCCAAGAGCCTGCCCCCAACGGGCGAAATCCTGTGGTGACTGGCGGTTCACCGTGTCGCAGGAAAGGAGGCCCTGCCACCCTTTCGCGGTGGCCATGTCCGAAATCGCCCGGGCAAAATCGCAATAATGGGCAAAGCTGCGATCCCCGAAGCCAAGCACCGCGAGCGGCGCTGCCGGGGCGGTTTCGAGCCGTGACAGACGGTCGAGAAACCCCTTGGCCGAAGCGGGTGCATCGCCATCGCCATAGGTCGCGGCCAGCACAATGAACCTTTCGGCCCGGGCGTAGCGTTGCGGATCGAAACCTGACATTGGTGCGGTATGGACGGTTTGCCCTGCCTCGGTCAGCGCCTTGTGCAAGGTTGCAGCAAAGCCCCATGTGCTGCCGCCTTCGCTGCCAACCAACAGGATCGTTTCGGCCCTGCCAGCGGGCTGGTTGTTGCGAATTCCCGGCCTGCCACGCCGCCCGGCCAGCCAGACAAGAACGCCGGTTGCCCCCATCACCGGCACGCCCAGCGCCATCAGCCCCAGCACCAGCCCCAAAAAGGCAGCACCCTGACCGGTATGCAGCATGTATATCGTTTCCGAAACGCGTTCCCAGCCGGTCAGGTCGGCCCAGCTCAGCAATGCGCCGGTGCCCTGGTCAATATATCCCGCGCCCATATCCGTTTTCAGGGTGAACACGTCCGAAGCGTCGCCGGGATACGGAAAGTTCAACGCGCGCAGTTCGGCGACCGGAGTTTTCTGCAGCAATTCGATTGCGCCGAGCGCCACGCCGGTTTCGCCGCTGACACCTGCCGGAAAGGCGGGGGCGGAATTTGCAACCGGCAGCAGATCGAAGGTCGAGGCCGCCATCCACAGCGCGGTGGACGATGACAGCACAAGGCCCAGCACCGCAACGCGCGCGATTTCGACATGCAGCCGCCCGGCAAGCGGGCCGCGCAGCGGCGCAAACCAGCGCCGCCAGCCCCCCGCCCGCCGGGCGACCAGAACCGCGCCGGACAGCGCCAGAACAAGCATAGCGGCCGCCGCCGTTGCCATGGCGATGCGACCGCCATCGCCCAGAAACAGCGACCGGTGCAGATTGGTCAGCCAGCGTTCGGTCCGGTTGGGGTCTGCCGACCCAACGCCCTGCCCTGTCGCGGGATCAATGATTGCCGCGCCCGGCGTGCCGTCTTCGAACCAATAGGCCGTAACCCGGCCCGACGGTGCGCGACGTATCTGTTCGACACCGGGATAGGCGGCCTGAATGCGGGTGGCGAGCGTTGCCACCGACAGCCCGGCCCCCGCCTGTGGCGCGGCGATGCGGTCCGCTGCCGGAAAGACCGACAAAGCCGCCCCGCTGAGCGCCAGCAGGCTGACAAGAGCCAGGGCCAACAGACCCGGCCAACGGTGGAACGCGCGGATCATGGCCCTGCCCCCTTACATGTCGTAGGTGAAATCGGCGACGTAGCGACGGCCACGGACCGGCGTTCCGGCTCCGTCTGTGGTCAACGGCACGGCAATCTCGTTCGGGCTGTCGCGCATGTCCTCAACGGCAGCGTCGATATGAAGAACATAGCCGGCGTCAAACAGCGCGTCGGCCAGATCGAGCGTGATATCGAGCTTTCTGCCCGCCCCGACGCTGGCACCGGTGATGCCGTTTATCTGCGCAGGATCGCCGCCGGTCGCGCGATACCAGTCGGTGAGGTGCTGGTAATATTTGGATTTGCCGCCCGCCATCCAGAGACTGCCAACATAGGCCCCTGACGCATCGGTGACGTAGAGCGCGAGATAAGCACCGTCGCCGCGATAATTATTCAGCGTTGTGGACAGCGTAACCGGGCGCGCCATGGCAAGACCGGGAATCGTCAGCGCCGTAGTCAGCGCCAGCGTTGCAAAAACTGATTTCATAGGGATCATACCTTCTTGGGGACCTGGAATAAGAGGGTCGGCTTCAGTTTACCTGGACCTGCGGGGCTGCGCCGTTGCCGAAGAGCCCGTTCTGCGGCGGGGCGACAGTGCCGGCTGGCGCGGGATTGCCTGCGCGATTGCAACCGTTGTCGTCGTCGTCATCGCAATCATCATCGTCATCATCGTGGCGGCGGCCATGATCGTCGTCATCATCGTCATCGCCATAACGGGTGGTGCGGCGGTGGTCGTCGTCGTCATCGCTGACAAAGAGGAAAGGCAGCCGGTCCTGAATGACATCGAAAGAGATCGCAACGGGCTGAGCATGGTCGCCGGTCGGCGCACGCATGGAGCTCCAAGCTGGCAAGCCAATGACCGCTGCGAGTGCGGTCGAGGAGACAAGAAGGATAAGAGTTGTTTTCATGACAAGGGTTCCTTTGTTCTGCTGATCCCAATCTAGCGACGCCACCTGAGGGTTTCCTGACAGGGCAGCGGTTTCCGCTTCAGGTTGCTGTCAGGAAAAAGGCCCCGCCGGGGAAAGCGGGGCCAGGGGGGGCCGACGGGACAGTCGGCCAGGGGGGACGGGATCAGGCGATATCACCGGGACCGGGCGCCTGTTTGTCACCGGTGATCATGGCGCGGGCGAGGTTTTCGCGGTGGCGGACCGATGCGAACACAACACCGCCAACATGCAGTGCGATCAGGAAAAGCATCAAATTGGCAAACACTTCATGCACCTCTTCAAGCCCGTCTTCGCCGCCTTCTCCATAGCCTTCATGTTCACCGTCTTCATCGGCATGGGCCGGGGCAACGATCTGGGGCAGATCGGGTAACATTGCGACCCGGGTGGGGTCTTCCATCAGCCAGCCGGTAAATGCGGTTGCCGATAGCGTGACGAGCAGAGCCACGATCATCGCCGCGCCTGCCGGGTTATGACCGAGATAGCGGCGTTCACGGCCCCGCGCCATGTCGCCGAGATAGGCCAAAACCGCTGCCGGACCGCGGATGAATTGCGTGAAACGCGCGTAGCGGCTGCCGACCATCCCCCAGAGCAGGCGAAAGGCTACAAGAGCCGCGACGGCGTAGCCTGCGATTTCGTGGATCGGTTGCAGGTCGTCCGCTGTAAGCCATGCAACTGCGAAGGCGACGACGAGCCCCCAATGAAAGATGCGGATCAGGGGATCCCAGACCCTTACCTTGTCCTGTCGCGCGTCGTGCAAACCCCGGTCAGTCATCGTCGCTATCCTCGTATTCTATTTCGATCATCTCAAGCGTCTCGGGATTGACGGTCACCTCGATCCGGCGTCCCTCGGCATCGGTGCCGTCTATTTCGTAACAGCCATCGTCGATCTTGATCCGCCGAACGGTCCAACCGTTTTCTGCGGCAAGGCGCGCGACAGCTTCGCGCGGGTGCCAATCGGCCATGGGCACGAAGCAGTCATCCCGGGCAAACGCAGCCCCGGACGGAAAGGCCGCAAGAAAGGCGAGCATTGTCAGTAGCTTCTTCATGAGGCAAACTCCGGGCTGCAATCATCTTGAGCAGACCATGCGCGTCGAAGCTGACGAGAACCTGAAGCCTGGACCCCGTGTCCGTCAGCCAGGTGTCAGCCTGGACAGGCAAAAGATGTCATCAAGACCAAGGGAACGAAATATCATGCGCATCCTGCTGATCGAGGACGATACTGTTCTGGGCGCCGCTGTGCGGGACCAGATCGCCGGGGACGGCCAGTCGGTGGACTGGGTCACGCGGCTTGATGCGGCGGGTGCGGCGCTGACCGGAGCGGCCTATGATCTGGTCCTGCTCGATCTCATGCTGCCCGATGGCCGGGGAATTGGGTTTCTCAAAACGCTGCGCAGCCGGGGCGACGTGACGCCTGTAATCATCCTGACCGCGCTCGATCAGATTTCGGACCGGATCGAGGGGCTGAATGCCGGTGCCGACGATTATCTTGTCAAACCCTTCGATCTGGCCGAGCTTTCGGCCCGGATCGGGTCTGTCGCGCGCCGCTATACCGGCAATCCGAACCCGATCATCAACCATAGCGGGCTGGAAATCGACCTTGCCTCCCGCAGCATCCACCGGGATGGAAAGCCGGTCCAGTTGACCGCCCGCGAATGGGCTTTGTTCGAAGCGTTTCTGTCTCGGCCCGGTCAGTTGCTGTCCAAGGCGCAGCTTGAAGACAAGCTTTATGCCTTCGGAGCCGAGATCGAGAGCAACACGATTGAGGTCCATGTCAGCCGCCTGCGCAAGAAACTTGGGGCCGGCATCATCGAGACCGAGCGCGGTATGGGCTACCGTCTGGGCGCGTCATGAGGGCGCCACGCAGTCTTCAGGCCCGGCTGGGGCTGTCGCTGGGTTTTCTGCTGACGCTTCTGTGGATCACCGCGGCATCGTTGACGGCCGTGAGCCTTCGGCACGAAATGGACGAAGTTTTCGACACAGCACTTCAGGAAACCGCACAGCGCCTGCTGCCACTGGCGGTTGTTGATATCGTCGGACGCGATGAGGATGGCGTTACCCAGCGGCTCGGCGCGATCCGCAAGCACGAAGAATTCTTCACCTACATTGTCCGCGACGCGCAGGGGCGCATTTTGTTGCAATCGCATGCCGCTGATCCGACGGTATTTCCAGCCTATGACGGGCCGGGTTTTCGCCAAACCGCCACTCACCGGCTTTATAACGAAGACGCGCTGCAAGGCAGCATCAGCATCACGATGGCCGAACCTCTGGATCATCGGGCGTCGGTCGCGCGTGAAATACAAATCGGCCTCGGCTTACCGCTTCTGGTGGTGATCCCTGTCGCGCTGCTTGCCATCGCTCTGGCGGTGCGGGCGGGTCTTGGGTCGCTCCGCCGTTTTCAGGAAAGGCTTGAAGCGCGCAATGCACGGGATCTGTCGCCTATTCCGTCAGACGATCTTCCGTCCGAGATCGCCCCGATGGCGACCACCCTGAACGGGCTTCTGGACCGGCTGAAAGGGGCTTTTGACGCCGAACGCAGTTTTGCGGCCAATGCCGCGCACGAGTTGCGCACCCCGCTTGCCGGGGCAATCGCGCAAGCGCAGCGGTTGCGGTCGGAAACGGAGGACCCCGCAGCCAAAGCCCGGGCTGCCGACATCGAGGCGACACTGAAACGGCTGACCCGCCTGTCCGAACGGCTTATCCAACTGGCCCGGGCCGAGGGGGGGCGGCTGCGGCTGGATCAGAGTTCGGATTTGCGGACGGTGGCGCGTATCGTCGTTGACGATATGGAGCGCACCGCCACGCCCGGCCGTATCGCGCTGACGCTGCCGGACCAGCCGGTCATGTCGGACCTCGACCCCGACGCTTTCGGCATTCTGTGCCGAAACCTGGTCGACAACGCGTTGCGGCACGGGTCGCATACCGACCCGGTCGCGGTGTCCCTGACGGCAAACGGAAGGTTGAGCGTGTCAAATGCGGGACCGGTCCTGCCCCAAGAGGTGCTGGACCGGTTGACGACCCGGTTCGAACGGGCCGAAACCGGCGCTGAGGGAAGCGGTCTTGGTCTTGCCATCGTGGCCGCCATTGCCGAACGCATCGGTTGCCCATTGGTTTTGATGTCACCGCGATCACAGGACAATTCGGGTTTCGAAGTGTCCATCACGCTGCCGGTGGAGGGGGCGTCCGCAACGGGTCCTGCCGCTACTGCCGATCAGTGATCCCGCGCCGCAAACCTGCGACGCGGTTTTGTTTTGCCGTAATGCACGACTGCCATGAATAGCAAACCTTAGTGCGCGATCATGACATGGCGAACGGCAGTGTAGTCTTCGAGCGCATACATCGACATGTCCTTGCCGTAGCCCGATTGTTTCAACCCGCCATGCGGCATTTCGTTGACCAGCATGAAATGGGTATTCACCCAAGTGCAGCCGTAGCGCATGCGCCCCGACACATCCATCGCCCGGCCCACATCCTGTGTCCAGATCGACGAAGCCAGCCCATAATCGCTGTCATTGGCCCACCGAACCGCTTCTTCATCATCGGAAAAGCGGGTCACCGAAACCACCGGCCCGAACACTTCGCGTTGCACGATCTCATCCGATTGCAATGCCCCGGCGACGACCGTCGGCTGATAGTAGAAGCCATTACCGTCATGCGATTTGCCACCGGTGGTGATTTCCATATGTTTATGTTCGCGGGTGCGTTCGACAAAACTGGCCACACGGTCGCGCTGGCGCATCGAAATCAGCGGCGGGATTTCATTTTGCGTGTCATCGGAGTTATCATAGACGATGCTCGACACCGCCGACGACAGCTCGGCCACCAGTTTTTCATAGATCTTGGGTCCCGCATAAATCCGGCAGGCCGCTGTGCAATCCTGACCCGCATTGTAATACCCAAAGGCCTTGAGCCCATCGACCACGCGGGCCAGATCGGCATCGTCAAAAACAATCACCGGTGCTTTGCCGCCGAGTTCCAGATGCGTCCGCTTGACCGTTTTCGATGCCGCTTGCAGCACTTTCTTACCGGTTGCCACATCCCCGGTGATCGACACCATATCCACCTCTGGATGACTGATCAGCGCGTTGCCGACGCTGGCCCCCTGCCCGACCACGACGTTGAGCACGCCTTCGGGCAGGATATCGGCCAGAAGCTTGGCCAGTTTCATCGCCGTCAGCGGGGTTTGTTCGGACGGTTTCAACACCACCGTATTGCCCCCTGCCAGCGCAGGTGCCAGTTTCCATGCCATCATCATCATTGGGTAGTTCCAAGGCGCGATGGATGCGACGACGCCAATCGGATCGCGGCGCAGCATGGAAGTATGACCAGCCATGTATTCACCCGCCGCCGAGGTGTGCATGTTGCGGACGGCACCGGCGAAATAGCGGAAGCAGTCGGCCACGGCGGGGACTTCTTCGTTGCGCACCTCGTTGATCGGTTTGCCGCAATTGAGCGCCTCAAGCTGGGCCAGTTCTTCGAGATTGGCTTCGACCGCGTCGGCAATCGCCAGCAATTTGGCCGAACGTTCCGAGGGCGTGGTGCGCGACCAGGTGGCAAAGGCGGCGCGCGCCGCCATTACCGCCCGGTCGATTTGTCCTGCATTTGCCTCTGGCAGGGTCAGGATCACTTCGCCGGTGCGCGGGTTCAGGACTTTTTCTTCGGTATCGGTGCCAGCCTCAAACGACGCGCCGATCAGCATATTGGTTTCCATGAAGACTCTCCCAGTTTGTTATTTACCCTGACCGGCAACCGTGTCGGTGCCCCGCGTCAGGTAGTATGCGCCGAGGATCGGCAGGAATGTGACCAGCACGACGACCATGGCAACCACATTGGTCACCGGGCGTTCGCGCGGACGGACCAGTTCCTCCAGCATCCAGATCGGCAAGGTTTGTTGTTGTCCTGCGGTAAAGGTGGTCACGATGACTTCGTCAAAAGACAGCGCGAAAGCCAGCATTCCGCCCGCCAGCAGCGCCGTGGCGATGTTGGGCAGGATGACATGGCGGAAAGTCTGGAAACTGTTCGCGCCCAAATCCATCGACGCCTCGACCAGACTGCCCGACACCCGCCGGAACCGCGCCACGGCGTTGTTGTAAACCACCACGACACAGAAGGTCGCATGGCCCAGAACGATGGTCCAGAAACTGAACGGGATATCCGCCAGATTGAACGCCGAGCGCAATGAGATGCCGGTGATGATCCCCGGCAGGGCAATCGGCAGGATCACCAGCAGCGTGATCGCTTCGCGGCCGAAAAATCTGGTCCGGCTGACCGCAGCGGCGCAAAGCGTGCCCAGTACAAGCGCGATCACGGTGGAAATACTGGCGACCTTCAGCGACAGGCCCAGCGCCTCCCAGACATCGGTACGGTCCCATGTCACGGCAAACCATTTCAGCGTCAGTCCGGGCGGCGGCCATTGATAGGACTTATCCTCGGTCGTGAAGGCATAGACAAAGATCAGCAAGATCGGCAGATGCATGAAGGCAAGGCCAAACCCGGCGGCCATCTTTAGTCCGAGGGGGGCGCGATCAGAGTGCATCGAAAGCCCCCTGCCGTTTGGCGATCCAAAGATAGACGGCCATTAGAAGAATTGGCACGACCGCAAAGGCGGCGGCCAGCGGAATGTTCCCGGCGGTGCCCTGATAGGCATAGACCGCCTGACCGATGAACCGGCGGGATGACCCGACGATCTGCGGGATGATGTAATCCCCCAGCGTCAGCGAGAAAGTGAAGATCGACCCGGCGATGACCCCCGGCAGGGCCAGCGGGAACAGGACAAAGCGAAAGGTCTGCACCGGGCGCGCGCCCAGATCGCCCGAGGCTTCGAGCATGGAATGCGGCACGCGTTCAAGCGATGCCTGAATTGGCAGGATCATGAAAGGAATCCAGACATAGAGGAACACCAGAAACGTTCCGGTTGAGCTGACCGACAGCGAATTGCCACCGATGATCGGGATGGACAGATAGGCATTGAGCAGCCAGCCAAGGTGCAGGGTTTCAAACAGCCAGTTCAGGATGCCTTCCTTGGCGAGGATCAGTTTCCATGAGTAGACCTTGACCAGATAGCTGGACCACAGCGGCATCATCACACCCAGATAGAAGATCGCCTTCCATTTGCCGCGGGCATAGCGCGCCGCGTAATAGGCAACCGGAAACCCGATGATCGCAGCACCAATCGTGACTGACATCGCCATCACGATCGTGCGGATGATGATATCAAAATTCGATGGCCTGAACAGTTCGCCATAGGTTTTCAGGGTCAGTTCGTACTGGATGATCCCGGTGAATTCGTCGATTGAGAAAAAGCTTTGCGCCAGCAAGGCGAAAAGCGATCCCAGATAGATGATCCCCAGCCACAAAGTGGGCGGCAGGATCAGCAGGAAGATCAGCAGCTTGGGTTTGCGCCACAGAGTATCGGAGATACGGGTCAGCGGGCCGCCTTTGCGGTCGGTGATCGCTTCGTCGCTCATGTGCGGTCCATCACATGCAAATCAGCGGAAAACCAATCCACCTTCACGGTTTCGCCCGCTTTCGGAATCGCCGATCCTTTCGGCAGCAGCATGGTCATCGGCACGTCGTCGACACGCATACCCACGCGCGTCGCGGCCCCGAGAAAGCTGACGCTGTTCACTTGGGCGATATGGCCCTGTTCGGCCAGAAACACAGCTTCGGGCCGCAAGGCAGCAAAAGCCTGTTTTCCGGTCAGCTTGGCCACAAAGTCCGGTGGTAACACGTTTGACGAGCCAACAAAGTCGGCCACAAAGGGGACTTCGGGGCGGTAATAGATGTCTTCGGGGGCGCCGATCTGCACGATCCGGCCTTCGTTGAAAACGGCGACACGGTCGGCCATCGACAGGGCTTCGCCCTGATCGTGGGTGACGAAGATGAAGGTGATACCGAGGCTGCGTTGCAGTGATTTCAGCTCTTCCTGCATCTGTTCGCGCAGTTTCAGATCCAGCGCGCCAAGTGGTTCGTCCAAAAGCAGCGCCTTTGGTTCGTTCACCAGCGCCCGTGCAAGCGCGACCCGCTGGCGTTGTCCGCCCGACAGTTCAGACGGTTTGCGGTCGCCATACCCGGCAAGCGCCACCATTTCCAGAGCTTCGTCGGCGGCTTTGTGGCGCTTTGCCTTTGCCCAACCGGCAATCATCAACCCGTAGGCCACGTTGTCGCGCACGTTGAGATGCGGGAACAGCGCATAGTCCTGAAACACCGTGTTCACATGGCGCTTATAGGGCGGAATGCCTTGCGCGACCTGACCAAAGATCTGGATTTCCCCAGCCGTCGGACGCTCGAACCCTGCGATCAGCCGCAGGCTTGTGGTCTTGCCGGACCCCGAGGGGCCGAGCATCGCAAAGAATTCCCCTTCGGCGATGTCGATATCAACGTTATCAACGGCTTTCACGTTCCCATAGTGGCGCGAGACGCCGGAAAAGCGGATTGCAGATGTCATGAAATTTCCAATAGTTGGCCCGCCACCCAGAGTGGCGGGCTGAAGCAGGTCAGGGCTTAGCGGCCGCCAATGACACCGATATAGTCCGATACCCAACGGTAGTAGGGCACACAATTCCCCTGGCTTTCGCAGGACGATACCGGCGTGGTCCAGAACTTGATCCGGTCAAATTCGTCCATACCGTTCTGGGTGCAGCCTTCGGCGGTTTGCATTCCGCGCCCGTCGGTGCAGGCGTCAGGAACCGAAGGGTTCGCGCCGAACCAGACGGAGAGGTCGGATTGCAGGTTCGAGGCCAGCGAATGTTCCATCCACATGTAGCTGCAATTCGGGTTTTCAGCATCCGCATGCATCATCGTGGAATCCGCCCATCCCGTCGCGCCTTCTTGCGGGATCGTGGAGGCCACCGGAGTTTTGTCGCCTTGCAGCAGGTTCACCTGAAACGGCCACGAGCCAGAGGCCGCCATGCCTTCGTTCTTGAAGTCATCAATCTGAATAAAGGCATCGTGCCAGTAGCGGCTGACAAGTTTGCGTTGCCCGCGCAGCAGATCAAGCGCGGCGGCGTATTGATCTTCGTTCAGCTCATAAGGCGAGGTAATGCCGAGTTCGGGCTGGTGGAACATCAGGTAATTCGCGGCGTCCGCGATATGGATCGGGCCGTCATAGGCCTGCACTCGGCCTTCGTTGGGCTTGCCATCCGGCAGATCCATCGGCTTGAACACCACGTCCCAGCTTGTCGGCGCTTCGGGGAAGACTTCGGTGGAATACATCAGCACGTTCGGCCCCCACATATAGGGTACGCCATAATGGGTCCCGTCCACATAGTGCCAGGGCGCTTCCTTCAGCCGGTCATCGACGGTCGACCAGCTTGGGATCAGGTCGACATTGATCGGCTGGACCCGTTTGCCCGCCACCATGCGCAGCGACGCATCACCAGAGGCGGTGACCAGATCAAAGCCGCCTTCGTTCATCAGTGCGACCATTTCGTCGCTGGTATTGGCGGTCTTGACGTTGACCATACAGCCGGTGGCTTTTTCGAACCCGGTAATCCAGTCGAATTCCGGTGCGGTTTCACCGCGTTCAAGATAGCCGGGCCAGGCCACGATATTGACCTGACCTTCGCCTGCGCCAAGTTCCGTGATCATCGTCTGTGCTGTCGCCTGACCTGCCAGTGTCAGACCGAGCATCAGAATCGTACTTGATTTCAAGACGTTATTCATTTGCAATCTCCCCTATGGATATGTGGCAATTCTTGCCTGCTCTTTTGGAAAGAGTGCAGCACGGTCTCTGCATTCGCAAATTCAATTGTCAGAAACAGGCTATCTGTTTTTCCGATACCGGGCCATTATGCCCCGCTGATCATCTTGTGACCCTGCGCGACAGCAACAAATTCCCGCGCGGCGGCCGACAGTTTCGACCCCTTGCGCCAGACCAGCCCGACCTGGACCACCGGCAGCGCGCCAGAAACATCGCGCGCCTCGATCCGGTCGCCTTCCAGTGACCAGGGCCGATAGACGAGATCCGGCAATAACGCGACGCCTGCGCCGGTCGCAACCAGGGATCGCACAGCCTCGACCGACCGGGTCCGGAACGCCACCTTTGGCCGCGTCCCGAGAACCGACAAGAGCTTCACCGTTTCCTGTTCCATCTCGTCTATGTTCAGCATGATCAGCGGTTCATCCTTGAGATCCGACAGGCTGATGCTGTCCTGACTGGTCAGCCGATGCCCCATAGGCATCCACAATCGATAAGGCGAGACATCCAGCGTTTCAGCATAAAGCGCATACCGCTCTGACACCCGCGATGTCATCATGACGGCGACATCCATTTCGCCGCCGATCAGAAGGTGTTCCAGATATTCGCCCGATTCCTCGATGGCGCTGATTTCCACTTTCGGATTGGCCCGGCGATACTTTGCCAGCAGGTCCGAAATAACATAGCCCGCGACCAGAGAAGTCAGGCCAAGATGCAATTTTCCCTGCGCACTTTGCCCCTCATCATCAAACGCCCGCCGCGCGCCAGAAACTTCTGCCAATATCGTCGTTGCGTGCCTGAGAAATTGATGCCCCCGATGCGTGATCCGCAGTCCGCGGGAATGACGGTCAAACAGCTTGACGCCCAGATCGGCCTCCAGATCTTTGACCGCTTCTGTCACCGCGCTTTGGGAAATCGACAAGGAATGCGCCGCAGCACTGACGGTTCCATGTTCTGCAACCGCGACGAAATAGTTTAATTGGCGAAGGGTGAATGACACGTCGAAGCCCATTTGGAAAGATGAGACGAGACAGTACGTCTCATGGCTTGCTTTCTCAATGGGGCGTCGCTTGTGACGAGACAGAGGCGCATGAATGCGCCCTCCCCCCTTGCCAAGCCCCGAACATTATTTAACAATTTCGAGCAACACGCCCCGTCAAAGACGATCACCCGAAAGAAAATTCCGCAGCTTAAGTCCTGAGGGATCAAACGCGCCGGTTAGAAGCGCACCGTCCGGTCATCCCGGCAGATCACGCCATATGTTGAAGCGCGACTTTACGCTTGGCTTCGGCCCATTCATGCGCCGCGCGGCCAAAGGCCTGGAACAGGGGCCGGGAAACGGGATCGTTCGCCGCGTCCCATTCCGGATGCCATTGCACCGCTAGGGTGAAGCCCGGTGCGCCGTCGACATAAATCGCCTCGGGTGTGCCGTCGGGCGCATATCCGTCGATCACGATCCGGGAACCGGGCTGTTTGATCCCCTGCCCATGCAGCGTGTTGGTCATCACCTCCTGGGCCGCCATAAGCTGATGGAACGGCCCGTTTTCGGTGAATTTCACACTATGGCGCAGGGCGAATTTTTCTTCCAGAGTGCCGTCGGGTGGCATCCGGTGGTTCATCCGCCCCGGCAGGTCCCGAATTTCAGGATAGAGCGACCCGCCCATAGCCACGTTGACTTCCTGAAAGCCGCGGCAAATGCCCAGAAAGGGTTGACCGCGCTCGACGCAGGCGCGCACCAGCGGCAGGGTGATGGCGTCGCGGCAGCGATCGAAATCGCCATGCGCCTCGGTCGGGTCTTCGCCATATTCCTCGGGGTGTACATTGGGTCGACCGCCGGTCAGCACAAACCCGTCGCAGATTTCCAGCAATTCATCGACAGTGACAAAGCGGGGGTCCGAGGGGATCAGGATCGGTGTACATTGTGCCACGCTTGATACCGCTTCGGTATTCATCAAGCCCGCAGCATACACCGGGTAGCTGTCATTGATCAGATGTTGGTTACCGATGATGCCGACGACGGGTCGTGCCATTTGATGCCTCTGACATTCGCTTTCGCTCTGAATAATACGTACGGCCGACGAATGAAATAGCATAGAGCTGCGACTCGACTCTGCGCTAATGCACAAGCCACTTTTTTCTCACTCCGCTATGTCCGGCGTCGTTACCACGATCGCCATGCAAGGCTGATCGCCGACAACGCGATAATCATGCTCGAAACTGGGGTCGAAATAGATCGAGTCCCCGCAGCCGAGAACCCGCGTTACGCCGTGAATGGTCAGTTCCAAGCTGCCCGAGATCACATAGATGACCTCTGCCCCTTCGTGGGAATGCGGCTCTGATCTCGCTGCGGCGACGGGAAATTCTGCGAGATAGGCGCCGATCCTGCGATCCGAAACCGGGAAGTCGAGGCTTTCAAAAAAATAACTCGGGTCGCCCTGCGGCCGGTTCGGCAGGCGCAGCCGGTCCTTGGCGCGTACCACTTCGATCACTGGTCTGGCCGCACCGTCGGCAAAGAAATATTCCAGCCCGACGCCAAACACCATCGCGATCCGCAACAACGTCGGCAAAGTCGGAAAGACCTGTCCGCGCTCGACCTTGGACAACATCCCTGCTGACATGCCGGTATGGTCCCCCAACTGCGCAAGACTCAAGTCCCGGGTCGTTCTCAGCGCCCGAATCTTTGGGCCGATTCGGTAGTTTTCGAGCCCCTCGCTCAATGTATCGGACAACATTTTCGGCCTTTCCTTTCCCAAAATGACACACGGCGGCAGCACAGTTTCATTATATGACATTTATATTCATATCACGCAATCGTGCATTTCATGAACTTTTATTTCCTATCATTCATTCTCCCACAGCCGCGTTGGTTGCAACGCAAATCTTGCAAAGGAGACCTACAATGTTCTTGAGACAAAAACTGAAAGCCGCCACCATCGCCCTGACCCTCGCCGCAGCCCCGCTCGCCGCGTTTGCAGACGGTCACGGCGCCAAGGCCGATATCGTCGACACCGCCGTGGCCGCTGGCGAGTTCAACACTCTTGCCGCCGCTTTGACGGCTGCGGGGTTGGTTGATGTGTTGAAGGGCGATGGACCGTTTACCGTCTTCGCCCCCACCGACGCGGCGTTTGCCGCCCTGCCTGCGGGCACGGTCGAAGACTTGTTGAAGCCGGAAAACAAAGACAAGCTGACCGCGATACTGACCTATCACGTGGTCCCGGGCAAAGTAATGTCGACCGATCTGTCGGATGGCATGATGGCCGGTACCGTTCAGGGCAGCGAGATTTCGGTCAAGCTGGGTGATGCGGTGATGATCGACGACGCGAAGGTGATCAGCGCCGATATCGAAACATCGAACGGGCTGATCCACGTAATCGACAAGGTGCTTCTGCCCTGATCCAACCGGTTTGCTGATTTTTAACAAACAGAAGACGAAAACAGGCAACCGCCTAATCGGTTCATCCTGATCCTGCGGATCGTTAGCGGTCTGGCAGATCATCGCAACAGAAAACAGATGGCGCCTGCAACCAGCAAAGAGCAGGCAAAATCAACACATGCGGCGGCGGGCCTTTGTCCGCCGCCGTTCCCGTCTGATCCGCTATTGCAGCCCCTGCGACCTGCGCCTAACGTCGGCGCGAATGCCACAGGACAGGAGACGCAAGGGATGAAAGACGCCGCCCCCCAGACCATCTATCTGAAGGATTACACACCGCCTTCCTATCTGGTGGACAGCGTTCATCTGACCTTCCGGTTGAGCCCGGAACATACCCGCGTGGTGAGCCGAATCGAATTCCGTCCCAACCCGGAGGCCGCGAATAGGGACTTCTTCCTGCATGGTGAAGAATTGCGGCTGCATTCGGCGCGGATCAACGGCGCAGAGGTCACTCCACAGATGACGTTGGAGGGACTGACCTGCGAGGTACCCGATGCGCCTTTCGTCTGGGAATCCGATGTGGAAATCAGCCCCGTCGCCAATACCGCGCTGGAGGGGCTGTATATTTCCAATGGCATGTATAGCACCCAATGCGAGGCACAGGGTTTCCGCAAGATCACCTATTACCCCGACCGCCCCGACGTGATGGCGACCTTCACCGTGCGGATCGAAAGCGATCTGCCGGTGCTGTTGTCGAATGGCAATCCGGTGGCGCAGGGCGATGGGTTTGCCGAATGGCACGATCCCTGGCCGAAACCGGCCTACCTGTTTGCGCTGGTGGCGGGCGATTTGATCAACCACCCCGACACGTTCACCACCAAGTCGGGCAAGGATGTCGAATTGAACATCTGGGTCCGTCCCGGTGACGAAGACAAATGCGCCTTCGGGATGGAGGCGCTGAAGAAATCGATGAAATGGGACGAGGACGTCTATGGCCGCGAATATGACCTCGACATCTTCAACATCGTCGCGGTCGACGATTTCAACATGGGGGCGATGGAAAACAAGGGGCTGAACATCTTCAACAGCTCCTGCGTTCTGGCCAGCCCTGAAACCTCGACCGATGCGAATTTCGAACGGATCGAGGCGATCATCGCGCATGAATATTTCCACAACTGGACCGGCAACCGGATCACCTGCCGCGACTGGTTTCAATTGTGCCTGAAGGAAGGGCTGACGGTTTTCCGCGATTCACAGTTCACGTCCGACATGCGGTCCGCCCCGGTGAAGCGGATCGAGGACGTGATCGCCCTGCGCGGCCGCCAGTTCCGCGAAGACAACGGCCCACTGGCCCACCCTGTGCGCCCCGACAGTTTCGTCGAGATCAACAATTTCTACACCGCCACGGTCTATGAAAAGGGCGCCGAGCTGATCGGGATGCTGAAGACGCTGGTGGGCGACGCGGATTATGCCAAGGCGCTGGACCTCTATTTCGACCGCCATGACGGCGATGCGGCGACGATCGAGGATTGGCTGAAAGTGTTCGAGGATACGACCGGCCGCGACCTGACGCAGTTCAAGCGCTGGTACGAACAGGCCGGCACGCCACGCCTGTCGGTGTCCGAGGCGTTCGAGGATGGCACCTATACGCTGACCTTCAAGCAGGACACGCTGCCGACCCCGGGGCAGGACCACAAGGACCCGCGGGTGATCCCGATTGCCGTCGGGCTGCTGAATCCCAATGGCGACGAAGTGGTGCCGACAACCATTCTGGAAATGACCGGGGCCGAACAGAGTTTCCGGTTTGAGGGGCTGGCAGCCAAACCGGTGCCGTCGATCCTGCGCGATTTTTCCGCCCCGGTGATCCTGCAACGGGAAAGCAGCGATCAGGAACGCGCCTTCCTGCTGGCGCATGACACCGACCCGTTCAACAAGTGGGAAGCGGGCCGTGCGCTGGCGCGGTCGGGGCTGATCGCGATGATCCGCGACGGTGCGGCGCCCGATACCGGGCATCTGGACGCGCTGCAGGCGGTTGTGCGCGATGACACGCTCGACCCGGCCTTCCGGGCGCTGGCGATCGGCCTGCCCAGTCAGGACGATCTGGCGCAAACGCTGGTCAATCTGGGCGAGGTTCCCGATCCGATGGCGATCTGGCAGGCCGTGGAGGTTCTGAAACAGACGATAGCGCAGCATATGCAGGACCTGCTGCCGCGAATTTACGCGCAATATCAGGTCGATGACGCCTATCGCGCGGATGCAGACCAAGCCGGCGCGCGGGCGCTGGCCAATGCCGCTCTGGCACTGATTTCGCGGGTGGATGGTGGCGCGCAGGCACAGGCGCAGTACGATAAAGCCGACAACATGACCCAGCAACTGGCCGCGCTTGGCTGCCTGATCGGTGCCAACAAAGGCGACAAGGCGGTGCAGGCTTTCTATGAGCAGTGGCGACACGACAGGCTGGTGATCGACAAATGGTTCAGCCTGCAAATCGCCTATTCCGATCCCGACCATGCGGCAGAAATCGCGCGGGCGCTGACAGACCATCCCGATTTCACCATGAAGAACCCCAACCGGTTCCGCGCAACGTTGGGGGCGCTGGCGGGCCACCCGGCCGGGTTCCATCATGCCAGCGGCGCAGGCTATGCACTGCTGACCGATTGGCTGCTGAAACTCGATCCGATCAACCCGCAGACCACCGCGCGGATGTGTAGCGCTTTCGAAACATGGAAACGCTACGATGCGGACAGGCAAAGCATGATCCTTGCCCAGCTTGACCGCATATTGGGTCAACAAGGATTGAGCCGCGACACCACCGAAATGATCACCCGAATTCGCAGCGCGTGATCCGCGACACTGACCGAAGGGGCTGTCCATTTGGATAGCTCTCCTTCGGGATACTAAACTTTGCCCCAATTTTGTCGTACTCTGGGATTAGGGTGAAAAGTATGTTGCGTATCGAGGAATATCACTTTGACGGGCTGGATCCGTTGCAATGGACCAAAATGCTGGGCCTGAGCGTCGTTTGGATTTTGCTGTTCGTTTCCGCCAGGCATCTTTCGATCATCGAAGGGGTTGTCATGGTGTCTTGCGTGTCCTTCTTCACCGCCGTGGTGTGGCGCGGCATCGTCAGCAGCACCCGGTCGGGATGCTGGATGACTACCAACCATTTCCATGTCTATTACGGCGAAAAACACTGGTCTTTCCCGCTGTCGGGGATTGCGTCGATTTCGGGCCGCAATGGACCATTTGCGATCGGTTCGCCCTATCTGGAACTGACCGGCGGCCGTCGCGTGCGCCTGCCGATCACCGCTTTGCCCCTTACAAAGCAACTGCGCCGCTGGTTTGCCCACAGCGCAATCCGGGTTGACGCGCTACAGACACCGGCCTGATAGTTCCGCCCAAAAGGGCAGGAGCGTATCCAATGAAACTTTACAGAACCATTCTGATCACCGGCGGCAGCGCCGGTATTGGTGCGGCCTGTGCCCGGCTTGCAGCCGGATACGGCGCCGACGTGATCCTGACCTATAATTCGGACCGCGAAGGCGCCGAAGCGGTCGCGACGGTCGTGCGTAACGCAGGGAGAAACGCCCAGATTGTGAAATGCGACGTGTCAGACCCGGCACAGATCGAATCATTATTTGATGCAATCCCGCCCGATACCGCGCTGGACCTGATCAACAACGCCGGCATTGTCGCCGCCAAAGCGTCGATAACCGAAATGACACCCGAACGGTTGCAGCAGATCTTCACCGTCAACGTTATCGGGGCCTTTTTGGTCGCAAAACACACCGTCACCCATATGCGCCGTAGCGGCAGTCCGGGCAATATCGTCAATGTCTCGTCCACCGCGGCGCGTCTGGGATCAGCCAATCAATATGTCGATTACGCCGCCTCGAAGGCCGCGATCGATACCTTTACCCAAGGCTTGGCCGACGAGGTCGCCGCCGAGGGCATCCGCGTGAACGCCGTGCGCCCGGGATTGATCGAAACCGATATCCACGCCAAGGGCGGCGAGCCTGACCGGCTGCAACGTCTGGTCCACATGGTACCGATGCAACGCGCAGGACGCCCCGAAGAGGTCGCCGAGGCGATCCTCTGGCTGCTGTCGGATCAGGCGTCCTATGTCACCCGTTCGATCCTGGATGTGTCAGCGGGACGTTGACGGTCGTCAAAATTCCGACGCATTCAGCGGCAATCGGAAACAATTACGCCAAAAAGCCGGAATTTGCGGTCAAATTGCACATTTTGCGGTGCAATCAGGCCCTATTTGATCCCGCAATCTTCGTGCCTGCGCCTTTTTTCGGCCCGAAAGTCCCGGCAAATTCTAAGGAGATTTTTCAACCCCGTACCAGTAAGAATATGATGTCCAGAAAAAACCAACTCACTGCCCCGATCAAAAAGCTCTCGCAACTCACTGCGCTGCCTCGTTTCCTGAACCCTGCCACATTGATTCAGCGCCAACAGGCGCTGAAGACCAAATCGCGCCCGGCACCGGCACCGCGTATCGATGCTCTCGATATTCCGGTCCGCGATACCAGCATCGAACAGTCCGAACGCAGCGCGCTTGAAGCCCGCGGCCAGTTTCTGGCCCGGCAGGACAGGTGGGAAGATCTGGGGCGGGAAATCCGTGACTACGATCAGGCCCGCGCGGTCACGGCGGGGGGCATGTCCAAGGCAGACCTGATCGCCAATGGTGCGCGGCTTGACGTGGTTGCCCCGATCCGGACCGCACTAAGCGACCCCGGTCTGATGCGGCAACACGCCCCGCGGCATGGATTGCGCGACTTCGAACAGGTGCTCGAAGATCATCCCGATGATTACGGTGTCGCTCTGGTCGTCATCAACGCCTATATCGATGCTGCCTGGGCCTGGCGCGGCGAAGGCTGGTCCAGGGATATCGCCCCCGATCACTGGCGCGAATTCAGCCTGAAAATGACCCGCGCCGGTGAAATCCTCGACCGTTACAGCCCGTTCGAATGTGACAGCCCAGCGTTGGCGGCAACCCGTTGCGCGCTTCTGGCCGCGCAACAGAGCGCCGGACAACGCATTGCCGACGATTACGAAGACCTGATCGAGCTGGACCCGGCCAATTCACGCCATATGCGCGCCTTTGGTAATCACCTGTTACCGCGCTGGTTCGGCAGCTATCAACAGCTGGAAATCGGGGCCCGCCGCGCCGCAGCGATGACTCAGGACATCTGGGGCATGGGCGGCTATGCCTGGACCTATCTGGATGCGTTGACGGTCGACCCCAATGCGATCACCCTGCTGGACGCCGATTTTTTCGTTGAAGCCATGCAGGACATTCTGCGCCGCCGCCCCGATCAACATACCGCCAATACCTTTGCCGCCTTCTGCGCAGTGACATTGCGTCAGGACCGGTTCCAGACGCCGGACCGGAGCAGCGCCGCGAAGACCTTGTCTGACGCGTTCGACTGGATCTTGCGCGACCATCTGCGCGAAGTGCATCCGTTGATCTGGGCCATGGCAAAACAAGGGCCGGAGCAAAACTGCGACGCCCCCGAAACCATCGCCCGCGATGGCGAAACCCGCGCCCTGCGTCGCATCGCCGGTCATTTCGACGCCGAGATCCGCCGTGGTGGCCGAATCGTGTTCGATGAACGCGGCCCGCGGGTCATCGCACCGCGCTGAGGCCGCCTGCCCTCTTGCCCCTTCTGCGCCCCTGTCCTAGAAGGCGGCAATAGACGGCGTGACAAAGGACGGACGCGATGCTGGACCTGACGTATGAGACCCCCAAGCCCAAGGTGATCGCCGGGGCGAAACACGATTGGGAACTTGTGATCGGCATGGAGGTCCATGCCCAGGTCAGTTCGAAGGCAAAGCTGTTTTCCGGCGCCTCGACCCAATTCGGGGCCGAACCCAATTCCAACGTGGCCTTTGTCGACGCCGCGATGCCCGGCATGTTGCCGGTGATCAACGAATTCTGCATCGAACAGGCGGTGCGCACGGGTCTGGGTCTGAAGGCCGAGATTCATCTGAAATCCGCCTTCGACCGGAAAAACTATTTCTATCCCGACCTGCCGCAGGGCTACCAGATCAGCCAGCTTTATCACCCGATCGTGGGCGAAGGCGAAATCCTCGTCGATATGGGGCCGGGTGTGGCGCGACTGGTGCGGATCGAACGCATCCACCTGGAACAGGATGCCGGCAAGTCGATCCATGACATGGACCCCAACATGTCCTTTGTCGATCTGAACCGGACCGGCGTGGCGCTGATGGAAATCGTGTCCCGCCCCGATATTCGCGGCCCCGAAGAAGCCGCCGCCTATGTCGCCAAGATGCGCCAGATCCTGCGCTATCTCGGCACCTGCGACGGCAACATGCAAAACGGCAACCTGCGCGCCGACGTGAACGTGTCGATCTGCCGGCCCGGCGCCTATGAAAAATACATGGAAACCCAGGATTTCGGCCATCTGGGCACCCGTTGCGAGATCAAGAACATGAACTCGATGCGGTTCATCCAGGCCGCGATTGATTATGAGGCCAAGCGCCAGATTGCCATCGTCGAAGCCGGCGGCACGGTCGATCAGGAAACCCGGCTTTACGATCCGGACAAGAACGAAACCCGGTCGATGCGCTCAAAAGAAGAAGCGCATGATTACCGCTACTTCCCCTGCCCCGACCTGCTGCCGCTGGAAATCGAGCAGGGTTGGGTCGATGATATCGCCAAGAGCCTGCCGGAACTGCCGGACGAGAAAAAGGCCCGTTTCGTGGCCCGTTTCGGCCTGTCCGAATACGATGCCAGCGTGTTGACCGCAGAAGTGGTCGCGGCAGATTATTTCGAACAGGTGGCTGCTGGCCGCGACGGCAAGCTGGCCGCGAACTGGGTGATCAACGAACTTTTCGGCCGCCTGAAAAAGGACGATAAGGACATCACCAGCAGCCCGGTTTCGCCCGACCAGCTGGGCAAGATCATCGGCCTGATCAGTTCGGACGCGATCAGCGGCAAGATCGCCAAAGACCTGTTTGAGATCGTCTATACCGAAGGCGGCGACCCCGAGCAGATCGTCGAAGAGCGCGGCATGAAACAGGTCACCGATACCGGCGCCATCGAGGCTGCGGTGGACGAGGTGATCGCCGCCAATCCCGCCCAGGTCGAAAAAGCCAAGGCCAATCCGAAACTGGCAGGCTGGTTCGTCGGTCAGGTGATGAAAGCCACCGGCGGCAAGGCCAATCCCAAGGCTGTGAACCAGTTGGTCGCGCAGAAGCTGGACCTGTAATCACTCGGCGCGAGTGCACAGGATGCGCCCTGACGGGTAAAATGGGGGCTCTGCCCCCAAACCCCCGGAGTATTTCCGGCCAAGATGAAAGCCAAAAATCGATCGCGTTTCTTCTTGGTCCAAATACTCCCCGCGCGGAGCGCAATCGCGAGGCGGAGGCCGAAGGCCGGAGCCGAGACAAAACTGCGCCCCCGGAACGGGGGCACATCGCGACAACGCATTTCCCTTGCCGTCGCCCCGGCTTATGGTTTTAGTCTGGATAAAAACCTGAGGTATAAATCCGCAATTGAAGGAAAGCCGAGCGATGAAATCCAGCCCATTTCTCTCTACCACCATGGAGATAAAGCCTGAATGGATCGATTATAACGGTCATTTGAACATGGCTTATTACAACGTTCTGTTCGACACCGGCGTCGATCAAGCTTTCGAACTGATCGGATTTGGGGCAGACTATGCGGCCGAGCGCCAGCTCACCTTCTATACTGCGGAATTCCATGTCCGGTATCTGCGCGAGCTGCATCTGGGCGACAAGGTCCGGGTCGGTTTCCAGCTGTTGGACAGCGATGACAAGCGGTTGCACTATTGCCAATGGCTGTATCACGAAGACGGCTGGCTGGCGGCCACCGCCGAAGGTCTGGCGTTGCATATCGACATGACAGGGCCGCGGGTGATGCCGTTTCCAGACGATATTGCCGACAAGGTAAAAGCGATGCGGGCCGAACATGATGCCCTGGGGCGTCCCGATTTCGTAGGCACCCCGATCGGGATCCGGCGCAAATCCGGCTAATTCGGCGGCGCGGCTGCCATCACGTCCAGCCGTTTGAAGCATTGCCGCTGCACTGCTAGACTTATGCTGATTTGAGAACGGATTTTTGCAATGACCGTCTATGACTACAAGGTGGTGCCCGCCCCGGCCCGGGGCACCAAAGCACGCGGCGTCAAGGGACCCGAGGCACGATTCGCCAATACGATCGAAACGGTACTAAACGATATGGCCGCCTCGGGCTGGGAATTCCAGCGCGCCGAAACCCTGCCAAGCGAAGAACGCCAGGGGCTGACCCATTCGGCCACGACCTTTCGAACGCTGCTGGTATTCCGTCGTCCGCGTCCCGGCGATATCAGCGCCTTTGCGCCCCGCCGGGTTGCCGAACCTGCCGATCCTCCCATCGAGGACGAAGAGGAGACAGCGCAGCCGGACGCGACGCCGGAGGTGACCGGGGCCGAAGCAACCGACCAATCCGACAATGGCGTCGAAGATGTGATCGAGGACGAAGAGGCGCTCAATACGCTGCTGCAATCGCGTGCAAGGCAATTGAACAATGACCGGTCGCAATGACACCAAGGCCAGTTTTCGCGGAACCCTTGCACCGTGAACGAGACTTCCTATCTAAATCCCAAGCCTGTCGTTCCGTGACTGGAGATCGTGATAAAGATCCGGACCGTTCGGGTGCGCCCGATGCCGAACCATACGCCAATGCACGGCAAACCAGGCGTTCACAGGCCAGACGCAGACCATCTGCCGTCACCGCGGTTATCAATCCAACCCAATCTGCGGATTTCTGCGTATTTCCAATCCGCCCCCCTTCAATCTGGCGTGAATTGCTCTAAACTCTACCGTCCGAGTCGAATAGGTGATCCAAAATGGCTAAATCAGACCCCTTCGGGTTCGACATGTCGGTGAAATCCGCCAAAAAGAAAAACCCGCGCGGACGGCGCGGGATGTCGGGTGCTACTGAAACCTCTGTCCGCGTCTGCGAACATGACGGCTGCGAGGAGGCTGGCAAATACCGTGCGCCCAAGGCGCCGGATGTGCTGGATGAATTCCGCTGGTTCTGCAAAGACCATGTGCGCGAATACAATCTGAAATGGAGTTTCTTCGACGGTATGACCGAAGCGGAGATGAATGCTCAACATTCCAAGGACAAGGTCTGGGAACGCGAAACCAAGCGGATGGATGATCCCGAGGCGCGTGCCTGGGCGCGGCTGGGGATCGAGGACCCGCATCAGGTGTTGGGCCAGAACGCCACTCAGAATCCGGGTAAATCGAATGGCGGCGGTCGGCGTCTGCCGCCGACCGAGCGGCGCGCGATGGAAATCCTTGAAGCGCAGGATCATTGGGACAAGGCCGCGATCCGCAAAGCCTATAAGAAGCTGATCAAGGTTCTGCATCCGGATATGAATGGCGGCGACCGCAGCCAGGAAGACCAGCTGCAAGAAGTCATGTGGGCCTGGGACCAGTTGAAAGAAAGCCGTAACTTCAAATGACTCTGGCCGCGCCCGCCGGGCGCGGTTTTCGTTTGGCTCTGCGCGATCTCCAGCGCAACATGTCGTCTGCGACCGGATAGGCCGCAGGACAGTTCGGCCGCAGAACCGGTGACCACCGGAGAGCCGGACCTGCGTGGTCGAACATACCTGCGTCGATGCTGAGGGTCTTCGCAAGGGGAAATCGCGGTCGCGCTGAGGGAATAACCGGCATTGCTGAGAGAAAGATCGCTATCACGGCGGTCAACGTGGCGGAATTTGTCGCGCCCCCTTGCCCTCGGAGCCTATATGTTGCACCACAACGGTCGGAACTTTCTGTTCCGGAACATAAGTATTTTCTGATAGGGCAGACGGCACGATGGACAGCAACGCGAAACCCACCGAAACCATTTCCGTTCGCGACGTATTCGGCATCGACACCGATATGGCCGTGAAAGGCTTTGCCGAACGCGGCGACCGTGTGCCGGAAATCGATACCACCTATAAATTCGACCCCGATACCACGCTGGCGATCCTGGCAGGTTTTGCGCATAATCGCCGGGTGATGATCCAGGGCTATCACGGCACCGGCAAATCGACCCATATCGAACAGGTCGCGGCGCGGCTGAACTGGCCCTGCGTGCGGGTTAACCTGGACAGCCATATCAGCCGGATCGACCTGATCGGCAAGGACGCGATCAAGCTGAAAGACGGCAAGCAGGTCACCGAATTCCACGAAGGCATCCTGCCCTGGGCACTGCGCAACCCGACCGCGATCGTGTTCGACGAATACGATGCTGGCCGCGCCGACGTGATGTTCGTGATCCAGCGGGTGCTGGAACATGATGGCAAGCTCACGCTGCTGGACCAGAACGAAGTGATCACGCCGAACCCCTATTTCCGCCTGTTCGCCACCGCCAACACCATTGGTCTGGGCGACACGACGGGCCTGTATCACGGGGTGCAGCAGATCAACCAGGCGCAGATGGACCGCTGGTCGCTGGTGGCCACGCTGAACTATCTCAGCCACGACGCGGAAACGATGATCGTTCTGGGCAAGGCACCGCATTTCAACACCGAAAAAGGCCGCAAGACCGTGGCCCAGATGGTGACGCTGGCGGATCTAACCCGGACCGCATTCATGAACGGCGAACTGAGCACGGTGATGAGCCCGCGAACGGTGATCAACTGGGCCTGGAACGCCGAAATTTTCCGCAATGTCGGCTATGCTTTCCGCCTGACCTTCCTGAACAAATGCGACGAGTTGGAACGGCAGACCGTGGCCGAATTCTATCAGCGCTGTTTCGACGAGGAACTGCCCGAAAGCGCCGCAAGCATGGCGATGCTGTAACAGCCCATCCGCATAAGATTTTGAAGACGCCCTGCAATTTGCGGGGCGTTTTTTTTGATCGAGGTGGCGAGGAGGGACAATCCCGACCATTCAGCGCACGCTATCTTGCGAGTAGCGCACAAGGATGTCCCGACAGGGAACCGCAAAGGACGATGCCTTGATCTATGGTCTCAGATAGGTCGACGATTTGACCGGCAACATGAAGTCCATTCGGTACTTGACCCCAAGCAGAGCAAGGGTCTCGAAAAGAAACAGGCGTTGCACAATGCTTCTGGAAGCCTGCACAACGCCTGAATTCTGGTTGTCGTCAATCGATAAACGACTGCCTCAGCTCATGCCGAGCGCTTCTTTGTACATCTCCAGAACCGCCTCTTCTTCGGCGATGTCGTTCTGATCGCGCTTGCGCAGGGCGATGACCTTGCGCATCACTTTTGTGTCGTAGCCGCGCCCCTTGGCTTCGGCCATCACCTCTTTTTGCTGGTCGGCGATGTCTTTCTTTTCCATCTCCAGCCTTTCGAAACGTTCGATGAACTGGCGCAGTTCGTCTGCGGTCACGCGATAGCTGGCGTCGATCGTAGATTCATCCATGAATCTGCCTCCGTCTGGTTTTGAACTTCCCTACCGCCCCGCCCCGCGCCCCGCAAGAGGGGCCTGCGAAATTGCGCCGCGTTGCCAATGCATCCGCGATCCGTTAGGCCGTCATAATGCGCGGGCAAACATAGGGGAACGGGCGATGGACGTGTTGATCTGGAGCGGTGCTGCAATATCGATTGCCGGGCTTGCCGGTTTGTTGTGGTGCATCTTCAAGATCGCTGCGGCGAAACGCGCGGGCCTCAGCGACGACGATCTGCGCGCGGCGGTTCAACGCGTGGTTCCGATCAATCTGGGAGCTCTATTTTTGTCGGTCATCGGGCTGATGATGGTGATCGTGGGCATTTTTCTGGGCTGATCAACCCGGGATCGTGCGGCGATTGCGGCCCAACCGGTTCAGCGCGTCGAAATCTTCGCCATTGCGGACCAGCGCGGCAATGCCCGGTTCAGGATCGTAAAGCCCCGGATGCACGTCGCCGCAGCGCTGCAATTCCTGAAGAATATGGAACAGCCCAGCCATATCTGCCGCTTTCATCGGTCCGCCCTGATAGCGCGGGAAGCCGTGGCCCAGCACCATTGCCGCATCAATATCCGACGGCCGCAGCGCGGCCCCATTGCGCAGCAGTTTCGCCCCCTGATTGGCCATCGCGGCAAGGCAATTGAGTTGTATTTGCGCCAGATCGGCGGCCCCTGTTCTGCTCTGATCCAGATCGAGCCCCAGAACCGCGCCGATATCCGGATCGGGATGCGCGGCCATGTGTTCATCCCAGCGATAGAATCCCTTGCCCTGACGCTGTCCCAGACATCCCGCTGCGATCATTTTCTGCAGCAGATCATCGGTGGCCCCGGATTTGGGGTCGACCCCATGCAACAGATGCAACCGTTTCAGAACCACATCGAGGCCCAGCCGGTCCATCGCCTTGAATACACCATTTGCCAGGCCGAAACCGATCAATGCCCGGTCGATGTCATAAGGATCGATGCCCTGATGCAACTGGACTATTGCGGCGTCGCGCAACGCGGCCAACATAGGTTCGCCCAGCGTACCGCCACCTGTACCACACCGCACCACCACCCGGTCGAGCCCGACCGCAAAATCCGCCGCGGTGATGATGGTTTCGGCCGCGTTGGCGGCACCCGGGATCACTTCGGCCAGCGCCGTCATCTGCACCGGGGCGTGAAAATGCATTCCGATCACTTGCGCCGGGCGTTTGGTCGCCGCCGCGATTTCATCGATCGACAGCAATGCGGAATTGGTAACCAGGATCGCATCGTCCCGCGCCACCTGATCCAGCGCAGCAAAAACCTGTGCCTTGGTGGCGGGGTTTTCCGCTACCGCCTCGATCAGCATATCGGCATCGGACATCTGACGCAGGTCAACCGTGGTGACGATCTGTTTCAGCGCGTCGTTCAACCGGGCGCCCGCGCCCAGCGCCCGCAACGTCGCTTCGATCCGGGACAGGGCTTCGGCGGCGGCACCTTCGGTGCGTTCGAACAAAACCACCTTGTGCTGTTTCAGCGCCGCCAGTGCAGCTATGCCGGTGGCGGACACACCGCCGCCAATGATGCCGACGAAATCAATCTTGCGGGGTTCGGCCTGTAGACGTTCGGGAAAATTCGGCGCCCGGCGCTGCGCCTGATGGGCGTGTCGCAGCCCCTGCGAATAGGTCGATTGGCGGCAATCTTCGGATGCGGCCTGTTCAAAAGCCAATCCTGCCTCGAACGGCAATAACATGCTGGCCTCGACGCAATCGATCAGTTTGCTTTCGGTCGGGGCATAACGCCCTTCCATCTGATGCCGCAGCTTGGAAACCGCCGCCTGAAACGCCGCCGGATCGGCAAAACCATCGACCCTGTCCCGGCACCGCTGCATCTGGCCGGGATGATCCGCAAGGCGCTGTGCCTCGGCAATGGCGGCTGTGACCGGGGCTTCGGCGTCAATGGATTCGAACAGATCCGCCACCAAACCGGAATCGGCGGGAACAGGGTGCCCGGACCGGATCAGCATCAGACTTCGTTCGGCCCCGATCAGCCGGGGCAGTCGTTGTGTTGCTCCCGCCGATGGCAGCAGCCCCATCGCAAACGACGGAAACCCGATCCGGACCGACCTGTCAGCCACCCGCGCATGGGCTGCCAGCGCCAGTTCCGCCGCCCCGCTCAGCACCAAGCCGGAAAGCGCTGCCACCACCGGTTTCTCGCACTCTTCAACCGCAGAACAGAGTGCGGCAAGATCGGGCTGTTCCGCTTTGGCTTCCAATTCGCCAAGGTCGAGACCGGAGGAAAAATCCCTTCCTGCCCCGCGCAAAACGATTGCCCGGACCGACGCGTCCTCTTCGCAAGCCGCAATCCCTTCGATCAGCGCTGCGCGCACAGACCGCGACAGGATATTCACCGGCCCATTGTGCAGCGTCAGTATCGCAACGCCGTCTTGCTGTTCGGTCTGGACCAGTTTCGCCAAGGGCCACCTCTTTCGTCATAAAAAAAACACTGCCGGAATGCTTCCGGCAGTGTGAAAACGGATCAATGAAAGTGCAAGCCTTTCCTTGGGCTTGCGCTTTGGAAGGGGATCAAACGGGCATATTGTCGAACATCGACTCTACAGTCTCGTCCGTCAGCCGCTCTTCCAGAAGTTGCAGACGCTGGGGCACGTGAACACCCTCGGCCTGCATCTGTTCGATCACGCTTTGAAGCCGGTCTTTCATTTCCACGCGCGTCGCTTCACTCGCGTCTTCAATTTCAGCTTCCAGCTGTTCGATGAGTTCCAAGAACTTTTGCTCAGCCATAGAGGTCTCCTCTTTGTGTGTGCCGTGCCAGTTGCTTAGTGCGATGCGGCGCATGTCTTGCAAAAGGGCGTGTCGGGCAGAATATCCAGACGTTCAGACGAAATCGCGTCACCGCATTCAACGCATATGCCATAATCACCCTCGCGAATCCGTTTCAGCGCAGAGCGAATTCGCTTTATCTCATTCTGTCCGGCAGTGCCCAGATGTTCCAGAACCTCCTCACCTTCGCGTTCGATCGCGGCGTCTTCCCAGTCTTTGGTGGTTGGTTCGTCCAGTTCCGCCTCGATAGAATGCAACCGGCTGTCCAGTTCCGACAACCGTTTCAGCAAAACGGTCTTGCGGTCTTTGATCGTCGTCATTTACGCGTTCCTCCTGATACCCCAAGCTTACTAATGATTGAACACTGTGTCGGCCTTGATACAGGTCAATACAGCGAGGGTTCAATTTTTTAACTTGCAACATATGCAGTTTTTATTATATGTTCTTTCGAAACAGAGGACCCGATCATGAAACCAATCGTAACCGCATTCTTCGACGAAGCCACCAACACTATTTCGTATGTCGTTCAGGATCCGAATGGCAAATCATGCGCCGTAATCGATTCGGTGCTTGATTTCGATTATTCTTCGGGCCGGACCGACACCAAATCGGCCGATGATATCATCGCCTATGTCCAGAAAGAGGGCCTGCAGGTCGAATGGCTGCTGGAAAGCCATGTCCACGCAGACCACCTGTCCGCCGCGCCCTATATTCAGGAACGCGTCGGCGGCAAGATCGGCATCGGCGACCGCATCAAGATCGTGCAGGACACCTTCGGCAAGGTGTTCAACGAAGGCACCGAATTCCAGCGTGACGGCAGCCAGTTCGACCAGTTGTTCGTCGAGGGCGACAGCATCATGATCGGCCAGATGCGTGCCGACGTCCTGCACACACCCGGCCACACCCCGGCCTGCCTGACCTATGTGATCGGCGACGCGGCCTTTGTCGGGGACACTTTGTTCATGCCCGATTTCGGCACCGCGCGCTGCGACTTCCCCGGCGGGTCGTCGGAAACGCTCTACGCGTCTATCCAGAAAATCCTGACATTGCCGGATGAAACCCGCATCTTCGTGGGCCACGATTACAAGGCACCGGGCCGCGATGACTATGCATGGGAAACCACCGTTGGCGAACAGAAGGCCAAGAATATCCATGTCGGCGAAGGTAAATCCAAAGATGATTTCGTCGAAATGCGCGACACCCGCGATGCGACGCTGGCGATGCCCAAACTGATCATCCCGTCGCTGCAGGTGAATATGCGTGCAGGCCAGATGCCGCCGGCGGACGAACAGGGCGACGTGTTCCTGAAGGTTCCCGTCAATAAACTCTGAGCGCATAGTTCAAAAATACCCCAGTCTCCGGTGCGAATAACGGTGGCTGGGGTTTTCTGCGTTCAAAACACATCAACAGGAAAGGAAACGCGATGTTGGAGACTATACCCGTCGACTGGATCTGGGGGCTGATTGGTGGCCTTCTGATCGGATTGGGCGGCGCCGTTTATCTGCTGGCCAATGGCCGGATCATGGGTGCCAGCGGTATTATCGGCGGTCTGGTTGACCGCAGCGGGCTGAACACCTGGAAGGAACGCGTTGCGTTCCTGGCCGGTGTGTTCCTGCTGCCGATCCCGCTTTATCCGCTGTACAGTCAGGTTGACACCCATATCACCAGCAATATTGCGGTGATCATCGTTGCCGGTCTGCTGGTCGGCATTGGCACCCGGATGGCCAATGGCTGCACATCGGGCCACGGGGTCTGCGGGATTTCCCGGCTGTCGCTGCGCGGGCTGGTCTCTACCGTGTTCTACATCATGGCCGGCGGTTTCGCCGTGATTGTTTTCCGTCATTTGCTGGGGTGGGTCTGATGCGTCTTATCTATGCTTTCATCGCCGGCGGATTGTTCGGTGCGGGTCTGTTCATTTCGGGCATGACCGATACATCCAAGGTGCAGGGCTGGCTCGACGTGTTCGGCGACTGGGATCCCACTTTGGCCTTTGTCATGGGGGGCGCAATCATTCCGATGGCGATTGCGTGGCGTTTCGTTCCTGGACGCAAACCTTTGGTGGGTGGTGAATTCCCGACCCCGCCAGAACCACGGCTGGGCCGCAATCTTGTGCTGGGGTCGGTCCTGTTCGGCTTTGGCTGGGGCTTGGCCGGGCTGTGCCCGGGGCCGTCGATCGCGTCGCTGACCTATGGCGGCGTGAATCACTGGATCTTTGTCGCGGCGATGCTTCTCGGCATGCTGGTAGCCCCGAAAGTGCGCAGCATGCTGGACCGGATGGAAGGACCATCGGCTGTGGACTCCCAGACGCCAGCAGAATAATCCTGTCACCATGGATATCAGACAGATCACCCCCCGCTATTCCGTTTCGCCGCAAATCAGTGTCGAAGACCTTGCCGCCATCAAGGCGGCAGGGTTTGTGGGGGTGATCTGCAACCGACCGGATGAGGAAGTTCCCCCATCCCATCACGCCGCCGCGATTGAAGCGGCCGCGAAGGAACAGGGGCTGAGCTTTGCCGTTCTGCCCCTGACCCATCAGACCATGACACCGGAAAATATCGCCAAGCAGGCCGATCTGACCGATACCGCTGATGGTCCGGTTCTGGCCTATTGCGCGTCGGGCACCCGCAGCACGGTCATCTGGGCTTTGGGTCAGGCGGGCAAGCAGAGCGCCGATGACATTCTGCTGACCGCCGCCAAGGCCGGGTACATGCTGGACCAGTTGCGTCCGCAACTGGAAGGCTGACAGCGGTCATCCATTCCGACGAAATTCATGCCGCCCCGGACCTGTTCCGGGGCGCAGTCGTTTGGAATCAGAGAAAGGCAACTTTCACCGGGTTTCGGGCTTTGCCCAATCGCTTATTGCGCGGCCATTTTTAGCGTGATCGGCAGGCTGACCCGGAACGAAGCACCGCCCTGCCCGGGCAAATAAGCGATAGCACCGCCAAGCCGCGACATGATTTCCCGGCAGATCGCAAGCCCCAGCCCGGCACCACCAGCCTGCCGGTCGCTGACCCGGCTGAATTTTTCGAACACCATGTCCTGCGCCTGCGCCGGAATGCCCGATCCGTTATCGGTGAAATCGATGATCAGATAGCCGCCGCGTTCGGTCACCTGAATGGTCAGTTCGGGCTGGTCCGCATCGCAGTATTTCTGCGCATTGGCGATCAGGTTGATGAAGACCTGAGCCAGCCTGTCGAGATCGGTTTCCATCATGATCGATTCCGCTATCCCGCTGCGACGGATGCTCAACCCGCTGGTTTCCGCTCCGGTCGAGGCGATGGCGTGCGAGATCAGATCCTGCAAAGCTCCCTGCCGGATATTCAGATTGACCTGACCATTTTCCAACACGCTGAGATCCAGCAGATCGTCAAGCAAACGGGTCAGGCGGATCGCTTCCTGATGGATGATATTGGCGTATTTTTCCAGATCGGCCGGGCTGAGTTCATCCGCATCGCGCAGGATCTCGGAAAACGACCGGATCGATGTCATCGGCGTGCGCAATTCATGACTGATCTGGCTGAGAAAGGCGTCTTTTTGCACCGATAGCTGCGTCAGTTTTTCGTTAGCAGCGCGTAATTGCCGCGCGGTGCGGCTCAATTCGGTCGATTTCGCCTCCAGCTGGCTGGAATATTCCATCATCTGCGCGGTTTCATCCGCCACCGCCAGCAGGTCTTCGACCGATACCGTGGCGCGGCCCATGATCTGGGACACCATGGCATGGGCGGTGGCCGCCCCCACCGACCCGGCCAGTTCGCGTTCGAGGCTTTGCAGGAATTCCGGCGTCGGTTCCGGCAGGAAGCCGACCAAGCCCTGATCTACAGCGGCCTTCTGGAACAAGGCCTGCGCTTCGACCGGGCCAAGGATACGCTGCGCCATGACCATCAGGTCCTCAGCCTGTGCAACGCCGCCGGACCACCCCTGCGGATTGCCCGAATGCTGGAACACGTTGACGAATTGCGCGCCCTGCAATCGTTCCAGCGGTTGCGGGAAGCTGACAATCGAAAACAACACGAAGGCGCCGGTATTAAGCGACATAGACCACAGTACCGTATGCACCACCGGATCGAGGCCTTCGATGCCGAACAGCGCCTGCGGCTTGAGCCAGCCAATCCCCCAAAGCCCATGTTCAAGCACCTCCGCTGACAGGAAAACGCCGGGTCCGAAGCTGGGCAGCAGCAGCGAATAGGCCCAGATCAGGAAACCCGTCAGCAGCCCCGCCATTGCGCCCAGATGGTTCGAGCCGCGCCAGAAAATCGCCCCCATCAGCGCCGGCAGGAACTGTGCCACCCCGGCAAAGCTGATCAGCCCGATCGCTGTCAGCGCGGCACCTCCGCCCGAGAACCGGTAATAGAAATATCCCAGGGCCAGAACACCGACGATGGAAAACCGCCGTGACAGCAACACCACGCTGCGCACATCGCCGGAAATCACCGCCCCGCCCTGTGCGATGGGCAGCCAGATCGGCATCACGATATGGTTCGACACCATCGTCGACAGTGCAATCGCCGCGACGATCACCATTGAGGTCGCCGACGAAAATCCGCCCAGAAAGGACAGCATCGCCAATCCCTGATGACCCTGACTAAGAGGAACGGTCAATACGAACTGATCGGGATTGGCACCTTCTGGCATTACATCAAGCCCGACTACCGCGATGGGCACCACGAACAGGCTCATAATCATCAGATAGGTCGGAAACGCCCAACTGGCGGTACGCAAGTGGCGTTCGTTTTCGTTTTCGACCACCAGAACCTGAAACATCCGTGGCAGCGTCAGGAACGCCGCCGCCGACAACATGGTCATCGCCGCCCAACGACCGTTATCAACCTGCCATGTACCGATATCCGACGCGTCGATCCGGGCCAGTGTTTCGGACACACCGCCGCCCAGCCCCCAAACCACGAAGATGCCGACCGCGACCAGGGCAAAGAGTTTCACCACCGCTTCCAGGGCGATTGCCATGACGACACCGTGATGGCGTTCATTGGCGTCGAGATTGCGGGTCCCGAACAAGATCGTGAACACCGCCAGCCCCCCCGCCACCCATAACGCGGTGGCATCGCTGTCGGCAAATTGCATGGCCTGCGGATCGACCTTGGCGAAGGACGCAAAAGACAGGGTCACCGATTGCAGTTGCAGCGCAATATAGGGTGTGGTTCCAATCACCGCGATCAGCGTAACAAACACCGCCAGCAAGGGTGATTTTCCGTAGCGCGACGAAATCAGGTCGGCGATCGAGGTGATCCTCTGGGTCCGGCCCACCCGCACCAGTTTACGCAACCCCCACCACCAGCCGATCATCACCAGTGTGGGGCCAATATAGATGGTCAGGAATTCCAGCCCCGACCGCGCCGCGTTGCCCACCGCACCATAAAACGTCCATGCGGTGCAATAGATCGACAGCGACAGCGTATAGACCAGCGGCGACCGGAGCCACGTTGCCCGCCCCCTGAGGGCGGCGCGTTCGGCCATGAAGGCGACCACGAACAGCAGCGCCACATAGGTCAGGCAGACCGCGACAAGAATGTTCAGTGCGCCCATCTGGCCTAGGGCCCTTCTTTCCGATCGGAATCGATGCTGTCATCCAACCAGAAGGTCAGAAACAAGGTCCCTGCCGCCAGCGCCGCCCAGACCAGGAAGATATATAGGATCGCCCGCGACGTCGGGACCTGATTTTCGCCTTCCCCGGACCACAGCACCGGTACCGCCCAAAGCGCCGCTCCGAGAAACGGCATCAACTTGGCCGCGTCCATCACCCGGCGCACCCGATAGCTGCGCCGTTCCAGAAACAAAGGGGACTGTTTGCGGCTCATTGCGGCACCAGTTCGTGCAGCGCCTCCAACACTTCGGCATTGGAAAAGGGTTTTGTCATGAACCGGCTGGCACCGATTTTCTCAGCCAGTTCCCGATCCTTGGATTGTCCGCGCGCTGTCAGCATCAGCACCGGCAGTTTCCGTGTCGTTTCCATCTGGCGCAGTTCGGTCAGGATGTCGTAACCGCTTTTGCCGGGCAACATGACGTCCAGGATGACCAAATCAGGAGATTTGGCACAAACGACCGATACCGCGTCGTGCCCGTTAGAATGTGTATCGACCGTCCAGCCATCGCGCGACAGAATAAAACTGATCGCTTCGATGATGTTCGGTTCATCCTCGATCACAAGGACATGTTTGCCCATGCATCGCCTCCCCCCTGAGAACTGACATATCGAACTTGTCTTGTTTATCGCGGAGTTCCCGCCGCAAGTCAAAACCCATCGGTCAGGATCGAGGGTTCGCGGCGGCCGGCGCAATTTTCGCGCGGGCAAATCCGGCAGCCGACCCCAAGGCCGCTGACCTCTTCCGGCTTCCAGTCTGCGGGCCCCAGCGCCACCAGAAGCATATGAGCCTGAAACAGCGGGTCATGACCAAAATCAGGTTCCGTCACAGGTTCCGCAATGGCGAAAGCCAAAAAGGCAGACTGCCCGCGCATGTCCTGCTGAACCACCCGGCGGATCGGCAACGATGGCCGCGACAGTGCCTGAAACAACGGCCATTTCGGACAGGCCGCGCCAAAGCGCGGCAGCGCGAAGCCTTCGGTCGCTTTGCGGAATATCAAGGTGCCCGAAGCATCGCAACTGACCATGCCCAGCTGCGGCACGCCTTCGGTTTGCGGCAATTCCGCCATCCGTCGCATCGCCCGGGGCACGCTGACCCCAAAGCGGCGCGCCAGAACCGCCGGGTCTGGCCCCAGTTCGCGCAGGGCGGCGATGGTGTCGTTCAGCGGCATAAGCTTGGCGTCGTCGCAATAGCGGTCCAGATACTGGCGGGCGAACAATCGCCCCGCCGCCGATTGCAGCATTTCTGCCTGTTCGAGAATCGTGTCGACCTTGTCTGCCCCGGCGGATTCCAGATCAGAAAAATGATAATCGGCATCGGTCAGGAACGCTTCGAGCTCGTCCTGTGGTGACGCCAGCCCGGTTTCTTCGCTGCTGTCCTGATCCAGATAAGTGACCAGCGATTGCGAACTTTCGGCCAGCCGCTTGGCATCTTCGTTGAGATTGCGATGGAACCGGTCGCGCCATTCCGGTTCCAGTTCGGGGGTCTCTGCCAGAATTCCGGCCGTCGACCGGATCGCCGTCACCGTGGACAGAACGTCATGCAGGGCGGCGGCCAAATGCGGATCGTGGGTCAGACGGTCGGTCAGGGTTTCGACCGTTCGTTCCAGCTCCAGAACCCGGCGATGACGGCGCACCATCAATTCGGCCCAACCGGGAAAACGGCCCGCGAAGTCTTCGGGCGCTTCCTTTTCGGCGGCGGCGACCTTATCGGCGGCGCGGGCTTCGCCCAGAGTGGCGATGATCGCGGTTTCCGCCCCTTCGGTCAGCGCCGACGGTTCCACATCCAGCACTTCGGCCAATGACAACAACAATTTGCCGCCGATTCTGCGCCGGTTATGCTCGATAAGATTCAGATACGATGCCGATATTCCCGCGTTGCGGGCCAGTTCGGCCTGCCGCATCCCCTGCATGAGACGCCGTTCCCGGATGCGGGAGCCAGTCAATTGACGTTGCGACATTTCGTTTTCCCAACCAAATCAACGCATTTCTGCACTGCGGAAAAATTTATTTACAAAATATATACCACTATTGTGCAGTTGTTTACAAAAAAATTCTTTTGCCAAAAGCTGTTGTTGCTAAGTTTTCTTTTAGGCGCTGATAATGAATTTGCACATTTGTGCGCGCGGTACTGCTTGAGGAGGTAGGGCCGCAATTCATGACATGGGAGGAATTTATGTCCAAGACTAATCTTACGCGTCGTGGCGTATTGAAGTCGGGCGCCATTGCTGGTGCCGGCGTCGCGCTTCCGACGATCTTTACCGCATCGTCGGCTGCCGCATACACAAACGAACCGACCGGCGGAACTGTGACCCTGGGTTTCAACGTGCCCCAGACCGGTCCTTATGCGGATGAGGGCGCCGACGAACTGCGCGCTTACGAACTGGCGGTCGAGCACCTGAACGGCGAAGGCGATGGCGGCATGCTGAGCACCTTCAGCTCGAAAGAACTGCAAGGCAACGGTATTCTGGGCAAGAAAGTCACGTTCGTCACCGGCGATACGCAAACCAAATCGGATGCTGCCCGCGCATCGGCCAAGTCGATGATTGAAAAAGACGGCGCTATCATGATTTCCGGCGGGTCTTCCTCGGGCGTTGCGATTGCTGTGCAGGGTCTGTGCCAGGAAGCTGGCGTGATCTTCATGGCCGGTCTTACCCATTCGAACGACACCACCGGTAAAGACAAAAAAGCCAACGGTTTCCGCCACTTCTTCAACGGCTATATGTCGGGTGCCGCGCTGGCACCGGTTCTGAGCCGCCTGTATGGCAACGACCGCAAAGCCTATCACCTGACCGCCGACTACACTTGGGGCTGGACCCAGCAGGAATCGATCGCAGCCGCGACCGAAGCCCTGGGTTGGGAAACCGTCAACAACGTGCTGACCCCGCTGGCCGCGACCGACTTCTCGTCCTATATCGCGCCGGTTCTGAATTCGGGTGCGGACGTTCTGGTTCTGAACCATTACGGCGGCAACATGGTGAATTCGCTGACCAACGCAGTTCAGTTCGGCCTGCGCAACAAGGAAGTGAACGGCAAGAACTTCGAAATCGTTGTGCCGCTGTTCTCGCGCCTGATGGCACGCGGTGCCGGCGAAAACATCAAGGGTATCGTTGGCTCGACCAACTGGCATTGGTCGCTGCAGGATGAGGGTTCGAAAGCCTTCGTGAAATCCTTCGGCACCAAGTACGGCTTCCCGCCGAGCCAGGCTGCGCACACCGTTTACTGCCAGACCCTGCTTTATGCAGATGCTGCGCAGCGTGCGGGCACCTTCAACCCCTGCGGCATCGTCGAAGCGCTGGAAGGCTTCGAATTCGACGGTCTGGGCAACGGCAAGACGCTGTACCGCGCCGAAGATCACCAGTGCTTCAAAGACGTGCTGGTTGTGAAAGGGAAAGAAAACCCGACTTCGGAATTCGACCTTCTGGAAATCGTCGAAGTTACTCCTGCGGCACAGGTTACCTATCCGCCGGATCACCCGATGTTCGCGGGCGGCGCTCTGGGCACCTGCAACCCGGGCGCATAATTCCAAAACGCTCAAACAATTCGGGGCCGTGCGCGCAAACCGCGCGCACGGCCATTTCAGCCAATGCAGCCGGGCGCGTCCCTGCGGCAGGTTTGGCTGACAGCCGATAATTTTCCAAGGTGGGGACAATGGACGGAATCATCCTGCAAATCCTGAACGGGCTCGACAAGGGTTCAGCCTATGCGCTGATCGCGCTTGGGCTTACGCTTATTTTCGGCACATTGGGCGTCGTGAACTTCGCGCATGGTGCGCTGTTCATGATCGGTGCGTTCTGCACCGTATTCGTGCAGCGCCTACTGAACTTGTCGTTCGAAACGATCGACCCGACCAAGACCGACTTCCTCGGCAACCCGATGAAGGTGAAAACGCCTTATATCGAAAGCTGGTTCGGTGCCGACGTCGGATCGGCAATCATCGATTGGTCGGTGCCGCTGGCGGTTCTGTTCAGCATTCCGGTCATGATCCTCATCGGCTTCGTAATGGAACGCGGTCTGATCAAGCATTTCTACAAACGTGAACATGCCGATCAGATTCTGGTGACCTTCGGGCTGGCGATCGTCCTGCAGGAAGTCGTCAAGGCGGTCTATGGCGCCAATCCGATCCAGACCCCCGCCCCCGACGCCTTGTCCGGCGTGGCCACACTGGCCGAAGGGATCGTTTATCCGGTCTGGCGGATCGTCTATTTCGGATTTGCCACCGTGATCATCGGCGGCGTCTTCGCCTTCCTGCAATTCACCACCTTCGGCATGGTGGTGCGCGCGGGGATGGCGGATCGCGAAACCGTCGGGCTTTTGGGTATCAATATCGACCGACGCTTTACCATCATGTTCGGCATCGCCGCTGCGGTGGCAGGCATGGCCGGTGTGATGTACGGCCCGATCAACGCCCCCAATTACCACATGGGCATGGATTTCCTTGTGTTGTCCTTTGTCGTCGTGGTCGTGGGCGGTATGGGATCGCTTCCCGGCGCGGTTGCCGCAGGGTTCCTGCTGGGCATTCTGGAAAGCATCGCGTCGACCACCTGGGCGACGACCACCATTCCCGGCATCAACCAGATCATCATTTACCTGGTCGCCATCATCATCCTGCTGACCCGTCCGCGCGGTCTGCTGGGTAAAAAAGGCGTGATGGAGTAAGAGACAATGATAGGACTTAATAAAAAAGACAGCGCTCTGCTGCTTCTCGTCGCCATCCTCACCATGATGGCCCCCTTCATCCTGAACCCCTTTCCGACCGATAGCGGGCTGGCACAGTTCAACGCCGGTTATCCCGACCTGATGCAGCGCTTCGTGATTTTCGGGATCTTCGCCATCGGTTTCAACATCCTGTTCGGCCTGACCGGCTACCTGTCCTTCGGCCACGCCGCTTTCCTCGGCGTGGGGTCCTATTCGGCGGTATGGATGTTCAAGCTTCTTTCGATGAACATCCTGCCGGCGATTATCCTGTCGGTCATCATCGCGGGCCTGTTCGCACTGATCATCGGCTATGTGTCGCTGCGCCGGTCGGGGATCTATTTCTCGATCCTGACACTGGCCTTCGCGCAGATGTCCTTTGCCTTGGCCTATTCGGTTCTGACCCCGATCACCAACGGGGAAACCGGACTTCAGCTGAGCCTGGACGATCCGCGCATTCTGGACAGTGCAAGCGCTGCCGGTTCCCTGCCGGTAACCAGCCTGTTTGGTCTGGAAATGCGCTCGGCTTTCGACATGACGGTGGGGCCGTGGAGCTTCACCTTCTCGGTGGGCTACTATGTCTGTGCCATCGTCATGCTGCTGGCCTTCTACCTTTCGATCCGGATTTTCCGGTCGCCCTTCGGCATGATGCTGCGTGCGATCAAGTCGAACCAGCAGCGGCTGAACTATACCGGCCTGAACCCCAAGCCTTATACTCTGGCGGCTTTCGTCATCTCTGGCATGTATGCCGGTCTGGCCGGTGGATTGCTGGCCTCTATGGACCCGCTGGCAGGGGCCGAACGGATGCAGTGGACTGCGAGCGGTGAAGTGGTTCTGATGACCATTCTCGGCGGTGTCGGCACCCTGATCGGTCCGGTTCTGGGCGCGGGTCTGATCAAGTATTTCGAGAACATCTTCTCGAAGATCAACGATACCGTTCTGCATGGCTGGTTCAGCGCCCTGCCCGACGGGCTCGAGGATTTCATCGTCACCATCATCCACCCCTTCGTGGGCAAGGGCTGGCACCTGACCTTGGGCATCATCTTCATGCTGGTGGTGACTTTCCTGCCCGGCGGTCTTGTCGAAGGTGGGCAACGTATCGCGCGGCTGTTCCGCGGCAAGAAGAAATCCAAAGACGGCTCCGATGCCGCCAAAACTGAACCTGCAGAATAAGGAGGCGCAAGAATGGGCATTCTTGAAGTCAAAGGCGTCAACAAGCGCTTCGGTGGTCTGCAGGCGCTTGGCGATGTAAACCTCAGCGTGAAGGAAAACTCCGTTCACGCCATCATCGGTCCCAACGGGGCGGGCAAATCCACCCTGCTCAACTGCCTTGTCGGCAAACTGATCCCGGATACCGGATCGGTGATATTCGACGGTCAGTCGGTGTTGGGCCGCAAACCGCATGAAATCAACCAGATGGGGATTTCACGGGTGTTCCAGACACCCGAGATTTTCGGCGACCTGACGGTGATGGAAAACATGATGATCCCCTGTTTCGCATCGCGCGACGGGGCGTTCCGGATGCATGCGGTCGAAAACATGATGTCCGACAAGGACATCGTGGAACGGGCCGAAAAGATGCTTGTGGACATGAATATGGCCGACAAGCGCCATATGCATTCGGCGTCGATGTCGCGGGGTGACAAGCGTCGGTTGGAAATCGGCATGTGTCTGGCACAGGAACCCAAATTGCTGCTGCTCGACGAACCCACCGCCGGCATGGCGCGGGCCGACACCAACAATACGATCGATCTGCTGAAACAGATCAGCGAAGAACGTGACATCACCATCGCCATCATCGAACATGACATGCATGTGGTGTTCAGTCTGGCCAACCGTATCACCGTTCTGGCCCAGGGCTCGCCCCTGGTCGAGGACGACCCCGAAAACATCAAGGGTAATCCTAAAGTACGGGAAGCCTATCTGGGTGAATCCGCGTAAGGAGTCGGACCATGAACGTCAAACCTGATTTCTCCAAAGGGCGGAACCTTGCTGAAACCGCCCCTGCCTTCCTTTCGGTGTGGGATATTCACGCCTATTATGGCGAAAGCTATATCGTGCAAGGGGTGGAATTCAACGTGCACGAGGGTGAAATCCTCGCGCTGCTGGGCCGCAACGGGGCCGGCAAAACCTCCACGCTGCGCGCCATCGCGCGGCTGGATGATCCTGCGATCACCCATGGCGAAGTGTGGCTGGATCACCAGCCATTGCACCTGATGAATTCCTACAAGGCCGCGCAGGCCGGGATCGCGCTGGTCCCCGAAGATCGCCGCATCATCCCCGGCCTGACGGTTGAGGAAAACCTCAAGCTGGCGCAGATCGCACCGCCGATCGGCTGGTCGATCGAACGGCTGTATGAACTGTTCCCGCGGCTCGGCGAACGCCGGTTGCAGGAAGGCGTGACCCTGTCGGGCGGCGAACAGCAGATGCTGGCCATCGCCCGGGCGCTGGCACGCGACATCAAGGTGCTGCTGCTGGACGAACCTTACGAAGGGCTGGCGCCAGTCATCGTGGACGAGATCGAGCGCACGTTGCGCAAGATCAAGGAACAGGGCATCACGACGGTTATCGTTGAACAGAACGCGGTGCGGGCCTTGGAACTGGCGGATCGCTCTGTCATTCTGGACACAGGCACCGTCGTATTTGACGGCTCGGCGGCCGAGGTTCTTCAAAACAAGGAATTGCGGGAAGAATACTTGGCCATCTGATCAAGGGTCGCATCGGCCCGCCCCTGCCCCGGTTTTCAATTCCGGGGCGGGTCACAGGACAATTGCTGGAGTTCAGGGAGGACCCCGATGAGTGAAAATCTCTACCCCGTGCCGAAATCGTTTTCGGAAACCGCCCATGTTGATGCTGCGCGTTATGATGCGATGTATGCGGCGTCGGTGTCGGACCCGGACGGGTTCTGGCGCGAACAGGGGCAGCGAGTGGACTGGATCAAGCCCTATACCAAGGTCAAGAACACCA